>NZ_JBICTY010000008.1:169482-477264 GCF_043197895.1 Cryptosporangium sp. NPDC048952 | reverse complement strand
CCCACCGTGGACCCCACCCCCACCTCCGGCACGCCCGCTTCCGGCGTCCCGTATTCAGGCGTACCCGTCTCAGGCCCGGCCTCCTTCTCCGGCGCAGCGTCCGTGCCCGGCGCCATGCCGGTCTCCGGCGCGGCATCCGCGCCGGGCGCGATGCCGGTCTCGGGGGCGGCTTCGGTGTCCGGCGCGGCTTCGGTGTCCGGCCGGCCGATCGCGCCGAGCGACCCGACGACGGCGTGGCCGGCAATGAATGACGCCGGTTGGGCAGGTGCGCCGTACACCCGCGCGGCCGGCCCACTCGGCGACCAGTACGCCTCGGCGCTTCCGACCGAGGTCCCCGGAACGCCCTCCGCCCCACCCGTGGTCGGCACCGGCGCAGAGCAGGGCTGGGGCACCCGCCCCGCCTACGGCGCCCCTGCACCCGACTACGGCGTCGCCGGCTACCCCAACGACTCCAGCCGCGCGCCCCTCGCCGGCTGGGACACTCCCCCCGCGCCCATGGCACCCCCCATGTCCGCGCCACCCATGCCGATGTCGGCCCCGCCGATGCCCGAGTCCGGTCCCCCGATGTCTGGCCGGCCCATGTCGGCCCCGCCGATGTCCGGCCCGCCCGTCCCGGGTCGGCCGATGTCGGCCCCACCGGGCTACCCGCCTCCGGGCTACCCGCCCCCGGGCTATCCGGCCCCAGCCGGCCCTCCGACCGCGCAGTGGCCGGCGCAGTCCTACCCGGCCTCGGCACCGCCCGCCGCGAACTACCAGGCGTCGGCACCCCCGGCCGCGAACTACCCGGCGTCAGCGCCGCCCGCGAACTACCCGGCTTACCCCGCCTCGGCGCCCCCCGCGGCACCGAACTACCCGTCACCGAACTATCCGCCGCCGGGACAGAACGCCGGCTACAACAACGGCTATCCCTCCTCCGCGCCGCCGGCGAACTACCCGAACTACGGCGCGGCGCCCCAGCAGCAGTGGCAACAGCCCTCACCTCCCGCGGGTTACCCGCAGTACCCCCCGCAGGACTACCAGCCCCCGGCCCCGCCGATGAGCGGACCGCCGATGAGCGGGCCGCCCGCCCAGGGCCAGTACCCGCCGCCCCCGCCGGATCAGAACGATCAGCAGCAGTACCCGCCGCAACGCTGACCAGCAAAACAACGAACCGGCCGCCGAGGTAACCCTCGGCGGCCGGTTCCGTGAGAGCGAAAGACTCAGCCGAACAACGCCGGCAACGTCCCCGTCCACGCCGAACGCAACTCGTCGAGCGGGATCGAGAACTGCCCCTGCACCTCGAGCGCCCCACCGACCTTGTCGACGACCCCGACCCGCGCCCACGGCAGCGACCGCATCGTGCACATGTCCGTGAACCGCAGCTCCTCGGTGCGCGGCACCGACACCAACACCCGCCCGGCCGACTCCGAGAACAGCCACACGAACGGGTCAGCACCTTCCGGCAGCACGATCCGTGCGCCAACCCCGTACCGCAGCGTCGCCTCGGTCAAGGCCTGCGCCAACCCACCGTCCGACAGGTCGTGCGCAGCCGACAGCATCCCGTCCCGCGACCCGGCGATCAGAATCTCACCGAGCAGCTTCTCCCGAGCCAGGTCGACGCGCGGCGGCACCCCACCGAGGTGACCGTGCAGCGCCCACGCCCACTCCGACCCGGACAGTTCCTCCTCGGTCGACCCGAGCAGGATCAACGACTCCCCGTCGTCCTGGAAACCGATCGGCGTGCGCCGGGAAACGTCGTCGAACACACCCAGCACGCCGATCACCGGCGTCGGGTGGATCGCCGTCGATCCGGTCTGGTTGTAGAAGCTGACATTGCCACCGGTGACCGGCGTGCCGAGCGTCGCGCAGCCGTCCGCCAGACCGGTCACGGCCTGCTGGAACTGCCACATCACACCCGGGTCCTCCGGGCTACCGAAGTTGAGGCAGTTCGTGACCGCCAGCGGCGCGGCCCCGGTCGTCGCCACGTTCCGGTACGCCTCGGCCAGCGCGAGCTGCGCCCCGGCGTACGGGTCGAGCTTGGCGTACCGGCCGTTGCCGTCGGTGGCCAGCGCGATGCCGCGCCCGCTCTCCTCGTCGAGCCGGATCACACCGGCGTCCTCGGGCTGCGCCAGCACGGTGTTGCCCTGGACGTACCGGTCGTACTGCTCGGTGACCCACGTCTTGTCGGCCAGGTTCGGGCTCGCGACGAGCTTCAGCAGCGTGTCGCGCAACTCGTCACCGCTCTGCGGCCGAGGCAGCGTCTCGGCCCGGTCGGCGCGCACCAGCTCGAAGTCGGCGGGCTGCGCGATCGGGCGGTCGTACACCGGCCCCTCGTCGGACAGGGAGCGTGGCGGAACGTCGACCACGACCTCGTCGTGCCACGTGATCACCAGACGGTCACCCTCGACGACCTCACCGATCGCGGTGGCGAGCACGCCCCACTTGGCGGCGAGCGCGAGCACCTCGTCGAGCTTCGACGGCTCGACGATCGCGAGCATGCGCTCCTGCGACTCGCTGGCGAGGATCTCCTGCGGCTCCATCGACGCCTCGCGCAGCGGAACCCGCTCGAGCCAGACGTGCATGCCGACCTTGCCGGCCGCCGCGGTCTCGGTGGTGGCGCAGGTCAGGCCCGCGCCGCCGAGGTCCTGGATGCCGACGACCAGCTTGCGGTCGAACATCTCGATGCAGGATTCGATCAGCAGCTTCTCCGCGAACGGGTCGCCGACCTGCACCGCGGGGCGCCGGGTCTCCGAGCCCTCGTCGAACGTGGCACTGGCCAGCACCGACACACCGCCGATGCCGTCCCGGCCGGTCTTCGCGCCGAGCAGCACGACGACGTTGCCGACACCCTTCGCAGCCGACAGCTGGATGCGGTCGTGCGGCATGACACCGACGCAGAGCGCGTTGACCAGCGGGTTGCCCTGGTAGGACGGGTCGAAGACGACCTCGCCACCGATGTTCGGCAGCCCGAGACAGTTCCCGTAGCCACCGACGCCCGCGACGATGCCAGGCAGCACCCGGGCCGTGTCGGGGTGGTCGGCCGCGCCGAAGCGCAGCGGGTCCATCACCGCGATCGGGCGGGCGCCCATCGTCAGGATGTCGCGGACGATGCCACCGACGCCCGTGGCCGCACCCTGGTACGGCTCGACGAAGCTCGGGTGGTTGTGGCTCTCGACCTTGAACGTCACAGCGAGACCGTCACCGACGTCCACCACTCCGGCGTTCTCTCCCATGCCGACCAGCAGAGCGTCGGTCTTAGGAGCTTTTTCACCGAACTGACGCAGGTGCACCTTGCTCGACTTGTAGGAGCAGTGCTCGCTCCACATGATCGAGTACATCGCGAGCTCGGTCTGGGTGGGGCGACGGCCGAGGATCTCGCGGATCCGGGCGTACTCGTCGTCCTTGAGTCCGAGCTCGAGGTACGGCTGCTGCTCCTCGGGAGTCTGATTCGCGTTGTTCACCGAGTCGGTCACGCGGGCACCATCGCCCGGATCACGGAGGTGAAGAAGCCGAGGCCGTCGGTGGACGGCCCGGTCAGCGCCTCGGTGGCGTGCTCGGGGTGCGGCATCAGGCCGACGACGTTCCCGGCCTCGTTGCTGATGCCGGCGATGTCACGCAGCGAACCGTTGGGGTTACCGCCCACGTACCGGGCGATCACGCGGCCTTCGGCTTCCAACGCGTCGAGCGTCTTCTCGTCGGCCATGTAGGCACCCTCGCCGCTCTTGAGCGGAATGAGGATCTCCTGGCCCTGCTGGTAGTCCTGCGTCCAAAGGGTGCTCGTCGACTCGACCCGCAGCACCTGGTCGCGGTTGCGGAAGTGCAGGTGGTGGTTGCGGCGAAGCGCCCCGGGCAGCAGGTGCGACTCGCACAGCACCTGGAAGCCGTTGCAGATGCCGAGCACCGGCATGCCGCCTTTCGCCGCGTCGATGAGCGACGTCATCGCGGGAGCGAAGCGGGCAATGGCACCGCACCGCAGGTAGTCGCCGTAGGAAAAGCCACCCGGCAGGATCACCGCGTCGACGCCGTGCAGGTCGGCGTCCGCGTGCCAGAGGGCAACCGGCTCCCCGCCCGCCAGTTTGACCGCGCGCAGTGCGTCGCGGTCGTCGAGCGAGCCGGGGAACGTGATGACCCCGATCCGAGCGGTCACTGGGCGACCTCGACACGGATCTCGAAGTCCTCGATCACCGGGTTGGCGAGCAGCGTCGCGGCGGCACGACGCACCTCGTCCAACGCCTCTTCGGTCGCCTCACCGGCGATCTCGACCTCGAAACGCTTGCCCTGACGGACGCTGGCGATCGAGGAGAAGCCGAGGCTTGGCAGGGCGTTGGCGATGGCCTGACCCTGCGGATCGAGGATCTCGGGCTTGGGCATGACATCGACGACGACGCGGGTCGACGCGGGCACGGAAACTCCTGGAAGAGGATGGACGGGCTGCTGCGCAATCTGCGATTCAGCCTACCGAGGTTCGCGCGGTACCTCGGAGTGACCGCCACCCGCACGCCAAGCCCCCGGCGCGCCACCCGGCGTGTTCCCCACCCTCGAGCCCCGCCGACCGCCCGAAGCGGTCCCGTTCCAGCGCCGCGGAACCCGCCGGATTGGGCCCACACGGCTGGCGAGAATGCGGTCCCGTTTCGGCGCGCTGGAGCCAGCGTCATCGGGACCGCTCCGGACGAGGCGGCCGACGCACCCGGCCCGGCGCGCGGATTGACTGGAAGTCGCTCCGGCACCCCGCCAACTGTGAGCCGCAACCAGGCAATCCGCGTCGAACTGTCAATGCCCGGCCTCGATCGCCGGGGCCAGGGTGGTGACAAAACGGGCGGCGGTCGCTTCGACGTCAGCCTTGGCGTCGTCGTCGTTGAATTGCAGTAGGAAGGCGTGCTGGAAGCACGCGCCGAGCAACAGCGCAGCCAACGAAGCCGGGTCAGCGTCCGCCCGTACCCGGCCCAGCTCCTGCTCGGCCCGCAGGTACGCGGTGAGACTTTCGTTCGCCTTGTGCGGCCCGGACCCGGTACGACGCAGCCCGACACGGTGCGCGTCCAGCACCTTCGGCTCGGCGAAGATCGACCCCGAGATCGGAAAGCTGTCCGTGTAGAACTCGATCGCCGCGGCGGCCACCCCGCGAAGGTTCTCGAGCACCGCCCCTTCCCCGGGCTGGAGCGCCTTGACGACCGGCACGAACCGCGGCAACCGCTCCGACAGCACCTGGACGAACAGTTCGGTCTTGTCCGTGAAGTGCTTGTAGAGCGTCGCCTCGGAAAATCCGGCCGCTTTGGCGATCTCCTTGGTCGTGGCATGGGCCAGGCCACGCTCGCGCATGACAGCGGCGGCGGCGTCGAGAATCCGATCCCGGGTGCTCAGCGAACTCTCCCTTGACGACGGTCGGTGTCACCGCCCAGTCTAGGTGGGTGAGTACTTACTAACCATCCCAGGAGGTACTTCCGATGAAACTCACAGTGCTCGGCGCGACCGGCGGAGTCGGCCGATGCGTCGTCACCCAGGCGCTCGCCGATGGCGACCGGGTCACCGCGGTGGTACGCGACCCTGCACGACTGTCCGTTCCCACCCACCCACGGTTGGACGTCGTCCAGGCCGACGCTCTCGACCCGGCGCAACTCGGTCCCCTGATCGCGGGCCGCGATGCGGTGATCTCCTCGCTCGGCCACCGCGGCAGCGGACCGACGACCGTCCTGGCCGACGGGGCGAACGCGCTGGTGAGGGCGGCGTCGGAGGTGGGCATCCGTCGGGTGCTGTTCGTCAGCGCCAGCGGCGCTTACACCGAGAAGGACGACGACCTGGTGACTCGGCTCGTCGCGAAGCCATTGGTGCGGCTGTTCCTCCGGGAGAACTTCCGGGACACCGAGGCCATGGAGCAGGCGATCCGCGCGAGCGGCCTGGACTGGACGATCGTCCGACCGCCGCGCCTACTCGACAAGCCCCACACCGGCCGCTACCGCACGGGCTACGAGGGGGTGCGGGGCGGGTACAGCGTGCCCAGGGCTGACGTCGCCGACTGCTTGTTGTCGTTGATGAACGATCCGGCGTCGGTCGGGCGAGCGGTGACCGTCGCGTCTTGACCCGGGTGGAAGCCCAGCAGACCGGTGCGGCGTGAGACCGGGGTACTCGGTAGGAAGTTCCCGCCGGTCAAGCTACCTGCGTCGAGCACGCTCGTGCCCGGTTGGCCGTCGATGCTCACGTTGACCAGGCTGTAACTGCCGGGAGCGTTGTAGATGCCCACGCCGCCGTTTCCTCCGTTGCCGACGGCGTCGTCGCCTCCACCGTCGCTGACGTTGTTCTGGCCACCGTTCCCGCCGCGGCCGCCGAATCCGAGGTTGATCAGGTTCACGCTGCCGGCCTCGTTGTAGACGCCAGCTCCTCCGTCACCACCGTTGCCGACGACGTTGCCGCCACCGTCTAAGTCGGTAGCCGCCGATGCGCCGGTCGCGCCGAAGGCCACCAGACCGGCGGAGAGCGCGGCGACCTGGGCGCCGCGAGTGATCCAGGGGTTCATGGGTTCTGTTCCTTTCGAGGGGTGGGTGCGGGCCGGCCGAAGCGCCCGGCCGGCCCGCTCCGAATGGGATCAGCCGTCGAGACCGAGCGCGGTCAGCCAGGTCGTACGCGGACCGCCGCTGGGGCCGGCGCCTCGGGCGTCGGCGCCTCGAGCGTCGACACCCTGGGCAGCGCCGCCTTCGGTGGTGACGCTGCCGCCGTTGCCGATGCGGTTCCCGGCGCCGTAGACCTCGTTGTCGTCGCCGCCCTTACCGCCGGCGGGACCCGTACCCGGCATGGCGAGCACATCGGGGAGCCCCGGGATCCCGTCGGGCACCGCCGGCTGCGCCCCCGGGATCCCGAGCAGATCCGTAACCCGAGTACCGCTCTCCTTCACCGGAGCCACCAACTGCTTCACGGGGTCCACCGTCTTGCCGACCTGCTGCTCCGCCGGGGCGATGCTCTGCCCCGCAGGAGCCGCCACCCGGCCGACAGCCCGCTCCCCGGGAGCAACGGCCTGCTCCGGGCCGACCTTGTTGCCACTGCCCCCATCACCCCCACTCCCTCCCTGGCCAGCGGCCACGGGCAGGGCATCGCCGAGCGCACCGGTCACCGCCGCGACGGGGTTCTCCGCTCCAGTTGGTTCCGGAGCAGCGGAGGCACCACCAGCGGCAGCAGCGACCAGACCCGCGGAAAGCACACCGAGGCACGCACCGCGCTTCATCCAGGTGTTCACGACAATTCCCTTCTTCGTGTGGCCAACCGGCCAGGAAGGTGCGGGGGCTCCGCCGAGGGCTAAGTGGTCAGAACTTGCGGGCATCGATCTCGCCGCCGTTGAACGAGGAGTTCACGTCGCCGTAGACCTTGTTGCTGCTGCCACCGCTACCGGTCGTGACGTCGCCCCCGACCTTGCCGACGATCGCTCCGCCGTTGAACGACTCAGACGAGTCGCCGAGAATGGTGTTGTTGCTGCCGCCATTTCCGGCGGTGGCGTCGCCGTAAACGGTGCCCTTGAAGTCCCCGCCGTTGTACGAACCGAGCGCGTCGCCGTAGACCTTGTTGTTGCTGCCACCGTTTCCGGCCTTGACGTCACCCTTCACCGTGCCGGTGAAGTCGCCACCATTGAACGAGTCGACAGCGTCGCTGCGCT
Source organism: Cryptosporangium sp. NPDC048952 (assembly GCF_043197895.1). Taxonomy (NCBI): domain Bacteria; kingdom Bacillati; phylum Actinomycetota; class Actinomycetes; order Cryptosporangiales; family Cryptosporangiaceae; genus Cryptosporangium; species Cryptosporangium sp. NPDC048952. Next base: position 469,649 of record NZ_JBICTY010000008.1, on the reverse strand, counting down.
TATTGCTCGTGCCTACGGTGTTGTAGCTTCCGCCGTCGCCGAGCGTGGCGTTTCCGTCGGTGTTGCCCTTGTAGCCACCGCCATTGAACGAGCCGCGAACATCGCCGACGATCACGTTTCCGCTACCACCGCGGCCCGTCTTCACCGAGCCCTTGGTGTTGCCCTCGACGTTTCCGCCGTTGTACGAGTACGACACCTTTCCACCGATGACGTTGTCGTCACCGCCGCGGCCCGTGTTGACCGGGCCGGTGGAGTTGCCCCTGTAGTTCCCACCGCTGTACGACTTGGAGACATTGCCGGTGACGTAGTTGTCGTCCCCGCCGTTTCCGGTGGTCACGGGGCCGTAAACCGTTCCGGTGTAGCCCTCGCCGTTGTTCGAGCTGGTGACGCTGCCCAGCACGTCGGTGTGGCTGCCACCGTCGCCGGTCTTCAGCTTGGTGACCTTGGGGGCCGACTCCTGCTGGCACGACTTGCAGGGCCGGTAGTGGTCGGCCGAGACCTGGGCGGCCTGGGCGGTGGTGGCGCCGGCCGCAACAATTCCGGCAGCAATGATGCCGACACCGGCACTCCGACGGATCCACGACTTCACAACAAAACCAACTTTCGAAAGAGGAATTCGGTACGAAGGGGGTTCGACTAGACGCCAAATTTTCACGATCCGCCGTACTGCCTCAACCCCGGCCGACCGCTAAAATGCAATTTGCTCGCTCGCGATTTTCACTGCGGCGTAGAACAGTGAAACTCGGTCTCGAAAATACTCAGGAAGAACACAAAGGTCGACGCCCCGGAACGGGCGTCGACCGATGTTCAACGATTCTTCGAAGCGGGCGCGGATTTCGCCTTCGGCACACACTTTCCCGGAACCCGCACGTCCACCGTCTCCCCGGGCTCGGCCTCGATCACCTTGCCACCGATGACCACCTTGCCGGTCTGGAACGATCCCTCGTTCCGCCCGCCCACCCGGTTACCACTACCGACCTTGCCCACCGTGACCCGAATCCGTCCCGGCGGCTTGCACTCGACCTTCCTCACCCGCTTCTCCACCCCGCCCCGCTCACTGCCAGACTGCCGTTCTGCTCCGGACCGCTGCTCGGTGCCGGGCGGGATCGCGGCCCGAGGCTGAGCCTCGATTGCAGGCGGGATCGCGGCCCGAGGCTGAGCCTCGGCGTCAGGCCGCAGCGCGGTGCCCGGCCGAGCCTCGACGTCAGGCTCGATCTTGGTGCTGAGCTGCGGAGAGCCGGTGGAGACCGCCAGTGGACGGTCCTTCTCGCTGGGGGCAGGGCCGTCACCGCTGGCTGACGACGAAGCCACCGTCACCCCCACGGCAACCAACCCAGCGATCGCACATACAGACGTCCAGACTCTGGCCATGCGCCGTCCTCCTCACGTCGTAGTCATTCGATCCACAGCCGCGAGCGCGCGATCAGCGCGCCCGCGGCCGCGGGTGAATCAACGGAGCTTGATGCCGCCGGCGTTGAAGGAGTCCTTGGCGTCCCCGCCGACCCAGTTGTCGCTGCCGACGTTGCCGGTCTTGGCGTGACCCTCGAAGTCACCGTCGATGTCGATCCCCTTCGAGTTGAAGGAGTTCTTGGCGTCTCCACCGACGAAGTTGTCGTCACCGACGTTGCCGGTACGGGCGGTGCCCTCAAGGTCGCCGTTCACGCGGACGCTGCCGCTGGTGAACGAGTCCCGCGAGTTGCCCTTCACCGTGTTGTCGTCACCGACGTTGCCGGTGGACACCTTGCCCTCGACGTCGCCCTTGACCCACACGTCGCCGGTCTGGAACGAGTCCTTGGCGTCCTTCTTGACGTAGTTGTCGTCACCGATGCTGCCGGTGGTCACCTTGCCGCGAAGGTCGTCGCCCACGTGGATCCGACCGGTCGTGAAGGCGTTGTCAGCGTCACGGCCGACCTCGTTGCGGTCACCAATGCTGCCGGTCGTGGCGCGGCCCTTGAACTCGTCCTTGACATAGATACCGCCGGTCCGGAAGGCGTCATACGCATCGTCGCCGACCTTGTTCTTCTTGCCGATGCTGCCGGTCGTGGCGCGGCCCTTGAAGTCCTTGTCGATGTTGATGCCACCGGTCTCGAACGAGTCGTACGAGTTGTCCTTGACCGTGTTGTCGTTTCCGATCGAACCGGTCTCGGCGCAGCGCTTGCTCCAGGGCTTGCAGTCGTCGTCCGCAGCCTGCGCCGAAGACGCAGCAGCACCGACGATTCCGGCAGCGACCATCGAGATGGCAAGACTGTTCCGGACCCAGGTGTTCATGAAGGAGTACCCCCGAAATCTCCCCATGCAATTGCAATGAGGAATGAATGGATTGGCAATCTGAACGGGTGTCGATCACCCGCAGACCCGACCTGACGCGCCCAACAAGCCGGTACGGCGTCGGGCCAGGCGTCTTCCTCAACAGCAACGGCACGGGAATTCAGGAATTTGCTGCACCGCCTCACGAGGAAGCCAGCACGAACATTGTCAGAGGCGGATTTTCTTCGCAACCCCGAATGGATGCGAAGAAACCGGACGGTGAATCACAGTCACATTAACGTTCCGCTGCGCCTCGAATCACCTGCCGCCGCAGCGTCATTCGGAGCAGCTCCACGTACTTCAGGCACTCCGCAGCCCTCGATCGCGGAACTTCACGGCAATCGATGCGGGGTCGAGCCGCCCGCCCAACACGCGGCACGACCTGCGGTGTACCACGCGAAACACAGTCACGCGTGACAGATACGCCCGTGCCGTTCCCATACCCGACCACATCGCCGACGATTACCTGATTACTAGCGCCATCGCCGGTTCGGACCTCAACCGAACATGCCCGCTGCGCCACGCCTTCCGACCGATCAGTGCTTTTACCCGCGGGATCACCGCTAGTAATGCCGGCTTGCGCCGCCGTGGCCCCAGTCGTAAGAATTCCGATCGCCAACAACCCGACAGTAATTGAATTCTTGAATGATCCCATAGAATGGCCATCTCCTCAGTTGCCTGCAAGGGGAGACCGATTCCGACACACGGAAGCGAGTATACCGATCACAATCCGCGTGCGCGTAGGTTCACGGCCCGCCTTTCACCAGAAGGCGTCGTCCGAAACGATTTGCAAGACCGCAAGCCGATGGAATCGGATCACATACCCAAATCGTACGTCACTCCCCGAACCCCACAAGCCCATTACAACGCTCTCTTAAGCACTGCGCGTTCGCTTATCCTCATGGCCGCAGGCGCCGCCCCGAGATGGGACGGCGCCTGTCGCTTCAGCCCTGCGCTAGATTTCCGACAACGTACCGCTGCGGTTCGTCAGGAGAGGTTGACGTTTCCACTGCCGAATGCGTCAGTGGCGTCGCCAGCGCTGACGTTCCCATTTCCGATGCCGTCGATCGTGGTGGTTCCGTTGTAGGTTCCGTTACTTGTGAAGCTGCCTGTGTTCCAGGACCGCAGAGCATTCCCGCCACTGCCATTGGCGTCACCGATGCCGCCCGTGGTGACTGCACCCGTGGTGCCGAGTGAACCCGTGACGGCGATCGATCCGGTTTCGAAGGACTGATTCGCGGCACCGACGGTGCCGTTGTCCGATCCGATTCCTCCGGTCTGAGCAGCGCCTCGCATGGCCCCGGTTGAGGCTACAAAGCCAGTTTGGAACGAGTCAGCGGCCGTTGCAGCCTGGTTCCGGGAGCCGATTCCCCCCACGTTGACAGTTCCAGTGAAGTTGGCAGCGGGAACGTTGATCGAGTTGATAGTTCCGCCACCCTGGTTAGTGCCACCTCGCCGCCACGAACGGTCCGCAGCACCAACGGTAGTGCCATTGTCGTCGCCGAGCCCGCCGACATTGGTGCAGCCAGGCGTGGTGCACGGGGCGGCCTGGGCGGCCGAGGCGCCGATGACGGCGGTAGAGCCAGCAATTCCGGCGGCGAGCATGCTGACGGCGAGGCCGTTGCGAACCCACGTCTTCATGTAAATCCCCCAATTGCTCCTGGCGACGGCGCCAGGAATTTGAAATGAACTGACATACGGAATACGGGTCGTGAGCACGAGCAGTTACCGCAGCGCGGCATGACGCGGCGAGCGCGTCAATGGATTGCCGAGCTGCGGAAGTTTCCCCTCCCGCACGAAGCTAGAGACCCCGTATGCCGACGGCGACATCGAGTGAAGCCGGACGAACAATCGCATGTTGGTCAAATCCGGCGCAACCCAATACACATGGAAAAATCAACGAGTTTGTCGCGATTGGTTTAACGTCACGTTTCCGCAGGTCAGCGAACCATCGCCGCATTCCACGCCCTTGATTGGAACGAGTAAGGTGCGCGGATCAACCAAATCCTCGAATGCACAGCAAAGTTTTAGGTGCCAGCATCGACGATAGAAGTAAGACATTCCGACTGACGTCGGCTATAGCGAAAGTGGGTCAGCGCCAAGCGCCCCACGATTCAGCGCGAACGCTCACAATGAGAAAATAAGACGTATCGCGCCCGCTATCAGTAGTACTGAATCTCCTTGCGCCTCGCCCCACGCCGCCCCACCACGAACACCCCACCGGCAACAACGAACAGCGCCGGCCCAACAAGGCCGGCCACGTACGGCAATGCGGATGGCTCCGTACGCGCGCTGTCACCGAATGCCCGCGCCTCGATCACGTCGTACTCGAATGCCCCGCCGCTTTGTCGGTAATCAACCAACGACCCGAAGTGCTCCCCACCGTCCAACGGCCACGAAGCGTCCCAGCACTCGATCGTCCCGTCGACGCCGCTCTGGTACTTCCCGAGGCACTCGTCCCCGATACTCACCGACACCGCACGCCCGAACAGGTACGTGTACGCCATCCACGACCACAGGCAACACACCGCAGCCACCACAGCAAGACCGAGGGCCAGCACGCCGGTGGCCCCGAGGGATCGCTTCGTACGTCGCATGACGCTAATTGATGGGTCAACTAGCCCACCGAGGGGCCATGTTTACGGGATCTTTACCCGACAAAAATCACGCCGCGCCCCACTTGGGGGCGCGGCGCCAGCAACACGAACTCCACGCTCACGAGGGGTGAGAACACCCCACTATTGGATCCGGCTCTTGCCGAGGAAGCCATCGGTACCGACGACGAAGTACCACTCCGGCGGCGTCCCCTTGAGCTCGCCGTTGGCGTCGAACGCGATCTGCCCCGTGACGCCCCGCGCGTTGTACGTCGACAGGAACTTGTTGACGTCCGCGCGGGTCTTGTTCCCCGCTGCGAACGCAGCCATCAGCGCCGAAGCCGCGTCGTACATCTCACCGACGTAGAGGTTCGGCCGAGTGGTCGTCTTGTCCTCGACCTTCTTGCGGAACTCCTCCGACAGACCGGCGCCCGGAGTACACGCGCACACGATCACGGTGTCCTTACCCGTGTCTTCGGTCTCGGTGACGTACGCGCTGTCGATCATCCCCGGACCGCCAACGAGGTCGATGTCTTTTCCACCGGCCGCGGTGACCGCGTTCCGGATCCCCGCGCCCTCCGCGGCGAACCCGGCGAAGGCAACCACTGTCGCGCCGGCGTCGACGACCGACGACGCCAGCAGCGTGAAGTCCGTCTGCCCGGTCTTCACCGTGGAGGTGCCGACCACCAGATCGCCCAGCTCCTGCTTCGCCGTGGCCACCATCGACTTCGGGTACGGCGTCCCATCGTCGACGACGTACACCTTTGCGGCCGGATCGGCGCCCTTGATGTACTTCGCCATCGCGACGCCCGAGTCGCCGTCCGTGCCCACCGTGCGGTGGAAGTACTTCATCTTCATCTCGCCGAGCGACACCGTGGACGTCGTCGGGTTCACCATCGGCAGGCCGGCCTTGTCGAACAGCGGCGACGCGGCGAGGGCCTCCTTCGAGTACAGCGGCCCGACCACACCCAGGATCGACTTGTCCTTGATGATCTTGTCGGCCAGGAGCTTGGCCTTGCCTTCCTCGCCGCCGCTGTCGAACTCGCGGACCGCGACCGTGCAGTCCGGGTTCTTGGCGTTGTACTCCTCCGCCGCGAGCGTCGTGATCGCGACCGCCGCCTCGCCCGGATCGTCCGCCGAGCCGCCGGTGTCACCGACCACCGCTACCGTGCCGCTCGCACAGCCCTTCTTCTCGTCCGCCGGCGCCGCCGCGGTGTCGGCTTTCCCGTCGTCCTTCATCAGGTAGTAGGCAGTGCCACCGCCACCACCAACAACTACCAACGCTAAGACGACGATGAGCGCGATGCCGACGAGGGAGCGCTTCTTCTTGGGCGGGGCTGGTGGGGGGCCGGCGGCGTACTCCTGGCCGTACGCGCCCTCCTGGCCGTACGCGCCCTCCTGGCCATACGCGGCCTGCTGGTCGTACTGCCCTTGCTGCCCGTACTGACCCCCCTGTTCGTACTGCGCCTGCTGGTCGTACTGAGCTGGCTGCTCGTACTGGGAGCCGTACTGGGCCTGCTGGCCGTACTCCTGCGGCTGGCCGAACTGCTGCGGCTGCCCGTATTGCTGCCCGTACTCGGCAGGCTGCCCGTACTCGGCAGGCTGCCCGTACTCGACAGGCTGCTGGCCGTACTCGGGCTGACCGTACTGCTGCGGCTGCCCGTACTGGGGCTGGCCGTACTGCTGCGGCTGCTGCCCGTACTGCGCGGGCTGCCCATAAGGCGGCTGCTGCCCGTACTCGGGCTGACCGTATGGCTGCGGCTGCTGCCCGTACTGGGGCGGCTGCTGCCCATACTCGGGCGGCTGCTGGCCGTACTGACCCGGCTGCCCGTACTGGGGCTGGCCGTACTCCCCCGGCTGCTGGCCGTACTGGGGCGGCTGTTGACCGAACTGCGCGGGCTGCCCGTAGGCCGGTGGCTGCTGACCGTAGGACTGCTGGTCGTACGACGGCGGACCTGACGCCTGACTCGGCGCCGGTGGTCCGCTCGGCGACTGCTCCGGTGGAAGCGTCCAGCCAGGTTCTCCGCCGGGATGCTCGCCTTCGCTCGGTTGGCCGCCGCCGGCCGGATACTGGGTCATCACCGTTCCCCGTGGTCACACTGAAGTCACTCGGAAGGTTTCGTTCTCCCGAGAAGCGCCCAGAATACGTACCGCCTGCTACTAGCGCGACGGACCGGGGTGAGGATGGCCGAATAGCAGGATGCCGAGGTCACCCTGCGTACCGACGGGTTGCGCCGAGTATCAGGTCCGAGACGGCCGAGCCTCGGACGGCCAATCGGGAGAACGTCTCGAAGATGCGCTCGTACACCGCGATCTCGTGGGGTTCACGGAGCGTCAGCTCCGCGCCGAGCGTCTCCACCAACGCGTAGTCCCGATCGAAGATCCAGAAACCGTTCAGCGGCCCCACGGGCCACCGCGCTCCCAACGGCACCACTGCGAGATCGACGGTCGGAATGCGCGCCACCGCGAGTAAGCGTTCCAGCTGCGCACGCATGGTCGCCGAATCGGCTATGCGGCAATACAGCGCCGTTTCGGCAAGAACGAAGTGATATCGCCGATGTGGCTGGAGAAGCACGTCCTGTCGGCTGAGTCGTGCGCGCACGCCGTCCTCGACGTCGTCAGAAATGTCGTAGGTACTGACGAGTCCTTGGAAAACGGCGCGGGCGTAGTCAGCGGTCTGCAGTAAGCCGGGTAGCACGCCGGGCTCGAACGCGCGGATCAACGTGGCGTCGGCCTCGGCCTCGCGGCGCTGGACCTGGCGCGCTCGGGTGCCGGTCGACAGACGTTGCCGCCACTCGGTGTACTCGATGCGCGCCTTGCGGAGCGCGACCTGGAGGCGCTCCGCGTCGTCGTCCCCCGCGCCGGTGGCCTGAACCCACGCGTCCACGTCGGACGCGGTCGCGGTCTGCTGACCGCGCTCCAACTTGGACACCTTGGAATGCGGCCAGCCGGTGCGGTCCGCGACCGCTCTACCGGTCAGTCCGGCGTCTTCGCGCACTTGGCGCAGTTGCAATCCGAAGACGCGCAGAGCGTCATGGGGCTTGGCCACGGAACCGGTCTTCCCTCCTGGCACGAGGGTAACGGTCGGGGTCCGACCACCCGGACACCGACCACCGCCTTTGGCGACCCCACAGTCCTCAGTGGCCTCCGGCAGCCACAGGGGTCGGCTTCCGGATCAGGTTCGGGTCGAAGAAGACCCCAAACCGCGGTCAGACGGGAAGTAGCAGAGGAGGTCCAACGGGATCTCCACCGCGGTCTCGTGGGCGGGTAGGCCACGCTCGGTGAGTGCGGCGATGGCCTCGGCGTCGGTGACGCGCCAGCCTTGGACGACCAGCGTGCCGCGGTCGGTCTCGTAGACCGAAGGACACGAGCCGTAGGAACTGTTGGTGCCGCGGAATGTCAGCTTCATGATTTATCCCCCCGGGTCCACACTGAACTGCCCAGCGCCATGCGGCACGGCACTGAGGACACAAATGGTTGCTAAAGGTCGAGAAAATCCCAACCCCGGACGGGGTACCTCGAAGCTATTTCTCGCAATTTCTTGAACTTCAGAGGCGAAAGCAGTCATCCTCGGGGGTGGGTGCCGAGCGCCAACGTTGTCGCGCGGTGCCCCACACTCCGTAAGGGCGATCGGAGGGCCGATGGCACGCGTTCGCACAACTCAGTCGCGTCCGCACGGAGACAGCGCGACCAGACCCCGTCCCGGGCGCCCGCGGCCGGCCGGTCCGCGTCCGCCGAGCCCGTCGAGCGGCCCACGATAGTGAGCTCTACGAGCCCGCCATCTGACGCGGGCAACACCGAGCTCTGGCTCGCCGGCTACGAGTTGCGGTCGGCGCATCTGCCTGTCGACGGGTCGGCGGAGTGTCCGGTCTGTCACACGAACTGGGAGTGCGCTGCCTACCGCAACGGCGTCGAGATGATGCGTGCAGCCACCGACGGTCCCCCCTCCCCGCTGGAGGACCGCTGGTCAGGCACTGGGCGAGGGCGAGACGCCGGGCGTTGACGCGTGCTTGAACACGGCGACCACCCGCTGCGCGATCGCTTTCTGACCGGCCGGGGTGGGGTGCGATCCATCGGACGAGATAGCCGACTCAGCCACCCAGCCCTGCGTGTTCACGTAACGGATGCCGGTCGCGGCAGCCGCCTCCTTGACCGCCAAGCGGGCGTCGATCAAGCCTTGGGGCGGGTCGCTACCGGGCCAGAACGGGGCCAGTGCGACCACCGTGGCCTTCGGGTAGGCGATCCGGACGTCGCGGAAGTAGGCACGGACGGCGTCGTCGTAACCTTCCCGGAGCTCGGAGTCCTCGAGGTCGTGCCGACCGCTCGAGATGACGACGACGCCCGCGGAGAACGCCTTCTTGTCGGCGGCGAGGCGACCGGTGAACGCCGCGGTGCCGTCACCGGCCTTGATCGTGTAGCCGGTGCCGTTCTGGGCGTCGACGTTCGCGACCCAGCCGAGTTGGTCGGCAGCGAGCTCGGCGAACGTGGCCTCGTCGTCCGAGCCGGCGGGACCGTCGTTGCGGGCACCGGCGAGGTAGTCGTCGCCGACGAATAACGCGGATGGTTGGGCCGACGGGGACGCGCTGGCTGCCTCGTCGAACCCGGGCGGGCTCGTGTACGGCGGCGGATCTTTCGGCGGCGCTACCAGCACATACACGATCACCGAAAGACCTAGCACGACCAGGAACGCGGCCCCTGCGTTCCGGATCCATGACATGCGCTCAGTCTTTCAGCGCGCGGGGTGCGCGCGCGACCTCCGGGTCACCGGCACCCGAACGGCAACCGACCTGCCACTTGTGGCGCTCCTTCGCGGTCGCACGGTTGCAGTGTCGCCTCGGGGGAGGCGAGGTCAGGAGAAGATCATGACGCTCACCGTGAAGGCCGAGGCGCTTTTTGTCAGTGCCGTTCAGCCGTCGGAGGATTGCAGCGAGGCTCGGCTGGAGGCTGCGATCTCGTCGAGCCTCGAGCAGTTCGGCGGGCCGTCGGGGTGCGCTCAGCGCCTTGCCGCCGAGTTCGGCGACCACCCCGAGACCGCGGTTCCCCGCATGCGCTGGGCTCTGGACACCGTCTCCACCCCCTAACCACCCTCCCGCTCGTTCAGGTAGCGATCCCAGTTGAATCGCTGCGGCCCGTCGTCCTTCCCGTCCGGGTCCGACGCCAATCGCACCTTGATGTCGTCCCGCCAAGCCACCGCCCACCGCCGGATGTCGGCGATCCGCTCGTCGTCCAGCCCGTAAGCCCGGAACGTGATGTCGTCGAGGTGCTCGGCGGCACCGACTCGATCAGCGAAGTCGGCGAGCTCGAAACCGGGGTCATGTCGAGCGCAGAGACGCTCCAGTTGCCGCCACGTGAAGTGCTTGCTGGCCGCGTGCACGTCGATGAAGTCCCGTGGCACGGTCCGCCCGGCAATCGCCCTGACTTTGAGTCCGACTGCGTCCTCGAAGCTAACGACCGGCCCCAACGCTGAATTTGTCGGCCGTTGCAATGCCTCCTTCATGACGTCCACCTCGCAGGTGCCCTCCGGCGTGTGCACGTCCATCCGGGCCAGACGTGCGTTCACCTGGATCACGTCGACGTCGAACCCCATGTTGCGATAGGCCGCAACCAGCGTCTCGACGACCTCGGCGACCGGGGTCGTCTCGCAGTAGGCGAAGTCGACGTCCTTCGACGGCCGGTCGACCAACTCGTGTGCTTGCACGGCGTATCCGCCCGCCAGCACGAGGCCTAACTCGGCGGTCGCCGAAATTCCGATGTCCAGCATCCGTCGGTGCAGCGGATTCATCGGCATCGTCAGACCGCCGATGCGAGCGGAAGCCGCGACTCCCAGATCACGATCATCTGCTTCGGCAGAAGGCGCCGCAGCATCGGCCAGTCCTGTTGCAGCAGACCCGCGTCCATGAATTTCGCCACGTCGATGCGCCGGCCGACGTCGATGAGGATCTGATACATGTGCACACGCTCAACGTCCACCAGGACGTCGAAAGCGGTCATGCCCGACCAGGCAAGGAAATTCGGCAGTTGAACAACGCCCGAGGTCGGGCCGTAAAACTCGTCGAACGACTGCGGAACTCGTTCTTCGGCCCCCTCGTAGCGAGACGGCAGCATGTCAGCAGTTAGGCTCATGCCATCCAGTGTGTTTCACCTCCCTCCACTGTGCAGTCGTCCGAACGGACTCATTCCTACAAGATTTCACCGGGCGTGTACAGGGCCGCCTTCGGGTGGCGGGTGGCCACCTCGCCCACCCGGCGCGCGACCTCCGCGACCTGCGCCGATGCAGCACCGGTGAACGCCGACGGGTCGGCGACCAGCGACGCCACCGTCGTGGCGTCGAGCCGCAGACGCTCGTCGGACGCCAACCGCTCGAGCAGGTCGTTGCGCTCGATGCCCTTCTCCCGCATCTCCAGCGCCACCGCGACCGAGTGCTCCTTGATCGCCTCGTGCGCCACTTCGCGCCCGACTCCGCGCTGCACCGCGGCGACCAGCACCTTCGTCGTCGCTAGGAAAGGCAGGTACCGGTCGAGCTCACGCTGCACCACCGCGGGGTACGCGCCGAACTCGGTCAGCACCGTCAGGAACGTCTGGAACAGCCCGTCCGCGGCGAAGAACGCGTCCGGGAGCGCGACCCGGCGGACGACGCTGCAGAACACGTCCCCCTCGTTCCACTGGTTGCCGGCCAGCTCACCGGTCATCGACGCGTATCCGCGAATGATCACTGCCAGGCCGTTCACCCGCTCGCACGAACGCGTGTTCATCTTGTGCGGCATCGCCGACGACCCGACCTGCCCGGCCTTGAACCCCTCGGTCACGAGTTCCTGACCGGCCATCAACCGGATCGTCGTCGCCAGGCTCGAAGGCCCGGCTGCCGCGACGACCAGCGAGGACACCGCGTCGAAGTCCAGCGACCGCGGGTACACCTGCCCCACGCTGGTGAACACGCGCGCGAAGCCCAGGTGCCGCGCCACGGCCTCCTCCAGCGCGGCCAGCTTCAGCGGGTCGCCACCGAGCAGGTCGAGCTGGTCGGCAGCGGTACCGACCGGTCCCTTGATCCCCCGCAGCGGGTAGCGGTTCAACAGCTCGGAGAGCCGCTCGTACGCCAGCAGCTGCTCCTCGGCCGCCGAGGCGAACCGCTTGCCGAGCAGCGTGGCCTGCGCCGGCACGTTGTGCGAGCGGCCGGTGAGCACCAGCGCGTCGAATTCGACCGCCCGCGCGGCCAGGCGCACCAGCGAGGACACGACCCGGTCGCGGATCAGCTCCAGCGACGCCCTGACCTGCAGCTGCTCGACGTTCTCGGTGAGGTCGCGCGAGGTCATGCCCTTGTGGATGTGCTCGTGGCCCGCGAGCGCCGAGAACTCCTCGATGCGCGCCTTCACGTCGTGCCGTGTTACGCGTTCACGTTCGGCAATCGACGCCAGGTCGACGTTGTCCACGACCGCCTCGTACGCCTCGATGACGCCGTCGGGCACCGGCACCCCCAGCTCGCGCTGAGCACGCAGCACCGCGATCCAGAGCTGACGCTCCAGCATGATCTTGTGCTCGGGCGACCAGATCCGGGTCAGCTCGGGCGAGGCGTAACGGGCGGCGAGAACATTCGGAATCACCCACCCATCTTCGCTCACACGATCAGCAGCGTCTTCCCGACGGTGGCGCGAGCCTCGATCGCGGCGTGCGCGTCGGCAGCGCGCTCGAGCGGGAACACCTGCCCGATCAGCGGGTCGAGCCCCGAGGACAGCGCGGATTTTGCCAGCTCAGTGGGGCTTCCCTGGACGTCCCGCAGAGTCAACACGCGTCCGGCGACAGTGCGCGGATCCGTCATCGCCCCACCCGCACCCCCGTGGATCACGAACCGCCCTCCGGGCTTCACAAGCCCAGCCGCCCCCGCCCCGATCTCTCCACCCACGCCGTCGAACACCAGGTCAAGACCACCGGTCAGCTCCCGGACCCGCTCCACCCAGCCGGACTTCCCGTACTCCACGGCTACTGCTTTTTTATTGACGACGTCCACCTTGCCGCTGCTACCCACAGCGCCGATCACGCGGGCATCGACACTCAGAGCGAGCTGAACCAACAGGGTTCCGAGCCCGCCGGCCGCCGCCTCGACCAGTACCCACTCCCCGGCTACCGGTGCGGCGAGCCGGAACAACCCCACCGCCGTGCGCCCGTCCGTGGCCAGCCCGACGCCGTCGGCGGTGGACAGCCCCTCCGGGATCGGAATCAGGTCGGCGACGTTCACCGCAGCTTTCGACGCGTAGCCGCCCGAGCCGCCGGTCGTGGCGAACACCCGCTGCCCGACCAGGTTCTCGTCAGTACCGGGCCCGACCGCGCTGATCACACCGCCGATGCCGTTTCCTGGCACGAACGGCGGATCCGGCAACGGAAAGACGCGGGGCGGGCGCCCGGCGCGGATCTGGGTCTCGACGAACGAAATGCTCGCCACTTCGACGTCGACCAGTGCTTGGTCTTCTGCAGGAACGGGGTCGGGCAGCTCAATCGGAACCAATACCGAGGGATCGCCGAATCGGATCAGCTGAATCGCGCGCATGCAGCTCAGCCTGCAACCTCAAGCTCGCTTCAGGTCAAGGCGATGGTTGTCCCGACAACCATCGCTCAGGCGGGTTTTGGCGACCCGGCGCCGTCGGAGACCGGCCAGCACGAGGTGGCCTGGGCCAGGGGCGAGCGCGGGGCGAGCCACATGGCGACTGCGCCGATGAAGCCGGCCAGCGCGAACACGTAGAAGCTCCAGACGCCGGCATCGGCATCCAGCAGGACCCCGCCGAGCGTCGGCCCGATCACCGAGCCGATCCGGCCGATCCCGGCGATCCAGCCGAGCGCTGTCGCGTGCGTGGCCGCGGGGTAGTGGTTGCCGACGTGCGCGTACAGCACGACCTGAGCGGTGAACAGGAAGAACCCGGCGAGCGCGGCGGCGAGGTAGATCAGCACCGACGGCATCCGGATGCTGATCAGCCCGACGAACACCGCTCCGGTGAGGAACCAGATCGCCGAGGCGCGCTTCGTGCCGAGCCGGTCGGCGATCGGACCGGTGAGCAACAGGCCGGCCACCGCACCGACGTTCGTCACGACCAGGAACGACAGCGCCGAGCCGAGTCCGTAGCCCGAGCTGCGCATGAGCTGCGGCAGCCATGTGCCGAACCCGTAGACCAGCAGCAGCCCGCAGAACGACGCGACGAAGAACAGCAGCGTGGCGGGGAGGTACCCCCGGCCGAAGATCGTCCGGAGCGCTCCGGACCGATCCGTGGAGGCGCCGGCAACGCGGGTCCTGGCGGCGTCGAGGTCCACTCCGTGGCGACGCGCGACCTCGGCGGCCTCGTCCTCACGGCCGCGAGCGAGCAGGAATTCGACCGACTCGGGCAGGTAGCGCCACAGCAGCGGCAGCATGACCACGATCGGGACCGCGCCGGCCCAGAACATCGCGCGCCACCCGAACGCGGGAAGGATCGCGATCGCCAGCGCGGCCACGACCAGGCCCCCGACGTGATAGCCGGTCATCATCCAGGTCGCACCGGAACCCCGGCGACGCTCACCGATGTACTCCATGACCAGCGGCATCGCGGTGGGGATCAACCCGCCGAGCCCCAGCCCCGCGAGGAAACGCCCTATTCCGAACACCGTGGGGTTCGGAGCCAGTGCGCAGAACGCCATCAGCACCGAGAACCAGGTCGCGCAGGCCATGATCGTCCACCGGCGACCGATCCAGTCGGTGACCGTGCCGATCGTGAGCGAGCCGATCAGCATCCCGAACGTGGCGTAACTACCGATCCGGCCGGCCTCGGAGGCGGTCAGGTGCCAGTCCGGGTCGTCGAGGAGGTCGGGGATCACCGTGCTGTAGACGAAGAGATCGAACCCCTCGAGCAGCACGACGAACCAACACAGCCCAAGAACGGTACGTGCGATGCGATCGGGCACGGCGACCTCCCGGTGGCGCGGCGGTGACTGCACCCGTGCCCGACCCGAGCCCCCGGAAACACCACCGTTCCACTGACCGAAACGCCGCAGAGAGTTGGGCGGAGACAGCATGAAACTGGCCGCCGACCAGGCGCTCGAGGGAGCGTCAGCCGACGGCCAGTCGAAGAAAGGTGCGCCCAGTCGCGGACCTAGAAGTTGATCATGTGCCCGGCCAGGCCGTGGACGGCTTCCTTGACGGCCTCCGACAGCGTCGGGTGCGCGTGAACGTTCCGCGCGACCTCGTGCACGGTCAGGTCCCACTGCTGGGCCAGCGTCAGCTCCGGCAGGAGCTCGGTGACGTCCGGGCCGATCATGTGGGCACCGAGCAGCTCGCCGTACTTGGCGTCGGACAGGATCTTCACGAAGCCGCCCGGGTCGCCCAGGCCGTGCGCCTTGGCGTTCGCGGTGAACGGGAACTTCGCGACCTGGACGTCGTAGCCCTTCTCACGCGCCTGCTCCTCGGTGTAGCCGAAGCTGGCGATCTGCGGCTGGCAGTACGTCGCCCGCGGGATCATCACGTAGTCGACCGACTGGGTCTCGGCACCGGCGATCGTCTCGGCGGCGATGATGCCCATCGCCTCGGCGGCGTGCGCCAGCATGAGCTTGGCGGTGCCGTCACCGATCGCGTAGATGTGCGGGACGTTCGTCCGGCAGAACTCGTCGATGTCGATCGCGCCGCGCTCGGTGAGCGCCACGCCGGTCTTCTCCAGGCCGAAGCCCTCGGTGCGCGGCGCGAACCCGATCGCCTGCAGCACCTTGTCGGTCTCCAGGACCTGCTGCTCGCCGTCCTTCGTGACCGTGACGCGAACCTTGGAACCCGAGTCGTCGATCGACTCCACCCGGGTCGAGGTGAGCACCTTGATGCCGAGCTTCTTGTAGCGCTTCGCGAGTTCGGCAGAGACCTCGGGGTCCTCCAGCGGCACCAGCCGGTCGAGGAACTCGACGATCGTCACGTCGACGCCGTAGTTCTTCATGACGTACGCGAACTCGACGCCGATCGCACCCGCACCGGCGATGACGATGCTCTCGGGCAGGTTGTCGGTGAGGATCTGCTCCTCGTACGTCACGACCCGCTCGGACAGCTGCGTGCCCGGCAGCAGCCGGGTGGTGGCGCCGGCCGCGATGATCGCGTTGTCGAACGTGACGGTCTCGCTGCCGCCGTCGTTGAGCGCGACCTCGATCGTGTTCGCGTCGGTGAACGTTCCCCAGCCCTGGTACTGCTGGATCTTGTTCTTCTTCATCAGGAAGTGGACGCCCTTGACGCGACCGTCGGCCACCTTGCGGCTCCGGTCGAACGCGGGCTTGAAGTCCACCGAGACCGTGCCGTCGACGGTGATGCCGAACTGCTTGGCCTCCTTCTGGAAGATGTAGGCCAGTTCGGCGTTCCGCAGCAGCGCCTTGGACGGGATGCAGCCCACGTTGAGGCACACCCCACCCCAGTACTGCTTCTCGATGATCGCCACCTTTTTGCCGAGCTGCGCGGCTCGGATCGCGGCGACATAACCACCCGGGCCCGCGCCCAGTACCACGACATCGAAGTGTGTGCTCACGCTTTCCACCCTATTCCGGATCCCGCGCCGAGAGTCAGGCGCCCGGCAGCCACCGTTGAACAACCTCACGGTTGTGAAAATCATTCCCACCAGCGTGGCCCGTGCCCCTCGCGGCGGGCGCGGGTGCGGGCGCGGATGCGCCGCTCGCGCGGCGGGCACGGGCGCGGGTGCGCCGCAGGCGCGGGTGCGGGTGCGGCGGGCGCGGGCGCGCGGCGGCGCGGGCGCGCGGCGGGGCCCGCACCGGAACTGCAACCGCGCGCCACTCGCCGGGCGCCCGGGCCCACCGATCTAGCCGGTATGACCGACACTCGCATCCCGCGCCGGCCCGCCGCCAAGGCACTGCCCGGCGCGGCCGGCGCGCTTCGCGTCGTGCCGCGCCCCGGATCGATCGCCGCTCAGGCCCGGGCGGGCGCGGTCGGCGCGCCCCGTCCGATCCGCGCCGACCGTGCCACGAATCGGTTCCCGCACATCGACGCGGTACTCGACGCCCGCGCGATCTTCCCGGTGTTCCAGCCGCTGGTCCGCGCCGACGACCGGGCGCTGGTCGGTTACGAAGCCCTGAGCCGCGGCCCCGCGGGCACCCCGTGGGAGGCCCCGGACGCCCTGTTCGCGGCCGCCGCCGAGGTCGGCCGCCTCGCCGAGCTCGACTGGGCCTGCCGTGCCCGCATCGGCCGCGCCGCGATCAGCGCCGGTCTCGACCGGTCCACCGCGCTGTTCGTCAACGCCGAGCCGTTCGCCGCCGCGGCCCCGTGCCCGGACGACCTGCTGCCGGCGATCCGGGAGTCCGAGCGTCGGCTGCACCTGGTCGTCGAGATGACCGAGCGGTCGATCGCCGCCGACCCCGCCGGGCTGCTCACCGCCGCGGCGACGCTGCGTGCCGCCGGCTGCGGCATCGCGCTCGACGACGTCGGCGCGGTTCCCGCCTCGCTGGCGCTGATGCCGCTGCTCGACCCGGACGTCATCAAGCTCGACATGCACCTGGTGCGCCACCCCAACGACCTGAGCACCGCGCGGGTCGTCAACAGCGTGATCGCGCAGGCGGAGCGCTCCGGCGCGGCGATTCTCGCCGAGGGTGTGGAGACCGCGCAGCACCTGGCGACCGCCCGCACGATGGGCGCATCGATCGTGCAGGGCTACCTGACCGGGCGCCCGGCGCCGCTCCCGGTCGAGCACGCCCCGTCGTTGCCGCCGGACCGGCTCTACCGCAACGCCGTCGAGGAACCGACGGGTACGCCGTTCGAGATCCTGTCGCAGAACCGGTCGCCCCGACGTGGCACCAAGGAGTCGCTGCTGACGATCAGCCGGTACCTGGAGACGAAAGGCCTGGACAGCGAGGAGCCACCGGTCGTTCTCAGCTGCTTCCAGCACGACCGCTACCTCACGTCGGCGACCCGGCAGCGGTTCGCGAAGCTCGCGGCGTCCGCAGGTCTCGTGGCCGCGCTCGGCGAGAGCGTGTCGGCCGAGCCGGCTCCGGGCGTGCGGGGAGCAGCGCTGGGGGCGAACGACCCGCTGCGCGACGAGTGGAACGTCATCGTGGTCGGTCCACACTTCGCCGGCGCGCTGGTCGCCCGCGACCTGGGCGACACCGGCCCCGACGGTGAGCGCCGCTTCGACTACGTGCTCACGTACGAGCGGTCGCTGGTGCTGAAGGCAGCGCGGGCGCTGTTGCGCTGGGTCGCACCGGTCGCCCCCGATCACTACCGTTGATTTTCGGCGTGTCTGCATACCCGTCGGTCGCAACGGGTAGGGACGAGAATTACGCCGTTTGTGGATTAATGTCCCGGAGATGGCGCAGCTCGGCACGTCTCCCCCCTTTTTCCGTGCGCTTCTCGAACACCTCGAGACGGCCGTCGTGCTGTGCGACGCCGGGGGGCGGATCCTGCTGTTCAACTCCGCCATGGCCGGCGCCTGCCAACCCGACGAGCTGCGGGTGGGCACCGAACTCAGCCGGATCACCCGCTGCCTGCGCAACCCCGACGGTTCCCGGGTGGTGCGCGGTCAGCTGCCGCTCGGTCGGGCTCTGCGCGGCGAACACATCCGCGACGTGGAGCTCCACCTGGGCACGGACGGACGGCGGCCGCGCACGTACCGCGCGAACGGCGGTCCGGTCTTCGACCCGGACGGCCGCCTGACCGGCGCACTGCTCGCCCTGCACGACGTCACCGAACGCCGACTGGCCTCCCGCTTCGCCGACTGCGAACTCGCCGTCGGCGAGGCACTCGTCCTCGAAGCGACGCTGGCCGAAGCGGGCGCCGGCGCACTGGCGGCGGTCGGCACCCGCCTGTCCTGGCCGTACGGCGAGCTCTGGCTGGCCGACGACGCGGACGAGACCCTGCACCCGGTGGCCCGCTGGGTCGCGCCCGGCCACCAGCCCTCCGACCCCCTCCCCGAGCGGCTGCCCCGCGGCACCGGGCTGCCCGGCGAGGTCTGGGCGACCGGCGTTCCGTGCTGGTACTCCGACGTCACGACCAGCGGCCACCCGAGCCTGGTCGCCACCGCGGGGCGCTACGGGCTCCGGTCGGCGGTCGGCGTCCCGATCCGGACACCGGAGCAGTTCATCGGAGTGCTGGCCCTCTTCGGCTCGTGCGTCGAGGAGCCGGACGAGTCGCTGCTCGCGCTGCTGAGCGGCGTCGCCGCCCACGTCGGCCAGTTCCTGGTCCGGCGAAGAGCCCACGACCTCGCGCTGGAGCTGACCCGCACCCGCGACGACTTCCTCGCGCTCGTCGGGCACGAACTACGCACGCCCCTGACGTCGATCGTCTCGCACACCGAGCTGTTGCTCGCTGACGAGGACGCCATCACCGGCGACAACCGCACGTTGCTCTCCTCCGTCGACCGCAACGCGCACGCACTGCGGTCGATCGTCACCGACCTGCTCGACCTGGCCGGCCTCGAGTCCGGCGACCTCCCGCTCGACCTGGCGCAGGTCGACGTCGCGGAACTGGTGGGTGCGTCGGTGACCGCCATCCGGCCTACGGCCGAATCCAACGACGTCAAGATCGAGATCGACGCTCCGCGGGTGCTGCCGGTTCGCGGCGATCCGGCGCGACTGCGGCAGTTGGTCGACCAGTTGCTCTCGAACGCGGTGAAGTACTCCCCCGACGGGGGCGACGTCCTGGTGTGCCTCGAGCGGCAGGGTGAACGCGCCGAGCTGACGGTTACCGACGCCGGAATCGGTATACCGGAGGCCGAGCGGCCGCAGCTGTTCGAGCGGTTCTTCCGGTCGACGGCCGGGACGGACCGGGGCCTCACCGGCACCGGTCTGGGCCTTCCGCTGGCCAAGGCGATCACCGACCGACACGGCGGAACCATCACGGTGCGCCACGGCCATCCGGGCACGACCGTGGTCGTCACCGTGCCGGTCGAAGGCCCAACGAAGAGGCCTACCCAGGAACGTTGACCGCTATACCGCCGGGGGTCCGCTGGCCCGTACGATGAGCGCCAGTCTCCCGTCCAGCAGCGGCCGCGGGACGTTCCTGCCCCGCTGCCCGTAGGAGGCTCCCGATGGCCCAACTCTCTCCGCCGACCCCGTTCGAGGTACTGATCGTCGACGACGACGCGGGCGACGTGATGATCATCGAAGAGGCGCTGGTCACGCACGGCATCGGCAGCACGCTGCACGTGGTGCCGGACGGCGTCGTCGCGATGCAGTTCCTCCGCCGCGAAGGGGAGCACAAGGACGCGCCGCGCCCGCATCTGGTGCTACTCGATCTGAACATGCCGCGGATGGGTGGCCGCGAGGTCCTCGAGGAGCTGAAAGCGGACGACGAGCTGGCCAGCATCCCCGTGGTGGTGCTGACGACGTCCTCGGCCGACGAGGACATCCTGCGCTCGTACGACCTGCACGCGAACGCCTACGTCACCAAGCCCGTCGACTTCTCCGAGTTCGAGGGCGTGGTAGTCCAGATCGAGTCGTTCTACGGCAACACCGCCCAGTTGCCAGGTCGCAGGCGTTAGGAATCGCTACACGGTTGGCTAAATCGGGAAAATGGGCGATCATTCTCGTAACCGCTAGTAGTTTCTTGGTGGCGGAACGTGAGGATGGACGACCATGATCGATCTGCCGCACCCCCCGCCCGGCGCGACGTCCGGGCCGTACGGCCTGCCGAGGCCCGACCTCGACGAGGCCCACCAGGCCCTGGCCGAGATCTACGCCGAGATCACCGACCGCATCTGGACCCAGATCCTGCACGAGACGGGGCTCTCCGGACGCGAGACCGACCCGGACTCGCTCGACCGGGTCATCGAGGCCATGCAATCCGGCGATCCGATCACCGCTCTGTGCGGCCGGTCGCTGGCGATCCGGGTGGCGGCCTTCGACGCGATCTCCACCGACCGGGAACTGATCGGGAGCCCCGCATGAGCACTCTCCTCCACCACCGCCTGGCCGGTCGTGAGCGCCTCGAGGCCCTGGCCCGCTACGACGTCGACGACCCGCACCTCAAGCAGCAGCTCGACGCGATCTCGATGCGCACCGCGATGCACATGCACATGCCGACAGCGCTCACCACGCTGGTACTCGACAACGCCACGATGATCGCGGGCGGCCACAACGTCGAGGGCTGGCTGCGCGGCGGCCCCGGCGGCCCCGCCGAGTGGTCGCTGTGCACGCAGACCGTCCTGACCGGTGAGCCGTACATCGTCACCGACGCCACCCGCGACCCGGCCCAGTGCACGAACCCGATAGTCGAGCTCGACGGGATGCGCGCCTACGCCGGCGCGCCGTTGATCGCTCCGTCCGGTCAGGTCCTCGGTGCCCACTGCGTGATCGACTCCACGCCGCACGTCTTCAGCGAAGAGGAGATCGCCGAGCTGCAGGCGGCCGCGCACGACGTCGTCGTGGCGTTCGAGCAGCACCCGAGCCGGTACTCCACGGAGTACAAGCCGTCGTTCTTCAACCTCGACTGACGCGGACGGGAACCAGCGCCGGACCTCGTCGAGGTCCGGCGCTGTCGTATGTCAGGCCACCGGGATCAGATCGCTGAGCCCCACCAGGTCGAGCACCCGCTGGGCATACCGTCCGACGTTGCGCAGGTGGAAGTCCGCTCCCTCGGTGTCGGCGGCCTTCCAGCCGTAGACGAGCACGCCGATGCCGACCGAGTCGAGGAACGGGCACCCGGCGAGGTCGACGATCACGTTCCGGCCCGCGTCGAACTCCTTGGCGAGCATCGTGCGCAGCTGCGGCGCCGAATCCGAGTCGAGGTCCCCGACGACACAGATGACCGTGCGGTCGTCGGACTTCCCGACGTCGAAATGCGTTGGCGGCCGTTCCATGGCTGCCCTCCTCACCAGGTGGCATTGGAAGGGCTACCCGGTTAACGGCCGAGACTCACGTCCAGTTCACCCGAGTTTTTCCGCCCGGGGCCGTGGACGTCTGCCTGTCCGTCGGTAACCATCAGAACGGGGGGAGGCGAG
The DNA here is from genome assembly GCF_043197895.1 of Cryptosporangium sp. NPDC048952. Lineage (NCBI taxonomy): Bacteria > Bacillati > Actinomycetota > Actinomycetes > Cryptosporangiales > Cryptosporangiaceae > Cryptosporangium > Cryptosporangium sp. NPDC048952. Next base: position 447,823 of record NZ_JBICTY010000008.1, on the reverse strand, counting down.
CCATGGGCGGGATACTGCACGTCTGCACGGGAAATCTGTGCCGGTCACCGATCGCGGAACGACTGATGGACGCCGGTCTGCACGCCCGGTACGGCGACGTCGCGAACACCGTGGTGGTCTCCAGCGCCGGCACGTCGGCGCCGGTCGGCCAGCCGATCCATCCGCTGGCCGCCGCGGAGTTGACCAAGCGTGGCGTCGGGTCGGGCGACTTCTCCGCGCGCCGATTAGAGGCGGAGGCCGCGGAACGCGCCGATCTGCTGCTGACCGCGACCCGCCGGCACCGTGACCGCATCATCGCCGCGAACCCGCCCCTGCTCGGGCGGGTGTTCACCTGGCGGGAACTGGCCTGGCTCGTCGACGGGCTCGGCAACACGATCGTGCGCGGCGAGCACCTCACCGACCGCGTGCGGAACCTTCCACGAGCCGCCGGGATGCGGCGTGGTTACCTGCGCCCACCGCCGCCGGACGAGTTCGACGTCCGCGACCCGATGGGCGGCACCGAACAGGACTTCAAACAGGCTGCCGCCGAGATCGACGACGCGGTCGTCGCAATCCTCGCCGTGCTGTGAGAGGCCCGTGCTGTGAGAGCCCCGTGCTGTGACCGGCCCCGGGCGTGACCCGGGGCCGTCCACATCAGGCCAGCGCGGCGTCGAGCGAAATCTCGACGCCGGCGAGCGCCTTGCTCACCGGGCAGTTGGCCTTTGCATCGGCCGCGGCGGCGGCGAAGTCCTCGGCGGAGATGCCGGGAACCTCACCGCGGACGGTCAGCTTGATGCCGGTGATGCCGGTGCCCGGCTGGAACGTCACGTCGGCCGTGGTGTTCAGCGCGGTGGCCGGCGTGCCCTTCTGGGCCAGTCCGTTCGAGAACGCCATCGAGAAGCAGGCCGCGTGGGCCGCGCCGAGGAGCTCCTCCGGCGTGGTGGTCGACGCCGCGCCTTCCGAGCGGGCCTTCCAGTTGACGTCGAACGAGCCAAGGCCCGAGGAGTCAAGGTTGACCGACCCCTTGCCCTCGAAGAGGCTCCCTTCCCAGTGCGCGGTCGCGGTGCTGGTCAGTGCCATGTCCGTCTCCAAAGTCACGTAGTACGGGTCATTGGTGAAAGTACCGTGTCGACATATCGAGAACGCCGACCCGCTCCGGAAGATGCATTCGCCCTGATGTGTCCTGTTCTCTCACGCGCTAATCGTGCGCGCGAAGAGAACGGGAATCAGGGTGAGAACGATTCGCACCGTCGTGGCCGCCGCGCTGACCGCAGTGGCCATCCTGGGGATCGACGCGGCACCCGCCGCAGCAGGTACCCAGATCGCCGGCGTCCAAGACCGGTATTCGACGCGGACCATGCCGCAATTCCACTACGTCATCAACGTCCGTGTGCCACAGAACAGCCGGTTGACGCTGTACTACTCATCACGGTTCGATCGGGCACGCCGGTTCGTCACGGTGCGGGCAGGTAGCGGCCAAGGGACGCTGGACGAATGCGCGAAGAATCGGGGCGTGTTGCCGGTCGGGCGGTACACGGTGCGGTTCCGGCCGAACTATCGGGCCGGTAACCCCGCGGTGCGGGGCGACGTCTGGCGGGTCTCCGATCACGTCTGCCGCAATCGAAAGACGGTGCGCAACGACCTGTTCATCCACTCGAGCGGAGCCCCAGGGGCGCCGTTTCGTCATTACCGGACGCTCGGCTGCATCAAGGTCGACCAGGCGGACCGAGCCCGCCTGGCCTCCGCCTGGCGCTCCGCCTGGGGCAACACCCGCGGCCGCCTCGTGGTGACCCGCCGCTAGCGGTCCCGCTAGGACTTGCCAGGGCGCGCCCGAACGGGACCACTCCGGGGCCCACCGGCGAAGCGGTCCCGTTCGGGCCGGTCAGGGCCCGCCCGAACGGGACCGCTCGTCACGAGGCCCAGGGGGGCGTCATCGTGGTGCCGTCAGCCAATGTCGCCGTCAGGCCGACCGTTGTCGTGACCCAGGCCCGCAGGGGCTCGTCGCCGACGACGTCGACCTGGAACTCGGCACCGGCGGGCACCAGGATGACGTCCCCCGCAGCCGCGGCGAACTGCGAGCCGTCGAGCGTCACCCGGGCCGATCCGGCCAGCACCGCCAACACCTCCTCGCGGCTCGGCCGGTGCGGCACACCGGTCGTCCCGGCCGGCACGTCCAACCGCCACGCGCACAACTGCGCACTGCCGGTCGCCGGCCGCACATAGGACGTGAACCGGCTCCCGTGCACCTCGTACTGCTCCGCCGAAGCGGCATCCACCACGGGCATTCCAGACCTCCCAGTTAGTCAAGCAGCTTGACTAAATAGTCAAGCAAGCTGACGAGCATGTCAACCTGAACCCATGGCAGACGAACTCGCGCTCTCGACGCTCCTCCTCGGCGCGGCCACCACGATCGTCGAAGCGATCCACGAGGGCACGGCCCGGCGCGGCTTCGCCGACCTCCGCCCCACCCACGGCTTCGTGTTCGCCCGCCTGGCCCCGGACGGTGCCACCGTGAGCGAGATCGCCGAGCACCTCGGCGTCACCAAGCAGGCCGCGAGCCAACTCGTCGAGGAACTGGTCGGCAAGGGTTACGTCGAGCGTCACCGCCACCCCACCGACGCCCGCGCGAAGGTCGTCGTCCTCACCCGGCACGGCTGGGCCTGCACCCGCGCGGCCGACGAGGCAGCCACCGAGGCCGTCGCATCCTGGATCGACGTCCTGGGACAGGAGCGGGTGTCCGCCCTGGCCAACGATCTCCGACTGGTCGCGGGGCGGGGTCGGCTCCGCCCCGCGGTCTGGTGAAAGCGTTAACACCGCCGCCTCAGCGGGCATTGAACTCCGGGAGCCGAGGAGGCGATCGTGGAGCCGTTGAGCAAGTCCGACCAGATTCTCGTGGCAGGGGTCGTGGTGGCCATCTGCCTGCTGGTCCTGCTCAGTCTGCGCGGCACGCGCCCCGGCGCACCCGCTCGAATGGGTGCGATCGTCGCCGGCATCGTCATGCTGCTCGCCCTGATGGTGGGCTTACGGGCCCACGACCTGACGAATCCGCGGTCCGACGACCAGAAGACCCCGGTCGCGCTGCGGCCGACGACCGCACAGCCCTTCGGTGACGCCGTCGTCAGTGGCGATCCGCAGAGCGGGCTGAGCGTGCGGACCCCGGCGGAGACGACGGCGACGGCCACCTACCCCGCCGGCGCGTACATCGCCGATGCCCGGTACTGCGACGGTCGGCTCGAGACGCGCGTCCGAATCGATGCGGTGAGCGCGCGACCGGACACTGCGGCAGACACCGCGGATGCGGTGGCCGTGGTTCAAGGGGCACCGTCCGGGTTGGTGCTCGGCATCCGAGCGAGTTCCGATCCGGCGACGCCGCCCCCGCTCTCCATTCTGTACACGCCGGAGGACCAGCAGGCTCGCCTCGTGACGGCGGACGGCACCACAGTGGGATCGCTGATCAGCGCGGCGCCGGAGCCGAGCGTTCGGGTCGACGTCCACGACTCGAAGGCCGAGGTGTGGTTCGACGGGCAGCCGATGACGAGCAAAGCGGTTCCGGTTGCCGGAGGATGCGGCGCGGTGCGTTTCAGCGCTTGGGGTGGAAGCGCAGCGCTGCGCAACCTCGTGATCCGCCCGGCGAACTGACCGCTGGGCGGCGGAGTATTCGACCAGCGCTACCCGGCTGGTCGACTACCGCCCCGCCGCCGGGGCCGGCCACGGCTTGACCGGCCGGCCACGGTTTCCGCGTGTGAGCCCAGGTGACTGGGTAATTCTTGCTGTTTCAGGCCAGGTTGAACTCGCCGGACTTGGCGCCCGCGATGAACGACGTCCATCCCGAAGCGGGCAGCACCAACGCTGGCCCACCACGGTCCTTGGTGTCACGCACCGCGACGACAGACTCCATCAGTGCAACCTCGACACAGTTGCCGTTGCCCGTGCTCGCCTTGCTCTTGTGCCACGGAGCGTAAGTGAGATCGATGTTTGCCATATCTTGCCTCAGCTTCCTGCCGACTACGACATGTCACCAGCGGCATCGCGTATCCGTTGTACGGATTGCTCCGGTGTGAGCGCTATGCCACATAGCTTTTCGTGCACGAGGGTATACCCCTCCACCTGATCCGGTTCCTCGAGAGCGATACCCACAGTGAGGTTATCCAGGTACACGACAGAATTGTCGTCCGGATCGGGGAAACTAAGGATGACATAGGGTGTCGTCATCGCGGGGTGCCCGCCGACTGAGAATGGCAACACTTGGATAGTTACATTCGGTAGCGCCGCTAGCTCGACTATGTACTCAAGTTGCTCACACATCACCGTCACGCCGCCGAACGGCCGCAACAGGACTGCTTCGTTGAGCACGACTGAAAACTCCGCAGGCGATTCACCCCGGAGGAGGTCCTGGCGGCGCAGGCGGGCAGCAACCTTGCGATCGACGTCGTCATCGCCCGCAGTGGCACGGAATGCTTCACGGGCGTAGGCCTCGGTCTGGAGCAGACCCGGGACGGCCTCGGCCTCGTACGTGCTGACCTTGACCGCTTCGGCCTCCAACCCGACGTAGAACTCGAACCACGCCGGCAGCACGTCGCCGTAGTTCTGCCACCAACCTCGCTGTTGTGCACCACGTGCGATCTCGATGAGCGGTTCGGAATCCTCGCCAGTGACGCCGTACAGGGCGAGCGCGGCCCGGACGTCTCGAGGCTTGATTCCGATTTGGGCGGTCTCGATCCGGGAGAGGTTGCTCCTGGACATGTCGAGCTGACGGGCGGCCTGCTCGAGCGTCATCCCCGCCTTCTCACGGAGGTGACGGAGTTCTCTGGCGATGCGACGGCGACGAACCGTGGGGCTTCCTGACACGGCGAGAGTGTGGCATTACCCGAACTGGCACACCAGCCTCGATATGCCACCACGCCGAAGTGGGAGTTGCATTGCAGGGGACACGGATGCACTATCGAGACAGAGGTCGTCAGCATGTGACCCGCGGCGTCTACCGGGACCGCCGAGGTGTCATCGCATGTGCACAGCTCAGGCGATGACGCGTGCCCAGCACTTCGAGACCCGGAGAGACCGAATGGCCACGAATGTTGTCGCCTACGTGTACGCGTCCCATACGGACGTTCAGATAGCTCCACGGCGCTGCAGTGGGATTCTCACGCGGCCGTCGGACGACCCGGCGCCCGCCAGAACGTGAGCGATCGACCGTGAACGCGCAAGAAGCACCGACGTACATGTACCCCGGCGTAGGCCACCGACTCGCGGCGCCGGTCACCCTTCCGGCTGCCCCCGTGGCCCCGACCGCGTGGCCCACGCCCGCGCTCGGCGAGTCCGACGGCCCGGTGGGCCCGTTCCGTCTACTGACCTCAGTCGACACCGGTGCAGCGATGCCGCTGCCCGAGGCCGCACCCCCGCTCGCTGACGTGTCGCGAGTGGTGGTCGGCTACATCCGGGCCGCGTCGACGCCGATCGACGCGCTCACCGCGCTGGCCAGGGGCACCGACGACGTCGACGACGACCTCACCGCCCCGTTGGTGGCCGCGATCTCCCGGTACGCCCGCGATCGGGGCCTGACCCTGCTGCGGGTCCACCGCGACGACGTCACCGACGACGACGCGCGTCGTCCCGGCTTCTCGGCCTGTCTGCGCCATCTCTACCTGCGCGAGGCGTCGGGGATCGTCGTTCCGACCTGGTCGCACCTGGCCCCCAACGACGTCCTGCGTCGGGCGCTGCTCCACAACGCGACGTCCGCCGGCGGCACGATCCAGGTCGTCGATTCCGCGGCGGACTAGCTTTCCTCCCCCTCGAGACGGGCCGGACTTCTCCGGCCCGTCTTTTTTGTGCCCGATGACCGAATGAACAGCACTCACGCGCGATCAATGGGACTCCGCATCCGGTGAGGTAACGGGCATCCTGGAAAAATCGACCGAACGGACATCCGCTTCCTTCCGAACGGATCTGCGCGGATCACTCTGCCGGGCAAACCTCCCTATTTACGCAATTAGTGAATGCCGTAGAGCCCAATCGGGGCTGAATTAACACCGATGTGCCTGCTTTGCTCATTCCGCCTGAAACACCAGAGGAGGCAGTAAATGGGAAGCAAGGCACGACGGACGGCTCTTTCTGTTGCGGGACTGGCACTGGCCAGCGGCGCCACGATGGGAATGGCCGCGCCCGCATCCGCGTCCACGCACGCCGGTGACGACTACGCCGCCGGAGGGTACGAGGCCGAGTACGGCTCCGACCACGAGTCCTCGTCCGCGGTCGCCGGTTCCTACACGAAGATCGAGAAGACCGAGGTGAAGTGGGCAGCGGCGGACAAGAAGAAGGACTACTCGGCCGGCAAGGTCAAGGCCGGTTGGGTCAAGGACGACCACGGCCACGGCTCGGACTGCGACGACGAGTGCGACAAGAACCCGGGCTGGCACAAGGACCACGACAAGGGTCACGAGCACGGCAAGTCGAAGTGGAAGCGTGACCAGGTGAAGGGCTTCCACCACAGCTACCGCGCCTGCAAGGCGGCCGGTAAGCGCGGCGTGCACAAGGGCTGGTGGGACTCCTACGACTGCGACTTCACCAAGCGCGGTTACAAGGGCTGGCACCAGAGCTGGAACAAGTGGGGCAGCAACGACTGGCGCTGCCGCGGTACCTGGGTGCTGAACATCCGGTAATTGCGAGCATCTATCACGAATGCCCCGTACGCCACCGTCCTGGCGTGCGGGGCATTGGTGTCAACCCACTGCGAGAAACAGCGTCAATGAACCCGAAGCAGCCGAGACACCGGCGTACTCATTGACGAGCTCCGGCGCCGCTCCGGCATTGGTACCGCGGATAGCGCCGGTTCGTCCGTCCAGAGTGGTGGGCTTGTCGCTGAGCAGGCCGTAGACCGCTCCGTGCCAGGCCGCGGTGACCCGTGGAGCCCGCCGCTCCCCCACCGGCAACTGCCAGATCTCCCGCAGGTCGGACGCGTTGTAGCCGACGACGACCGGCGTCGTGGCGGTGCCGGAGCAGACCACCGTCGTCCGGGCGTCGAACCAGCAGGATTCGAACGCACGCAGGTCGGCGGGGTCACCGGAGTAGCGGCTCGCACCGGTGACGGGGTCGACGAAGTCGAAGTACGCGTCGGCACTGGTGAATTCGCGCCCCTGCACCCCCATCAGCCCGGGACCGAGCGGGAACGAGCGCCCCTGCTGGAGCGGTGTTTCGCTCTTCCACAGCTGGACGCCGTCGGTGAGGCGAAGCCCGACCGTGGACGTCCTGGTCTCGGTGGCTTCGTCCCCGAGCTGGCCAGCCACCACCGTGCCGTCGACGACGGTGGGCTCGAAGTACTGCACCTTCCAGCGGGTGCGGCGGGTCTGCGCGTCGACGACGTACGTGGTGGTGGACGTGTCGACGACGATCGAGTCCAGCGTCACGCCGACCAGCCGGACGTCCTGCACCGGATCGCCCGGGATCGCGTCGATCGTCGCCGACCAGATGACCGCGCCGGTCTGCGGATCGAGCGCGGCCAGCGAGATCGCCCGGTAGCCGGTGACCCGGGTGCTGCCGGTGATCGTGATCGCTGCCGCCACGTAGACGCGCCCCTCGAACAGCACCGGCGTAGTCACCACCGAAGCCTCCGCGCTGGAGACGCCCGGCATGTTGGTGACCCACTCCTCGTCGCCGGAGACGACGTCCCGGCCGGCCAGCGTTGCCCCGTCGACGTAGACGACCGACTGGTCGATGAGGACGGCCGCGACCTGCGGTGCGCCGAAGTCGTCGGCGCGGCGCGGGGCTTTGGCGAGCCGCTGGCCACTGCTCTGGAACCGGCCCGGCGGATCGAACAGGACCGGCTCCGGGGCCGCCGGAGGAGGCTTGGCCGGCGTCGTCGGGGCCGGAGCCTTCGGTTTCTCGCCGCCGCAGGCCGCAACCGCCAGGAGAACGCCGCACACGGCAGCGAGCAGGACTCTCTGGCGCATCACAGCTCGCACGCTAACCAAAGTGGCTCTACGGAATTAGGCGATCACGGATTTATGTCCGAGAGGCCCAATCACGCACCTCCAGACGAGGGACACCGCCGTTGACCGTCAGGAGGGCCTGCTGCCCGACGTGGGTCGGCCGGGCCGTCAGCGACCACTCCGCGGCGGCCGTGGCGTCCCCGCGCGGCGTGGCGACCGCGGCCCGGACGCCGTCCTCGGTGCGGACGACGACGAACGCCTGCCTCGGGGCGCCGTCCCGGTCGTACTCGACGGTTGCGGTCTCGACGACGACGTCGGTCCCGCCGAGGTCGCGGGCGTCCGCCACCTCGAGTCCGTCCGCGCGGGTCGTCACCTCGCCGGTTCCGTACTCGGACCCCGACGGGCGTCCACCGAGGACGACCGCGTGCTGATAGCTCAGGAAGCCCCCGTTGGCGTGCACCAGGCCTTTCTTGTCAGTGCCGCGCAGCCGCGCGTACGCCCGGGCCAGCGAATGCAGCGAGTAGCTGTTCAGCGGGCCGCCGAACGACGAGTGGCCCCCGGTGATCGAGAGCACCGTCTCCCGGGGCAGACCGAGCGCGAGCCCGGCCAGCTTGGGGACGACCGGGAAGCAGCTGTAGACGTCGACGAAGTCCAGGTCGGCCGTCGGCACCGCGGCGCGGTCGATGGCACCGGTGAGCGCGTCGGCCAGCGGGGTCGAGCGGCCGAGCTTCGGGCGGGCGAGCACGTCGGGGAGGTCGTCGGCGCCGGCGGCGGCATGCAGGTGCACGATGCGGTCGGCCGGCACTCCGGCGGCTTCCGCGGCAGCCAGGGACGTCACGATGACGGCCGCGGCCTGGTCGACGAACGGGAGCGCGTTCATCGACAGCGGATAGGGCTCGCAGACCAGACGATTCTTCGGCGTGACCGTGCCGACCTGCTCCGCGCTCAGCGCGGAGGTGTTCCAGGCGACCGGGTTCGTGGCCGCGACCGCGCTCAGGTCGGCGTACAGGCGTGCCGACCAGTCCGCGTTCTCCGCCGGCGTCAACCCGAGGTCGGCCTGCAGGCGGTTCTCGTAGAGCGGATAGACCCGCGTGGGCAGCAGGAGCCCGGCGGTCTGCATGGCCCGGCTTCCCAGGTCGGTGCCGTCGATCGGCGTCGGGCCGCCGGGCCGGGTGCTCCACCCCAGGTCGGCGACCGGGTCGACACCGGCCTTGAGCAGCGCGGTCGCCGAAGCCGTCGCCTCTCCTCCGACGATCAGCGCGGCGCTGCTCTCGCCCGACGCGATCCGGGTCGCCGCCCGGTCGAGCAGGCGGATCGGCCACTGCCCACCGATCGGGCTGTCGTCGCGGTGGCTCGGCGTGGCCCCGACCGCGACGGCGACGTCCACGGACAGCTCGTCGTACGCCCAGCTGGCGGTCCGGACGGTGTAGATCGCGTCGGCAGCGGCCACGAGCTGCGGCGAGCCCGCGAGGTCGAGCGCCTCGAGGATCAGCGCCAGCGGCTCCCGCGCCTCCGCGACCATCCGTTTCCGGTTCGCGCGGACTTCGCCCACGCCGACGAGAACGGGAAGCCGGTCGTTCCTCATGTCCGTGCCTCTCCGAGGTGGGCAGCAGCGGTGAACAGTGCGGTGAGGTGTTCGACGAGTTCCTCGGCGCCGCGCCGCCGCACCACGAGCGCGCCGAGGTCGGTGGGGCCGGAACCGGATTCGTTCGCGGTGGCGCCGGCGATCAGTACCTCGACCACGCCGCCCACCAGCAGCCCGGCCGACAGCAGATCGCTCCGCTTGGCGACGTCGACATCGGCAGTTCGGAGCGGACGCATCAGACGGGCCGCGAGCTCGACGAAGCTCGCCTGCAGCAGCCGCCGCTGCTCGCGGAACTCCGGCGTCGCGAGCGACTCCATCAACGCGACCCGCACCGTCCGCGGATCGGCGATGAAGTACTCGGCCAGCGCGGTCAGCACGTGCCGGGCCTGGGCCTGGACGTCGCCGGAACCGGTGGCGAGCGCGGTGCGGACCACCTGCTCCACCTGCGACGCGATGCGGTCGGTGGTCGCGAGGAACAGCACTTCGCGGCTCGGGAACTCGTCGTAGAAGAAGCGCGGCGACAGTTTCGCGGCCCGGCAGATGTCGGCGACAGTGGAGCCGGCCCAGCCCTTGGTGGCGAACACCTCGACCCCAGCATCCAGGAACTGCTCCCGGCGGCGGGCGACCCGCTCCTCCGGACTCAATCCGCCGTAGACCCTCATCGTGAACGAGACTTTACAACATGAACGACGGCGTTCACGATGGTCCGCATGAGGACCGCCATCTGCGACATGCTCGGGATCGACCTGCCTCTCCTCGCGTTCAGCCACTGCCGGGACGTCGTCGCCGAAGTCAGCCTGGCGGGCGGGTTCGGCGTCCTCGGCGGCTCGATGTTCACCCCCGAGCAACTCGAGACCGAGCTGGCCTGGATCGACGAGCACGTCCAGGGCCGTCCCTACGGCGTCGACATCATCGTTCCGGAGCGTGCCGCCGCGATGCAGCCGGGCGTCGCCGTCGACATGAGTGCGCTGGAGGCGGCGATCCCGGCCGAGCACCGGGCCTACGTCGACGAGATCCTGACGTCCCACGGGGTCCGGCCCGCCGCGGAGGGAACCGCGTCCTGGAACGTGCCGTCGCCGGACGACCTGCTCGACGTGGCGTTCAGCCACCCGATCAAGCTGATCGCCAATGCGCTCGGCGTGCCACCCGCGGTGATGCTCGAGCGCGGGCGGGCCGCCGGGGTACCGGTGGCGGCTCTCGTCGGGGCCAAGGAGCACGCGATCCGGCAGGTCGCGGCCGGCGTCGACATCATCGTCGCGCAGGGCACCGAGGCCGGCGGCCACTGCGGCGAGGTCACCACGATGGTGCTGGTGCCCGAGGTCGTCGAAGCGGTCGCGCCGGTACCGGTGCTGGCCGCGGGCGGCATCGTGACCGGGCGCCAGATGGCGGCCTCGATCGCGCTCGGCGCAGCCGGCGTGTGGACGGGCTCGGTGTGGCTGACCACGCCGGAAGCCGAAACCGCGCCGCACACCCGCGAGAAGTTCCTGAAAGCGACCTCCCGCGACACCGTCCGCTCGCGGGGACGCACCGGCAAGCCGTCGCGTCAGCTCCGCTCGTCGTGGACGGAGGCCTGGGAAAAGCCGAACAGCCCCACGCCACTGCAAATGCCCCTGCAGACGTTGATCAGCGAGCCGGCGCTCCGCCATGTGGACGCGCTGGCCGCCGCCGGCGACACGGGAGCGGAGGATCTCGCCACGTACTGGGTGGGCCAGGGGGTGGGCCTGATGAACGAGGTGAAGTCCACCCGCGAGGTGGTGTACGAGATGGCGACCGACTACGCCGACGCCGCCGAACGTGTCGCCCGTACGCTTGACCCTGACACCGTGTGAGGGCTGAACGTAGATCGGGCCATGTTCACCATCGGAGAATTCGCCACGCTCGGCCGGTTGTCGGTGCGCATGCTGCGTCACTACGACAGCCTGGGCCTCCTGGTGCCCGCGCGTGCGACGTCGGGATACCGCTACTACGCCGCTGCTCAGCTCGCCGAGCTGAACAGGATCACCGCACTCAAGGAGCTCGGCTTCTCGCTCGCGCAGGTCAAGACGATCCTGCACGACGAGGTCAGCACCGACGAGCTGCGCGGGATGCTGCGGCTGCGCCGTGCGGAACTCGACGCGCGCATCGCGGAGGACCACGCCCGGCTCAACGCGGTCGAGGTGCGACTCCGACTCCTCGAGAGTGAGGGAACGATGAGTACCGATGCGGTAGTGCTCAAAGAAGTCGACGCGGTGCGGGTGGCCGCGCTGACCACCACGGTGAGCGCCTTCGACAGCAGCGTGATCGGCCCGACGATCCAGCCGCTCTACCAGCAGCTGTGCGAGCGGTTGGAGGCCGCGGGCGTCCAGCCGGGTCAGGGCATCTCCTACTACGACGGCACCGGCGAGGAGGGACAGCCGATCCGGCTGGGCGCCGCGTTCGAGGTCTCGGTCGGCCCCGATCCGTCGTACGGGTTCGAGATCGTCGACCTGCCGAAGATCCCGACCGCGGCGACGCTGATCCACCACGGATCGTTCGAGACCGTTGACGACAGCTACCAGGTGCTCGCCGCCTGGATCGCCGACCACGGTTACCGTCCGCTGACGCACTCCCGCGAGGTGACGCTGGAGTTCCCCGCGGACAAGGACAAGTGGATCACCGAGATCCAGATGGCCGTCACTTCGACCTGACCGCGTCGAACAGGCGCTGCACGGCCAGCGGCCGGTCCGGACCGCGCCGCAGCACGGTCACGAGCCGACGTAGCTCCAGCCGGATCCGCGACGAGCTGACGTCACTCGCCGTGTCGTGCGCCGCCAACCCGACGCGGGCGGCTTCCTCCGGCTGGCCCGCCCGCGCGAGTGACGTCCCCATCAGCGACAGGAAGTAGGCGCGGTCGCGGCGGGAGAAGCCGCGGTAGGCCTGCCACCGGGCGTGCGCCTCCAGCGCACGCTCGGGTTCGCCGGCCTCGCAGTAGCAGAGCGCCGCCTGCACGGAGAACAGCGGATACGTGTAGCCGGAGCCCAGGTCGTGCTCCCCGGGATCGCCGAGCAGCTCGCGGGCCTCGTGCAGCTTGGCTTCCACGGTCTGCAGGCGCGCGCCCAGCATCGCGTGGGCGCGCGCCTCCTGCTGCGCGGCTTCGGCACGGACCCGTGGCGGCACCTGCCAGGGTCCGTCCTGCGCGGCCCTGGCCAGCGTGAGCATGCGCGGGGCGTCCCGGTCGTCCCACGCCGCCTGGCTCTTGCGGAGCAGCACGTAGCCCTGCATCGCCAGGTCGCCGGCCTCCTGCGCCCACTCGGTTGCGCGGTCCCGCCAGTACGCGGCCTGCACGCGGCCCCCGGCGTCGCGGTAGAGCCAACCGGTGAACTCCGCGGCCCGCGCGCCGACCGCCAGGAGTTGGCGGCGGAGGTCGGTGCGGACGGTCCGGGCGCTGCGGTCGATCGCCCCCACCAGGCCGAGTGCCGCCGGAAGCGCTGCCCGCGGGCCACTCGAACCGTCGTCGCGGGCCAGTAGCCGCAAGCGCTCGCGGAACTGTCCGACGACGTCGCCGTCGAAGTACCGCCGAGCGTCCTCCAGGGCCGCGCTGATCTGGCCCAGGTCGTCCGCGGAGACGGTGGGCAGGCGGTCCTCGGACTCGAGCCCGGACGGAAGCAGCTCCGACGTCAGGTGGGTGAACCGGTCCCGCTCGGTGGCCGACGCCCGCGCCAGGGCCGTGTCCAGCACCGCTTGCATGTCCGGGCGGGGTCGGATGTCACCGCCCGCGGCCTCCCAGTTGGAGATCGTGCGTGCGGCCACTCCGAGCCGATCGGCGAAATCCCGGATGCTCAGCCGCAGCGCCTCGCGCAGTGCCCGCGCCTCACGGCCGGTCCAATGGGTGACGGCAGTCATCCGGCCTCCGGTCCAGGAGATAGACGGTGCCCGGATGTCGCGTCTTCGATGTTGTTTTCAGCGTCGCTGCAGCAGCATTGCAGCGACTCGGGCTGTGACTCGAGTCCCGTGCGTATCAGGCTAGACATACCCGCTCCGCCGCGCCGTCCGGGAGCTGCGACGGAAGCACTCCGGCCGTCGGAGTCCACAGTGGCCGACGGCCGCGCCAGCCCCTCTCCCGGCGGTGCGTGGGATCGCGCGGCCCGGCTCTCCCGGTCGCCGGCCTGCGTCCTCCCTACCGCCGGGAGAGGACTCACCCCTCGGCGGAAGGAGCCCTTCGATGACTCATCAGGGCGTAAGAACGTTCAGACCCCCGGGCTGGAGCCGCGACGCGACCAGCGAGGACGTGGACACCGCCAACCGGATCCTGCCGATGCACGCCCCGACCGACTCGTCGCGCGGACTGTGCGCGAGCGCGCTGCACCTCATCAACGCCCCGGCCTGGCCCTGCGAGCAGTATCTGTGGGCCAAAGCGGTGCTCGACGCGGCGGAACGACGCCAGATCAACGAGTGAGTTTCTGGCCGGTGAGCTCGGCGACCGTGCGGCCGATCGCGACCGCGGTGGCGTCCGGGTCGTAGCCGTCGAACTTCCGCGGTTGCGCGTCCGGGAACGCGGTGAGCCAGGTGTCGGGCACGTCGATGTCCTGACCGGGTACGAGCAGCTTCACGTCGCTGATCCGGTGCTGCCGCAGGAGTGTCCGTGCGTCCTGCTCGGACGTCGGCAGGTCGGTGACCTGGGCGTCGGAGAGCAGCAGCAGCGCGGTCTCGCACTGCGTCGTGCGGAAGCCGTCGACCTGCGCGAGGGCTGGTTCGAGCAGCGTGCCGCCGCCGTCGGCGACTCCCGTCGCGGCGGGGGCGCCCGCTGACCCGGCGGTCGTCGGCGGTAGGCGGACCGTCGCGGTCTCCGCGAAGTCGAGGATCGACAGCTCGTCGGTGTCGCGCAGGTTGTTGGCCAGCCACGGCACCAGCCGGGCGAGTGCTGCGTCGCGAGCACCGGCGTAGTCCTGCATCGAGCCGGACGAGTCGACCAGCAGGGTCAGCCGCAGGCACTCGGGTCCGCGCTTGCCCTCGAGCGCGTAGTCGCCGAGGGCACCGGCGACCGGCGCCGGGTCTTCCTGCCGCTGGCAGCTGGTGAACAGCAGCCACAGCAGCGGAACGAGCAGAAGCAGCGCGGCCAGTGCCCAGAAGGGACGGCGGGACGGCCCGCCGAGCCGCGGGGACCGGCCGAACCGTGGCCCGGGAGCCAGCGTCGTCACGAGCGCTGCTCCGGGACGTAGCCGTTCGCCACGTTCGGTTCGATCGGCACGTTCGGTTCGATCGGCACGGTCGGGTCGATCGGCACGGTCGACGGGAGCGTCGGTGCGGCGAGCGGTTCCAGGTGGAAGAGGCGCTCGCGCAGCTCGGTGATTCGGCGAGCGGCGGTCGCCGAATCTTCCGGGCGGCAGCGCGACAGATGCTCGATCGCGTCCTCCACGCGGCGCATCGGCCCGATCGCCATCCCGGCCCCGAACAGCGTCAGCGGCCGCGTGGACGGCAACCCGGTCAGCCCGTCCCTCGCTCCATCCCGATCCGTCCTAGCCCAGTTCCCGAGGTGCGCTCCGCGCGGCTCCCCCACCGCCGGCGACGCCGCCGGCTGGCCCGGCGCGAGCTGCCCCGGCGCGAGCTGACCCGGCGCGAGCTGACCCGGCGCGAGCTGACCCGGCGCGAGCTGACCCGGCGCGAGCTGGCCCGGCGCTGCCGGGAGTGGCACCGTCGGGGCCGCCTCACCCGGTGGCATTCCGTACGTGGCCGGGGGGTAGGTGGGGGCGGCCGCTCGGGAGTCGGCGATCATTCGGGCGCCGACCGCGACGATGCGTTCGATCGCGTTGAGCTGCGTCTGCACCTCCGCGCGCAGGTCCTCCCACGCACGGTGATGCGCGACGTCCGCCCGCGTCTTGGCCGCCACCAACCGGTCGAACACCTTCGCGCGCTCCGAACTCTGCCCTCGGATCTCCGACACCAGGAACACCCGCGCCGCCGCATCGGCGATCAGCACCGCGACGAAGATCGCGGCCATCGGCAACGCCGGCGGCGGCAACGACCCGATCGGCGCGGTCGCCTCGTCGAACCGGAAGTTGATCAACCAGCCGACCGACACCAGCGCCAGCACGAACGCGAGCACCGCGAAGATCGCACCGATCCGGTCCTTGCGCCCCACTCCGGGATACCCGGCCAGCCACCGGTGCCCCAGCGGTCCGACGACCCGCGCGGTCGCGACACCCACGACCGGGATGAACAGCGCCAACAGTGCCGCTGCCACGCGCGACGGGTCGTACCAGGGCGCATCCGGCTCCACGACGTCGTCGAAGATGGAGTACCAGAAGAACACCTCGACGACGATGAAGATGATCTCGACGATCGTGAGCACCCGGTTGGTGATCAGCGGCCGGTGCGGGTCGAAGTCCTCGACGAACGGCCCGTTCGGATCGTTGGCCGGGCTACCGCGGCGCCCCCGCCAGATCGGGTTGGTCCGCGTGGCGTCCAGGCGCTGGGAGGCCAGCACCGCGGCGAAGTCGGCGGCGTCCAGCGCGTGTTGTTTGCGCAGCAGCGACCGCGAGGCCTTGGCGTCCGCGGCCGCGATCGTCGAGTTCACCTCGACGAGCACCGCGACCTGGCCCGGCGACATCGTCCCGGGGGCGACGGCCTCCCGCTCGAGGACCCGCTGACGTGCACGTTCGACACCACGGGTGCCGAACAGTCGGGCGAAGAAGCTCATCGCGTGCACCCTCCGGGTCGGATCTCGATCTCCACCCGCCGGTTCTTGGCGGCAGCGGTGGTGTCGTGGCGGCCGTCGGCGAACTCGTCCACGGCCGGACGTTCGGCGCCGTAGCCGACGGACTCGAGGCGCGCGGTGTCCACTCCGCGCTCGGACAGCGCGCCGACCACCGCCTCCGCGCGCCGGGTGGAGAGGTCCCGGCGGTAGCCGGCGTCGCCGTACCGCGCGGTGTGTCCGGAGACGACGGCGGTGGCCTCGGCGTCGCCCTTCAGGTCCGTCGCGATCGGCGCGAGCACACCGTCGGCCTCTGGCTGCAGGTCGGCGCTGTCGGGGGCGAACAGCAGCGACGCCGGGATCGAGACCCGGGTGGCGCAGCCGTCGCGGACCTCGGTGGCGGCCGGCACCGCGATCGGGTCCTTCGGGAGCCCGTTCGGCGGCGCTTCGGTGGCCGGCGCGTGCGCGGACTCGAACGTCACCGTGGCTCCGGCGGCCTTCAGCACGCTGTCCCAGAGCTTCTGCAGCGACGTGCGGGCCGACTGCGGTAACCGCTGCTCGGACGAGGTGTCACCGAGCCCGCTCCAGACGATCTTCTGCGCCTGGAGCGCCGGCGGCAGTGCGTTCGCGGCCTTCAGCGCGTCGGCAAGGCCCGCCGGGTCGGCGTCGAACTGCTGTTTGTTCAGGTCGAACTCGCCGCTGTTGGAGACGCCGTCGGAGACGACGAGGATCTCCTCGGGCTTGTCCTCGGCGGCCCGGCCGAGCGCGCTCAGGATGCGGCTGCCCTCGCCCTTGGGCTGCAGCTCGTCACCGCGTGCCCAGGTGGGGACGCACTCCAGGGCGAGGGCGCGGGCCCGCTGGGAGGCCTGGGAGTTCGAGCCCGGCGCCGGGTCCAGCGCGACCGTGCGGGTCGGTGGCGCGCCCGCACCGTCCACACCGACCAGTACCAGGGCGTCGCCCCGCTGCTGCGCGGTTTTCAGCGCGGTCGTGACGCCCGGCGGCAACCCGCCCGAGACGGCAGATGCGGTGTTGTCCACGACGAGCGCCGTCTTGGGCGCACCAGCCTCCGGAGCGACCTCGGCCACGCGGGCGCAGTCGGAGTCCGAGCGGGCAGCGGTCGTGTCCTCTGGCGGGTCCTCACTCGAGCAACCACTGAGAATGATGAGACCAGTGGTGACTACTGTGAGTATCGAGAGTCGGGCCCGGCTCTGCATCGACACTTCTCCCCACGTCGCTTCGGACTCGCTGCTCACAGCGTTTCTTCCGAATGCAAGCCCGACGAGGGGGAACTCCCTAGGCACTACGGGGCGTTAACCCCCTAGGGAAATCAGTACGCGCAGGTGCGGGGGTGTTTCGTGGCGGATCGAAGAATGTTGCTAAATGAACACGACCTCCACGATCGGGTGCAGGTTCAGATCACCGCGACGCTCCAGCGGTTGGCGCTCGCCGCACACTGGAACTCCGACCCACGCGTCGGCGAGCTGTTGGACGAATCCAGGGAACTGCTCGGTCTCGCCGCGCGCGACGTCCGCCTGTTCGCCCGGGGAATCAACCCGGCGGTCCTCGAGTCCGACGGCCTGCGGGGCGCGCTCCGCGCGCTCGCTGACGGCTTCCCGGGTCTGGTCGACGCCCGGGTCGTCGCCGAACGCTATCCGGCGCCGCTGGAGTCCGGGCTGTTCCTGGCGCTGTCGGAGGCGGTGGCCAACGCGGTCCGGCACGCCGGCGCGTCCACGATCCTCGTCGAAGTGGAGCGGGACGGCGAGTTCGTCGTCGGCCGCGTCACCGACGACGGCGCCGGTACTGCGCAGCCGAGCCCGTCGGGCGGCCTGGAGAACCTCCGCCGACGCATCGCGACGCTGGGCGGCGACACCGAACTGCTCAGCGAGCCCGGGCGCGGCACGCAGGTGACGATCCGACTATCTACTCCGAAAGTAGCGCAGAACGGCTAGTACGCGCCGATTCTGCGAGGTGTCGGAGGGCAGGTCGAGCTTGGTGAAGATCCGGGCGATGTTGTTCTCGACCGTCTTCGTCGTCAGGTGCAGTTCCTCGGCGATGCCCTCGTTGGAGCGTCCTTCGGCCATCGCGCGGAGTACTTCGCGTTCCCGGCCGGTCAGGCGGTCGAGCTCGTGCGGCCCCTCGGCTGCCAGCCGGTCGATCAGCTCGGGCTCCAGGACCGTTTCGCCGGCGATGATCCGCACCAGTGCGGTGCGCAGCGCGTCGACGTCGGCAATGTGGTCTTTGAGGCGGTAGCCCAGACCACGGGAACCCAACCGCCGGAGCAGTCGCATGAGGTGGGGGGCCTCGGCCCACTGGGAGAGCACCAGGATTCCGATGCCCGGGTAGCGCGCCCGGAGCGTCTCGGCCGTGTCCAGCCCACCCTCGGGGTAGGGCGCCATGCGGATGTCGAGGATCGCGACGTCGGGCACGTCCGCGTCCACCATCGACAGCAGCTCGGTGCCGTCGCGCGCCTGGTGCACCACCTCCACGTCGGCGGCTTCGAGCAGGAGGCGTAAGCCTTCGCGGAAGAGCGCGGCGTCGTCGGCGATCGCCACCCGTGGCGGGCGGTCGCTCACCGGCACGGAATGCGCACCTCGACACGGGCGCGACCGCCCGAGGACTCGATGATCGACACCGTGCCGCCCGCGGCACGCACGCGGAGGGCGATCGGCGAGCCGAGCAGCTCCGTGACGTCCGGCCGCGGGGCGTTCCGGGCCGAGACACGCAGGCGCAGCTCGGAGCCGGCCATCGTCGCGTTCACGTCGACCACCTCGTCGGTCGTCTGCAGGTAGTCGGTCAGTACCCAGCTGACAACGTAGTAGGCCAGCGCTTCCGCGGCCGGGTCGAAGCGGTCCTCCGGCACCGTCACGCGCACCGGGACTCGGTGGCGGCTCGCCTTGGCCTCGAGGGCCGCCCCCAGCCCCGACTCGGTGAGCATCGCGGAATGGATGCCGTGGGCGAGTTCGCGGAGCTCGCTGAGGGCGAGGTCGAGCTGGGCCTGCGCGTCTTTCAGGACCTGGCCGGCGTGCTCGTCGGTGCCGCTGCGGGCAGCGCCGAGCCGCATCGTCAGCGCGGAGAGACGGGTCTGTGCCCCGTCGTGCAACAGCTGTTCCAACTCTCGGCGTTCCGCCCAGCTGGCGGCCAGCGCCCGCGACTGTTCGTCGATACGGCGTTGGAATCTTCGGTACCGCACGATGCCGACGAACGCGAACGCGGCGGCCAGCAGGGTGTTGCCGGCGGCGAGCAGAGGCTCACCGGACCAGAGCGGCTGCTGCACCGCCGCGGCTAGAGCACCTGCGACCACCGTCACCACCCACGAGCTGGTGAGCGCGCGGCGGACGTTCATTTCTCCAGGAAACTTCTCTGGAGCGACGGATGCCAGGGGGCTTGCACCCAGAAATTACTGCGTGAGTGAACGCACGATTACAGCTGCGGGGGCATCCTGGGCGGACGCGTGGCCGGTGCCGGCCCAGAGCGCCATCCGGTCGGGGTCGCCGGCCTTCGCCGCGGCCGCGCGCAGCGGGCGGGTGAGGTGGTGGACCTGGGGATACGCCTCGATCGCCTGCTCTTCGTGTTCGCGGATGAACGCGTTGACGATGCCGCGGGCGCGCCGGCCGGTGAACGTACGGGTGATCGCGGTTTCGGCGGGGGTGGCCAGGGCGTCCTTGTGGGCCTGCTGGGCGCCGCTCTCCGGGGAGCGAAGGAGTGCGGTGCCGACCTGGGCGTAGGTGGCGCCGTTCTCCAGGACCTCCCGAACCGCGTCAGCGTCTTCGAGGCCTCCTGCGGCGACCAGTGGCAGGTCGGTCAGGGTTTTCACGTCGGCCAGGAGCGTTGCCAGCGGCACCGGCTCAGCGTCCGGTGTCCAGGCGCCGCGGTGCGCGCCGGCTTCGGCTCCCTGCAGGAGGAGCGCGTCGGCGCCGGCGGCGGCGGCCTTCCGGGCCTCGTCGGCAGTGGTGACGGTGACAGCGACCGCGGAGCCGACGCGGTGGAGTGCCGCGATCGCGTCGGACGGGCAGCCGAACGTCAGGCTGACGACCGGCAGCGGGTCGGCCAGCAGCAGTTCGAGCTTCGCGGCCCAGTCGTCGTCGTCCCAGCGCGGGGTGCCGAGTTCGACGCCGAGCCGGGTGGCGTCGTCAGTGATGCTTGCGGCGTAGCCCTCGACGTTCGTGTCCTTTCGCGGCCACGGAACGAACAGGTTGGCGCCGAACGGCGCGCGGGTGCGTTCCCGGACCGAGGCGATCTGATCCCGCAGCTGGTCGGCGGTGAGGTATCCGGCGGCGACGAATCCCAGCGCACCGGCGTCGACGACGGCCGCGACGAGGTCCGGCGTGGTAGCTCCACCGGCCATCGGCGACTGGACGATCGGCAGCTCCGTCTGTGGCAACCTAGGCACTCCCCAAGCTTTCCACACCTGTGGATAGAACCTGTGTACGAAGAATCGAGGGCGCTGTGGATCTCTTCGTCGACGAGCGGGGCACGGGCCCGACGGTCGTGCTGCTGCACGGCGGGCTGCTCGACCACCGCATGTGGGACGCCACCGTCGACGTGCTCGCTGACGACTACCGGGTGATCCGATACGACGCGCGCTCCCACGGCCGCTCGCCGAGCGCGACCGGCGACTGGTCACCCGCGCGTGACCTGCACGAGGTGATCGAAGCGACGGGGTCGAGCGGTGCGACGCTGGTCGGGCTCTCGCTGGGCGCGCGCGCCGCTATCGACTTCGCGCTGGAGTGGCCGGAACTCGTCGGACGGCTGGTGCTGATCTCGGCGGGCGCCAGCGGGATGGAGTTCCGCGATCCGTACATCCTCGATCTGCAGGCCCGCCAGATCGAGGCCGCGCGGAACCTGGACGCCGACGGGTTCGTCGAGTGCTTCCTGCGCATGTGGGTCGACGGCCCGCAGCGCGAGCCGGCGCAGACCGATCCCGGCGTCCGCGAGGCGTGCCGGGAGATGGCGACGACCGTCGCGACGAAGCACTACACCGCGCGGGGCAGGTTGGTCGAAGACCACGCCGTCGACCGGCTGGCCGAGCTACGTCCTCCACTGCAGGTGATGACCGGCGCGCTGGACTCGCCCGACATCCTGCAACTGGCCGATTCGATCGTCGACGCCGTCCCGGGCGCCGAGGCAGTGCGGTTGCCGAACGCCGCCCACACCCTCCCGCTGGACGCGCCGGCCGAGTTCCACGCCGCCTTGCTGCCGTTCCTGGCGGGCGGTCAGGGCCAGCGGTAGATCTGGGGGCGTGGGGGCCAGGGGCGGGCGGCACGCGGAGCGGCGCCCTCGAACGCGAGCCAGGCCTCGGTGCGGTCGTCACCCACGACGTCGGCGAGGCCGTTCCACGCCCGCGCGTCCACGTACGGCCGGCACTCGTCGCAGGCGAACCAGTCACCGGCGGGTACGGACGCGGCCGTTTCATCGGCGCGGTAGGCCCAGCGGGGCACCGCGGCCTCGCAGAAGTCGCACATCATGCCCGCGCCGGTCGCGGCCGGCGGTGTCCCCGCCTCGGTGTCGACCTGGCCCGTCGGCCCGATGTCGGTGAGCGTCGCCGTCCACGCGGCGACCGTGGCTTGCAGAGCCGTGCTGTCGACGCTGGGCGGTGAGACGTCCTCCACCCAGGGCAGCAGTAGCCCGGCGAGCTCCTCCATCTGCGCGGGCGTGTTGATGCGGCCGTTGACGGTGAACCACAGCACGACCGCACCGCCGGTGGGGTGGTCGAGGTCGCAGGCCGCACACAGCACGGCGCTGCCGGCGGCTCCTACCTCGACCGCCAGCAGCGCCGACCCGCTACAGCGGGGGCAGTGGACCACGATCTACTCGATCGCCGCCGGACCGAGCAGCGCCTTCAGGTCGGCCATCAGCGCAGGTGTGGGTGCGACCCGGACGTTGTCGCCGAGCCGCCAGCGCGTCGCCCGCGCCTTGTGCTGCAGCTTCAGGTGCACCTCGGTGGTGCCGGGGTGCGTCGACAACGTCTCCCGCAGCTGCGCCACGAGCTGGTCGTTGACCCGGTTCGCAGTGATCAGGATGACCACCGGCTTCTCCGAGTCGGCCTCGCCGAGGTCGAGCAGCGCCAGGTCCTGGGCGAGCAGTTGCGGCTGGTCCTCGCGCTTGTCGATGCGGCCCTTCACCAGCACCATCGCATCCTCGACCAGGTGCTGGCCGACGAGCTCGTACGTGGCCGGGAAGAACCGGACCTCGATACCGCCCTCGAGGTCCTCCAGACGCGCGCTGGCCCAGAGCTTGCCCTGCTTGGTGACCCGCTTCTGCAGCCCGGAGAGCAGACCGCCGACCGCGACCGTGCGCCCGTCGGGATAGTCGTCGCCGACCAGCGCCGAGATCGGGCAGTCGACCTTCGCGGCCAGCAGGTGCTCGACGCCGGAGAGCGGGTGGTCGGACACGTACAGGCCGAGCATCTCCCGCTCGGTGGCCAGCTTCTCGTTCTTCGGCCACTCGTCGGTGCCGATCGGCGGTGTGAACGCGACGCTCAGGTCCTCGGCCTGGTCGTCCCCGAATCCGGAGCCGAACAGGTCGAACTGGCCGACCGCCTCGCTCTTCTTGATCTCGGCGAACGACTCGACAGCGGCTTCGTGCACCGCGAGCAGGCCCTTGCGGGTGTGCATCAGCGAATCGAACGCACCGGCCTTGATCAGCGCGTCGACGACCTTCTTGTTGCAGACGATCGCCGGCGTCTTCTTCAGGAACTCGTAGAAGTCCTTGAAGGCGCCCTTCTCGGCACGCGCGGCGATGATCGCCTCGACAGCGTTCGCGCCGACGTTGCGCACACCGGTGAGACCGAAGCGGATGTTCGTGTCACGCGGGGTGAAGTTCGCGTCCGACTCGTTGACGTCGGGCGGGAACACCTTGATGCCCATCTTGCGGCACTCGTTGAGGTAGACCGCCATCTTGTCTTTGTCGTCACGCACGGACGTGAGCAGCGCCGACATGTACGCCGCGGGGTAGTTGGCCTTGAGGTACCCGGTCCAGTACGAGACCAGCCCGTACCCCGCCGTGTGGGCCTTGTTGAACGCGTAGTCGGAGAAGGGGACCAGGACGTCCCAGAGCGCCTTGATCGCGGCATCGGAGTAGCCGTTGGCCTTCATGCCCTCGGAGAAGGGCTTGAACTCCTTGTCGAGGATCTCCTTCTTCTTCTTGCCCATCGCGCGCCGCAGCAGGTCGGCGTTGCCGAGCGAGTAGCCGGCCACCTTCTGGGCGATCGACATGACCTGCTCCTGGTACACGATCAGGCCGTGCGTCGTGTCCAGGATCTCGGCCAGCGGCTCGGCCAGCTCCGGGTGGATCGGTGTCTTCTCCTGCTGCCCGGTCTTGCGCAGCGCGTAGTTGATGTGCGAGTTCGCGCCCATCGGGCCCGGCCGGTACAGCGCGAGCACCGCGGAGATGTCTTCGAAGTTGTCGGGCCGCATCAGGCGGAGCAGCGACCGCATCGGCCCACCGTCGAGCTGGAAGACGCCCAGCGTGTCGCCGCGGGCGAGCAGCTCGTACGTTGCCTTGTCGTCCAGCGGGAGCTCGAGCAGGTCGATCTCGGGGCCGCCGTCGGCCACGATCGCCTTCAGGCAGTCGTCCAGGACCGTGAGGTTGCGCAGGCCCAGGAAGTCCATCTTCAGCAGGCCGAGCGTCTCGCAGGTCGGATAGTCGAACTGCGTGATGATCGCGCCGTCGGAGGCGCGCATCCAGACCGGGATGTGGTCGGTCAGCGGCTCGGCGGACATGATCACGCCGGCCGCGTGCACACCGGCCTGCCGGATCAGGCCTTCCAGGCCGCGGGCGGTGTCGATGACCTTCTTGACGTCCGGATCGCTCTCGTAGAGCCCGCGAATCTCACCGGCCTCGTTGTACCGCTTGTGGCTCGGGTCGAAGATGCCGCTCAGCGGGATGTCCTTACCCATGACGGCGGGCGGCATCGCCTTGGTGATCCGGTCGCCGACGGCGTACGGGTAGCCCAGCACGCGGGCCGAGTCCTTGATCGCAGCCTTGGCCTTGATCGTGCCGTACGTGACGATCTGGGCGACCTTGTCGGCGCCCCACTTGTCGGTGACGTAGCGGATGACGTCACCGCGCCGACGCTCGTCGAAGTCGATGTCGATGTCGGGCATCGAGACGCGGTCGGGGTTGAGGAACCGCTCGAAGATCAGGCCGTGCGGAATCGGGTCGAGGTCGGTGATGCCCATCGCGTAGGCGACCATCGAGCCGGCGGCCGAGCCACGGCCGGGGCCCACCCGGATGCCGTTGGCCTTCGACCAGTTGATGAAGTCGGCCGTCACTAGGAAGTAGGACGGGAAGCCCATCTGCAGGATGATGCCGATCTCGTACTCGGCCTGGGCCTTGTGCTGCTCGTCGATGCCGGTGGGGAAGCGGCGCTTCATCCCCTCCCAGACCTCGTGCCGGAACCAGCTCTCCTCGGTCTCGCCCTCGGGCACCGGGAACTTCGGCATGAGGTTCTTCTTGACGAACATGCCGGTGGTGTCGACCTTCTCGGCGATCGCCAGCGTGTTCCGGCAGCCTTCCTGCCAGGCGTCCGACGAGTCGACGCCGTACATCTCGGCGGCCGACTTGATGTAATAGCCGGTGCCGTCGAACTGGAACGTCGGCGCGGCCAGCGTCGAGCCGGTCTGCACGCAGAGAAGGGCGGAGTGCGACGTCGCCTCGGCCTCGTGCGTGTAGTGCGAGTCGTTCGTGACGACCGGCTTGATGCCCAGCTCTTTGCCGATCTGCAGCAACCCGTCGCGGACCTGGCGCTCGATGTGCAGCCCGTGGTCCATCAGCTCGAGGTAGAAGTGCTCTTTGCCGAAGATGTCCTGGAACTTCGCGGCCGCTGCGCGCGCCTCGTCGAACTGGCCCAGACGCAGCCGGGTCTGCACCTCACCGGAGGGGCATCCGGTGGTGGCCATGATGCCCGCGGAGTGCTCGGCGAGCAGCTCGGCGTCCATCCGCGGCCACTTGACGAAGTAGCCCTCGGTGTAGGCCCGGGAGGACAGCTGCAGCAGGTTGTGCAGCCCTTCGTCGTTGCGTGCCCACATCGTCATGTGGGTGTAGGAGCCCGAACCGGAGACGTCGTCGCCCTTCTGATCGGGGCGGCCCCACTTGATGCGCTTCTTGTCGTACCGGCTCGCGGGCGCGATGTACGCCTCGGTACCGATGATCGGCGTCACCCCGGCGGCGGTGGCCTGCGTGAAGAAGTCGTACGCGCCGTAGGTGTTGCCGTGGTCGGTCATCGCGATGGCGGGCATTTCGAGGCGCTGGGCCTCGGCGAACATCTGCTTGAGACGCGCCGCTCCGTCAAGCATCGAATACTCAGTGTGCACATGCAGGTGGACGAATCCATCGGCGGCGCCGGGCATCGTGAGAGCGCCTCCTGGGGCGGGAGTGGCCGGGAACAACCTAGGACCCTACCCGCCCGACGCACGGCTCGGGCCACGCGACGCGGAGGTGTGGACAATAGCGCTGACCGGCCCAATGACGCTTACACCGTCCGGTGGAGGGGTCGTGTCAGCGTCCCGCTGAGGAGCCGTCTCGGCGGTTGAATTGCGCTGCGTCACCGCCGTTGGTTGCAGCCTGGCGAGCGTCGTCCTGGTGTTGATCGTTGATTACTTTCTGTTACTCCTGCGGCTGTGCAGTACCTTTGCATCCATGCCGCAGCAGGGCGATCCGGGGGAGCTCCGCGCCGAGTTACGCGAGGTCCGCTCTGCGTTGGACGAGACCGCTGCGCGTCGGCGTGGCGCGCTGGATCGCACTGCCGCGCTGAGCCTGGGGCTGATGCTCGTCGGGCTCGCTGTGTTCGCCTCCGTGTCGGCGTACTCGTACGCGGCCGGGCAGCCCGGGCGTGGTCGGGCGTTCGCGGTTCTCGCGGTGATCGCGCTGCCGTTCGTGCTGTACGCGGCCTGGAGTTCGGTCGGCCGGTACCTGGTGCTGGGACGCTCGGCCACCCGCATCCGCCAGCGCGAGTCGGAGATCACCACCCGCATCAAAGCCCTCGATGCGACGCCGGATCCGCACCCGACGCCGGCTCCGCCGCCGGGCCGGACCCGGGTCGAGACCCCGGCCACCGCCGAGCCGGCACCGGTCCCTGCGGCCGCCGCCGAGCCGGCGCGGGTCGCGCCCGCGGCGATCACCGCCGACGTGGAGCCGACCGAGGCCGCGGCGATGATCGAGGCGGCGCTCCCTGCATACGCCGTGCAGCGCATGCTCGGCAAAGGCGGCTGCGGCATCGTCTTCCTCGCCGAACACCGCCAGGCGGGCTGGCAGCGCGCACTCAAGCTGCTCACCGAGCCCGACCTCCTACCCGACTCGCAGTCGCGCTTCCTGCGCGAGGCCCAGGTCATGGAGAGCCTCGACCACCCCCACGTCGCCCGCGTCTACGAGTACGTGGAGCACGCCGGCTTCAACCTGATCGTGATGGAGTTCCTCGCACGCGGCAGCGCGTCCGCCCGCCGCACCGAGCTCCTCGGCCGCCCCGAACCCCTCTGCGCGCTCGGGCTCGCGGTGGCCGACGCACTCGCGGCCGCACACGCCCGCGGCGTCGTGCACCGTGACATCAAGCCGGGCAACCTGCTGTTCGCCGAGGACGGCACGGTCAAGGTCACCGACTTCGGCATCGCGAAACTGCTGGCCGGCGGCGTCGACGGCGAACAGGCGAGCGTGCTCGCCCTCACCCCGGGCTACGCCGCGCCCGAGCAGATCAACGGCGACGAGATCACCGCGCGCACCGACCTGTTCGGCCTCAGCGCCACGCTCTACAAGCTCTTCACCGGCCGGACACCGCCGCTCCCCGGCCCCGACGGCTCCCCGCGGGCGAACCTGACCGCGATTCCGCCGGGCATCGCGTCGGTGCTGGAGCGTTCGCTCAACGGGTTCCCGGAGAACCGGCACCCGACCGCGAAGGACTTCGCCCTCGACCTGGCCGCCGCGTCCGGCGCGGCCCTGCGCCCGGGCTGGCTCGACGCCGCCGAGATCCCGTTCCGCGGCGCCCCGGAGATCCGCGCCGCCGCTACGGTCTGACGGATGGATCCCAAGTCGGGCGCCGGCCTGCTGCACAGGCTCACGTCGTACACCCTCGACCGCGAGTGGGACGTCCCCGCCGACGACCCACGCGTCCGGCACGACCTCACGCCGAACGACCCCGACACGCACCCGCCGTTCGCCAAGACGTACCGCGGCCTGGAGCGCCTGCCCCTCCCCCGCGACCTGCCGAACCCCGGCGTCAGCGCCACGCACGTCCTCGCGGGCCGCCGCTCCGCGCCCCAGGCTTTGGACGCGGCACAGCTCGCGCGCATCCTGTTCCTCGGCGCCGGGATCGTCCGCACCGCCGAGCGTCGCGGTCGCCCGCACCCGTTCCGCGCCTCCGGCTCCGCGGGGGCCCGCTTCCCGCTCGAGCTCTACGTCAGCGCCCGGAACGTCGACGGCGTGCCTGACGGCGTCCACTGGTACGACCCGTTCGCGCACGGTCTCGTGCCCATCGGCCCACCCGCCGAGGGCGAAACGACCACGCTCGTCGTCACCGGCGTCCCGTGGCGCACCGGCTGGCGCTACGCCGAACGCGGCTGGCGTCACCTGTACTGGGACGCGGGCACGCTGCTCTCGCAGCTGTCCGCCGCGGTGGCGAGCGCAGGCCTGCCCCCTCGCCTTCGAACCCTCTTTCCGGACGCCACGCTGCGGACGTTGGTCGGGGCCGACGGTGTGCACGAGTACCCGTTGGCGCTGCTCAGCCTCGGCGACGGCGACCCCGCGATCGTGCCGTCGGGTACGGCGGAGAACGGCGAACTGCCCGCAATGGAGTTCCCGCTGTGCACCGACGCCCAGCGCGCCGGCGAGCGGAACGTCCTCGGCGAGCCGTGGCTCGACGGCGAGCCGCTCGACGACGCACCGGCGGCCGAGTCCCTCGACGAGGTCATCCTCCGGCGCGGTTCGCAGCGCCGCATGGACCGCGCCCGCACGCTGCCCCGCACGCATCTGGACTGGCCGCTGCGCGCCGCCCTCCGCGGCATCCCGATCCCGCACTGGGTCGTGGTGCACGGTGTCGACGGCGTCGATCCGGGCGTCTACCGCGACGGCGCGCCCGTGTACCAGGTCGAGCTGCGCGACGAGACGACCCGCGTCTGCCTCGACCAAGGGCTCGGCGGCGACGCGGCGTACGTCGTCATCGGCGCGGTTCCCGACGCGGACCTGGACGACCGCACCTACCGGGACGCCCAGCTCGCGGCCGGTCTCGTCGAGGGCCGCCTGCACCTGGCCGCCTACGCGCTGGGCGCGAGCGCCACCGGCATGACGTTCGCGGACTCCGAAGTACCGGCCCTCCTCCACGAGCCGGCCGACCTCGTGCCCCTGCTCTTCACGTGCGTCGGCGTCCCGTCGTATGCCGCCCGCCGCGGCGGTACCCCGGGCGCCCCGTCCACGTTCCGCCCGGTGACCCCCCGCATCCGCTAGGCGCCGACCTCGTCGGCCAGGCGCTGCAGTCGACGTCAGCCGTAGCACCGTCCGCCGTGCGTCGGCCGTGGACCTTCCGCGTCCCAGATAGCCGGCGCCGGTTGCGGCAGCCACCCTCCGGCTCGCTCCCGACTGGTCCAACCCCAACTGCCGGGCGACGTCGTTCACCCCGGCGTCCGCCCCGGCCGCCCGCACCGCCTTTAGCGTGAGCACCAACTGCGGCGTCCCGGGCCCACGCGCCCAGCGTCGGGACCAGAACGCACGAGCCGGACTTCGACGACCGCGGCCCGGTGGCCCCCGGCCACTACGGCTTCCTGGTCGACGACGGGACGTTCGACGCGTTACTGACCCGCCTCGACGGCATCCCCGACGGCCACACCTACGAGTTCTTCACCGCCGTGCCTAGAACGCCGTAGCCGCGCTCCAGCGGGCCAGGAGGCCGGAGTCGCCGGTGATCTGGGGGACCGAGGGACGGCCCCAGAGGAACTGGTACAGGCCGGCCACCGGTGCGGTGGCCGTCACCGTCGCGTCCGCCGCCGCCGACCGGGACCACTCGTAACCGACCGACCCGACGTCGATCCGCCACCGGGCGTCGGCGTCGGTCGCGACCAGCGCGATCGACTGGCCCTCGCCGCGCACGGCGCCGAACCCGGCAAGCCGGGGCGCGAACGGGAGGATCGTGAGGATCTCGTCGATGCCGTCGATCGCGACCGTCGGATCGATCGTGGCGGGTGCCTTGAGCGCGAGCGCGGCGTCCACCCGGTGAACGGTGGCCTCGTGCAGCATGCGACGGGCCCAGAACAGCGTGGGGCGGGTCTGCCCGCCGAGCGTCCACACCTGCTGGTGCGCCGGAGCTGCCACCAACGCGCTGATCAGCGCGTCGACGCCGGCCGCCACCCAGTCCGACATCGCGGTGGAGTCAGTGGGTACGCCCTGCTCGTAGTCGGCGAACGGCAGCTTCTCGACCGACCCGGACGTGATCATCGCGGTGACCCAGCGCTCGGTGGCACCGACGTGGGTGGCGAGCTTCGCGAGGTCCCACGCGGGGCAGCTCGGGACCGGCGTGCTCAGATCGGCGTCCGACAGCAGTGCGGCTAACCGATCGATCTCGCGGAACAGCGCTTTGCAGTATTCCCCGTGGTCCATGTCGTGACGGTAGCTCGCCGAACGCCGTACCGCTCTCATCGATCCGCGCGTCGCGACGACACAATCGACTCTGGAACGATTTACCGACGCCGCCCGCGACGCAGGTCCTTCCAGGAGACGCCGAAGCCGACGCCGATCGCGAGGCCCAACGCCACCCCGAGCGCCAGATTGTGGAAAAGCAGTCCGAAGGCGGCACCTAACGCGAGGCCTAACCCGATGCCGACACCGGCCTTCTTTTCCCCAGGCTTCTGCTCGCTCATATCTTCACCGTAAGGGGGTACGCAAAGCTCTGCGAGAAGGGGACGCCCGCCACCGGGAGGCGCCAGATGCCCCAGAGCGAAATCACTTTCCGTAGCCACGACGGTACTCAGTTAGTAGGAACGCTGGTGTCCCCGGTCGGCGCGAACCGTTGCGTGGTCCTCGTCCACGGCGGCGGAGTCACCCGCGACGAGGGCGGTTTCTACGTCCGACTCGCCGACGCCTTCGCCTCGAACGGAATTGCGTCGCTCCGGTTCGACCTGCGTGGACACGGCGCCAGCGGCGGCCGGCAGCAGGACCTCACGTTGTCCGCGGCCGCCAACGACGTCCGGGCGGCTGTCGAGGAGATGACTGCGCCGGTCACCGTGATCGGCACCAGTTTCAGCGGCGGTGTCTGCGCCCTGGTCGCTGCCGTCGGCACGCCGAGTTTACGCAGCCTCGTCCTGTTCAACTCGCTGCTCGACTACAAGCAGCGGTTCGTCGACGAGAAGCCGTACTGGTCGTCCGACCGCATCGACGCACCGCACGCCGACGAGCTCGACCGGCGCGGGTACGTCGAGCACTCGCCGACGTTCAAGCTGGGGCGCGCGATGCTCAACGAGGTCTTCCAGATCTCCGCCCGGGACGCCCTTCCCCGCATCGCCGTACCCACGCTGCTCGTCCACGGCACGAAGGACACGTTCATCAGCATCGACTCCTCCCGCGAGGCGGTCGGCCAGCTGGCGGCCGAGAGCACGCTGATCGAGATCGAAGGTGCGCAGCACGGGTTCGCGGTGCACGACGATCCGGCCTACGCCGAGCCGCAGACCCGGGCATGGCAGGCGCTCGTGATCCGCGAAACCACGGACTGGGTCGTCCGCCACTGACGGCATCACCTAGGGTCGAGCCAATGAGCTCAGCCGACGACGTCGAACGGCTGCTCGCCGCTGATCCACTGTGGTGGCTGCGGGATCCGCCGGTGCCGCACCACCTGTGTGCGGCCGTGCACCTCGCCGGCGATGACGGCCAGAGAGAACGCGTCCTCCGAGCACTCATCGACGCGCTGGGCCGCGAGCACGCCGACTTCGCGGACGAGGTCGTGCCGGATCTGGCCCCGTCCTGGCCCGGTCGCGAGCTCTTCCGCGACTGGTTCGCCGGGGTGGCGCACCCGTCCCCCACCGCGGTCCGCGTCCTCGGTGCGCTGTTCCCCGGCGTCGACGAGGTCCGGTCACTGCTGTCGGCCGACGCCCCGCAGGTCCGCGGCGCCGCCGTACGGGCGATGCCTGCGGCGAACGAGGCCCTGGTGCGCGAAACCGCTGTCCACGACCCGAGCGCGGCCGTGCGTCGGCAAGCACTGGAAGCGCTGGTCGAGCTCCGGCCCGAAGCTCCGACGACCTGGAACTTCCTCTACGAACGCGCGGTGGCCGACCCGGGCACCGAGCCCCGGCTGTTCGCCCTCCGCACGATCGCGCAACGCCGGCCGCTCGACCCGCGTACCGCGGAACTACTCGCCGACCGGGCACGGACCGAACCGGACACGCTGGTCGGCTCCGCCGCCGTCGGCGCCCTCGAGGACGAGCCCGACTGGGACGACGCCACGCTCCACGAGGCGCTCCACGACCGGTGGCTCGGACCAGCGGCGGTGCACGCACTCGTGTCCCGCCACCCCACCGATCCGCAGCCGTTTCTCGACCTCGCCACCCACGTCCACAACGACACCCGGGCAGCGGCCATCGACGTCCTCGCCACCCACTGGCCCGACCGGCCCGACGTCCGGACGCTGGTCACCGACCGGGCCACCACCGACCACGACCACGTCGTCCGCCGCACCGCACTCGTGCGCACCGCCCTCACCTGGCCCGCCACGCGGACCCACCGATTACTGCTCGACCGGGCCGCCAACGACCCCCACCCGGACATCCGGACCCTGGCCGCTCAGATCCTGGCCGCTCAGAGTGAAGACACCCAGTGATTCGACGTCATCATCTGCCCGTTGAACTCGAACGATTCGACGCCGAGCAGCCGGAACCCCAGCGAGCGGCAGATCCCGTTCGACGGCTGGTTGGCCACCGCCGGAAACGCGTGCACCGCCCCCCACCGCCCGTCGGCGGCCGCACGCTCGAGCAGCGCCCGCACGCCCCACTTCCCGACCCCTCGTCCCTGGTGCTCGGGAAGCACCATCCAGCCGATCTCGGAGATCGGCTCGCCGTGGTCCGCGTGCGACCAGAGCGTCACCGAGCCGAGCACCTCGTCCGAGTCGTCCGGCGTGACCATCACGACCCAGTACTCGTCGGCCTCGACCGCGCGCACGTCGGCCTCCACTTTGGCCGGAATGCCCTCCCGCGGCTGGGGCCCGCCGAGCTCGGCCATCATGGCCGGGTCGCACCGCATGCGCAGATACGCCTCGACGTCGTCCCGCCGAACGTCCCGGAGACGCATCGCGGAACCTAGTCCGAGTCCGGGGCGTCGGACAGGACACGGAGGTTCGCGCCGGCGACGGTCACGGCTGCCGGCTGGTGGGTTTCGGCGGCCTTCTCGTACCAGGACCGCGCCTCCTCCACCTCACCCTGCTCCTCGGCCAGCACGCCGAGGTCGACCATCGCGTTCGCGGCCTGCACCGAATCCTCGCTGTCCAGCGCGTCGGTGAACCACTGCTTGGCCCGCTCGGGATTGCCCTGCTCCTTCTCCAGGACGCCGAGGCCACGCATCGCCCGCGCCGACTCGGCCGGGTCGCCACTGTCCACAGCGGCCTGGAACCACCTGCGCGCTTCCTCCGCCTTGCCCTCGGCGGCCTCCAGCACGCCCAGGTCGACCATGGCCGGCGCCGACCCGTCCGCGATCGCCTTCTCGTACCAGCGCCGGGCGATCGCGACGCTGCCGCCGCGATGTGCCCGGTACGCGATCACGTACTTCACGTTCAGCGGCACGTCGTCGAGCTGATCGAGCAGGTCACGCGCGTGCGGGTAGTCGCCGCGGTCGAACGCTGTCAGGCCCGTGGCACGCCGGGCCGCCGCGTCGAACGCACCGGCCACGTACCGCCAGAACGGCCCGCTGACCGGCCGCCGCTGACCGTCGGCCACCGCCGACAACAGCCCGCTGCCGTAGTAGTACTCGTTGCCCTTGGCGAAGACCTCGGTGAGCAGCCCGAGCTCGACCGCCCACTCGATCGCCCGCTCCCGCCCCGGGGTCGAGACCGCGGCCCGGCCGTCGAGGTGCGCGAGTTCGCGCCGGTAGTCGCCGTAGAGCGCGGTGAGCATCTTGGCGGTCAGCACCAGCGGCGGGTCCATCCGGTGCCAGTCGGTGAGCACGTGCAGCAGCGCCTGCCGGTCGAACCGGATGCTGCGTTCCTCGCTGTCACCGGTCAGCGCGGTCTGCACCGGCTCGAGCGGCACGAGCAGCAGGCCCACCCGGTCGGCTTTGGCGTCGGCCGGTATCTCGTGGTCTGCCTCGCGCAGAGCGTCGATCTCCGCAGTGGTGAGGGAACCGATCTCCACTGCCGCGCCCGGCAGCGGGTCGGGCAGCCGGGTACCGCCGAGCAACGCGGAGCGCACCGTGACCAGAACCCGGACTCCCGCGGGGATCTCCGCGGTGGCGAGCTGCGCGAGCAACTCCGAACCGACGTCGTCGAGCCAGAGCACCGCGCCGTTCTTCGCCGCCCGCTTCGCGGCCGAGATCAGGTCGGCGAGCGGCACCCGCGGGTCGGGGTGGAACGCGAAGAGCGTGTGGTCCGGCAGGTGCTTGCGCGCCGCTTCCGCCAGCGTCCGGCTGGCACCCACCAGCCTCTTGCCATGGACGACGACGAGCTGCGCGTCGTCGGCGAAGAGCTTTTCCAGTGCCGTGTCGGCCTCGCGCTGCACGTACGTGCCGTGCGGTGCGTGGACCCCGAGCTCACCCAGCGAGACATCGGCGAGGCGCGGTGGCCGGCCCCGTTCATCGGCGGCCTTCAACACGGGTTTCGGGTTGGACCGGCCGGTCAGAGACCATCCCGCCACGCCGTGCTCCTCTCACACCGTTCACCGAAGCCACCACCGTAACCCTGAGCTACGCGACGAAGATGCAGAAGGGGTGGCCGGAGGGGTCGGCGAAGACGTAGAGGGGCTCCTCGGGGTCGTCGAAGCGATCGCGGAGCAGCGTGGCGCCGAGCTGGAGGGCTCGTTCGCGTTGCTCGACGAGCGTGCCGGCGTCGCGGACCGAGAAGTCGAGGTGCAACTGCTGGGGCACGTCGCCCTCCGGCCAGGTCGCCCTCTCCAGCTTCTCGCTCTGCTGGAACGACAGGTCTCCACCGGCCGGATTGCGCAGCATCAACCAGTCTTTGTCGCCGTTCTCCGGCTCGTCACCGGGGCGGTAGTCCCAGCCCAGCAGCTGGCGGTAGAACTCGGCGAGCTCGCGGGTGTTCTCCGTGTCGAGCACGGTGCTCCGCAGAACGGGATAAGTCATGCCTAGGGCCTATCACACGGTCACGACAACTTTCGCTCGCGCGTGCACCTCCTCCAGGTAGCGGATGGCCTCGGGCGCCTGGTCGAGTGGGAACACCCGGTCGATGACCGGGGCGACCGCGCCGGCCTCGATCAGGTCGCGCAGGGTCGAGAGCAGCTCCGCGTCCCGACGCACGGTGAACGGCACCAACCGCTGGCTGACGAACGGCGACACGGCCAGCGCGCGCAGGATCAGCGGCAACGGACCGAAGAACGAGCCGCCGTTCGACGGGCCGCCGCCGAGCAGCACGAGCGTCCCGTTCGGAGTGAGTGCGCGCCGGTACTCGGCCAGCTTCCGGTTGCTGACGACGTCGAAAATGACGTCGTAGCGGGTGTCGCCGCGGGCGAAGTCGGTGGCGCCGTAGTCGAAGACGTGGTCGGCGCCGAGCGACTCGAGCAGCTCGACGTTGCGGGCGCTGCAGACGCCGGTCACGTCCGCTCCGCAGGCCTTGGCGATCTGGATCGCGAACGTGCCGACGCCACCCGACGCGCCGTTGATCAGCACGCGCTGGCCCGGACCCACCTTCCCGGCGTCGCGCAGGCCCTTGAGGGCGGTGGTGCCCGCCAGCGGGACCGCGGCGGCCTGCTCGAACGAGAGGTTGACCGGCTTGTGCTCGATGACCTTCGCGGGCACGCGGACGTACTCGGCCAGCGTGCCGTCGGCCTCGCCGTACACCTCGTCGCCGGGGCGGAACCGGCTGACCGCGGCACCGGTCACCTCGACGGTGCCGGCGAAGTCGCGGCCCCGGACCCGCTTGCGCGGCCCGGTCCAGCCGATCGCGACCCGGCCGACGTACGGGTCGCCACGCATGAAGTGCCAGTCGTAGGCGTTGATCGCCGCCGCGTGCACCCGCACCAGCACCTCGTTCTCACCGGGCGCGGGGGTGTCGATCGTGCGGAGCTCGAGGACGTCGGAGGAGCCGTAGCGGTCTTGGACGATGGCCTTCATCCAGATCTCCTGAAATCGCGTGTGGACCGAACGCTAGGGAGAACTTGGCCGCCGGACATCCGGGAAGCACCCTAGGTGAACCGATCGCGGCACTCGTTGCGATGGAGGGATGTGAACGGTTCACCGAGCGACGTCGACCTGCTGACCCGCGTGGCAGCCGGTGAGCGGGCCGCGTTCGAGGCCTTCTACCGCCGCCACTCCGCGTGGCTCGTGCTGCGCCTGCGCCACCGCTGCTCCGACCACACGCTCGTCGACGACGTCGTGCAGGAGACGTTTCTCGGCATCTGGCGCGGCGCCGCCGTTCGCTACCGCGAGCAGGGCGACATCACCGGCTGGCTGTGGCGCATCGGTTCCCGTCGATTGGTCGACGCTCTGCGCAAGCAGAGCGCCAAGGAACGTCTGCGGCAGGTGCTGGCGCGGGTCCGGGGCGGTCCGGCGCCGTCCGCGGAGGACCTGGTGCTGCGTGGCGTCGAGCACGGGGATCTCGCCGGGGCGCTGGCCCGGCTCTCACCGGAGTTACGCGCGGTGCTGCAGGCGACCGTGCTGGACGGCCTGACGACCGGCGAAGCGGCCGTGTTGCTCGGCATCCCGCCCGGAACCGTGAAGACGCGGGCCATGCGCGCCCGTCGGCAACTACGCCAGGAGCTGACATGAGTTGGCACGTGGAAGATTCCGATCTGGATGCTTATGCCGACGGTTCGTTGCCCGCGCCCGGGGTCTGGTCGGTCGAGGCGCATCTGGCTGCCTGCCAGGACTGCCGGGAGCGGCTGACCCTCGAGTCGGTCGACGCCGGATGGGAGCGGTTGGACGCGTCGCTGGACGCGCCCACGCCGGGGTTCGTCGAGCGGGCGCTGGGCCTCTGCGGCGTCCCGGAGCACACCGCGCGGCTGCTCGCCGCGACGCCGGCCCTACGTGGGTCGTGGCTCGTGGCCGTGGTGCTGACGCTCCTGCTGGCCGCGGTGCTGGCCCACTACGCCAAGCCGTTCGTCTTCCTCGCGCTGACGCCGCTGCTGCCGGTACTGGGTGTCGCCGTCTCGTTCGGGCCGGGCATCGACCCGACCTACGAGACGACCGTCGTCGCGCCGTACTCCACGTTCCGCCTGCTCCTGCTGCGCTGCGCGACGGTGCTCTCGGCGAACACGCTCCTCACCGCCGCCGCCAGCCTGACGCTGGCCGAGTACGGCGTCCGCATCGCCGGTTGGTTCCTGCCGTCGCTGGCCCTCACGATCCTGACGCTGCTGATCACGCCCCGGCTGGGCGCGGTACCCGGCGCGACGGTGGTGGGGCTCGGCTGGCTCACGCTGGTCGCCGGCACCTGGCACTCCACGTCGTCGCTGCCGTACACCGCCGCCGGGCAGGTGGCGATGGCCGTGGCCGCCGCCCTCGCCGCGGTGGCCCTCTGTTTCCAGATGTCCGCGTTCGACAGCACCCGCCCCTTGCCCCGGAGGACCCGGTGACCCTCTCGACGGACGTGGCCGTTTCCGCGACCGGTCTCTCGCTGCGCTACGGCCGCACGGTCGCGCTCGACGACGTGTCGCTCACGCTCGGCACCGGCGTGACCGGCCTGCTGGGCCCGAACGGCGCCGGGAAGACGACGCTGCTGCGCATCCTCGCGACAGCGGTGACGCCGGACGCGGGCTCGCTGCGGATCTTCGGCCACGATCCGCGCACCGGCCCGGGCCGCCTGGCCGCGCGTCGGCAACTCGGCTACCTGCCCCAGGATCCCGGCTTCCACCGCTCGTTCACCGCGTTCGAGTTCGTCGACTACGTCGCGATCCTCAAGGAGCTCACGGACCGACGGACCCGCCACGCCGAGGTGCGCCGGGTGCTCGACGCCGTGGGCCTGAGCGACCGGCGCGGCGACAAGATCCGGACGCTGTCGGGCGGGTCGAAGCAGCGGGTGGCGCTGGCCGCCGCGCTGGTCGGCGACCCGTCCCTGCTCATCCTCGACGAACCGACGGTGGGGCTCGACCCCGAGCAGCGGTTCCGGTTCCGCGAACTGTTCGCCGACCTCGGCGAGGGGCGCGCGGTGCTGCTCTCGACCCACCAGACCGAGGACGTGACGTCGCTCTGCCGGGAGGTCGTCGTGCTCGATCACGGCGGGGTGCGGTTCCGCGGATCGCCGGTCGAACTCACCGCGCTCGCCGAGGGTCGGGTGTGGACCAGCGCGGCCCGGGAGCCGGCGGCGTTGGCCTCGTGGCGAACAGGTGACGGATCCTTCCGCCACGTGGGCACACCCCCCGAAAACGCCGAGTTGATCGCCCCGACCCTCGAAGACGGCTACCTCACGCTCGTGGACCTGTCATGACAACGGTCCTCACCTCACCCCCCGCGAACTCGACGCTCGACCGACGCCGGGCGATGCTCGCGCTGGCCCGCGTCGAGGCCGTCCAGCAACTGCGGTCACCGGTCACGATCGTCGCGGCGGTCCTGTTCCTGGCGCCGTGGGTCTACGGCTGGATCGCCGGCACCGCGAACGAGCACCCGGTGCTGCACGACGAGTCTGTCGAGGTCCAGTTCGTCGCGCTGCTGGTGTTCGCGAACGGGGCGCTGATCACCGCGAACTTCGCCGCGCTCCGGCCGCACCGGCACCGGGTGGACACGCTGTTCGACGTCCTGCTGCTGCCGACCGCGTGGCGTACCGGGGCGCTGCTGCTGGCGGTGCTCGCGCCGACCGTCCTGGCGCTCGTGCTGATCTCGGCGCGGGTGGGCGCGCTGGCGCTGCTGCCCGGCGCCGTGGGGTACGTACTGCCGCTCGACCTGCTGGCCGTGCCGGCTGCCGTCGCGCTGTTCGGGGCGTCGGGTGTGCTGCTCGCCCGGCTGACCCGGTCGGCGGTGATCGCGCCGGTCGTGGCGTTGCTGTTCACCTCGATCGCGTTCATCGGGCCGGTGGGTGGGTCGTCCGCGGCACGGTCCCGCCTGTTCCTGCCGATCGTCACCCCGGAGTTCCCGATGCCGCTGCCGGTGGACCTCGACGGGCGTCCGTCCGGGCGGCACCTGGTGTACGTCGTCGGGCTGATCGCGGTGTTCGCGGTGCTCGCGCTGGCCCGCTCCGGTGCCGGCCGACGGGTGTGGCTGGCGGGGGCCGTGGCCGCGGCGGTCACTCTCACCGGCGTGGTCACCCAGTTCCGCGTGGACGACTCGCTGCGCGACGCCCGTCTCACCGCGACCGACTCCCCCGGTTCGATCCAGACCTGCCGGACGCTCGACGACGTCAAATACTGCGCTTTCGACGACTTCGCGCCCTGGATCGAGGACTGGGACGGGGTTCTGCGCGACGTGCGGCGCGGCGCCCCGAACAGCCCGTCGCTCGTCGTCCGCCAACACGTTCTGGCGGTGGGGTACCCGGGCGTCGGAACCGAGGATTCCCCGGCCGTTCCCGTCGGATCTCCGGAGGAGATCCCGGTCGGGACGGACTGGAGCAGCGACCGGGAGGAGGCGGTGTTCGCGAGCGAGGTCGCGTACCGGCTGATCGCGGGTCACGCGCGGCAGGACGGGCGGCCGCTCTGCCGCTCCCGGGGCGCGCTGCTGGTCTGGCTGGTGGGCCAGGCGGGCGGCCGGGTCGCCGACGGCCTGCGGGAACTGGACGAGCGGGGCGGGTACGAGTTGGTCTTCGACAACTTCAGCGGCTACGGGTTGCTCGCGGTGGGCGATTCGGACGCCGCGGCAGGGTTCGCGCTGCTGGAGAAGCCCGATGCCCGCGCGCTGGTGAAGCTGCACTGGGACGAGCTGAGCGCACCGGACACCGAGACGGCCCGGTTCGCCGAGCTCGTCGGTGTGCCCGCGCCGAAGCCGCCCACGGCCGAGGAGCGGGCCGGATGCTGATCGCCCTGGCGGTACCGATCGTGCGGGCGGCCCGGACCGGCCCGTTTTTGCTCGCCTGCGCTGCGGGGTGGCTGCTGCTGGCCGTCCCCGCAGCCCTGAGCACCGCTATCGATCCGGACTCGCTGACGCTGCAGCTGCGGCTGGCGACGGTCTGCGCCGCGATCGGGGCGGTGTTCGTGTTCGACGACCCCGCGAAGCCGACGACGCTGGTGGTCCCCGGCCGGGCGTGGCTGCGGACGACGCTCCGAGTGGCGCTCGCCGTGGTCGTGGCCGCGCTCTGGTGGATGGTCGCGGTCGCGATCGTGCTGGTCGGTGCGGAGGAAAGCATCGGTGACGAGCTGCGGCTCGCCGGGACGACACTGGAGTCGGCGACGATAATCGCGGTCGCGCTGGTGCTGGGCGTGACGGGGTACCGCCTGGCCGAACGCGGGGTGGGCAGCACCGTGGCGGCGCCGACGGTGCTGGTCGTGGTCGGCGCACTGGCGCTGCTCCCGCGGAGCATCGCGCTGTTCGTCGGGGTGACCGATCCGCGCTGGAGTTCGGTGCACGGCCAGTGGGGCGTGCTGTTGCTCACCGCCTGCCTGGCCTTGATGGTTGGTGCAGGCGCCCAACGGTAATCTCCGCTGCCGTGCACAAGTCCCCAGGGCTCGACCGCTTCCTCACGTTCGTGGACGCGATCATCGCGATGGATCCGGTCGAGTCGTACGACCGTGTGGTGGGGGTCGTGACCGCGGCCTGGACGCTGACGATCGTCTTCATGCCGTTCCCGACCGCCCTCGTCGGTATCTACGGCGTCGAGGAGCGGCCGGTGATCGCGGTGTACCTGCTCACGTTGTTCGTGAGCTCCGCGCTGCTGACCGTGCTCGCGCTGTACCTGGCCCGCAAGCCCGAACTGCACCAGGCGGACGTCGAATCGTCGAAGCGGATGGCGGTGCCGTCGGTGGTCACCACCGTCCTGACCGGTCTGGCCACCGCGCTCGGCGTCCTGGTGCCGCAGGTGAACTACGGCGCGCTGCTGCTGCTCCTGCTGACCGGTGTGTTCACGAACCTCGCCAACCGGCGCTTGCACCTCCCCCAGCAGGAGGCGTGACGCTGTCGGCGTGACGTTCTCCTCGATCGGCGAGCTCTCCCGGCGTACCGGGCTGACCGTCAAAGCGATCCGCTTCTACGCCGACCAGGGCATCGTCCCGGCGACGCAGCGGAACGCCGCCGGTCACCGGGTCTACGACGAGGACGCGGCCGCACGGCTGGACCTGGTCCGGAGCCTGCGCGACCTCGGCATCGACCTCCCGACGATCCGGCGGGTGCTGGATCGGGAGGTCACCGTCGCCGACGTGGCCGCGGCCTCCGCCGAGGCGTTGGACGTCACGATCCGCGCGCTGCGTTTTCGCCGCGCCGCGCTTTCTGTCATCGCGGAGAGGTCTGAACTCGTGCACCAGCTGGCCGGCTATTCCGAAGACGAACGACACCGACTGGTCGACGAGTTCCTGACGTCGACGTTCGCCGGGCTGGACGGATACGAGGGCGTCCGGCGTTCGATGACGCCGGTACTGCCGTCCGATCCCACACCCGAACAGATCGACGCGTGGGTCGAGCTGGTGACGCTGGCCCAGGACGCCGGTTTCCGGGAGTCCCTGCGCGCGCTGGCCGTGCAGCATGCCGCGGATCGGGAACCGGGCGCCGTCCCGCGGCCGGACGCCGTCGCGGTGGCGCGCTCG
Source organism: Cryptosporangium sp. NPDC048952 (assembly GCF_043197895.1). NCBI lineage: Bacteria > Bacillati > Actinomycetota > Actinomycetes > Cryptosporangiales > Cryptosporangiaceae > Cryptosporangium > Cryptosporangium sp. NPDC048952. The sequence goes on along the minus strand of NZ_JBICTY010000008.1, from coordinate 406,906 downwards.
ATCACCCCACCGGACGTCGGCGCCCTCGCCGCGGCGCTCGGCGAGCCCGACACCCCCGAGCTGCGTCAGCGCCTGCTCGCGCGCCTGGAGCTGGCCAACGACCCGCGCCGGTACCGCTACGAGCAACTGTTGGCGGTGGTCAACGGATGGCCGGCGGAAGAGTCGGACGAGGCGACGATCAGTTGGTACATCGAGAGAATGCGGTCATGACGTTCTTCGAGCCGACCGAGCCCGTCGCCGACCGGAAAGAGGTCTTCCTCCGGTACCTCGACTACTTCCGCGAGAGCGCGCTGACGAAAGCGGGCTCGTTGTCCGAGGGTGCCCTGCGGTCCAGTCTTCTCCCCTCCGGCTGGACCCCGCTGGAGCTGCTCCAGCACCTGCAGTACGTCGAGCTGCGGTGGATCGAGTGGGGTTTCGAGGGGCGTCCGGTGGCCGAGCCGTGGGGAGACCGGCGCGACGACCGCTGGTACGTGGCGGCTGACCGATCGCTCGACGACGTGACCACCGCGCTCCGCAAGCAGGGCGCCCACACCCGCGCGACCGTCGAGGCACACGACCTCGCCGAGATCGGCGCCCCGGGCCCCCGCTGGGACGGCGCTCCCCCGGCCTCCCTCGAACGCATCCTGTTCCACCTCCTCCAGGAGTACGCCCGCCACCTCGGCCACCTGGATGTGGTCGTAGAGCTCTCCGACGGCGCGGTGGGTGAGTAGTTTGTCGGGCATGCCGGATGACGTCGTTGATGCCTTGGCCCAGTTCGTCGCTCGGATCGACGTCTTCGACCCGGAGGCTCCGGTCCACACCGAACTCGAGGTGGACGGCCGGAAGCTGACGCTGCGGGAGCCGGTCGCGCGCGCTCTCGTCGAAGCGCTGCGCGCCTACGGCGATCCACGGGACAACGGGAGCTGCGACCACTGCGGCAGCCGGCGCATGGACACCAGCTTCCACTGCAACGACTGCGGCCGGTTCTCGGGACTGTTCGGCGACCTCATCGCCCAGCGCGCCGCGGAGTACACCGAGCCCGACGCGCTGCCTACCCAGCGCGCGCTGCCGGCCGAGTCCGAGGAGAGCTCGTGGACATCCTCCTGATCCCTGGCCTCTGGCTGGACGGATCGTCGTGGAACGCCGTGGTTCCCGCCCTGGAGGAGGCCGGCCACCGCGCCCACGCGGTCACGCTGCCCGGCCTGGAGTCACCGGACGCCGACCGCTCCGCGATCTCACTGCGAGACCACGTCGACGCTGTCGTCTCCCGGATCGACGCGCTGGACGGCCCCGTCGTGCTGGTGGGCCACTCCGCCGGCGGTGCGGTGGCTCAGGCCGCTGCCGACGCCAGGCCGCACCGCGTCGCCCGCGTGATCTACACCGCGAGCGGACCCGTCGCCGAGGGCCAGTGCGTCAACGACGGGTTGCCGTCCGCGAACGGTGAGATCCGGATGCCGGACTGGTCGTTCTGGGAGGAAGGGATGCTGGTCGGTCTGGACGACGAGCTCCAGCAGACGATCCTCGCCCAGTCCGTACCCTCACCGGCACGCGCGGCCACCGACCCCCAGGTGCTCTCCGACGAGCGCCGCTACGACGTGCCGGTCACGGTCGTGGCCTGCGACTACACGCCCGAGATGATGCGCGAGTGGATCGCGGCGGGCGATCCCGACGCCCTCGAGCTGGCCCGGACCAGGGACGTCGAGTACGTCGAACTCCCCACCGGCCACTGGCCCCAGTTCTCCCGCCCCACCGACCTGGGCCGCGTCATCGCTCAGGCGGCCGCCACGTAGGCGTCGAGGATGCCGGGCCAACCACCGGGGGAGTCGAACGTGTCGCGGACGGCGAACGCCTGGTCGCCGAACCGTTCGAGGTCGCGGTGCACCAGATCGACGCGGGTCGCGCCGCCCTCCTCGGTGAACGTGATCTCGACTTCGGTCTCCAGGTCGGGGTCGAACTTGAACGACGCGTCGATCTGCCAGAGCAGGACGAGGCGCGTCGGTGGCTCCCAGACCGTCACGCGACCCCAGGAGCACTCGCTGCCGTCCGCCCCGCGCTCGTACCACCGCCCACCGGCGTGCGGTTCGACGACGGCCTCGGCCAGCGGCACGGCGCCGATGCTGTGCGACTTCGGCCAGAACTCGGTCATCCGGCTCGTGAACAGCTCGAACGCCCGATCAGCGGAGAGCGGGACGGTGACGGACTTACGCACGACGAGAGAATCTGTGCTCACGCGTTACTCCTGAGTGGAATCGGACCGGCGCGCCTCGGCCTCCGCCAGCGCGGCGAAGTTGCCGAGGGTTTCGGCCCAGAAGCGGTCGAGATACGTACTCACCGCGCGGAAGCCCGTCGGGTCGATGCCGTAGAGGTGGCGCGTTCCCTGGACGGTTTCAGTGACCAGTTCGGCGTTCTTCAGCACCCGCAGGTGCTGGGAAACCGCCGGCCGGGAAATGGGCAGCCGGTCGGCGAGCACGCCGACCGGCAGTGGCGCGGTGCGGATCTCTTCGAGGATGGATCGACGCATCGGGTCTCCGAGCGCGTCGAGGACGGCAGCTGCAGCAGGCACATCGGTAAGTTTGCACTAACGGTAAGCCTAGAGCAACCGTTATTCGGGATCCGCTTCCCAGAGGGGTAGTTGGTGGGGGCCTACGCGGCCGACAGTGCTGTGTTGGCCGCTCTGTAGGCAGCGGGCGCACGTCACCGCGTCATCGGTGGGTACGAGCGCGTCGAGCTCGAACCCAGCCATGCCCACCCGGCAGGCGGGAGCCGGCACGCGGATCTCCGCCAGCCAGCGCTCGGGGTGCACGGCGTGGACGACCGACGAGCCGCGCACCCGCCCGTTGCGCCCGACGAACTTCTCCACCACCTGCGCGGCGACGCTCGCGAACGCCTCGACCACGGTAGTCATGCTGTCGGTGTACCACCCACCACCGACAATTCACGCTCCACGGCCGGCTCGACGTCGCCCTTGGTTTCCGTGGCTTTGACGAGCGCGACGCCGACGAGCACGACCAGCCCGCCGATCAGCTGCATGACACCAGGGATCTGGCCGACCGACAGGGCGGCGAAAAGCACTGCGAAAAGCACTTCGGTCAGTCCGACGAACGACGCGACGGTCGCGCCGAGCAGTCGCGCCGCGATGACACCCGTGGAGTACGCGATCGCGGCGGCCACGACCGACAGACCGAGCACCGGCACGAGCCAGCTGACCTGCTGCCCGAACAGCTCGACGTCGGTGTTCGCAGTGGCCATCGGCAGCGCCCCGACCAACGCGAACGCGCCGAGCACCACAGCGCCCACGACCATGCCGCCCCACGCGACGACCAGCGGCGGCACCGCGTCGTCCTGGCGGGCGGAGACGACGAAGTACACCGCCAGGCCGGTACCGGCGAGCAGACCCCACATCACGCCGATCGGGTCCAGACCACCCGACGGGTCGAGGACGAGCACGAGGCCGACAACCGCCGCGACCATGCCGACGATCGTCAGCCAGCCGGGACGCCGCCGGTGGCGGGCCCACATCCAGAGCACGACGAGGACGATCCCCATGTACTCCAGCAGCAGCGCGACACCGACGTCCAGGTGCTGCACCGCGTTGAAGAAGAACAGCTGACAGCCACCCACAGCGGCCGCGCCGTAGAAGGCGATCAGGCCGGCGTTCGACCACAACGACCGCCAGCGGCCGCGGAGGGCTACGAGCGCCGGTCCAGTCAGGATCACGGCGGCGAGCGCGATGCGGGTGGTGACCACGGCACCCGACGACCAGCCCGTCGACATCAGCGAGTCGCCGAAGCTGCCGGCGGTGCCGAACGAGACTGCGGACACCAGGGCGACGGCGAGCCCTGCGTAAGAGGCAATCTTCGTTACACTCATGACACCGACGGTAGAGCTCACCCACGTAAGGAGTCAAGGTGCTTTTTGCTCATGACACCGAGGCTTCGTTGATGGCGGCTGCCGAGCTGGTGAACTCCGCCCACGAAAGCCCCGACGGTCTCACCGACGTCACCGAGTTCGCGACCCGCTGGGGTTACACCGGCCGGGTCACCGGCGACGAGGAGGAACTGGCCGCCGTCCGGGCGATCCGGCCTCGCCTCGAACGCCTCTGGCACGCCGACCGCGACGAGATCGTCGAGGAGACGAACGCGATCCTGCGGGAGACCGCCGCGCTGCCGCAGCTCGTCGCCCACGACGGGTGGGACTACCACCTGCACGCGGTGTCCCCCGACGCCGACCTGGCGGTACGAATCCAGGTCGAGACCGCGATGGCGCTGGTCGACGTCGTCCGCATGGACGAGCTGGGCCGGATGCGCGTCTGCGCCGCCGACGACTGCGAGGACGTCCTCGTCGACCTGTCCAAGAACCGGTCGCGGCGGTTCTGCAGCAACGGCTGCGGCAACCGGACGAACGTCGCGGCGTACCGCGCGCGGAAAGCGGAGAGCTAGCGCAGCTCGTCGAGGAGGCGCTCGAGCGGGACATTCGAATCGTCCTTGAACACGTCCCAGCGGGCGAACAGGGCCGCTGCCGCCTCGGCGATGCCCGGGTCGAGGCCGCTCTCCGCCGCTGCGGTGGCGATCTCTTGCATCTCCGGTGCCCAGCGCCAGGCCCGCTCGGCGACCCCGCTCAGCGCCGAGGGTCCATCGAGTGGTGTGCCGGGCAGCGTCGATCCGGCCAGCGTCTCGAGGTCGTTCTGAACACCGTAGGAGGCCGCCAGGGCGTAGGACTGTGCCGCCAGCGCGCACGAGATCTTGTTGTAGGCCGCGAACGCCAGCTTCAGCGCGGACGCTTTCCCGACCTCGCCGTCGAGGACGCGGGTCTCGACGCGCGTGCCCGTGAAAAGGGCGGTGAGATCCCCGGCGCCCGTGCCCGAGAGGTACAGGATCGTCCGGCCCGGTCCGCCCGGTGGCGGGCCGACGATTCCCCCGTCGACGGTGGGCAGGATCGTGGCGATCTCGCGCGCCCGGGACGGGGCGATCGCATTGGCGTCCACGAAGATCCCGTCGAAGCCGGTGGCGGCCACCGCGGAGGCGACCGACGAGGCGGCGGCGGGTGGACAGATGCTCAGGATCACCGCGCAGGTCGACGCCAGCTCGTCGAGCGTGGCGAGCGGTCGCAGGCCGGCGGCTTGCGACCGGCGGTACGTGTTCGCTCCGCGGTCCGCCGTCACCCAGTACACGGCGTGGCCCGCCGCGACCAGTTCCCCGCCCACGGCAGCGCCCATCGCACCCGGATGCAACACTCCGATCGGTTCCACCCGTCGACCCTACGTTCAGATGCCGTGGAGGCACCCGTGGAAGCGTTCCGCAAAGCAGCCGAGTCCGGCGATACCGCAGCCGTCGAAGCCCTCCTCGCCGACGACGTGGTGTTCCACAGCCCGGTCGCGTTCAAGCCGTACGCCGGCAAGGCGCTCACCGCCGCGATCCTGCGTGGCGTGCTGCGCGTCTTCGAGGACTTCCACTACGTCCGTGAGATGTCCGGTGCGGACGGTCGAAGCCACTCGCTGGTCTTCCGAACCACAGTGCAGGGCAAGGACATCGAGGGCTGCGACTTCCTGCACCTCAACGACGAAGGCCTGATCGACGACCTCACGGTGATGGTGCGTCCGCTCTCCGGCGCCCAGGCCCTCGCCGAGGCCATGGCCGCCCAGTTCGACCGCATCCAGCAGGAAGCCACCGCGAGTTGATGTTCTCCAACCCCCTGGGCGACGGCGCCGAACTGCGCCCGCTGGACCCCTGGCTCTCCGAGGAGCTCCTCGCCAACATCGACCGCGGCCGCGAGTCGATAGGCCGCTGGATACGCCTCGCCGACGCGGTCACCGACTCCGCGTCGGCCAAGGCGTTCCTGCAGGACTACGCCTTCAAGGCAGCCGAGGACACCGGACGCATCTGGGGCATCTGGCTCGACGGGAAGCTGGTCGGCGGCGTCCTGTTCCGAATTCTGGACGTGCCCCGGGGTTACGCCGAGGCCGGCTGCTGGCTCGAACCGGCGGCCACCGGCAAGGGCCTCGTCACCCGCGCGGCGACGACGATCATCGACTGGGCGATCCTCGAGCGCGGCATCCACCGCGTCGAGTGGCAGGCCTCGTCCGGTAACACGGCGAGCATCGCGGTCGCGAAGCGCCTCGGCATGCAGCTCGACGGCGTCCTGCGGGAGCACTACCTGTTCCGCGGCCGCCGCGACGACATCGAGGTGTGGTCAGTGCTCGCTCCCGAGTGGCGGCGCTAGCCGCGCCACCGCGTGGGCCAGGACCTCGCGCGCCCGGGAGATCGGCAGGCGGTAGAGCGCCACGTCCACCCCCAGGCCGCGGGCGAGCACCCACAGCGCCTGCCCGTCCAGCGAAGGATCGACGTCCGCCCCGGCGTCGCGCGCCAGACCCACGACGTGCACCGCCAGTGCCAGCAGCTCGTCGTCGCCCTCGACCAGCACCGCGGCCAGCCGCTCGTCCTCCCGGGCCTTCGCGGCGAACGCGAGGTGCACGCGGATCGCGTCCCGGGTCTCGGGGTCGCCACCGAGCAGTTCGTCCAGCACGACCAACAGCGCCGCCCGCGGATCCTCATCCGAAATTCGGTCGAGAATACGCGCGGTCATCCGCCCGTGCGCGTCCTCGAGCGCGTACAGCAGCAGGTCGTCCTTGGTCTTGAAGTAGTACTGCACCCGCCCCATCGAGACGCCGGCCTGCTTGGCGACCGTGCGCAGGGACACCGCCTCCATTCCGCCGGCCGCGATCAGGTCCCACGCCGCGCGGCTCAACACCCTGCGATTTTCCGAGTGATCAGCGGTCCTTGGCACGGTCCCATAATATCAATGCGACCGCATTGCTAAGGAGCACGCCATGGCAAAGAACAAGACGATTGACGGCTGGCAGGGCTTCCTCGCCCTCATCGGCGTCTCGCTCGGCGTCATCCCGCTCGTCCAGTACGCGATCGGAGTCCGCCGCGGCGGACTCCTCCGCTTCGTCCTCGGCGACGACCCCGGCGCGGCCCTCTGGATCGTCCCGCTGGTGATCCTGGCGGTCGTCGCTGTGGTGATCCTTCTCCTGGAGCGCGGAAAGACTCAATCCTCCCGATAAAGATGGCGCTCGTCAGCCGGCCGTCCTCGGCCCCCGTCGTTCCCGGCGGGCGACCGCATTCGCGTGAGCCAGCCCGATCAGCTGGTTGACCTCGTCGAACGTCCGCTCGGGGTTGAGCACGCAGATCCAGCCCTGGGCGGCGTAGACCGGGTGCGGCAGGATCTCGTCGATCGCCGAGTAATCAAAACTGTCCTGGGAAAAACGTCGCTGGAACTCGGCCCTCCCCACGTGGAGATTCAGCCGGACGACGTCGGGCCGGTCGAGCTGCGACTCCTCGTCGAAGCCCGGCATGTTCCGGATGACGACGGTCGCGAACGGCTGGTACTGGTCGTCACCGACGTAGAAGAAGTAGTTGCCCCAGTTGCTCTCCGGCGCCTCCGAGCCGTACTCGACGTACAGCTGCTTCACGTCCGGCAGCCGGCTGATCAGCCCGGCCAGGCCCCCGGCGCGGTTCGCGGCCATCTCCGACACGGTCTCGTTCGGATCGGGAGCCTCGCCCGGCGCCACGGCGATGTGCAGGAACGCGTCCGCGGACGCGAGGTCCTCGGCTTCCAGCGGAAAGTGCATCTGGTTCGGTACGTCGCCGCGCCGCTCCGACGCCACTGTCGCCTCCCGGGCGGCCGCCCCGCTGATGAACCGCTGGCTCAGGGCGTCGAGAGCGTGCTCGTAGGTAGTGACGGGAGGGGCCGCCAGGCGGAGCGCCGGAGCCGCGCCGAGGCTTCCGAGAACGACTGCGTAGCGGTCACCGAGCAGCGCGGACAGGATCGAGCCCGCGCTGGCCCACTCGAGTTCTTCCGCGCCCATCGTCATCCGGCTGGGATTGCGCTGCACGTGGCGGTTGTGGGCGTGCAGGAGCGTCGGGCCGCGGTGCTGTTCGATCATCCGGATCTCCAACATGTTCTGCGCCATCCAGGCGTCGCGGACGGCGGACATCCGGCTGAGTCGGTCGGGCCCGTCGATCGCGACCTGCGCGTGGTAGCGGAGCAGGTTGAGCACCGCGGTGCCGCAGGCGCGGGCGCGGTACCAGTCCCGTGCGGTCAGCCTCGGCGCCGCGACGTACAGCGCTCCGATCAGGTCGTCGGTCGCCGCGCGCAGCTGCACGGCCTGCGGCGAGTTCCCCAGGGACGCCGACGGGTCGAACACCTCGTCCCAGGGCTCGTCGTCGCCGAGCAGTTCGTCGAGCGCTCCCCAGCGTTCCGGGGCCACGTACTCGCAGAGTTCGCGCAGGTAGGGACGCGGGCTGGGCGCGGTGACGGTCTCCGTGACCGCGTCCATGCCGTAGAACGTGAGCGGCTGCTCGGAGGAGCGCATCCACTCCACGAGCTCGCGGTTGCCCTCCAGCGCGCCCCAGTTGTGGCTGAACGCGTCGGGCGACCAGGAGTCGGTGCGGCCGTTGACGTAGTCGTCGATCGCGATCGCCGCGATCCGGTCGGTCTCCAACGCGATCGAACGGAACCCGCGCTCCACCAGTTCGGCGAAGACCTCGTTGCGCTGTTCCTGGAACGCGGGGACGGCATGGCTCGGCTCCCCGAGCGCCAGCACGGTCGGACTGTTCTCCAGCAGAGCTTCCAGTGCGGTATCCATACCCTTGAACCGTATCGTTGAACGAGCGGTTGAGGCTTTTCCTCACCAACGCCAGGAGACGCGTGCCGAAACCTCAAACCGGGGTACAGACCCACCGGCCCGTGGACCTGGCCCGCGAACACGGACTGACCGCGCAGGCGGTGCGCAACTACGAACGCCGCGGGGTGCTGCCGCCCGCTTCGCGCACGGCGTCCGGCTACCGGATCTACACCGACCTGCACGCGCACGCGCTGCGCGCGTTTCTCGCGCAACTACCCGCCCACGGGTACGCGACCGGCGGCGAGATCCTCCGTTCGGTCAACGACAACAATGTCGACGACGCCCTGCGCGCTGTTGATCGCAGCCATGCCGTGCTGCTGCGCGACCGGGAGACGCTCGATGCCGTCTCGGCGGCGATCGGGGTGTTGACCGGGGTGCCCGCGCCGGCCGGTGGGGTGTTGCCGGTGAGCGCCGTCGCCCATCGGTTGGGCGTGAGCCCGGCGACGCTGCGGAAGTGGGAGCGGGCGGGGATTCTCGTGCCACCGCGTGACCGTTCGGGCTACCGGTTCTACACGCCTGACGACGTCCGGGACGCCGAGTTGGCCCACCTCCTGCGGCGCGGGGGTTACCTGCTCGGGCACATCGCGACGGTGCTCTCGCAGGTGCGGGGCGCCGGCGGCGTCGAGGCGCTGGCCGATTCGCTGGCCGGTTGGCGCGACCGCCTGACCGACCGGGGCCGCGCGATGCTGTTCGCCGCCGCACGCCTCGACGAGTACCTGCGGTTTCGGGAATCGACTGCAACCGACGCCTGACGTCGGCGTGTTCCTCTATATACCGAGCGGGGGTCGCTGATGGAGCAGGAGTTCGCGGACTTCTATGCCGAGCACTTCCCCTCGCTGTGCAAGCAGCTCTACGCCTACACGGGTGACCGCGGCGAGGCCCAGGAGCTGGTGCAGGAGGCGTTCTCGCGCGGGTGGGCCCACTGGGCCAAGATCCGCGGTTACGACGAACCGGCCGCGTGGGTGCGGACGGTCGCGTGGCGGCTGGCGATCAGCCGGTGGCGGCGCGCCCGCCGGGCGTTGACGTTCCTGGCCGGGCAGCGCGAGGAACCCGTGGTGCCGCCGCCCGACCCGGCGCACGTGGCCCTGGTCGCGGCACTCGCGACGCTACCCGCGAACCACCGCCGGGCGATCGTGCTGCACTACCTGGCCGACCTGCCGATCGCGGAGATCGCGGCGAGCGAGCGGGTGGCCGACGGCACGGTGAAGTCCTGGCTGCACCGCGGGCGGGCAGCACTGGCGGCCCAACTCGGCGAGAGGGCAGCGCGATGAACGAAAACATTGACGAGCACCTTCGGGATCTGCGTGCCGCCGCCGACGAGCCCTACCGGGGCCCCGGCCCGGCCGCCGCCCGAGCCCGCGCCACCCAACGCCGCCGCCGTCTCGGTGCGATGGTCGCTGCCGTGGTCGTGCTCGTCGCGGCCGTCTTCGTCGGACTCTGGCAGGAACGGCCCGACCGGCTGCAGCCGGCCGCTCGCGGCGGATCGTCGTCGACAGGCTCCTCCGAGGTGCCCATACCGACGTCGGCCCCTCCCACTCCCCTGAGCCGATCGGTTTCGGACGACTGGCGCATCGACTGGCCGAACTCGGTGATGAACCTGCCGACCAACGACGGGTGCCCGCACCGGCGGGTGCAATTCACCGACGGCAAGGCGGCCTTCCCGCCGTGGCAGTACTCGATCGGCGCGCCGTCCTACGGCGACTTCACCGGCGACGACCGGGACGACGCCGTGGTGGTCCTCGAGTGCCACGGCGACGCCGACGTCGGCGGCCCGGAGAGCCGGTGGGTGGTCGCCGCGTTCACCAGCAACGAGCGCGGAGGGCCGAAGCCACTCGCGGCCCTCTACGCCGAGCAGTCCTACGTCGTTCCGGTGGTGACGATCGCAGGCCAGGTGATCACGCTCGAACTGCAATTCGCGGGCGGCCCCTGGCGAACCGAGGAGTACCGGTGGGACGGCGAGAAGATGAACCGGATCAGCGTCAGCGAGTCGCCGCATCCGCCCCGGTGAGTACCCTCCACTCGTCCCGAGTCAGCGCGTACTCGACGTCGCCGTTCTCGTCGCCCGGGATCTTGTCCGGCCAGTTGTCCCGGCACGCGCGGACGAACCGCAGCCCGGCCTTCTCCATCACCCGACGCGACGCGCCGTGGACGGCCAGCGCCTCGGCGAAGATCCGCTCGACGCCCAGGTCGGCGAACCCCTTGTCGACGAGCGCCTTCGAGCCCTCGGTGGCGTACCCCTTACCCCACGACGCCTGCCGCAGCCGGTAACCCAGCTCGATGCCGTCGCGCGTGCTGCCGTCGGACCGGACCGGCTTGTCGTTGGGGCGCAGCAGGAACCAGCCGAGGAAGTCGCCGGTGGCCTTCTCGATCGCGATGAAGTAGCCGAACCCCGGGTAGCGGTCGTAGAACGAGAACCAGCGCGGCAACACTTCGTCGCGCAGCACCTCGCGCGGTGTGGCCCGGCCGCCGGTGACGAACCAGGTCACCTTCGGATCGCTGTCGAGTTCGACGATCGCATCGAGGTCGTCGAGAGTCGCTCGCCGCAGCACCAGCCGCTCGGTCTCGAGGAAGATCTGCATTGGATCATTGTGGCGAGTCGGCCCAGCCATTTACGTCGATCGTGTCGCCGACGGAGACCTTGCCGCCCCGCACCACCGAAATCTTGACGCCGAACGCGAGGCCCCCGGGCGCGCGGCGGTACGTGGCGAGCGTCCGCAGCGGCTCCGGGCCGCGTTTCCGGCCGGCGTCCTGATCCACGGTGACCACCGCGCACCGCAGGCACAGCTTCGCGAACGCCAACTCGGTGTCGCCGACCCGGAATCGGCGCAGTCCGTCCTCGGTGTGCGGCTCGTCCCAGCCGTCGACGATCAGGTTCGGCCGGAACCGGGCCATCGGCATCTCGGGCTGGCCCCGCTCGGCCAGGCGGGCGTTGAGAGCGCGCAGCGAGGCCCGCGACAGCAGCATCAGCGGTGAGCTGTCGGCGTAGCTCGCGGTGCCGTCGGTCTCCCCCTTGGTGACGCGCTGGTGCTCGGGCGGCACGCGCATCAACCGGTACGCGCCGCCGAGCACCGTGGCGAGCCAGTCGGCGACGTCGTCGCCCTGGTCGATGCCGGTGTAGGGGTCACCGAACAGCGACACGGGTGACCGGGGTCCCGCCAGGTCGATCGGCACTTCGCAGGGTTCGACGTCCGGCGCGTGCAGCGTCAGCGTCGTGCCGTCGTCGCTGACCGCCGGTCGGATCACCGCGAGCCGCGGGAGGACGCGCTGGGTGCGGAAGTCGCCGTGGGCGTCGGTGACCAGGAACGCGCGGTCGTGCGCCGGTCCGGCCGGACCGATCGTCAGCGAGCCGGCCACGGCGGCGGCGCACGACTTCACGGGGTACGAAGCGAGCTCAACAATCGTTGCCACCCGTCGACTGTAAAAGCATCCGGATTCGAGGTCAGCTGAGGTCGGAGCGGTTGAGGCGGAGGGTGCCGAGCGCGGCGGGGACGGCTATCCAGAGCAGGGACGACGTGAGGAGCTGGGCCCACTCGCGAGCAGCCACACCCGGCGCAGCCAGGGGCATCCTCGACTGCCCGAGATCGAGCCACGGCGACACCGACTCGAGCCCCGGCGCGAGCCTCCCCACGAACGTCCACACAAAAGGCACCACGTAATAGACGACGATCGCCGGCGCCGAATACCACAGCAACAACCCGAACGACGTACCGAACATCGTCGTCAACCAGTTCACGAGCACCAACTGGACGACCACCGACCAGGAGAACTCCCACTCGCTCCCGATCAACATCACGAACGTGATCAGGAACCCCACGACAGACACCACCACCGACAGCACACTCGCCGCCACGAACTTCGCCACCACCACCCGGGACCGCGCCGGCACCAGCACGAACGTCGTCAGCCCGGTGCGCTGCGACCACTCCCCCGTCACCAGCAACAACCCGATCAACGGCACCAGCACCGACACCGGCTGCTGCGCATTCGCCACGACCGACACCCACGTCCGGTCGTCGGCGAACGCCAACTGCACCCCCGTCACCGCGACGACCAGCACCCCGATGGTCACAGGCAACGCCGCACCCGCCCGCGTGTCGACTGCCTTCCGCAGCTCGACCAGAATCACGACGTCACCCCCGTGAGCCGCAGGAACATCGCTTCCAGGTCGTCGCCACCGAGCTCGTCCCGCGTTCCCTGCGCGACGATGCGCCCCCGGGCGACGATCACCAGCCGGTCGGCGGCCCGGTCGACTTCCGCGAGCAGGTGCGACGACAGCAACACCGTGCCGCCCCGGTCCGCGTGCGAGCGCAGCACCTGGCGCATCCACCAGATCCCTTCCGGGTCCAACCCGTTCGCCGGCTCGTCGAGAATCAGCACCTCGGGTTCGCCGAGCAGCGCGTGCGCGATGCCCAACCGCTGGCGCATGCCCAGCGAATAACCGCGCACACGTCGACGTCCGGCGTCAGCCAGCCCCACCTCATCGAGCAGTTCGTCCACCCGATTGGCGTCGATCTGAAGGACGGAAGCCGACAGGGACAGAATTTCGCGGCCGGTACGGCCACCGTGTTGGGCGGAGGCGTCGAGCAGAACCCCGACGCGACGGCCAGGAACGGGAAGTTCGCGGTAGGGCGTGCCACCGATGAGCGCGGAGCCGGACGACGCGGCGGCCAGACCGCAGAGAATCCGCAGCGTGGTGGACTTGCCGGCGCCGTTGGGTCCGAGGAAGCCGGTCACCGTGCCGGGTTCGCAGGTGAAGGAGACGTCGTCGACGGCGAGGCGGTCGCCGTAGCGTTTCGTGAGGTTGTGTACGTCGATCATGGTCCGAGGTTCGCCGGGATCCGGCGTGCGGACATCGGCCGTCGTGCGCGGCCGTACCCCTACTGAAGTAGGGGTTCACCGGCCTCTTCGGCGCACTTACGCTTATTCGGTGAGGCGCTTCGGCACGGTCCTGTTGACGCTGTGCTGCACGGCCCTGCTCGCGCGGTTCGGTGACCAACCGTTCTTGCCGTGGTACGTCGACGTGGCTGTGGCGGCCGGTTGCTGCGTCGCGCTGTGGTGGCGCAACCAGTGGCCGCTGATCCTGGCGCTGGTGTTCACGCCGATCGGCGCCGTGGTGGGCGCGACCACTGCGGCGATCACCGTCGCGGTGTTCGCCGTGGCGGTGGCGCACCGGACCCGGGTAGCGCTGGCCGTGGCCGCCGCGAACCTGGCGACGGTGCCGGTGTTCTTCCTGCTCCACGCCGATCCGGAGTTCCCGATCTGGGTCGACTTCACGCTCCGCGGTGCGCTTCTCGCCGCCGCCGTCGGGTGGGGGTCGGCCGTGCGGACGCAGCGGCATCTCGTGCGGTCGCTGCGTGACCGCGCCGCCCAGCTGGAGGCCGAGCAGCACCTGCGGGTCGACCAGGCGCGCCTCACCGAGCGCACCCGCATCGCCCGCGAGATGCACGACATCCTCGCGCACCGGTTGTCGCTGCTCAGCCTGCACGCGGGCGCGTTGGAGATCCGCACCGACGCGCGCCGCGAAGAGATCGCCGAAGCCGCCGGCGTGATCCGCGCGAACACCCACGAGGCGCTCGAGGACCTTCGCGAGATCATCGGCGTGCTCCGCGCCGAGCCGACGGGCAGTAGCGGGGAACGGCCGCAACCGGACCTGGGCGACCTGCCGGAGCTCGTCGAGACCGCCCGCGCCGCAGGCACCAAGGTTTCCTACAACTGCCATATCGACGCTACGGTGCCGGCCACCGCAGGACGAACCGTGTACCGGCTGGTGCAGGAGGGGCTGACGAACGTGCGCAAGCACGCACCGCACACCACAGCGGACGTGCGTGTCTCCGGTGCACCCGGCGAGGGCCTGGAGGCACGGGTCACGAATCCCCTGCCGATCACACCGCACTCCGCCGTGCCCGGCGCCGGGCTGGGGCTCGTCGGCTTACGCGAACGCTTCGCGCTCGCCGGCGGTCGCCTGGAGCACGGTTCGGACGCGGACGGCCGCTTCCGCCTGGAGGGGTGGTTGCCCTGGCCGACGTGATCCGACTCGCCATCGTGGACGACGATCCGCTGGTGCGGGCGGGGCTGCGGCTGTTGCTGGCCGCTGCGCCCGACATCGTCATCGTGGCCGAGGCTGCGGACGGGGCCGAGGCCGTCCGGGTCGTCGACGCGCACTCGCCGGACGTCGTGCTGATGGACATCCGGATGCCGAACGTCGACGGGTTGGTCGCCACCGAGCGGCTGCGGTCGCGGGCGGACCGGCCGCACGTCGTCGTGCTGACCACGTTCTCGGCCGACGACTACGTGCTGCGGGCGTTGCGTGCCGGGGCGAGCGGATTCCTGTTGAAGGACACTCCGCCGCGGGAGTTGATCCAGGCGGTGCGCACTGTCGTCGCCGGGGACGCGATGTTGTCGCCGTCGGTGACCAGGCAGCTCATCGAGCACGTGGCGGAGAGTGCGCCGCGTCGTGGCCCCGCTCGCGTGCTCCTGGATCGGCTCACGGCCCGTGAGCGTGAGGTCGCGCTGGCGGTGGGGCGTGGCTGTTCGAACGCCGAGATCGCGTCCGAGTTACGCATGAGCCTGCCGACCGTCAAGGCGCACGTGTCCCGCCTACTCACCAAACTTGACGCGACGAACCGCGTCCAGATCGCCCTGGTGGTGCACGACGGCGACGCGTAGTGCGGTGGTCAGCCACTGGACTGTCGGTTGGAGGGACGGGGACTCGGGCCAGCCGTTAAGGCGGGACAGGAGCTGGAAGTAGCGCTCGGCATACGGGTCGGCGCCGACTTCGAGGCGCGTGATCAGCGCCTCCCGGTAGCTCGGGCTGTCGGTCGCGCCGAACTCCGCCGTGTAGGCCGCGACGATCAGTTCGACGACGGGCTTCGCGGCCGCCGACTCCGGGTCGATGTCCGCCGCCAGAGCGTCGCCGACCAGATCCCGGACGTTCTGGGTGAGCGCGCCGTGCAGCCCCGTGCGGTCGCCGGCGGCCCGCTCGGCCGCCTGGTGCTCGGCGGCGCGCCGGGCCGCGGCTCGGAACTGCGTGTCCTGAATGAGCTCGGCCAACGCGACCCAGTCCGCGAGCTGCTGCGGGCTCGGATCCTCGGGCAGATCCGGCAGCGCCGTCCGCATCATCTCGACGAACTCGGGATTGGTGTCCAGGTCTCCGAACGTCTCCTCGACGAACGTCGACACGAGACGCTCGCGCTCAGCGGCGGAGAGACGGGCAAGTCGATGCATGAGAGGAACCTCCGAGGGGTCGGTGCCGCGCGCCGCGATCAGCGACAGCACCGTTCGTTGGGCGGTCAGACTGCGGATCTGGACGTCGAGCGCCTCGACGTGCGCCGCGGCGACCTCGTCGAGCGACACGTGCCGGTCCACGACCCGCCGGATCGTCGCGAGGTCGAGGCCCAGGTCGCGCAGCGTCCGGACCAGCTCCAGGCGCGCTACGGCGTCGGCGTCGTAGCGCCGGTACCCGGCCGCGCTCCGGTCCGTCGGCGGCACGATGCCGGCGTCGGCGTAGAAGCGGATGGTCCGGACGGACAGGCCGGTCCGGCGGGCCAGCTCACCGATCGAGTACAGGTCGTCCACGCGACAAGCGTGCGGCCTCCACCCGCTGGAGACTCAAGCGGTCCGCGCACGCCCGAGGCGCTCGGCGTTGTGGTGCACCTGCAGCCAGAGTGCCCGGCCGCGCACTTCGGTGGGCGTCGGGCCGCCGGGCGCGAGGGCTTCCCACGATCAGCAGGAGAAGCAACCCGACGCCGGTCGACAGGCTGTAGAAATGCAACCAGTCGACCGGCATCGCCCGGATCACCGGCGCGAGCAGGAGCGCCACCGCACCGAACGCAACCGCTACCACCCGGCCACGCCGCACCAGCCCCGCCACGGTCACTCGCAGACGATAACTAGTTCAGTGGCTGGAACTCGTTATTTCGGCCTTGTCGTAGACGCAGGAAACCCGCGGTGAGCAGGGCGACGGTGACGACGGTGATCGTGACGTCACCGAGGAGCGCCTGGGTCGGGGAGGCCGGTGCGTAGTTCGGCACCACGTAGGCGACGGCAGCCGCCAGCACTAGCGGTCCGGAGAACGCGGCGAGCACGTGTCGCTGGGTCCAGCCCGGACGCTGCGACCAGCGGACGATCACGACGGTCGCGGTGAGGATCACCGCGACGTTGATCGCGACGCCGCCCCAGCCGGGGACGAGGTCCGAGCTGGCCGCCGCTATCAGAGTGACCACCGCACACCAAAAAGCCGCTGGCGCTGGCTTGGTGCGCGGATCACTCCAGGCCTTCGGCCGCGGCCAACTCCACGCAAGCCGCCGCGCCAACGATCGCGGCACGAACGCCGGCCCGACGAGCACGACAATGCTCGCGACCGCCACCCCGATCTGGTGCGGCGCCGCGGCAAAGCCCTTGGTGGCGTCGGAATGAATGAGCAGACTGCCGAGCACGAACAGAACCCCGACCGCACCCAGACCCCACCGGCCGAGCCACGGCTCACGACGCCCCTGCGGACCGACGATCGACTCGACGACCACGATCGGCAGGCAGACGCTCAGCACGATGTGGTTACCGACGAAGTTGAGCGCGTCGCCGACGCTGAGCCCGAGGCCCGGTAGCTGGGTCAGCGTGGCGTCGCGGATCATGCCGGCGTATTCGGTGTCGTCGAGGTAGTCGGGGTTGAACAGCGACTGGTCGACGAGGCCCGCCATGAACACGCCGAACGCGGCGCCGAGCAGCGCGATCGACGGCCAGCCGCGACCGGCTCTGCGCACGGCTTCGCGGATGAGGATCACCGCGCCGCCGTACATCGGGCCGAGGAACACCACGACGATCAGGTAGTCGCGGAGGGCGAATCCGCCCCACGAGCATTCGGCGGCCCACGGCGCCAGCACCCCCAGCGCGACCACTGCCGCGATCCGCCGTCGACGGGACATCGGTGACTCCTCCCGGGTTCCGCGCGGGCGTTCGCACCGGCGCATCCCCAGAGTCAGCCCCGCCGCGCGTCCACCTCAGCGGCCGGAGGTAGCCCACCCATAGACCTAAGTCGACGCATGGTCGAGGATCTCGTCGACCGACCACTGGTCGTAGGCGTGCGTGCCGCGCTTCGACGCGACGACAGCGCCGCCGGGAGCGATCAGGAAGTCAGCGGGGAGTCCCAGCCGACCACCGGGCTGGGCCAGCGCTGGTGACCGGTCACGCCGCCGGATTCCGGCGACGACCGCCCGCACGATCACGGGCCAGACCCGCGGGTCGAGCAGCGCCCGGCGTCCGGCTTCGACGCCCCATTCCCGGTACAGCGTCTTGTCGGGGTCGGCGACCAGCGCGAACGGCACATCCGCCGCGTACTCGCGCAACTCGTCGACCGGCGAGTGGAACACGACGACCTCCCGCACCCCGGCGGCAACGATCTCGTCATGACGCTCGACGATCGTCCGTAAGTGCAGGTTGCAGATCGGGCAGCCGGCGAACCGCCGGAACTGCAGGTGGACGAAGCCGTCGGTCGGCTCGAGGCTCACCGCCTCGCCGAGCACGGTCTGAAGCATCACGGCCTCCTCGTTAGCGTACGGCCTACGCTCACCACCGTAAGCGTAGGCCGTACGCTGTCAAGTGCCATGCCTCGACCACGCTCACTGACTCCCGACCAACTCGCCGTTGCCGCGCTCGCGGTGGCTGACCGGCGGGACCTGTCGATGCGCACTGTCGCCGCCGAGCTCGGGATGAGCACGATGGGGCTGTACCGGTACGTGGCCGACCGGGAGGAACTCGAGCGGCTGGTCGTCGACCACGTCTTCGAGACGGTGGACACCGACCCGCCGACGGGCCCGTGGGAAGAACAGGTCGTGGAGCTGGCCGCGCGGGCCCGCGCCGCGTTCGCCGCACATCCGGCGGTCGTCGCGCTGACGCTCACTCACCGGCACCAGTCGCCGGGCACCCTGCGCTGGGCGGAGTCGCTGCTCGCCGTCCTCACCGACGCCGGGTTCGCCGACCGCGAGCGGGTGATCGCGGTGCGGGCGGTGTTCAGCTATCTGGTCGGCGCGATGCAACTCGAGCACCTCGGGCCCCTGTCCGGCACGGGCACCCGAGCGCTGGCCGACCTACCCGCCGACGACTTCCCGCACACGACCGCGAACGCACGAAGAGCCCTGGCGTTGTCCGCCGACGAGGAGTTCACCGAAGGCCTGCAAGCCCTACTCCGCGGCCTGGCCGCTTTGCGATAACGCCGCTGCGCGAGTGGTCCGGGCGGGAGAATTTTCGGGTGACCGGGTCCGTTCTCACGCGTCCGTGGTGGACGACGTTGCTCGTCGTCGATTATCTGTTCGGCGCGCACCTGCTGGTGGTCTTCGGGTGGGCGTGGCTGGGTCCGAAGAGCTTCGGGCTCGCGTTTTTCGCCGTGGGCGGGGTGCCGTTGATCGGCCTGGCGATCCTCGTCGGGTGGGCGATCCTCGGCGCCACGTGGCGGAATCCCGGACCCCGGCCGGCCGTGGACGCGCTCGTCGCGGCCGGTGTCGGCGCCCTGGCCGCGCCGATTCTCGCGGTGCCGCTGCTCGTGCTCTGGGCGTGGGCGTCATGAAGCTCGCCACCGTCGCGGTGCTCACCGCGCTCGGCGTGTGGGGCGGCCTCTGGGCCTTCCAACTGGCCCTCCACCTCGCGGGCTCCACCGCGCCGTACCGACCGGCGAACCCGGTCCTGCTCGCGGGGGCGATCGCCGCAGGGGCAGCGATCGGATGGGCAGTGCTGCTGACTTCCCGACCGCCGTCGATCGTTCGGGCGAGCGCGTTGGGTGTCCTGACCGTCGTTCTCCCGATCGGCGAGCTCGCGTTGCTGCTTCCGAGTCACGTCTACCCGTGGTGAGCATTGTGGGCGTCGCTGACGTCCCGCCAGCGGTCGTGAGGGTCGAGGAGGTGCCTCTCCGCCTCCTCGACGGCCTCTTCGACGCTGTCGAACAGCGCCACCCACCGCTTGCCCTCCGCCCCGCCCTGGGCGACCTCGACCTCGAAGCGGGTGCCGTCACCGCGCACGTAGACGTCACGGCGCCCCAGCCGCCCCCATTGCTGGTTCCACCAGTGCCGGACCACTCGCATACCCGCAGGATACGAACGTGTGTTCGATCAAGTCGAGTGCGTGCCGCGTTTACCCACCCAGCGGAGGAGAACAAGTGAAACTCCGGCCCGTCGCCGAGCCCGACCTCGTCCTGTTCCAGTTGCTGCGCACCGATCCCGACTTCTGGGGCCTGAGCTGGCCCGGGTTCGCCGACCCGGGCGAGCCCGCACGCCGTCTCGCGAAGGACGGATTTTTCAGCGACGGGAACAGTTGGCTCGTGGCGGAGCACGACGCCGAGGCCGTCGCGCTGCTCAACTGGCGTACGGCCTCGTTCGGCGTACCGCGGCTGAGCTGGGAGATCGGCATCGTCGTCGTGCCGGAGCGACGGGGCCAGGGCATCGGCTGGCGGGCCCAGGCCATGCTCTGCGACTACCTGTTCACCCGCGAGCCGATCCAGCGGATCCAGGCCGGCACCCGCGTCGAGAACATCCCCGAGCAGAAGTCCCTGGTGAAGGCCGGCTTCCACCTGGAGGGCCGCATCCGCGCCGCGGAGTTCAGCGACGGCGAGTGGCGAGACGGCCTCCTCTACAGCCGCCTACGCACCGACCCGTCCCCCGAGATCCCGTGACCCGAAGAAGCTCCGGACCTCGTCGACGAAGAGGGAGGGCACCTCGAGGGCGGCGAAGTGGCCGCCCTGTTCGTACTCGGCCCAGTGGACGATGTTGTTCAGCGGCTCGGCGTACTTGCGGATCGCCACGTCCTCGGCGAAGTTCGCCACCCCGGTCGGCACCGCGGACGGCGTCGGCCAGTTCTTTGAATGCATTGACTCGAAGTACATCTGCGCCGACGACGCCCCGGTGTTGGTCAGCCAGTACAGCGTCGCGTGGTCGAGCACGTGCGCCGCGGCGATCGACCCCGCCGGATGCGCCCAGTCGTGGAACTTCTCGCCGATCCACGCGAGCTGCCCGGCCGGCGAGTCGGCGAGCGCGAACCCGAGCGTGTGCGGGCGGCTGGCCTGGATCTGGAAGTAGCCACTCCCGTCGTTCAGAAAGCGTTCGCGACGCTCCAACCGCACCTTCTCCGCATCGGTGAACTCACCCTCCGGAGCCTCGAACGGGATGAACCCGACCGTCGCCGCGTTCACGTGCACCGCCGCCACGCGCTCCGGGTCCACCCGGCCCAGGTCCGGCGCGATGAACGCGCCGAAGTCGCCACCCTGGGCGAAGTACCGCTCGTACCCCAGCGAGGCCATCAACGCCGCATACGCGGACGCGATCCGGTTGCTGTCCCAGCCCGCCGCGGCCGGTCCGGTGAGACCGAAGTTGGGGTGCGAGGGGATCACCAGGTGGAAGTCCTCGGTGAGCGGCTCGATGACGTCGAGAAATTCGAGGACCGAACCGGGCCACCCGTGCAGCAGGATCAGCGGCGACGCATTTTCGTGCGGGGACCGCACGTGCAGGAAGTGGATCGGCTGCCCGTCGATCTCGGTGACGAACTGCGGATATGCGTTGAGCCGGGCCTCGGTCGCCCGCCAGTCGTGCGTGGGCCACTGGACGAGCAGCTCGTCCAGCCAGGAAACGGGAACACCGCGCGACCAGTCGACGTCGGGCACCTGCGACGGCCGCCGCGTGTCGGCCACCCGACGGTGCAGGTCGTCGATCGCGGCCTGCGGAAACTCGATGCGGAAAGGTGTCATGGGAGAACTCTCCCCACCAATGAGGTCAGCTTCTGTCCTCGTTGCGCGCGAGAATCGAGGCATGCTCGAAACGTCCGCTCGCCTCCTCCGGCTGCTGTCACTGCTGCAGCAGCACCAGGACTGGTCCGGGCCGCAGCTGGCCGACCGCCTCGGCGTCACCGTGCGCACGGTGCGCCGGGACGTCGATCGGCTGCGTGAACTCGGCTATCCGGTGCACGGCACGGTCGGCAACACCGGCGGTTACCGCCTGGGCGCGGGCAGCAGCATGCCGCCGCTGCTGCTCGACGACGAGGAGACGGTCGCCGTGGCCGTCGGGTTGCGTACCGCGGCGAACGCCTCGATCGAGGGCATCGAGGAGACGTCCGTGCGTGCGCTGATGAAGCTCGAGCAGATCCTGCCGTCGCGGCTCCGGCATCGGGTGTCCGCGTTCAGCGCGTCCACCGTCAGCGCCAACCGTCCCACCGCCGTGGTTTCCGCCGATTTGCTGACGACGCTCGCCGCGGCCTGCCGCGACCACCGGCGGCTGCGGATCGACTACCGGAGCCACGACGGCAGCGAGTCACTCCGGCAGGTCGAGCCGCACAAGCTCGTGCACGCCGGGCGCCGCTGGTACCTGGTGGCGTTCGACCTGGACCGCGACGATTGGCGGACGTTCCGCGTCGACCGACTCCGGCCGTGGACGCCACCCGGCCCGCGGTTCATGCCGCGCACTCCCCCGGACGTGGACATCGGCGCGTACGCGTCCTGGGCGGTTGGGGTGCAGCAGTACCGCTACCAGGCGCGGTTCACGATGCACGCGCCGGCCGAGCAGGTGGCGGCGAAGGTCTCGGCCGAGGCCGGACTCATCGAGGCGACCGGCTCCGACGAGTGCACGCTGCGCGCCGGCTCGAACTCGCTCGACGGGCTCGCGCTCCACGTCACGCTGCTCGGCTTCGAGTTCACGGTGCACGAGCCCCCCGAACTGATCGAGCGGTTCCGCGTCCTCCGCGATCGCATGAACCACGCCGTCGGTTGACCGCGTCGCGAGGATGGGCGCATGGTCGACGGCTGGGCAGTGGACACACCGACGCTGAGCGCGCACGCGGCCGCCATCGCCACGCTGCGGATGCGCGTCGACGACGTCGCGGCCGAGTCGCGCGGGCTGCACTGGGACGACGACTCGTTCGGCTCGCTGGCCGGCTGGATCGCCGAGGCGCTGGAGCGCGTGACCGTCCGGCAGGTCGGGCTCGTCGAGTACATCGCGGAGAACTTCGAGCTGATCTCGCAGGGGTTGTGGGACACGGTCGAGTCGCGGGAAGGTGCGGAGCCCGCGGGTCGGTGGGCGATCGGTCTGCCGGGCCCCGCACGGGGAGAAAACGGCGGCACGATCGTGATCCGCGGTCCGCGCACCCTCCACAAACCCGAAACCCAGTTCATCGAGCTGCTCGAGGAGATCTCCGCCGGCGAGTGGGTCGATCCTCGGTTAGGCCCCGGCCTGCCGCCCCCGCGTGCGACCGGTTCACCGCCGTCGGCATCGCTGCCGCTGCGCGGCATCCTGAACGGCCTCACGGGGACGCCGGACGCGGTGGCGTCGCAGGCCGAGGTGCTCGAGATGGGAGCCGCCGTGCTCCACGCCGCCGGCGCCGACCTGTACCGGATCCTGCAGCCGGTGCTGCACTGGCCGGGTCACGAGGCCGACGAGTACCTCACGCTCATGAACCACAACATCGACGCGCTGGGCCAGCTGGTCGGCACGTCGATGGCGATCGCGTCGTGCGCACGAGCCGCGAACCTGCTCGTCGGCCACGTGCGGGGCCTGGTCGTCGAGCTGGCTGCCGCTGACGCTCCCGACTCCCACCAGCGCGCCCTGGAACACGTGTCAGCGCTGGTAGCGAGCCTCACGTCGCTGGCTCGTCTCGTCGACTGAGCCGGTCGAAGGCTGTTGCGGCGAAGCCGCGGGCCTCGGCCACGTCCGCGGCGAGCAGGAAGCCGTTCGCGACGGCGTCCTCGGCGCTGCGGCTGAACGCCGCGAGGTAGTCGTCCCGGCCACCCGGATAGCGCTCGGCGAGCGTGGCCCCGTCGAACGGCACGGTGGTGCCGTACAGCAACGCGGCCCCGCCGGACTTCTCCTGCCCGAGCCCCGACAGCACCCCGGTCGGAACGTCCACCCAGGGCGTCCGCACACCACCCCGAGCCAGACCGTCCGCATCCAGCACGAGCTCCTCACCGGCGGTTTCCAGTCGTACCGCGGTACCCGGGGATACCCTCTCCCGCACCCACCTCTCCAGCGCCGCAACCGCCGCCTGCCCGACATAGTGCTGCTGCAGCCCACTGTTGATCGCCACACCCAGATCCGGCCCCAACGGACTACTCGTCGGAGCGAGCAGCTCAGCGATGTCCGCCTCACCGGAGTCCTGGAACCCGGCCTTGATCGTGTACAGATCGGCGTGCGACGCCCCGGCGATCTCCCACAGCCGGAAACACTCGCTGTCGGGCTGCCGGGACTCCAGCGACTGCAGCACGCCGACGACGTCGGTCTCGGTCTGCAGTGTGAGCACCGGCGCGCGGCTGTCGTCGCGCACCCGGACCCGTCCGGCACGTACCTCGCCGTCCCAGCCCTGCAGGTCCGCGGGCCTCCCCGGGCGCCCATGGACGAGGAACCCGTCGTAGACCCCGGTCCGCGCTGCGACCGCATTCACGTACGTGACCAGGTACGCAGCCGATTGCGACGCCCCGGCCGCGAGCAGGCAATCCGTCGGCAAGAGCACTTGGACGAGGCGCCCGGCCTGCGTGAAGATGTCGTACGAGAACGCGTCACCGGGATGTTCGAGGGCCGCGTAGCGGACCGGGTTGCTGCTCTTGAGCGACGGCAGTGCGGGGAACCAGCCCGCCCCGTCGCGCTCCGGCCGGAACGCGCCACCACCGACCACACCCTCGCGCTGCGCGGAGACTCCCACCCATGCCATGCGCTCCCGGACGAGATGCCGGTGCACGGTGAGCCACTCGGCGGCCACGTCGGCACCGGACGAGACGTTCAGCCATTCGACGACAACCGTGCCGTTGAAGCCCTCGTTCGGCCGGTTCACGACGATCCGGGTGCAGAACCCCGCCTCGCCGGCCGCGCGGACCTCCCAGCGCCCGTCGTCTCCGGTGTCACCGTCCGGCTCGTACGCCGTCGCCGTGCCCGCGACCAGGTACTCCTCGGTGCGATAGCCCACGACGTCCAGATCGAACGACGTCGAGATCAGCACCGGAGGACCCTCCAGCGGTCCGCTCAGCTCCGCCATCGGTCCATAATGGCCCTACTCGGCGGCGGAGCGACGGCGTTTCGGAGCGCTGAATCGTTCGTGCGCGGACTGCTTCGTGACGCCCAGCGCGGTGCCGATCTCGGCCCACGACGAACCGTTCGCCCGGGCGGCGTCGACTGCCTGCTGCAACAGCGGACGCTGCCACTGCTCGATCGCCGCCAGCACGCCGAGCGCCTGCAGTGGCTGCTCCTGCGCCAGGTCCGTGAGGTTGTCGCGCAGACCGTCGGACCGGTTGAGCAGCCAGTCCGGTGGCGTCACCGCGGCGATTCGGCCGATGTGGGCACCCCAGTCCGCGGCGGAGCCCCACTCGGCGGTCTCGCCGTCCGGGTACTCGGTGGGCCCCGTCCAGCCGCAGGAGCACACGGCCCGGAACCCCACCAGCGAACCGGTGTGACCGAGCAGCGACGCGAACATCCCGCCATCGTATCGACGTCAGGCTTCCCTGACGTTCAGCGTCAGGCTAACCTGACCGCCATGTCGTTACCCGCGCTCTTCGGCAGTGCGCTGCCCGCCGAGCCCGACCGGCCCGTACTCATCTACTACGACGACTCCACGGGCGAGCGCACCGAGCTCACCGTGCGACAACTCAGCGGCTGGGCCGCGCGCACGGCCGGACTGCTCCACTCCGGCTGCGGACTGCAGATCGGCGACCGCGCGGCCGTGCTGCTCCCACCGCACTGGCTCACCGCGGGCATCCTGCTCGGCGCGTGGGCCGCTGGCGTCTCGGTGTCGTACCGCCCCTGGTCGACGGCCGGCCTGAGGCAGCCCGACGACGGCCCGCTGGACGCGAGCTTCGTCAGTGCGGCGCGCCTCCGCAGCTGGCTCGACGAGCCTCCCCTGGCCACGCACCGCTTCGTCCTGGCCGCCACCGCACCACACCCCGGCTACCGCGACTTCCTCGCCGAATCCAAACACTTCAGCGACACGCTGCCCTCCTCCGCACCCCTCCGCTGGACCGACGCCGCCACCGCCGACGGCACCACCTACCGGCAGTGGGGCGCCCTCGCCGCCGAAATCGCCGCGCAGCTCGACCTGCACGTCGGCGACCGGCTCCTCGTCGACTCCGCGAGCTTCGAACATCCGGCGCACTGGCTGCTCGCACCCCTGGCTGCCAGCGCGTCGGTGGTGGTCTGCGCGCACCTCGACCAGGCCCGCCTAGAGGAGCGCATAAATGCCGAGGGCGTCACGCACACGTTGTTGTAGGGTTCACCCGACCGCGAACGACCGAAGGAGGTGAGACCCATTACCGCTGGAAGTGGCTGGGACTCCCCTTTGGTCGATCGCCGATCGGCCTGACGGGAGCCTGTTTCCCGAAAGGTACGACCTTGCATCGTTTCGTTCTTGACGACATCACCGGCACCACGTGGGCGCCGTCCGACGACCCCAAAGCCTGGGTTCTCATCGCCCACGGCGGTGGCCAGCACAGCCAGGCGCCCGGCGTCGTCGCCCGCGCCGAGCACTTCGTCGCCACCCTCGGCTGTGCGGTACTCGCGCTCGACGCGCCCGGCCACGGTGGCCGGGCGGCTGACGAGGCCGCGCTCACCGAGATCCGGCGGCGGAAAGCGGCCGGCGAACCCATCGGTCCGCTCATCGCGGCGATGAACGCCGAGCGCGCCGCCCAGGCCGTGCCCGAGTGGCGCGCGGCCCTCGACGCCCTGGAGATCACCGGCCCGGTGGGGTTCTGGGGCGTGTCTCTCGGCACCGCGATCGGCGTCCCGCTCGTGGCGTCGGAACCACGCATCACCTGCGCGGTTCTCGGCCTGCTCGGGCCCGTCGACGGCGCCGCCGACATCCGCGTCCCGGTCGAGTTCCTGCTGCAGTGGGACGACGACCTCGTCCCGCGTGCGGACGCTCTCGCGCTGTTCGACGCCCTCGGCTCGACGGAGAAGACACTGCACGCCAACCCGGGCGGTCACGTCGAGGTGCCCCGCTTCGAGATCGAATCCGCCGAACACTTCTTCCGGCGCCACCTCTAGAAGAGCTCTTCGATCGCCTCGGCGGCGTGCACGTCGCTGCCGGTGCGGCCCATCAGAGCCGGTGACGGCTTCTCTCCCGGGACCGTGTGTCCGCCACCGTGGACGGTGTAGAGCGTGACCGGCGCACGCCCGTCCTGCCGGTAGTCGGTGCGGCTCACCGTGGTCCTGCCGCCGCGATGCGGTAGGTCCACGGTGAGCGGCGGCGCGGTGATGCCGTTGCGCTGCGCGAAATAGGCAGCGGTCTCGGGCGCCGAGAGCATCGCACCACCGACCTTGAACGCGAACTGAGCCCAGCGCGCCATCTCCCCGCCGCCGTACGGCACGATCCGGTCCTTCGTGCCGTGGAACAGCAACACCGGCTTCGCGACGACCGGCGCGTCAGGAAGCAAAAAGTTGTCGGGCGCGGGCTGCTGCGCCGAGATCACGGCTCCGCCCGCCAGCAGATCGGGGCGCTCGTGGAGCAACCGGATCACCATGGCACCGCCGTTGGAGAACCCGGCGGCGTAGACCGGACGGCCGTCGGCGACCCGGTCGGCCACGCGTTCGGCGAACGCCACGTCGTCGATGTTCTCGGCGCGGGCCGGAAAGGCGCTGGCCGCGCGGGCGTCGTTCCAGTTCTTCCGGTACCCGTCGAGGTAGACGACCGCCGTGTCGCTCAGCCGGTCGAAGGCATTCCCGCTGAAACGCCGAAACGCGGCGCCGTTCTGCTTGGAGCCGTGGAAGACGAGCAGGACACGTTTGAAGTCGCCGTCCTCCGGTGTCACCGCGGTGTAGGTACGGGTCCGGCCGGCCACGTCGATCGAGGTCATGGACTGCTCCTGACTGGATAAGTTATCCATTTAGACGCTAGCACAATGCGGATGAGCTATCCGGTTATGCTGGTCACGTGACGACCCCCCGACTGCGGCGTGATGCTGCGCGGAACTGGCAGCAGATCGTCGACGTCGGGCAGCGGCTCGTGGAGCAGGGCTCGCCGCTGCGACTCAACGACGTCGCACAACAAGCGTCGGTCGGGGTGGCCACGGTGTACCGCCACTTCCCCACACCCGAGGCGCTGCTCGAGACGATTGCACTGCCGTCGCTGGAGAAGCTCGCGGACGAGGCGGATCGCGCGGTGGAGCACTCGTCCCAGAACGCCTGGGAGGCGTTCTCGGGCTTTTTCGTCGCCGGTATCGACGCACAACTCGCTGACGCGGCGGTGCAGCCGGTGGTCGCCGCGGGGTCGCCCGTGCTGCCGCGCACCGCGGAGCTCCTCGCCCGTGTGCTGAACGCCATCGGCCGGCTGATCGAGCGCGCCCACTCCGCCGGGGCGATTCGCGCCGATGTCACCCAGGCCGACGTCACCCGACTGCTGTGCGGAGTGGTCTTCGCCGGCAGCGTGCACACCGACGGAAATGATCGCGCCGCGCTCACCCGGAGGTACCTGAACGTCGTACTGGCGGGACTACGCGCTACGCCCGGCCACCAGCGGTAGGTACACCTCGTCGACAATGTCCAGGAGCACGTCGTCGGGCACGGTGGGCACACCCCGGGCGACGAACTCGTTCCGCAGCAACACGATCGCCACGGTCGCGACGCGCGGGTGCAGCGCTTCGGGGGCGGCCTCACCGCGCGCCACCGCACGCCCCAGGATCACCAGCCACATCGCGGCCTGCGAATCGTCCGACCGCTCCCCCAGCAGCTCGGTCGCGCCCCCGGCGGCGGCCATCAGATCACGCAGGATCGCGCCGAGCGGTGAGCTCAGGTGCCGGTTCGCCCGGCGCAGCGTCTCCAGCGCGTCCTCGCGGAGGCTGCCGGTGTCGGGGGGTTCGATCGACCGGGCCATCTGCTTGTAGGCGGCGAGGCCGAGCGCGATGCGGTCGGGCCAGCGTCGATAGATGGCGTTCTTGTTGGTGCCCGCACGCTGGGCGACCCGGTCCATCGTGAGGCCCGCGACTCCGGATTCGGTCAGCTCGTCGACGGCGGCCTGCAGGATCGCCGCTTCCAGCGCCGCGCCTCGCCGTCGGGTCTGCATGTCCCCACTCTCTCATCTCCGGTATAGGGTACGGTCAGTACCCAATTTAAGGAGGACGTCATGCGCGCCAGGGGCATCACCTACGAGACCGGCTTCACCCGCGGCACCGCGAAGCGCGAGGATCCGTGGGACCTGGCCACCGTGGCAGAAGATCTGCGGGTGATCCGCGACGACCTGCACTGCAACGCCGTCCGGATCGTAGGCGGCGAACTCGACCGCATCGACGCCGCCGCGCACGTCGCGGTCGATCTGGGCTTAGAAGTCTGGTACTCACCGTACCCTATCGAGCTGACGCACGACGAGATTTTGGCCCGGTTCGCCGACGGTGCCGAACGGGCCGAGAAGCTCCGGTCACGCGGCGGCGAGATCGTGTTCGTCACCGGCGCCGAACTGACCCTGTTCAACCCGGGCTTCCTGCCGGGCGAGACGTTCGAGGACCGGGTCCGGCCGCTGGTGGAGAATCCGCAGTCGCTGGCCGGACACATCGGTGAGTTGACCCGGCGCA
Source organism: Cryptosporangium sp. NPDC048952 (assembly GCF_043197895.1). NCBI lineage: Bacteria > Bacillati > Actinomycetota > Actinomycetes > Cryptosporangiales > Cryptosporangiaceae > Cryptosporangium > Cryptosporangium sp. NPDC048952. Next base: position 377,735 of record NZ_JBICTY010000008.1, on the reverse strand, counting down.
TCAACGCGTTCCTCGGCCGGGCGGTGGGGGTCGTGCGCGAACGGTTCGGCGGGAAGGTCACGTACGCCGCTGTGCAGCTCGAACGCGTCAACTGGGACCCGTTCGACATCGTCTCGATCGACCTCTATCGCACGCCCGCGATCGCGGACCAGTTCGTCGACGGGGTCCGCGCGTATGCGGCGTTCGACAAGCCGCTCGCGATCACCGAGTTCGGGTGTGCGACGTTCCGCGGCGCGGCCGATCGCGGGGCTCAGGGATTGGACATCGTGGTGAACGATCCGGAGACCGCGATGCCGCTGCACCTGGACGGCGTCTACGAGCGCGACGAGGACGGCCAGGCTGCCGTGATTCGCGAGCTGCTCGAGATATTCGACGCCGAGGGGGTCGACAGCACGTTCGTCTTCGCGTTCGCCCTGCGCGACTTCCCCCACCGCCCGACCGGCGACCCCCGCAATGACCTCGACCTGGCCAGCTACGGCATCACCAAGCTCGATGAATCCGGCGACTGGCAGCCCAAGGCCGCCTTCTCCACGATCGCGCAGCTCTACGGAGGCCACCCCGCCCGGTAACGCACCGCGGATCCGACGCGGGCAGCGCGGGGCTTAGTGGGCGGTCGAGGAGCGGCGTACCAGGTGCCAGGCGTCGCGGTGGGTGGGGGCGGAGCCGCCCAGGGCCGTGGTGGCGCACGCGGCGCCCTGTTCGCGCAGGGACTGGGCGACGGTCGTGAGGTCGTGCTGACGCGCGACGTCCGAGTCGTCCCACCCGCTGACGCGCCGCGCCCCCTCGTCCTGGGCTGCGGCCGCGAGCTGATCACTCATCGCGGCGACCGCGTCGATCCCGGGCTCCAGCTCGAGCAGTCGACGCATCATCGAGCGGGCCTCCCCCGCATCGTTCGTGCGACACACCCCCACCGGCACCCGCGACCAGTCGACACCCAACTCGACCGCCGCATCCCGGTACCCGGCCAACCGGTCCCGGGTGACCGGATAAGCAACCCCGGTCGGATCGAGCCCGGCCCCCACGAACGTCTCCCGGTCCCGGTCGATCGGAAAGCTCAATACCGCCGGATGTCGTGCCCCCGCGAACACCTCGAGACCGACCGCACGAGCCGCCGCCCGGTTGTCGACGCCGATCATGACCGAACCCGCACGCTCCGGCCCCCCGTGAACCACGACCGGCCGCCGGGTGCTGAACGCAGCGGCGAGCACCGGATCGTCGTCGGTGGTCGTCCACACCACGTACGCGTCGACGGCCGCGCCGACCACCCGGTCGGCATCCTCGTCGCCGGTTCCGGTCGGCACGATCAGCACGCCGTAGCCCTTTTCGGCACACACCTCGGCGATGCCGGCCAGGAACTGCACGGCCTGCGGATCGTCGAACGCGTACGTGAGGTGCTCGCCGAGCACGAGGCCGAGCGTCCGGGTGGCGCCGTACCGCAGTGAGCGCGCGCTCGGATCGGGGCCCGCGTACCCCAGCGACGCGGCGACTTCCAGCACCTTCGCCCTGGTCTCCGCCGACACCCGCTGCGGCCGGTTGTACGTGTACGACACGGTCATCGGCGAGACCCCGGCGGCGCGCGCCACGTCGGTCATCGTCACTCGTGGCCGCGGTGATTGCACGGGGCGATCCTATCTGTGTAGCGTTACACACGTGCGCAATCGCCTCGCAAAGGCGGCTTACTTCGCCGCCGCTGCCTTCGGTGCCTTCTGGGGCACGTGGGGTTCGGCTGTCCCGCGCGTTCGTGACCAGGCCGCTCTCGACGACGCCCAGCTCGGTACCGCGCTGCTGTTCGTCAGTGCGGGCGCGTTGCCGGCGATGCTGCTCACGGGCCGGTTGCTGGATCGCCGGGGTCTGCGGTTCACCGCGTACGCCGTGGTGTCGCTTGGTGCGGCGGGGGTCGTCCTGTCGGTCACCGCCCACGGGCTGGTCGCGCTGTGCGTCGGGCTGACTCTTGTCGGTGTGACGAGCGGTGCAGCGGACGTGGCCATGAACTCGGTCGGTGGCCGTGCCGAGCAACGCTCGGGCCGGCCGATCATCACCCGGAGCGGCGCGCTGTTCTCCGCCGCAGTCGTCGTGTCCAGCCTCGGCACCGGCGCTGCCTACGCCTTCGACGCCCCCACCTGGATCCCGTTCGCCGTAGTCCTGGCCGCCTCCGCCCTAGCTGCCACAGCCATCCTCCGAGCTCTGGCCGCCGACCCCGAAGCAGCCAGCGACGCCCCCGCCGTGGTTCCGGCATCGGCGAAAACCGCGCTCGCGCCGTTGTTGCTGGTCGGGACGCTCGGCGCGCTGGCCTTCGCCAGCGAGAACGCCCACCAGAGCTGGGGCGCCGTCTTCCTGCAAGACGTGCTGAACGCCGGCCCGGGCATCAGCGCCCTGGCCCCCGCCGCCTTCGCGGCGGTGGTAGCGCTCACCCGCTTCGGCGCCAGCACCCTGAACCCCACGCACGCCCGCACGGTGCTGGTCCTCGGCGCCGCCGTCGCGGCCGCGGGTGCGATGGTCGTCGCCCGCGCCCCGTCCGTCCCGATCGCCCTCGCCGGCCTGGTCCTCGCGGCCGCCGGCACCGCCGCCCTCTACCCGACGCTCCTGAGCATCGTCTCCCGCAACGTCGTCGAATCATCCCGCGGACGCGCGACGTCGATCGTCACCGTCGTGTCCTACCTGGGCTTCCTGCTCGGCCCGGTGTACGTCGGGCTGTGGGCCTCCGCGACGAGCCTCCGCGGCGCGATGATCGCGATCGCCGCGCTCGGCGTCGCGCTGGCCGCCCTCACCCTGCCCCTGCTCACGCTGAGCCGATACACGATCACAAGCCCAACTGCTGAGCCAACAACCCCGCCTGCGTCCGGTTCGCACACCCCAGCTTGAGCATCAACCGCGACACGTACCCCTTGACCGTCGCCTCGGCCAGATACAGCTGGTTCCCGATCTGCGCATTGGACATCCCCGCCCCCAGGCACGCCAAGACTTGCGCCTCCCGCTCGGTCAGCCCGGCGAGCAGCGCCTGCTGACGTGCCCGCTCGTCCACCCGGGTCCCGGCACCGGCCAGCAGCCGCGCGGTGGCGATCGGCGAAAGCACGGTGTGGCCGTCGGCGGCCACCCGTACCAGCCCGATCAGATCCTCCGGCGGCGTCGACTTCACCAGGAACCCCGCCGCACCGGCCCGCAGCGCCCTGGTGACGTAGTGGTCGGCGTCGAACGTCGTCAGCACGACGACGACCGGCGGCTTCCGGAGCTCGTTGATCCGCTCGATCGCGGTCAGACCGTCCACGCCGGGCATCCGCAGGTCCATCAGCACGACGTCGGGCCGGTGCCGGATCACCGCCTCGACGGCCGCGGCACCGTCGTGCGCCTGATCGACGACGTCGAGGTCCTCGGCCGAGCCGAGGATCGTGGTCAGGTGGGTACAGACCATCGGCTCGTCGTCGACGACCACGACCCGGATCATCGGGCCACGTAGGCAGGTAGGTGCGCCTCCACCGTGAAGCCCTGCGCGTGTGCACTCGCGGTCAACGTGCCGTCCAGTAGTTCGACGCGTTGCCGCAGCCCACGCAGCCCCACGCCGGAGCCGGAACCGACCAGGACCGGGTCCGGCGCGCTCGCCGCCGGACCGTTCGTCACCGACACCGACACCGACACCCCGTCCGGCCGGTACCGCACCCGCACCGAGGCCTCGGCCCCGGGAGCGTGCTTGCGGATGTTCGTCAGCGCCTCCTGCACGACCCGGTACGCCGCCCGGCTGACCACCGGCGACAGCTGATCGGCGTTCCCGTCCTCCACCAGCTCGGCGCTCACCCCGGACTCGTCGACGAGGGTCACCAACGTCCCCGGCGCAGGCGCCTCCGCGACCGCGCCGTCGGGCACCACCTGCAGAATTCCGATCAGGTCGCGTAACTCGTCCATCGCTTGGCTGCCGGTCGCCCGGATCTCCTCCGCCGCGGCCCGCGTCGGTCCTTCGGCCGAGGTCAGCGATAACGCCCCCGCCTGCAAAACCATCAGGCTGACGCGATGAGTCACCAGATCGTGCATTTCGGCGGCGAGACGAGACCGTTCCTCGGCCCGTGCCTGTTCGGCCAGGAGGTGGCGTTCGCGCTCGGCCCGTTCGCTGCGTTCGATCAGCGAGTCGATCAGCCGCCTGCGCGCGCCGACGTAGAGCCCGAGCAGGGCCGGAACACCGACGAACACCAGCGACTGGATCACCCACGGCGAGTCGTTCGACAGCGCCCAGAAGTGCGACGCGACCAGGGTCAGCGCCGTGGTGGGCACCAGGCCGCGGCGTCCGCCGTACGCGGTGGCGGCGTAGACAGCGAACGGGGCGATCGCCGGCGCCCACGGGTACGACTGCCGGCTGAGCCCCGGCGACACCAGCACGTCCCCGCCCAGCGCGATGACGACAGCGGCGGCCACCGCGATCCAGGCGACGACCACGGGAGCCCGCCGCCGCCACAGCAGCGGGACCGCCAGCAGCACGTGCGCCAACACCGTCACGCCACCGAACGGCCGCAGCATCCCGACTGCCAGCAACACCGCGAGCGTCGCCGCGGCGGCGACGGCCAGGAGGTCACCGACCCGTGATCGGCTCATGCTGTCCACGGTAGGACGCGCGGGGTCCCTCCGGCATGCGACGAAAGTCGCGAGCCGCCGCGAGGGAGCACACCTTCGTCGTGGCGGACGCCGACTGAACGCGCTATTCGGGGAAGGCCCTCCGCCGCTGCACTGGAATCCATGATCGAACTGGACGCACTCACCAAACGCTACGGCGACACCGTCGCGGTGGACGGGCTCTCGTTCGCCGTGAAACCAGGTCAGGTGACCGGCTTCCTCGGCCCCAACGGCGCCGGGAAGTCGACGACGATGCGCATGATCGTCGGCCTCGACCGCCCGACGAACGGCTCCGCGACCGTCAACGGCCGTCCGTACGCCGAGCACCGCGCTCCGCTCTGCGAGCTCGGCGTTCTGCTCGACGCTTCCGCCGTGCACAAGGGACGCAGCGGGTACGCCCACCTGCTGGCACTCGCTCGCACCCACGGTTTTCCGGCTCGTCGCGTCGACGAAGTGTTGGAATTGGTTGGTCTGAGGGACGTCGCGCAGCGACGGGCGGGGAAGTACTCGCTGGGGATGTCGCAGCGGTTGGGGATCGCCGCAGCGCTGCTGGGCGATCCGAGCGTCGTGCTGCTGGACGAGCCGATCAACGGCCTGGACCCGGACGGGGTGCTCTGGGTGCGGACGCTGCTGCGGGAGCTGGCCGCGGAGGGGCGCACCGTGCTGGTGTCGAGCCATCTGATGAGCGAGATGGCGGTGACGGCCGATCACCTGCTGATCATCGGTCGGGGGCGGCTGTTGGCCGATACCGGCGTCGACGAGCTGATCGCGCGGGTAGAGGTCGGCACCGTGCTGGTGCGCAGCCCGGAAGCCGCGCACCTGCGTGACGCCCTGGTCCGAAACGGAGCATCAGTGACGGCCGACGACCCACCACCGCCCGGCCGTGGTCCGCGGTCGGCGCCCGGCGGGGAGCCGCGGCCGGCGTCCGGCGGGGAGCCGCGGCCGGCGTCCGGCGGGGAGTTGCTGCGGGTGACCGGGCTGGCTGCGGAGGAGATCGGGCGGGTGGCCGCGGACGAGCGGCTGGTGCTCTCCGAGCTGACCCCGCGCCGGGCGTCACTGGAAGAGGCGTACATGGAGCTGACCCGAGAGGCGGTGGAGTACCGATGACGTATGCCGTGACGATGTCCCGGGTGATCGGCTCGGAATGGACGAAGCTGCGGTCACTGCGGTCCAACTGGATCACGCTCGGCGTCGCGACCGCGCTCACGCTGGGGCTGGCCACCGCGTTCGGCTACTCGTTCAATCAGGACGTCGACGCCGGAGACGCCACAGCGAGCGTCGCCAACGCCGTCAACGTGTCCTACATCGGTCTCGACCTGCTCGCGCTGATCCTGGGCGTGGTCGGCGTGCTGCAGATCTCCGGGGAGTACGGCTCGGGACTGATCCGGGCCAGCGCGACAGCGGTACCGCGCCGCTGGCCCCTGCTCGCGGCGAAGGCCAGCGCACTGCTCGGGCTGGTCATACCGGTGGTGATCGTCGTCAGCGTGGGGTCGTTCCTGGTCGTGCAGGCAATGCTCGGCGACGCGGGCGCCGGACTCGGCGACGCGGGCGTGGCCCGAGCGGTCGTCGGTGCGACGGCGTATCCGATCGCGGTGCTGCTGATCGGGCTGAGCATCGGAGCACTGGTGCGCCACACGGCGGCCGCGATCACGGTCTACGTCACCGCGCTGCTGGTGCTACCGGCGCTGCTACCGGCCGCACTGCCGGAGCGGATCGAGGACGCGACAGTGAAGTACACACCGGTAGCGGCGGCACAGTCGCTCTACACCCTGGACCCGGCCGGCGCTCCCGTCGAGCTGCTCACCCCGGCGGCCGGCGCCCTGGTCCTCACCGCCTGGGTAGCCGCCCTGGCAGCCCTAGCCACCCTGACCTTCCAACACCGAGACCTGTAACAGCGCCAAACCCGGCCCAGCGGAACATCCCGCCGGGCCGGCAGCACGATCAGGCAGTCACGACGTCTGCTACCACGCAGGCGATGTTGTCCGGGGCGCCGGATTCGTGGGCGAGTTCGAGCAGGTCCGTCACCGCCTGTTCCGGGGTGGGGGCGGACCTCACGGCCTCGTGCAGACGCGCCCGGTCGACCACCGCGGACAGCCCGTCGCTGCAGAGCAGATACCTGTCACCGGCCACCGCGGTACGGACCGCGAAATCGGCCTCGTGGTCCCCCACCCCGAGCGCACGGGTCAGCAACGCCCGATCCGGGTGTGCCGCGGCCCCGGCCAGGTCGAGCTTCCCCTGGTCGATCTGCGACTGCACCCACGTGTGATCCGTGGTCAGCTGCACCAGGTCCTCGCCCCGCACCAGGTAGGCACGCGTGTCACCGACGTGCACCAACGCCAGCCGCGAACCCGACCGCAGCACGGCGGTCAGTGTGGTCGCCGCGCCCTCCGACACGGCGCGCACCGCACGGTCGACCTCGGCCAGCTGCGTCAGCACCTCCACCGCCGAACCGACACCAGACTCCAGCGGCTTCAGCGCCTCGATGGCAGCGGCACTGGCCGCGGCACCTCCTTCTCCGCGCACGCCGTCGGCAACAGCGAGCAGCCGCTCACTGCCGTAGGCGGCGTCCTCGTTGGTGGTCCGGACCTTTCCGGCCTCGCACGCGGAAGCCGAACGGAAAGCGATCATGGCAGTCCTCCCTGACATTTTTTCGACGAGGAGGGCTGCGGTGTGCGCGCGGTCAGCGGTCTGCGCCGCCACTCGGTCCCAGTAGGCGCTGACCGCCTCGGCCGCCGCCGGAGCGTCCAGCGCGCAGACCGTGCGGATCTCGGCCAGCGGCATCCCGATCCGCCGCAGCTCGACGATGAGCTCCGCGGCGGCGAGCTGCGCCGGGTCGTAGAACCGGTACCCCGACTCGGGGTCGACCGCTGCCGGCGGCAGCAGCCCCGACTCGTCGTAGAGCCGCAACGCCTTCGCCGTCAGCCCGGCCGCCCGGGCGAACTCTCCGATCGTGTACAGCCCCACGGTCACCGTTCCTCCTCGCGCCGGTCGCGGTGGGCGCCCGGCACGAGTCAGGCTCAGCCCTCCCCTTCGGGGAAGGTCAAGACCGTTCCGCCGCGACCAGTCTGGTCAAGGCGTCGGCCGAGTGGGTGCCGGGTTCGGCGTGGAGGAACAGGGCCTCGAGGTTGCCCGCGACGAAGAACTTCTCGGTGTACAGCTCGAGCTCCCCGACGCGCGGATGGCGGATGACGAGCGAGCCCTCGCCCGCGGTCCGGACGTCATGGCGTGCCCACAGCTGCCGAAACCGCTCACTCTCCAGCGACAGCTCGGCGATCAGCGCGTGCAGGCGCTCGTCGCCAGCGACCGCAGCCGGTTCGTACCGGGCACCATGCCCGGCGACAGCTCCTGCGCCGACGAGTTGGCCGCCAGCACGTCGCCGTACCTGTTGAACACGATTGCGGGCACGTTGATCGTCCGGAGCAGGAGTTCAAGGCTCGCAGGCACACGCTCGTGCTGCACCACCGGAACGCGGCGCGACTTCGGGGCGGTCAGCGCCATCAGGTACGCCGTGCTCTCCGCGTCCAACTGCAGAACTGCAGCAATCGCATCGACGACCTGAGCTGACGGATGGCGGTCGCGGCCCTGTTCGAGCCGCAGGTAGTACTCGGCGCTGATGCCCGCGAGCATCGCGACTTCCTCGCGGCGCAGACCGGGCACCCGGCGCAGGCCGTTGCCGGGCGGCAGGCCCACCTCAGCAGGCGTGACCAGCTCCCGCCGGGCGCGGAGGAAGTCCCCGAGCGCGTTGTCCATGTTTCCACCGTAGATGTCCCCCTACTACCAGGACACCGCCTACCAGGAACACCACGGACTGCCACGATCCGCCCGGCGGCCGGAGCATCGTCGACATGACAACTTGGTTCATCACCGGCGTCAACAGCGGCTTCGGGCGGGAGCTGGCCGAGCAGCTGCTCTCCCGCGGCGACCGGGTCGCCGGCACGGTCCGGCGCGAGGGCTCGGTCGACGATCTCCGCGAGAAGTACGGCGACCAGTTCTGGCTCGGGCACCTCGACGTCACCGACCTACCGGCGGTCCGCACGGTGGTCGACACCGCGTTCGCCGCCCTCGGCCGCATCGACGTCGTCGTCATCAATGCGGGTTACGGGCTGTTCGGCGCAGCCGAAGAGCTGGCCGACGAGCAGGTGCGGCACCAGATCGCGACGAACCTGCTCGGCTCCATCCAGACGGCCAGGGCCGCGCTCCCGCACCTGCGCGCCCAGGGCGGTGGCCGCATCATCCAACTGTCGTCGGTTGCAGGTCTCACCGCGCATCCGGGGGCGTCGCTGTACCACGCGAGCAAATGGGGCGTCGAAGGCTTCTTCGAGGCGCTCGCGCCGGAGGTCGCCCCCTTCGGCATCGGCGTGACGCTCGTCGAACCGGGCGGCGCCCGCACCGCCTTCGCCGGCGGCAGCCTGCAGATGGGCACACCGCTGGCGGTGTACGACGGGACACCGGCCGCGTTCGTGCGCGGGGTGCAGGGCAACACCGACCTCCTCCCCGGAGACCCTGCGAAGATCGCGGCCGAGATCATCGCGAGCGCTACCCGGGAGCCGGCGCCGCTGCGACTCGTGCTGGGGTCCGATTCGTACGAAGGAGTGACCACCGCGCTCCGGGCCCGGTTGGCGTCGGTCGAGGCTGACGTCTAGAACAGCTCGCCGACGCGGGCCAGGAATTCCCGCAGGTTCGGCTCGCTGGTGCGTGCGGTCGCCTCGGAGACGCTCAGCCACTCCAGCTTCGCGTCGGGCTTCTCCGGGCGGACGTCGTCCGGAGAGTCCGTCGCGAGGACGAACCGCACGTCGATGTGCTCGTGGGCCGGTTCGCCCTTCCCCGCGGCCGCCGGCACGACGACGACGTGACGCAGCCCGGCGTCGGGCCAGCTGACCAGGTCGGTGAGGCCCGCCTCCTCGCGTCCTTCGCGGAGCGCGATCTCGAGCGGGTGGGTCTCGCCGGGGTCGGCGTGGCCGCCGACCTGGAGCCAGGCCTGCTGGCGGGCGTGCCACCGCAGGAGCACCCGCTTCGTGGGCGGGTGGACCACCAGCGCCGACGCAGTGATGTGCACCGGCGTGCTGCGTGACCACGGATCTTCGCCGGCGGCCAGCGTCAGCGCCCGCGCGTGGTCGACCTTCTCGACGTCGTCCTTCGGTTGGTAGTCGGTGAGCAGTGAGAGCAGCATGGCGGCACCGTAGCTCGAACGTGGTGTGCTGCCCCATGCGTTTCGGCCCGCCGCTCGACGTCCGCACATCGCCCACGACTACCTGCGTCGCCGGACGTCCGCGTGGAGTTGGCGCCGGAGACACTGCTGCCCTTACGACGCAGCCCAGACGCCGAGTTCGTTGCCGCTCGGATCGGCGAAGTGGAAGCGGCGTCCGCCGGGGAACGAGTACGGCTCGACGGCGACCGTCCCACCGGCCCTGCGCACCGCTTCCACGGAGGCGTCCAGGTCGTCCGAGAAGAGCAGGACGAGCGGTCCGCCGCCGGTCGGAGCCTTGTCGTCCAGACGCAGGCCACCGACCTCGCCGCCGGCGCCCTGGATGCCGGCGTACTGCGGCCCGTAGTCGTTGAACCGCCAGCCGAACGCCTCCCCGTAGAAACGTTTCGCCTGCTCGAGGTCGGTGACGCCCAACTCGACGTAGTCGATGGCGTGGTGTTGAGGCATGCGCGTTACCTTCTCGGAAGTCCACTCGTCAGTGCGGCGTAACGATCACATGCTGACGGAGGAACACCGTGGACGCCCGTTTGAACAACTTCGAGAACACGCTCGGCACCTTCATGAAGCGCCTCGTCGCGGCCAGCCAGGCCGCCGGAGCATCGGCGGTGCCGGCCTCGACCCAGCTGCTCGTGGAGATCCGCGCGAGCCAGATCAACGGCTGCGGCTTCTGCACGGACATGCACACCAAGGACGCCGCTGCCGCCGGCGAGACGGCCGTCCGCCTCTGCCTCGTCGCCTCGTGGCGCGAGGCCACGGTTTTCACCGACGCCGAGCGCGCGGCGCTGGAGCTGACCGAGGAAGGCACCCGCATCGCCGACGCCGCGGGTGGCGTCAGCGACGAGGTCTGGGCCAACGCCGCCAAGCAGTACGACGACGACCAACTCGGCTCGCTGGTGTCGCTGATCGCCGCGATCAACGCGTTCAACCGGCTGAACGTGATGGTCTGGCAGCCGGCGGGAAGCTACCGTCCGAGCCAGTTCGCCGGGGCTTAGTGACCGCGAACGCCAACCCGAGGATCCCGAGCGTGACGACGGTCAGCAGCGCGCTGACCGTCGACCGCTCCAACCAGAACGGAAGGCCCACCGCCAGGTTCGTGTCGAGCCTGGCCGCCACCTGGATGAGCGGTTCGGCCGAGAGCAGCGCCACCGACGGCAGCGTCACCACGCCGATCCACAAACCGCGCCGGTCCCGGCGCGCCATCAGCCAGGCCCCCACCGCGTTGGCAGTGAACAGCAACAACGGCGCCACCACCGCGAAGACGCTCGGCGCGACCCAGTTGTACGACCAGTAGTACGCGAGGTCGAGGCGCAGCACCGGCACGATCGGCACGACCGCCGCGAGCACGGGCACCCACCGCGTCACCCGGCCCGGACGGGACGGCACCGCCAACGCGAGGACGCCGAGCGCCGCGTGCGGGACGAGCGCGATGAACGACGGCATCGAGATGCTGAACCAGCCGTTCGGCGCCCACAGAGCGGTGGCCAGGAGACCCACCGGCTTGGCCGCCACCATCAGCACGAGCGAAGCCGCGATCAACCGCCGGCACCAGCGGCCGGACGCAACGGCGAACGCGATGGCAGCTGCCAGCCACGCGATCCACGCGAACGCCGCGAACGTCTGGAAAGTCCAGGCCGGGCCGGAGAGGTCATAGTCGTCGAGCACCGGCGTGAACTCGATCGCCAGCAGCCAGATAGTGGCGAGCATCGACCCGGTCGCCAGCGCCAGCACCGCGGCGATCGACACCGCGCCCGGCAGCCCGGACGCCCCGCGCGCTCGTAAGTGCTGCCGTGCGCCACCGGCCAGCAGGTCGACGGCATCCCGGGCGCTGGGCCGCGTCCGCCCGGGTTCGACCGTGTCCAGGTAGGTGTCGACGATTTCGTCGCCCCGTTCGGCGCGATAGTCCGCCGGGTAGGCGAGCAGCAGCCGGCGGTACCGCCGTTCCAGCTCGTTCATGCGAGACCTCCCGCCGGCGCCCAGCCGGACGCTTTGAGCCGGACCGTCGCGGCTTGAAGGTTGCGGCGCATCCGCTCGGTCTCGGCGCCGAGCACGCTCAAGCCCTCGTCGGTGAGCCGGTAGTAGCGACGCAGACGCCCGTCCACGACCTCCTCGTGGTCGCGCGCCACCAGCCCGTCGTCGGAGAGCCGGTCGAGCGCGCCGTAGAGCGTGCCCGGCCGCAGCGTGATCCGCCCTTCGGACAGCTCGGCTACCTCGGTGATCAGCCCGTATCCGTGCAGCGGCTCTCTGGCCAGCGCGGTCAGTATCAGGAACGTCGGCTCCCGCAACGGCGTCGTCATGCCGACCAATATATCGGCCACGAAGATATACCGCTAGCGATGGTTCCCCTCCGTCCCGTCGCCCCGGCCGACAGGACGCATTCGGAAATGGCTTCTTTAATTCTCTTGGCGATACGGAGGCTCGCCTTTATGGTCATTACCAACACCGGAGACGACAGGGAGCACGCCATGTGGGGCAACGCCGATATCGCGCGGCAGCGGATCGCGCTGTTCGGCGAGGGTTGCCCGGTCGATCACCGGGAACGGTGGCGACGCTAGCGCACAGCGCTGCGAAAACGCCGCCCTTCCCAGCCGGGAACGGGCGGTTTCTTTTTGGGCCCGTTCCCTGTCAATGGTGCCCGAAAATTGTAATTCGCTATGGGTGTAGCTCAATTCGGTAGAGCGCCGGCTTCCAAATTCGGATGTTGCGGGTTCGATTCCTGCCACCCATGCACCGACCCCGGCAGGCCGGCGGTCATGACGCTTGAAAACTGCACAGTGGATGGCAGACGCCGGGCCGCAGACAGGCCCGGCGCATCTGGAGCGAGGGAGACGGTCAACCCGTCCGCCTTGGAAGCGGAAGACACCTGGTTCGACTCCAGGGCTCCAGACGTACTGCAACTCATCCCCGTAGCTCAGCGGATCAGAGCACCAGACTACGAATCTGGGGGTCGGCGGTTCGAATCCGTCCGGGGGTACGTCTCTCTAGCTCAGTCGGCAGAGCACGCGGTTGAAGCCCGCGAGGCGCAGGTTCGACCCCTGCGGGAGGCACGCGGCTGTAGCTCAGCAGGCCAGAGCGCGGCGTTGCCAACGCCGAGGTCGCCAGTTCGAGGCTGGCCAGCCGCTCCACTTCCGCCCTCGTAGCCCAACGGCAGAGGCACGACGTTGAGGACGTCGCCAGTGCGCGTTCGAATCGCGCCGAGGGCACGCACGCCCGGGTAGCCCAACGGCAGAGGCACGCGGCTCAGAACCGCGCCAGTGCGCGTTCGAATCGCGCTTCGGGCACGAGACACGCCGTCAACCGCACAGGTCCACCCGCGCGTTCGAATCGCGGCCCCGGGCACCAGACACGCGGTCAACCGCACAGGTCCACCCGCGCGTTCGAATCGCGCCCCGGGCACCAGACACGCCGTCAACCGCACAGGTCCACCCGCGCGTTCGAATCGCGCTCCGGGCACGGAGTCCGCGGTTCTGCGCGGCTTCGGCGCAGCCGGCCCGCGGGGCCGGCCGGCTGCGCCGCCAGCGCTAGGCGGTCACCGCTACTTCCGGCTCCGCCGGGAGGCTGTCCATGAACGAACTCACGGAGAACACCGCACGACCCGGTCCGGGAGGGCCGTACCCGGGCGGGCTGCTGAGGCCGTTGGCCTCCATGACCGCCCGGTAGGTCTGCAGCAGCCGCACGTGGTACTCCAGCGGCGCACCCTGCGGGTTCGTCTTGCCGAGCGGCGTCGTCGGCTCGGGGCACCAGGTGGTGAACCGGGGCGTGATGCCGCGGGACATGAAGTACTGCAGCCCCTCGGCCGTCGAGTCGATCGCCTCGTCGACGCTCGTGAAGCCGTGCGGCGCCGCCATCTCCACGCCGGCGACGAAGTTCGGGATCACGTTGCGGGGCCCGAAGACGTCAGCCGAGTCGAGGATGCGGCGGTGCCACTCCTCGCGTCCGACGTAGCGCTCTTTGCCCGGGCAGTAGAGCTCGAAGAGCTTCTTGTCCCAGACCTCGTAGTTCGGGTGGTAGATCTGGATGCCGTAGTCCTTGAAGCGCTGGACGTCGGCCTTGGGCAGCGCCTGTGCGACGACCTTGCCGATCCACCGCCCGGGGAACCGCTCCTCGATCGCCTGGGCGTAGCTGCCGTAGAAGTCGGCCTCGGCCAGCCCGTTGAGTTTCCGCGTGATGCTGCCACCGGTGAGGGTGTAGGCCGTCGTCGTCTTCGCGGTGTCGTACTTGTTGATGATCTCCAGCGCCTCGAGGATCTCGTCCGTCGGCTTGACGCTGGTGTACGGGCGGCCGGCCGCTTTGTGCTGGCGGAAGTTGTGGTTGATGTCGCAGTACTGGCATTCCTCGGTGGCCCCGAAGTACTGGCAGAGCCGGTACGCGGTCAGGTAGATGAGGTACCCCCACTGGATCGTGGGCGCGACCTCCATCACCGACTTCCCGTTCGGAAGCGTGTGCCGGTAGTAGTCGGGCATCGGCGGCAGCCCGACCTCGGCGATCGGCCGCTCGTCCAGGTACAGACGCATGCGGCCGTCGTCGTCGGCCTTGACGCGGTACGGCGAAGCGGGGTTCACCCGGACAGACACGACCGTGCGCCTCAGCTCGTACGGCCCGCCGGTGAGCACGATCTCCTCCGGTGGGCGACGCAGCGCGGCACTACCCAGCTCGGGCAGCGTCCGGTGGTCGAACGAGAAGATGAAGTACGACTTCGGCTTGACGTCGCCCTGGTCGTTGTCGGTCAGGGCCGAGTCGTCGAACGCCACCCCACCCCGCAGCAGATCCTCCTTGATGACCGCTTCTCGGGGCACGTTGGAGAAGCGGCCCATCAGGTCTTCGACGAGATCAGTGCGGGTAAGCATGCGCCCTCCGGGGCGGGTTGTACGAGATCGTCCGGGTCAGGCCTGCTTGGTCTCCCAGAAGATCTTCGCTATCTCCTCGATTTTAACGAGCAACTTCTCGGCGACGGCTGTATCCACAGCCCCCTTCGCGCCGCCGGCCCCCGCGAGCTTCGTGGCCTCGTTGAAGAGACCGTGCAGCTGCGGGTACTTCTCGAAGTGCGGCGCCTTGAAGTAGTCGGTCCACAACACCCACAGGTGGTGTTTGACCAGCTCCGCGCGCTGCTCCTTGATGATCAGCGCGCGGGTACGAAACGCCGGGTCGTCGTTGTCCTGGTACTTCTTGACGATAGCCAGCACCGACTCGGCTTCGATGCGGGCCTGCGCCGGGTCGTAGACACCGCAAGGAAGATCACAGTGAGCACTCGCGACAGCGCGGGGACGAAAAAGACGAATCATCAGATTCCTTCCGTGGTGACGAACTGCTTGCGGTGGTAGATCAGCCGCCCGTCGTCCGGGCCGTGGAACACCTCGAGCACCGACGCGACGACCAGCGTCGAATCGCCGACCGGGACGACGTGCAATGGCGCCGCACGGAGCGCGGCAAGAGCGTCCGGGAGGATCGGCTCTCCCGTCGGGAGGGCTTCCCATCCTTGGTCCGACGAGAAGCGACGCCCGTCCGGATGCGAGAACTCGTGCGCGAGGTCGACGTGCTTCGAGCCGAGCAGGTGCACGACGAAGCTCGGAGCGGCGAGGATCGCGCGGGCGGTCGGCGTACCCATGACCGAAAACGACAGCGCCGGTGGCGTCACCGACACCGACGCGACGCTCGACGCGGTGAGCCCGACCGGCCCGTCGGGGCCGACCGTGCTGATGACCGCGACACCGGTCGGGTACCGGCGGAAGGCCGCCTTCATCCCGTCGGTGACCACTTCTTTTACCGCTGCGCGCTCCACGGGGAGCACGCTAGGACCTCAACCGAAGTTGAGGTCAAACCGGTGTGACGCTGGTCGCGGGCTCGTAGCTCATCAGGGAGAGCACCCGCCTTGCAAGCGGGAGGTGGTCGGTTCGAGTCCGACCGGGTCCACGCGTATTCATGCTCGGTTAGCTCAGCAGGTCAGAGCACCCGCCTGTCACGCGGGAGGTCGCCGGTTCGAACCCGGTACCGGGCGCGCAGTACGAGGTCGTCGTAGCTCATCCGGTGAGAGCGCCGCGCTGATACCGCGGAGGCAGAAGGTTCAAATCCTTCCGACGACACGCGACGGTCATTCTTCGCCGGAGAAGCGTTCCCAGGCGGATTGGCGAGTGATGCCGAGAGCCTCGCCGATCCTTGTCCAGGTGACGCCGCGGCGGCGGAGTTCCTGCACCCAGGAGCGGAGTTCGGTCTCGGCGTAGTTGATGTGTACGCCGACGCGGGGGATGTGGCTGAGCATCTCCTCGTCGCTCAGCGACTCCCAGATCGGAACCCGGGGTGGCGTCGAGGTTTCGCCGCTCTGCTCGATGACGGTGGCGGCCAGCGCAACGCACTCGTTGCAGATGTAGACGCCTGGGCCGGCGACGATTTTCTCGACCTCGGTGCTCGGTTTGCTGCAGAACGAACAGGCGATCTGAAGCTCGACGGTCATCGCTCCTCCTGGAGGTGTCAGGGATTCCCTGACACGATAGGGCGTCAGGAGAACCCTGACAAC
Organism: Cryptosporangium sp. NPDC048952; assembly: GCF_043197895.1. Lineage (NCBI taxonomy): Bacteria > Bacillati > Actinomycetota > Actinomycetes > Cryptosporangiales > Cryptosporangiaceae > Cryptosporangium > Cryptosporangium sp. NPDC048952. Next base: position 361,425 of record NZ_JBICTY010000008.1, on the reverse strand, counting down.
CCACGGAAGGCACCGTCCAGGACGCCATTCCCTCGTCGCCCAATTGGCAGGGCAGGCGGCTGTTAACCGCCACGGTGCAGGTTCGAATCCTGCCGGGGGAGCATCAGCCCGGGTAGCTCAAGTGGGAGAGCGCCCCGTTCACACCGGGGAGGTCGGCGGTTCGAATCCGTCCGCGGGCACGTTGGCCGTAGCTCAATGGGAGAGCGCCAGGTTGTGACCCTGGAGGTGCCGGTTCGATCCCGGTCGGTCACCCCACGTGTGTTTGTCTGCCCCCGTAGCTCAGCGGACGAGAGCACCAGGTTCCGAACCTGGGGGTCGGCGGTTCGATCCCGCCCGGGGGTGCGCAGTTTTCCCTGCCGGAATGCCCGAGTCTGGTCCAAGGGCTCCGCCTGCAAAGCGGCTGTGCGCCGGTTCGAATCCGGCTTCCGGCTCTGCTGCCATCCGCTGTGCGGTGTTCTATTCCGGGCGGTGCCTGCCGCGCCGCTGCCCGAGCTCGTCTTCCGGCGCCGCACCCGGCGCTCCGCCGGTGCGCGCGTCGCCGGGGTAACTCCCATCGGCGTGTGCCCTGCCTGGGCGTGGCGGCGACGCGTACGGGGCGCCCGATCCTTGCGGCCGTGCGCCGTGGGGACCCGTTTGTCCTCGTTGCGCTGGAACGCGTCGCGGGTCCTGGTGCCCGAAGTGTGGTGTGGCCGCGTCGGGGGCCCCGAAGTGTGGTGTGGCCGCGTCCGGCGGTGGGGGTCCGTTCGGCGACCGACGGCGTGGGCCTGGAGCGCCGAATCCTCGTGGCGGCGGCCCACCAGCGCCCGGCCCTCTTCGCGGCGGGCCCGGCGCGTACTGCGGATTCCGCGCCGGACCATCCATCGTCGGCGGATACGGCCCTCTCCGCGCCTGCGCAGATGTCGCATCCATGGCCGGCACGCGAGGCTCACCCCGCACGGGGCCGGCTGGCGCGTACGGCTCGCTCCGCGTCGGCGCGTGCGTCCCGTCCATGGTCGGGACGCGCGGCCGGTCCATCGTCGGGACACGCGGCCTGTCCATCGTCGGAACGCGCGGCCCGTCCATGGTGGGCACGTACGGGCCGTCCATGGTCGGCACGGTCGCGCCCACCGGTACCGGGTCCGGTGGGGACGACTCGGAGGCGGTCTGCGCCTCCCGCACCTCCCCCGCCGACGGCCCGACCGGCCACAGCCGAGGCCGACGCCGGGCGGCCAGATCCTCCGCCCACCCGAACACCATCACCGCGACAGCGATCAGCACCCACACCGTGCCGTAGGCCCAGAACGGGTTCGTCGAAATCCCGGACTCCCACACACCCCCGACCTCCTCCAGCCGCTCACCGCTGAAGAACGCCAGATCGATCAGGATGTTGTGCCACAGATAGATCGTCACGGCGCGGTTGTTCACGAGCGCCACGAAGCGCCCGAGCACCGGCGTCCGACCGATCCACGACGCGTCCGGAGCGAACCGCAGCAACGGCAGGATCACCGCGATCGACCACAGCGACTGAGCGATCGGAATCCCGTTGAGGTCGTACGAGTCCGACGGGTGCGCCACGACCCAGGCCACGGCCCCGGCAGCAGCCACCACGACAAAAAGCCCCAGGGCGACGTTCGGCAACCGCTTGAGCGCGCCGGTGCGATGAGCAAAACCGAGCATCCAGCACGGCGCGAAGATGCCCAGGTCGGACACCAACGCCCAGATCGGCCCGTCGTCACCGGTCGGTAGGAAGCCGAACGCCTGGGCCACGAGAAGACCCAGCGGCGCGATGAGCGTCGGAACAGGGGCGCGGCGGAAGGCGGTGAGCAGCACCGGGCTGAGCAGGACCAGCCACAGGTAGGTCCGGAGGTACCAGAGCACCACCGTGGCGTTCTCGCCGAACGTGTTGCCGGGCGGGTCGAGCAGCGGCACGAACCAGAACACGATGTGCCAGAGCGGGACCGGCTCGCCGGTGCCCGAGTCGGTCCAGCTGCTCATCTTGCCGCCGGCCCAGATCATCAGCGGCACCATCACCGCGCCGAACAGCCACAGCGCGGGGAGCAGCCGCCGTACCCGGTTGCGGATCACGGTGCTCGGGTCCTGCCGGTCCAGCGAGTTCACCATGAGCCCGCCGGCCAGCGCGAACATCACGCCCATCGCAGGGAAAGCCCAGCTCAGCCATGCCCCGCCGAACGTGTGGTACGTGACGACTCGGACGATGGCGGCGGTCCGTAAGGCGTCCAGGTACAGCTCTCGCTTCCGCGTCCCGGGCACGGTCGAGCCGACGGCAGCCGTCATCGGGAAGCTCCAAGCTTTCGGTACCTGAGTGAACGCTGTGATTCCTGAGAGAACTCACAGGTTACTGCCCGGCCACAAGATGGCCACACCGGCGCCGATGCCACCGTGGCGGAAACTCACTCCCGCGAGCCTCCCGCCACATCGCTCCTGCCGCAACCGCAACGGCAGAAACCATCCGTTACCAGGGAACAGGACCGTTGTCGTCGTAGTAGCCGCCGCTCGGCCCGTCGTCGGGCAGCGTCGCGAGCTGAACTCCGATCGCCGCACCCTGCGCCGGCGTGCGGTGGCCTCGGAAGCCGTTGAGGTCGGTCGCCACGAAGCCGGGGCAACCGAGGTTGATCAGGATGTTCGTCCCGGCCAGCGCCTTGGCGTACTGCACGGTGACGGCGTTGAGGAACGTCTTCGACGTCGGGTAGGCCATGGCGATCGGACCGGTCGCGTCGGTGCCCTGGCTCTGCAGGGTCAGCGACCCGACGCTGCTGGAGATGTTGACGATTCGCGGCGACGCGGACGCGCGTAGCAGCGGCAGGAACGCGTCGGTGACGCGGATGACGCCGAGCACGTTGGTCTCGATCGCGTCCCGCACGACGTCCAGATCGGTGTTGCCGGGCTCCTGGGCCATCCCGCCGGTGATTCCGGCGTTGTTGACCAGCACGTCCAGGCGCTCGAACTGGCCCACGGCCGCGGCGACGCTCGCGTCCGACGTCACGTCCAGCGCGACGCCGAACGCGTCGACGCCGGCCGCACGCAGTTTCTCGACGGCTTCCTCGCGGCGGACGTCGTTCCGGACGCCCACACCCACACGCCAGCCGAGGGCGCCGAGCCCGATCGCAATCTCGTACCCGATGCCCTTGTTCGCGCCGGTGACCAGCGCAGTTGTCTGCTCGCTCATGTCTTCGATCGTCGCGCCGGGTCAGCTGGAGGCGCCAACACCGATCGGGTGCCCAGCGATACCTCTAGAGTATGGATATGGAGACCCGCGAGCTCCGCTACTTCGTCGCGGTGGCCGAGGAGCTGCACTTCGGACGCGCCGCCGAACGGCTCGGTATCGCCCAGCCGCCGCTGTCCCGCGCGATCCAGCAGCTCGAGCGCCGCATGGGCGTCGCTCTGCTGGAGCGTACGAGCCGCGCCGTCCATCTCACCGAGGCCGGGTCGGTGCTGCTCCGCGAAGGTCGGGCTGCCCTCGATTCGGTCGACGCCGCCGAGCGGCGCACCCGGCGTGCGGCGGCGAGTCGTCCCAGTCTCGTACTGGTGACCAAGGCCGGGGCCTCCAGCGAACTGCTCGCGAAGCTGCTCGACGCGTACGCCGCCGAGCCCGACGCGGTGGACGTCGAAGTCGTGCTGTGCGGGGTGCGCGAGCAGGAGCAGATGCTGCGGAACGGGCGGGCCGACGTCGCGCTCCTGCACCGGCCGCACGACTCGACGGTCGGACTCGACGCAGAAGAATTGCGGACGGAGCAGCAGGTCGTACTGCTGCCGGCCGGTCACCCGCTGAGCACGCGTCCGCACGTCCGGATGGCCGAGATCGAGGCGCTGCCGGACCTGCCGATGGCACGCTGGCCGCGCGCCGATGGCAGCTACCCGGACGGTCCGGGGCCGGAGGTGCGCGACCACACGCAGCTGATCCAACTGATCGCACTCGGGCGGACGCTCGTCGTGCTGCCGGAATCGGTCAGGACCCAATTGCGCGACGGCATCGCGACCGTGCCGGTGGCGGACGCCCACGAGGTCACGACCGTGATCGCCTGGCCGCCGCACAGCCGCTCCCGCCCACTGGCCCACCTGATCCGCGTCGCCACACGTCTCTAGGGGATCCGATGACCGACCTGAACGCTTTCGTCGGCGAGTGGACCGTCGAGCTCCGCTTCCCCGGTGCACCCCCGGTGACCGGCGCGCACAGCGTCTTCGAATGGATCCTCGACGGCGCTTACCTGCAGCAGCGGAACGACGTGCCGATTTCCGAAGTCCCGAACGCGCAGGCGATCTACGCGCCGGGAGCCGAGCCGGGCACGTACACGCAGCACTACTTCGACACCCGGGGCGTCAGCCGGCTCTACGCGATGACGTTCGACGGGACGACGTGGACGCTGCTCCGCGAGGCAGCGGACTTCTCGCCGTTGGACTTCCGTCAACGCTTCACCGCGACGTTCGACGGCGACCGCATCGAGGGTGCCTGGGAGATCGCCCACCCGGGGAAGGACTGGGAGCACGACTTCGCGATGACCTACATCCGGCTGCGGTAGGCCGTTCGGCTGGCTTCGATGTGGGGGACGTGCTCGATGGCCCAGCCGGCCAGGGCCAGGGCGGGCGCGATCAGGCTCTTGCCCACCGCGGTCAGCGCGTACTCCACCCGTGGGGGCACCTCCGCGTAGACGGTTCGCTCCACGAGGCCGTCGCGCTCGAGATTGCGCAGGGTGAGCGTCAACATTCGCTGTGAAATGCCTGGTATTTGCTGTTGTAGTTCGGTGAAGCGCACGGTTCCCTGATCGAGCGTCGCGACGATCAGCAGCGTCCACTTGTTGCAGATCTGATCGAGGATCGCGCGCAGGGTCTTGCCGCCGTCGCCACGGATCATGCACGTGTGCTCGTACTCGGACACGGGACCTCCCTGGGCACACGCCTGTGCCTTTTGTAGCGCCTCTGATAGTGCCGCATGATGGGGCTACTTACGACTCGTAACTATCGAGGTCATCATGGAAATCGCGTACTGGATCGTCGCAGGGTTACTCGCGCTGTTCTACCTCTACGGCGGCGGCGTCAAGGTCGTGCGCAGCAAGGAGCAGCTCCAGCCGATGATGGGCTGGGTCGACACGATTCCGATGCCGCTGGTGCGCACGATCGGCGTCCTCGAGGTGCTCGGTGCGATCGGGCTGATCCTGCCGCCGCTGACCGGCATCGCGCCCGCGCTGGCGATCGCCGCCGCAGTCGGCCTCGTGCTGGTGCAGATCGGCGCGATGGTCGTGCACTCGTCCCGGGGCGAGTACAAGGACCTCGGGCTGAACGTGGTGCTACTGGTCCTGGCCGCCGTCGCCGCCTGGCTGGCCACCACCTGGACCTAGCAGGTCCCAGCGGTTCCCGGCGATGTCGACGAACACCACGACCATGCCGTAGGGCTCCGAGCGCGGCTCACCCACGAACTCGACGCCGGCCTCGTGCATCCGCCGGTAGTGCGCGTCGAAGTCGTCCACGCGCAGGAAGAACCCGACCCGGCCCGCCGCCTGGTGCCCGACCGCGGCGGACTGCCGTTCGCCGTCGGCCCTGGCCAGCAGGATCCCGGTTCGCGCGCCGGGCGGACGCACCACGACCCACCGCTTCGGGGTGCCGTGGTGCGTCGAGGTCGCCGGCGAATCCTCGACCAGCTCGAAGCCCAGCACGTCGGTGAAGAACGCGATCGCCGGGTCGTACTCGTCGACGATGATCGAGACCAGCTCGAGGTGCATGCCGATCATCGTAGGGTCAGCGCCGCGGCGACCAGCGCGGGATCGGCGGGCAGCAGCGGAAGCCGCACGTCCGGCGTCGGGATGCGGCCCTCCGCGTGCAGCACGCCCTTGATGACGGTCGGGTTCGGCGCGGCGAAGAGCGCCGTCGACAAGCGGCTCAGCGTGTTCCCCAGAGCCCGCGCGTCGTCCAGCACCCCCTCCCCCCAGGCATCGGTCCGCCAGGCGTCGATCAGCCGCGCGTACCGGTCCGTCGCGCAGTGCGCCGACGCGGTGATCGCCCCGGCCGCGCCCATCGCCAGGAGCGGCCCGAGGAAAGCGTCGTCGCCGCCGAGCACCGCGAAGTTCGGTGGTGGGTCGGCCAGCAGCGCGACCGTGTCCGCGGTGATGCCGCCCGGTGCGTGCTTCACACCGACGACGCCGGGGATCGCGGCGAGCTCGCGCAGGGCCGCTGCCGAGAGCGGCTGACCGGTCCGCGCCGGCACGTCGTAGACCACCAGCGGAACGGGGCTCGCGGCCGCCAGCGCACGGAAGTGAGCGATCACCCCGGCCTCCCCGGGCCGGACGAACGGCGGCACCACGGTGAGCGCAGCGAGCACGTTCTTCCCGCCGAGCGACGCCAGCGCACCAGGCGAGTCAGCACCCACCAGCAACGGATGCCCCCGGTCGCGACACACCCCGGCAACCACCTCCAGCACCACCCCCCGCTCCCCCGGCGTCAACGCCGACACCTCCGACGTCGTCCCCAACGCCACCAACCCCCCAGCCCCAGCGTCGAGAAATGAATGGGCGAGCCCTTCGAGGGCAGAACCATCCACCCCACCCTCCCCGTCGAACGGCGTGATCAACGGGACGAACAGACCGGTGAGCATCATGGCTCCACCGTGAACCGGCAGACTCCTTAGCACCAGTTCCGATTCCTACTCAGACACCTAAGCTGAGCTGATGCTTGACGTCCGGCGGCTGCGTCTGCTCCGCGATCTCGCGCACCTCGGCACGATCTCCGCCGTCGCCGAAGCGCACTCCTACACCGCGTCGGCCGTGTCGCAGCAGCTCGCGGCGCTGCAGCGAGAGGCCGGGGTACCACTGCTCGAACGCTATGGCCGACGCGTGCGGTTGACTTCCGCCGGTGACGCGCTCGTCGAGCACGCGGAAGTGCTGCTCGGCGCTCTCGAAGCCGCCGACGCCACGCTCGCGGCCGCCCGGGGTGGCCTCACCGGGCCGCTGCGCATCGGCGCGTTCCCCAGCGCGGTGCGCACGCTGCTGCCGGGTGCCCTGACCACGCTCGGCCGCGACCATCCCCATGTCGAACTGCACGTCTCCGAGCTCGACCCGGTCGACGTTCCCGCGGCCCTCCGCGACCGTCGCCTGGACGTCGCGCTCGTCCACGACTACGACCTGGTGCCCGCGTCGCCGGATCCGACGGTCGAGTGGCTCCCGCTGGTCGACGAGGCGGTGTTCCTCGCGGTCTCCGGCGACCACCCCGGCACGCTCGCCGCCGCGGCCGACGCCCAGTGGATCGTCGGCAGCCCGGGGACGCTGTGCCACACGCTCGCGCTCCGCCTGTGCCACGACGCCGGTTTCCCGCCGCGCGTGCGACACCACGCCGACGACTTCACCGCTGTGCTCGCGCTGGTCGCCGCCGGTCAGGGCGTGGCCGTCGTGCCGCAGCTCGGCGTCGAACACCTGCCACCGCCGGTGCGCCTGCACACCCTGCCGATCCGCCGCCGCACCCGCATCGCCTTCCGCCGAGGCTCCGCCGCCCACCCGGCCGTCGCCGCGTGCGTCGCCGCGCTCAGCTCAGCAGCGTCTGGTAGCGAACTTCCGGCAGGTTGAAGTTCTCGCGTTCGACGCGCTGGACGCCGTCGGCCTTCCAGCCGTACCGCTCGTAGAACAGGCGTGCCCGAACGTTCGCCTCGAACACCCATAACACCGCGCTTCGACGCCCCGCCCGCGCCAGCTCCGCGCTCGCCTGGCCGAGCAGCCGGCCACCGGTGCCGCGGCCCCACACCTTCGGGTTGACGTACAGCGCGTAGACCTCGCCGGTGTGGCTGGGCAGCCCGCGGTCGTTGGCCGGGCCGAACGCGATGAATCCCTGCGCACACGTGCCTTCCTCGGCCAGCAGGATGCGGCCGACTCCACCGGAGAGAATGCGCCGCCAGATCTCGTGGCGCGCATCGACCGACAACGCGTCGAGGTACGCGTCGTCGATCAGATCCCGGTAGCCCGCCTGCCACCCGGCGACGTGGATCTTCGCGATCTCACGCGCGTCGGTGTCGGCGGCGGGGCGTAGTGCAAGACTCACCTTGCCGGTTCTACCGCGTGGACGCCGCTCGACACAGCGCTTTCGCGAAGTCGCTCAGGGTAATCCCCGCGTGAGTACGGTCTCCGCGTCGATGCGGGAGAGCTTCTCCGGGTTGCGGACGTAGTAGAGGCCAACGATGCGTCCGTCCTCGATCCGGGCCGCGAGGACGCCGTCGAACTCGCCGTCGGTACTCAGGACGAGCCCGGGGCTACCGTTGACCGTGACGTGGCCGCTGACGACAGTGGTCTTCGACGATCCGGCGAGCAGCAGCCGCGCCACCTTGCTCGCGCCGACGATCGGCCGCTGCACCGCCTGCTTCACGCCGCCACCGTCGGCGAGCAGTACGACGTCGGGAGCGAGCGTCCGCAGCAGCCCCTGCAGATCGCCGGTCTCGAGCGCGCGCCGAAAGGACTCGAGCGCCGCGCGGGACTCGCTCGGCGAGACCGTCCGGCGCGGCTGCCGGGCCTCGACGTGACGGCGCGCGCGGTGCGCGATCTGCCGGACCGCCGCCGGCGTCTTGTCCACCGCGGCCGCGATTTCCTCGTAGCTGACGTCGAACGCCTCGCGCAGCACGAAGACCGCGCGTTCGGTCGGCGAGAGCGTCTCCAGCACCAGCATCATCGCGATCGACACGCTCTCGGCGAGCTCGACGTCCTCGGCGACGTCGGGCGTGGTGAGCAACGGCTCGGGCAGCCAGGGCCCGACGTACGTCTCGCGGCGTCGGCGGACGGTGCGCAGCCGGTTGAGCGCCTGCCGGGTGGTGATGCGGACGAGGTACGCACGCTCGTCACGCACCTGCCCGACGTCGACCTCGGACCACCGCAGCCAGGATTCCTGCAGCACGTCCTCCGCGTCGGCCGCCGAGCCGAGCATCTCGTAGGCCACGGTGAACAGCAGGTTCCGGTGCGCGCTGAACGCGTCGCTCACGGCGTCACCTCCTCACCACACCAGACACCAGCCAGCGCCCGGGTGTGACAGCTGTCAGGCTCAGACCATGCCACTGCCCACGCGCGCCGCGACGCCTGCCGATCTGCCGAAGGTCATCGAGCTGGTCACCCAGATGTTCGACGATCTGGGCGCCACCGGCACCGGGTGGGAGGACAGCGCGCGAGAACGGCTCGTGTCCGGCACCGACATCGCGACGTTCGTGGCCGTCGACAGCGGCGACACGCCCGTCGCCGCCGCGGTGGGCGTCGTCGACCAGCGGCTGCCCAGCCCACGGCGGCCCGACGGGCGCATCGGCTACGTCGAGTGGCTCGCCACGGATCCGGAGCAGCGGCGTCGCGGCGCCGCCCGTGGCGCGCTCACCGCGCTCCTCGACTGGTTCGACGACCAGGGCATCTCCGCCGTCGACGTCCACTCCTCCGAGGACGCGCTGGGTCTCTACGAACAACTCGGGTTCGGCACCCCTCCCGCAGTGCCGATGCGACGCTTGACCTGAAGTCGGGTTCACTTCCTACGGTTCGCCGCATGACCACCGACATCGACGCGATCAAGCAGGTCATCGCCACCGTCGAGCACTCCCAGAACACCGAGAACCCCGACGAGTTCCTCGCCCTCTTCCGCCCCGACGCGATCTGGACCACCGGCCACGGCAAGCGCCTCTTCGGCCTCGACGAGATCTCCGCGTTCACCCGCCAGGTGCTTCCCGGCGGGATGAAGGACGCGTCGGTCACGTTCGAGCTCGAACACGTCCTGTTCATCCGGCCCGACGTCGCCGCCGTCAAGGTGCGGCAGATCTATCGCACCGCCGAGGGACCCGACGTCGGCACCCCGCTGTGGGTGCTGGCCAAGGAGGACGGGCGGTGGCTCCTGACCGCCTGCCAGAACACCGCCGCCCCCAGCGACGAACCCACCCGCCCGATCTTCGACCCTCGTACAACCACTGGCCACTCAACCCTCACACAGGAGGCTTAGCGTCTGGCGCGCCAGCTCACCGCGTTGGGGAAGGACCACGTCATGCGCATGGTCGCTCTGCTCACGTCGGCTTTGACCGCGGCCGCACTGGTCACGGCCGCGCCTGCGGCGCAGGCCACGGAAGGCGTCACACTCGACTTCCTCGGTGCGACGGTCCTCCCCAACGCACTGCAATTCCAGGGGACGACAGTCGGCGGACTGTCCGCGATCAGCTATGACGCCCGCACGGGCCAGTACTTCCTGATCAGCGACGACCGCTCCGCGAAGAACCCGGCGCGCTTCTACACCGCGCGCATCGCGGTCTCGACGTCCGGCGCCCCGAAGGTCGCGCTCACCAGCACCAAGCCATGGCTGCAGAAGGACGGCACGGTGTTCCCGCCGACGGCGGGCACCACTGTCGCGCCCGACCCCGAAGGCCTCGCGGTCGACCCGCGCTCCGGAAAGCTGTTCTGGAGCAGCGAAGGTGAGCGGATCGTGCCGGCCACGGGCGCGCCCACGATCGGCCAGCCCTGGATCCGCGTCGCCTCTCGTGACGGCGCCTACCGCGGTGACGTCGAACTGCCGAAGCAGTTCACGATCACCGCCGAGCAGAAAGGCCCGCGCCAGAACCAGGTGCTCGAGGGCCTGTCGTTCACCCCCGACGGCCGCCGCCTCTACGCCGGCATCGAGGACCCGCTCTTCCAGGACGGCCCGGTGCCCACCCCCACCAAGGGTGCGCTCACCCGGATCACCGAGTTCGACCCGAAGACGCGCAAGCCGGTCGCCCAGTTCGCGTACCCACTGGAGAAGCTGTTCGCGATGCCGCCGAACGCCGACTCCACCGACACCAACGGCCTCACCGACGTGCTCGCGCTCGGCAACGGCACGCTGCTGATCACCGAGCGGGCGTCGATCTTCCAGACCAACAACTGGAAGGTGCGTCTCTACCTCGCGGACACCTCCGGCGCGACGAACGTCCTGGGCCAGGACACGATCTCGGGCACCCCGATGCGCAAGAAGCTGCTGCTCGACCTCTCCGATGTGCCCGACCTCAAGCTGGACAACTTCGAGGGCGCGACGCTCGGCCCGCGCCTGCCCGACGGTCGCCGCAGCCTGATCCTCGTCACCGACGACAACTTCAACACGGCCGAGATCACCGAGTTCACCGCGTTTGCGATCTCGGGTGTCTAACGCCGACCAACCGGTCCGACAGATGGCAATCGTGGCGTGTCTCGTCGGCGCGATCGTCCCGCTGCTGCTGCTCGTCTGGTCCGAGAGCGGCGCGGTCGTCGTCGCTCTGGCGCTGTTCGCAGTTCTGCTGATCGGGCCGGTGCTGCTCGACCGGCGCATGGTCGACCTCGACCGCGCCAACCGCCTCGCCCGCGCCTGGGTGCGCAGCGACCCGGATCCCGAGCAGGTCGCGCTGCTGGCCCGCGGCCCGGGGCGGGTCGCTGATCCGATCCGCGCGTGGCGGGCGCTGGCCCGCGCGGGTCTGCTGCGCCGTCGTTCCTTCTATTCGACGTTCGGCCTCGCGTCGTCGCCGGTGAACACGCTGCCGACGGTGTACGGCGGTGCGTTGCTCGGCGCCGGATTCGGCCTGGTCAGTGCCGTGGCCGTCGTGGTGATCGGCGCGTTACGTTCGCAGTCGCCGTCGCTGGCGGCGTTGTCGGTCGCCGGGATCATGCTGCTGTTCGCCGGTGTCGAGTTCGTCGCGCGCTGGGCCGCGATCCGGGCCGGCGAGCGGCTGGCCTGGCTCGACGTCGAAGATCCCCGGACGCTCGCCGGGCGCCGCGCGCTGCACCTGCTGGCGTCCGCGCCGGAGGACATCCGGGAGACCTACCGCGGCACGCTGGCCTACCCGGCGCTCGTGACCCCGGCGTCCTGGGACGAGTACCGCCAGTCGGTGCTCGCGGGGCGTCGCGCTCACGCCCCCGACTGAGCGCCGATCCCGTCGAGCACGCAGGCGAGCCCCCGCTCGAACCGGTCGTCGGGACCGAAGTCCTCCGCCTCGTGCACCATCCGGCGCAGGTGCGGATAACCATCGATGACCTGCTGCAGGTACGGGTACACCTCGTCGGGCGTGCGCTGCCGGGTCTGCGTCTCCGCGGTTTCTCGGGCCACGGCGCCGAGCACGTAGGCCAGGAGCGTCTCGACCGCGCTGCTCGCTGCCGTCGGATCGTCGGTGAGGCCGGCCGCCGCGGCGAGCGTGCGCTCGTGGTGGGTGAGCGCGTTCGGGCCGAGCGAGGGGCGCCCGGAGAGCTCCGGGCCCAGCCAGGCATGGCGGAGCATCAGCGCACGCCGGTTGCGGGCCACGGCGGTCAGGTCCGCGCGCCAGTCTCCGGTCGCCACCGGCGGGAGCGCCTCGCCGAGGACGACGTCGACCATGCGGTCGAGAATCTCCTCGCGGCTCTCGAGGATCCGGTAGAGCGACGCCGTGCCGGACCGCAGCGCGGCTGCGATCCGACGCATCGACACCGCCGGGAGCCCTTCCTCGTCGGCAATTTCGATCGCCGTAGTGATGACCTGCGCCAGGTCCGGGGCGCCACCGCGGCGGACCGGCGCCGGCTTGAGCCACGTCAACATGGCTACAGTGTAGCCAACTCTGGCTACAGTGTAGCCATGGACGACTTACTCAGCCGGTATTACGCCGCCGTGGACGACAAATGCCTCACTACCGAGATCGTGGCGGCGACGTTCATACCCGACGGCTTCATCCGCCGACCCGACGGCTCCGAACTCAGGGGCCACGAGGTGATCCTCGAAGAGCAGACCGAAAGCTTCGCGCGCTTCCGGGCGACCCACCACATGCTCACGAACTTCCTGGTCGAGCAGGAGGGTGACACGGCTCGGATCCGCGCCAACCTGCAGGCCACGCACATCTGGAACCCCGAACTGAACGATCCGCTCGAGCTCAACACCCACTTCGTCGGCGGTGGTGTGCTCACCGCGGTCGCGGCCCGCACACCGGACGGCTGGCGTCTGCGCGAGATGGGGATGCGCCTGGTGTTCCGCACCGGCTCGGTCTTGCCGATGCTCAAGCGCATGCGTCGCTAACCGGACGCCCCCGTCCACTTGGCTACAGTGAGAGCGGTGACCGACGGTTCGACTCAGTCCCTGCGCTCCGACGCCCGCGACAACCGTGACCGCATCCTCGAGGTCGCCCGCGCGGTGTTCGCCACCGAGGGCCTCGACGTGCCGATGCGCGAGATCGCCCGCCGGGCCGGCGTCGGCCCAGCCACGCTCTACCGGCGGTTCCCGACGAAGGAGTCGCTGGTCACCGAGGCGTTCGAGGAGCAGATGCGCGCCTGCGGCGCCATCGTGGACGAGGGCGCCGCCGACCCGGACCCGTGGCGCGGCTTCTGCACGGTGATCGAGAAGATCTTCGACCTGCACGCCCGCGACCGCGGCTTCACCGCCGCGTTCATCTCCGCCTATCCCCACGCGATCGACTTCACCGAAGGCCGTGCCTACGCGCTGACGACGATGGGGGCACTGGCCCGCCGCGCCAAGGAGGCCGGCCGCCTCCGCCAGGACTTCGTCATCGACGACCTGATCCTCGTCCTGATGGCCAACGGCGGCATCCAGGCCAAGTCCCCGGCCGCCCGGATCGCGGCCTCGCACCGCTTCGCCGAACTAGCGATCCGCGGCTTCGCGACCACGCCGCTCCGACCGATCAGGCCGTCAAAGGCGCGTGCGCACTCATCGTGCTCGTCAGCCTGATCGACCTGGCAGTCCGGGTTCACCGCCTGAGCGTGGCCGCCGCCCTCACTCGCTAATGCAAACGATCTCTTGCGCAAAGGTTCGTTTGCATTAGACTCACCGTGTGCCACCCGATCTCGACCTGGCCTTCGCGGCCCTCGCCGATCCCGTCCGCCGCGCGCTGGTCGGTCGCCTCGCCCTGAGCGAGGCGACCGTCAGCGAACTCGCCGAACCGTTCGACCTGACCCACCAGGCGATCTCCCACCACGTCGGTGTCCTGCGCCGGTCCGGCCTGGTCGAGCAGCGCCGGGAAGGCACCCGGCGCCCCTGCCGGCTCAGAGCCGACGAGCTTTCCGCGCTCGGCACCTGGATCGACGAACAACGCCGCATCTGGGACGACCGGATCGACGCCCTGGAACGGCACCTCGGTGACCAGTGACGAACTGATCGCCCGGCGTCGACTGCACGCGGCCCCCGAGCGCGTCTGGACCGCGTTCACGACACCGGCCGGCATCGCGGCGTTCTGGGGTGGTTCCCACGCCACTGTGCCGCCCGGTTCCGTGAGCGTCGACTTGCGTCCGGGCGGCGAGTTCTCGCTCGACACCCGCGCACCCGACGGCAGGAGCCACGGACTCCGGTTCGTCTACGTCAGCCTCACGCAGCCGTCCGAACTCGTCTTCGACGAGCCCGTCACCGGCCTGCGCACGACGGTCAGCATCCGGACGGCCGGCGGCGGCACGGATCTCACCGTGCACCAGCGCCACCTACCGCCGGAGCTCCGGACCACCCAGGCAGCCGACGGGCTCGCCTCGATCCTCGAAGCCCTCGCCACCCACCTGGGAGAAACGTGATGAGCCAACGCGACCTCGTCCTCGAGTACTTCGACGCCTTCCGCGCGAGCGACCACCCCCGAATCCTCGCGACTCTCAGCGACGACGTGGAGTGGGTCATCCACGGCGCGCGAACCACGAACGGCAAAGCCGAATTCGACGACGAGATCGAGAACCCCGCGTTCACCGGAAGCCCCGAGCTCGACGTCCAGCGCGTCTTCGAGGACGGGCCGGTCGTCGTCGTCACCGGCGAGGGCCGCGGCGCCCTGAAGGACCAGGGCCCCTTCCGCTTCGCGTTCAACGACCTGTTCACGTTCCGCGAGGGCCTCATCGCCCGCGTCGACTCGTACGTGGTCCCGCTGCCCTAAGCCGCCACGCGCCGATAGCAGCGCGTCGCCCAGGTCAGCGTCACGACGGTCAGGACACCGATGACCGCGACACCGAGCCCGACCCGGGACAGGTCCACAACCCCGTCCGACAGCGCCCGCGACGCCTGCACCGCGTAGTACAGCGGATCGACGTGCGCGAGCCCGCGCAGCCAGCCCGGCGCCAGCGACAACGGCAGCAGCACGCCGGAGAGCAGCGTCAACGGCAACTGCAGGCCGGTGACGACGGCCGCGAGCCCGCCGATGTCGCGGAAGATCAACCCCAGCGCGCTCGACCACGCCGACGTCGTCGCGGTCACGAAACAGAGCAACACCAACAGGCCGACGACGCCGGGAACCGACGGTGAGTACCCGAACGGCACCGCGATCAGCACGACGATCACCGCCGGCAGCAGGAACGCCACGACGTCACGCAGCACCCCACCGATGAGCAGCGCGAACCGACTCGCCGGCGTCACCCGGAGACGCTCCACAACGCCGGTCTGCAGTTCCGCGATCACGCCCCAGCCGGCCCCCATCCCGGAGCTGAACGCCAGCAGCGCCAGCAGGCCGGGCATGAACACGTCCAGCACCTCACCGCGCGGGAACGCCGGCCCACCGGCCAGCCGATCGAGCAGCGGCGCGAACAGCAGCAGGTAGAGCAACGGCGTGGTGAGCCCGGCGACCACCCAGACCGGCTGCCGGATCGTCTCGAGCATCTTGCGCCACCACAGCAGTCCGATGTGCGTCATGCGGCGTCCCGCAGCGCGTGCCCGGTGACCTGCAGGAACACCTCGTCCAACGACGGTTCGGTCAGGGCCAACGCCGCCAGTTCGATTCCCGCGCCACCCAGCACGTCCAGCAGCTTGGGCAACGTCTCGGCGCCGTCCGGAACGGCCAACCGCAACACCTCCCCGTCGAGCACCACGTCCCGCACGAACGGTTGCGCGTCCAGCAGCGTCCGGACCGCGGACACGTCCCCCCGTGGCCGCAGCGTCACGGTGTCACCGGCCAGCTGCGACTTCAGCGCCCGCGGCGACCCTTCCGCTACCACTCGCCCGGCGTCGACGATCGCCAGCCGGTCGGCGAGCGCGTCCGCCTCCTCCAAGTAGTGCGTGGTCAGCACGATCGTCGTGCCTTCGGCACGCAGAGCACGCAACTGCTCCCACAGGTTCGCCCGGTTCTGCGGATCCAGGCCCGTCGTCGGCTCGTCCAGAAAGAGCACCTGTGGACGATGGGCAAGCCCCAACGCGATCTCCAGGCGCCGACGCTGACCGCCCGAGTACGTGCTGACCCGGCGATCGATGAACGCACCCAGCGCCAACGCGTCGATCAGCTCGTCGGCGCGGCTCCGGACGTCGGCCTTCGAGGCGCCGTAGAGCCTGCCCTGCAGCAGCAGGTTCTCCCGGCCGGTCGCCGGAAGGTCGGCCCCACCGGCCTGACCCACGTACCCGATTCGGCGCCGCACCGTGCGGGGATCGCGCGCGACGTCCGTTCCCGCGACGACAGCGGTCCCCGCGTCGATCGGCAGCAGTGTCGTGAGCATGCGCAGCGTCGTGGTCTTGCCGGCGCCGTTCGGGCCGAGCAGCCCGAACAGCTCACCGGCGGCGACGTGGAGGTCGAGGCCACGAACGGCCTCCACGCCCGGAAACGATTTGCGTAAGTCGTGCACTTCGATGACGTCAGCCATGCGAGCCACTATCAACCGGCCAAGGAACATTGTCAATCATTCAGTTGATTACTCGCTGCCTAGGATGGCGGGGTGCCCCGTCGATCCCCCGACCCCGAAGAGCGCCAACGCGACGCCGACCGGTCGCGCGAGCGCCTGCTGGCCGCCGCGGCCGACGAGTTCGCCGCGGTGGGCTACGCCGGCGCCCGGGTGAGTTCGATCGCGTCCCGCGCCGGGCTGAACCCACAGCTGATCAGCTACTACTTCGGCGGCAAGGCCGGTCTCTACCGGGCGTTGGGTGAACGCTGGCTGGCGTTCGAGGAGACGCTCGAGCCCGAGTCGAAGGACCTGCCGGAACTCATCGCCGCGTACACCCGGTCCGCGCTCGAGGATCCGCGCGGCGCACGACTCCTGCTCTGGAACGGCCTCAACAACACCGACGAGGAGTTCTCCGCCCAACCGGACGACGCGTCGGCGATGACGAAGCGCCAGAACGAGGGCGAAATCGCTGACGACCTCGACCCGCGCCTCGTTCAGCTGGCGCTGATGGGTGCGAGCCTCGCGCCGATCGCGCTCCCCCAGGTGCTCCAGCGCCTCACCGGCGAGAACCCGGACGACCCGGAGTTCAAAGAGCGCTACCTGGAAGTGGTTCGCCGCCTGACCGAGCGCCTACGCTGAGAACCGTTCACGATCGGACAGCGAAGATGTCGGCCACGGCGTGGCCCCGGTCGCGGCCGCGAGCCTCGTACTTCGTGACCGGCCGCCACTCCGGGCGCTCCACCGGCCCGCCGTGCTCCACCTCGAGGCCGGGTTCGGCCGACAGCACCGCCACCATCTGCTGGGCGTAGTGCTCCCAGTCGGTGGCGCAGTGCAGCCGGCCACCCGGCGCGAGCCGGTCCGCGACCAGCGCCGCGAACCCGGCGTCGACCAGCCGGCGCTTGTGGTGCCGCGCCTTCGGCCACGGGTCGGGGAAGTACAGCCGGATCCCCGCCAGGCTCCCGGACGGAATCCGCTGCGCCAACAGCTTCGCCCCGTCGCCGTTGTGCACCCGCACGTTGGCGAGTTCCCGCTCGTGCACGCCGCGCAGCAACGCGCCGACGCCAGGCGTGTGCACGTCGGCGGCGATCAGATCGGTGCCCGGGTCGGCCTGGGCCATCTCGAGCGTCGTTCCGCCCATGCCGAACCCGATTTCCAGCACCACCGGCGCTTCCCGGCCGAAGAGCGCGGCCAGATCGATCGGCCCGTCGCCCTCCGGTACCGCGAACCGGTCGGCCAGCGTGCCGAGCGCCAGCGCCTGACCAGGGGTGATGCGCCCTCTACGAAGCTTGTAGGTCTGGGGCGCAGAGTTGACGGTCACGCCCCATTGTGCGTCATCCTTTCCAGGCAGAACTGGCGGAAGGTGGTGGGGGTGCTGTTCTCCGGCGTCCGGCGGACGCCGTGGTCGAGGCCGTTGTTCTTGGCCAGCGCCATGTCGATCCGCCCCTGGATCATGGCCGCGTCCGACGTGCCGGGAACCTGCTGTTCGTAGCGCACCGGGCGGCCGAGCACCTCCGACATGATCGCGGCCAGCTGGTCGTAGGTGAGGTCCTCGGGGCCGAGTACCGGCACCTCGGCGAAGCCGGTCCACGCGTCGTCGCGCAGGAGACGCGCGGCGACCGCGGCGATGTCCCTGGTCGCCACGATGGGTGCCGGGTTGTCGGGCAGGTTCGGGCCGCGGAACACGCCGTGTTCGGTGATCGAGTCGAGTTGCCGCAGCGTGTTCTCCATGAACGAGGGTGCGGTCAAGGCCCGGTACGGGACGCCGGTGGCCGCGATCAGGTCGTCCATGGCCAGCGACGCGGTGACGTAACCGGCCTGACCGGCGACGGCAGTGCCGCGGCCCAACGCCGACACCGCGACCACCCGGCCGGCGTCGCGCAGCGCCCCGAGCACCGGGCGCGCGAAGCCCGAGTAGGCGTCGTCCACGCTCGCCGCCTGCTGGTTCGGCGGTACGAGCCAGAAAACCGCGTCGGCCCCCGCGAACGCCTTCTGCGCGACGTCGGGATCGCCGTGGGAACCACGCACGACCTCCACCCGCTCGGCCACCTCCGGCGTGAGCCGGGCCGGGTCCCGCACGACGACCCGCACCGAGGCATCCGCTGCCAATAGATCCTTGACGACCTGTCCGCCGATCTGACCGGTCGGAGCAGTAACAACGATTGTCATGACTCGAGTGTTTGCCGGTCGGGCGCGAATCGGAAAGACCGATCGCCTCTCGATTGATACCGTGGTGATATGAGTGACCTCGAGACCCGGCAGCTGCGCTACTTCGTGGCGGTGGCCGAGGAGTGCCACTTCGGGCGTGCTGCCGAGCGGCTCGGGATGGCCCAGCCGCCGCTGTCCCGCGCGATCCGCGACCTCGAACGGCAGCTCGGCGTCCAGTTGCTGGTCCGCACGACGCGCCAGGTCGCGCTCACCCCGGCCGGGGAAACGTTGCTGGCGGACGCCCGCGCGGCCCTGGAGGCGGTGGGCGCTGCCGAGCGTCGCGCCCGCAGCGCCGGTCGGCCGCAGCCCACGCTCCGGCTGGCCCTCAAAGCTGACTACGACGGTGGTCTGCTGCCGAAAATTCTCGATGCGTACGACGTTCTGCCGGTGGAGTTGCTGCTCGGCGGGCGTGACGAGCAGGTGCCGGCGTTGCGCGACGGGCGGGCCGACGTCGGGATCATGCCGATGCCGTCCGACGACCGCGGACTGGACTGCGAGCCGCTGCTGACCGGACCGAAGTTGGTGGCGGTCGCGGCGACCGACCCATTGGCGGCTCGGACGTCACTGCGGCTGTCGGATCTCGTCGGGCGGGTCCTTCCGGACGGCACCCCCGCCGAGAAAGGCGGCATGGACCCGGCGCCGTCCGGCACCCGGTACCGGGACCTGTCGCAGATCTTCAACCTGGTCGAGGTCGGCGGCAACGTGTGGTTCCTGCCGGAGTGGGTGGCCCGGCGCTTCCCCCGCCCGGACCTGACCTACCTGCCGGTGGAGGACCTGGACCCGGTGACGCTGGTCGTGGCCTGGCCGTCCGAATCCCGCTCGACGGCCGTGGCCACGTTCGTGCGAGTGGCCAAGGAGCTCGCGAGTTCTCAGAGGCTGTGGGCGTCGATGTCGCCGTAGGCGGTGGTCGCGTGGATCGCGAGCCCGGCGGTGCCGTCGTTCTTGAGCGAGTTGCTGACCCGGCCGGAGGACGTACCGGCGTCGAGGGAAGCCGAGACCCCGGCGGCCACACCGACCGAGATCCCACCGGCCTCGGTGCGGAGCACGACAGTGCCGCTCGCCGCCTCGGTGACGCGGATGTCACCCTTGGCCGCGCGGATCTCCGCCGAGCCGTTCAGGCGGCCGACCTCGACGTCGCCGGCCAGCGTGGTGATCCGGACGTTGGCGGCTTCGTCGACCTTGATCGAGCCGCGCGAGCTCTCGTAGGTGACGTCGCCGAACGCGCCGACGGCCCGGAAGTCGGCGCTGGCCGCGGTGGCCTCGATCCGAGAGCCGACGGGCACCTGGACGGTCACCTCGATGGTGCCGGA
The DNA here is from genome assembly GCF_043197895.1 of Cryptosporangium sp. NPDC048952. Lineage (NCBI taxonomy): Bacteria > Bacillati > Actinomycetota > Actinomycetes > Cryptosporangiales > Cryptosporangiaceae > Cryptosporangium > Cryptosporangium sp. NPDC048952. The sequence goes on along the minus strand of NZ_JBICTY010000008.1, from coordinate 341,396 downwards.
GGGGCCGAAGAACTGGTCCTTCGCCGCCGTGACGATGCGGAGGACCCCGTCGCCGAACTCGACGCTGGTCTGCTCGGCCACCTTCACGTCGCGGTCTTTCGCGGCGTTCGCGGGCCGGACCTCGACGGTGGTGTCGGCCCGGTCGGCGGCGACGAACTGGATGCGACCGGCGGGGATCGTGAGGAGGGCGGCGATCGGGGCGGGGGTGGCGAAGGTCTGCATTGTTCTCTCCCATGTTTGACGTTCCGGTGTTTCCGACAACGCAAACGCTACGTTGCATTCACGATCTCAGCAACAAATTCGTTGCGTGGGAACCACGAAACTGCAGCTCAAGATGCTAAGATCGTTGCACTGGACGTAATTTCAATGCAACGTGCCGTTGCGCTGGATCAGAAGTGAACGCAATTGCGAGGAGGCGCTCGTGCCGGCAGGCAGGCTCGACCAGCAGGAACGGCAGCAGATCGCGTCAGGTCTGGCCGACGGGCTGGCTTACGCGGAGATCGCCCGCCGGCTCGACCGTCCGACGTCGACGATCACGCGCGAGGTGATGCGCAACGGCGGCCCCACCGCGTACCGGGCCGACCTCGCCCACCTCGCCACCGAACGCCGGACCCACCAGCGCAGGCAGACCAGGCCTCGCGGGGCACAGTCGCCGCCGCAACTCGACGGGCGCGACGCTCGCGCGGTGCGGGACTACGAGGACATGTGGACGGCCGTCCTCGTGCAGCAGGGCCTGCCCAAGATGATGTCCCGGGTGCTGGCCTGCCTCTACACCACCGACGCGGGCAGCCTCACCGCGTCCGAGCTCGTCCAGCGGCTCGGGGTCAGCCCGGCGTCGATCTCGAAGGCGATCACGTTCCTGGAGAGCCAGGACCTCGTCCGGCGGGAGCCCGACGAACGCCGACGGGAGCGTTACGTCGTCGATCCGGAGCTCTGGTACCAGTCGACGATCGCCAGCGCTCGGGCCAACGACCAGCTCATCGAAGTCGCGCGGCAGGGCGCCGCGGTTCTCGGCCCCGGTACCCCGGCCGCCGTGCGTCTCGAGAACACCGCGCGCTACCTGCAGTTCGTCAGCGAGGGTCTGCTCCGCGCGGCCGAGCAGGCTCGCGAGGTGCTTCGCGAGGTGCGTACACAACCTGAGTGAACGGCCACGCCTCGGCCAGCCACTGCGTCACCCGCTCGTACAGCGGCCGGTCGAGTTCGGCGCGCGACTCCCGCACCCACGACCGGACGGACGCCTCGCCCGGGCCGCCACCCGGGTAGATGTAGACGCAGCCGATCACGTCGTCGCCGTCGAGCACGGTATAGGTGAAGCCGACGCGGTTGCGGAAGTCCGCCGCGTGCCGGGCCAGGTCGCCGTGGTTCTCCGCGAGCGTCATCGGCTTCGGCCAGCCCCAGTTCGCGAACCCGGGCGTCTGTGCGATGTGTTCCATGCTCGAGGTCCAGGCCTCGTAGTCACGCTCGTTGTGCTCGACGTCGAGCGGGACGAGCCGGAACCCCTCGCCCACGCATTCGCGCGGCGGTTCGAAGTGGTCGGGCACGAAGTCTGTCATCGCAGGACCAGCGTAAGTCCGCCGGCGTGCAGGTGGAGGAAGAAGCCCCTCGGGCTGCCGGCGAACAGGAACGTCACGTGGTCGGCTTCCAGCACCTGGAACATCGTCGTTCTGGTCGAGGCCTGGCCGGACGGGCACGGGATCGGCTCACCGTCGAGGTTCCGGAAGCGCAGGATGTTCGCTTTCTCGGCCATCGACCCCGAGAACTCCCCGCACCCACCCGAGCCGACCACCCGCCGCCCGTCGAATTGCAGGTACGCGGTGTAGGTCCTCGGCCCCGGAATGGTCTTGCCCGTATCCGTGACGACGTGGTCGAGTACCCACCGCGTCCCATGAAACGGCTTCGGATCGATCGAATACGTAGGATGCCCAACCGGCCTCGGTGTCAACGTCGCCGAAGCCGACGGACGCCCCGCCGAAGCCGACGGGGCCGGCGAAGTCGCCGCAAACGCCGGCGACGGAACGGACGCCGGCGCGTCGGCGGTGCAGCCGGCGGCGGAGAGCATCAACGCAGCGACGAGCAGCGAGCGAGTCATGGCCCTTGGACGCCAGCGCCCCCACCCGGGTTCCGGTCACCGACCATCACGCGGCTGTAGCCCAGCACCCGCCGACGCTTCAGCTCGAGCCCCAGACCCTCGGCGGTCTCCACCAGGTCGATTTCCTGAACCACACCGAACCCGTGCCGCTCCAACAGCGCCGCCATCTCCGCCGGCGTCCACAGCGACTTCCACGGCTCGTTCCGGAACACACTCGCCCGCCCGGTCGACAGCGCCAACACGGTCGAAATCACGCGCCCGAACGTCACCGCCCGTCCCGGCAGCCCGACTCGTGCCCGGCGGCAGCCAACGCGTCCGGCAGCGAGTCCGAGCGGAAGTCGACCGGCACGTACACCGGCGGCTGCCCGGACAACTCCTCCGCGCGTTCACGCTTGTCCCGCTGGCTCGCCGGCTGGTCCACTTCGAATACGACCGGCGCCGGAAGCCGCCACGCCCGCCCGTCCAGCCCGGCTCCCAGGATGACCAACTGCGACGCGGAGCACTCGCGCACGGCGTCGTCGATCACGACCGTGCGGGGAATCATCATCTCGGCGGTCGCCAGCACCGTCTCGTAGTCGACGCGTTCCCGCCACGCGGCGGGAACCGTACCGTCGCGGACCCGCTGCACGGCTTCGCGCTCGTCGGGGCGCAGCAGAATCATCGCGGTCGGATCCGCGAATCGGCCCGGTGCGAGGCGGCCGTCGGCCGCGGCGCGGCCTTGACAGACCTGCACCGCGGTCCGGCTCGGTTGTGCCGTCACACGAGCGACGCTAGTCCCAGCACGAGGAGGCTTTCGGCGGAGTCCACGATCGTGGACTCGGTGGCTCGGGGTTGCCAGCCGAGCTCGTTGCGGGCGCGGTCGTTGTGGATGGTCGGGCGGGGCAGGTCGTCGCCCGGGGCCTCCTCGGTGGGTGCCTTCGCGGCGCCCAGGCGCTCGCGCAGTACGGCGGCCACGCCGAGGAAGCTCGTCGTCGGGCCGTCGGCGACGGCCAGGAACCGCTTGCCGGCGGCGTCGGGCGCCGCCATCGCGCGGACGTGCAGGTCAGCGACGTCACGCACGTCGACGACGCCCATCCGTGCCCGCGGCGCGACCGGCATCGTCCCCTCCAGGAGCCCCTTGATCAGGTACATCGACGAACCCAGGCGCGTGGTCAGCGTCGGCCCGAGGATGAAGGTCGGGTTGACGACGACCAGCTCGGTGTCGCCGCCTTCCTTCTCGACGAAGTCCCACGCCGCCCGCTCGGCGACCGCCTTGGAGCGCGGGTACGCCGGCAGGCCGGGCATGTCGGGGTCGGTCCAGTCCGCTTCGCTGAACTCGGCACCCGGCTTGGGGGTGTAGCCGATCGCGGCGAACGACGACGTCAGCACCACCCGCCGGGCTCCGGCGTCACGGGCGGCTCGCAGGACGCGCAGTGTGCCCTCGCGGGCGGGAACGATCAGGTCGTCGGGGTCGTCGGGCTGGGCGACCGGGATCGGCGACGCCACGTGGTGCACCTCGTCGCACCCGTCGACGGCGGCGCGCCACCCGTCGTCCGCATCCAAGGACGCAGTGACCACGTGCAGGCGCGCACCATCGGCGTCACCACGACGCACGGCGGCGCGCAGTTCCGCCTCGGCCGAAGCCGAGCGGACCGTGGTGCGCACCTCACGACCGGACCGCAACAACGCAGCGACCAGCTGCGTACCGACGTAGCCGGATCCACCGGTAACCAGAACTGTGCTCATGAGCGGATACAACGCCAGTGCACACACCCCAGCCAGCAGCCCCGCTGTCCTGGGACTCCCAGGGCTAGTTCCGAGGCGCCTGCCCCGGCTGGTAGCTCCCCGCCGGCATCCGGACCATCACGTTCATCCGGTTGAACGTGTTGATCAGCGCGATGCCGGCCACCAGGGCCAGCAACTGCTCCTCGTCGTAGTACTTGGCAGCGTTGGCCCACACCTCGTCGGACACCCCACCCGCAGCGTCGGCGATGCGGGTGCCCTGCTCGGTCAGTTCCAGCGCCGCGCGCTCGGCGTCGGTGAACACCGTGGCCTCGCGCCACACCGCCACCAGGTGGAGGCGCTGGTGCGTCTCACCGGCGGCCAGGGCGTCCTTGGTGTGCATGTCGGTGCAGAATCCGCAGCCGTTGATCTGGCTCGCCCGGAGCTTGACCAGCTCCATCGTGGCTACGGGCACTGCCGCGTCCTCGAGGGCCCGCCCCGCGGACACCAGGTGCTTGATGAGCTTCCCCGCGAGCGGGCTTCCGAAAAGGTTCAATCGAGCGTCCATGCCCACCAGACACCGACCCCCGGCCGGGTGTGACACCCTCACCGGAACTGCTGCGCCACGCTTTCGAGCCGGTCGTGGTACTCGCCCCACTCGTAGTCCGCCGGCAGGTTGTCCCCGGGCGCCCGCCGCCCCACGGCCCCGTCGACGAGCTCGCGCAGGATGTCCGCGTGGCCGGCGTGCCGGTGCACCTCCGCGGTCACGTGCACCAGCACCCGGTGCAGCGTCACCGTCCGCCGGTCCGGCCCCCACCACGGCACCTCACCGACGGCGTTCAGCTCCAGAGCGTCGATAGTGGCATTGGCGTGTGCTTGAACGCGCCGGTAGAGACCGACGATCGCGTCCCGCGACTCCTCGGCCGTCGCCCACATGTCGGCGTTCTCCGCGGCGTCGTCGGCGTCGATCCAGGGCAGGTGCTCGAAGGGGCGGCCGAACGTCGCTCCGAAGTACCCGGATTCCACACCCGCCATGTGCTTGACCAGGCCCAGCAGGTTGGTGCCGGTGGGTACCAGCGGTCGGCGGACGTCGTACTCGGACGCGCCGTCCAGCTTGAACAGCAGCGCGTCGCGGCCTTCGTTCAAGTAGGCGAGGAGGTCTGCTTTCACGTCGACGAGCATGCACTATGGAGCGCATGCCGGAGCCGATGTTCGACCACCCGCGGTTGGTCGGCGTCTACGACGCCTTCGAAGGCGAACGGCACGATCTGGACGCCTACGAGCTGCTCGTCGAGGAGCTGGGCGCGGCGCGGATCCTCGACGTGGGCTGCGGCACCGGCGTCTTCGCGGCCCGGCTGGCCGCCACCGGCAAGCGCGTCACCGGCCTGGATCCGGCGGCCGGCTCGATCCGGTTCGCCCGGGACCGGCCCGCCGGCGAGCTCGTCCACTGGATCCGCGGCGATCTGCAGGACGTCCACGACAGCGGTTTCGACCTGGCGACAATGACCGGCAACGTCGCGCAGGCCATCGTCGACCCGAACAAGTGGAACCGCACCCTGACGGGCGTGCGCCGGGTACTGCGGCCCGGCGGGTACCTGGTGTTCGAGACCCGGGACCCGGCGCAGCGCGCGTGGGAGCTCTGGACGTCCGAGCTGACCGACCGCACCGTCGACGTCGAGGGCGTCGGCCCGGTGCGCACGTGGACCGAGGTGGTCGACCTCGCAGGTCCGCTGCTCACGTTCCGGGTGACCTGGGTGTTCCCGGACGCCGCGGTCCTGACCTCCCACTCCACGCTGCGCTTCCGCACCCGCCGCGAGGTCGAGTCGTCCCTGAACACGCACGGCTACGAACTACTCGAGGTCCGCGACGCCCCCGACCGTCCCGGCCTCGAGTGGGTGTTCCTGGCGCAGCGGCCTTAGGAGTGCGCAGCAGCCAGCGGGCCACTCTCGAACGGTTCGAGGCCTCTGGACCGAAGCGCCGACACCATCTCATCAGCCAGTTCGCGGTGGCCGCCGAGAGACGGGTGGATACCGTCGCCGCTGATCATTTTCGGATTGAGCCACGTCGACGTGTTGATGAAAGTTGCACCAACATTAGCGGCGATAGCTTCGATTACAGCACGCTCCTGACGCAACGCCTCGGGCGGATTGTCGTTCTGCCAGAAAGGCGCCAGTAGGAACATCTTCGCGTCAGGAAAGGCCTCATGCAGAGCTCGCAGGTACCTCGACGCAGCGGTCGCGAAGTTGCTCTCGAAACCCGCTACCTCTAGGTCGTTTCGACCGCCCGACACGACGATGTAATCGGCCAGATACTGACTCCGCGTGCGAGCCAAACGTTTGATGTAGGGAGCGAAGTCGGTGGAGTTCTCGCGTCCGTCGGCAAGGTAGCCCGTACCCCCTTCCGCATCTATGTTGCATATCCAGCCCATTTGATCGGCGGCCAGTCGAGCGAAAGTCTGACTACCCTTTACTCCGATATGCCCTGCTGTGTAGCTGTCTCCGATGAACAACACTGTCGGCCGCGCCCTAGGTTCCGCCGACAACGGTTCCCGTGCGGTGTCCGGCGTGGAATAGGGCGGAGGCGCCGAGTGACCATCGAACAATACGACGGCGACCACAACCACAGAAACGAGCGCAAGCAACATCGCGACGTAATGCCGTACGTCCAAGAATCTCATGACGACTTAGCTCCACACAGCCGAGGACTCGACCTTCGGCGAATTGCTGCGACCCACACCCACGCGCGAATGTTGAGCTGCATAGGCCGAGTACTCCTGGTAGGTCGCCGCACTCTGCCGAACCGAGTTCGCAACGATGCCGAGCACTTCAGCACCAACCGTTCGAAGCGCATCCACGGACGCCTTAAGTTGCTCTTCTTTTGTTTTACCGACATGCGCTACCACCAACGCGCCGCGAGTGGCCTTCGCGATGAGCGTGGCATCGGTGACGGGCAGCAGCGGTGGCGAGTCGAACACCACGGTCATACCAGCGCGATTGAGCGTTGCGACGACTTCGGTCAGGCGAGTGGATCCCAGAAGTTCACTGGGGTTGGGCGGAATAGGTCCGGCCGTGAGCACGTAGAGCCCCAGGTCGTCACGCCATCGCTGGAGTGCGTTTCCGACCGGTACATCGCCGAGCAGTACGTTGGTCAGTCCGATCCCGGCCGGGATGGCGAACGCTTCAGCGATTCGCGGTTTTCTCAGATCACCGTCGATCAGGACGACATCGGTTCCCGCCTCGGCCAGAGTGAGCGCGAGCCGAGAAGCGACGGTGGTCTTACCTTCGCCGGGAAGTGAGCCGGTGACGACGAAGCTGTCCACACGACCGTCGATCGACAGGAATCGAATGTTGGTGCGCAGGTGTCTGAACTCCTCCGGCAACCCGGCACCCTGGTTATAGGCCGCTACCGAGCTGGAGTCCAGCACGGCGCATCGCGGAATCGCGGCAAGCACCGGAGCGCTAGCGATCTCCCCTGCGGCGGCCGCAGACCGAATCGTGCGGTCGAGTACTTGAGCCATCACTGCATAGGCGAACCCGATGGCCAAGCCCAGAGCCAGACCAACGGCCAGGTTCAGCGTAATATTGGGTGAGATAGGAGCGGTGGGCGCTGACGCGTACCTCGTGACCGAGACCTTCACCGGCGACACCCGCTGGCCAGGTTGAGTTTCGATGTTGTCCACGACTCGCGGAAACTGCTTGGCGATCAGGTTCGCGATATCGGCCGCTCGACGCGGCGACGGGTCTTGGACCGTAATGTCGAGCAGAACGGTGTCGGCGGGGGGCACGGTAGTGACGTTTTCGCTAAGTTGCGCCGTGCTGTACGGAAGCTTGAGCGTCTTGATGACGGGCTCGAGCACAGCCGGACTACTGACGATATCCGAGTACGACTTCACTCGCTGTTGGGTGAACGTACCCGCTTGCGCCAACGCCGTCAGGTCGCTGTCGCCCGAGCCGGTCGATATAAACAGTTGGACATTGGCCGCATAGATGGGCTCTTGTAGACGCGAGTAGCCAGCAGCACATGCCATTGAGATCGCCGCGCATATCAAGAGGGCGACCCACCGTGCGCGAACAGCCCGCAAGTATCCGACTAAGGTCACAGCTACTCCACGTTAGAGAGTCGAGCAATACCAGACTTCATGCCGGCCCTGGGTCGAGCAACAGTAACCATCGATCGGGCGCGCGTGTCAAACCACTCCATTGGCCCCAAATAGTGGTCATATTACGAACCGCGCAGCATATCAAGGATCGTCGTCACTCAATTCACTTTAGTGTACGGCGTTATGGCGCGGGAATGCACCTTTTCCGTCTGGCACTCAGCGCCGATCGGGTGCCCGGACCGCGATCTTGGGTCGAACTCTTCGCCCGGAAGTCCGAGTCGCCTGCGGCCAGCAGAATCTACCTACACAGAACTCCATGTATTGTCCGACTCCGTGCGCCCTGGCGAGCCAGGGCAGTGATGAATGGCATCAGACGATGGATGGTTCACATGCGAACGAATGGAATGCTGCCGATTTCGGTCATCATCATGACCAAGAACGAGGAGCGCGTCATCTCGCGAACATTGAATAGCGTCCGTGATTTCGGACAGGTATTTGTAGTAGACAGTGGAAGCACAGACCGAACGGTAGAGATCGCGCACGACGCAGGAGCAGTCGTCCTCGACTACCGCTGGAACGGACGATATCCGAAAAAGAAGGAATGGTCTTTACTGAACCTGCCGTTCGAGTACGACTGGGTGCTCTACCTCGATGCAGACGAGGCAGTAGAAGGTGACCTGGTAGCCGAACTCAAGCGCAGGTTCGCCGCGCCGGCGAGGGTGCCATTCGCAGCGTTCGATGTCGACCTGCGGTATCACTTCCTGCGCCGCGAGCTGCGCTACGGCCACAGAGTGACCAAACGTGTGCTCGTGAACCGACATCTGACTACCTGGCCTCGTGTGGACGACCTCGGCATCTCCACGATGTGGGAAGTAGAGGGTCACTACCAGCCCCAAGTTGACGGCCCGGTCGGCAAGTTGAGTGCCAAGTTCACACATGACGATCGAGACCCCTTGTATGACTATTTCGCTCGCCACAACCGGTACAGCGATTGGGAGGCGCACCTGAAAGCGCGGAGCACAACTCCAGCGGGCGGAGATCCGAATCAACACCGTAGCCGAGGCGGGCAAATCTTTGCACGGATTCCCGCGAAGCCACTTGTGTTCTTTATTTACTCGTATCTACTGCGACTAGGCTTCCTGGATGGTTTCGCCGGACTGCATTACGCAGTCGCGCACTCGTTCTATTTCTGGCAGATCGACCTCAAGGCGCGCGAATTGACCGCAGCACGTCATGCGCACAGGTGAGAACTTTCTAACGCCGCGCACAATACTGACGGGCGCTCGCACTTGCAGGGTGCGAGACCGTTACGGCTCCAAGGCCTGCACTCGAAGGCTAGGAGTCGTGACATCTATGACTGAAAGTACGACCGCGAGAAACCCCATTATCGAGGAGTGCGTTTTAGGGTTCGTCGCGTCCACTGCCAGAAAGTGCGACGCGACGCCTGCGCTCGGTGAATGAACCCCTCGGTGGGGATCGGCCTGGGGACAGCGCGCTTCGCAGATGTGGGGGGTAGTTCGAATGTCGGTTTTGCTGCGGGGGCGGATATCGAGGTTTGCTCGGGGCCACTGTCCGGTGGTCGTCGCATGATCATTCAAGGCGCGTCAGCAGCCGATATCTCGGAGGCCGTTGCTGACCTTCCGGCCCAGGCCGGCGATCGCTCGGTGGGAACAGCCGACCGGACGATAGAGCTGAGCCAGCTCCGGATGGAGGCCGAGGAAGGTAAGCGCGGCGGGAGCGCGGGTTGGGAGCGGCAATACGTCTGGCGCTTGCTTTTCATCGATCTTCAGGTGGGCTTCGCCGCGGGTTTGGCTGCCTACCTGCTGCGATTCGGTCAAGTACCTGGAGCCAACTGGACCTATCTAACGGCGGCCGCCGCGTTGCCGTTCGGTTGGGTGATGTTACTCGCGGCAAACCGCGCCTATGAGGCGCGCTACCTCTTTGTCGGCGGAGATGAGTCGCGCCGGGTCGTCAATGCGGCATTCGGGCTCACTGCCGGCATCGCGGTACTCGCCTACAGCGCAAACGCAGAATTCGCCCGCGGTTACGTCATTCTCTCGATGCCGCTGTTGCTAGCTATGGATCTGCTGGCTCGGTACCTACTACGCGTCTCCCTCAATAGGCAGCGGCGGCGGGGCTCCTGCATGCACCGTGCAATTGTCCTCGGTTATGAACAGCAGATCGTGGGGTTCGCACGACAATTGGAACGCGAGACCTACCACGGCATGCGAGTGGTCGGAGCCTGTCTACCGCGCACTCAGGCGAATGCAGTGAGCCCGCAGTTCGCGGTGCCGGTGTACGGAAGTTTCGACGACGCGGTGAAAGCGATTCGCGAATCTGCGGCCGATACGCTGATCGTGCTTCCCTGCCAGGACATGGATCCGTCCGCTGTGCGTGCACTGTCATGGGACTTGGAGGGCACCGGCGTGGACCTGGTCCTCGCGAACGCGTTGATGGACGTCACCGGCCCTCGTACGAGCATTCGGCCAGTTGATGGACTTCCCTTGCTCCACGTCGAGCCAGCAGCTCTTTCCGGAGCACGCCGAGTTGTCAAACGTGCTTTCGACATCGTGTTGGCTGGGGTCCTACTCGCGGTGCTGTCGCCGCTGTTGATACTTGTGGGCGCGGCCGTGCGGCTGACTAGTCGGGGACCAGCCACGTTCGTGCAGACCCGGGTGGGTAAGGGCGGCAAGGAATTTCGGCTGTACAAGTTCCGCTCGATGTATGTCGACTCGGAGCAACGGCTCTCGGAACTGCAACACAAGAACGAGCACAGCGGTGTGTTGTTCAAGATCAAGGACGACCCGCGCATCACGAAGATCGGCAAGTACCTTCGACGGCTGTCGATTGATGAGCTGCCCCAGCTGCTCAACGTCATCAAAGGAGACATGAGCCTGGTCGGGCCGCGCCCACCGCTGCCGAAAGAGGTCGCCCAGTACGCAAACGACGTGCGTCGACGACTCGCCGTTATCCCGGGGCTGACCGGGTTGTGGCAAGTCAGTGGACGTTCGAACCTCTCATGGGAAGACTCGGTACGGCTGGACCTTCGATATGTGGAAAACTGGTCACTGAGCTTCGACCTGGTAATTCTGTTCCGAACAATCGCCGCTGTGGTGCGCTCCTCCGGGGCCTACTGATAGGTAGGGAAGTTCTGGGAACTCGACGTTCGAAGCTCGCCAGACATCGCGCTGTCCGGCCACTCTGGTCGGCATGAACAAGTTGACTAGCAAGGCGGCGTTGGTGACGGGTGGATTGCGGGGAATCGGGGCGGCTATCGCCCGTCGGCTTTCGGAGTGCGGTGCTGATGTTGGGATGACCTACGTGCAGGGGCGGGACCAGGCCGACGCGGTGGCGTGTGGCATCAGGGACGCCGGGCGGCGGGCGATCGCGATCAAGGCTGACGGGCGGAACGTCGACGAGGTGACGGCTGCCGTCGACCAGACTGCCGAGATGTTCGGCCGTCTGAACATCGTTTGCCAGCGTGGTGCGGGAGCCGGGTGGGGTGCTGGTAGTCATCGGCGGAAGTATCGCAGCGGCTGTGGCGGGCCAGGACGTGCGGAAGCCCGGGGCGCAGGCTGCGCCCCGGGCCTCGTGCTGCCGAAGATTCAGCTGCAGGGGTTGTAGTCCCAGCAGTCGTTGTAGCGCTTCTTGTGGTGGCGACGGCGCCGCGGCTTGCACTCGTCGTACGAGTAGTCGTTGCAGTTGTCGTACGAGTTGTCGTAGCGGTGGCTCATGTCGTCCATCCTCCAAGTGCGAGTTCGTGTTCCTGCGGTGCCAATAGGTTCCCGCGGAACAGGGCGGCGCTCGATCGGCGAGACAACGGCCCCGACGTTCGCTTGCGAACACTGCAACCGAACGGAAGCCCGGTCCCCTTGTAGGGGTGGAATCGACCACCGGGCGGAGGAAACACCGTGCCTGATCAGCGAGACGCGGAGTACCTCGAGTACGTCCGATCCGCTGTGCCGAAGCTGCGCCGGCTCGCGTTCGTTCTGACCCAGGACGCGCACCGCGGCGACGACCTCGTGCAGAACACGCTGTTGAAGCTGTTCACGCGGTGGGGACGGGCGCGGCGGGTCGAGGACCTGGACGCCTATGCCCGCAAGATCCTGGTGCGGATGTTCCTCAGCGACAGGCGCACCGGCTGGGCTCAGCGTGTTCAGCTTTTTGATGACGTCCCAGAGCGTCCACAGCCGGAGTCCGATCCGTCGACTCGGATGGTGTTGAGCGACGCCCTGGCGACCCTGCCGCCCAAACAACGCGCGACCCTTGTCCTCCGGTTCTATGCCGATCTTTCGGTGGAACAGGCTGCGACCGCGCTCGGCTGCCCGGTCGGGACCGTGAAGAGTCACACCGCGCGAGGCCTGGCTGCGCTCCGACGCGCCCTTCCCGATGACGCCTCGAACCAGGCGAGGAGCTGACCATGGACGACGCTACGGTTCGGGACGTTCTTACCGACATCGCCGGCAAGACTCCCGCCTACACCAACCTCGACGCTGATCTTCTGTACCGCTACGCCGTTCGCAGGAGGCAGCAGCGCCGGGCGATGGCCAGCGCGGCTGCACTCGTCGCCTTGATTGTCGTCGCCGTGGCTGTTGCTGTTGGAACGAAGGAGCGGCCGACGCCGGTGGCCGGGTTGCAGGTGGTGCCCAGCGAATTCGATCCGCTGGAGCAACGGTTGGAGGTCGGCTGGCTGCCTCAGCGTGGTACGACGACGACACGTGAGGCCAGCCACGATCTGGAGCTGCTCAGCGTTTCGGCGACCGGGGCGAAGTACGAGATCCAGGTCTATTTGGCTCCGGCGGGGAAGTCGATTCCGGCGCGGTTGCAGTCGACGAAAGGCAATTGGGTCGACGGCCCGGACATCAACGGGGCTCCCTCTCGTTGGTACCCGAGCTCGCGGACAGACGTCGGCACCGGCGGCCGACTGATATGGGACTGGGGAAAAAATGCCCAAGCCGCAGTCGACGTCTCACTCGGCGACGATCAGAAGGACGTGGCCGTGAAGATCGCGCGGAGCGTTCGGGCCGATCGGATCGCGGCGGTGCGGATGCCGTTCCAGGTGACTACGCCGCGCGGTGTGTCGGTGTGTGGAACCCGCGTCACCGAGAATCGATCCGGGGCCGCGCCGGACAAATTCTCGTACGGCGCTGAGCTCAATTACTGCGTCGATAACGGGCCCACGATGGAGATCCAGGGGAGGACGGTGCCCGGCACCTCGTTCGGGCTGCAGATCGTTCCTATGTGGCCGGCTCGGGTTTCGTTCACGGGCCGGGAGACGGTAGCGGGCAAGCCCGCCGATGTGTTCGCTGCCGATCGCGTGATGACCGTGCGGTTCAAGCCTTATGACGACGCGATCGTCGAGTTCCAGGCGCGGTCTATGGCGGAGGAGAAGGCGACGTCGCCGGAACAGCTCAAGCAGTTGGTGTTCGATCTAGCGGAAAGCTTCGAGAGGGTTGGCGACGCGCTGAAGCCGGACACTTGGTCTGCGCATCCGGTGAACTAGGTACCGAGTAGTTCCGGCGCGAAGACTTCCTCGACGGTCCAGCGGCGGGCCGACAAGCCCTGCTCGAAGTGGTAGCGCAGGAAAGCGTCCAGCGCCTTGTGGTTCGCAGCCACGCCGTACGGCCACCAGTCGTGCGGCAACAGCTGCTCGTTGGCCTCGAAGAGGGCGTTGGTCCAGGGCAGCATGTGGTGCACCTGGAAGAGCCGCCGGCTCTGCCGGTACTGGTCGGCGGCGATGTCCTTTGCCTCGAGGAAGGCGTCGTAGACGGCTCGCGCCAAGCCGGCATCCACGTCTTTCGGCGCGGCGATGGCGTGCATCATGGGGAAGATGCCCGTGCGTCGGTAGTAATCGCGCTCGACGGATTCGTAGTTCGGGAACAGCCGCCGGATGGCCGGTGAGCCGTCGAGGACTGGCTGCGGCACGTTCGCCGTGAACAGGGCGTCGATCTCGCCTGATTCCAGCATGCCGCTGAGCGTTTTGCCTTCCGGTACGGCGGTCAGCTCGACGTCGTCCGGATGCGGATGAGACGTGAATTCGAACGGCGGTGCAGGGTGCTCGAGACCGCCGATGACCCAGCGGTTCAATTCCGGCTGAAAGCCGTATTCGTCCATCAGGATGCCCTTGGCCCAGACTCCCGAGTCCTGGCCGTAGACGCCGAACTCGCCGATCGTCTTGCCGACCAGGTCGCTGGGGTGGGTGATGCCGCTGTCGGCGTGCACGAAGACGCAGGAGTGCCGGAAGACGCGGTTCGGGAAGATCGGGAGCGCGGTGAAGGGGGCGCCCTGGTCGAGGCTGCGGAGGTAGAAGGTGAGGCCGAATTCGGCTAGGTCGACTTCGCCGCCGATGAGGCTGCGGTAGATGTCCGGCAGTGTGGGGGCGGTGGTGACGTCGACGCCGTCAATCGGAACCGAGCCGTCGAACAGGGCGCGCGTCGTGTCGTAGGTGGTGACGGAGAGCTTCATGCCTTCGAGCCTTCGCCCGGGCGGGGGTGTGCGTCCAAGTCCTATCGGTGGGCTTCGATTCATTTTGGGTATGGGGCCCTGGTGGACTTGCGGTTGCTGCGGTACTTCCTGGCTGTGGTCGAGGAGCGGCACCTCGGACGCGCGGCGGCTCGGCTGCACATGACGCAGCCGCCGTTGAGCCGGGCGATCCGGCAGCTCGAGGACGATCTCGGTGCGACGTTGCTCGATCGCACGCCCCGTGGGGTGTCGCCGACCGCGGCCGGTGAGGCGCTGTATCGCGAGGGCCGGGCGTTGGCGGAGCACGTCGATCGGGTGCGGGTGGCCGTGCGTGACGCAGCTGGGGAGGCGACGCTGGCGATCGGCACGCTCGCCGACGCTGCCGAAGGAGTGAGCGGCCAGTTGGTGGCGGCGTTCCGGCAGCAGCATCCGCGGGTAGCGGTCACCGTCCACGAGGCGGATCTCAGTGACCCGACAGCGGGACTACGGGCGGGACTGGTGGACGTGGCCTTCACTCGGACGCCGTTCGATGACGCCGGGCTGCGCACGTACGGTCTCGGGTCCGAGCCGCTCGGGGTGGTCGTGCGGGCGGATGACTCGCTCGTGGGTCGGCCTTCGGTGTCCGAGTCGGATCTGGCGGGGCGCTCGTGGGTGCGGTTGCCGGACGGCACCGACCCGCTGTGGACGGCTTACTGGACCGGGCCGTCGGAGGCCGGTGGGCCCGCTCTGCGGACGATCCAGGAGTGCCTGCAGTCGGTGCTGTGGAACGGGACGACGGCGTTCGCGCCGCTCGATCAGCCGTTGCCGGACGGGCTGGTCACGATCGCGGTGAGGGATCGGCCGGCGTCTCGGGTTGTGTTGGCGTGGCGGGGGGATCGGGTGACGCCGCTGGTCCGGTCGTTCGTTCGGATTGCCGCAGGCTCGGTGCGCGGGTGACACAGCGAGGCCCGGAACGCGTGCGCTCGCGTTCCGGGCCTGTGTGCTTTGAGGTCAGTTGCAGGGGTTGTAGTCCCAGCAGTCGTTGTAGCGCTTCTTGTGGTGGCGACGGCGCCGCGGCTTGCACTCGTTGTAGTCCCAGTCGTTGCCCTGGTCGTAGTCGTAGCAGCCGCTCATGTCGCCGATCCTCCAAGTTTTGGTTGGGGTGTATTCCCCTTGTGGCAATAGCTTCGCGCTTCACAGGGCCGCGCTCGTTCGGCGTGATGACGGCAGAAACGTTCGGTTGCGAACACTGTGGTCAGTCGACGCGCACCCCGGCGTAAGGCCCTATGCCGTTCGGCCGATACCGAACGGGTGTTCGTCGAAATAGGGTCGTAGGCATGGAAACCGTGATCGATCGGCTCGCCGCCGCCGTCGAGGAAGCGCTGGGTGAGGGCCTCACCAGCTACTCCGACGCGGCGCTGCTCGACCGGTTCACGGCCCTGCATCGGATAGCGCGGAAGGTCGGTGCGTTGACCGTAGAAGCCGCGGGGGCGATCAATCAGCGCGGCGCCGCGGACCACGACGGGGCGACGTCGACGGTGGCGTGGATCAAAGGTAGCTGCCACGAATCGCACGCGTTTGCGGCGGACATCATGCAGGCCGCGAAGCTCGGCGCGGATCACCCGGCTTATGGGGAGGCGATGCAGGCGGGGACATGGTCGATGGCGCAGGTCAAGATCGCCTGCCGCCTGGCGAAGAAGGTCGGCTCCCAGCACGCCAGTGCGGCTTTGGACGCGTTGCTCAGCCACGCGGTAGGGATGAGCCCCGCCGACACCCGGCAGGTCGCACTCCGCCTGCAGGAACTGCTGTGCTCAGAGCAGGACGAGAAGCCCAAGCCGCGGGACAAGACCGAACGCAACCTGTTCGTTTCGGCGACCTTCGAAGGCAAGGGCGTCATCCAAGGCGACCTCACCGCCGAAACCACGGCGAAGTTCCTGACCATCCACAACGCCCTCAACGGCATTCCCGACGCCGAAGACGATCGCGTCCCGGCCGAACGCCGCCACGACACCCTCGACGAAGTCCTGGACTTCGGGCTGAGCCACATGGACCTCCCCATGGTGGCCGGTGAGCGGCCGCATATCGGTGCGATCGTGCATGCGTCCGATTTGCAAACACCTGTGCCCGGCGGCAAGGCCCGTCCGAAGGCGCGGCGCTTCGACGGCGACGACAGCCTGGCCGCGCTGTACGCCTACCTGGACGACAACGTGCCACTGATCATGCCGGACTGGGTCGACGACCCGCAGGGCTGGGCGGCCGATGCCAGTCTCGACTGGGACTTGATGCTCGCGGTTTGGGCCGACGACGCCGACTATGAGAACGCGCCGCGCAGTAGCGGTGCGGCGCGGACCAGCGCCGAATCGGCGCCCCAGCCGACCCCGGTCGTCGGCTTCGTGCCGCCCGAAGATTTCGGCGCCATCCCCGACGCGCCACTGCCGCACTTCACGCCCGTGCACACCGGACCTCAGACGTTGAGCGAGCGGCTAAACAGTGCTTACGGCAATGGATATCACCGCTCGCGGTTGCCGGTGCCTGGCGCGGGTGGAGTCACCGATTGGGGTGGGCATCTGCCGCTCGATGCGCTTCGGCGCATGTCCTGTGACGCGGGCATCCATCGGGTGGTCTTCGCCCCGGGCGATGTTCCCCTCAGCGCCGGTCGCCAGGTACGGCTGGTGCGGGCGTCTCAGCACCGGATCATGGTGGCCCGGGACGGTGGGTGCCGGTTCCCTGGTTGTGATCGGCCGGCGGCCTGGACGCAGGCTCACCACGTTATCCACTGGGCGGACGGTGGCCCGACCGATGTGGACAATATGGTGCTTTTGTGCGGCCACCACCATCGCCGGGTTCATGAAGATGGCTGGGGCCTGGAGTTCGATGGCTGCACTCTCATCGTGTACCGCCCCGACGGCACCGTTCTTGATTACGACCGCCATGTGTCTACGGAGCGGCGGTCCGGCGGGCCGCCCTGATCAGGCCCCGTCAGATACAGAGGGACCCGGAACGCGGTATGCGCTCCGGGTCCTCGTGCTGCCTAAGTGTCAGCTGCAGGGGTTGTAGTCCCAGCAGTCGTTGTAGCGCTTCTTGTGGTGGCGGCGACGGCGGGGCTTGCACTCGTCGTACGAGTAGTCGTTGCAGTTGTCGTACGAGTAGTCGTAGCAGCCGCTCATGTCGTCCAGCCTCCTGGTGAAGTTCGGTGTGCCACTACTTTCGCGTGGAACCGGTGGGCCCTCGATCGCCGCGATGACGCCGTGAACGTTCGGTTCCGAACACTCAGCCGGCCCGGAAGACCAGGGCGCGACCGGCCAGGGCGTCCAGCGCCCACCGCAATACCTCGGCAGCCACCTCGGCCGGTGAGAGCCTGGACGTATCCAGGACCGGGATCTTCCACGGATCCGAGAGCCGGCGAGACCACTTCATCTCCTCCCAGCCGCCCTCGGTGATCACCTCCCGTAGAGACATCGGATCGACGGCGTGCTCACGCATCCACGCAGCGAACCCGATATGCCGAACGAGCTGCTCGGGCGGCACGCCCCCACGCCCCCGAAGGCGCGCAACCTGCACGTCCTCGGACGCGTCGAGCAGAAGGATCGCGATGTCGATCTCACGCGCCGACGGCACCGCGACCATCTCCCCCGGCGCAACCGGGTCTCCCGCCAACAGCAGATGCCGCCCCGACGACGCCAGCACCCGTGCTCGCTGAGCAGCGAGCTCAGCCGCTTGCTGACGCCAACGAACGGTCGGGTGCGGCGGAAGCGGCGAGAACGCGGTCAGCTCGGCGGACTCCACCGACGGAGCTAACGCATCCTGGATCGCTCGGCGCGCCGTGGACTTGCCGACGCCGCTCGATCCGGTGACAAGTAGGAGCATTACGCTCGCCGCCGCCCCGAGCCGAAGCGACGTCGCCGCAACCGACTCACGACACGGCGACGATCCGCCCTGGCACGGCTGGGGCGCCGACTGGGCAACGGCGCTGACCACACCGCCAATTCGCGAGCACGCTGGGCCGCTAACGCAGCCGTCTGCTGGCGCCAACGGACGTCAAGAACGAACACGAACAGAACCCTTCGTCAGCGGAGGGCGCGGCTGATCACCGCCCCACGTCGCCGGCCGCGGGCGTTGCCTCGAATGGCCGGCGGGTTAGCTGAGTCGCCAGGGGTTCGTGCTCGTCATGTCCGCCACGCTAGGCGACTCCACGCGTGAAGTCGCACCGATTTCTTGCGCGCCGAGCTCGACGACGCTCCGCTCAACTACGTGCGATATCAGCGGCGCTATCTGGGATGGGGCGTCTTCGCGTTGAAGCGCCGTTGACGCGCTGAAGCCCGGAGCGCGCACCGCGCTCCGGGCTTCGAACAACTCTCAGCTGCAGGGGTTGTAGTCCCAGCAGTCGTTGTAGCGCTTCTTGTGGTGCCGGCGACGCCGCGGCTTGCACTCGTCGTACGAGTAGTCGTTGCAGTCGTACGAGTAGTCGTAGCAGCCGCTCATGTCGTCCAGCCTCCTGAAGTTTGTGTTCCCTGCTGTGCCAATAGCTTCGCCTGGATCGACGTCGGGTTCGTTCCGCGGCGAAACAGCAGGAACGTTCGCTTCGCTACACAGGGACGCCGTCTTCGCAGTAGAGGCTGCCGCCCGTCGCATGGGCGGTGAGGGCGGCGCGGATGCGGCGCGCCAGCAGCGGCGAGGCGCGGGCCTCGGCCTCCTCGGGCGAGCACCAGGCCCAGCTGCGGAGCTCCTCCGGCGGGAGATGGATCGCAGCGGTGTTCAGTTCGCCGCCGGTGAAGAGGAACATGACGCCCTCGGTGCGGGTGTCGCGCGGCGGCACCCAGTCGACGATCAGTAGGCGGCCGGGAGTAATGGTCAGGCCTAGTTCCTCTCCCACCTCGCGGATCGCGGCGGCGCGAGGGGATTCGTTGAGTTCGACGGTGCCGCCCGGGACCTCCCAGTCCGGTTTGTACACCGGCTCGACCAGTAGGACCGTGTCGTCGTCGCGGGTGAAGAGGACGCCGGATGCGGAGCGTTTGGTGGGCAGGGTCGAGTAGTCGAAAGCCACGCAACGGCACGCTAGTCCGGGCCCCCGTGACGCTCGTAGGGCCCTGCAAGCCGGGCCGAGGGTCAGGGCTAAGTTGTGGCGCCGGTACCTGAAATAGGGCGCTGTGCGGTCGGCCTGCGTTATGTAGCCCCCCAAAAGACCCCTACTGCTTAGGTGTATCCGGATGGCACTGTGTGTGGTCGAGGGGGAACTGACTGTTGATTCGTGAACGTGGGCATGGCGGCAGCGTCGCCGGCGTGTTTCTTCTGGTGTTGCTCACCATTGTGGGGTTCTGGCTGGTTGGGAAGGCCAAGGACGAGCGTCGGAATGGCGGTGTTCCCCATGTCCAGGCGGAGCCCCTGTGGGCGAAGCGGGGCGCCGAGTTGGTGCCGGGGTGTAAGGACGCGCTGGTACCGGGGCATCCGTTGCCTGGCGACGTCACCGGCGATGGGACGTTCGAGTACTTGGTGACGCTCCACTGTGGCGGTGCGGACGGCGCCGACAACGTTCTGGTGATGGACGACTGGGACCCGGGCAGTGCACACCTCCTCGGCACGGTGACTGGTCATTTGCCGGTGCATCTTCAGCGGGGCGGGTGCGTTCATCCGGACGGGCGGGTCGTCACTGTGGTCGGTCGCGCGCTCGCCGATGGGGATCCTGCCGATCGGCCCAGCATCGTCGTCGAGCAGACGGCTACGTGGAACGGCAGCTCGTTCACGTTCGGTGCCGTGAAGCAGACGCGTGCTGCGTCACCCGGTTACGGGTCGGCGTTGCCTGGCTGTCGCTAGCGGAGATGGTTGATCGCCCGTAGCGCCGCCTGTGGCGCTTAGCGGACGCGACAGGGCCCGGAGCGCATTCGCGTGCGCTCCGGGCCCTGACCTGCGTTATTCGGCTGTTCAGCTGCAGGGGTTGTAGTCCCAGCAGTCGTTGTAGCGCTTCTTGTGGTGCCGGCGACGGCGGGGCTTGCACTCGTCGTACGAGTAGTCGTTGCAGTTGTCGTACGAGTAGTCGTAGCAGCCGCTCATGTCGCCGATCCTCCAAGTTTTGGTTGGGGTGTGTTCCCCGTGTGCCAATAGCTTCGCGTGGATCGACGGATCGCTCGTTCAGCGCACGAACGGCCGGAATGTTCGTCTGCCAACACTGCAACCGTGTCTCAACCGCTGCTCCCGACCAGCGGTAGGTCGAACGGCACGGTGAGCAGGTGGTGGGAATGCTGTCCAGGTCGATCTCGCCGCGGTCGTGGCCGCGCTGGTGGAGGCGCGCGGTGCTGTTGGTCGCCCATGATCTGGTCGCGGGCCTGAGGTCGGTGTCGGACAGCATCGAGTTCGGTACCTCGCTCGTGAGCTTCACGCGGTCGGATCCGACCGCCTGAAGGCCGTCGTGGCGAAGAACGGAGTGGCGGAGACGGTCGCCACGTCGTGGGAGACCCGCGACGAGGTGCGGCGCAGGCGATCGCGCAGCACGGCCTTTCTGTCGGTGCTCGGTCCTAGCCTGCGGGAGTGGATTCGCAGCCGGTACGTGACGCTTATTCGACCGCCTCGGAGCGGTACATCGGGATGTTCGACGGTGGTGGTTGGCAGGATCGGAAGGAGGACACCGATCTTGTCCAGCGGTACCTGACCGGGCTGTCCGGGCCGGTGCTGGACCTCGGGTGCGGGCCCGGTCACTGGACCGCCTACCTGCACTCCCTAGGGGCTCAGGTGACAGGTGTCGACATGGTTCCCGAGTTCATCGCGCACGCCCGGGCGACGCATCCCGGCCCGGAGTTCCGGCTCGGCACCATGACCGAGGTCGATGTGCCGGAGCATTCCGTGGCGGGCATTCTCTCCTGGTACTCGACCATCCACCTGCCGCCTGCGGAGCTCGACCGAGTGCTCGTTGAGTTCCGTCGGCTGGTGCAACCCTCCGGTGCGCTCGTCATCGGCTTCTTCGACAGCGACGACGAGGTGGCGAGTTTCGACCATGCGGTCGTAACCGCGTACCGCTGGCCCGTCGACGTCTTTGCTGAGCGCCTGGCGGGGGCGGGGTTCGTCGAGGTGGAGCGCCTGCAGCACCAGTTCCCGGAACGCCCGGATCGCAAGTACGCCGCTATCGCGGCACGAGCGGTCTGACGTTGTGCTGCTGCCTGGGCCGATTTGGCCCAGGCACGAGATCGGTGTTGTGCCGATGATCGTGGCATGAGTCAGCTCTATCTCGCCCAGCCCGACCAACAGCAGCAACTCGAATGGCTCAACGGCGGCACGCTCGGCATGCTGCTCGACGGCAAGGCCAGCGACGGCCAACTGATGATCGGTCGCTTCGACGTCTCCGAGGGTGAGGCGCCGCCGTTCCACATGCACACCCGGGAAGACGAGGTGTTCCTGCTGCTCAAGGGCGCGGCGCTCGTCTGGTACGGCGACGAGGAGTACGAACTCGCCGAGGGCGGGATCGTGTTCCTTCCGAAGAACGTGCCGCACGCGTATCGCATCACGTCGAAGAAGGCTGACCTGTTGATGATCAACACGCCGGCCGGCATCGAAGGGATGTTCCGGGAGGCCGGGCGGGACAAGTCGACGCCGCGACCGGAAGGGTTCTCGATCAAGCCGGATCCCGCGGCGGCGGAGCGGTACGGCAGTGTGATCGTGGGGCCGCCGCGCTGATTCGCGTTGCTCGGCCGGTTCGGCCACCATTAGCGGGCTACGGCCGGCTCGAGCAGCGACAAGCTTCGCTCCTGCGCATCGAGGGCCACGCGGATTCCGACCGGCATCGGCAGATTCGGACCGGCGTGGCCGAACTCGACGTTTCCCAGGACCGGGATGTCACGGTCGCCGAGCACGTCGAGGACGATCTCAGCCAGCGTGGGCGACGCGTCGGGCCCTTCGAGTCCGGCGATCTCGTGCGGGATGCCGACGATCATGCCGACGATCCGGTCGAGGATGCCGGCGTGCCGAAGCACCTGCAGATAGGTCCACACGTACGAGGCCAGACCACCCATTTCTTCCCAGAACAGCACTGCGCCGTCGAACTGTTCGAGCGGCAGTGCGTAGCGCGTCGCCTGGACCAGCGCCAGGCGGTTGATGACCCCGCCGATCAGCGGACCCTCGGTCCGACCGGGACGCCATGACTCCCAGGACGGGCTGGCTGGCAGCGCACCGATCGGCTCGACGCTGGTCAGCAGCGTGGTGTAGAGCTTTTCCAGTTCTCTTCTGCCTGCTGCGGGCGCAGCCTGCCACGCCCCGCCGAGACCGGGCGTGGCCAGGTCGGCGTGGAACCCGACCAAGCCCGTGCGGGCGTAGGGGACCAGATGCAACAGCGAGATGTCGCTGTAGCCCAGGATCGGTTTGGGGTCCGCGGTGATCGCCTCGACGTCGATCAGGTCGAGGTAACCGAACACGGTCTGGCCGCCGTCGTGCGCGACGATCGCGCGGACCTCGGGATCACGCAGCAGGGCGTTGAGTTCCTCAGCGATCTCCGTCGGCCCCGCCGCGCTCCACCAGCGACGTCGCTCTGGCTGGAGTAGCGGTGCGAGACGCACCCGGAACCCCATCCGTTCGAGCACGGCCACCGCCCGTTCGAGGTCGGGCACGTATTTCGTGTCCAGCGGCCCGGACAGGGATGCGATGACGACGAGATCTCCGGGCGTGAGCGCGTGAGGTCGCAGTAGATGATCGGGGATCACCGAGGCAGCATCCCCACGCCGCGGGCAACCCAGCTACGGATTTATGCGGGGCGGTTGCCTCTCGGCAACCGTCAGCCCGCCGACGGTGCGGAGCCTTGACGCCATACACCTGGCGACCGGTCTGCGACGTCGCAATCGCGGGCAGCTCACCTCGTTCGTCACGTACGACAAGCGGCTGGCGGAGGCGTCGTGGAAGTTCCCGCCAACTGAGTGCTGAACTAACAGCGGCGGGGGCAGCTGCCGCCGAAAGCCTCCGGGAGGCCGGCGGCGGCTGCTATGTCGGCGGCGATGGTTTCGAAGTTGCGTCGTTCGGCCGGCGAGAGGTGATCGAGCAGGTCGGGGAGGCGGGTCGAGACGTCGGCATACAGCGCGTCGACCGTCTTCTTACCCTGGGGCGTCGTGCTGAGCGTGACCGCGCGGCGGTCATGCGCCGGGTTGTCGCGGCGGACCAGACCTCGGCGTTCCGTGCGGTCGACCAGGCCGCTGAGGCCGGGGCGCGCCAGCCCGAGTAGCCGGGAGAGCTCGGTCAGGCCGCGGGGCTGGTCCATGAGCATGCACAACAGGTGGGCTTGTGCGGGCGTCAGGTCGTGCTCGGCGCAGATCTCGGCGTACCGACGCTGGATCAGCACCGCGAGACCGACCAGCGCGGCCCCGGCTCCTTGCTCCTGCATACCGAAATCCTAGCTTGCGAAAGTTCGCGGCGCGAAATAGTTTATTCGCGACGCGAAGTATCAGGTGACGCTTCGCGAAGCATCTAGCGATGGAGGATTTCCGTGGCCTTCGATACCCGGAACGGCAGTCGCGGTGCGCGGCAGCCTCGTGGGCGCCTGTTGATCTGGGCGAACCGGCTGATGATGCGACGTATCCGGCGCGGCAAGGGCGGGATGCGCGGTGGGCAGGCGCTCGTGCTCCGGACGGTGGGGGCCAAGAGCGGGGAGGAGCGGCAGTCGCCGGTCGCATGGTTCCCGGGCGAGGACGGGAGTTGGCTGATCTGCGCCTCCGCGGGCGGGGCACCCAAGAACCCTGCCTGGTACTACAACCTGGCCGCTCACCCTGACCGGGTCAGCATCGACGTCGACGGCAAGACGGTGCCGGTCACGGCGGAGCAGCTGCACGGGGACGAGCGGGAGGCGGCGTGGCAGACGATCACGTCGAGCGCGCCGGGGTTCGCGGAGTACCAGGTGAAGACCGATCGCGAACTTCCGGTTATCCGGTTGACGCCCCGCACCTGATCATCAGCTCGCTCGTCGTCGAGGAGCTGGTCGAGGACCACGAGTTCGAACAACTATGTCGAGAAATCGTTCGTGGCTCCGTCCCTGGCGCACAACCTACGAGGAGCGCGCCGTGGAGCAGAACGAGATCGACGAGATCCTGAACCGTCCGTACAGCCAGGAGTTGCTGGCCCGGGACCTGACCCGACTGGCGTACGTCGGCAAGGACGGTACGCCGCGCAACGTCCCGATCGCGTTCACGTGGAACGGCGCGGAGATCGTCATGTGCACGTCGAAGAACGCGCCGAAGCTCGCGTCGCTGCGGGCGAACCCGATGGTGGCGCTGACGATCGACACCGAGGTGCACCCACCGAAGATCCTGCTCGTCCGCGGCCGGGCCGAGCTGGACGTCGTCGACGGGATTCCGGAGGAGTACCTCCAGATGAACGGCACGTACGGGATGACTGCCGAGCAGCGGGTGGAGTGGGAGCGGGAAGTGCGGTCGCTGTACGACGGGATGGTGCGGGTGGTGGTGACGCCGACGTGGGTGAAGCTCATCGACTTCGAGACGACGCTGCCCACCGCGGTCGAGGAACTGGTCCGTGAGCGCGAGGCGCGTCAGCGGTAAATCTCCGGGATCGCGTCCTTGATGTGTTGGACAGTCGCGGTGACGTCCAGGTCGGTGGTGTCGAGGCCCAGGTAGCGGTAGTCGGCGTCGGTTGCTGATCGGATGGTCAGGTCCTGGGGGATCAGGTCGACCGAATCGCGCCATTCCTGCGTCGTCTGCTTTGCGCGGGTGACGCGGCGGTGGTCGCGTTCGCTCTTCTCGACGAGGAGTTCGACCAGGTGCACGGCCGGCTGGGCCGGGAGCAGCCGTCGGAAGGCGCGGTAGTCGGCGTAGTCGCGGAGGAAGCTGCCCGCGATGACGTTCGAATAGCCGGCGTTCCAAAAGTTGGTCACGAGGCCGGCGACGTTGCGGCGCAGGAGAGCGAAGAAACCGTCATCCATCGGGCACGGGTTGGTCTGGCCGATGTCCTCGGCGTCGATCCGGGCGCCATTCGGGGTGTGCGGCAGCAGGGCGCGGACGATCGTCGACTTGCCGGCGCCTTCCTCACCGGTGACGAGGATGAGGCGCGGCGGTGGAACTGTCATCCGTCGATGATCGATGAGCGGTGCTGAAGCTGCGGGGATTAACCGCGCCGCGTGGGCGTTAAACGCAGTTTCTGTTACGTCACAACTCGTTTGGTGGGTTCGGGTGGTGGGGGATTCAGGGTCTGGGTCGCCGCGAACCACTGCGGCGAGAGACAAGGAAGGTAGTGCGCCGTGACCGTCGCCGGCATTCTTTCAGCGCTGATCGTGGGTCTGATCATTGGAGCGCTTGGGCGCCTGGTCGTCCCCGGTAAGCAGAACATTCCGATCTGGCTCACGATCGTCATCGGTATCGTGGCTGCTCTCCTGGGTACGGCGATCGCGCGTGGCGTCGGTGTCGCCGACACCAACGGCTTCGACTGGATCGAGCTGATCTTCCAGGTCGTGCTCGCCGCCGTCGGTGTTGCTCTGGCCGCCGGGTTCTGGGGTCGGCGCGGGCACCGCGTTCACTGATCGAACACGCCGAGAACCACCCCCTAGAGGTGGGTTGGCAGAGGGGCTGGCCGCAGCGAAGCGGCCAGCCCCTCTACTTGTCTCCGTTCGACGCGCGTGCCGCCGGCGAGTTCTCGGTGCTACGACGAGTTTCTGGCCCTACCCCCGGCCGCCGTAGGACCGGAAAGTCGTCGAAGGCCCGGGAACTCGTAGGAGAGGTCAGGGGCGGTTCAGGGCGAAGATGGTGATGGGTTCGTTCCCTAGGACGTCGTCGCGGCGGACGGAGAAGCCGAGGCGTTCGGCTACGCGGATGGATGCCAGGTTGGCGGGGCGGATCATCGCGGTGAGGTAGTCGATCGGTAGATGGGCGAAGCCCCAGTCCACACAGGCTCGTGCGGCTTCGGTGGCGTAGCCGTGGCCCCAGTGCTCTGCTCGGAACGTCCAGCCCACTTCGGTCTCGTCGAACTCGTCCCAGTAGCGGAGGCCGCTGCGGCCGATGAGTTCACCGGTCGACTTGAGTTCGACGGCGCACTGGCCATGGCCACGCTCGTTCCACTGGCGCTCGATCGTCGTCAACCGCGCCAGAGCTTCGGCGCGGGTGTAAGAGCCGACGAACTGGTTCACGCGGGGATCTGCGTGGAGATCGACGATCGTGTCGACGTCGTCGACGGTCAGTGGCCGGAGAAACAAGCGTTCCGTCTCGATCACGTAGCGGATGCTACGGGTATGCGATTGCATCCCGGGGAGATCGAGGCTGTTGGGTGGCGGGCGGCTTCCGTCGACGAGGTCGTGCGGCTTTTGTGGTCCGCGTCGCCCGCGGTTGAGGGGCGGCCGCGGATCGTTGCGATCGACGGTCGGGGTGGGGCCGGGAAAACGACGCTTGCTGAGCGGTTGCGGGGCGCGGTGCCTAACTCCGTGATCGTTCATACCGATGACGTCGCTTGGAATCAGGCCTACTTCGACTGGGGCGGGATCCTTCTCGAGAACGTCGTCCGGCCCATCTGTGAGCAGAAAGCAGTCAACTTTCGGCCCGACGCCTGGCGGGCCCATGACCGGGCCGGTGAGATCAGTGTTCCCGCTGGAACGTCAGCGGTCTGGGTTGAAGGCACCGGCGTGATCCGGGAAGAGCTCGCCCCCTGGCTGGATGCCTCGATCTATCTCCAGGGCGATCTCGATGAGCAGGAGCGCCTGCTCGTCGCCCGCGATGGCGATTCGCCCGAGCAACTCGAGCACGTGCGCCGTTGGCTCGAGGAGGAGCTGCCGTTCATGCTGCGGGAACGGCCCTGGGCACGAGCCACGCTGGTCGTCGCCGCCCCGCCAGGACCCGAGCTGACGATCGCCCCACCGACCGCCTGACCGCGCCTCCCAAACGCACCGCGCCGCACCGCTCGACAGCGCGTGCCCGCGCCGCCCGACAGCGCCGCCCGACAGCGCCGCCCGACAGCGCCGCCCGACAGCGCCGCTCGACAGCGCCGCGCGCCCGCGCACGCAGAGCGGCCCGGGGCGCGAAGCGCCCCGGGCCGCCGAGAGACGAGTTGCTTAGCGGTGGCTCCAGCCCCAGCTCTCGTCGCGGTGGTGCTTGCGGTGATGACGACGCCGACGACGGTGCTTGTCGTGGTCGTCGTGGTGGTCCCAGTGACCGTGGTCGTGCTTGTGGTGGCTCATGGCGTTCCTCCTGTGATCGGTGTGATTGCGTGCACCACAAGAGTCGCCCGGATCAGCGTCCGGCTTGATCAGCCTCCTGACGGTTGGAACGTTTCATCCCCAACACAACCAACCCCTTATGCGATCAATGTTCGCGTCATGCACAAAATGAACTCTGCTCCCGATTGCCCGTCGTCGCAGGTGTGACATGGTTGAACAAGCAACAAGACGCCCTCTATGACCCCGTACCAGCCACGACGATGGCGCAGTGGCCACCGGGCACGTTCCCGGGAAACCTCGCCGCCGCCCCTGACGGCAGTTGGCTCGTCACCTTCCTGAGCCACAACCGCATCGACCGCGTTTACCCCGACGGCACGATCACGGTCTTCGCGACCCTGCCGGCCACGCCCATGGGCATCGTGGTGGTCCAGGACGACGCCTACGTCGTCTCCGGAAGCATCGGCCACGAGAACTGGCGCCTCTACCGGATCTCGCTGGCCCACACCGGCGCCGAGCTCGTCTGCAAGCTCCCGCACCTGCGGACCGGCAACGGCATGGCCGCGAGCGGCCGGCACCTGTTCGTCGTCGACTCTTTCGAAGGAACGATCACCCGGATCAACCCGGAGAACGGCGAATCTGCCGTCTGGATCGAAGACGAACTGCTCAAGAGCCCTTACGAGACGATCCCGGGCGTCAACGGCATCGTCGTCGAACAGGACGACGCCTACCTGAGCAACACCGGACGATCGCTCATCCTGCACACCCCGCTGATCTTCCCGAACCTCTCGATCGTCGCCGACCACGTCGTCGCCGACGACTTCGACCGGCATCCCGACGGCAGCTTCTACGTCGCCACGTACCTGCACGACAGCGT
The DNA here is from genome assembly GCF_043197895.1 of Cryptosporangium sp. NPDC048952. Lineage (NCBI taxonomy): Bacteria > Bacillati > Actinomycetota > Actinomycetes > Cryptosporangiales > Cryptosporangiaceae > Cryptosporangium > Cryptosporangium sp. NPDC048952. The sequence goes on along the minus strand of NZ_JBICTY010000008.1, from coordinate 313,075 downwards.
CGTCCAGATACGTCCGGACGGGAGCCGGCGCGACATCGCGCGAACGCTTGAGAACACCACCGCGGTGGCGATCGACCCGGAGAACTCCGACTTCGTCTGGGTCACGGCCGCTGGGGAGAAGACCACCCCCGCCAGATTGGTCCGGCTACAGGTGAACGGCTGATGAGCAACGTGCTGGAGCGATACATCTACCGGCCGGTCGACCTCGAGTACGAGGTGGCCTGCAAGACCTGGGCGCTGGCCGCGGACCTGAAGCCCGCCGCGGTGGCCTTTCCCCGCACGACCGCCGAGGCGGCCGTGGTGGTGCGGCTGGCGACGAGCGAGGGCCTCCGCGTGGCGCCGCTCGGCACCGGCCACAACGCCTACCCGTTCGACGGTCAGGACCTCAGCGACACGGTGATCGTCCGCACCGACCATCTCAACTCCTACCAACTCGACCCCGACGCGGGCATCACGCGCGTCGGCGCCGGTGCGGTCTGGGGTCCGCTGGTCGACATGATCGGCGAGCACGGCCTGGCCGCGCTCCACGGCTCGGCGCCCGACACCGGGATCGTCGGCTACACGCTCGGCGGCGGCATCGGCTGGTACGGGCGGGCGCTCGGGCTGGCCGCGAACTCGGTCACGGCCGTCGAGATGATCACCGCCGACGGCAGCCTGGTCCGCGTCGACGAGGACCACGAGTCCGAGCTGTTCTGGGCCATCCGGGGCGGCGGCGCGGGCAACTTCGGCCTGGTCACCAACATCGAGATGCAGCTGCAGCCGATCCGGAGCGTCTACGCCGGAATGCTGGTGTGGGACCTGCGCGACGCCGAGCGTGTCCTCCCGGTCTGGGCGGACTGGGCCGAGGACGCACCCGACACCGTCACCACGGCCTACCGGCAGGTGCAGTACCCGCTGATACCCCAGCTGCCCGAACAGCTGCGTGGCCGTCGGCTCGTGGTTATCGACGGCGCGGTGCTCGGCAGCGACGACGAAGCCACCCGCATGCTCCTGCTGCTCCGCGCGCTCAAGCCGAAGTGGGACACGTTCCGCCGGGTGCCCGCCCGGTCGCTCTCCCGGTTACACCTGGAGCCGGAGGAGCCCTCGTTCGGTGGGGTGCGCTCGGCGATGCTGTGGGACCTGCCGCCGGAAGGCGTCGAACGGCTCCTGGACGTGTCCATCGACGACTCGCTGATCCTCACCACCGAGCTCCGCCAGCTCGGCGGTGCGCTGCGGCGACCCGCGGCGTCCGGCGGTGTGCTCAACCGCATCGACGAGCAGTTCCTCCTGCTCGCCGGTGGCGTGAGCGTCGGGGACCAGGCGCAGCGGACGATCGAGGCGATGCGACCGTGGAGCAGCGACCGGAACTACCTGAACTTCACGCAGCAGGCCGTCGACCCCGCCACCGGCTTCGACTCCGGAGCGTGGCAGTCGCTGATGCGGATCCGCCGGAAGGTCGACCCGTTCGCGGTGTTCCGCGCCAACCATGAGGTACCGGTTATTTGAGCAGCGACTCGAGGTGCGCCAACGACGCCGCCAACTCGTCGTACTGGTCTGCTTCCCACGCACCCGGCGGGTGCTTGCCCAGGTCGTCCAACGTCAAAAGCAATTGTGGACGTTCGGCCGCGAGCCAGGTGCGGGCCTGTGTCGGATCGTCGAAGGCCATCGGAGTGACGCCGGGTTCGAACGTTTCAACGAGGCGCGCGTCGCCGCTGATCACCGCCGCTGCAGCGGCCAGGCTCGCCCGGTAACACCCGAGAAGGCGTCCGCGTGCTTCCCGCCTCGAAGCCTCGGTTTCGCCCTCCATGCACATCTCGTAGGAGAACAAACAAATGAGGTCATGTGCCCGGTACCGGCCCGGACTCGGTTGGTCCAGCAGCCGGACGTCGATCAACTCGTCGGTGACGCGCTGGGCCTCCGCCATCGACACGCCACACACGCTCGCCGTCAGCTGCATCGAGCCCTCGTAACCGCGATGCACCCCGGCCAGCCGAACTGCCCGCTGCCCCAGCGACGACAGAGCTTCGTAGGACCAGCGCAGCGTCGCGCGCACTCCTACGTCCCCGCCTTCGAGCACGGTGAGCCGGGACGCGCTCGCCCGCATCTGGTCGGCCACGTCACGGGGAGTGAGCGACGGGTCGGTCAGCAGGCGCGCGGCAACGATGCTGAGCGCCAGCGGCAGCCCGCCGCAGAAGCCGAGAATCTCGTCGACCGCCGCGCCGTCCACTGGCATTCGAAGGCGCCGCACCAGCATCGCGCGCGCCTCGGCGTCGGACAGGACGTTCAACGCGACCGGCATCGCCCCCTGCGCGACGACCAGACCGGTCAGTCGACTGCGGCTCGTCACCACGGTCAGCGACCCGGGGCCGGGCGGCAGCAACGGGCGGACGTGCTCCTCGTCGCGCGCGTTGTCGACGACCAGCAGCACCCGTCGCCGATCGAGCAGCGACCGGTAGAGCGCCACGCGCTCGTCCACGCTCGCCGGCATCTCGTCGGCCGGGACGCCGAGCGCGGTCAGCAGCGGCAGCAGCGCCTCCCCGGCGGGAATCGGCCGGCCCTCCGGGCCGAATCCGCGCAGGTCCACGAAGAGTTCCCCGTCGGGGAACCGGTAGGCGTTGGCGCGCGCCCAGCGGACCGCGAGCGTCGTCTTGCCCACTCCGCCCATACCGTGGATGACGACGATCGCCGCGTCCGGTCGGTCGGCGGCGAAGTCGTCGATGCGCTCGATCTCGGCGGCGCGGCCGGAGAACGTGGCCAGCTCAGCCGGCACCATCGCGGGGCGCACGGTGGGCGTCACTTGCATCGCCTGATCGTCGGACCGAAGTATTTCGAGATGAGCCTGGCGCAGGGCAGGACCCGGGCCGATGCCGAGCTCGTCGGCCAGTCGCTGACGAAGGGTCTGGATCGTGCCGAGCGCCTCGGCGCGGTGTCCGGCGGCGGTGAGGCAACGTGTGAGCGCGGCGTGCAGCAGTTCGTTGAGGGGGTCGGCGGCGACGGCGGCGCGCAGGACGCGGAGCAGTTCGTAGGAGGGCTCGGCGCCGCTGTACGCGGCGGCCACCTCGGCGGCCTGGATCGCCACCTGCGAGCGTTCGGCATCGATCGCGCGGAACACGGTCGTGGCCTCGACCGACGTTTCGATGCCCGCAGCGGCCCGGCCGTCCCACAGCGCGAGCGCTTCGGTGCGCAGAACGGTTGCCCGGAGGGGATGCGTGGTCTCCCTCGCGCGCCGAACGAGTGCCCGAAAGTGCAGGAGATCGCACTCGTTCTCGTTCAGAACGAGCCGGTAGGCGTTCCCGGTTCGTAACAGCCACTGCCCGGTTGCCCGATGTGGGAGCTCCGGTTCCAGCAGGCGTCGGATCCGTCCGACCGACCGCTGGATGACGTTCATCGCGCTGGCCGGCGGGTCGTCCCCCCACAATGCATCGATCAAAGTGCCTACCGAGATGGGGTGTCCGGCGCGAGCGAGCAACAACGCCAGCACGGCTTGCTCCTGGCCCGGCCCCACGGTCAGCTCTTCGCCGTTACGGAAGAGACGTACGGGTCCGAGAACGGTGAAGTACACCGCGGGTCTGGTCTCGGACTGCACGTTGCTCAGCGTAACGATTGCGGGCTCGCCGACCGACCGGATCCCCAGATCGCTGTGTCAGTTCTGCGTCAGTTAGAACGCAGTGAGCCTTTCTAGCGTCCTGCACATGCCGAGCACATCCTCCTCTAATGCTCAGATCGATGCATTACACTCCGTACACGCGAGCAGCCTTCTGCGCTACCTGCTCAAGCTGAACCGGGGCGACCGCCAGACCGCGGAGGACATGCTGCAGGAGACGATGCTGCGGGCCTGGCAGCACGCCGACAGCCTGCCGGAACAGGAGTCCAATCAGCGCCGCTGGCTGTTCGCGGTGGCGCGCAGGCTGTTCATCGACACGGTGCGGGCCAAGCAGATCCGGCCGGTCGAGACGACGATCGTCGACTTCGAGCACATCGCGCGGGTCGAGGACACGACCGACGCGGCGCTGGTGAACGACGCGATGCGCGACGCGTTCGGGCGGCTGAGCGACGCCCATCGCAGCGTGCTCGTCGATCTGCACATGCGAGGGATCCCGGCGCACGAGTTGGCGGAGCGGCTGCACGTGCCGGTGGGCACCGTGAAGTCCCGGGCGCACTACGCGTTGCGGGCGCTGCGCGACGGGATGGCGGCCGTCGACTAGGGCCGTCGAACTAAGACGACTGATCGACCTTGAGTCCACGCACCAGTTCCAGGCCAGCCAGGCAGGCCACGGGGAAGTAGAGATATCGGTCCGTCAGCTGATTCGAAACCGCGCCGGAGCCGAGCCAGGCGACGTGGGACAGCATCAAGAAGAACGCCAGGCTCGAGGATTCACGCGCCAGCCGAAGGCCCGTCGAGAGGGCTCCGATCAGATAAACGAGCATGCCCACACCGAGCAGCATTCCCCCCGCTGCGAACACCTGGAGATAGATGCTGTGCGCGGTGACGATGTAGTCGAGGCCGATGCCGTGAACCGGGCTCTCGCCGAAATCAGCAAACGCCTGCCGGGCCAGTTCAGCCCGCCCAGCGTCACTCTCCGATGCGTTCGAGTTGGACGCAGAGAATCTGAACAGGGAGGTAAGAGACGGTATCCATGACGGTCGGATGAACGCGACGACAAAAACGAACGCCACCGCTCCCCCAGCGAACCACGGCAGCATCCTCCGCCCCAGAGAGCGCATGGTCACGGACGCGAGAAGCACCAGCACGATCGCTACCTGTGCAGCACGAGAGCCTGACACGACCGCTCCGCTGACTAGCAGCGCTACCGCTATGAGGCCGGTCATGCGGCGGCTCGCAGCCAGGAAGACCGCGATGGGTACGGCCATCGCGCACGCAATGCCGAGATTGTTGGGGTGGGAACTCAACCCTGACTGGCGACCTTCAATATTCTCATAGCCCATCAAAATGGTCGAAACTGTGCTCGCACCGACGAAGTCACTAATCGCGATGACCGCGGTGACGCACGCTCCGAGCATCCACATGCTGCTGATCCACTGCACGCGATGCGGTGATCGCAAGGCGATGAGCCTGACGACGACGATGAGTACCGACGCGGCAACGAGCCACTGCACGCCCTTCAACCACACGGGCGTGAGATCTCCGTTGCCAGTGACGAAAGACGTGTCGACTACGAGCCTCCTCGACACGAAGCCTGGCGAAGGAGGTAGCAGGACGCTCGATGCCGTGATGAAAAGGATCGCCCACGTACCGATCAACGCCCAGCGCGGAAGCAGACTCGGCATCCGGACCCGCGCAACCAAGGCATCGAGAAGAACCAGGGCTGCCCCGGCGGCGAGAAACCCGTCGACCGGTTGCACCGGGCCGAGATGGAGTGCACCCCACGTCGAAGTCGCAGCCGCAATCCCAATCAATCCTGCGCCCACGTCGGTCAGCGTCCACGCCGGCGGTCCAGTCTGTTGGACAACGGGCGCGCGTCCTGGCATCACGGATGCTCACCTCCCGGCACCGGGAGGGCAGAGGGCTTCATTAAATCGGAGCCCTCTTTGGCATCTCCATTGACGTGGGCTTTCAGCACCGATCGACGCGCGGCAACCAGAAGCGCGGAGGTCAGGAGCGAACCGAGCAACAGTCCGTAGCAACTACCTACGAGCCCGCCTCGCCATGCCCCCACCGTGGTCATCAGAAGGCCGCAGACCGCACCGATGGATCGCGCCGAAGCACTGCGTCGTGCATGCCGATCCGCCAGTAGAGCGGTGCCGGCGCCCATCCCGAGCCCCATGGCAACGCGCTGCAAGAGCAGCAGGAACACAATCGGCGCCGCGTACTGCCACGAGGAGCCGAAGAGCGCACTGCCCCATCGGGAACCCAGGTACAAAACGATGGGCACACTGATCAGTGCCCCGACCGTCGCGACAAGCGTAAGGATCGATGTGAGCCGCCGCCCCCGACCGTTCGTCGCGCCTCCTGCACGGACCAACTCCGGCAACGTCAGCATCGAGAGTGCCGTCAGAGCCGTGTTGATAGGACCAACGATCGCCTGACCGGCGCGCAGTCCCCCCGAAGGGGCCAGACCGATCAGTCCCCCGACTCCGAGCGTCGCGAGTTGATTGGTCCCATTGACCGTCAAGTACTCAAAGACAAGCGGTCCTCGCATCTCCTTCGTCTGGCCGAACCACCATCGCAGATCCGACGAAGATGGTCGGAACCAGATCCTCATACGCCCGGCTCCGACCAGGACACCGAACACGGCGGACGTTAACCAGATCGAATAGAGGGCGATGGCGCCGTGGTCCCCCGCTACGGCGAGTGCCGCCCCCCATGCGGCTACCCACGTCAGATCCGAGGCAAGCGCTGTATTGGTCTCGCCACGAGCGAATAAGACGGCCCTGAACTGCTCCTGCAGGTGCAGTGCGGGAAACCCGATGGCGAAGGCGAGAAGAAGATTCCGCCATTCCCCAGCCGCGAACACTGCCACCACAGCGGCTACCGCACTCACCAGTATCGAGTACAAAGTCGCACCGTTGAGAACTCGGTGGGCCTCCCGCGCGAATCCTTCAATCCTATCCGAATACAGAATGATGAAGGGCTGTCCGAATAGAGCCTGACCGACTCCCACCGCCCCGACTTGCACCGCCACCAGCAGAGAAACTCTTCCGAACGAAGTTGCCGACGAGGCTTGAGCGATGAATGACAGGGCCGCGAAATTCTGGACCGAACTCACCGCTTGCGAGGCGCCTGCGACCGCCGCCCTGCGCAGGCCATTACGCATGAACGTCAGGTTCTTCGACGCCCGAATTGACCGTGCTATAGATCGACGCTATCTGGTCCGTTGCCGCTTCCCAGGTCAAATTGTCGGCCGCGTAGTTCGTCGCACGCACTCCGAACTCGCGAGTGAGACGCTCGTCGTGGACAAGCAGCTGCATCGCCTGAGCAACACCCTCCGCCGAGAGTTGCCCGAGGACGATGCCTGCGCCGGCACGCTTGACGTGCTCACTGGACCCCGTTGCTGCAGTGACGATAACCGCACATCCGTTGAGCATGGCCTCGACCACCGAAATCCCGAAGTTCTCGTTCTCGCTCGGGAGCACGAAGATTCCGGCGTGCTGCAGAAGCCAGGCAGACTCCGCCGCAGACGCGGCTGGCGCGAAGTACACCCGGTGGTCCTGAGCGCCACCCGGAAGATGTGATTCCAACTGCTCATGAGTCCAATCCTCCTGCGGTCCCACGATCAGTAGGGCACCGGAGGTATTTCCCATGGCCCAGGCATCGAGCAGAAGATCTGGTCGCTTCTTCTTCGCCAGTCGACCGAGGAAGATCAAGCGCCTGGATCGAGGTTCACTCAGCCAGTCAGACAGAACTTCATCCGACCAAGCAGGGCGACGGGGTTCCGGATTGGCGGCTCCCAAAGTCGCTTTGTAGACGCGGTAACCCTGGCCCCTGGCACGGAGGCTTTCCACCTCCATCTGCGAGCACGCGATGACCGCGTCCGCATTACGCAGAATTCGCTCACCTATCAAGCAGTTGAACAGCCGTTTACGCCGTGACCCCTTGCGCTCCTGATAGGGCTCCAGCGTACCGTGCGGATGGACCACATAAGGCTTTTTGCGTAGGCGGGCGACCACGTAACTGTAAATCGAGTTGGCAAGATAGACGCCATGTACATGAATGGTGCCGACATTCGCACTTGCTCGCCATAACCGGGCGAGTTGTTGCCAGGACGCCATCAGAGCCAAGGGCCTACTACGTCGGCAGTACCAGATGTGGGCGCCGTCCTCCGCGACAACTTCATGAGTGGGGAAGTCGAGCGAGGCACGTGGCCCGTCCGCCACTGTCGCCAGAATGAAACTGCGGACGCCTTTGCTGCGCAGCGCCTTGTCGATGTTCCGGACCGCTGTCGACGGACCTCCATCGCGTCGAGCCACCGACGCCATGACATGAACAACCCCAGCGTCGAGTTTCGACCGCGGCGCTGCCGAGAACTGTCCCTCCACGGACACCCTTCCTGAGAGGCAGCCATTCGATGACGGGACCTAGTGGCCGTCAACATTCACACCTGGATTGGTGGCTTGACGGCGTTCTGCTCGTCGGGAACCGAACGTCGAGTTTGCAGGAACCAGGAAGTTCGGCGGAACGACCGAGCTTCGGAGAACGACTGCTCGGGCAGCTATCCAAGCGCCGGATCCGACACGTATAGCGCCGTTGTCATACTCGAAATTCGGATCGCGATGTCGATGGCTTCCCGTACAGAGAAAGGCGCCCTGACTGACGCAGACGTCGTCGCCGATCACAATGGGCTCCAGATTTAGAAGCCAACAGTCCTCCCCGATCCATGAGTGGCTGCCGATCGACAGTTTCCATGGCCACAACACTCGTACTCGGTGGCGAATGAAGACACCTTCTCCGACGTGCGCCCCGAATAAGCGCAGTAGAGTCGGTCGTAGCCGCGCAGGACACCACCACTTGTAGAACACCAAGTTCTGCACGGCGAACCACGCGGCCTGCCACGCAATTGAACGGCCTTTCTGATAACCCTTACCAGTGAACCCGCTGAGCCGGCGCTGGGATCGCATTGGGGGCGCCCCCCGCACCTGATCAGTCACGGATCGAAACCCTCTGCGCAGCTGAATTCTGTAAGTGCAGCAGCCAATTGATCGCGCGCTTCGAGGCCGCAGATCGGGTAAGTTCGGCCTCCGCGTAGACTTTACCTGCAAAGCCCATAGCGGCGCGTTCGGCTGGGTCCATACTCTTCAACGACATGATGGCCGCAGCAAGTTCTGTCGGCGAACCTGGATCGACCCTCACGGAAGCGCCGGTCGCCCTGGTGAGCTCCCGAGCCGCCGCTCCGGTTTCCCCGACCGCCGCGATGACCGGACGTGCGGAAGCAAGATATGAAGTCAATTTGCTGGGCAATGACATTTCTCCGACGTTCGGCAGCTCGTTTACGAGAAGCACGTCCACAGCCGCCAGTACATCGGAGTACATTTCATCGGGAAGCGGATCGACAAATCGAAGGTTCGACAAATCGGCGGCCTGGCGTTTTAGGTTCGCACGCTGATTACCGTGTCCGAGAAGGATGAACAAGACATCCTTCTGACCCTCGATCAGGCGAGCGGCTTCGATGACATTTCCGAGGTCCTGCTTCAATCCCATGTTGCCGCTGTGCAGCACCACGAAAGACGAATGATCCCAGCTCAATTGGGCGCGTATCTGATCGGGGGTCCGTGTCGGATCCGGAATATGCGTCCAGTTCGGCAACCGTTGGATCCGACTCTCGTCGATCCCGTAGCCACTCAGCTGCTGACGGAATCCCTCGCTCACTATCGCGACCGAGTCGGCACGCCGCAGGGTCCACCGTTCTACTGAGCTTGCGATGCCGGAGACCGCGGCCCCGCCGACTATCCCGCTCTGCGAAGCTGCTTGTCCGGTCAGGTCCTGCACGATCACGCCGAGCGGAACACCGGCCTTTGCTGCATACCGTGCAGCTACCACGCCGGCGCCGAGACACGGGGTAAAAGCAACAATCGCATCCGGACGAGAAGCCGGACGGTTGGCGAGCCCGTTGAGAGTGAACGTCGCCTCCCAGACAGCTCGCCGCGCAGCCGACTGCTTGGCCGGCACGAAGTGCCTCAACCTCTTCACTGGGAGGCCGCCAATCATCTCGCGAAAACGAGGTCTCCATCGGTATCTCGCATCTATCGTCCATGACGGATAGTGCGGAACCCCGGTGACGACCTCGACGGCCGCGCCTGCGGACGAAGCCATCTCGGCAAGTCCGACAACATAACGGGCTATCCCCGTGGGTTCCGGATGGTAATTCATTGCGACAATTAGAATCGAACGGAGTCCGGCGGTTGCCAATGATTTCTCGTGCACTGAATCAGGCAGCGCTTCTCGACCGACGGTCACAGCCGCACACCCAACGCAGCCAGTTCGGCATCGACCATCAATGCCGCCAGCTGTGGCGTCAGGACTGTCGGCTCCCAGCCGAGTAATGACTTCGCGCGGCTGAAGTCACCGATCAATGCGTCCACCTCGGTCGGGCGCAGGTAGCGCTCGTCGAACTTCACGAAGCGCTCCCAATCCAATCCGACCCGCTCGAAGCAGAACTGAGCGAACTGACGAACCGAATAGGAGGTGTTGGTAGCCACGACGTAGTCGGTTGGCGAGTTTTGCTGCAGCATGCGCCACATGGCATTCACATACTCAGGCGCGTAGCCCCAGTCGCGAATTGCATCCAGATTGCCCAGGTAGATAGAATTCTGCTTACCTGCCGCGATCGCCGCGACTGCCATCGCGATCTTCCGGGTCACGAACGTCTGGCCTCTACGCGGCGATTCATGGTTAAACAGAATTCCATTCACTGCGAACAATCCGTACGCCTCGCGATAGTTCTTCGTGATCCAGTACGAAAAGACTTTCGCTACACCGTAAGGGCTCCGCGGGTAGAACTGCGTGTCTTCATTCTGTGGGGGCGGACTCGCACCGAACATCTCAGAACTACTCGCCTGGTAGAATCGGCAGTCCAGCCCGATCATCCGGATCGCTTCCAGCAGTCGTACCGTTCCGACACCGGTCGTCATCGCGGTGAATTCGGGCTCATCAAAGGAGACCCGAACGTGGGACTGCGCCGCCAAATTGTAGACTTCGTCCGGCCTGACGCGTTCGAGTAGCGTCACTAAACGGGACGCATCGGTCAGGTCTCCGTAATGCAGAAAGAGGCGCGCATTCACGTCGTGCGGATCCTGGTAAAGGTGATCTATGCGCGATGTGTTGAAAGTGCTGGAGCGTCTGATCAGGCCGTGCACGCGATAGCCCTTTTCGAGCAAGAGTTCTGCTAAATACGATCCGTCCTGTCCGGTTATTCCAGTGATGAGCGCGGTCTTCGGCATCGCTTCGATCCTTTTCTCGAGAGTCTGTCGGGATCAAGCGAGGCCGCGGCGAGTTTTCAGCGAGTACTCAACTCGCAGAAGCGCCATCCGCACCGACCAGCACCTGAGTACGCGCCGGCTCCCCTCGTCCCCCATCGCCGCAAGTTTGCGACGGTATGCGTCCACGACCATATCCGCCGCGACGTCCGCGCTGTCAACTCGATCCTTGGCCCCTAAATCGAGGGCATCGGGGAATTCTCAATACGCCGAGGTATTACGATCGGACCTTTGCTGTGTATCGAGTGTGTCGCCGGCGCACCAGTCGGGTTTCACAGCCTATTGGCGGAGGCCGGCTTCACCCATCCGACCACGAGCTCCTCCGCCTATTGCTGATACTTATTAGGTGGCCGTCATCGCGGGTAGCGCAGTTCGCTCCACGTCCGGATGATGGCAGCTATGTACTACCACCAGAGTCGGCGGCTATTAGGCTCGCTGCAAAAGTTGATACGAGGTGCATGCAGAGTTGGCGCGCCTTGAGGTCGCGGCAGGTCTGGAAGAGGCTGCTTCTCGTACTGTTCGCCTTCGGATTAGCGATCTGTGTCACGACGTACGGCGTCGTCGCCTACTACAGCTCGCAGGTGAAGCGCGCCCCACTGCTTGAGCAGTCGACTTCTCCTGCTCGCCAAGGCGAATCAGCGCTGAACCTCTTGGTGTTCGGGTCTGATTCTGACGGGCGCGACCTGGTCGGGGAGGAGCCGACGCTCGACTCGATCATGCTGGTGCATGTGGATCGGCGGATGGGCCGCGCAACGGTCATCGCCATACCACGCGGGGCGCATGTAGCAGTTCCACGTGAAGGTGCGTGGAACGGCGACAAGACGACTCTTGACCGTGCGGTCGTGCTCGGTGGACCAACACTGGTCACCAGGACAGTCTCGGAGCTCATCGGAATACGGTTGGACGGGGCCATCGTCGTCGACCTCAACAGCGTCAGCCATGTGGTTGATGCAGTTGGCGGGATCGAAATATGTCTCGAAAGCGCCGAAGCCCTGCCGGACGGTAGTTCACGGAAGAAGGGGTGCCAGAAACTGAGCGGCCGCCAGGCCACGACATTCATGCGGGCGCGAACCCTGGGGCAGAGCACTGACTTCGACCGGATCAACGATCAGCAGCGGGTGTTGAAGGCGTTGATCGACAGGGCTGCCAGCGCCGGCGTTCTAGCGAACCCGCTGAGACTCAAGGAGCTGCTGGGCGCGACTGCACTCTCGCTTGTCGTTGATGAGGGTCTTGACCTGCCGCGGCTCGCGCTGGCAATGCGGAGCATCCGTCCCGGCGACGTCGAATTCGCAACGGTTCCAGTGAAGCGCCTCGACCTGCCGACGCCAGACGGCCCCGCCGTGGAGCTCGATCCACTTCTCGCACCGCAGCTGTTCGCCTCGATCCGTGACGACAAGGTCGGCGACTGGCTCGCTCGCCACCGGGTGGATACGCCGAAGTAGTTCGTCGAGCCTCAACGCGCCCGTTGAGCGTGAACGCTCGTGCTCAGTGCCCGATTCGCGGTGTCAAGAGATTCCTGGCCCGCGCAATCGCGTCGGCCCCGGGAAGCTCGGCGTCCAGTCCATGGACGAGTGCCGCGAGGTGACCAGGATTGGTTGTTCCGACGAGCACCGTCGCCTGAGATCTCGCCGTGCCTGCCAGGACAATCAGCAACCGTGCCACTTGCTCCTTGGTCCGCAGAGGTTCCCCCACGACGCTCTCGACGGTGGTTCGCAACTCACGATCCTCAAGGGCTTCACGCGCGTGCGCCAACGTCTGACCCAGGACCCCGTAGTGGAACCAAGCGATCCCCGGCTGATGATGAAGGTCACGGTGCGTCAACGAGTCATTCGTAAGTATGGCTGAGACCAACGGACTCCCAGCGCTCAGCTCGGGAGGCAGGACGGTCGCTGGCCCTGAAATCCCGAATTGGCCAACGACGTTTGAGTGGATGAGCGACTCGACGGCGGTCGAGACCGGGGCGGTCAGCACTGCTAGCGGCAATTCGTGCAGGAATAGATAGTTGATGCGATGCCCTCGGAGCCGCACACGACTCTGCTGCACGCCGTCACGCAGTGCCGTCGCGTCGAGTTGCGGCACTGGCCTGTTGATCGCCGGGCTATTGCGCTTTGCCAGCGTTCGCAACTTAGGTGACCGCCGTAAGGCGCAGCGCAGGGGCGCCTGCACTGGCGCCAGCAGCCTGGCTAAAGCACTCGGCGCCAGACCGACCTTGGTGGCCACTGATACATCGCTGTGGCCGGCGTCCAGGAACTGCCCCAGCTCGGTCTCCGCCGCCCCCAATCCGTATGCTGGCGCGACGTCATAGTGGCGAATACCAATGTCGTACGACAGATCCATTAAATACTTGCGGCGGCGGTGGGACGGCTCCCGCATCAGCGTAGCCATTCCGAGTCCGATCCGGACGGCTTGGTTCATTAGATTTCCTCAATGACGGTCGAGGCCGCCCGCAGCGCCAAAGCGGCCGCTGTCATGGTCGGGTTTGCAACGCCCCCGGTCGGAAAAACGGACGCGCCAGCGACCATGACGTTAGCTAGTCCATGAATTCGCTGTCGGTTGTCGACCACGCCGTCTGCAATCCGTTGGCTTATCCTCGTTCCCCCCATCATGTGGTACGTGTCACCAAGGTGCGGGTCGGACTCTACCGCGGCATTCGTCAAACCGAGCGAGGCCAAGTCAAGAGACTCCAGAAGTGCGCTTCCCAACCAATCGAAGGATCGACGTTCCTCTGCACCTATGTCCCAGGACACCTGAAGGCTCTCTGAGTCTCCGGACCTGACCCATTGAACCGACGATTCATAGCGCGGCGGTTGTTCGACGTCGACCTGCAGGTGCACTTTAGCTCCCGCTGGGACGGGTCGACGGCGAAGAGCCGTCATCGCATAAGCCGCATCGACGGCTTCCTTGGTGCCACCGCCGATCGCGCGAGGAAGAAGGCGCAAACTTCGCGCGTGGGGGTCTCTGCGTTGAACTGCTCGGAGCATCTCGCGTAAAGCGTAGAGCCCACTCTCCGCAGGCAGGGCAACCGCCCAGTGCGCAAAGCTGTTCAGCAGCTCGTTCTTTGCAGCAACCTCTGGGTGCATCACCATGCGAGGCGTGAGGAGGCTTGTTCCAACATACTTCGCACCCGCGCTCCGCATGAACCGCCGAGCATCGAAAACGTCGAACGATGCATAGCGACCGCCGACATGGTCCATGAAACCACGGCCGAGCCATGGCGATTGGCTCGCTCCCGATCGCTGGATGAGCCGTATATTGCCCAATGTACCTGCCGCCATTATCAGCATGCGGCACGTTAGTCGCGATTCGACGCCGCTGACACTGCGCAACGCGACGGTCAACCGCTCGGAGCCAAGTTCCTCCAACCCGACCACGCGTTCTCCGACCAGCAATTTGAGACGGGCGTCGCGCCGGAGCGAGTGTCGCCCGCTTCGGAAGAAGTTTCTCTTCCGCCACGGGAGCCAAGCGGAGTGCTTGACGTAGGCCGGTCCGAGGCGCGGGTTGTTCTCGAAGCTGCTCGTGGGACCCAACAGTAAATCTTCGATCCGCGGATGCGCTCCGATGCCATGCAGGAATGCTTCATTATAGTGGCGCAGATCTTGACTGCTGATGGGCCATTCGGACGACCTCAAGTAGCTCCTACTGCGGAACTCGTAGTCCTCCCACGCCCAAAGTTGACCTCCCCATAACTGAGTCGTGCCGCCAGGCCCGACGGCCCAGCCCTGGCGCACTCCCTGGTGGTGTCGGCCGAGATTTGTCACCGTGTGGGCGATTACCTCACGAGGATTTTCCGTATCCCCGTTGCCGGCCTCCAACAGTCCAACCGAAATCCCGGAATCCGCCAGGTGTCGGGCTACCGAGATGCCGACTGCGCCGGCGCCGATAACGGCGACGTCAAAGTACATCAGTTGTGGTTCCCCCACCTGTTATAGATCACGTCACCTATGCCCCGATCAGCCCCACATTAGCTGCGCTGAGCGCAGCAATGTCAATACGTCCATGGCCGCCGAAGAGGGGCCAATTCACTAAAGGCAAAGGAAGATAACTTTCGCGAACAACAGACTGTGCGCGGCCGCCGGTGACGACACCAGCTCCAGCCGCTCGATCGCCTTCAAGCCAGCACCCCTCCGGCTGGCCGGAGAGGCATGATGCGCGAAATCCTCAAAGCTCAACTCGAACCGCTGCTGAATCTGCTGCTTGACGAAGTTGACCGCCTCCGGGCGTTGCGCCGCCCGCGCATATCGCTCGCACTCCAATGGCTTCCACGCAGCTTTGTCATCCGTGAGCGCGACCACCGCATCCACGACCTCTTCACTGCGGCACCCTGTTGGAACGCAGCCTCCCACCAGGTGGTCTGGTGCTGGTCGGAGGGCCGTTCTGGCTCATCAATCCACCGGATCAGGCGGCAGTGGAAGGCAACGGCGCGCCGAGCCGGACACCTTTACCGAGCTGGTGGGAGCTTCGGCCGGCTGAGTGGGATGTCTTCGTGTTGACGCGGCGCTGACGTAGAGCTCAGGAGGCTTCGCTCACTCGCAGCTCGTAAATCGACGGCCAGGTCACGTCCGCCGAGGGTCGACCGAAGTCCACACCCAGTCCCCCACGCGCCGCAGCCGCATCCGCCGGCGCGGGAACCTCCCCGATCAACTCGTCGTCGATCCAAGCCACCGTCTTCGTCGGCGTCACCGTGATGCGCAGATCATGCGGCCCCGGCTCGATGTTCACGTTCACCACGGTCCGGTTCTTCACCAGGATCGCCGCCCGATCCGCAGAAACCGACACCGCCGCCTCCCCACCGTGCCCGACCCGCACCCGAATGCTGGCAGCCACCGAAGGCGACTCGATCGTGTCGATGCGCGCGTCGACCGTGTACGCCGACCACATACTCGTGCGCTGCACAGCCCAGTCCGCGGTGACGTTCTTCCGCGTCGTATCGGTCGCGGTGATGACGCCCTCGCGCACGGACAACGGCGCCGGCCGCGCACCACCCGCTTGGATCCACGTCGAATCCACAGCGGTCGGCGAAAATCCGCCGACCGGCAGCGTCGCCATCTGCTGCAACGCGTCGAACAGCGTCCGCGAAGTATCGGACTGCGTCAGCTCCAGCCGCTCGACCGCCTTCGTTGCCAATACCGAGCGCGTGGCCGGCTGAGCGTGATGCGCGAAGTCCTCGAAGCTCAGCTCGAACCGCTGCTGGATCTGCTGCTTCACGAAGTTCACCGCCTCCGGGTCGTTGGGCGACGCCTGGCCGATGTCGGAGAACGGCCATGCGAACAGCGAAGGCTTCGGCAGTCCGTGGGCAGCGAAGTCCCGGAACGACTGGTCCAGGTCAGCGGTCACCCGTTGCTTGTAGGCGGAAAGCGTCTCCAGGGATCCGTCGACCGGGATCCGGTTCGACAGCTCCGACCCGATGACCCCAGGTCTGATCGTCAACTGGGTGTGCAGGTCGTGCGTGTGATCCTCGAAGTCCCAGCGCCCGCTGGAATGCATCCGGTCGATTTGCTGCCAGGTCAGGTAGTACGGCAGGCGGGTGCCGACCCGGCCGGTGATGAGGAACGACACCGCTGTGAACCCGTAGCGAGCCAGGATTCCGTCCGCGTAGCGGTACAGGCCGCCCGTGCCGTCGTCGAAGGTGATCAGCACCGACCGCGGCGGGGGCGTGTACGTCCCCTGCGAGTACGCGACGAACTGGGCCGCGGTCAGCGACCGGTAACCCGCTAGGTGCAGCATCTGCATCTGCTCGGCGAACGCCTCGGGGCGCACGACGTACTCGCTGTGCTGCTCGTTCGGCCCGATGTCGTGGTACGTGAGCACGACCGGGTCGGCGAACCAGCCGGTAGGCGCCGAAGCGGCCTGCCCAGCGAACTTGGAGTAGAAGGCAGAGTTCGTCGAGCTCAAGACAGCCGAAACCGGGATCTTGCTGCCGATGAACGTCTTCCAGTGGTGGTAGTACCAGATGCCACCGCCCGCAGCGGCAAGCAACGTGACGGCGAGGAACGCCGCGAGGAGGCGCTTGGTCATGACTCCTCCGATGGGGCCGCGACGAATGACCGGAACTGGAATGGTGTGTTGTCTCCGCGAAGGCCGACGCGGCCGGCGGAGCGCAGGGCGGAGCTCTTGTCCACGACCGAGACGACGGATCCGGACGCGTCCCGCAGCGACAGCGAAACGCCGGAAGACTGGTTGCGTACGGTGGCGGTGAAACGGTTCCAGATGCCGTGCTTGCAGGGATAGGGCGCCGAGATCAGCGTGGTGTAGTCACCACCATCCGGCGCGCCCGAGCGGGCGACCTTTCGTTTGATGGTCACGGTGTCGTCCCGTCGGCACAGGTCCACTGTGTAGAGCGATGCTGCGCTCTGGTAGCGCAGGAACACGTGCACGCCGTCGTAGTCCTGCTCCGGCGTCCGCGGGGTGGACGTCATCGGCCCGATGTTGATCTCCATCGATACCTCGACATCCTGGAAGTCAGAGCGCTGCGAGACCGCGCGGAACACGGCCGATCCGGTGGCGCGCGAGGACGACGCGTCAGGTGCACCGCCGTCGATCGCGCCGGTTGACCCCGTGCCGGAAGCAGCGAACAGCGAGCCGCTGGTCACCTGCCAGTCCGGCGACTTGTGCACGCCGACCTCGTTGGTGATCAGCCCGTCGTCCGACGGGAACGTCGGTCGCCAGGACCGGTCGGGCGGGGTGGACGAGCAGCCGGCGAGCGCGGTCACCACGACCAGACCCAACAGCGCCGCCAACTCACGAGACACCGGGCTCAACCGCAACCGGGGCCACGTCCCGCGTGATCCACGAGTTGTCCCGCAGCTTGGTCAGCGCCCAGTACGCCGCCGGCCGCAGCAACAGGTACCCCAGCAGCGGGTAGACCAGCGACAACGCGAACTGGGACCAGCGCTGCGCGGCACTGAACCCTGGCCGGTACAGCGCGTACACCGCGGTCTGCGTCACCGAGCACACCAGCCAGAACGCCACCCCGTACAGCAGCACCGGACTCTCGAACCGCACCGAGAGCGTCACCAGCACCGCGATCACCAGGGGCCACAGCGCCGCGAACACCAGCGGGAACATGTAGAAGACCACCACCGACAACCGCAGGTTGGTCAGCACGAACGGGATGCCCAGCCACGCCGACTTGCTCCACCGCGTCCGCTGGCGGAACACCCCACGCACCGTCGACGGCAGCTGCGTGGACACGAGCGCCTCGGACACCCCCACCACCTGGCCACGCAGCAGCGCGTAGAAGGACAGCCGCCGGTCGTCCCCCGCGGTTCCCGACGTCAGGTAATCCGGCAGGTTGTCGTACAGGATCGCGGAGCGGTACAGCGCCAGACAACCCGACGTCGGCGACACGATCCCAAGCCACGACCGCAGCATCCGGAACAGCAGGCAGCTGGTGACCACGTTGATGTCGGTCAGCCGCGTCAGCAGGTTCTCGTCCCAGTTCCGCATGATGATGGTTCCGGTCGCGGCCTGCACCCGCTCGTCGGACATCGACTCGAGCATCCGCTCGAGCGCGTCGTCGTCCAGCACCGAATCCGAGTCGACGGTGAGGATGAAGTCGAACTCGTCCGGCTCATAGAGTCGCAGCGCGTGCGCCTGCGCTTCGCGTTTGCCGCCGTTGGGCGTCCGCTCCCAGCGCACGAGCGGGTCGTCGAAACCGACGACTGGCACCTTCGAGCCGTCGTCGACCACGACGACCTGGTCCGGCAGGATCGTCTGCCGCAGCAGTGCTGCCACAGTGGCGCGCACGAGGTGCTCTTCCTCGTTGTAGACGGGGACGATGGCCAGCACCCGACCGCGCGCCGGCGGCAGGTGCGTGAACGAGCGCCAGAAGATCCCCGCGCCGAGGTAGCCCACGATCAACAAAGCAAAAAGCACAAAAAGCCCAAGGATCAGGACGACGCTGGGGTCGGTCCACCCCGCGTACGACCAGACGCAGTAGCCCACCAGGGCCACCAGTGCCAGCAGCGCCAGGATGCGGCGCCAACCTTCCAACGGGTTGGATCGACCTTTGCGCCCCGGCCGTAAGCCGTAGAGACCGTAGGAACGCTTCGATACCGGCACGGCCGTTTGCACCGGCGGCACCGCCATCCCCTCAACAGTGGCGCGACCCGTCTTAACCGACATACCGACGCCCCCTTCGGGCCAAGCGGTAGGTGCCCGCGATGATGACGGCCGCTCCGATGCCGCCGAGAAGGACCTGGGTCTGGCCGATCGGCACGCCGAGCGGACGGATTGCCGCGGTCTGCGAGAGCGGGGCCGGCTGGTTGACCGTCTTGAAGGCCGTGAGCGAGGCGGCGGTCGGGGTGCCGACCGACGGCTGAACGATGCCGCCGACGACCTGCTGCATGGTCTTGACCACCACTCCGGGCTGGGCCGTGAGCCAGGTCAGCAGGGCGTCGAAGTCGGTCAGCGAGATCCACTCGTCGTCGGTCTTCTTCTCCTCGGCGCACGCCTCCGGCGTCGCGCAGAAGCGGTGGAAGATCAGCGGAACCCAGCCGCTACCGGACGCTTGCGCCTGCGTGACGTACCGCTTGAGGCCGGCCAGGTCGTCGGTCGTCGACGAGTTCGCCAGCACCCGGTAGGGGTTGGTCGGCGGCACCGGGTTGGACAGCTCGCAGTCCAGGCATCCGCCGTTCTGCGCGTTGACCAGACCCGAGACGTCGCGGGCGGAGTTGTAGCCGCACTCCTTGGCCTGCTTCTCGTTGTCCGCGGACGAGGAGCCGTAGGGGTAGGCGAAGTTGGTCACCTGGAAACCGAGGGCCAGCAGCGTGGCGCGGTTGTCGCAGATCTCGGCCTTGGCCTGGGCGTAGGGCAGCTTGTCCAGGTGCGGGTGGGTAACGGTGTGGCCGCCGATCTCGTTGCCGGCCGCCGCGATCCGGGTGATCTGCTCCCACGTCAGGTACCGATTGGTATCGACCAGCCCGTTGATGATGTAGAAGGTGCCGTTCAGGTCGTGCTTCGACAGCAGTTTGACGGCGTCCACCTGGCTGGCGAAGCCGTCGTCGAAGGTCAACGACACGGTCAGCGGCGCGGGGCCCAGCAGAGAGGTGTCTGCTGAGGCCGGCGCGGCGCCCACGAGTCCGAGCGCCAGGACGGCCAGGGCCGTCAGCGCGCGTAACAGCGCTTTCACGTCAGAGGACCGCGCGGTGCGGAACGGAGTCCAGCCGGTAGGTGGTGTCCAGGACGACGGGGTGCTCGAGCAGCCAGCCGTGGTCCTCGCCGGGGTGAGCCGTGTGCACGAGGACGGCGTCGACGAGGCTGGGTGCGACCTCGGTCAGCGGCGTGGACGCCAGCCGCGTTCCATCGGCCAGCCGGATCTCGTCGACCATGACGTCGGTGAACGTGACGTCGGCACCGGCGGTGCGGCAGGCCTCGATGATCTCCAGGGCGGGCGACTCGCGCGCGTCGGCAACCCCCGGCTTGTAGGCGACGCCGGCGACGTGGACGCGGGCGCCGCGCAGCGGTCGGCCATTGGCGGCGAGCAGTTCGACGAGCCGGGCGACGACACGCTTGGGGCGCAGGGCGATACCGGTCATCGCGGCGTCGATCACGGGGGCGGCCATGCGTCGGCCGCGGAGCTGCCAGAGCAGGTAGTGGGGGTCGACCGGGATGCAGTGGCCGCCCACTCCCGGGCCGGGCATGAATTTCATGAACCCGTACGGCTTGGTCGCGGCCGCTTCGACCACCTCGCGGGCGGAGAGGCCCAGTTCGAAGGCGATGTCGGCCATCTCGTTGGCGAACGCGATGTTGACGGCCCGAAACGTGTTCTCCATCAGCTTGGCCATCTCGGCCGCCTCCGGGGAACTCACGATGTGCAGGCTCGGGCAGGTGCGCTGCAGCACCGCCACCGCCGACTCCGTCGACTGTGGCGTGAGACCGCCGACGATGCGGGGGGTGGCCGCGGGGTTGTGGTCGGCGACGCCGGGGTCGATGCGCTCCGGGGAGAATACGACGTGGACGTCGACGCCGGGCTCGAGCCCGCGCTGCCGCAGCGGCTGTTCCAGCAGGTCCCGCGTGCAGCCGACGTACGTCGTCGAGGTCAGGACGATCGTCTGCCCGGGACGGGCCGCGGCGACGACGGTCTCGCAGGCGGCGGCCAGCGGCGCGAGGTCGGGCGCGAGATTCGTGGTGACCGGCGTCGGAACGCAGACGATCACGGTGTCGGCCTCGGGGAGCCGGGCGGCGTCGGTCGTCAGCGTGAAGTCGTCACCGGCCAGCTGCCGGTGCAGCCGAGCCAGGTCGTCGGGCAGCAGGTCGACGCTGCCGGCGCGGATCGCCGCCAGGCGCACCGGTGACACGTCCAGTCCGATGACCGGCATCCCGGCGTCCAGTAGCGAGAGGGCGGTGGGCAGACCCACGTAGCCCATGCCGACGATCGCGACCGTGGCGCGGGCGGCGGGAGCCACCGCACGCGGTAACTGGCTCGCGTCGCGTTGAATCGGAATGATCGCTATCGGATCGTCTTCGCGCCGATCGGGTTGCCCTTTGAGGGCAGGAAGCTGAGACATGGTCCCCCCAGACAATTACTGCGGGTACCGCATCGGGCCGCCCTCTTTCGGCCTTTCGCAGAACCGCACACACTGGCGCAGAGGCCGGCGCCGCGTTGAACGATACAACTTTCCGGACGCCGCGCAACTAGCCCTTTTGGCTTATGCACCCGACCCTTCTTG
Source organism: Cryptosporangium sp. NPDC048952 (assembly GCF_043197895.1). Lineage (NCBI taxonomy): Bacteria > Bacillati > Actinomycetota > Actinomycetes > Cryptosporangiales > Cryptosporangiaceae > Cryptosporangium > Cryptosporangium sp. NPDC048952. Next base: position 291,494 of record NZ_JBICTY010000008.1, on the reverse strand, counting down.
CGCGGTTCTCGGAATGGTCACCGCGGCTCCACGTCGCCAAGAGTTCGCCTTTCGCTGGGAATAGTTTCGCGACGTTACTGAGCGCGATCAGTCCATTTCATTTGCGTTACCACGACGACCGTTTTCCTCGAAAAATGCCAATTGACCAGCAAGTACAGGTCGCAGCGCAATGGTCGCGTCGGTAGGGGTAGTGGCTGGTCGGGGCTGGTTGATAGGCAACTATTCGACCTCCGAAAGGTGGCCAGTGCGGGTTACGAAATGGCCGCAGTTCGTCACCAATCCTCGTTACGCTCCAGAAAGGACGAGTTCGGTTTCGCCGATCCGTAGCAATGCCGGATCGCATAAATCCACTTCGGACACCGTCCGCAAATAGGAACGCGAACTACCCGCTCGGAAATGGGATGGGTCACAGTTCGGACCCGCGAAATCGGCCGGGCTCGATCGTGCTGTCGGTCATCGGCTTCAGGCTGTCGTAACTCGCAGAACTGGCAGAACAGGACCGCTCAGTGCAACGCCGCACGGACGTCCAATCAGGTCCGGAACTCGCGCCGGAGACTGTCGGTCAGCGCTTGGAGTGCCTTGATGACTTCCGCTTCGTCGGCCGGGGTATCGGTTCCCTCTTCACGCCAGACGAGCTCGGCGAGCCGGTCGGACGCGTCGCGCGTCTCGCGGCTGCACAGCAGGTGCATCTGCGACCGCCCGGCCTGCAGTCGGTCGAGCCACAGCATCCGGTCCGTGGTGCTGTGCCGACGCTGGGTGGCTCCCTCGAGCTGCGACTGGTAGAGGTGCATGCCCGCGGTGGTGACCTCCGTCGCCGCCTTGAGCTTCTGCTCCCGCACCCACCGCCGGTCCTGACTGCGACTACCGATCCACGCCCCGAGCAGCACACCGGCCAAGCCGATGAGTCCCCCGGCGATGCCGGGCAGAAGGTTCCCCATGTGCACCCATCCGTAGGCGAGTTCGCCGGGCCAGCGTGCCAAAGATCCGCCAGTGCGCGCGGAGCGTCCGCAAAGGATTGGAGGAACGCCGAACGGCGCGGCGCACCATGCGGCCATGGACCTCGTTGCACTCATCCCGGCGTTCGTGGTGGCGGTGCTCCTGATTTCGGCGTCTCCGGGGCGACGCGCGGCTCTGCACGGCATCCGGGCAGCGGTGTCGACCGTGCTCGGGTTGGAGGCGGGCCTGTATGTCTGGGCACTCTGCGCCGGCGCGGGCCTGGCGGCGCTCGTCGACCGCCTGGCGCGGTCAGAGGTCGGAGAACGTGCCAGGCTCGAGGCGGTGAGCGGAACGGTGCTCATCGGCTTGGGCCTACGCCTGGCCACCGCAACCCGCTGAGCTCGTCACCGATTCTCCTCGTCACGCAGCGTCGAGAGCAGGTCACCGGCCCCTAAGCCATCAACCGCCGGTGTCGAGGGCATCGGGATCGGACCCGAGATGGTGGGCGGCGCCACCCACATACCGGCGGACACTGGCGTGAGTCGAGTGATCTCCATGACCCACCTTCCTCGGGTATGCCAGGCGGCCGTCGCGCTGAGCACATCAGGGGTCCCACACCCACGACGCTTCCATTTGCGCATCCTTCGCCAGCCGGACCCACAGGTCACGATGGCGTTTGAGCATGGGCTCCAACTCGTCGAGGTTTGCGACCAAGAGATCAGCAGCATCCCACTCGACGCATCGCAGCCAAATATGCTGGCCGATGACCGTCCGACGTCGCCGCTGAGAAAACTCCTTGTCGTGAGTGATCAGCGCGGCTCCATGGCTCTGCGCGTAGACCGTCAGCTCGTCGTCCGCTGCTGTTCCCAGGCCCGCCCGCTGCACGGTCCACGCGTCGTAACCGTGCCGCTACTGCGGCGTCGACGTCGTTATCGCAGACGAACCTCAACGCTCAAGCGACTGTCTCGGCGCGGACTGCATCGACGTCAGTGGCCGTGAGGACCGGGAATGACTCGATGATCTCCTCGACCGTGCGACCAGCGGCAAGGTACCTGCGCACGGTGTCGACCGGCACGCGAGTGCCGGCGACTACCGCCTTACCGGCTCGGACGCCTCGACGCTTCTCGATCTGTCCGGCGGTGCCTCCGGGGCGCTCGGTGGCAGTGCTGATCCGGGCACGCAGCACGTCGAGGTTGAGCACCTCGGACAGCACCGTCTGGTCAGGACTTAGATCACCTTCCCAGCCCCCGTCGTCATGCTGGAAGTAGATCCGGTTTCCGATGGTCGCCCAGCGAACCTCGGTCAGCGGCTGCTGGTAGCCACGACGCTGGAGATGATCGACGACTGCTCGAATGTGCTGGAGCGAGATACCGCGTTCCTTCAACGTGGCCGCCACCATCATGGCCAGCAGGTCCACGAAGCCGTACAGCCGAACGCGGCGGCCTGGACCGAGATGTTCGTCGACGGTGGGGACGATGAGAGCGGACTTCGCCCAGTAATCGACTTGGCGCAGGGACAGCTGCGCGAGCCTCGCGGCGCTCTCTCGATTGACCGCAAGTCGCTGCTCGTCTGGCGACACGAGATCACCGCTTCCCGGCTTCGCCATGACTAATACGGTAGCGGGCGCCGGGGGCAGAACCATGAGCGTGCGCACGAGTCCCCTCCTCTCCGCATCGGGGGCAACCGTACTCCAACTCACGGGTACGTGCCAAGGAAAGCCAGAGCAGACAAAAGCCCGGAGCGTGGGCTCCGGGCTTTGGTGGTGCTGGGTGATCAGCTGCAGGGGTTGTAGTCCCAGCAGTCGTTGCAGCGCTTCTTGTGGTGGCGGCGACGGCGCGGCTTGCACTCGTTGTAGTCCCAGTCGTTGCACTGGTTGTAGTCGTAGTCGTAGCAGCCGCTCATGTCGCTTCCTCCAAGTGTGTGGTTCGGGGTGTGTTCCCGTGTGCAAACAGCTTCGCGCGGATGAAGCGCACGCTCGTTCGGCCGCGGAACCCCCGGAGTGTTCGCTTCCGAACACGGCACGGTGTGAGCTCCGTGCCCCGTAGAGGGGTCGTTTCTGGGGCTGTGGCTGGGCTATCCACCGCGTACCGAAAATCGGTCACTCATGTAGCCCAGGTCCGAAGAGGGACGAATCATGGCCTCGCCTGCTGGAGCATCCAACGCCGCGCCGAGACGTCGTCGGTCGTGGCTGTTGCCCATCGTCTTATTGATCGTGCTCGTCGTTCTGCTGCTGCTCGGGCTCAGCCGGTGCGGCAACGACGACTCGAGCGACGACGCGTCCTCGACGTCGACGCCGACTACGACGGCAGCGCCGAGCGCGACTGCGACAGCGAGCGCAGCGGCCACGTCCGACGCAGCAGGAACCACGCCGGGCAGCGCGTCGTCGACCGGTGGGCTCACCCTGGGAACGACGGCGCTGTTCTCGGACGGCGACAGCTCGACAGCCACTGCAGATCTGACGCAGTACGCCGGACAGCCCGCAGTCGGTACCGCGGTGATCGTCGAGTCGGTGCCCGCTGACGAGGGATTCTGGGTCGGGTCGAGCGACACCGAGCGGGTGTGGGTGCAGCTCACCGGCCAGGGCGAGTCGCCGTTCAAGGTGAAGGCCGGTCAGACGGTGTCGTTCATCGGGACGGTCACGGGGCACGGGGCGGACTTCCCCGCGAAGGTCGGCGTCACCGCCGCCGAGGGTGCGGACCAGCTGGTCGCGCAGAAGCAGCACGTCCAGGTCGAGCGGTCGGCGCTCACGATCGCGTGACGCTCAGGGCCGCGACGTTCATGGCGTCGCTGTATCCGAGACTCGTGGGCATACACGGCAATTGCGGTCACTCGGTGTCCGGAGTCGTCGTCAGCATGGGGCAATGACGTCATCAAAGGACGGAACGCTCAACCGGGCCGGCTCCCGGATCGACCATCTCAACCTGGCTGTACCCGATCTCGCCGCCGCGGTGGCGTTCTACGAGCCGGTGCTGGCCAGCATCGGCATCAGCAAGATGCTGGAGATCCCGCCGAACGCCACACCGAACCAGCCGACGGCGATGACCGGCTTCGGCCTCGCGGACGTCAAGCCGTACTTCTGGCTGATCGACGGCGGCACTGTGGGTACGAACATGCATGTCGCGTTCACCGTCGACAGCCGTGCGGACGTGACGACGTTCTACGAGGCGGCGCTGGCCGCCGGTGCCTCGGTGCTGTTGCCGCCGGCCGTGCACGAGGAGTACCACCCGGACTACTTCGGCGCGTTCGTGCTCGACCCGCACGGCATCAATCTCGAGGCGGTCTGCCACGGCTGACCGGTGACACGAACGAGGCCCGGGGCGCATCGCGCTCCGGGCCTCGTTCGTGGGCTGTCAGTTGCAGGGGTTGTAGTCCCAGCAGTCGTTGTAGCGCTTCTTGTGGTGACGACGGCGACGCGGCTTGCACTCGTTGTAGTCCCAGTCGTTGCCCTGGTTGTAGTCCCAGCCGTAGCAGTCGCTCATGTCGTTCAGCCTCCAAGAAGTCGTTGTGGCGTTAGCTTCGCCCGAAACCGCGAACCGCTCGATCGGCCGCACGACGGCCCGAACGTTCGCTTGCCAACACTGCTCGAGGAGGCGCGACCGTGATTGCTCGGACATGGCGAGGCTGGGCCGCACCGGCTACCGCCGACATCTATCGGGAGCACTACGAGACCGAGGTGACCGAACACCTGCGGAACGTGCCGGGCTTCCGTGGGGCACGGCTGCTGCGCTGGGACGACCGGGTCGACCACCACGAGGTTGCGGCCCAGGTCGACTGACCGCGGATACAACAGAAGTCGTACGGCGTCGGGGTGGAGGTTCCGACCCTGGTCTCTCGTCGCTTTCCCGCGCGCTTCCTAGCGTCGACAGGGAAGGAGGGAGAGCCATGATCGACGTCATTGACCTCGTCAAACGGTACGGACGCACGACAGTGGTGGACGGCCTGAGCTTCACAGTGGAGCCGGGGCGGGTCACCGGATTCCTCGGCCCGAACGGGGCGGGCAAGTCAACAACGATGCGGCTGATCGCCGGCCTCGACGCCCCGACACGAGGACGCGCCACCGTCGCTGGCCGTCCCTACGCCGAGCACGAAGCGCCCCTGCGAACCCTCGGCATGCTGCTCGATGCGGGTGCGGCGCATCCCGGCCGCACCGCCAGAGCACACCTCCGCGCCCTCGCCGCCACGACGAACCTGCCCTCCAAGCGGGTCGACGACGTTCTCGCGATGGTCGGCCTCGAGACAGTGGCGAACACCCGGGTCGGACGCTTCTCGCTGGGCATGCGCCAGCGCCTCGGCATCGCGTCGGCGCTGCTCGGGGACCCCCAGGCGATCATGCTCGACGAACCGGTCAACGGCCTGGACCCCGACGGCGTGCGATGGCTACGCGAACTGCTCCGGAGCCTCGCCGCCGAGGGCCGCACGGTGCTGGTCTCCTCGCACCTGATGAGCGAGATGACGCTCACCGCCGACCACCTGGTGATCATCGGCCGCGGAAAGCTGATCGCCGACGAACCACTCGAACAGTTCGTCCGCCGGGCCGGCAACGGCGTGATCGAGGTGCGCTCGCCCGACGCGACCACGCTCCGCGACCTGCTGGTCGGTCCCCGCGTGACGGTGAGCGCCCCGGAACCCGGCGTACTGGAAGTCGAGGGCCTCGGGGCCGAGGCGATCGCCGCCCGGGCCGCCGAAGCACAACTGCCGATCCACGGCTTGACGCCACGAGCCGCCTCGTTGGAGCAGGCCTTCATGGATCTGACCAGGGACCAGAGCGACTATCGGAGCGTGCGGTCATGAGGGCGCTGAAAGCGGAATGGGTGAAGCTCTGGTCGCTCCGGGCCCCGGTCTGGGCGATCGTGGCGACGGCGGTGGCGATCGTGGCCGGTGGGGTGCTCACGGCCGGGGCGGTCGCGGAGTCGCCGCGGATGCTCATCGGGCCCATCGCGGCCAGCATGGAGGGCGTGCAGTACGCCCGGTTCGCCGTCGGTGTACTCGGCGTGCTCGTCGCCACGTCGGAGTACTCGTCGGGCCTGGTGCGGTGGACGTTCGCCGCAGTGCCGACCCGTCTTCCGGTGCTCGCCGCGAAGGCCCTGGTGGCGGGTGGTGTCACGGCGGTCGTCGGGCTGGTGACCGTGCCGGTGGCGTTCCTCGCTGCGCAGGCGGTCCTCGGTCCGCGCGGGGTCGGGCTCGGCGACGCCGGGGTGCCGACCGCGCTGGCCGGCGCGGTCGGACAGTTGGTCGGCATCACGCTGCTCGCGGTCGCCGTCGGCACGCTCCTGCGCAACGCTGCGGCCGCGGTGGGCGCGGTCATCGCCGTCGTGGCGATCCTGCCCGGGTTGCTCGACATCGTCTCGTCGGACGTCGCCAGGTTCGCTCCCGGCCGAGCGGGGGAAACGATGATGTCGGACGCTTGGCCGGCGGCGGCGATCCTGCTCGCCTGGGTGGTGGCCGCACTGGCCGGAGCCGCGTACCTGCTGCGTCGAAGGGACGCATGAGCACCGAACGAGCCACCGCCACCCGGCGCCCCGCGTGGGCGTCGGGGCTCGTCGTGAACGCCGCAGCGGCGGTCCCGGTGTTGATCTGGGACGCCGGCAACGGCGCGAACCTTCACGTGGACGAACGTGTCCTCGCGGCGCAGCTGGTGGTCACGGCGGCCGCGCTGCTGCTGCGGTCGGTGGCGCCGGTTCCGGTGCTGGGAGTACTGCTGGTCGTCGCGGTCAGCCGATGGTGGGCGTCCGACGCGGCGCTCGTCGAACCGGCGCTGCTCGTCGCGCTGTACGCGGTCGCGGTGCTGCGTCGTCGACGGATCGCGTACGCGGCCTTCGCTGTGTACGTGGTCGTCGCCCTCGGCGGTGTGGCGCTCTGGCCGCGCCACGGCCGGCTGCCCGAGACACCGGTCCTGATGGTCGCGGCGGGGGTGGCCGCGGTGGCGATCGGGTTCGCCGTGCGCTCGCGGCGCGACTACCTCGCCGCGGTCGAGGACCGCGCCCGGCGGTTGGAGATCGAGCGTGACCAGCGCGCCCTGCTCGCCGCAGCCGACGAACGCGCCCGGATCGCCCGCGAGATGCACGACATCGTCGCCCACAATCTGTCGGTGATGGTCGCGCTGTCGCAGGGTGCCGCCGTGGCGGCCAAGAAGTCGGACGAAGCCGCCGACATCATGCTCGAGGTCGCCGACGTCGGACGCTCCGCGCTCGCGGACATGCGCCGGCTGCTCGGCACTCTGCGCGAGCCATCGCAGTCCAGGCACCCCGCGCCGGGTCTGGATGACCTCGACCAGCTGCTCGACTCGCTGCGTGCGGCCGGTCTGCACGCCCGCCTGACGCTGACCGGCCCGGTGACGACGCTCGCGGCCGGGCCGCAGGCAACCGTCTACCGGCTGGTCCAGGAATCGCTCACCAACGTGCTGAAACACGCCTCCGACGCCACCGAGGTCGCCGTGACCGTCGCAGTGTCCGATCAGGAATGCCTCATCGAGGTCGTCGACGACGGATCCGGACCGGAAACCGGTGAACCCGGCCACGGGCTCGTCGGCATGCGTGAGCGCGTCGCGGTCCACGGCGGCACGGTGACCGCTGGCGCCCGACCCGGCGGCGGCTGGCACGTCGAGGCACGGCTGCCCCGATGATCACGATCGTGCTGGCCGACGACCAGGCCCTGATCCGGAAGGGGTTCCGCCTCGTCCTCGAGGGCGAGGACGACCTCTCCGTCGTCGGGGAGGCCGTCGACGGTGCGGACGCCGTCCGGCAGGTCGCGCGCCTGCAGCCCGACGTCGTCGTCATGGACGTACGGATGCCGGGCACGGACGGCATCGAAGCCACGCGTCGGATCGTCGAGGCCGGCGGCGAGACGCGTGTCCTGATCCTGACGACGTTCGACCTGGACGAGTTCGCCTACGCGGGGCTGCGCGCCGGGGCCAGCGGATTCCTGCTCAAGGACGCTCCACCCAACGACCTGGTCTCGGCGATCCGGTCGGTGGCCAGCGGTGACGCGGTAGTGGCCCCGAGCGTGACCCGTCGCCTGCTCGACGCCTACGCCGACCGTCTGCCCGAGGCCGGTGCGGGCAGCCCGCTGCTGGACGACCCACGCGTCGAACGGCTCACGCCGCGGGAACGCGAGATCTTCCTGGCGGCGGCCGAAGGGCTGTCCAACCCCGAGCTCGCGGAGCGGTTCTTCCTGTCCGAGGCGACAGTCAAGACCCACATCGGGCGCATCATCACCAAGCTCGAGGTCCGCGACCGCGTTCAAGCTGTCGTCCTGGCCCACCGGCTCGGCCTCGTGTCCTAGAAACGGCGAAGCCCCGGCTCGAATCGAGCCGAGGCTTTCGGGCCGGAGACGTCAGGCGCTGCGGCGGCGGAGCTTGCCGGTGCGGACCGCGCGGCGGAGCAGAACCGCGGTGATCGTCAGGCAGACCGCGAGGGCGACCAGGCTGGCCTCGGGGCCGAACGCTCCTCCGGTCAGGGCGTCGGAGCCGGAGAGCGAGGTGTGCAGCAGGCTGGTGTCCTCCTGCGGGGCACCGGAGACCACGATGCCGAAGAAGCCGCCGCCGACGAAGTTCCAGGCGAAGTGCAGGCCGATCGGCAGCCACAGCGAGCGGGTCAGGACGTAGGCGACGGCGAGCAGGGTGCCGCCCTCGATGGCGATCGCGAGCGTGCCCCACAGCGTGGCGCTGGGGTTGACCAGGTGCACCAGCCCGAAGAGCAGCGACGAGGCCACGATCGCGACCACGCTTCCGGTGCGCTCCTCGATGATCCGGAAGATGACGCCACGGAAGAGCAGTTCCTCGTTGACCGCGACGCTCGCCATCGCGCCGAGCGTGATCAGCATGCCGCTGAACGAACCGCCGCTGACGTGCTCCCAGCCGCCGAACATGCCGATCAGGAGCATCGTGGCGGTGAACGCGCCGGAGCCGATCAGCGCGCCGCGGCGGAGGCCGGTCCACTTGCCCGCGCTCGGCAGTTCGTCGACGGTGGTGCGGCCCTCGACGGTGCGGGTCAGCCAGCGGTAGGCGAACACCGCGGCGGTGGCAGTGGAGAAGCCCATCGCGAGGGCGAGAATCGGGTTGTGCGCCGCGACGGCGTTCAAGCCGCGTGCCCCGACGAGCACGACCGCGAGCCCGGCGATCAGAACCGGGACCCGGAAGCGCTGGAGTTGGGTTTTCGTCTGCGGTGCCAGGGTCGTGGTCACGATCGGGTTCCTCTCTCAGTGCGTGTTCCGACACGACTGAGATTAGGAATTCGGGCGCGCCGCCAAATCCCTCTGAGCTGGACATTCGCGTGTAGCTCTTCCGGGGGACAGCCGCGTCCGCAGCGGCGAGGCGTCGGCGCACGTCCTGGACGCGGCTCATCAGGTCAACTCCTCGGCCAGCAGGTCCATGAGGAGGCCGTCGTGCCAGGTGCCGTCGGGTCCGCGCTCGTAGCGTCGCATGACGCCGACCGGGCGGAAGCCGACCTTGGCGTAACAGCGGATCGCCGGCTCGTTGTCGGCGGCGGGATCGATCACGAGGCGGTGGTGGCCGCGTTCGATCAGGTGCGTGGCGAGCGCGCGGACCGCGTCCGTGCCGAGGCCGCGACCGTGCACCGCGGGGTCGAGGTAGATGTCGATGCCGGCGTGGCGGTAGTCCGGGTCCTCCTCCTCGGACCACTGGATGGCGCCCACGACGCGGCCGTCGTACTCGATGACGAGGACGTGCACGTCGTCGTCGGTCAGGTCGTCGGGGTCGCCGCCCCAGCGCGCGTAGACCTCGGGCGTCGCGCGGATCTCGGCCATCCGGGGAAGGTCTGCTTCGGTCGCCTCGCGAAGGCGGACGTAAGTGCCCTGCATGTGCGGAAAGCTACAACGCATGAGCTTGGCTTATCGGGAGTCCGGGGACCCGACGGGGAAGCCGGTCGTATTGCTGCACGGCGGGGCCAGCGGACTGTCCACGTGGGATCGGCTGACGCCGGAACTCACGGCGGCCGGGCACCGCGTGATCGCGGCCGATCTGCGGGGGCACGGACGGAGCCCACGCGCGGACCGGTATCCGCTTGTCGACTACCGGAACGACGTCCAAGCTCTGGTCGACGATCTGAGGGTGGGCGAGTTCGCGCTGGTGGGGCATTCGTTGGGTGCTTACGTCGCGACGCTCGTGGCTCAGGCCGAGCCTGGGCGGGTCAGGCGGTTGGTGCTCGAGGAGCCGCCTGCGCCCCCTCGCGGTGAGATGGGGCCACCGGCTTTGTCGCGCCTGCGGATGCTCCTGCTGGGCCTGTCGGGTGTCGCGCGCCGCCGCCCCTACGACCCCAAAGCGGTGACCTCGGCGATCCAGCAGTTGCGCCGACCCGACCCCGGCTGGTGGGACGCGTTGGAGCTCGTCACCGCGCCGACGCTCGTGCTGTCGGGCGGCCCGGCGAGCCACCTGCCCCCGGAACGCACGGCCGACATTGCCACGGCCCTACCGCACGCCGATCTGAACACCGTAGGGGCGGGGCACCGCATCCACTCCACCCGCCCCGACGAATTCGCCGCTCTGGTCGTCGCGTTTCTCGCCGAATAGCGACGGGGTACTGCCCCCATATGGCGGACGAGATCCGAGGGCGCTGGCTCCTGCGGTGGTGGATGGTCGCGATCTGGGGCTGTCTCGTGGCGGTCTACCTGGCTGCCGTCGTGTACCGCGAGGACTGGTCGAAATTGGTCTACGCGCTCGCCTGGATGATCGCGTTACCCCTGTCCTGGGCCTGGGGCAACGTCGTCGTGAACGGGGACGGCATCCGCCTGTCGTGGTTCGAACAGCGTCGGCTCGAGCTGCCCGACCGGCTGATTCCCTGGGGCCGGGTCGAGAACGTCGAGCGGTTCGACCACTCCCGCACGTACGTGCACATCCGCCTGGTCGACGGCCGGACCCTGCCCCTGCTCGGCCTCCGCGGCGAGCAATCGGACGCTGTGGCCGCGCTCGGCACCAAGCCCACGGTGGCTCGCCGAATGGCGTCGATCCACAAAGACCTACCGCGCACGGAGGAGCAGGTCGAACGCGACCTGCGGCAGCGGGAGGCGGCGCTGGCCGCTGAACGGGAACAGTTGAAGCAGGTCAGCGAACGTATCCCGCGAGTTCCTCGACAATTGCGTCGAAGCGATTGAGGACGACGGAGAGGTGGCCTTCGGCCGGGTCGAGGTGCGCTTTCGCGCCGGGCACGTGGGCTGCGAGCCACTCGCCGTGAGCGTAGGGCACCATACGGTCCTGGCCGCCCTGCCAGATCGAGACCGGGATCTTGATCGAGGCGAGGTCGAAGCCCCAGTCGGTGACGAAAGCCAGGTCGTCGTCGCGCCAGCCGCTGATGCCCGTGGACACGGAGGCGCGGAACGATGCCGCGTTGTAGGTGGCGAATTCATCGGTCAGGGAGTTCTTGTCGACGTCGTCCACCAGATCGCCGAGGGCGGTGGCGACCTGGTCGGCGGTGACGGTGGCCAGCTCCGGAGCTGCGGCTTCGAGGAACGCGGTCAGCGGCTCCTCGCCCTCGACTGCCGCACCGAACTCTTCGATGTTCTCGGCGCCCATCCCGGCGAGCCAGTCGATGCCGTCGGCGCCGAACGGCGTGGGTCCGGCGATGACGGCCGCGGCGGCGCACCAGTTCGGCAGCAGGGCCGCGCAGGCCAGGGCGTGCGGCCCGCCACCCGACCAGCCGGCGGTGACGAAGCGGTTGGCGCCCAGTTCGTCGAGGAGCCCGACGATTTCGGGGACGACGTCGGCGACCCTCCGGCCGGGCTGCGGCGTGGAACCGGCGTAACCGGGACGGCTGTAGAGGACCAGACGCAGGCCGTGACGCGCGGCGGCGTCGGCCATGGGCTGGTGGAGCACGGCGGCGGACGGGGTGCCGGTGTGCATCACCAGCGGAACGCCGTCCTCGGGGCCGGTCACCAGGTACTCGAGTTTCCGCCCATCGGGCCGCGCGATCTCCACACCCGCGAGGCTACGCGGGCGCCGTTCGGCGGGGACGGGCGCCGGCTCGCGCGGAGGCGTACGCGATCCAGGGTGATCCGACGATCGTGGGGATGATCCACGACAGCGGGGATCCCCAGACATTGACGAGGAACGCGGTCAGGAACGACACGTACGAACCGCACATGAACGAGACGTGCAACGACACCCAGCCGGGCCGCTGACGCCGCCGCACCCACCAGCCGATCGACGCCGCCGCCCAGGTCGCCGCGCCGATCGCTGCGAGCCACCACACGTCCGGATTGATCGCCACGAGGCCGAACCCGGTGAGGCACAGGGCCGCGACCAGACCCTGATACACGATGCCCAGCCGGGTGTGCCAGCCACGGCGCTTGCGCACCAGCATGGCCACCGGCCCGACGAGCAGCCCGAAACTTCCGGCGGCGATGTGCAGGCTCAGTAATACGGTGCGCAGCATGTCGACCTCCTCGCTCACCTAACACTTTGACATGTCACAGTGGCATGTCAAGGAGGACATATGCCTGATCTCAATCCGACCGCGGCCTCGCTGCTGGGTTTCCTGCACGAAGGTGACTTCAGCGGTTACGACCTGGTGCGGGTCGCCGAGCAGCTCATCGGGGACTTCTGGAGCCTGAGCCAGAGCCAGGTCTACCGGGAACTGGCGGCGCTCACGGAGCGCGGATACGTCGAAGGCGGCGAGGTCGGGGCGCGCTCGAAACGTCGGTACCGCATCACCGACGCCGGTCGCGATGCGTTCGCGCAGTGGCTGAGCGTTCCGCCGAGCCCCGAACAGATCCGGTTCCCGCTGCTGCTGACGATCGCGTTCGGCGCCCACGTCGACCGCGACCGCTTGTCCCGCTTCATCGACGACCACCGGCGCGAGCACGAGAAGCGGCTCCGGGAGTACCGGGAGACGGTGACGGTCACGCCGCAGCAGCGCGCCACGCTCGCCTTCGGACTGCGGTACGAACAAGCCGTGCTCGACTGGATGGATGACCTACCGGCGCTGCTGACGGACGATTAGCGGTATGGGGAAACAGTACGAACGCCTCACCGACCGCCTTCGCGCCTTCATCGACGCTCAGCCGGTGTTCTTCGTGGCCACCGCGCCGCTGGACGCCGACGGGCACGTCAACCTCTCACCGAAGGGCCGGTCGGGTTCCCTGGCCGTGCTCGACGACCGGACGCTGGCCTACCTGGACTTCGGCGGCAGCCACGCCGAGACCATCGCCCACCTGCGGGAGAACGGCCGCATCACGCTGATGTGGTGCGCGTTCGACGGTCCGCCGACAGTGCTGCGTGTCCACGGCCGCGGCGAGCCGGTGTTCCGCGACGACCCTCGCTTCCCGGGCCTGGCCGCGCGCATGGCCGAGGCCGACGACGTCGGGGTCCGCGCGATCATCCTGGTCGAGGCCGAGCGGATCAGCGACAGCTGCGGCTTCGCGGTGCCGTTCCTGGACTACCGCGAAGAGCGCACGCTGCACGCCGAGTACTTCGGGCGCAAGGGGGAGGACGGGTTCGCCGCGTACTGCGAGTCCAAGGAGACGAACGTCGCGAGTATCGACGGGCTCCCGGCGTTGCCGGTTCCGCTGCCTCAGCGGACGTAGGTTTCCAGCAGGTCCGCCAGTTCGACGGGGTGGCTCAGCGCCGGGGTGTGTCCAGCGTCGATTACATCCGGTACGACGCCCAACCGCTCCTGCGCGACGCGTCGGACGAACGCGGGAGGCAGCAGCCGGTCGTCCCGGCACAGCACCACCCGCGTGGGGACGTCGGGCCAGGCGCGGAGCGGTGATGGTTCGCCCAGCCGGGTTTCCGACTGGGCCCGTCCCCGCTTCCGCGCCTCGGCCGCGAGGCCGGGCGGTACGTCCTGGTAAAACAGCTCGTCGTAGCTTTCCCGTTCCTCGTCGGCGTACCGGGTGTTCGCCCAGTAGTCCGCGGGTGCCTCCCCGGGCGCGGGGATCATCGGCGCGACGAGCACGAGCATCGACACCGCGACCCGATCACAGACCAGCGGTGCCACGAAACAGCCGAGCGACTGCCCGACGACGACCACGTTCCGCCGGCTGCCGATCGCCGCCACCACGGCGTCCGCGTATTCGGGCAGGCCGGCGGAGTCGTCGTCGCAGGGGTAATCCGACGCGACCGTGTCGTGGCCACGCGCCCGCAACTCGGCCTCCACCAGGTGCCAGTACCAACCGACGTCACCGGCACCGTGGATCAGCGCGAACGTAGCCATGCCCCCATGGTGCCCACACGCTAGACGCTGAGGTCGGCCACGCCGAACGGAACGAGCCGCTGCCGCACGTGCCCCGGGACGTCGGAGCTCAGCCACATCGAGGCGAGCGCGTCCCGGAACGCCGGCTCCTGACGCGCGGCGCGCTCGATCTCGTCCAGCAGTTCGTGGTTGTTGCCCGCGTGCCGGATCAGGTCCTCCAGCGGTCCGGCACCGATCTCCGACAGGAGCTGCCGGTCGTCAGCGGCCGCCTTCGCGAGGGCGATCACCACGGTGACGACACCCGGCTGGACGTCGGCACACGCGTGCCACAGGAACGTCCAGGTCGGGCCGAGATCGTCCGAGCGGCGCTCGGCCATCCACGCCTCGGCGAACGCGTCCGGGGACTGCCAGACAACCGCCGGGTCGTCGAGCGGATGGTATTCGCACTGGCCATCGGGAGCGATATAGGCAACGGACTCGATCACCGGCGAATCCTACGTACTGATGATCGAAAATCAACGTCGGCTCGCCGCCGGTCGAGCATTATGCAGCAATGATCACCAGTGAAGTGGATGCGGCTTACCGCGACGGGTCCGCAGCGGTGCTCGCCTTCCTGGAGCGTCGCTTGGCCGAACGCGTCGAGATTCTGCACGAACCGCCGATGCCCGCGGACGGCACGTACGACCGCGACGTCGTCCTCGCAGCCCACGCTCAACAGGAGGCCACCAAGCAGCGCGTTCTCGCCGACCTCTACGAGCACGCCGATGTCTCCGGCGACGACACCGAGGTCGTGGTCGCCCTGCGCGTGACGGGCCGCTTACCCGACGGCAATGAACTCACGATCGTCGGCACGGACACCCTTACCGTGGTCGACGGACGCGTCGTCCGCCTCCACTCCGCGTTCGACCCTTCCCAGATGCAGCCCCTGTCAGGCTCCGCATCAGGCTGATGCTGTCGATCGCGCCCTGACAGCGGTCGCTCAGCCTGTCAGCGTCAGGACAGCGTCATCTCAGCTCGCTGGCAGCGCCGACCACCAACGTGTTGCACATGACAACCGACCTGGTGATCGAGGCCGAAGGCCTCGTCAAACACTTCGGCCCCACCAAGGCACTCCAAGGCGTCGACATCGCCGTGGAGCGCGGCACCATCCTCGGTGTCCTGGGGCCCAACGGAGCCGGCAAGACCACCGCCGTCCGCATCCTGTCCACCCTCCTCACCCCCGACGCCGGCCACGCCCGCATCGCCGGCCTCGACGTCGTCCGCGACGCCGAGCGGGTCCGCGAAGCGATCGGCCTCACCGGCCAGTACGCCTCGGTCGACGAGGACCTGACCGGTCGCCAGAACCTCGAACTCTTCGGCGTCCTGCTCGACCTCGGTCGCTCCGAGGCCCGCCGCCGCGCCAGCGAACTGCTCGAGTGGTTCGACCTCACCGACGCCGCGAACCGCTCCGCCAAGACCTACTCCGGCGGTATGCGCCGCCGCCTCGACCTGGCGGCGAGCCTCGTCGGCCGCCCCGACGTCATCTTCCTCGACGAGCCCACCACCGGCCTCGACCCGAGCAAGCGCGAAGACATGTGGAACGTCGTCCGCACGCTCGTCCGCGACGGCTCCACCGTCCTCCTGACCACCCAGTACCTCGAAGAAGCCGAAGCGCTGGCCGACGAGATCACCGTGATCGACCACGGCACGGTCATCGCCCACGACACTCCCGAGGCGTTGAAGCGCGTGGTCGGCGGGTCGACGCTCGAAGTGCGTCCGTCGAACGCCGAAGACCTGGCTTCGGCCGCGCAGATACTCAATGAGATCTCCGCCGGCACCCCCGCCGATCAGATCCGCAAGGGCGTGCTCGCCGTCCCGGTCGCGTCCGACGAAGCGATGACCGTCGCCGTCGCCCGCCTGGCCGCCGCGCACATCCCCGTCACCGAGCTCTCGCTCCACCTGCCCAGCCTCGACGAGGTCTTCTTCACGCTCACCGGCCGCCCGGCCGCCGATTCCGAGGAGGCCGCGGCATGACCACGACCCTCACCAGCCCCGACGTCGCCCGCTCCACCCCCGAGCCCCGCGTCCGCCGGCCGTTTCGCCTGGTACGCCACTCGCTGGCGCTCACGAAACGCAGCCTGATCAAGACCTGGCACACGCCAGAAGCCCTGATCGACGTGACGATCCAGCCGGCGATCTTCCTCGTCATCTTCGTCTACATTTTCGGGAAGTCGATCTCCGGGGACACGGACACGTACCTGGAATTCCTGCTTCCGGGCATCCTGGCCCAGAGCATCGCCACCGGTGCGATCTCGATCGGTGTGAACCTCAACACGGACCTCGAGAAGGGCATCTTCGACCGGTTCCGTTCGCTGCCGATCCCGCGGTCCGCGCCGCTGATCGGTGCGGTGCTGGGTGACGTCGTCCGGTACGTGATCGTCACGGTTTCGACGCTGGCCGTCGGCTACGCGATGGGCTTCCGGATCGACAACAACCCGCTCGCCGCGGTGGCGGCTTGTGCGCTGGCTGTGGTTTTCGCACTCTCGCTGAGCTGGGTGTCGGTGTTCGTCGGCATGAAGGCCCGGACCTCCGGCTCCGTGCAGGGCATCATGTTCCTCGCGGTTTTGCCGCTGAGCTTCGCGTCGACGATGTTCGTCGAGCTGTCGGCGCTGCCCGGGTGGATGCAGGGCTTCGTGAAGGTCAACCCGATCACGCACCTGGTGGACTCGATGCGCGGCCTGTTCCTGGGCCTGCCGGTCGGTAACCACATCTGGTGGACGTTGGCGTGGTGCGTGGGTCTGGTCGCGGTGTTCATGCCGCTGGCGCTGCGTGCCTACCGCAAGAAGGTCTGAGCTGGTGACTTCGACCAAAGTCGCAAACACCCCTGCTCATCGATCGATGCGTGACCCCGATCCGGATCGCCATCCTCATCGACATGCCCCTCGGATACCTCTTCTCAGTCACGATCGTGGCGTTCTGCACCGCCACCGCGGTGATCGGACCCCGCCCCGCACACACGACCCAGAACTTCTGGGGTTTCTGGGCGACCTTCCTGATCAACGAACTACCGTTCCTCGCCCTCTACGTGCTCGCCGGGAACACCGCCATCGCCTTCGCCCAGGGCGACCTGGTCAATCCCGTAGGCCTGACGACGCTGGCGATCGCGCTGGTCACCACCGGCGGCCTCGTCGTCCTGGTCCGGCGAGCGCTCGCGACCGAGGCGGCGCTGCGGCGGTCCCTGCACGAGTTCGGCATCGACCTACCGCCCCAGCGCCGGCCCTGGGCCCACATCCTGCTGGCACCGTTCCTCAAACGCCGCCGCAACGTCGTCCGCGTCGGGAACCTCGCCTACGGTGACGCGGGCCGGCGCAACCTGCTCGACGTCTACCACCACCGGAACCGCCCCACCGGCGGACCTGTCCTGGTGTTCTTCCACGGCGGCGGCTTCCGGATCGGCCACAAACGCAAAGAGGGCCGTGCCCTCCTCTACGCACTCGCCGCGCGGGGCTGGGTGTGCGTCAGCGCCAATTACCCGCTGTCCCGTCCCTTCCCCGAAGCCCATGTCGACGCCAAGCGAGTGATCGCCTGGGTGCGCGCGCGTTACGAGGGCGAGATCATCGTCTCGGGGAGCTCAGCCGGGGCGCACTTGGCGTCGATGACCGCGTTGACACCGAACGATCCGGCGTTCCAGCCGGGCTTCGAGAGCGCGGACACCTCGGTCTCCGGCGTCGTCGGCTTCTACGGCTACTACGGGCCGGTGGACGGCCCCGGATCGTCGCCGCTGGACCACCTGCGTGACGCGCCGCCGTTCCTGTTCCTGCACGGCGACCTCGACAGCTCCACGCTGGTGGAGGACACCCGCGAGTTCGTCGCGCGGCTTCGCGAGGTCAGCACCCAGCCCGTGGTGTACGCCGAACTGCCGGGCGCCCAGCACACGTACGACCTCTACTACTCGTTGCGCTACAGCCAGATCATCGAGGCGGTAGCCGCCTTCGGCACAAATCTAGACACACGTGGGACCACTCGCCGGCGCAAAGCCTGGGATCCTCCGGAGGTATGACAGCCGCAGCCCGAGCCCTCTACGAGCGTCTGCTCACCACGTGGAACGAGCGCGACGCCCAGCGCATGAGCGCACTCTTCCAGCCCGACGGCACCCTGATCGGCTTCGACGGCAGCCGAATAGCCGGGGGGAATGACGCCACCCGGCCAGGATCGACTCGAACCAGCCCTCAACGCCGTCCAGACGTTCATCGCCGAAGAACGGGACGGTGACTGCTCGATCGTCCTCTTCCAGAACACACCCGCGCAGTACCACGGCCGCCCGGAGGCAGCGGAAGAGCACACCCGTGAGCTTCAGCAGCTCGCGTCCCGCGGAGTCGTTCTCGGCTGAAGTGTCGCCGACCGGGATGCGTTCCAGGTCTCTCCGTACCTACCGGGGCGTCGCCGACGAACCGGAAGTGCGTGAATGATCACGGAGCGTCCGCCCTAACCCGATCCGCGCCCGTTTGCGCCGTTGCGGCAGGATGGCGCCGTGCCGACAGCTGTCCTCGAAGGACTCATCCGCAACCTCGCAGCCCCGGCTGAGCTCCTCATACGGCTGATCGACCAGCACGGCAAAGATCTGGGCAGCGAGCTGACCTCCCGCCCGCTCCCCGCACCGGTCATCGACGTGATGCTCCGTCACCCCGAGCGCGAGGTGCGCAGCGGCCTGGCCGGCAACCTGGACGTCGACCTGCGCATTCGCGTCCGCATGGTCGACGACCCGGACCCGATCGTGATCGCCCGCGTGCGCCACGATCGACGGAAGCCGTTACCGCCGGAGGCGGTCGGTCCGTACCTCGAGGGTTTCGACCGCGTGGCGGCCGGCGGACTGCTCAACGCGCGGGAGGCGCGCCAGGAACTGTGCCTGGCGATGGCCGACGACCGGCGGCTCGTCACGCCGGCCGCGCGCCACCCGAACCCGAACGTCCGCGCGGCCGCCGTGTTCTTCGAACAGCAGCTGACGCCCGCAGACCGCGCGGCGCTGCAGAAAGACCGCACGGAACCGGTCCGGCAAGCCTTCGAGGACCGCGTCGAACGCGCCACCGAACTGGCCGAACTCACCCCCGAACCCGGCTTCGGACGCTGGATGCAGCTCGGTCGCCCGCTCACCCGCGAGGTCGTCGACCACGTCCTCGCCCAGGGCGACCCCAACGACCTCACGGTCATCGCCACCAACCCGCACGCCCCCGCGGACGCCGTCGCCACGCTGATCTCCCACCCCGCGCCGGAGGTGCGCAGCGCGATCGCCCACCGCGACGACCTCACCGCGCGCCAGGTCACCCGCCTGTTCGGCGACCCGGACCCCGTCGTCCGCAACGCGATCTCGGTGCACCCGACGCTCACCGAGGAGGAACGGGCCGCGATGGGCGTCGACCTGCGGCACGTGCCCGGCGAGGGCGACTTCGGGCCCGACTGCGAACACTCCGGCTCCTGGCGCGTCGATCCGGCGTGGACGGTCGAGGAGGTCACCCAGTGGGCGCGCTCGTCGAACGTGCTGCTCCGGCGTCGCGCTGCGCGCTCCCCCGAACTGCCGCCCGCCCTCGTGCCGGTGCTGGCCGCCGATGGCGACGCCGGCGTCCGCATTCTGCTGGCCTTGCATTGCGCGGACGCTCCGCCGCACCTGCTGTTGCGTAGTTATCTGGAGTACACGGGCTGCGGGCGGGACACGCTCCTGCGCAAGCCCGGTTTCCCGGGGGCGGGCCTCGCCCGGTACTGGCGCGACCCCGATCCCGCGTTGCGCTTGCTGGTCGCGTTCGATCCCGACGCGGAGCCGAGCATCGTCGACGCGTTGCTCTACGACACCGACGCCGACGTCCGGCAGGCGATCGCCGCGTCGCCGCAACTACCGCCGAAGCAGGTCGTGGCCCTGCTCGACGACCCGGGTCTCGCCCGCGCGGCCGCCTCGAACCCCGCGTTGCCGGTGGAAGTCATGTGGCAGCTGGTGAATTAGAGTCGCCGTCATGCCCGAACGCACCGCTTACACGTTCGACTCGTCCACTGGGGTGCCGCCCGGCGTCGGGCCGTTCTCGCACGCCGTGCGGTGGGGCGACACGCTCTACGTCACCGGTCAGATGCCGACCGATCCGGCGACCGGCCAGCTCGTGCCCGGTGACGTCGTCGTGCAGACGAAGCAGGTGTTCCGGAACCTCGCCGCGGTGGTCGCGCAGTTCGGCGCGACGCTCGACGACTCGCTGATGGTGCGCGTGTACCTCACCGACTTCTCGGACTACGACCGCTTCAACACCGAGTACGTCAGCTGGTTCACCGGCCCGCTCCCGGCACGCACGTGCGTCGGCTCCACCGGCCTCGCCGTCGGCGCGACCGTCGAAATCGACCTCATCGTGGGGATTCCGTCCTGAGCAATGCCGGGGCCAAGCGCTCCAGCTGATCGATTCCTGCGTCGTAGTCGATTCCGCGTTCGAGCATCACAAGTACGTGGTCGGCGCCGGCCGCTAGGTGCTCGAGCGGTGCCCCCTCGGCGGACGCCCCGACGACGAGCAGCTTCCGAGGCCCCAGCGCCTGCCGGGCCGCCACCGTTCCGGACACCGGCTGACCGGCGGGCAGCGCTCCGTCGGCAAGCTCGGCGGCCAGCGCGAGCATCTTCGGTCCGTTGGCCGCTATGAGGCGCGGGTACTCGGCCGAGGGTGCGGGCGGTTGGGTCGGAGCGTCCATCTGGTGCACGTAGTCGCGCATGGTGGCCAGCGGGCTGCCGAACGGTCGACCCACCGCCTCGGCTTGCTGGGGGTAACCGACGCCCAGGCCGAGCACGAACCGACCGGGATAGGCCTGCGCCAGCTCCGCGGCAGCGGCACTCATCGTGGGAGCCGGCCGGGCCCAGATGTTGGCGATGCTGGTGCCGAACATCATCCGACGAGTGGCCGCGAGGAGCACGGCCACCTGCACGAGGGCGTCCTTGCCGATCACCTCGTTGGTCCAGGCCATCCCGTACCCGGCGTGTTCGAGGCGCTGCACGGCCGCGCGCTGCCGATCCAACGACGGCGTGGTCGTGAACGAAACCGGAAGGAGCACACCGATCCGCGGCAAAGTTGTCACCAGCCGAGCTTCGGCCCAACCCAGGCCGAAAGCCAGTGACCATTCCGCACCACTCGATGCATTGGGCGCAACACCGCACGTCAGTACATTCGAACCATGACCGACGACCTGGACCTGCGCCTCGTGCGCTGCTTCCTCGTCGTCGTCGAGCATGGGCATCTCGGCCGCGCTGCGGCTCAGCTTCACCTGGTGCCGTCGTCACTGAGCCGACAGATCACCCGGTTGGAACAGCAGGTCGGCGCGCGGCTGCTGCGCCGCACACCGCAGGGCACCCGGCTCACCGCCGCTGGGGAGACGTTTCTGCCGTTGGCCCGGGCGGTGCTGGACGCCAGCGCCCAGGCCGTACTGCGCACGAAAGCCGCGGCCGAGCCGAACCGCGTGACCATCGGCTACGCCGACAACCTGATCGTCACGCCGGCGGTGCGCGAACTCCGCCGCCGTCGGCCGGATGCCGACGTCCGGACGCTGCACGTCGACTGGCGCAGCCCGCAGACGGCGCTGCTGGACCACCGGGTGGACGCGGTAGTGGCCCGCTTGCCGTTCCCCACCGAGGAACTACGGATAGTTCCGCTCTACGTCGAACCTCGTGTTCTGCTCGTACCGGACGATCATCGGCTGGTCGGGAAAGACTCGGTGACGCTGGACGACATCGCGGACGAGCCGATGCCGCGAGTGCTCGACCCGGCCCGGGACGCGTTCTGGCGGGTCGATCCGCGCCCCGACGGCAGCCGGGCGCCCGACGGACCGGTCATCGACGACGTCCAGGACAAGACCGAGCTGGTCGCCGGTGGTCTGGCCGTGGCGATCATCCCCGGCAACCTCGGGATCCACCGGCCCGGCCTGACGACGATTCCGCTGGAGGGAGTGGAGCCCAGCCAGGTCGTGCTGGCGACCCGCGTCGGCGATCGGAATTCGCTGCTCGAGGAGTTCCGCGAGCTCATGGCAGCGCGTTGAGGCGGGCTGCCTGGCGTGTCAGGTAGTCGCGTTCGAGCAGGTTGGAGGCTTTGGCGGCGGCCTCGACGTACAGGTTCGTCGCCGTGGTCAGGTCGCCGTCGCGTTCGTGCAGGTACGCGGACACGGCGGCGTAGCGGGGTAGCCCCGGATCCAACGACGCCAGGGCGGCCAGACCGGCACGGGCCCCGTCGGCCTCCCCGACCGCGACCGCCCGGTTGAGCCGCACGACCGGGCTGTCGTTGATCCGCAGCAGTTCGTCGTACCACTCGACGATCTGCACCCAGTCGGTCTCGTCCGCGGTCAGCGCGTCGGCGTGCAGCGCCGCGATCGCGGCCTGCGCCTGGAATTCGCCCAGCCGATCGCGGGCCAGCGCCGCCTGCAGGATCTCGACGCCCTCCGCGATCGCCCCCGTGTCCCACCGGGACCGGTCCTGCGACGCGAGCGACACGAGGCTGCCGTCAGGCGCGGTCCGGGACGCGCGCCGGGCGTCGTGCAGCAGCATCAGCGCGAGCAGACCGGCCACCTCCGGGTGGTCGATCGCGGCTGCGAGCTGGCGGGTGAGCCGGATCGCCTCCGCGGCGAGGTCGACGTCACCGGAGTAGCCCTCGTTGAAGACCAAATACAAAACGCGAAGAACGGTGGCGACGTCACCGGGCTGATCGAATCGCACGTCGGACACGGTGCGTTTGGCCCGGCTGATGCGCTGGGCCATCGTCGCCTCGGGCACCAGGTAGGCCTGGGCGATCTGGCGCGTGGTGAGCCCGCCGACCGCGCGCAGCGTGAGCGCCACCGCCGACGAGGGGCTCAGCGACGGGTGCGCGCACAGGAAGTAGAGCTGCAGCGTGTCGTCGGTTTCCCGGGCCGGCCCGGGCGCCGGTTCGTCCACCTCTTCACGCCGTCGGCGGGCGGTGTCCGATCGGGCGGCGTCCAGGAACTTGCGCCACGCGACGGTGACCAGCCAGCCCTTGGGGTCCTTCGGCATGTCGTCGGGCCAGACCCGCACCGCCTCGACCAGCGCGTCCTGCACGGCGTCCTCGGCCGCCGCGAAGTCAGCTCCGCGGCGGACGAGGATTCCGAGCACGCCCGGGGTGAGGCCCCGGATCAGTGCTTCGTTCATTCGGCCGTGTTCGACGGCACCGAGAGGAACGGGCGCACCTCGAGCCACTCGTGGAGCGGCTTCCCGTCCTTGCCGGGCGCGGCCGACAGCTCGCCCGCCAGCTCCACGGCTCGCTCGTAACTGTCGACGTCGATGATGTACCAGCCGGCGATGAGATCCTTGGTCTCGGCGAACGGCCCGTCGGTGACCGGCGGGCGGCCCTCGCCGTCGTACCGCACGAACGTCCCCTCGGGCGCGAGGGCCTGACCGTCGACGAACTCGCCGTTCTTCTCGAGCTTGTCGGCGAAGTCGGCCATGAACTGCATGTGCGCCGAGATCTCGTCGGGCGTCCACTGGTCCATCGGAACGTCGTTCACCGGAGCCGGGGCGCCGCGGTAGTGCTTGAGCAGGAGGTACTTGGCCATGACGGTGTTCTCCTCGGTGCTGGTGCGACCTCGTGGTCACGTTCGCCCCAGGGACGGAGCCGAAAACCGATTCTCGACATCGTCGGCCAAGTTTTTATGGAGTCTTGCGACGGCGCCGGCTGACCACCTTGGCGCTGACCGCGATCGCGGCGGCGACGCACGCCAGCGCGACCTTGAAGCCGGCCTTGCCGAACGCCAGGAGGCCGATCGCCTTGACGGCTTCGCTCGCCCACCACGAGCCGTCCGCGAAGCGTCCCCAGTCTCCCTGGAACTCGAATCCGACGATCCACCAACCCACGAGGATCAGGGCCAGTCCACCGGCCACGGTCAGGACGGCAGCGGCGACGTGGCGCTTGGGAAGCGATGCATTCATGCCATCAACGCTACGAACGCCGTGCGCCGCTCTCGTCGTCCCCGAGAGCGAACCGGCGCTCTACCTATCGGTAGAGGCCCCTCACGGCCGGAGCATCGGGCCGGAGCCGGGCTCCGGCTCCTGGTCCGGGCGCCGGACCTCGGTGTAGCCGTTGGCGCGCAGGGCGCGGGACACCTGCCCGGAGGACCGGAGCGGGAGGTGCGGCCCGAGGACTTCGGTCTCCGCATGGGCTTCGGCCACGACGTTCTGCCGGCGGGCCGTGATCAGCCAGCGCACTGCCAACGCCGCCAGAATCAAGAGCGCGATGCCGAGCAGGATCTTCATGAACGAGGGCTACCCGGCACGAACGGACCCATACACATCAAGTAGCCAGTTTGTGACGGGAAGCGAAGGCCGAGAGCTGGTCGAGTTGCTCGTCGAGGGTGTCCCCGAACGCGTTGACGACGAGCCGGGTCACGCCCTCGGCGGCCAGCACCTCGACCTGCGAAGGGCCGGCGTTGATCGAGCCCCAACGCGTGTACTCCAGCGCGTCCGGATCGCGCCCGTTGGCCGCTGCCGTCGACCGCACCAGCTCCCACTGCGCCGCCCGATCCGTCGGCGTGAGAGCGCCACCGGGGAAGTAGCCGTCACCCCGCTTCCCCGCCCGACGAGCGGCCGGAGCGCTGGAACCGGCGACGTGGATCGGCAGGACGTCCCCGTTGAACGGCTTCGGGTAGCTGCGGACGACCACGCCGTTGAACTCGGCGTCGCCGCCCCACAGCTGCCGCAGAGCGTCGATCGACTCGTCTGCCCGACGGCCCCGGGTCGCGAAGTCGACGCCCATCGCCTCGGCCTCGCCGGGCAGCGACCCCAGCCCGATCGTCAGCAGCCGCATCCGCCCGCGGGAGAGCGCGTCGATCGTCGCGAGGCGTTTGGCCAGCACGATCGGATGCCGGTACGGCAGGAGCAGCACCGCGGTGCCGAGCACGATCCGGTGCGTGGCCGCGGCGACGAACGTGAGCAGGTCGAGCGGGTCGGCGAACTCGAGGTCCGCCGGCAGTTCGTTGCCGTAGACCTGAGCACCCGGATACAGCACCAGGTGCTCAGGCACGTAGAACGACTCGAATCCGCAGGCTTCGGCATGCTGCGCGAACCGGAGAAGCCGGTCCGGGTTCATGCCGTTCCCGGCCGTGCTGTAACTAACTCCGAACCTCATCGGCCCGACGGTAGACCTTGACGTCGGCGTCAACGCCAGCCCGCGGCCGCCGGCCCGGGAACCACCAGTTCGCCTTGCCCAGCAGCGTCATCGCCGCCGGCACGAAAACCAGGCGTACCAGCGTCGCGTCGAGCAGCACTGCGGTGGCCAGCCCGAGCCCGATCATCCGCGACAGCGGCGACGGGCTGAACACGAACGCCAGGAACACCGCGGCCATGATCAGCGCCGCCGAGGTGATCACCCGCCCGGTCGACGCGATGCCCCGCGCCACCGACCCCACCGCGTCGCCGTCCCGCAGGTACGCCTCGCGGATGCGGGACAGCAGGAACACCTCGTAATCCATCGAGAGCCCGAACAGCACCGCGAAGAAGATCGTCGGCAGCGGTGACGCGATCACGATCGTGTCCTCGAGCCCGAACAGCTCCTTCAACCAACCCCACTGAAAAACCGCCACGACGACGCCGTACGCGGCACCGATCGACAGCAGATTCATCAGCACGGCCTTGAGCGGGACCACGATCGAGCGGAAGATCAGCATCAACAGCACGAACGACGCGATCAGGATGCCGAGGACGAAGATCGGCAGCGTGCGTTCGAGCTGACGGGTGAGGTCGTCGGTCATCGCGGTCAGCCCCGCGATCGCGACGTTGTCCGGGGTCAGGTCGCGCAGGCGGTCGAGCGTGTCCGAGGTGGCGGCGTCCGAAGGCGGCGTGGACGTGAGCACCCGCAGCACGACGGTGTCTCCGGCCGGCGAGGTCACCGGTTCCCCGACCGATGCGACGCCCGGGTCGTCGGCGATCCGCTGCGCGAGTGCCGGGACGTCGGTGGTGGCCGACCGCTGGTCGACGACCACCAGCAGCGGTCCGTTGATCCCCGGTCCGAAGCCCTCGGCCAGCAGGTCGTACGCACGGCGGTGGCTGATGCTCGTCGCGTCGTCACCCGCGTCGGGGAAGCCGGTCCGCATGCTCAGCGCGGGCACCGCGAGCGTCAGCAGCACCACCGTCGACGCCACCAGGTAGACGACCGGCCGCCGGGACACGTGCCGCGCGACCCTCCCCCACAGCCCGACGCCTTCCGGCACGGCCGGGACCGGCGCGCCACCGGACGGCCGGCGCTTCCGCCACGCTGTGATCCGCACGTGGCCGCGGTCGATGCGGTCGCCGAGCAGCGACAGGATCGCCGGGAGGAGCGTCAGCGCGGCCAGCACCGCGGTGAGCACCACGATCGCGGTCGCGAGCCCGATCGAGATCAGGAACCCGAGCCCGGTCAGCACCAGCGCCACCATGGCCACGACCACGGTGCCGCCGGCGAACAGCACCGACGTCCCGGCGGTCCCCATCGCGTCGCTCAGCGCCGTGGGACTGCCCGCCGCCCGTCCCTCCCGGTACCGCGCGACGACGAACAACGCGTAGTCGATCCCGACGCCCAGCCCGATCATCGCCGCGATCGTCGGCGCCGCCGTCGACACGTCCGTGGCGTGGGCCAGCAACGCGATCCCACCGAATCCCACACCCACCACGATCAGCGCCAGCACGATCGGGATCAGCGCGGCCACCACCGTCCCGAATGCAACGATCAGCACGGCCAACGCGACCAGGATCCCGACCGCCTCGGCGCCGGACGTCGCGTCCTCGGCGTTGATGAAGGCCGCGTCGCCGCCGAGCTCCGTGGTCAGCCCGCCACCGGCGGCCGGCCTCAGCGCGTCAGAGACGGCTGTGAAGGGTTCGCGACCGATCTCGGTCGCCGGAACATCAAAGCTTATTTCGGCGTAGCCGATCCGCCCGTCGGGCGAGACCGTGCCTGCGGCGAACGGGTCGGTCACCGCGGTCACGGAATCCACCGACGCGATCCGCGCCACCGCGTCCTCGATGGCTGCGCGGTGGTCGGTGAGGTCGGAGGCCGCGAACACCGCGACGGCGACACCGTCGCCCGCGGCGGGGAACCGTTCCTCGAGCAGCTGCATCGCACGTTCGCTCTGGCTGCCGGGTGCGACGAAGTCGTCGGCGAACGAGCCGCCGACCGTTCCGGCCAACGCGAGCATGACGGCCGCGACGACCGCCCAGGTCAGAATCGTGGTCCAGGGCCTGCGGGCGCTGGCGGTACCCAGTCGCCGGGTGAAGGAATTCATGGCCGCCAGAGTGGGTCCGGCCCTGGGCGTGGGTCGCCCGGCGCGGGACGGGGTCGCCGGCCCCACGCGCGACGGGCCGCCCAGGCGTGGGCCTCCCCCGTGCGGCGGAGACGGCGCTCGCCCGCAGAGGGATGACGGCACCGTCAGCCGGGCCCTACCGTGCTGGTGACCAGAACGGAGGCAGCGATGAGGTTCTCGTTCCGCGGCCCGTTCGCGCGGTGGCCACGGGCATCCGACGCGGTGCTGGCCGTCGTGTTGTTCGCCGGTGCGCTTTTCCTGGCGGACGGGCCGAACGACTCCTGGGTGGTCCGGAACATCGCGCTCGTCCCGTTCGCGGTGATGCTGGCGCTGGCCGTCGCGGGCAGTGCGCTGTACCTCCGGCGCCAGGCGCCGCTGCAGACCCTCGCGATCGTGCTCGTCTGCTGGTTGCTGCTGCTGTTGAGCGACGGTTACGACATCGGCTTCATCATGGTCGCCGCGCTCTACAGCGTCGGCCGGTACGTGGTCGACGTGCGCCTCGCGCTGGCCGGCCTCGGTGCCTCGATGACCGTGCTGGCGATCGACGGGCTCACCACGGACACGACCTGGGGCGAGACCACGTTCGGCGTCGTCTTCATGTTCGTCATCTGGTACATCGGGCGTCGCCTGCGGCTCCGCACCGAACACGCGGCGCAACGACACCGCCAACTCCTCGACGAGACGCGCCGCATCGTCGCCGAGGAACGCACCCACATCGCGCGCGAGTTGCACGACGTCGTCGCACACCAGGTGAGCATGATGACCGTGCAGGCCGGGGCCGCTCAGGCCGTCGCGGCGGTCGATCCCGACGGGGCGCGCGAGGCGATGGCCGCTGTCGAACGGGCCGGTCGGCAGACGCTGGAGGAACTGCGTCACCTGCTGGGCGTGCTCCGTCCCGAGCCCACGGCGAACGGGGTGGGACCGCAGCCGGGGCTCGCCGACGTGCCGCGGCTGATCGAGCAGGTCGGCAACGCCGGCGTGGACGTCACGATCGTCGACGACATCCGCAGCCCGCTGCCCACCCGGGTACAGCTGTCGGCCTATCGCATCGTCCAGGAGGCATTGACCAACGTGCTCAAACACGGTGGGCCCGGCACCCGCGCCGAGGTGGATCTCCGCGAGGACGGCCCCGAGGTGGTCATCGAGGTCACCGACTCCGGGGATTCCGGGGCGCCGACGCGCGCTCCGGGCCACGGCCTGATCGGCATGCGCGAACGCGCCACGCTGCTCGGCGGCACGCTCGAAGCCGGGCCGCGCCCCGAGGGCGGGTTCCGCGTCGTCGCCCGGTTGCCCCGTGACGGGACGACCGCGTGAGCCTCCGCGTCGTCGTGGCCGACGACCAGGCGCTCGTGCGCGGCG
This sequence comes from Cryptosporangium sp. NPDC048952, assembly GCF_043197895.1. Lineage (NCBI taxonomy): Bacteria > Bacillati > Actinomycetota > Actinomycetes > Cryptosporangiales > Cryptosporangiaceae > Cryptosporangium > Cryptosporangium sp. NPDC048952. The sequence continues at coordinate 262,794 of NZ_JBICTY010000008.1, read as the reverse complement.
GCTTCAGCATGATCCTCCGGGCACAGCCCGACATCGACGTCGTGGCCGAGGCCGGTACCGGGCTGCAGGCCATCGAGGCCGCTGAACGGCACCGTCCCGACGTCATCCTGATGGACATCCGGATGCCCGAGCTCGACGGGCTGGAAGCCACCGCACGCATCCTCGCCGACGCCGACTGGCCGGTGCGGGTGCTGATCCTGACGACGTTCGACCCGGACGAGTACGTGTACCGGGCGCTGCGGTCCGGGGCGAGCGGCTTCGTGCTCAAGGACATCCCACCGGCGGAGCTGGCGGTCGCGGTGCGGACGGTGGCCGCCGGTGGCGCGTTGATCGCACCGTCGATCACCCGTCGGTTGATCAGTCGCTTTGCCGCGCAGCCGGGCGTCAACAGCGTCGTTGCGGACCGGGTCGGACGGCTGACCGACCGCGAACGCGACATCGTGGTCGCGGTCGCCCGCGGGGCGACGAACACCGAGATCGCGCAGGAGCTGTACGTCGGGCCGGCGACAGTGAAGTCGCACGTGTCGAGCATTCTCACCAAGCTCGGTCTTCGTGACCGGGCACAGATCGTGGTGTTCGCGTACGAGAGTGCGTTGGTGGAGCCGGGGGGTTTCGACATCGGACACTGAGAAAGCCCCGCCCCCATTCTCGGGGACGGAGCTTTCGCGGAGGGTCAGACGACCTTCTCCGTGCCGGGGATCGGGTTGGCCAGGCCACGGCGGGCCCGCTCGGCCTTCACGGCGGTCTCGCCGATGCCGTAGATCGTGCCGCCGATGACCGAGAGCATCACGATCCGGGTGAGCCACGTACCGGGGTTGCTGACCTCACCCCAGTCGAGGCTGTCGACCCACTCGGAGTTGAAGAACCGGTCGTTGGCCAGCAGCCACACCACCGGCCCGGCGATCAGTAGCGACAGCAGCGCGTTCACGGCGGTCACGGAGTGGCTCCAGGCGGCTTTTCGGAAGACCCACACCGTGTAGACGATCGACAGCGCGAACAGCACGATCAGGTACGGCCACCAGAACGTCCAGTTGTCGGGGTCGAGGACCGGCTCGTCGGTGAACGTGAACTGCTGCAGCACGAGCGCGGCGACCACCAGCACGGGCCAGACGATCTGGGCGGCCAGTTGGGGAAGCGTCAGGACGCTGGGCTCGTACTTCGGCAGATCCTTCGGGGTCCATTCGCCGCGTGCCAGATCCTCGCTGGCCACGCCGGTGCGCTCCAGGATCACGAACACTCCGGTGGTCCAGAACGCCATGTGCGTGCCGACCGTGATGATCGTGCCTATCGCGCTACCGATGATCTTCCCGATATCGGGATCGGCGAGCGCTTGGATCACCGCCAGAACCACGACCACGATCGGGAGCACGAGCGTGAAGAGCATCTTCATGATCTGTCGCCAGACCGGATAGAGGGCCGGCCCGAGTAAGTACTGCGGCCGGTCGGCGTACTGGTCGGCGAGGCGGCGCGGGTCGCCCAATTCGCGGAGCGTGGCGTCGACGGCGGAGTCGTGATCCTCGCCGGCTTCGATGCGTGCGTCGACGGCGTCGTCGATCGAGGCGCGCAGTTCGCGGTCGATGTCGGCGCGCTGGTTCTCCGGAACGTAGCGGACGGCGGTGAAGACGTAACGGTCGATCAGGGTGGTGGTCATTCCGGGCTCCCAAGCTTGTCGAGGTCGGTGATGGCGGTGTCGAGGCGGGACCACTCGGTGCGCAGGGTGTCGGCGATCGCGTCGCCCTCCGGGGTCGTTTTGTAGAACTTGCGCGGCCGTGCCTCGTCGGTGTTCCAGGAGCTGGTGAGGAGTCCTTGGGACTCCAGACGCCGCAGCAGCGGGTAGAGCGTGTTGGCCTCTACCTCGAATCCGGCCGCGCTCAACGTTTCGAGCAGCGAGTACCCGTACCCCGGTTCGCGCAGGACGGTGAGGCTCGCAACGACGACCGTGCCGCGGCGCAGCTCCTGCAGGTGGCTGGAGAGTGTCGCGTCGCTTGTCATGTCACTCACCATAGTGTGTGTCGCACACTATTACAACGGCCAAGATGATGTGACGGACCGATTGGCCTGAGCAACTGTTCAGATTGTGTTCATAGGCCCGATATTCACGGTCACGCATACGACGGTGTTGCCTGACCTGGGTCATAAACCACAGGAGGATCCGTGGACACCAAGAGACTGCGCTGGCTTGCCGGCTCGGTTGCCGCAGGCGTAGTCGTGGCGGTCGGGACGGCCGCCCTCACCACTGGTGCGGCCGACGCGACGTCGGGACACCAGCGCGCCAAGAGCGTCATCTTCATCAACGGCGACGGCATGTCCGCCGCGCACCGGGAGGCCGCGCGCCTGGCGCTGCAGGGCCTCGACGGTCGCCTGGCGATGGACAGCCTGTCGTACTCCGGTCAGCTGACCACCAGCCCGCACGACCCGAAGTCGGCGATCACCGACTCGGCCGCAGCGGCAACCGCGTGGGCGACGGGCCAGAAAACCTACAACGGCGCAATCAGCGTCGACGTCAACAAGAAGCCGTTGACGACGCTCGGCCAGCAGGCCAAGAAGGCCGGCAAGGCGACGGGCCTGGTCACCACCGCGCAGGTCACCGACGCGAGCCCGGCGGCGTGGTTCTCCCAGACCGCCGACCGTGGGCAGCAGGACGACATCGCCCGCCAGTACCTCCAGGTCACCAAGCCCGACGTCATCCTCGGCGGTGGCGAGGACTGGTGGCTGCCCGCAGGCACCCCCGGCGCGTTCCCGGACAAGCCGGCCGAGGACCCCACCGAGGCCAGCAAGGGCACGAAGGGCAACTTGATCGAGGAGGCGAAGAAGGACGGTTACACCTACGTCACCTCCGCCTCGCAGCTCAAGGCCGCCAAGAGCGGCAAGCTGCTCGGCCTCTTCTCGAACGAGGAGATGTTCCAGCAGAAGGAGGAGGGCAAGGGCGACGTCTACAAGCCGGTCGTGCCGCTCGCGGACATGACGACCAAGGCGCTGTCGACGCTGTCGAACGACAAGGACGGCTTCTTCCTCTTCGTCGAAGAGGAGGGCATCGACGAGTTCTCGCACGAGAACAACGGCACCCAGATGCTCAAGTCGATGGCCGAGTTGGAGAAGGCCGTCAAGGTCGCCAAGGCCTACGTGAACGAGCACCCGGACACACTGCTGGTCATCACCGGTGACCACGACTGCGGTGGCGCGACCGTCGAGGCCGCGGAGGACACCGAGGACGAGTCCGGCGACGGCATCTCCAAGGAAGACGGTCCGTTCGCGATCGCGGGCAGCCCGCACAAGTTCACCATCGACTGGACCACCAGCGGTCACACCGGTGTGAACGTGCCGGTCACCGCGTCCGGCCCGTACGCCTCGTCGTTCACCGGCGAGCACGCCAACACGTACGTGCACGAGGTGCTGTCGAAGATCCTCACGAAGTAGCAGCTCAGCATGACACGGCCCGACCGGCGCCCCCCTCCGCGCACCGGTCGGGCCGTTGCTGTCCCGTCCAGTTAATCCACCCAAAACGGGCAGCGGTAGTAGGGGTTCTCCCACTCGCGGGGCTTCGGGAATAGGGGAATTCCCCTATTTTGAGAACCGATGTCCCGCCTTCGACTCATCGGCCGCGACAACGAGTGCGGCTATCTCGACGAACTGCTCACCGAGCTTCCCGTATCCGGCCGTGCGCTGCTCGTCCGCGGCGACCCCGGCGTCGGCAAGACGACGCTGCTGGACTACCTGGAGCAGCGGGCCGCCGAGCGGCTCTACCAGGTGCACCGCGTCCGGGGCGTCGAATCCGAGACCAGTCTGCCGTTCGCCGCTCTGGGGGAACTGCTGCTCCCCCTGCGCCGGCACTTCGCAACGCTTCCCGGCGCCCAGCGCGAAAGCCTGGAAACGGCGCTCGCGCTCAGCGCGTCCGCGTCGGCCGGCAACCCGTACGCGGTCTGCGTCGCGACGCTCAACGTCCTGTCGTTCGGCGGGCAGGACCAGCCGCTGGTCGTCCTGGTCGACGACCTGCAGTGGGCCGACCCCGACTCGCTGAGCGTCTTCCGTTTCGTCGCGCGCCGCGTGGCGTCGGACCGGATCGCGTTCGTCGCCGCCACCCGCGACGCCGCCACCCGCGACGCCACCACCCGCGACGACTCGTCCTGGCCGGACACCCTGCTGGTCACCGGGCTCGGCCAGCGGGAGTGCGACCAGCTGCTGCGCAGCCACGGGCTCGACGTCGCGCGCGGCGTCCTCGACTCGCTGGTCACGTTCTCCCGGGGCAACCCCCTGATCCTGCTCGAACTCGCGTTCCGGCTCAGCTCCGCGCAGCTGCGGGGCAACGAGCCGTTGCCGGCCGCTCCCGCGCTCGGCGGCCGGGCCGAGCAGGGGTGGATCGCGCGGATCGGGGCGCTCCCCACGCAGGCCCGGCGCGCGCTCGCGTTGGTCGCGGCGGCGAGTGATCCCGCCGTCGACACCGTCGACCGTGCATTGCAGGGCTTCGGTCTCGCTCCCGACGATCTGGCGGCTGCCGAGGACGCCCGGCTGATCACCGTCGACGGTGACCGCTACGAGCTGATGCACCCGATCCTGCGGGGGGTCGCGCTCAACGCCGTGCCGCCGCGCGTCCGCCGGGAGGCCTACCGCGCTCTCGGCTACGGCGCGACCGGCGCCGCCCGCGCCTGGTACCTCGCGAGCGCGGTCACCGCACCGAACGACGAGGTCGCCGCCGAACTGGTGCGGGCCGCGCGGGAGGCCCGGCAGTGCGGCTCGTACCTGGCCGCGGCCCGGGCGTGGGCGCGCGCCGCCGAGCTGACACCCCGGTCCGACGAGTCGGCCGCCCGCCTCCTCGACGCCGCACGCGACGCGTTCTTCGGCGGTTCCTGTGACGACACCGCCCGCTGGTGCGTCGAGGCCGCGGAGGTCGCGACCGATCCGGCGCTGCGCGCCGACATCGCGTTGCTGCACGGACGCGCGCTCACGTGGATGGGCCACGTCGGACAGGCGCAACGTCTGATGACGGCTGCGGTCGAAGCAATTGCTCCGGCCGACGCCACACGCGCCGGCGTGCTGGCCCGGGAAGCCGCCCTGCCCTCGGTGATGCACGCCGACCCGCACAGCGCCACGCGGGCCGCCCGGCGTGCGATCGCGCTGGCCACCTCGGGCGAGGAGGCGGCACGCAGTTCGCTGTTCCTCTGCCAGAGTCTGGCGCTGACCAGCGACGTCGCCGAAGCGGGCGTCGAGTTGGACCGTGCGCTGGCCGCGTTCGACGGCACCGACCCGTGCGTCACCGGCATCGAGCTGACGAACCTCGCGCAGGTCTGCTTCGTCCTCGAACGCTTCGATGTCTCGCAGCGTCTGCTGCACGACGTCCTCGACGGGGCGCGCCGCAGCGGCAACCCGGTAACGTACGGGTTCGCGTTCGGTGTCCGCGGTGAACTGGGCTGGTGGACCGGCCAGTGGTCGGCCGGCTACTCCGACAACGTCGAGGCTCTCGAGAAGGGGCGCGCGCTACGCCAGCGGGGTGTGGTCGCGGCCTCGTTGCTGATGCTCGCCCGGTTCGACGCCGTCCGCGGTGACCACGAGGGTTGCGCGCGCCGGGTGGCGGAGGCCGTCGAGTTCACCGACTTCGACGACGTCCGCTCGATGCAGGTCTACCGGGACGCGGCGCTCGGCCTGGACTGCCTGAGCCGCGGGGCCGGCGCCGACGCGGTCGTCCACCTCGACCACGCCCAGCGGATCTTCGTCCGCTTCGGTCTGGGCAACCCGAACATCACGCCGTTCGGGGCGGACGCTGTCGAGGCCCACGTCCGGGCCGGCAATCCGGCCGCGGCCAGGGAGACGCTGGCCTGGTTGGAGGACTGCGCCTCCCGCACCGGCCTGCGTTGGCCGCGTGCGGTCAGCGCCCGCTGCCGCGGTCTTCTGGCCGACGACGCCGAGGAGGCCGACGCGGAGTTCCGGGCCGCGGTCGCCGAGCACGAACGGCTGTCGACGCCGTTCGACCACGCGCGCACGCTGCTGTGCCAGGGCGAGGCGCTGCGGCGGGCCCGACGCAAGGCGCAGAGCCGGACCCCGCTGCTGGCGGCGCACCGCATGTTCGCCGCGCTCGGCGCCGATCCGTGGGTGCAGCGATGCCTCTCGGAGTTGGCCGCCAGCGGGCACCGGCTGCCACGGGACACCCCCGGCGCCGGACTCGACGAGCTCAGCCCCCAGGAGCTTCAGGTCGCCCGGATGGTCGCGGCGGGCCTGACCAACAACGAGATCGGCGCCGCGCTGTTCATCTCGCCGAAGACCGTCGAGGCGCACCTGACGCACGCCTACCGGAAGCTGGGCGTGCGGTCGCGGACCGCGATGACCCGCCTGGTGACCGAGAGCGGCCTGACCGGCTAGCCGGCCGACCTCGCTGCCGATCGGTCAGCGGCGGGCCAGTGCGTAGCGGAAGTGGTTGAGGAAGCGGTAGCCGCCCGACCCCGTGCGGTAGGGACGCGCAGCCTCGATCACCAGCGGGCCCGACGCGGGATCCTCGCCGAACAGGATCGCGGCGACCAGGGCGTCGTCGTCGGGCACCTCGAACGGCACCTCGATCAGCCCGGTCTCGACGACGTGGGCGCCGGCGTCGATCAGGAGGTGCTCGATGCCGCCAGGGAGGCGCAGGTCCCCGTCCTCGCCCGGCTCGTCGTTCAGCGCGGCGTCGATGGCGTCCAGCTGGTTGTTCGCGCGCTCGGCCCAGTTCGCGACGGCCACCCAGCCGTCGGGCGCGGTGACCCGCAGCAGCTCGGCGGCCGCGGTGTCCCGGTCGTCGGCGAACTGCAGCGCGTTGATCGCCGTGACGACGTCGAACGCGCCCTCCGGCCACGGCAGGGCCTCCGCGTCACCCAGCCGCACGTCGGCGGCCGGCACCGACCGGCGGGCGAGCTCCACCATTCCCTCCGCGGGGTCCACACCGGCCACCCGCGCACCCCGCCCGGCGAGCTCCGCCAGGAACTCCCCACTGCCGCAGCCGACGTCGAGCACGCGCGAGCCGGGGGCGACGGCGGTGGCACGCACGATCAGCTCTCGCGCCGGGGCCGCGAACGACCCCCACCACCGCGCCCATTCCTCGGCAACAGGCGTCCAGTCCTCCCCCACCCTTGAGACCTTATCTCCGAAGGGGAAACACGTTGCGAGGTGTCAGAGCGTAACCACGACGCCGATCATCGGCGGGCGTCGCAGGCGCACCACGCGTGCGAACGCGTTGCCCAATTTGGACATGAGGTAACGGTCAGCGAGCAGCTTGCGTGCCTGCGCCGTGCCGACGTCGTCGAGCAGGCGGGCGGTGCCGGACGCTGTGGGCGCACCCGGCGCGATCTTTCCGCGCATGTCGCACGCCACGACCTCGACCTGCGGGTTGTTGCGGATCCGCTTGACCTTCCACGACTCCGCCTCGGTCACGATCCACAGCTCACCGTCGTGCGGCACTTGCCACACCGGTGTCGCCACGGGCGTGCCGTCCTTGCGGTAGGTCGTGAGGCTGACGTACTTACTACGGCCGATCTCATCCACGGCGGTCATCCCGCCAGCGTAGGGCCGATCACCGCAACCACCACTGCGGACTCAGCAGTACGAAGGATTCGAGCGAACTGCCGGACGCGTGCGCGCGGTGGCGACCGCGGTAGTTCTCCTGCGTGGCGAGGCGCGCGGCGGCGCGCTTGGCTGCGATCGATCTTCGGGTCATGCCGCAGCACCCGGCACGTCTTCGATTCGGAACCACACGGGGAGGCCGCGTTCGCGGGCGATGGCGACGTCCTGGTCGGCGCCGGTGGAGTTCCCGGGCAGGCGCAGTACGGCGTCGCAGTGCTGGAGGAGACGCTGGGCGGTCGGGTACATGACCTGCTCGGCGACCGGGTCCGTCGGCCCGGTGCCGCCGGCACCGTGCAGAACCGGCAGCGCGACCCATTCGCCGATCATCGGCACGTGTCCCGCCTGGAAGATCGGCCACGCGGCCTCTTCGAGTTTCCGCAGGTTGGCGGCCATACGCTCGGGGTCGTCGCCGGTGCCGGAGCGGTAGGGGCCGGCGATCAGAATGAGCAGTGGCTTGTTCGTCGTCATGAACGTTAAGCTACATGCAGAATCATGCAGAAACAAGAAGGAGTTGGCATGCTTGCCGCTCAGCGTCAGGAGCTCCTGCTTCGACGGCTGGAGTCCGAGGGGCGGATCGTCGCCAAGGACGTGGCCGCTGAGCTGGGGATCTCTGAGGACAGCATTCGGCGGGACCTGCGAGAGATGGCGGCGGCGGGGCTGTGCCAGCGGGTGTACGGCGGAGCGCTTCCTGTCTCCCCCGCCATCGCGGACCTTCAAACACGCACAAACGTGCAGCCGGACAGCAAAAACAGGGTGGCGGCGCGGGCCGCGAGGCTGATCTCGCCAGGCACCACGGCGATCCTCGACGGCGGCACGACCGCGCTGGCCGTTGCCCGGGCGCTGCCGCCGGACCTGCGCGCCACTGTCGTAACGCACAGCCCGACGGTGGCGTCCGCGCTCGTCGATCACCCCACTCTGGAGATCCACGTCATCGGTGGGCGGATCTTCAAACATTCCGCGGTCGCCTGCGGGGCCGCCGCCGTCGAGGCCGCCGCCGGTATCAATGCCGACGTGTTCCTGATGGGCGTCACCGGGGTGCACGCCAGCGCGGGTCTGACCACCGGCGACGCCGACGAGGCCGCGATGAAACGTGCGCTCTCCCGCCGGGCCGCCGACACCTACGTGCTGGCGAGCGCCGAGAAGATCGGCACCGCCTCCCGGTTCGCCGTCCTCGGCCTGACCGACGTCGCCGGCATCATCACCGACGTATCCCCCACCAACCCCACCCTCCAAGACCTGACGACCGCCGGCGTACAGGTCCTCACCTGAGCCCGCCAAGCGCGGCGGCGCCGTGCGAGGCCGCGCGGCGGGCGGTCTCGCGTGCGATGGGCGCGGCGCCGGTCAGCCGAGCTCGCGCTGCAGGAAGGCTCGTTCCGCGGCGTTGTCGGTCAGGGACAGAGCGCGTGCGTATTCGTCGCGGGCCTCGGTGTGGCGGCCGGAGCGGCGGAGGAAGTCGGCTTTGGTGGCGGGAAGGTAGTGGTACTGGGCGAGCTGGCCGCCGGCCTCGAGGGGCGCCAGCGCGGCGAGCCCTGCGGCGGGCCCGTCGACCATGGACACGGCCACGGCCCGGTTCAGCGCCACGACCGGCGTCGGCCACACCCGCAGCAACGCGTCGTAGAGCGTCAGGATCTGGGGCCAGTCGGTCTCGGCGTAGCTCGGCGCCTGGGCGTGCAGGGCCGCGATCGCGGCCTGCAGCGTGAACCGGCCAGCGGGCCCGGCCCGCAGAGCGTCCACCACCAGGCGGTCGGCCTCCGCGATCAACAGGTGATCCCAGGCCGACCGATCCTGGTCGGCGAGCCGCAGCAGCCGGCCCGCGGCGTCGGTGCGGGTGCTCTCCCTGCTCTTGTGGACGACGAGCAGCGCAACGAGCCCAGCGACTTCCGGCTCCCCCGGCAACAGCGCGTGCAGCATGCGCGCAAGATCCAGCGCCCGATCGGCCAGATCGACACGCACGAGCGAGTCACCCGACGGCGCGGTGTGCCCGGTCGTCGCGAGCAGGTGCACAGCGGTCAGCACGTCGTCGAGACGGGAAGGCAGTTCGTGCGTACCCGGCACCCGATACGGAATCCGCGCAGCGGCGATCTTCTTCTTGGCCCGCGTGATGCGAGCCGCCATCGTCGCCTCGGGCACCAGAAACGCCGACGCGACGTCCGCGGTGCTGACACCGCACACCAGACGCAGGGTCAGCGCGATCCGCGCCTCGGGCGCCAGCGCGGGGTGGCAGCACGTGAAGACGAGCCGGAGCCGGTCGTCGGTAATGCCGTGCACGGCAGGCTCCTCCTCCGGCTCGATCAGCAGCGGCAACTTCGCCCGCAGCGTCTGACCACGGGCGAGGGCATTGAGCGCTTTGTTGCGGGCCGCGGTGGTGAGCCAGGCCCCCGGACGCTCCGGAACCCCGTCCCGGTCCCACGCGGTGAGCGCCGAGACGTACGCGTCCTGAACGCACTCCTCGGCGAGGTCGAGGTCACGCGTGACACGCACCGTCGCGGCGAGCACGCGGGCCCACTCGCGGCGGTGCGCATCGGCAATGGCTTGCCTGGTGGTCAGTTGATGACCTGGAAGTCGATCAGCGGACGCACCTCGACGCCACCGGTGACGATCGGCGTCAGCTTCGCCAGCTCGAGCGCGTGGTCGAGGTCGCGCGCCTCGAGCACGTAGACACCGGCCAGCGCCTCCTTCGTCTCGACGAACGGGCCGTCGGTGGGCAGGCCGCCGCGGATCGCCGTGGCCGTCGACGGGTCTGAAAGCCCAGACCCGCCACGACGCGCCCGCCCTTCTCCGCGATGCGGTCGGGGAGCGTCAGGTGCCCGTTCATCACGTCCGGAGGGAGCTCTTCCGGGGGCACGGCCTCGTAGATGAAGACCGCGTACTGGGGTTGGCTACTCATGCGGACACCGCCTCGGTCGTCGCCAGGTCGCTGAGCCAGTCGAATTCGCTGTCGTCGAAAGCATGCACCGACACACCGACAGAACCACCCCAGGCGTCCCGGCCGAAGACGCGAACGAAGGTACTGCCGGCTTTCAGCCCGAGGAACTGCGCGGACCGGTAGTAGACCTCTCCGCGGTCCCCGACCCGTTCACAGACCTCGGCGAACGAGCCGGGGACGTCGACCTCGGTACAGCGGGCCGGCCGACCGGGGAACCAGCGCAGGTAGGCCTCCAGGCTGCGCAGATAGAACTCGGTGTGGCCGGCGCACTGGGCGTAGACGACGTCGTCGGCGATGTCGGGGCTGGCGTGCGTGAAGTGCAGGTGCGTGTTCTCACCGGCGGCTTCGAGGCGGAAGTCGATCTCGTTGAACCAGCCGTCCGCGTTCTCGGCCCGCGTCCGGAAGTGCCGACCGGGCAGCCAGGCGGCGACTATCCCGCCGCCCGGCGTGAGGCCGCGCTCGGTACCGCCGAGGCGCGGCTCGTAGTCGATCTGCCACTGCCAGGCGGCGGTATGACGAGTGATCGCGTCCCACGTGGTCAGGGCGTCGGCCGGAAGCGTGCCGTCCCAGCGATAGGTCTCGGGCATGGTGCTCTCTCCGTTTCGTTCGAACCGTTCTGTCAGTGACGACCAACGACTCGGACGAAAATCGACAGCATGAGTTATCCACCTCCGCTGTACGACGGAGACACCGGGACACTGACCGCGACCTACCGCCGACCCGACGCCAAGCCGGAGCTGACGTACCCGAACGGCAACACCGTGCACTACCTGGCCACGCACGAGTCGACGGGTGGGCTGTTCGGGCTCTACCGATGGGAGATGGGGCCGGAGCCGAGCGGACCCGAGCCCCACTTCCACCGGTCGATCGCGGAGTCGTTCTACATCCTGACCGGCACCGTGCGGATCTACGACGGCACGCGCTGGATCGAGACGACGCCCGGCGACTGGGTGCACGTGCCTATCGGGGGTGTGCACGCGTTCCGGAACGAATCCGGTGAGCCGGCCTCCATGCTGCTGCATTTCGCGCCCGGAGCGCCTCGTGAGGGCTACTTCGAAGGGCTGCTCGCCCTGGGCTCGATGTCCGAGGAGGAGAAGGCCGAGTTCTATCTCGAGCACGACAACCACTGGCTCTAGATCGACGTCCACAGGTCGCAGTGGTGGTCGGCGGCGGTGCCGCCGAGGGGTTCCACGTGCGGGAACTCCGCCCAGCCGGGGTCGCCGCGGTGGGCGAAGCGGCTCCAGGCGTCGACCATGCGGTTGGAGAGCTTTTGCTGTTGGGCAGTGAGCTTCGGCCCCGGGAAGAGGTATGCCAGTTCGGTGCCGTGTGCGGCGCCCAGCGGGAAGCCGGCGACGGTCGGAATCCGCTGGGCGTTCGGCGCGGTGCGGTCCGCGAACTCGTAGCCGTAGGCGTCGAGAGCCTGGTTCGCGGCGAGGGTGGTGCACGCCCAGCCGGCGTCGGTGAGCACTGTCGCCCAGGCGAGGGCCGGGGTGGGCTTCGGTGGGTAGACGGCTCGAATTTTCGGCGCGGCCGGGCCGAACGAGTCGGTGAGCAACGCGTCGTACTTGGCCTCGTCGAGGGTGAGGCCGCCCGCCAGCGCGGGAGCGACGTAGAAGCGCATCTCGTCGCGATTGAAGCCTTGCAGGATCGGGATCTTCGGGACGCGGCCGGTGCGCAATGCGACCGCCGGGTCCTCCGGGAGCTGGTCGACGCCGTATGCCGGGAACGAGAAGCGGGACATCAGGTCGGTGGTGGCCAGTTCGGAGGTGGGCTTGGCGCGGAGACAGGCGATGTCCGCGCAGCCCAGTTGCTTCGTGGTCTGTGCACCGATGGCTGCGATCCGGTCCTTCGGCCACCACGGCCGGTAGGTCGGCACGCCGGGTGCGATGCCGTTCTTCGGGAACTCGGTCAGGCACGAGCCGGACTCGATGATCGCCTTGTCGAACAGGCCTTTCGACGTCGGCGACGTGAGGTGGGAGCAGACGCTCATCCCGCCCGCGGACTCCCCGAAGAGCGTGACGTCGTGCGGGTCGCCGCCGAACGCGGCCGCGTTGGTGCGCACCCAGCGCAGGGCGGCGGCCTGGTCGGCGAGCCCGAAGTTGTCGCCGAAGAAGCCGAAGATGCCTAGGCGGTAGTTCACGGTGACGACTACCGTGTCGCCGCGGGTGGCCAGGAGGCTTGCGTCGTAATCGTTGCCGGAGCCGTAGGTGAAGCCGCCACCGTGGAGCCAGACCATTACCGGGCGGTTCTTGCTCCGGCCCGCCGGCGCGGTGACGTTGAGGTAGAGGCAGTCCTCGGAGCCCCGTAGGCCCGGAGCGCCGAGGTTCGCCTGGGCGCACGCACGGGCCGGTTTGGTCGCGTCACGCGTGTCGTTCCAGGCCTTCGCAGGCTCGGGCGGCTTCCAGCGCCGCTCGCCGACCGGCGGCGCCGCGTACGGGATGCCCCGGTACGTGAGGTACTCCCCGTGGTCGGTACCGCGAACCGCCCCGTGATCGGTCACGCGGACCGTCTCCCGGTCGGCCGCGCGGGCCGTCGCGCGGGCGAGGCCGCCGTCGGACGGAGCGCTGGTTGCGGGCGGGGGCGCACCGCTGCAAGCGGTGAGGATGACCAGCAGAGCTACAAGTAATTTGCGCATAGAAAGGATCTATCGCGCGGCGATACTCCCGCGAATCGCCCCATGCGCGAGACCCGTTCCACCTTTGGTCGGAACCCACCTAGGCTCCTGGAGATGAAGCTCTGGCACACCGAGCGCGGTTCGGGCACACCGTTCGTCCTACTCCACCCAGGTGGCGTCGACTCGCGGTCCCTCGACCCGCTGGTCGCCGAACTCGAGAGCTCGTACCTCGTGCGGACGCCCGAGCAGCGCGCCCACGGCCACACGCCCGACGTCGACGGGCCGCTGACGTTCGCCGCGATGGCGGCGGACACCGCCGAGTTCATCGAATCCACCGGTGACGCGCCCGTCCACCTGCTCGGCCACAGCGACGGCGCGATCGTGGCCCTCCACGTCGCGCTCACCCGACCCGACCTGGTGCGCTCGCTGGTGTTCGCGGGCGCGGTCTGCCATCACGAGGGGTGGCTGCCGGGTGTGCTCGACGGCGAACCGCCAGAGTTCTTCGGCGACTCCTACGGAGAGGTGTCACCCGACGGGCGGGACCACTGGCCGATCGTGGTCGCGAAGATGGCGGCGATGCACGAGACGGAGCCGGCGCTCTCCCTCGACGACCTACGCGGACTGCACGTGCCGACGCTCGTGGTGATCGGCGACGACGACGAGATCCGCTTCGACCATGCACGCGCCATGTACGAGGCGCTCCCCGACGGTGAGTTCGCCGTCGTGCCGCGGAGCACGCACGGCTTCCCGGTCGAGAAGCCGGCGCTCTTCGCTCAGCTCATCCGCGACTTCCACGCTGCCGACAAGGGCAATGGCTTCGCCCCGCTCCGCCGCGGTGGATCAGAGGATGCCCAGGCCTCGGCGGCCGATCTCGGATAGCTCGTCGGTGGAGAACCGGTTGGGCCAGGAGCGTTCGTAGTGCTCCTCGGGGAAGTCGCTCGGGCTCGAACCCGTCGTGAACGCGTCCCGCACCTGCGCCGCGTACCGCTCGTTGCGCGGGCACCACGGCGCCGCCGGGATGTACATGACGTTGCCCCAGCCCTGCTGGTCCTCCACCGGCGCGACGCTGTGGATCATGTCGCAGTGCCACCAGACCGAGTCACCGGCATGCACATCCGGAATGCCGCTGAGCGCTTCGAGCAGCAGTGGGTGCCACTTCAAGCTCGCCGGGAAGACCTGGTTCACGGTGACGCCGCACATGTCGTCATCAGGAACGTCAGTGAGCAGCGGACGCAGCAACAGATACGCCATCGCCGCCGGAATCGGCACGGTGTGCAGCACACCCTGGTCGTGCGCCATGTCCGAGAGGGCCGTCCAGCCCTGGAACGTGCGGAACACCGAGCACATCGTCGAGCCCGGGTACTGCGGACCGGTGGTGCGGTAGGCGGCGTCCCACGGGTCGTACTGCTCGACCGAGCCGTCGAACAGGTGCCGGAACGCCTGTTGGTAGGCCTGCGTCATCCACAGGTCGAGCGTTCCGGGGTCGAGATGCGTGCCGAGGCCGCCAGAATTGGCGCCGGGCGGGCGTCGGCGGATCCGGTCGGGGTAGAGCGAGTCGCGCTCGGGGTCGAACCACTGCGTGCCCTCGGACTCGTGCTTCCACTGCCCGTTCAAGAATTTCTGGACGCATGACATGCGGACGCTCTGGCGCGCCTGCATCTGGGCCGGTGACCAGTAGATCGGGTAGATCTCGGGTTTCGAGCCGACGCTGCCGAAGAAGTCGTCGCCGGGGCCGCGGTAATTGTCGAAGAACTGATTGCTTTCGACGTAGTCGACGATGCTGTCGTCCCAGGCGAGGGCCTGTTCGCGCGGGAAGTGGCCGCGGACGACGAGGCAGCCTCGTCGGTGGAGCTTTGCCAGCTGGTCCGGGGGGACGGTGCCGGCTTCGATGTCGGCGTAGTCGATGACCGGCCAGATGGTCTCGCCGCGGTCCTTCGCTGCCTTGATGTCGTCGACGTCGGCTTGGATGCGCTTTTCGAGGACGGCGAAGACTTCTTCGACGGAGCGGCCGGAGGCGGCGATCTGTGCGCGGAGCGCGGATTTGATTTCGCGGGTGGCGGCGGGGAGGTCGGTCGGCTGCTGTTCCCAGTGCGGTAGGGGCATCGGGGCTCCTTCTAGGTAAGTCTCCTTACTTGTATTAGACGGGTTGTCGGCGTTCTAGACAAGGGTCCTGTCTAGGATCGGGGGCGTGGAGCCGATGGAGCTCGTGCGTTCGGTGACCGATGAGCACGTGCTGCGTGCGCTCATGCAGCGTCGTCGGTTGACGCGGGCGGAGTTGGCGATCGAGACCGGGATCTCGAAGCCGACCGCCGGGGAGAGTGTTCGGCGGCTGAGTGACGCCGGGTTGATCGTGGACACCGGCGAGCGCACGCCGGGTGGGCGGGGGCGCGGGCGCGTCGGCACGTACTACTCGCTGGCTTCCGGGGTGGGCACCGCGCTCGCGGTGAGCATCGCGCCCGAGGGGGTGGTCGCCGAACGCGTCAACGCCTACGGCGACGTCGTATCCCGCGCCGAGCACCCAGTAACCCGTCCCGCCCGCCCAGACATGGTGGCCACCGCCCTCCGAGCCGCCGCCGAAGCGGCATCCGCGGCCGCGGCCGCGGAGACAGCGCCCGCGACTGCCGCAGGGGCCCATGGGGCGGAGGACCGTGGGGTGCGGTTGGGGGTGGTCAGTGCTGCTGATCCGGTTGATCGGGGGACCGGGCGGATGATCCATCTGCCGGACTCGCCGTTCCTGCTCGGGGAGCTCGATCCGTTGCAAGTGCTGGGGCCGCTCGTGGACGGGCCGATCGTCGTCGACAATGACGTGAACTGGGCCGCGCGGGCCGAGCGCGACGGCACCGCGGACTTCGCGTACCTGTTCCTCGGCGAAGGACTCGGCTGCGCGATCGTCAGCGACGGCGAGGTACGACGCGGCGCGAACGGCCTGGCCGGCGAGGTCGCGCACCTGCTCACGACCGGCCCGGACGGTCGCGCCGCCCGCTTCATCGACGTCTTCGACGCGATGGGTCTACGGCAACCCGACTCCACCGCGATCGACGTCGACCGCCTCCTCGCCGCCGCCCCGGCCACCCACGAAGCCCTGGGCGAAGCGGTGAGCGGCGTACTCGCCGCGCTGCTCGCGCTCGCCGACCCGGAGTACGTGATCGTCGGCGGCCCCTGGGGTAGTCACCCCGCGCTGCGTGACGCGATCACCACAGCCACCGAGCGCCAGCCCCGCCACGCCCCCATCCGCCCCCCGAGCGTCCTCACCGAACCATCCCTCACCGGCGCCCGCCTGGAAGCCCTCCACCGCCTACGCCAAGCGATCGTGACCGGTGCCTAGTGGAAGACCTTCAGGCCTACGACGCCGCAGATCACCAGCAGTAGGCACAGGATGCGCGGCAAGTTGACCGACTCGCCGAGCGCCACCATCCCGACCACGGCGGTCCCGACCGCGCCGATCCCCACCCACACCGCGTACCCGGTGCCCACCGGAATCGACCGGAGCGCATACCCCAGCCCTCCCATGCTCAGCACCACCGCGACCGCAAAAACCACAGTCGGTAGCGGCCGACTGAACCCAGAGCTCTTCTCGAGCGCAATCGCCCAGACGGTCTCCAGCACCCCGGAAACGACCAATACCAGCCACGCCATGACGGACTCACCTCGACGGCGGTCGTCTTTTCAGGCCGGGTACGACACGCATCTCGTCCGGGATCACCACGATTGCGGCGTCACCTAACACCGTAGCAACGTTCACGCGTCATCGGCTGTGACGCCCGTCGCCGCCTCGTACGCCAGGAACGTGTCGACCACCATCCGCTGCTCAGCCGCACTGAGCGGCGCCAACGCCGTCCGCCAGGCCGCCGCTCCCGGCTGGAGCCACGCCTCCACGGCCGGCCGCACGTCCGAAGCGATGTCGACGATGCGCCGGCGACGGTCGTTCTCGTCCTCGCGCCGATCGAGCACCCCTTTCCGGCTCAGCTCGCCGACGATCAGGCTCACCGTCGTCGGCGCGACCCCGAGCCGCTCGGCCAATTGCGACACGGTCTGCGGCCCGTCGAGCAGCAACAACGACAGCAGCGACAGATGCCGGGGCGCCAACTCGGCCGACCGGAGCTGCTCGGGCGGCGCGATCTTCTTGATGCGGCCGATCACTCGCGGCATCACGAGCAGCAGTTCGCGGACGGCGTCATCCGTTGACACAGCCCCGCCTCCTCAATACCTTTGCAGTCAAAGCTAATTTGGAATCAAAGGAGAGCAGTCGTGCCGCACCTCCTCGTCCACGCGCTCGACAGCGACCTGGACGGCCGTGAAGCCGACCTCATCACCGCGATCACCGACGCTATCGTCGCCGTTTACGGCACCTGGGCACGAGACATCGCGGTCGTCCAACTCGTCGGGTTCCCGCCCGGACGCTGGGGCATCGGCGGCAAGCCGGCAGCGAGCCCGGCCCCACGCGTGACGTTCGGCATCCGCGACGGCGTGTTCAGCCGCCCGGACGGCCCCGACATCCTCGCCACACTCGCCGCCGGCATCACCGACGCGATCGCCTCGGTGATCGGTGAGCGCGTCCGCGAGGGCACCGAGATCGAGTTCGTCGGTGCCCCCGACGGCCGCACCGCCGTCGCCGGCGTGCTGGTCAGCCCCTAGTCCAACGCCGCATACGCACTGGTCCAGAAGTCGAGATAGACCTTCGACAGCGGCGGATAGCCCGCGCGCTGGGTGTGTAGCCGGTGTCGACATGCGCCGCGAGCACACCGCGCAGCCGAGCGAAGTCACTCACCCCGGTGGGTCCTCACCGACGAGGCCGTCGACCGCCTCACGGATCAGATCGGCGTGGCCGACGTGGCGCGCGTACTCCTCGAGCAGGTCGGCCAAGACCCGGCGCAGGCTCGGCTGGTGCCCGCTGTCGGACTTCCACTTCGTCAGCTGCCCGAGATCACCCTCCTCGAGCGCCGCCGCGACCGCCGCCCGGGATCGCTCGACCGCGCCCTTCCACAGCGCGATCAGGTCCTCGGGTGAGTCGTCGGCGGCCGAGCGCCACTCCCAGCCGTCGCCGTCGTAGGAGCTCCACACCGCCGGGTAGTCACCACCGCGCAACCGCACGGTGAAGTACTGGTCCTCCACGAGCGCGAGGTGCTTGAGCAGACCGCCGAGCGTCATCGTGGACGCGCCCACGGTCGTGTTCAGGCCTTCCGCGTCGAGGCCCGTGCACTTCCAGAGCAGCGTGGCCCGCTGCCGGTCCAGCGAGCCGAGCCAGGTCTCGGCCTCGGTGCCGGCGATGGGCGGTTCCACCCTCACGGCGCCGTGAGACAGAAGGGGTGACCGACCGGGTCGGCGAACACAGTGAAGCCGTTGGGGTCGCGGTTGAGCAGCGTCGCACCCAGCTCGACGACCTTCGCCTCGCTGTCGGCCACGTTCTCCACCGCGATGTCGAGGTGGGCCTGCTGCGGGTGCCCCGGATCCGGCCACTGCGGCGGAGTGAAGGCGCTGACCGGCTGGAACATGAGGTTGGACTCGATGCCTCGGTACCCGACGCCGGTGATCTGCGCGCCGTACTCGCCGTCGTAGGTGACCTCCATGCCGGTGAGGTCGGCGTAGAAGCGGGCCAGCGCGGACGCGTCCGGCGCGTCGATCGTCACCGCGTAGAGATCCATCGCGGGGCCGACGCCGTCGCGCTGGCAGATGTCGAACGGGTGCCCGGCCGGATCGGCGAGCGTGATCCAGGTCGCGCCGTCGGCGAGGTGGGTGGCGCCGAGCTCGACCGCTCGCTGCGCGGCCTGCTCGTACCCGTCGACCAGCAGGTCGAGGTGGAACTGCTGCGGACGCTCCTGCCCGGGCCACTGCGGCGGCACGTGGTCGGCCGCCCGCTGAAACGCGACCTCCTTGTCTTCAGGAGTACGCATCGCGATCCAGTCGTCGTCGGTGCGGACGATCCGCCAGCCCGCGAGCTCCTCGTAGAACGACGCGATCTTCCCGATGTCAGGCGCGTCGAAGGCGATTACTTCCAGACGTCCCACTCCAGTCATGCCCGCCATCCTGCACCCGACCACTGACAGAACAAGTCAGCTATGTATGAGGCGTCGCCACCAGCAGCAGCGCCACATCGTCGTGTCCCTGGGCCACCGCGGTGTCGATCAGCAGGTCGGCCAGCTCCCCCAGATCGGTGTCCGCGTGCGACGCCAGCAGCTCTCCGAGACGCTCCAGTCCGACGTCGACCGGCATCGTGCGGCTCTCCACCAGGCCGTCGGTGTGCAGCACCAGCCGCGACCCCGGCGGCAGCGTCACCGAGTGGTCACGCCGGGCCAGGTCACGCGCCAGTCCGATCAGCGGGTCCGTTCCGGGCAACAATTCCGCCGAGCCGGCCGAAACGAGCGTCGGCGGCGGATGCCCCGCGTTCGACCACGTCAGCGTGTACCCGCCGGCCGGAGCGGGGTCGAGGTAGGCGAGCAGCACGGTCGCCAGCCCCGACGTGCCCAGCGCCATCCCGGTGCGCTCGAGCCGCCGCAGCACCCACGACGGCGATTCCTGCCGGTCGACGATCAGCGTCCGCAGCGTGCTCCGGTACTGGCTCATCGTCGCGGCGGCCTCGACGCTGTGCCCGACCACGTCGCCGATGACCAGCGCGAGCCGCCCGCCGTCGAACGCGATCGCGTCGTACCAGTCACCGCCGACGTGATTCTCGTGGTGCGCCGGGGCGTATCGCGCGGCCATCCTCAGATCCGCATGTGCGGGCAGGGGCGTGAGAAGCGCCTTCTGCATCGTCGCCGCCGCCGTGCGCCGATCGTCCAACACCCCGGCCCGCGTCACCGCGTGCGCCACGTACCCCGCCAACGCGCCCAACATCGCCTGCTGATCGGCGTCGCGAACGAAAGGCTTTTTCCAGACGAAGGTCAGCGAGCCGATCGGGCCGCGCGGCCCGGGAAGCGGCCAGCTGGCCGCCGCCTGCCAGCCAAGTTCCTCGAACGTCGACAGCGCGTCGGGGGTCCGGGCCGCCACGGAAGAAAGGTCCGGCAGCAGCACGACCTCACCGAGGCTCGCCGCCAGCGCCGAGGGCGTCCGGGCGTCCTCGCTGTAGCGGGTCCAACGCTCGGCCAGGTGCGACGGCAGGAACTGGGTCGACGCCAGCGCCACCTCCCGCCCCGGCGCGAGTTCCGAGATGCCCACGTACGCCGGGTCGAGCATCGTCGTGACCAGCTCGTGCACCGTGGTGACGACGTCGTCGAGCGTCGTCGTGGCGGCCAGCGCGGACGCGGCGCTGAGCAGCAGCCGACTCCGCGCGAACGACTCCGCGACGAGGTGCGACGCGATCCGCAGCCGGAGGCTGTCGGAGCAAGCGGCCGCCAGGCCGTCGAGCAGCGAGAGCTCGCGTTCGGTCCAGTTCCGGGGCGCGGTGTCGATCGCGCACAGCGAGCCGAGCACCAGCCCGTCTGCGTCGGTCAGCGGCATCCCCGCGTACCCGACGACACCCAGGTCGTCGATCGCGAGGTTGCCCGCCACCCGCGGATCGACCCGGGCGTCGACCACCACCAGCGGCGACGCGCTGGCGACCACGTGCTGGCAGAACGAGTGGCTCAGCGGCGTCTCGCGCTCCTGTGCCCACGGGTCACCGAGCCCGCACGCGCCCGGAAAAATCTGCCGATCGCTGGTGACCAGCGAAACCAGCGCCACGGGAACGTCGAGCACGGTGCGCACCATCTCGGCGAACCGGTCGAACATCGCGTCAGCGGCAGCGTCCAGGCCGGTTCGCCCCAGAGCGTCCAGCCGGCGCTCGGACGAAAGTTCGGTCACCTTGCTTTTAATACCGCTGAGCAGCAAATTCATGCGTCCAAAACAGCCCAGAAGTCCCGGTACAGCTCAGTTTGCACAAGCATTCCGGAGCGCTGCGTCAGCAAGATCCCGATCGTGTCCGACGCCGGATCGACCCAGAACGACGTCCCGAGCCCACCGTCCCAGCCGAAACGCCCGGACGGCGTCACCGCAAGGCCGAACCCCCAGCCGTGATCCTCGAAGAATCCCGGGAAGAAGCGCGCGTTCGCCCTGGCCGCCGGGGGCAGCTGGTCCGTCGTCATCGCGGCCACCGACCGCCGGGTCAGCAGCCACTCGTCGTTCGCACGTCCGCCGCTCCGCAGCAGCCGGCCGAACGCCAGCAGGTCGTCCGCGGTGGACACGAGCCCGCCCGCAGCGGACGGATACGCCGGCCGCTCCCGCCACTCGCTGCCCCACGACCCCGGGTCGTAGACGTCCAGTTCCCCGCCGCGCGGGTCGCGCGAGTACGCGGGCGGCACCCGGTCGAGCTTCTCCGCCGGCACTGCGAAACCGGTGTCGACCATCCCCAGCGGGTCGAACACCCGCTCCTGCAAGAACACTTCCAAAGCCTGTCCGGACGCTCTGGAGAGCAAAATGCCCAGCACGTCCGCCCCGACGCTGTACATCCAGCCCTCGCCGGGCTGGTGCACGAGCGGGAGTTCGCCGAGCCGCCGCAGCCACTCGTCGGGGCTGTCGGAGTGCTCGGGGATCGGCGGACCGTTCAGCACGCGCAGTTCGTTGGCCGCCCGGCGCAGCGGCGCGTCCCCGGCACCGAAGAACAGGCCGAAGCCCCACGTGTTCGTGAGGAGATGCCGCAGCGTGACCGGAGACTTCGCCGGCACCGTGTCGTCGATCTCAGCGGTCCAGGAACGCAGGACCTCCCGCGTGGCGAGCTCGGGCAACCAGAGGTCCACCGGGTCGTCGAGGCCGAGCCGGTCCTCCTCGGCCAGCATCAACGCGGCGGCCGCGACGATCGGTACGGTCATCGCACCGATCCGGAAGATCGTGTCGCGGCGCAACGGGCTCGTACCTTCGACGTCCGCCGAGCCCTCGATCCGGACGGTCACCTCGTCCCCACGGCTCACCAGCGCCAGCGCCCCGGGCGCGTTCCCGCCCGCGACATACGCGGCGAGCACGTCCGACACCTGAATCGTCGTCACTTCCGCCATACGAGACAGCTTCTCAGGTCACAACAGCAGACGGAGCACCCCTTCCCCGCGGGATACACAGGCGAGCATCGACGATTCGCGCTGGGAGTCCGAGAGCACCAGATCCCGGTGGACGGGCGTCCCGGCGACGACGCCCACCCGGCACGAGCGGCACAGACCGCCCTCACAGGAGCTGTCGACGGTGATTCCGGCCTCGCGCAGGACCTGCAGCAACGTCTGATCGGCCGGGACGTGCAACGTCTTGCGGCTGGCGACGAGTTCCACGTCGAACGGGTCACCGCGCTCCGGAGCGGCGCCGACGAACCGCTCCCGGTGAACCGTGCCGTCCGGCCAGTGCGCTGCCGCCGCCTCCACCGCGTCGCCGAGCGACGCCGGCCCGCAGCAGTACACGTGGTCACCCGGCGTGTGCTCGGCGAGCAGGCGCGACACGTCGAGCCGCCGTCCCGCGTCGGACGGGTAGAGGGTCACCGCATCCGCGAGCTCCCTGACCTCGGTCAGGAACGCCGCGCGGCTCGACGTCGACACGCAGTAGTGCACTTCGGTGCGCGTCCCGGACGGTCGGTCGCGGAGCATGCCGAGGATCGGCGTGATCCCGATCCCGCCCGCGATCAGGATGTGCCTGGACGCGTCGGGAGCGAGCGTGAAGTCGTCCTGCGGGTGGGTCAGGTAGAACTCGTCTCCGACGTGGGCCGCGGCGTGCAGGTACTCCGAACCACCCCGGCTGTCGGGCTCCCGCTGCACCGCCACCCGGTAGGTACCGCGGTCCGACGGGTCGCCGCAGAGCGAGTAGCTGCGCCGGACGCCGTCCGGCAACCGCAGGATCACATGGGCACCCCCGTGCCACGGCGGCAGGTCGGGCCTCGTCACCGGCACGAACGTCAGCGACCGGATTCCCTCCGCTTCGTCGCGGACCTCGACCAGACGCACCTTGATCAACAGTTTCGGCGCCATGGTCAGACCGGTTCGACGACGTCGCCGGGGCGGATGACACCGCCGGTGACGATCCGGCAGTTCAGGCCGGACCGGTTGACCAGGGGCGTGAACACCGGTTTGTCCAGGAGATCCTCCAGGTACGTGCACGGGACGTTGAGCCGACCGGCGTACAGCACCACGTCACCGACCCGGAACTGCCGACCGATCAGGTGGTTGAGCGGGACGTCCCGGGTCAACAGGTTCCGGCGGGTCTCCTCCGGGCGCAGCGTCAGCTGGTGGTCCCGCTCCAGCGCGTCGAGCGTCTCCTGCTCGATGAGGGTGACCTGCCGGTCTTCGTGCGGGAGGTAGGAGTAGTGACCGCGTCCGGTCGCGTACCGGTCGCCTTCGATGCCGACGCCGGCGAGCAGCCGCGCCTCGGAGCGCTCGGTCATCTCCACCGAGGCCATCTCGGCGGTGTAGATCGCCAGCAGCGTGCCGCGCCAGCTCACGAGCCCAGCTCCAACAGGACGCCGGCCACCCGCTCGGGGAACTGGAGCGGGAGCGCGTGCCCGGCGTCGGACCACGTCAACACGGTGGCACCGTCCGCGGCTGCCTTGGCCGCGGTGGCGTCGAACAGCGGTGACGCCGCGCCCTGCACGTAGATGGTCGGAACCCGGTGCCGCGAGGCCCCGAGCTTCTCGCGGTGGGTCAGCACGGGCATGGGAGTGGCGCGGTCGGTCAGCGCCGCGACCTCTCCGGGATCGGTGATGCCCAGTACGCCGACGTCGATCATCGACCAGCCCCACGGATGTTCCGGCGGCGGATCGCCGAACATCCCCTCGAGCACCGGGAGGACGTCGAATGCCGACTGGCCCGACTCCGGGCGGAACGCGTCCAGATAGACCAGGTGGGCGAGCCGCTCCGGTACCTCTGCGGCGACTCCGGTGACGACCATGCCGCCGTAGCTGTGGCCGACCAGGACGACGTCGGTCAGGTCCTCCCACTGCAGGAGCCTGGTGATGTCGGCGACGTGGGTGGAGAGCCCGATCTCGGGCCCGGCCAGATGGCCACGGTCGGCCAGGCCGGTGAGACTGGGCGCGAGTACCCGGTGGCCCGCGGCTTCGAGCCGGGGCCGGACGTGTTCCCAGCTCCAGCCGCCCGACCAGGAGCCATGGACGAGGACGTAGGTGGTCATCTCGGATCTCCTCGACGGTCGGTGGAAGGCCCCTGTCGTAACCTTGCGGCGTGACCGAGGACCGGCGGCAGATCGCGATGCCCACGCGCCGCCTCCTCGTCGATCAGGTCATCGCGAGCCTGCGCGAGCTCGTGGAGCACGAAGGGCTCACGGTCGGCGACCGCATGCCGAGTGAGCCGCAGCTCGCCGAACGGCTCGGGGTGGGGCGCTCCACTCTGCGGGAAGCGATCCGCGCGCTCTCGCACACCGGCCTGCTGGAGACCCGGCAGGGCCGCGGCACGTTCGTGGCGCAGGACCCGGGGCTTCCGGCACGGCTCGCCGCGGCCCGGGTGCCGGAGGTGTTCGAGGTGCGGCGGGCACTCGAGGTTCTCATCGCGCAGCTGGCCGCCGCCCGGCGGACCAGCCGGCACGTCGAACGTCTGCGGAACGCACTGGCGGACTGCCGTCGGTACGCCGAGGCCGGCGACCTCCCGGCCTTCATCGCGGCCGACTCGGTCTTCCACCAGGTCACCGCGGAGGCCACCGGCAATTCGGTGCTGGTCGAGATGTACGGGGCGCTCCGCCCCCCGCTGGAAGGAGCGCTCGGCGTGGTGGCCGACATCGTCGTGCCCCAGCAGGCGAACGACCGGCACGAGGTGCTGCTCGACGCGATCGAGGCCGGCAACGCCGACGCGGCGGTCGCGGCAACGACCGCCCATCTCGACGAGACCGTCGCGCTCTTCGAGCGGGAGCGCTGACCTCACGCGCCCGGAACGGCCGCGAGACCGTCGATCTCGATCAACCACTCCGGCAGGCCCAGCGCCGCGACGCCGAGCCAGGTGCTGGGCACCAGTGGCCAGTCGTCGCCGAAGACCCGCCGACCGGCTCCGAACACCGGCTCGATCAGCGCCGGCGAGGAGCCCACGACGTGGATCGTGTACTTCACGAGGTCGGCCGGCGTGGCACCGGCGGCCTCCAACGCGAGGCGGAAGTTGCGGAAGGCCTGCTCTGCCTGGAGCCCGTGGTCGCCCGCGCCGACGAGCGCGCCGGCCTCGTCGAGAGCGACCTGACCGGCGATCGCCACCAGCCGGGCTCCCGGTGACGACACCGCGACGTGGGAGTAGAGGTCCATCACGGGAGCGGCCAACGTGGGCGGGTTGATTCGCTGCACAGCCATCGCGCACTCCGAGGTCGGGGACATCAGGTCATCAGACAAGTTGGAGCGGTGTCAAGACTCCATTGACACGACCCACCCCGGCGCGGAAACTCTCCAGTCATCTGATGACCTGCTGACCCCGGGGATCGCGTATGGCCACGCACGAACTCACCGGCCCACCGCACCGACTCTGGTCCACCACCCATGAACCTGCCGTCACCGTCTCCGACGGGGATTCGGTGCGGTTCTTCGTCCAGGAAGCCCTCGGCGGGCAGTTCGACGAGTTGAGCACCGGTGATTCGGTGCCCGACCTCGACTGGGACGCCGTCTACCCGATGGCGGGGCCGATTCTCATCGCCGATGCCGAACCAGGTGACGTCCTCGAGGTCGAAGTCGTCGACGTCACGCCGGTCGACTGGGGCTGGACGGCGATCGTGCCCGGCCTCGGCCTGCTCGCCGACGACTTCCCGGATTCCGCGTTCCACCGGTGGGACCTGTCGTCCGGCAGCCACGCCGACTTCAAGGGGGCCGCCCGGATTCCGATCCGGCCGTTCCTCGGCGTGATGGGTGTCTGTCCGGACGTCGTGGAGCCCCAGCCGGTCCTGCCGCCCGGCCATTTCGGCGGCAACCTCGACTGCCGTGACCTGGTCGCCGGAACGAAGCTCTACCTACCGGTCCAGACGCCGGGCGCGCGGCTCGCTCTCGCCGATTCGCATGCCGCTCAGGGGGACGGCGAGGTCTGTGTCAGCGCGATCGAGGCGTCGGCCTCCGGCGAGATCCGCGTCCGCCTGCACAAGGGCCGGTCGATCCCCGGTCCGCAGCTGCAGACCCCCGGGCCGCTACGGGCCGGGCTCGAAGACGCCGGCTGGTACGCGACGACCGGCGTCGGGCCCGACCTGATGACGGCCGCCAGGGACGCGGTGCGGGCGATGATCGACCACCTCGGTCGCGAGTACGGGCTCGGCCCGGTGGACGCGTACCTGCTCTGCAGCGTGCTCGTGGACCTGAAGATCAGCGAGGTCGTCGACGCGCCCAACTGGGTCGTGGGGGCCTATCTCCCGTTGGCCGCCATGGTCGGCTAGTACCCCCGAGGGGTATATTCGCTCCATGAGCGACTGGCGGCCCGCCTTACAGGCCACGCTGCACTGCCTCACCGGCTGCGCGATCGGCGAGGTGCTCGGCATGGTCATCGGAACAGCACTGGGCTGGCACAACGCGGCCACTGTCGTGCTGTCGATCGCGCTCGCGTTCGTCTTCGGCTACGCGCTGACGATTCGCGGCGTCCTCGCGGCCGGGGTGACATTACGGCAGGCACTGAGCGTCGCGCTCGCCGCGGACACCGTCTCCATCGCGGTGATGGAGATCGTCGACAACGGCGTGGTGCTCGCGGTACCCGGCGCGATGGACGCCGGGCTGGCCAGCGTGCTGTTCTGGGGCTCGCTGGCCTTCTCGCTGCTGATCGCGTTCCTGGTCACGACTCCGGTCAACCGCTGGATGATCAGCCGGGGCCGTGGCCATGCAGTGGTGCATTCCTATCACTCGATGTAGCGACGAAGCGCTCCTGCCGCGTCGAGCTGGGCCTGCACGGACGCCTGCACGTCGGCGCCGAGGCCGAAGAACGCGTGCGGCACCCCCGTGTACCGGCTCAGCGTCGTCGGGACGCCCGCCTCGGCCAGCCGCGCGGCGAACAGCTCACCCTGGTCCCGCAGCGGGTCGCGTTCGGCGGTGACGACGTGCGTCGGCGGCATCGCGGCGAGCTGCTCCGCCGGGGCCTCCAGCAGCGCGAACCGGGGGTCGAGCGCGTCGGCGGGGTCGGCGAAGAAGTGCGTCAGGAACCAGTCGAGTGTGGGCCGGTCCAGCAGCGCCGCGTCGGCAGCGTCCTCCATGGAGGGCGTGTCCTGTCTGGCAGTGGTCAGCGGCGTGAGCAGCAGCTGGGCCGCCGGCCCGAGGTCACCCGCCGAGGCCACCAGGTTCGCACCCATCGACTCGCCGGCCGCGATCACCCGGGCGGGGTCGCCACCGAGCTCGGCGCCGTTGGCCAGCACCCACTCCAGCACCGCACGGACGTCGTCGTGTGCGGCGGGGAACGGGTGCTCCGGCGCGAGCCGGTAGTCGACGCTCACCACCAGGCAGTCCAGCTGGTCGCACAGCGCCTGGGCGGTGGTGTTCACCGCGGCCCCGACCACACCGCCGCCGCCGTGCGCGAACACGACGATCGGCAGCACGGTCTCCACGCCGATCGGGCGGAACACCATCGTCGGCACACCGGCGATCGTCCGCCGCTCGGCCGGGTCGGACGCCGGCACCGAGATGACGTTGCGGAACGTCGGCTGCTCGCGCGCCTCCTCCGGGGTGAGCGTGTCGAGCGGACGCGGCTGGAGCTGCGCGTACGCGTCGACCACCCGCTGGGCGTCGGAGTCGAGCAGGCCTGACGCATCGGTGGCCAGCCGCTCGACCCGGCCGGACGACCGGTCGAGCAGCCCGTCGATCACCGACGTGACCTTCGCGACGATCTTCGACGCCGCGGGCGACTCCGGCGCGTCCGGGTGCGCGTGACCGGGCGCCCGACGCCGGGCCTCCAGATACTGGTCGCCGAGCGCTCGCAGGTCGACGCCGGACGAGCGCAGCGCCGGGAGCAGCTGACCCTCGATCTCGGCGACGTGCAGCCGCGTGCCCTCGATCATGCGCAGCAAGGCCTGCTCGAACTCCGCCTCGCCCGGTTCGGCGGCCTCGAGCACGGCCAGCCGCTCCTTGGCCGCGTGCTGGGCGCTCAGCGCGTCGTCGACAGCGGCACTTTGTTTGAACGTAGGAAAGACGACCTGCTCCAGCCCGACCGACAGCGACGTGTAGCGGTGCACGAGCTGGTCGGCGAGCGTCCGACGGTCACCGGCGACGTTCTCCAGGTGCTCGAGCAGGCGCAGGACGACGGCGAAATCGTCAGCGACCGCCCGGTCGACGTCACCGGGGAGCGTGGGGTAAGGCAGAGCCATCGCGTCCTCTCCTGATGCAGGGGTTGAGGCATCGCTACCCGTTCCGTGTCCCAAACATGTGTCGCCCATCTACGGGGTAAGCGCTCGGTATGGGTTCCGTGGTCGTAGCGACGTTCAACATCCAACACGGGCGAACCGAGGCGGGCACCGTCGAGCCCGGCCTGCTCGGCAAGGCGTGTGCCGAACTCGACGCCTCGGTGATCGCGCTCCAGGAGGTCGACCGGTGCACGACCCGCTCCGGCGGCACCGACCTCACCGCGCTCGCTGCGGAGGAGACCGGCATGCAGTCGTGCTTCGGCGCCGCGATGGAGATGGAGGGCGGCGAGTACGGCAACGCGCTGCTCGTCGACGGTGACCTGGGCGATCGCGAAGTCGTGCTGCTGCCGCAGACGTCCCGGTACGAGGGCGCCGAGCAGCGCGTCGCGATCCTGGCGCACGTGCACGCTGCCGGCGAGACGCTGTCGGTCGGCGTCACCCACCTGGACTTCCGGCCCGCGCTCGCCGAGATCCAGCTGGCGGCCGTGATCGACGTCCTGCGCCGTCGGCCGGGCCCGCACCTGTTGATGGGCGACCTGAACCTGCCCCCCTCGGTCGTGGTGCCCGCCGTCGAAGAGGCGGGCTGGAGCGCGACCGCCGGGCTCAACACGTTCCCGCTGCGCCACCCCGACCGGACGATCGACTACGTGATCACGCAGGGGCTCACCGTCGAGTCACTGCACACGCGGATCCTGGGTGTGGGAGATCACCGAGCGCTGGTCGCCACCGTGACTCCGAGCGGAGCCGCACCGGAGTGACGCCGCCGCGGGGGGAAGCAGGTTCGACGCGGCGGTAGGCGCAGGGCGGTCTGCACCTCCTCGAGCGTCGGGCGCTCGTCGGGCTGCCGTGCCATCATCCGCAGCAGGATCGACCCCAGCCGGCCCGCCCTCCGCGGGCGGCGGGGCGTCTCGAACTGCGGCGCCATCAGCGTGGCCCAGGCGTCGTCGCCGCTGAACGCGTGCTCGCCCTCGACCGCGTAGTAGAGCGTCGCGCCGAGCCCGAAGACGTCGACGGGAGGCTCGGGCGGGTCGCCGCGCACCTGCTCGGGCGCCGCGTAGCCAGCACTTCCCTTGGCCGCGCGGGAGATGATCGGCGGCCCGTCGACCAGGGCAGACGTCTCGTCGATCGTTCCGCAACTGCGTGGCTGGGCGATTCCGAAGTCGACGAGCCACGGGTGTTCGTCCTGGGCCAGCATGACGTTCGACGGCTTCACGTCCCGGTGGACGATGCCCTGCCCGTGCGCGGCGTCCAGCGCCGACGCCAGGTTGACGCCGACCGCCGCGATGACGTCGGGGTCGATCGGGCCGTCGGCCTGCACACGCTGCTGGAGCGTCAGCCCCTCGACCGCGAGCATCACGATCCACGGCCGGCTGCGGTACTCCACGACGTCGTAGACCGGAACGATGTGCGTGTGGTTCAGCGCCGCCGCGGCGCGCGCTTCCCGGAAGGCAGCAGCGGTGAGCTTCGTGGCGCCGGTCGCGGCGAGGCGGATCTCCTTGATCGCCACGGACCGACCCAGCACCTGATCGTGACCGAGCCAGACGGCCCCCATGCCGCCGGCGCCCAGCTCTTTCTGCAATTCGTACCGTCCTGCGATGAGCCGCATCGGCTTCCCCCACCGGATACCAGGGCCCGCACTTGTCGCTAATCAACGGTAAATGGCGACTGCCAATGCACCAGGACACGAATGTGGAGTTCACGCTGCTACTAGCTTCTTTTAAAGAACGGCATTCAGCTCGTTGACTTCCGTCACTCGAGTCCCTCTCAGACCAGCGGGAGGCGGTGGCGGAGTAAGCCTTCGCCGTCGACCCGGCCCGAGAGGGTGCGGGCGAATTCGATCGCATCGAGCTCGGTCACCGGCCCCGACGCGCGCTCGAACTTGCCACCGGCCGGACCGGTCAGCCACAGCGTGAACGGCTCCGCGTGGGTCGTCGCCCACTCCGCGACCAGGTCGGCCACGATCCGCCCGTCGTGCTCCGGGCTCAGGTGTGGCTCCGTGTTCACTGCCCGGGCGACGTCCATGCGGTGCATCCAGACGCTGCGCGTGAACCCGATCCCGTACAGGTAACCGACCGGCTTCCAACCGAAGCGCATGCCGTCGACGACCCCCAGCGGCAGCAGCGGCAATCCCAATACTGCGCTCGGAATCCGCTGGCGGGCGTGGAGCGCCTGGTACGACGCGGTCGCCCACGCGTCCGGCAACCCGGCCGGCGTGAGCTCGGCCCCCTCCGCCAACTGGGTCGCGTTCGCGCGGTCACGCCAGCGCTTCGCGCCGCTCCGGCGTCCGGCCCGCACCTGCCGCACCATTTCTTTGGGCGACGCCTGAGCGCGCGCCGATCCGAGCACGTGCACCACCACGTCCCGGACGCTCCACCCCGCGCAGTCGGTGGCGCGTTCCCAGTCGTCCGGCTCCAGGGCGTCGATCTGGGCATGGAAACGGTCGTGTTCGACGACCGTCAGGTCCATCGCTTCGATGTGGTCGATCCGCGCCAGGGCGCTGATCGGAGTCTCGATGTCCGGCGCGCTCATGACCGACATATATCGCGTGCGGGTGAGACTGTCGATTCGGCTCGAGTCCGTTCGTGTAGTCGGCATCCACTAAACAATCGGAGGCCACCATGCCGCAGTACCTGCTCAGCGTGTACCAGCCCGAGGGCACCCCGCCGGAGCCCGACGCTCTCGCGGCGATCATGGAGCGCGTCGCGAAGAACGAACAGGAGATGAAGGACGCCGGCGTGTGGCTGTTCTCCGGTGGGCTCGAGGCGCAGGAGACCGCCACAGTGGTCCGGGCGACCGGCGGGCTCCTGCCGAGCGGTTCGCTGGCCAACGACGACGTGCTGGTCACCGACGGCCCGTTCGTCGAGGCCAAGGAGTACCTCGGTGGCCTGACGATCATCGAGGTCGACGACCTGGACGAGGCCCTGCGCTGGGGCCGGCGGACCACGCTCGCGATCGGGCTGCCGATCGAGGTCCGGCCGTTCTACTGGGCGAAGTCCTGAACGAGATCGACGCGATCTTCCGCGCCGAGTACGGGCGCGCGGTGTCGGTGTTGGTCCGCGTCTGCGGCGACATCGACACCGCGGAGGAGTGCGTCCAGGACGCGTTCGCCTCCGCGGTGCGGCGCTGGCCGACCGACGGGATACCGCCGAGCCCGGCCGGCTGGCTCATCACGACCGCCCGCAACCGCGCGATCGACCGCGCCCGCCGGGAGAGCACCCGGGACGCCCGCCACGTGCAGGCGCTCCAACTGATGGACCCGACGCCGCCGGAGGAGGTGGGCCCCGTGCAGGACGACCGCCTGCGTCTCGTGTTCACCTGCTGCCACCCCGCGCTCGCCCCCGCCGCTCAGGTCGCGCTGACGCTGCGCCTGCTCGGCGGCCTGACCACCGCCGAGATCGCCCGGGCGTTCCTGGTGCCCGAGGCGACGATGGCCGCCCGCATCACCCGGGCGAAGAAGAAGATCACCGCCGCGCGGATCCCGTACCGCGTGCCGCGCGACGCCGACCTCCCCGACCGGCTCCGCGGTGTGCTCGCCGTCGTCTACCTCGTCTTCAACGAGGGGTACGCGGCCAGCGAGGGCGCGTCCCTGGTGCGGGCGGAGCTGTGCGCGGAGGCGATCCGGCTCGGCCGCCTGCTGGTCGAGCTCATGCCCGACGAGCCGGAGGCGCGCGGTCTGCTCGCGCTGATGGTGCTGGCGGAGTCGCGGCGGGAGGCGCGGGTCGCCGCCGACGGCTCGTTGCTGCCGCTGACCGCGCAGGACCGCACGCGCTGGGATGCCACGCTGGTCGACGAGGGCCGGGCGCTGGTGCGGCAGTGCCTGCGCCGCGGACAGCCCGGTCCGTACCAGGTGCAGGCCGCGATCAGCGCTGCGCACACCGACGGACCACCTCCGGACTGGAGCCAGATCCGCCAGCTCTACGACCTGCTGATGACGATGACGCCGACGCCGGTCGTCGCGCTCAACCGGGCGGTGGCGATCGCGGAGCTGGAGGGGCCGTCGGCCGCATTGGCACTGGTCGACGAACTGCCGCTGGAGAACTACTACCTGTTCCACGCAGTCCGCGCCGACCTCCTGCACCGCCTCGACCGCACGTCCGACTCGGTCGCCGCGTACGAGGCAGCCGCCGAACTCACCGCGAACGAGGCGGAGAAGGCGTTCCTCTACCAGCGCGCCCGCGTGGCCAGGCCCAACGCGTAGGACTGCCACCAGATGCCGGCCTTCGGCGCGCCGGTGCGGCACGCCCCGTCGGACAGCCCGATCGTCTTGATCCACAGCGACGCGTCGAGCAACGGATCCCCCGTCGACGTCGTGGGCCGGGACCCCAGCGCACGGCCCGGCGGGTTGCACCAGCTCTGCGTCCCGCTCCACGGCCCGTTGCCGTTGCGACTGACGTCGATCACGAAGTGGGCATTGTCCGCGCGGAGCGAGATGTCGCGGCCGTACGCGACCTCGTCCGCCGTCGCACGGAAGTTCGCGACGTTGAGCGCGAACCCTGCGGCGCGGTCGACACCGGCCTGCTCCAGGCGGGCAGCCATCGTCTCGGCCGACTTGAACGCGCTGTGGCCCGCGTCGATGTACACCGCGATACCGGACGTGTTCGTCAGCCGCGTGACCGCGTAGCGCAGCAACGCCAGCCGGGCCGCCTGCCGGGAGGTGGTGAGGCAATCCAGGTGGGGCAGGGCGTCGGGCTCGAGGACCGCGACGACCTTCCCACCGGCGAGCCCGGCCGCGACCTGGTCGATCCACGCGCGGTACGCGGTGTCGCTCTTCGCCCCGCCGGCCGAGTAGCCGTGGCAATCGCGGAACGGGATGTTGTAGAGCACGACCGGCAACAGCTTGTTGGTCTTCTTCGCAGCCTTGACCAGCGTCGTCGCCTGCGAACGCGCTTTCGCCGGCGTGAGCCAGTCGCCGAACCAGACCGCCTGCGGCTGGTTGGCGATCTTGCCGAGCAACGAGCGGGTGCGGGTCTGCGAACGCGGTGCCTTGGCCAGCGCGACGGCTGCCGCACTCCCCGGGGCGGTGTAGAGCGCCCGCGCGCGGACGATCGTCTGCTGGGTCTCCGGGCTCGCACCGGCCGCGGCCACCGTGAGCGGACTGCCCGGCGCGGAGAGCGTCTCCTCCAGCCGCGCGTTGGTTCGTTCGCCCGCGGTGAGGGTGGCGAGACCGAACGCCGTCGCGGCGAGGATCGCCACGCCACTGTGTCGTCCGGCGAGCGTCCGCATGCGTGGAACATCGGTCCGACGCGCGAGTTCCTGACGGTTTTTGCTCTGGTGCGGGACGGGAGCGGTCGGCGCGAACCAGTGACGCTCGGGCCCGCGAGGCCGACTCGAACGGTGCACCGCCCCTCCCGTTCCTGGAGCCAACCCGATGACCAATCCCGGCACCGAGCCGACGCCCTCCCCGCTGACCGATGCTGTGCCCGCTCCGGCGTTCCACGTGGAACCGGGGGCGGAGGCGCCGGTGTCCCCGGCGGTCTCGCTTCCGCATCCCGCGCCGGCGATGGCGGGTGCGTGGAGCCGCGGCGCGGCCACGATCCCCGACTCCTACGGCGCGCACGCCGCTCCTCCGAGCTTCGACTCCCCCGGTTACGGCTACGACTACTCGTCCGCTCCGGCCTGGCCGTCCATCGACGGTCCCAAAGCCTGGCCGGTCGCGGTCTTCACGATGTTCTTCGGCATCTTCGGCGCGATCTCCGCTGCCCGCCGGTCGAGCGACGCCCGCGCGCTGGGACTACCCGGCGGCCGCTACTGGGGTGTCTTCGCCGGCACTCTGGTCGCGAGTTTCGCGGTCTGGACGCTGATCCTCGGCATCGTCATCGCGGTGACCGTCCCGCTCTACCTGAACGCGACCTCGACCGTCATGACCACCACCGAACTCGAGCAGCAGCTGACGTCGACCACGTCCGCCGACGGGACGGTCACGGGCGCGACCTGCATCGAAGACACCGTCGACCCGCTCGGCGTCGGGACGTACGCGTGCCTGGTGCGCTTCGACGACGGCGCCGACCTCCCCTACCGCATTACCGTGAGCAACGACGGGAGCTGGGCGGCGTCCGCGACCGACTGACCCCTCTGCCGGCTCGGCGCGGCGGGTCAGACCGAGATTTCCTGCGCTTCGGCCTTGGCGGCGATGTCGGTGCGGTACTGGGCGCCGTCGAAGCTGATCGAGTCGAGCTTCGTGTACGCGGCGGCCCGGGCCTCGGGGAGGTCGGCGCCGACCGCGGTGACCGACAGGACACGGCCCCCGCTGGTGACCAGCTCACCGGCGTCGTTGCGCGCGGTGGCCGCGTGCAGCACCCCCGGCTGGTCGGCGCCGGTGATGACGTCCCCGGTACGCGGGGTGCCCGGGTACCCGGCCGACGCCATGACCACGGTGATCGCCGACCCCTCGCGCCACGTCAGCGGCGCGTGCGCGGCCAGCGCACCGGTAGCCGCGGCGTGCAGCAGCCCGGACAGCGGCGTCTCCAGCATCGCCAGCACGACCTGCGTCTCCGGATCACCGAAGCGCGCGTTGAACTCGATGACCCGCGGCCCGCGCGACGTGATGGCCAGCCCGACGTACAGAACGCCGACGAACGGCGTGCCGCGGCTCGCGAGGTCCTTGAGCGTCGGGTGGACCACAGCCCGCATGACCTCGTCGACGCACCCGCCGGGCAGCCAGCTCAGCGGCGTGTACGCACCCATGCCGCCGGTATTGGGACCTTCGTCGCCGTCACCGAGACGCTTGAAGTCCTGCGCCGGCAGCAGCGGCACCGCGGTGACCCCGTCGGTGATGACGAACAGCGACACCTCGGGGCCATCGAGGAACTCCTCGATCACGACGCGGCCACAGTCGGCCGCGTGGGCCAGCGCGACGGCCCGGTCGTCGGTGACGACGACACCCTTGCCGGCAGCCAGCCCGTCGGCCTTGACGACGTAGGGCGCGCCAAACAAGTCGAGCGCGGCCTCCACCTGCGGACCGTCGTCGCAGGTGCGGGACTCGGCGGTGGGCACGCGGGCCGCACTCATCACGGCCTTGGCGAACGACTTCGAACCCTCGATCCGCGCGGCCGCGGCGTCGGGGCCGAACACCGGGATGCCTTCTTCGCGCACCATGTCGGCCACGCCGGCCATCAGCGGCGCCTCCGGCCCGATGATCACCAGTTCCGCGTCGACCTGCCGGGCGAGCGCCGCGACGGCGTACGGGTCGGTCGGCTTGACCGGCTCGATCTGGGCGACCGCCGCGATCCCGGCGTTGCCCGGGGCGCAGACGAGAAGCTCGACAGACGGGTCTGCGGCCAGTGCCGTACACAAAGCGTGTTCACGGGCACCGGATCCGATAACGAGGACGCGCACGGCGACGAGCCTAGTGGCGTGGTCAGTCGCCCGATGCCCCGCCCGGCCCTCCTGTGGACAACCGGACGAGCGAGGCAGCCGATCGACGGCGAGTAACCCTCCGTTGAGCGGACGGGGCGACGAGCGGCGGAGCGCTGCGCCACAGCCGCCACCCGGCGAGCGTCAGTATCGGGATCGTCAACAGGTCCGCGCTGGTCAGGCCGTGCTCACTGTCGAGCGTCCACAGCACGTGGCCCTCCATCGGGCCGTTCGCCAGGATCCAGACCACACCGAGAGCGGCCAGCGCGGACGCACAACGGCAGCTACCCCGTGCCGCGCCGATCGCCGTTCCGAGGGTGAGCGCGAGCACACACAGCGGTAGAGACACCTATTGAGTAGATCATGCCGATTGCAGATCAGTTGTACCTTTTCATTAACGCGTCGTTACCGGCCAACTACGAGGGGTCAGCCACCAACGCGGCCGACCCCTCGTCGACCTAGCCGTTGTAGTGGCGGTCCACCAGCGTGAAGACCTCGTCGAGGATCGCCAGACCCTCCTTGGCCTCGCCCTCGCTGACGGTGCACGGAGGCACGACGTGCATTCGGTTCATGTTGACGAACGGGATCAGACCGCGGGACTTGGCCTCGGTGAGCAACTCGGCCATCGGCACGTTGTCAGCACCGGCGGCGTTGTAGGGCACCAGCGGTTCGTGGGTGGCGCGGTCACGCACCAGGTCCAGAGCCCAGAAGACGCCCAGACCCCGCACCTCGCCGATGACGGGGTGCCGCTCGGCCAGCTCGCGCAGGCCCGGTCCGATGACGTCCTCACCGATGTTCGCGGCGTGCTCGACGATGCCCTCGTCGGCCATCGCGTTGATCGTCGCCACCGCAGCCGCCGCGGCGAGCGGGTGACCGGAGTAGGTCAGCCCACCCGGGAACGGACGCTCGGCGAACGTCGCCGCGATCTCGTCCGAGATGATGACGCCACCCAGCGGCACGTAACCCGAGTTCACGCCCTTCGCGAACGTGATCAGGTCGGGCGCGACCCCCCAGTGGTCCACCGCGAACCACTCGCCGGCGCGACCGAATCCCGCCATCACCTCGTCGGCGACGAACACGATGCCGTACTTGTCGCACAGCTCGCGGACGCCGGCCAGGTACGCGCCCGGAGGCACCAGGATGCCGGCGGTACCGGGGATCGACTCCAGCACGATCGCCGCGATCGTCGACGGCCCCTCGAGCTGGATCGTGGCCTCGAGGTGCGCGAGCGCCCGGTCGTTTTCCTCCTCCTCGGTCGTCGACCAGAACGGCGACCGGTAGAGGTACGGCCCGAAGAAGTGGTGGACGTCGGTGGCGACGCCGTCGTTCGGCCACCGCCGCGGGTCACCGGTCATCTGGATCGCCGCGCCGGTGTTGCCGTGGTAGCTGCGGTAGGTCGTCAGGATCTTCCGACGTCCGGTGTGCAGTCGGGCCATCCGGACCGCGTTCTCGTTCGCGTCCGCACCGCCGTTGGTGAAGAAGACCTTGTTGAGGCCTTCCGGCGCGCGTTCGACGATCAACCGCGCCGCTTCGCTCCGGACGTCGTTCGCGAACGCCGGTGCCACGGTGCAGAGCTTTCCCGCCTGCTCCTGGATCGCGGCGACGACCTTCGGGTGCTGGTGCCCGATGTTCGTGAACACCAGTTGCGAGGTGAAGTCGAGGTACCGGGTTCCCTCTTCGTCCCAGACGTAGGACCCCAGGGCGCCGTCGATCACCATCGGCTTGATCAGCGACTGCGCCGACCAGGAGTGGAAGACGTGAGCGCGGTCGAGCTCGTAGGTTCTGCTCATTCGGAACTCCTACTTGTTCTGCGGGAAGCCAAGATCGACGCCGCGGTGTGACGGGTCGGGCCACCGCGTCGTCACGACCTTGCCACGCGTCCAGAACCGCACGCCTTCCGCGCCATACATGTGGACGTCACCGAAGAGCGAGTTCCGCCAGCCGCCGAACGAGTAGGTGGCCACCGGCACCGGGATCGGGACGTTGATACCCACCATGCCCACCTCGACGTCGAGCCCGAACTGCCGGGCCACACCGCCGTCGCAGGTGAAGAGCGCGACGCCGTTCGCGTACGGGTTGTCGTTGACGAGGTCGAGCGCCTCGTCGTAGGTCTCGACGCGGACGACCGACAACACCGGGCCGAAGATCTCGTCGGTGTAGATGGTCTGGTCTTTCTGCACGTGGTCGAAGAGCGTGGGGCCGACCCAGTAGCCGTCGCCCTCGATCTCCACGTTCCGCCCGTCGGCGACCAGGGTGGCGCCCGCTTCGGCCCCGGCATCGATGTAGCCGCGCACCTTGTCGCGGTGCTGGGCGGTGACGAGTGGGCCCATCTCGGAGTCCGGGCTGTCGCCGGGACCGACCTTCACGGCCGGGATCCTGGCTGCGACCTTCTCGACCAGTTCGTCGGCGATCGCACCGACCGCAACCACCACCGAGATCGCCATGCACCGCTCACCGGCCGCGCCGTACCCCGCGCTCACCGCCGCGTCGGCGGCCAGGTCGAGGTCGGCGTCCGGCAGCACGACCATGTGGTTCTTCGCCCCACCGAGCGCCTGCACCCGCTTGCCGTGCGCGGTCGCGGTCTCGTGGATGTACTTCGCGATCGGCGTCGATCCGACGAAGCTCACCGCGGCGACGTCCGGGTGGGTCAGCAGACCGTCGACGGCGACCTTGTCACCGTGCAGCACGTTGAAAACACCGTCGGGCAGCCCGGCCTCGGCCCACAGCTCGGCCAGCCGCACACCCGCCGACGGGTCCTTCTCACTCGGCTTGAGGATGAACGTGTTCCCGGCCGCGATCGCGATCGGCGACATCCACAGCGGCACCATGACCGGGAAGTTGAACGGCGTGATGCCGGCGACCACGCCCAGCGGCTGACGCACCGAGAACGAGTCGACGCCGGTGCTCACGTTCGGGGACTGGTCACCCTTGATGTGCTCGCCGATGCCGCACGCGAACTCGACGATCTCCAGGCCACGGGCGACCTCGCCCTTGGCATCCGGAACCGTCTTGCCGTGCTCGCGGCTGATGATGCGCGCCAGCTCGTCGGTGTTGCGGTCGAGCAGCTCGCGGAACGCGAACAGGATGCGGGTGCGCTGGGCGAGGCTGGACTTCTTCCAGGTCTTGAACGCTTCCTTCGCGGTGGCGACCGCGTCGTTCACGTCGTCCTGCGCGGCGAACGCGACGGTCGCGATCTGCTCACCGGTGCTCGGGTCGAACACCGGCCCGGATTGCCGGCCTTCGGCGGGCTTGCCGCCGATCCAGTGCGGGACGGTGCGCATGAGAGCTCCTCGGGTCGGGGCCTCCACCGTCGCCCGGATCTGGACCACTCACAAGATCCAGTTCATGCTGTGGCGATGAGTCCAGTTGTCCTCGACCGGAGTTCCGGTGTGCCGCTGTACCGGCAGCTCCGGGCATCGTTGGAGCAGGACATCCTGGCCGGCCGGCTCGGGGCCGAGAGCCGGTTGCCGTCGTCGCGGGAGCTGGCGGCGTCGCTGGGCATCTCCCGGAACACGGTGGTCACCGCGTACCAGGAACTGATCGCCGAGGGGTACGTCACCCCGCTCGCGCGGTCCGGGCTGGCCGTCAACGCCGAGCTGCGCCAGGTCCTGCCTCCGGCAGAAAACCGCTTCGATTGGGACGCCCGACTCGCGCCGATCCTCGACGCTGACCTACCGATCTCCCACCGACCCCGGGACTGGCAGCGCTACCGCTATCCGTTCCTGAGCGGTCAGCCCTCCTCAGACCTGTTCCCGCAGCGGGCGTGGCAGCGGGCTCTGCGTGCCGCACTGGAGGGCGACTCGTTCTGGCCCAGCCTCTCCGACCTCGGCGACGCCGACGATCCGCTGCTGGTCGAGGCACTGTGCCGACACATCCTCCCGGCCCGGGGCATCGACGCCGACCCCTCCCAGGTGCTGGTAACGCTCGGCTCCCAGCAGGGGCACGCGCTGGTGGCCGGCGAGCTGCTCGGACCGGGGCGTCGGCTGGCCGTGGAGGTGCCCGGCTACCCGGACCTGTGGCACATCGCGGTGCGCACCGGGGCGTCGCTGATGGCGATCCCGGTGGACGGTGGCGGCATGGTGCCGGGTCCGGAACTGCTGTCGTGCGACGCCGTGGCCGTGACCCCCTCGCACCAGTACCCGACGAACGTGACGCTGACGGTGGGGCGTCGGCGGCAACTCCTGGACGCCTCCCCGGACCTGGTGATCGTCGAGGACGACTACGACGCGGAGTTCCGGTACGCCGGGAGCCCCACGCCGGCGCTGAAGGCCCTGGACCGGCGCGGCCAGGTCGTCTACCTCGGCAGCTTCTCGAAGTTCCTCGCCCCGGGCCTGCGCCTGGGGTTCCTGGTAGCCGACGCCAGGCTGGTCGCCGCACTGCGCGAGCGACGTCGGTTCCAGGTGCGGCACGCCCCCGGCCAGCAGCAGCGGGCGCTGGCCCTGCTGATCACGTCCGGGGACTACGCGCGGGCGCTGCGCCGGGCCCGGACGATCCTGCGCGACCGCTGGCGCCGAACGGTGGCCGCGGTGGAGACGCACCTGGGCTGGGGCCCGGCGTTCGGCGACACGTTCCCGGCGGGCGGAACGGCACTGTGGGTGGTGGGGCCCCCGGAGCTGAACAGCCGAGCTCTGGCCGCTGCGGCGAGAGGGCGAGGGGTGCTGATCGAGCCGAGCGACACCTACCACCTGGGCGCCGAGCGACAGCGAAACGCCATCCGCCTGGGCTTCGCCAGCGTCCCGACCGACCTGATCGAACCAGGCCTGGCGGCGCTCGCGGCAGCATGGTCCGTGAGGCGCGACGGTCACGGCTCTTCTCGCTCGGGCCGGTCAGTTCTATCCGAACCAGCTCGACAAGGCAGTCGACATCGCGATGGGAAATCGCGGCCTCAAGTGGCGCGGTGAGATTCTCGCCGCAGCGAAGGACGTCCGGGGTGGTGCGCACTCGGTGCTCGAGCGCTACTTCCTGGTGATGGATGTCCTGCCGCAGGTACGCGGCAGGACATCCATCACCGGGAGTACA
Organism: Cryptosporangium sp. NPDC048952; assembly: GCF_043197895.1. Lineage (NCBI taxonomy): Bacteria > Bacillati > Actinomycetota > Actinomycetes > Cryptosporangiales > Cryptosporangiaceae > Cryptosporangium > Cryptosporangium sp. NPDC048952. The sequence goes on along the minus strand of NZ_JBICTY010000008.1, from coordinate 222,070 downwards.
AGACCACGATCGAACTCGACGGTCGGGCGGTACACCAGACCGTTCTGGCCGCTTGGCGCGACAGACGACGTGATGTCGACGCGGCGATGCGCGGCGAAATCACCATCCGATTCGGCTGGGACGACGTCCGCTACCAGCCGTGCGAAGTGGCTGCGCGGACTGCCGCCGTACTCTCCACCCGCGGGTGGACCGGCATCCCGGCCGCTTGCGGACCGACCTGCCCCGTGAGGCCTGCACACCTTGGTGGGCTATGACCCCCCAAAACGTGCAGCGCTCAGCGCTGCACCGGGCGGCCCAAACACCGGGGATCGGTGGGCTCGCGTACCGACCGGCTCGGCGCCAGCCAACTCAGCATTGCCCGCTCCACCTGCCACCCGTACACGGCCACCGCGCTGTACGGCGGATCCAGCGGGTCGGGGCACAAGACCTGGCTGATCACCGCGGTGTTCGGCACGAACGCGACCTTGCCGCCGGTCTCCAGCAGCGTCGTCGAGCGGTCGTCGACGGTGATCACCTGCCCGCGCACCACCGTGACGTCGGAGCCCCCGACGACGTCATCGTCGGGTGTCGAAGGAAGCCCTGCCGTGTCGCGCTTCAACTCCAGGGCCACCGATGGCAGCACCGGCGCTTGGACGAAGATCGCGGCCACCAGGATCGGGCCGATCGCCAGCCCCGCCATCGCCACCCAGTGCGTCACGAGCATCGAGACCGGCGCTGGTACCGGCCCGGTGAGGAACGGTAGCGCCAGCACCGGCGCGATCAGCAGGAACGCGGTCTCGGGCTCGGCTACCCGCAGCGCGTCGATCGCCGCCGGACCGAACAGCAACAGGCCGAGGATCGAGAGCGTCACCGGCACCGCGATGCACGCGATCATCACCAGCTGCGGGTAGTCCTCGTATCTCAGCCGCACGTCGAGCGCGAAGATCACGACCAGCAACAGGACGAGCGTCGGCAAGAAACGCAGTTGCCAGGTGACAGCGGCCACCGCGAACGCGGACAGCACCACCCATCCCGGTGTCCGCCCCGCGGTTCGGGCCAGCCACGACCGACCCGCGTCGATCGAGCTGACCAGCAACAGCCCACCCAGCGCACGCCCGACCAGGATGAACACCGGCGGCGCCCAGATCAGCGTGATCAGCAGCGAGCCGATCAGGCCCAGCGGGCTGACGTTCTGGACCAGCAGCAACATCGTCTGCAGGTCCTGCCGGCTCAGGTACCACAGGCGCAGCACGAGCAGGAGCAGCGGGAACGCCGGGAGCGCGGTGAGCACCCACTGCTGGTCACGGCCCCGGCGGCGGCGTCCCAGCAGAATCGGCTGTGGTCGCTCGGTCACGGCTCGGTCTCCCAGGGCCAGATGCGCACCCGCGGGCGGTCCACCTCGGGCTGCTGGGCCACCGCGACCTGCTGCGGCATCGCGTCGGCCTGCTCGGTGCGCAGGTGGTCGTCGTACGCGGTCTCCCAGCGGCGGTCCGTGGGCTCGGTGTACGAGCGGTACAGCGAGAGGTCGACGAGCGTCTGCAGTGCCTTGTTACGGCCGACGTTGATGCCGTAGAGCTCGCTGCCCTCGGCGCCGATGTCGTGGATCGTGAACTTGCCGGGGTTCACGTGCACGAAGCCGGCCAGGATCGCGGCGTCGGTGGAGACCGCCTCGTACGCGCCGGCCTCCAGGCCCTTCACGCACTCGCTGATCTTGTTCTTGCCGACGGGCTGCACGCCGGCGGCCCGCAGGTTCTGCGCGGACGTCGTCGTGTTCAGCGTGCAGACCTTCGAACCGGCCAGGTCGGAGAGCGCCTCGTACTTCTTCGTGGTCTTGCGCGTCAGCACCGACTGCTCGGTGCGCAGGTACGGCGCGGAGAACATCACGTCCGGGTCGTCGATGCGTGCCTTCGTGATGCTGAACGTGGCGACGACGAGGTCGACCGTCACGATCTTGTTCGTCTTGACGTCGAGCGCCTGGCGGCGGGCCCGGTCCTCGCTCTCGATCGTGAGGAACCGCACGTCGTCGGGGGCGAAACCGAGGTCGGCGGCGACCATGTACGCGACCTCGACGTCGAAGCCGCGGTAGACGCCGTCCTGGCGCAGGCTCATGCCCGGCTGGTCGTCCTTGACGCCGATCAGCAGCTGCCGCTTGTCCAGCAGCCCGGCTTCGCGGCGCAGATCCTCCTCGGACGGTGGTCCGAGACCCGCGATGGTGACCGTCGCGACGACCACCGCGCCCACCAGCAGAATGACGACGACGCAGAGCCGCACGATCCGAGCCGCGAGGCTCAGGCCGTCGAACTTGGACAGCGTTCGGCCACCGGAAGCCCACCTCGGGGGCAGGCGGGGCGGTAACCCGGTGGTGGGCGGCGCCGTCGGTGGTTCCTCGCTCTCCGGAGGAGTCTCCTCGTCCGCCATCGTCACCCCCCTCTCCGGTCCGATCCCGTACCGCCGTTATAGCGGCACCACGCACGGTACGCAGACCCGGGCACTCGTACTCACGCGCGAGGAGCGCGGAGCGGGGGGCCGTCCACAAATTTCAGTACTGGCCGGCGCCGGGCCGACGCACGATCGCCGCGAGCCCGTCGGCGAAATCGAGGTTCTCTTCGGGCCCTTCCGCCGAACGGTCCTCGGTGATCACCTCGATGCGCCCACCCGACGCGGCCAGCGCCCGGATGAACGCCGCGTCGGCGCGGTCCCGCTCGGCCGTCACGCCGTATCCGGCCAGGATGTCCTCATTGAGCGCCACCTGCAGCGGCTCTGGTCCGACGGCCAGCGTCAGGTCGGAGGTCGGGTCATCGACGATCACGAGCGTGTCGATCATGCCCTCCCGGAATCGACGTCGAGACTGGAGTGATCCGCGCGTGAACCCGTCTCCGTCGACACGGCCACGTCGGACACCCTCGGCGGCAACGAGGCCTTCAGCAGCGATACCGCCCGCACGTCACCGGCCAGCACCACCAGCCGCGCCCGAATGGTGTCGGCCACCCGGGTCACCTCCTGGGCCACCGCGGCCGCGTTGTGCTCCCACGCGACCTCGACCGCGTGCTGGTACCGCAGCGCCGACCAACCGCCGCCGGGCACCTTGTGCAGGGGGTGCTGGTCGGGGCCGACCACGGAGTCGGCGAACAGCTGCTCCCCGGGCGCGGCCCACGCCGAGACGTCGGCCCCGGGCCGGTCGGCCGCGACGACCACATACGGCAGCGGCTCCGGGTACTGGGCCAGACGGTGACGAACGGACCTCGCTGGGTCGCCAGTTCGGACAGGAACTCCAGCTCCACCCTGATCTCCTCCTCAGGCGTCGGGAATCACCCCGAGTGCCCGAGGAGGAGTGCAGCAAACAGTCAGATCAGGTCGCGGACGACCACGTTCTGCTCGCGGCCCGGACCCACGCCGATGACGCTGATCTGCGTGCCGGACAGCTCCTCCAGCCGCGACACGTACGCCTGGGCGTTCTTCGGCAGGTCAGCGAACGTCCGGATCTCGGACAGGTCCTCCCACCAACCGTCCATGTACTCGTAGATCGGCGTCGCGTGGTGCAGGTCGGTCTGGGTCATCGGCATGTCGTCCATGCGCTCGCCGTCCACGTCGTAGGCGACGCAGATCGGCACCCGGTCGAGCCCGGACAACACGTCGAGCTTCGTCAGGAAGATGTCGGTGAGGCCGTTGACCCGGGTCGCGTACCGCGAGATCACCGCGTCGAACCAGCCCGTGCGCCGGTTGCGCCCGGTGGTGACACCGATCTCCCCGCCGACCTTGCGCAGCCGCTCGCCGTACTCGTCGAGCAGCTCGGTCGGGAACGGACCCGAGCCCACGCGGGTGGTGTACGCCTTGAGAATGCCGATCACCTTCGTGATCCGCGTCGGCCCGATTCCACTGCCCGCGCACGCTCCGCCTGCGGTCGGGTTCGACGACGTCACGAACGGATAAGTGCCGTGGTCGACGTCGAGCAGCGTGCCCTGCGAGCCTTCCAGCAGGATCGTCTCGCCGCGCTCCAGCGCCTTGTTGAGCAGCAGGCGGGTGTCAGCGATGTGGTCGGAGAGCCGCGCCGCGTAACCCAGGTACTCGTCGGCCACCGCTTCGGCGTCCAACGCCTTGCGGTTGTAGACCTTCGCCAGGATCTGGTTCTTCTCGGCGAGCACCGTGTCGAGCTTGCGGCGCAGGATGCCCGGGTCGAGCAGGTCCGCGACCCGGATGCCGATCCGGGCCAGCTTGTCGCCGTAGGCCGGGCCGATGCCCCGCCCGGTGGTGCCGATCCGCGCCTTGCCCAGGTAACGCTCGGTGACCTTATCCAGCGCCCGGTGGTGCGGCATGATCAGGTGCGCGTCGGCCGAGATCTTGAGGTTTTCGACGTTCACACCGCGCTCGATGAGCCCGTCCATCTCCCCGATGAGCACGGCCGGGTCCACGACGACGCCGTTGCCGATCACCGATGTGGTGTTGGGCGTCAGGATGCCCGACGGGATCAGGTGCAGGGCGTACTTCTCGCCGTCCGGAGTGATCACGGTGTGACCGGCGTTGTTGCCGCCCTGGTACCGGACTACCCACTGGACCGAACCGCCGAGAAGGTCGGTGGCTTTACCCTTACCTTCGTCGCCCCATTGGGCACCGACGAGCACGATCGCGGGCATACGGTCCTCCATCAACCCAGGAATGGATTACGTGTAAGGCTAACCAACGTGGACGTGCTGCTTCTCGCCCCGGGTCCCGGTGTCGCATCCCGGGTACCCGTGTTGGCCTGTCGTGATGCGCTGCGCAAGGGCGCGGACGTCGAGGTACTCGAGCTGGATTCGGACGCGGACGTCGATGCCGCGGTGAAACGCGCGTCGGTCGACGGCGCGCGCCTGGTGGTCGCCGGTGGCGACGGTCAGCTGCGTGCGGTGCTGCGCCGGATGGTGCGCCAGTCCCTGCCGCGCGGCGGCGAACGCCCCGCCGACCTGCCCAGCGACCGTACGGTGCCGGATCTTCCCGCCATCGGCGTCCTGCCCCTGGATGCTTCGGGCGACGTCGATCTGGCCGCGAAGTTGGACTTGCCGCGTGCCCCTGCGGACGTGGCCGCCGCGGTCCTGGACGGGAAGTCGCGCCGCGTCGACCTGCTGCGCCACGACGGCGGGTCGGTGACGCTGCACGGCGCGATCCTCGGCGGTGGTGACGAGGGCGGACGACCCGTGCCGTGGTTCGCCCGGATCGACGTCGACGACACGCTGCTGACCGACGGCACCGAACCCCTGCTGGCCTGCGCGGTCGCCAACGCCGACGGGTACGGGTCGCTGGCCGGACTGCCGCTGGTCGTGCACGCGGATCCGGCGGACGGCGTCCTGGAGGTGGGGCTGGCGTTGCCGGCGGCACCGTCGCGTGGGCTGTTCGGACGCAAGCGCGCCCACGGTGAGGTCGAGGTTCGGCGGGCGCGTGGGCGCGCGGCGCAATTCACTCTCGTCGACTCATCCGATGGGGTTCCGGTGGCCGATGACGGGGTCGCCGGCACCGTAAGTAAGAAAAGGACCTGGTGGATGGAGCGCGACGCCTGGGGTGTCTACATCCGCTAACCGGAGTTATCGACCTTCGGTGGGTACCGGCAGTATGGATACTGGGCGTAGTTCGCACCGGGTCCTGACCAAGCAGTGCTCCGGCCAGAAAACGTTGGGGGTTCGAACCGTGCAAGGCACCGGCCAGAGCAACGGTGAGGCCAACGGGCGTCCCGAGACCGAGGTTTCCGGGGAGCCGTCCGCGATCGGATGGCCGTCGACCGAGTCGTCCGATACGCCGGTCAACGGCACGCCGGCGGCTGCCCATCTGCAGAGCGGGTCCGGGTGGGTCGAGAGCAGCACCGGCACGAACGGGGTCGTCCGGCTCGACGAGACGCCCGAGGTGCCGGCGCAGCCCGGACCTGACGGGTTGGCGTCTGCTGCGCCGGAGGTGCCGCAGTGGCCCACGGCTGACAGCCCGGTTTCGAGTTCGGCGCCGGTGATCGATCCGAATGCGCCTACCGTGCCCGGGGTTGCGTCCGGTGAGCAGTGGCAGCCGCCGTCGGCGCAGGGGTGGCCCGGGGCTGATGGTGCGGCCGATCAGCAGTGGCCCGTCGATCAGGCGGCCCAGACGCCGTGGCCGATGCAGGCTTCCGAGCAGACGCCGTGGCCGGGGCAGGGTGAGCAGTGGCTTCGGCAGGGTGAGCAGTGGCCGGCGCAGGGGCAGTCGGAGTGGCCGGGGGCTGAGCAGCAGTGGCCCCCGCAGCAGCCTTCTCAGCCGCCTGGTCAGCAGCCGCCGGGGCAGCAGTGGCCGGCGCAGGACTCGGCCGCGCAGCAGTGGCCGGCGCAGGACTCGGCCGCGCAGCAGTGGCCGGCTCAGCCGGAGCCGGGTCAGCCGGGACAGGGTCAGCCGGGACAGGGTCAGCAGCCGGGGTGGCCGGCGCCGGAGCAGCAGTGGCCGGCGCAGGGTGGGTGGCCCGCCCAGCAGCAGTGGCCTGCGCAGGAGCAGCAGTGGCCCGGCCAGGAGGGGCAGTGGCAGCAGCCGTGGCCGGGGTCTGAGCAGCAGCAATGGCCCCAGCAGGAGCAGCCCCCCGCCCAGCAGTGGCCGCCACCGGAGCAGCCGCCTGCCCAGCAGTGGCCGCCGCCCGAGCAGCAGCAGTGGCCGGCGCAGAACCAGCAGCAGTGGCCCGCCCAACAGCCGCCCCAGCAATGGCCCCCGCAGGAGCCCGCCGCCCAACAATGGCCTCCGCAGGACCAGCCGGCGCCCCAGCCATGGCCGCCCCAGGACCAGCAGCCGGTCTTCGACCAGCCCGTCTCCGGTCAGCCGATCTACAACCAGCCCGTCTCGGGCCAGCCGACCCCGGCCCAGCCGATCTTCGACCAGCCCGTGTCCGGGCAGCCCGGCTTCGACCAGCCCGTGTCCGGGCAGCCCGGCTTCGACCAGCCCGTGTCCGGGCAGCCGATCGCGGGCCAGCCCGACTTCGGGCAGCCCGTTTCGGGGCAGCCCGGCGCAGGGCAGGGGGCATTCGGGCAGCCTGGGCAGGGGGAGGCTGATCCGTTGACGGCGGCGCAGTGGCCGCCGGCGGGTCCCGCCGAGCAGGCGCCGCCCCCGAGCTACCCGGGCGTACCGCAGCCCGCCCCTCACGACCTGCAACGCCCGCCGGACCACTACGCCTACCGACCGGCCCCGGACGCTGCCGCCGAACGTCAACCGCAGCCGGAACAGCAACCACGCACCCAGCCGCACCCCGGCTGGCAGGGCAATACGAACCAGCGCTTCGACCAACCCGCAGTGCCCCCCACGGCAGAGGAGTTCGCCGCCCGGCGGGCACACCGCCCCCGCCCCCCGGAGCCGACGATGGGCGTGCCGGCGCTGATCCGGCGGGTCACCTTCGGCACGGTCAGCCCTGCACTCTCGAAGCGCGAGATCGACTTCCGCGACGCCGTCGCGAAGGTCCGACGCAACTTCGGCGGTCTCCGCCAGGTGACCGTCGTCAACCCCAAGGGCGGCGCCGGCAAGACGGTCGCGGTGCTGATGACCGCGATGACCTTCGGCCAGAACCGCGGCGGATACGTCCTGGCCTGGGACAACAACGAAACCCAGGGCACCCTGGGCATGCGCTCCCAGCAGGACTACCACGTGCACACAGTGCGCGACGTCCTCCGCGCGCTGCCGGGCTTCCAGCACAGCGGCAAGGTCGGCGACCTGACGCCGTTCGTCCGGTCCCAGGGCGAGGCGATGTTCGACGTGCTCGCGTCGGACGAATCCGCCACCGCCGGTGAGATGCTCACCGCGAAGGCGTTCGTCGACATCCGCGAGGTCGTCAGCCGCTTCTACAAGCTGATCGTCGTCGACACCGGCAACAACGTCCGCGCCGAGAACTGGCAGGCGGCGATCGACGCCACCGACCAGCTCGTCATCACGATGTCCGCACGTGGCGACTCGGCCGAGACCGCGGCGCGCATGCTCGACCACCTCGACCAGACCGGTCGGCACGAGCTGGTGCGGCGGGCGGTCAGCGTGGTCGCGATGCCGGCGAACCGCAAGGACGTCGACCTGGAGGCGATCCAGCGGCACTTCGCGGCACGCACCCGCTCGGTGCTGCTCGCGCCGTACGAGCGGCTGCTCGACTCGGGTGAGCCGATCCGTTACGGCGAACTGTCGTCGCGCACCCGCAACGCCTGGCTACGCATCGCCGCCGCGATCGCGGAGGGACTGTGACGCTTTCGCCTCGAGGCCGGTAAGGATCACGTCGAGGCCGAACTCGAAACGCTCGTCGCCACCACCGGAGGTGAGCGTCCGGGCCATGCCGGCGATGTTCGGGAAGCGATCGGGCGGTAGCGAGGCGAAGTAGTCCCCCAAGCCCTCGAAGTACCGTGCGCTACCGGACTGGTCGCCGTACGTCGCGGCGTAGAGGTTGCCCTCGTAAGCGTCCGCGGTGATGTAGTCGAACAGCAGCGGGCCTGCCCAGGCGACCAACCGATCGGGTAGGCCGATCTCGCGGAACACGCCGTAGACGTGGTCGGCGAGGCGCAACGCGTGGGCGCCGGTCGGGACCTTGCCCCAGAGCGCTTTGGCGATGTCCCGGTGGCGCTGCAGCGCATCCCGGGTGGCGTAGGCGAGCCGGATGAAGTCCTCGCGCCAGTTGCCACTCGGCTCCGGGATGGCCACCTCGGCGAACACCCGGTCGAGAACGGCGTCGACCAGTTCGTCTTTGTTCTGGACGTGCGCGTACAGCGAGGCCGCACCGGTGCCGAGCTCCTGGGCGACCCGCCGCATGCTCATGCCATCAACGCCGTCGGCATCCAGCACGATCATCGCGGCATCGACGATCTGGTCGTAGCTGAGTGCGCGCCGGGCCGGAGTGGGCTTTCTGCGCTCTCGCCAGGGCGGAACCGGCATCTCGTCCAACAGGGCTCCTTCGTTGATCTTCCGAACACGGTACTTGACACGAACGGTGTTCGGCTTTAGAACGGTGTTCGTTGACGAACACCGTTCGTCAAGTCGAACGCCGTTCGGAAGGAGCCTCCAATGGACACCGACTACCGCGCGGGCGGCCGCCTGGCCTGGTTAGCGCTGGCCATAGTTCTGGTCGCCGAAGTCATGGACCTGCTCGACACCACGATCGTCGGTGTCGCCTCGCCAGCCATCCGGGACGACCTGGGTGGCACCTACTCGACGATCCAATGGATCGCGGCCGGCTACACGCTCGCGTTCGCGGTCGGGCTGATCACCGCTGCCCGGCTCGGCGACCTCTACGGCCGGAAGCGGCTGTTCGTCATCGGCGTCGCCGGGTTCACGCTCGCCTCTGCCGCCTGCGCGCTAGCCACGACACCCGGAATGCTGATCGGGTTCCGGATCGTCCAGGGCGTGTTCGCCGCACTCCTGATCCCCCAGGGCTTCGGGCTGATCCGAGCCGCGTTCCCGCCCGAGCAGCTCGGCAAGGCGTTCGCGCTGTTCGGTCCGGTAATGGGACTGTCGGCGGTGGCCGGGCCGGTGCTCGGCGGCGCGCTGGTCGACGCAGACCTGTTCGGCACCGGCTGGCGGATGATCTTCCTGATCAACGTGCCGCTGGGGGTGATCGCGCTGATCGGGGCGGTGAAACTGCTCCGCGAGGACCGCTCGCGGGACGTCGGCGGGCTCGACCCGATCGGTGCGGGGCTCGCGACAGCCGGCGCGTTCCTGCTGGTCTACCCGCTGGTTCAGGGCAATGAGCTCGACTGGCCGGCGTGGATCTTCGGGTGCCTGGCGCTCGGCGTGCTGCTGTTCGTCGCACTCGGCTGGCACCTGGTCCGGCGTTCCCGGTCGGGGCGCACGCCGCTGGTGATGCCGAGCCTGTTCCGCAAGCGCAGTTTCAGCAGCGCGCTCGTCGTCGGAGTGCTGTTCTTCGCCGGGATGAGCGGGCTGATGCTGGCGCTCACCCTTTACCTGCAGATCGGTCTGGGATACAGCGCACTGCGCGCCGGTCTGACGTTCGGCCCGTGGCCGCTCGGCATCGCGGTCGGCGCGGGAATCGCGATGGGCGTGCTGGTGCCGAAGTTCGGCCGGTACGTGATCATCGGGTCCGCGCTGGTCATGGCCGCCGGCATCGCCGGGGTGTGGCTCACGCTGGAGCTGGTCGGCTCGTCGGTGAGCAGCCTCGACTTCGCACCCGCACTGTTCGTGTCCGGCATCGGCATGGGGGGCGTCATCGCGCCGTTCTTCGACATCGCCCTGGGGGACGTCGACGACGACGAGGTGGGCTCGGCCAGTGGGCTGCTCAACGCGATCCAGCAGCTGGGCGGCGCACTCGGGGTGGCGGTGCTGACCACGGTGTTCGTGTCGCTGCTCGGAGACGGGCGCCCGACTCCCGGCATCTACACCGGAGCGGCCCAGAAACTGCTTCTGATCGACGTCGGGCTGCTGATCGTACTGGCCGGGCTGTCGTTCCTGTTGCCGCCGAAAGCTCGACCGGAGTCCGCGGTGCCCGGTGATTCAGCTGCTGACGACAATGCCGCTGCCCGGGCGTCGACAAATGCATGAAGGCGGGCGCCGGTGAAGGCGCCCGCCGTAACTCACATGCGGTCGGCTGCGGAGGGGTCTGAATCGCGGAGGAACTGGGCGCAGCGGGCGGACTCGTCGGACTCGCCGATTTCCAGGGCGGCGCGGGCCAACGCGTTCAGCGCGCGGAGGAAGCCCTGGTTGCCCTCGTGCGAGAACGGCACCGGGCCGTGGCCCTTCCAGCCGTTACGACGGAGCGCGTCCAGGCCACGGTGGTAACCGGTGCGGGCGTAGGCGTAGGAGGCGACCGCGTCGCCCTTCGCGAACGCCTGGTCGGCGAGAACCGCCCACGCGCCGCTGCTGGTGGGGTAACGCGCGGCGACCGCTGCCGGGTCCTGCTCGCCGGTGGAGGCCTCGCGTACGGCCTCCAGCTCCTCCGGGTCCTCCGGCAGGAGCGTGGCGGGCGGCTGCGGGAGGAGGTCTCGAGGAAGGCTCATGGGGTACATCCTGACGGGCTCTGGGACGCGGCGAAACCGGCGTACCTGCAGGTGTGGGCAGTATTACGTGACGCGACGGCGCCACTAGCGTGCACTAACAAATCACGGCCCGGAAACCATGCCGGGATAGCGCAAGAAACACTTGGTGGCCGTCGGGCACCATGTCGGGGTGGACGCCACTCCGGACGAAATCGAATCCCTGGCCGAGCTGGGCACCTGGTTGGACAAACGGACCCTGGCCGGGCTGGCCGTCCAGGGGCTCGATCTGACCGGCGTATCGCTGGTCGACGTGAAGGTCGACGACACGCTGTTCATCGGGTGCAGGCTCTCGTCGGAGGCGGCCGCGGACCTGGTGGCGCGCGGCGCCTCGGTCGTACCCGAGCTGGCGCACGCGCCGTACCCGACGCACCCGTCGGCGCTGTACACGGCTGAAGTGCTGTCCGCGGGATTCGACTCCGGCGCGATGTACGACTCGGTGGTGTACGAGCACTACGTGGCCCACGGTGGGCCGTTGCCGCCGATCCGGGAGGCGCTGTCGCAGCGTCTGCACGACCACGGCATCGACAACGCCTTGGGGGACGCGCTGGCGTCGTGGACCGGCGGCCCGGTCATCGGGGTGATGGGCGGGCACGCCGAGCCGCGGGGGTCTTCCGCGTACCGGGCGGCGGCGCTGTTGGGCTACTCGCTGCGTCAGGCCGGCGCGCTGGTGCTCACCGGCGGTGGGCCGGGGGTGATGGAGGCGGCGAACCTCGGCGCTTTTGTGCCCGCGGGGTTGGACGCGGCGATCGACGAACTGGCCACGGCGCCGTACTTCACCGACCACGAGCGGTACACCGCGGCGGCGCTGGCGGTGCGTGCGCGGGTCGGGGCCACCGACCCGTGGGCCGGCGGGCTCTCGATTCCGACCTGGCTGTACGGGCACGAGCCGGCGAACCTGTTCGCGGGGCAGATCGCGAAGTACTTCTCGAACGCGATCCGCGAGGACACGATCCTGCGTACGGCGCGCGGCGGAATCGTGTTCGCGCCGGGCAAGGCGGGCACGGTGCAGGAGGTGTTCCAGGCCGCGACGAAGGCGTTCTACGGCAGCGACGGGGAGTCGGGGCCGATGGTGTTCCTCGGGAAGCGCTACTGGACCGAGGAGTTGCCGGTGGAGGCGCTGCTGGGGCCGCTGTTCGCACAGGCGCCGTCCGCGCCACCGAGGGTGGCGCTGACGGACGACGTCGACGAGGCGGTGGCCCTGCTGATGGCGCGCTGAGGGGTGAACACTTTGGTGGGTCATGACCCACCAAAGTGTTCAAGCCCCGGGGCCTACTTCTTTGCGGTGCCGGCCGAGCGGAGGGCCTGGCACGCCTCCACGACGCGCGCGGCCATGCCTGCCTCCGCCGCCTTGCCCCACGCCCGCGGGTCGTACGTCTTCTTGTTGCCGACCTCTCCGTCGATCTTCAGCACGCCGTCGTAGTTCTTCAGCATGTGGTCGGCGACCGGCCGGGTGTACGCGTACTGCGTGTCCGTGTCGACGTTCATCTTCACGACGCCGTAGTCCAGCGCCTCGTGGATCTCCTCCAGCAGCGAGCCCGACCCGCCGTGGAACACCAGGTCGAACGGCTTCGCGTCGGCGGCGAGTCCCAGCTTCGAGGCAGCCACCTCCTGGCCGCGCTTGAGCACGTCGGGGCGGAGCTTCACGTTGCCCGGCTTGTAGACGCCGTGCACGTTGCCGAACGTCGCGGCGAGCAGGTAGCGGCCCTTCTCGCCGGAGCCGAGGGCGTCGATCGTGTGCAGGAAGTCGCCCTCGGCGGTGTACAGCTTCTCGTTGATCTCGTGCGCGACGCCGTCCTCTTCGCCGCCGACGACGCCGATCTCGATTTCGAGGATGATCTTCGCGGCGGCGGCCTGGGCGAGCAGCTCCTGCGCGAGCGTCAGGTTCTCGTCCAAGTCGATCGCCGAGCCGTCCCACATGTGCGACTGGAACAGCGGGTTCTCCCCCGCCGAGACCCGGTCCCGGCTGATCTTCAGCAGCGGCCGGACGAACCCGTCGAGCTTGTCCTTCGGGCAGTGGTCGGTGTGCAGTGCGATGTTGACGTCGTACTTCTTGGCGACCTCGTGGGCGAACGCGGCGAGCGCCACGGAGCCGGTCACCATGTCCTTCACGGTGGGGCCGGAGAGGTACTCCGCGCCACCGGTCGACACCTGGACGATGCCGTCGCTCTCCGCTTCCGCGAAGCCGCGGATAGCCGCGTTCAGGGTCTGCGAGGACGACACGTTGATGGCCGGGTAGGCGAAGGAACCAGCCTTCGCCTTGTCCAGCATCTCGGCGTACGCCTCGGGGGTGGCGATAGGCATCAGTGCGCTCCTCGGGGTCGCGGTCTTCTGATCTCGCAGTATTCCTTGCCCGCCCGGGAGCATGCAGGTCCCCACCTTGCGATCGCGGGAAGAATCACGCCGAAACGGTCTCCTCTTCTCGAACGGGGTCCACTACCGGCGCAGGCGCCCGCACCAGGAGCACCGCAGCCACCCCCACCACCGCCGCCGCGATCGCCCCGATCAGCATGATCCGACTGATGCCCGCAGCCCCGGCAGCCCGCGCCGCGACCTCCACGACACCCCGCACCTGCTCCGGCACGGCGCTGAGAACGTGCAGACCCGCCCCAGCTCCCACGGCGTCGGCCAACTCACGCGACCCGTCCACGCGTGACGTCATCTCGTCGGTGACCCGCGCCTGGAACACCACACCCCAGACCGCCACGCCGACCGCGACGCCCAGCTGCCGCAGCGTGTTGACGACCCCCGTCGCCATCCCGGCCCGCGCGGGCTCCACCGCCGCCAGCGACGCCTGCGTCACGACCGCACCCTGCGCGCCCATACCGAGCCCGGCCACGACGAAGCCCGGGATCAGCGCGGTCCACGCCGAGTCGCCGTCCAGCCCGGTCATCAGCGCCATGCCGACGGCGGCCAGCAGCACGGTGCCACCGATCGCGAACCGCGGCGGGACCCGGTGCGACAGCTGCGCGGCCAGCGGCGCCGCGACGAACGAGGCGACGGTCAGCGGCAGGAACCGCAGACCGGCTTCGAACGGCGTGTAGCCGAGCGTGTTGAGGAAGTACAGCGAGAGATAGGTGGTGGCCCCGACCAGCACCGCCGAGATCGTGAACACCGAGAGCGCGGCGCCGGTGTACATCGGCGACCGGAACAGGCTCAGGTCCATCATCGGCTGCGCCGCCGTCGCCTGCCGCACGACAAAGGCCACGAGCAGAACGCCGGCGACGACGAACAGCGCGACGATGAGCGTCGAGGTCCACCCGTCCTCGTGACCCCGGATCAGGCCCAGCAGGAGCGCGAACAGCCCGGCGGTGAGCAGCGCGGTCCCCGGCCAGTCGGCGCGGCGCGGGTTCTCCGGACGCGACTCGGTCAGCCGCAGCCACGTCACGACCAGCGCGACGACGCCGATCGGCACGTTGATCAGGAAGATCCACCGCCAGCCGGGGCCGTCGACCAGCGCACCGCCGACCAGCGGGCCCACCGCGGTGGCGCCGGTCAGGGTGGCTCCGAAGATCCCGATCGCTCCGGCCCTGCGGCGAGGCTCCGGAAAGGCCGCACCGATCAGCGGCACCGCGGTGGCGAACAGCAGCGCCGCCCCGATGCCCTGGAACGCCCGGAAGGCGTCCAAGGAAAGGGCGGACCAGGCCAGCGCGCAGGCCAGCGATCCCGCGGTGAAGATCGCCAGGCCGGTCGCGAAGATCCGCCGGCGGCCGATCCGGTCGCCGAGCGTCGCCGCGGTCAGCAGGAGCGCGGCGAGCGGCAGCGTGTAGGCGTCCACGACCCACTGGAGGTCGGCGAGGTCGGCGTCGAAGTCGCGTTGGAGGTCGCCGAGCGCCACCGCGACCACGGTCAGATCCAGCAACAGCATGAACACGGCGGCGCAGACGACGGCCAACGTCCAGCCGGGGTGCTGCCTGGTCTTTTCCATCGGGCTCTCCTTTGGTGTACGCCCGTAGCCCTACGGATGTAGGTGTACGCCTGTAGTGCTACAGATGTCAACCCAGGTAGGATTTGACAGCATGACCAGTGACGTGGCTCCCCGCAGACGGCCTTCGCGGCGCGGCGAAGGTGAGCGGCTCAAGGACGAGATCGTCACCGCGGCTGCCGCGCTACTGCACGAGACCGGCGACCTCGGCGCGCTGTCGCTGCGCGCTGTCGCCCGCAAGGTCGGCATCGCGACCACGTCGATCTATCTGCACTTCGAAGACCTGGACGCCCTGGTCCGAGCGGTGAAGAACCACTGGCTCGACGTGCTCACCGAGGAGGTCGAGGCCGCTGCCGCCACGGCCGGCGAGAACTCCTGGGAGCGGGTGCGGGCAATCGCGCACGCCTACGTCGATGCGGGAATGGCGGACCCGGCGCGGTACCAGGTGCTGTTCCAGTCCGAGCTCGTCCGGATGCCGCCGGGCGGCACCTACCTGGGCGCGCGGGCCTACGACGCGGTGCTCGAGCGGGTACGCCAGGCCGCACCGCCGGACGTCGACGCGAACATGCTCACCATGCAGTTCTGGTGCGCGCTGCACGGCATCGTGATGCTGCGCCAGGCGCGCTCGAACTTTCCCTGGCCGGACCTGAACGCCCAGGTGGACGACCTGGTCGACCGCCTACTTCCGCACGGCGTCTGACGCGGCGCGCGCCGCGACCAGCACCGGATCCCACACCGGGGAGAACGGCGGCGCGTACCCCAGGTCGAGGCCGGTCATCTCGTCGACCGTCATCTCGTTCCAGAGCGCGACGGCCAGCACGTCGATGCGCTTCGCGGCCCCGTCGCCGCCGACGATCTGCCCGCCGAGCAGGCGTCCGGTGCCCTTCTCGGCGAGAACCTTGACGGTCATCGTCTCCGCCCCTGGGTAGTAGCCGGCGACGTTGTGCGACTCGATCTTCGCCGTGACGTACGCGAACCCCGCCTTCTCGGCCTCCTTCTCCTGGAGGCCGGTGCGGGCGATCTCCAGATCGCAGGCCTTCGTCACGGCCGTGCCGACGACGCCCGGGAACGTGGCGTAACCGCCGCCGATGTTGATACCCGCGACCCGGCCCTGCTTGTTGGCGTGGGTGCCGAGCGGGATCGCCGTCGGCTGGTCGGTGACCCGGTGGAGCACCTCGACGCAGTCACCAGCGGCCCAGATGCCCTCGTGGCCGGCCACCCGCATCCGCCGGTCGGTGACGAGGCCGCCGCTGGGCCCGATCGGCAGCCCGGCGTCGCGGGCCAGCTGCACCCGGGGCCGCGTGCCGAGCCCGAGCACGACGATGTCCGCGGCGAACTCGCCGGCGTCGGTGAGGACCTTCCGGACCCAGCCGTCGTCGTCCAGGTCGATGCCCTGCACGGTGACCCCGGTGCGGACGTCGATCTTGAACTTCTCGAGCATCGCGCCGACGAGCTCGCCCATGTCGGGGTCGAGCGTCGTCATCGGCTGCGCGGACTTCTCGAGGAGCGTCACGTGCAGACCCTTGCGGATCAGCGCCTCCGCCATCTCGACGCCGATGTAGCCACCGCCGATCACGACCGCGCGCTCGGCCTTGCGTGCCACCAGCGACGCGCTGACCGCGTCACCGTCGTCGAGCGTCTGGACGCCGTGCACACCCTTGCCGTGGATGCCGGACCAGTCGGGCAGCACGGGCTCACCGCCGGTGGCGATCATCAGCTGGTCGAAGTGGTGGGACTCCCCGTTCGCGGTGACCGTCCGCTTGTCCAGGTCGATGTTCGTCACGGTGTGGCCGGTGCGCACATCGATGGCGCGCTCGCGGTGCTGCTCCGGCGTGCGCGCGACCAGATCGTCCTGCTCCTCGATCAACCCACCGATCCAGTACGGGATCCCGCACGCCGAGTACGACGTGTGCACGCCCCGCTCGAACGCGAGTATCGACAGGTCACGATGGTCGCGCCGACGACGCGCCTGACTCGCCGCGCTCATGCCCGCCGCATCGGCGCCTACCACGATCAGCCGCTCAGCCACCCGATCACGCTAACGCGAGGACTAGTGGTTGAGGCCGTGTGTCGAAGGCTCAGGCCGCCGTGGGCGTGTCCCAGACGACGATCCGGCAAGGCGGAGGCCCTTCCGGATACCGCTGTTGTATCCGGAAGGGCCGACAACGCGGCCGGTCGTCGTCTGGGGCGCGGCCACGGCGGGCTGCTGGCCTTTGATGCACGGCCTGACGGCAAGTAACGCACAGCACGTACTCAGTCGGCCCCTGGGAACGTCACGGTAGCCTCGGTTCGTGCAGGTATCCGAGACCGTTCATGCCGTCAACCAGCTGCTCGCCGATGGCCCGTTGGATTTCATCGACCCGGCGTCGCTGATCACCAAGTTCGGCGTATTCGGCATCTGGGTCATCCTGTTCGCCGAGACCGGGCTGCTGGTGGGCTTTTTCCTACCCGGTGACTCGCTCCTGTTCCTCGCCGGAATCGCCGCCTCCGCGACCGGAGCGTCGATCGTCGGCGCCTCGCTGAGCCTGCCGGGCCTGCTGATCGGCGGTCCGATCTTCGCGATCGCCGGCGCCCAGTTCGGCCACTTCCTCGGCGCGAAGTACGGCCGCAAGCTGTTCGACCGGCCGAATTCACGCCTGTTCAAGGGCATCTACGTCCAGAAAGCCGAGCAGGCGTTCGAGAAGTTCGGCCCCGCGAAGGCGGTCGTGTTCGCGCGCTTCATTCCGATCGTGCGGACGTTCCTCAACCCCGTCGCCGGAATGCTCGGCATGCCCACCAGGCAGTTCTTCATCTGGAACATGGTCGGCGCGGTTCTCTGGACCGACGGCATCGTGCTCCTCGGTTACTTCCTCGGCGACGTCGTCGACGCGACGTTCCCGATCGACAAGTACCTGGTGCCGGGTATCGCGATCATCATCCTGCTCTCGATCCTGCCGGTGCTGATCGAGTTCATCCGCGACCGGCGTCGTAAGAAGAAGGAACCAGTGACCACCCCGCCGACTTCCTGAGCGCTGTCGGATACTCGACCGGGCAGACCCGGACACCGGACCCGGCTGGCTCCGCGCTGCTAGTCTCCAGCCAGCTCAGCCGTGGCATCGGCCTCGGAACAGGACCAGGCGGAGAACGAAAATGACGACGTCGGCGAGCGATCTCGGACCGTTCACCGGTCTGCGCTTGATCCACGCCACGCCGACGGTCGAGCTGTTCACCGGTCTCGAGCGCAACGGACGGCGCCCGGTGGTGCTGATCGCCCTCACCGAACAGGCCGGGCGCGACCCGAACTGGTCGGCCGAGTTCACCGACGCGGTCGCCAAAGACGCCACCACGCTCGGTCCCCTCGATGTTCCGGTGCACGTCAGTGATTTATACGGACGACGTCCGTGGGCCGCTTCGCGCATCGTGCCGGGACGGCGCGGGGCCGAGCGGATCCTGAGTGCGCTTCCCGGCGCGGTGCCGGAGGGTACTGATCCCGGCCAGCTGCTGCACGGGCCCGCGCCGCGGCCGGCGGTGCAGGTCACCACGCACCCTGTGCCTGCGCAACCCGCGTATGGGCCGCCCGCCGGGCAGTTCGGTTCCGGGCCGCCGGCTCAGGTGAGTGTGCCGGGTTATCACCCGGCACCTGGTCCGGCCGCGGGTGCGGCGGTTCCCGTTTCAGGCCCAACCGCCCCCATTCCGACGCAACCAAGCGCGCCGCCCGCCCCGGAGCCGCCCACTCCTGTCCCGTCCTCCCCACCCACGCCGCCCCGGCCCGACACCGCACCGGCGAGTGACGCGGCGGCGGCCAGTGGTGTCGAGTCGCCGGGCGCGCAGCCCGTCGCTGCTGGGTCGCCCGTCGCTGCTGGGTCGCCCGTCGCTGGCGGGTCTCCCGGGGCGCCGCATGCGGCTGACGGGTCGCCCGGGACGCCCGGCGGGTCGCCGGCTGTGGCATCGCGGGCGGGTGTGGGGTCGCCGGTCCAGGCCGCCGGATCGCCGGTGCCGGCCGGATCCCCTCCGTCGGGGACTCCGGGTACCCCGGGGCGGCTCCCGGCTGAAGGCGCGCCGAAGCTCGGACCGCTGCCCCCGGGCGCGCACAACCCGACCGTGCCGATCCCCCACGCCCCACCACCCGCCTCCGGCCTGGGCGGCCCGCCACCTCAACGCCCTCTGGGCCCGGGTGGCCCCGGCGGCCCGAATGGTCCCGGCGGCCCGAATGGTCCCGGCGGCCCGAATGGTCCCGGCGGCCCGAATGGTCCCGGCGGCCCGAATGGTCCCGGCGGCCCCGGCGGCCCGGGCCCAGGTGGGCCGGCCGGGCCCGGTGTTCCCGGCGGCCATGGCGTGCCGGGTGGCCCTGTCCACGGCGGGCCAGGTTCTGGCATTCCGGGCGGGCCAGGAGGACCGGTCGGGGGAAACACGGGGTCGTTCCCGTTGCCGCAGGGGCTGCCTCCGCAGCGGCAACCCCCGCAGCAGCAACCCCCGCGCCGCCGCAACGGCGTCCGCACCGCGATCCTGTCGCTCGTGGCCTTCCTGGCCGTCATCGTCGTCGTCCTCTGCGGCGTAGCTGCCATCTTCCTGGCAACCGGCGACGACCAGAACGAAAGCGCCTCCTCCAGCGCACCAGCACAGGGCGAGTCGGCAGCCCCAGCCCCGAGCCGCAACGCCGACCAGTCCACCGACGAACTCCCGGCGTACAAGAAGGCGCTTCCGGTCATCGTCACCGGCGCGATCTTCGACAACGGCGAACAAACCGACCTCGTCCAACGCGAGAACTGGCCCTTCGCGTTCCGCGTCCCCGTCGGCTGGTTCTGCGACCAGGCGATGATCGTCGAGGGCCGGAACAACGACGGCGTCGAGTGCCGCCCCCCGGGCCGGGCGAACGACTCCGTCGTCCGGGTCGGCATCCGCGACTGCGAGTCCCCGTGCAACAGCGACATCCAGGACGGGATGACCGGGGACGTCGCGTCCGGCACCCTCATCGAGGGTGACGCCACCACGGCCTACGCCGAGCTCGCAAACCCGAAGGACAACGTCTACAGCCTCTCCGTGAGCCACTTCTTCGGCTCGCAACCGGGCCAACCCCTGCGCTGGCAGGTCATCGTTCAGGGCTCGGGCCCGCACACCGACCGGGCCGCCATTCAGAAAGTGGCGAACGACATCCGGACGCAAACGCCCTAGCCACGTTTCTGGTCTGTTACCGGGCTGCCTGCAGCGACGCAACTGGCTCTTGGGGTGCGAGAGCCGTGTAGCCTCGTCCGGGCTGACCTCTACCGAAGGCCGCGCGGCCGGTTCCGGCGGGCTGGTCAAGCACGGAAGCGAGCGGAGCGACAAGTTCGATGACCCAACCCGGCGACGAGTTAGGCGCGTTCACCCAAGTCCGCCTGGTGCACCACGCGGCGGTGGCCGACCTGTTCAGTGGCCTCGACCAGTCCGGGCGACCGATCGTGATGGTCGCCCTCACGCCCGAGGCCGGCGCCGATCCGGCTTGGCGGAGTGCGTTCAGCGACTTGGTCAACCGGGACCGTGCTTCGGTCGACCCGGCGAATCCCCAGTTCGTCGCCTCCCACGCGGGTGACGTCCAGGGCGGTCGGCCGTGGGTGGCCAGCCGGTTCGAGCCCGGGCGCCGGGGCGTCGAGCGAATTCTGAACGTCATTCCGCAGGCACTTCCTCCTGGCCTGGACCCCACCGCGATGGTCGCTTCCGCGCTCGGGGGTGCTCAGGCCTGGGGGCCGCAGGCTCAGAACGGCTACCCGGGTGGTCCGTACCCCGGTCCGGGTCCGCAGGCCGGGTACCCGGGTCAGCCGGTGTCCGGCCCGGGTGGGTACGGCCTGCCGCCGGCTCAGCCCGGTCCGCCGGCCGCGGAGCAGTACTCCCCGCCGGTTTCCTCGAACCCGTACCCGACCCCCGTGTCGGCCGCCCCCCAGTCCGGCGTCCCCCAGTCGCCGACCAACCCGATGTCGGCGCCGCCGCACTCCGCGCCGCCGCAGTCGCCGCCGCAGTCGCCGCCGCAGTCGCCGCCGCAGTCGTCGCCGTTCTCGGATCCGTTCTCGTCGCCGTTGGGCGGAACGACGCCACCGCAGTCGGTGCCCCCGTTCTCCGCGCCCCCGTCTTCCGCGCCGCCGATGTCGGACCCGTTCGCGAGTCCGACGGGTCAGCCGTCGCAGCCCTCCGGTATCCCTGACCAGTACGGCCCCCCGGTCTCCGGCGAGCCGCACCAGGGTGGCTATGCGTCCGGGCCCCCGGCCCAGTTCGCGTCCGGCGGGTACCCGGGCGGCCCCAACCAGTCCGGCGGGTACCCCTCCTACGGCGACCCGTCCGTTCCGTACGACCCCAACAAGCCCGACGCCCCGTACGAGTCCCCGGCGCCGGAGGGCTCCAACCGCCGCGGCGCGGGCATGCTGATCGGTCTGATCACCGCGGTCACGGCGCTCGTGATC
The DNA here is from genome assembly GCF_043197895.1 of Cryptosporangium sp. NPDC048952. Taxonomy (NCBI): domain Bacteria; kingdom Bacillati; phylum Actinomycetota; class Actinomycetes; order Cryptosporangiales; family Cryptosporangiaceae; genus Cryptosporangium; species Cryptosporangium sp. NPDC048952. The sequence continues at coordinate 200,777 of NZ_JBICTY010000008.1, read as the reverse complement.
GTCGCCGCTGGCTTCGCGGTCGTGTTCATCAACAGCGGCGACGACAAGCCGGTCAAGTCCGTCGCCGACAAGAAGCCGTCGACGCCGGCCGCCCCGCTGCCGGCGCAGACCGCCAAGCCGAGCCCGACGCCGACCCGGTCGCCGCTGCCCAGCACGACACCGACGATCCGCGAGGACGCGGAAACGGTCAGCGTCATCGGCCCGACGTGGCAGAACGAGGACGAGACTCAGCTGCTCGACCTGCAGGGCTGGCCGTTCGCGTTCCGGCTCCCGAAGGGGTGGAGCTGCCTGCGCGGCACGATCGACGAACTCCCGGACGCGAGTGCGTGGGGTTGCGTCAAGACCGAGGGAACGAGCCACCAGCAGCGGTTCAACATCATGCTGCGGCGGTGCGCGACCGGGTGCATCGCGACCGAGCAAACCACGATGAGCGAGGCCTGGTTCGACGACGACGAGGAGAAGATCCTCAAGAAGTCGGACGCCACGACGTCGTACGCCGAGGTGGCCAAGAACGACGACGGGTTCTATGCGCTGTCGATCAGCCACTTCTTCGCGGACAAGCCGGGTGGGACGCTGACGTACCAGGTCGGGGCGTGGTTCCAGTCGCCCGACAAGTACAAGGACGAGATGCAGAAGTCCCTCAACGACGTCCGCTCCCAGGCCCCCCAACCGGCCTGACGCAGCCGTTCGCGTTACTCGATCCCGAGGTCGGACGGGTTGTAGGGGGCGCGGTATTGCAGGCCGGCCGCCTCGACGGCGGCGCGGGCTCCGCGGTCGACGACGACCGCGACGCCGACGACCTCGGCGCCGGCCGCCTGCAGCGCCTCGACCGCCGTCAGCACGCTGCCCCCGGTGGTCGACGTGTCCTCGACCGCGAGCACCCGACGCCCCGCCACGTCCGGCCCCTCGATCCGCCGCTGCAACCCGTGAGCCTTCTCGCCCTTCCGGACGACGAACGCGTCGAGCTTTCGACCGCGCCCGGCCGCAGCGTGCAGCATCGCGGTGGCGACCGGGTCGGCGCCGAGCGTCAGCCCACCGACCGCGTCGTACGACCAGTCCTCGGTCGTGTCGAGCAGCACCCCACCGATCAGCGGCGCCGCCGCGTGGTGCAGCGTCACCCGCCGCAGATCGACGTAGTAGTCGGCCTCCCGGCCACTGCTGAGGGTCACTTTGCCGTGCACGACGGCGAGGTCACGAATCAGGGCGAGGAGCTCATCACGGTCGGCCACGCCGTCAGCCTAGAGGTTCCGCAGAATCTCCCGCTCACGCGAGCGAGTGAGACGCTTCTCCTGCTCGGTGGCCCGCTCGGCGCCCTCACCGGTCGGCAGGCCGTGCTCACGCACCCACCCCCACACGTCCGCCAGCGACTCGGCCAGCGGGCGGATCCGCAGCCCGGTCTCGTACGCCCCGGACACGTCCATGTCCCACGCATGGCCGGCGTCGGGTAGCCAGAGCGGCAGCTCGGACCACGGTTCCACGCCGGCGTCCACCAGTGCCTGGTCGTCGACCCAGGTGAACCGCGCGTCCGATCCGGTCACCTCCCGTGCCGTCGAGAGCAGCGACCCGAACGTCTGCGTCCCGGGCCGCGAGTTGACGTTGAACACCCCGGGCGGCGCGGTCAGCATCCACGTGGCCATGTCGCGGGAGTCGATCAGCGCGATCGGCTGGTCCGCGCGCCCCGGCGCGAGCACCTCCCCGCCCGCCGCCACGCGCTGGACCCACCACGACACCCGCGCGATGTTGTCCTGCGGTCCGAAGATCAGGCCCGACCGGTTGATCGTCGTCGACGACGGGAACGCCTCGAGCACCGCGCGCTCGCACCCCGACTTCAGGTAGCCGTAGTCGCCGTCGTCCGGTCCGGCGTCCGGCGGGCAGTCGCTGACCCGCGAATCCGGCCCCAGGGGCTTGTCCGGCCAGTCCGGGTACACGTTCACGGTCGAGACGAACACGTACCGCCCGACCCGCCCGGCGAGCCGACGCGCGCCGAGGCCGACGACGGACGGCACGAAGCCTGACGTGTCGATGCAGACGTCCCACTCGTCGTCGCCCAGCGCGTCCAGGCCCTCGGACGTCGTCCGGTCTCCGAATCGCGCGTCCACCGACGGTGGCGGAGTTCCGTGGCGTCCGCGGGTGAGCGTGGTGACGTCCCACCCTGAATCCAGCGCGGTCCGCACCACCGCACTACCGAGAAGCTGCGTTCCACCGAGCACGAGAAGTCGCATGCCCCCAGCCTCGTCCGGGGACCGCCCGCCCCGTCCCCTATTCGGCTAGCAGCGAATACCGCGACTCAGTGTCCGGGCCTGCCAACCGTCTTCGCGGCCCGGCCGATCACCCGCAGGAAGATCGGACGCGGCGCGTAGCGCACTATTCCGCCGAGCACCTTGTACCGGATGCTCGGCACGCTCACCGGCCGCCCCCGGCGCAGGTCGGCCAGCGCGTCGCGCACCACCGTGTCGGCGTCCAGCCAGAGCGCGTCCGGGATGTCGCCGGTCGGGATCTCCGCCCGCGCGTGGAACTCGGTACGGACGAAGCCGGGACAGAGTGCGATCACCCGGACCCCGTGGTGCTTCAGCGTCAGATGCACCGACTCGCTGAACGTGATGACCCAGGCCTTGGTGGCCGAGTACGTCGACCCCGGCGCCGTGGGCCCGAACCCGGCCACCGACGACACGTTGAGCACGTCGCCGTGCCCGCGCGCGATCATGCCCGGCACCGCGGCGTGCGTCAGCCGCATCACCGCCCGGACGTTGAGCGCGAGCATCCGCTCCTCGTCCTCGATCGAGTTCTCGACGAACCCCGACCGCAGTCCGATGCCCGCGTTGTTCACCAGCAACTCGACCGGTCGATCGACGTCGCCCAAACGGGCCTCCACCAGCGCACAACCGTCGTCGGACGCCAGATCGGCCGGAAGGATCTCGACCTGCACCGAGTATTTGTCGGTCAGGGCTTTGGCTGTGGCGGCGAGCCGGTCGCCGTCGCGCGCCACCAGAATCAGGTCCCGACGCTCGGCAGCGAGCGCCCGCGCGAAGGCCGCACCCAGACCGGCGGTCGCCCCGGTCACCAAAGCAGTGGTCATTCGTACCCCCCCGGATGGAACGGGGCCGACAGCTCAACGCTGTCGGCCCCGGAAAACGTCAGAACCCGGCGACCGGCTTACGGAAGTAGGCGTTCGACGCCGGGAGCGCCAGCAGCACGATGATGCCGATGAACCCGACCAACTCGATGAACGTGAGCAGATACGTGATCGTGAGGTAACTGCCCGGGAGGTAGTCCGTGTAGAGCAGCGCCGTGCCGGCGGTACCGACGCTGACGCAGCACAGAGCGAGGCCGGAGACCACCCAGGAGATGATCCGAGCGACGTTGGCGCCGCGGAGCACACCGAGCGCGAGCCCGATGAACGCCGCTGCGAACAGGAGGCTGAAGACCGTGGAGATCACCGAGCCGAACGTCCCGCTCCCGGCGGTGCCCGTGGTGGAGACGTTCTGGGCGTCCAGATACTTGTCGACGGCGTCCTGCACGGTGTCGCGGTTGATCAGCCCATAGACCACGCTGATCAGCAGTAACACCGCTTCCCCCACGAGTAGCCCGGCCGCCGCGGTGACCGTGGTGGGGCGCGGTCCCTTCGGCTGCTGTCCGGGTAGCGGCGGCGGTGCCGCGTACGGCGAGGGTGGGTCGTAGCTCATGCCGTTCCTCTCTGCCGAGAATGCCGAGTTCAGGCCCCCTACCCTGCCGTACTCACACCCATTCCTTAAGCGACATTTGCTCAATACAAGCCGCGGACTGCTTCCCAACCCGGATCCGGACGCCATTCCTGGGTGACGTTCGACGGCTGCTGCGTCGCCCAGGTGGCCACCTGGTCGGGAACGACCCCGTTGCCGTCGGCGTAGAGGTGCAGAGTACGGACGCTGGCCACGGTTACCACGGCCACGAGGACCGCCGAATCACCGAGCCGCCCGAGCAGGCCGGTCTGGATGCCGTCGAGCGCCGCCTCGTCCGCGGACCCGGGCTCGAACGGGATCCGCACCCGCCCGTGCAGGTCGTACAGCGGGTAGTCGAGCCGGGCGAACGGCACCCGCACCCGCACCGCCACCGGTCGGTCACGGTCGTCGAAGCCGTCGACGGTCACCCACTCGCCGTGCTGGTAGTGCGTCGACAACTCGACGACCGCCGCGCGCAGCTCCTCGACGCCGTACGGCTGGTCGTCGCCGGTGACCTTGACCTCGCCCAGCCAGCGTTCGACGTCGTCCTCGCCGAGTGCCCAGTCGAGCAGCAGGAACGACGCCTGGAGGCGGATCGCCTCGTCCAACCGGGGAAAGTCGGGATGCCAGACCGAGACGTGCACCCGGGCGCGGTCGAGGTCGATCTCGAAGCCGAAGCGGGCCGAGCCGGGGTGGAACGGCCGGCCGCCGAGCTGCACGGAGCCGGTGTACGCGGCCGGGTCGGGCTGGCGGGACGCGTAGTACTCCCAGTCGGCGTCGGGGCCCGGACCGGCGCGGAGCCACCGCTCGGTCACCGGTCGTAGCGCCGGGGACCCCTCCGGGCTCACGACCAGCGCGTGTTTGGCCTGCCTGCCCGAGGTGAGCTCCCACGCCAGCTCGGGGTGGATGGCGCGCACCCGCCCGGTGAGATCGCGGTGGAGTTTGCCGAGGTCGTCCTTCTCCAGGCCGTCACCGACCTGGTCACGCGCCCGCGCCCACCACGTCCAGAACGCGGCAATGCTGTCCCGCGGGTCGCGAGGCCGTCGTTCGAACAGCGCCATGGAGGCAGTCTGCCAACTCGCGCCAGTCCGCGCCGCAGCGGTCCGACCCGCGACCCGCCGTTACGGCACGGTTACAGCGTCAGGTACCCGACGGACCAATCCGGAAGCAACCCGGCCACGGATCATTGATGACGAGAACGAGTGCGGGGGGTAGCTACGGTGAGTCCGAAAGTTGGCGCCCGTAAACTGACGCTCCGGACGAGAAGCCGGCAGCGACCCGGGAGGAGTGACCGCTTGCGGTACCGGGGGGCCGCCCTGTTCGCGAGCCTGACGATCGGGGCACTGGCCGTGACTGGCTGCAGCCCGATCGACGGGAAGATGGTCACCTACGACTCGGTGGCCAACCACGTCCGCACCGCGGCGTCATCGATGGAGACCGCGCCCGGCGTCCGCGTGAACGGCACGGTCAAAGACGCCACGGGCCAGAACGTCTCGATCGACGTCAGACTGAACGGCGCAGGCGACGGGGCGGGGAAGGTCAAACGCAACGGCACCATCGGTGACGTGCTGGTGGTCGACTCGACGACCTACGTGCGGGCACGCGCGCCGTGGTGGGGCACCGACAACCGGTCGGAGACATACGACCGGGCCTGGGTCGCGGTCGCCGACAACACCGTCGGCATCGACCTGGCCGGGACGCTGCGCCCCAAGGCGCTGGGCGAACTGCTCGACGAAGGCTTCGGCTCGCTGCAGCTGGACGGCATGCCGACGCCCAGTGAGGTCAACGGTGTGCAGGCGCGCCGGGTGGAGTCGGACGCCGGGTCGGCCTGGGTGACCGTCGACAAGCCGTACCAGATCGTGCGGGTCGAGGGTGACCTGCTCACCGGCGACGAGCGGGCGTCGGCGCTGAACATCGCGCTGACGCCGAACGCGGCCACCGCGGAAATCTCCCGGGACGTCGCGCTGGCGCTGCCCGCGCTGCGTGCCGGCACGTTCGACGCGTACCGCAGCCTGAAGTTCGACGGGCCGCTGAAGAGCACCTGCAATGCGCAGAGTTGCATCGTGACCGGCAAGATCCTGAACTCCTCCGACGACTCACCGGTCACCGCGGTACTCAACGGCAAGGTGATCGGCGGCAAGAAGGTGCTCGGCCGCTGCCGCTCCGGCCGCGCGCCGGTGGCCGCCGCCGGTGCCGCGACGGTCAGCTGCCGGATCACGTCGTCGGCATGGCAATCGTTCTACGCGGGCGCCACCGCGCCCGGAGCGGGGAGCGCGACGACGTCCTACCAGGTCAGCGCAAGCGCAAGCGCGGTGTCGCCGGCGCCGGAAGCGGTGGCCTGCCTGCCCGGCGCGGTCGGCTGCGACAACCCGAAGATGACCGACGCCGAAGTCACCACGACGCTCGAGCAGAGCGGCCCCGGCTGGTACGAGCGGACGCCGTCCGACCGGGACCTGTCGGAGTGGCGCGAGATGATCCGCACCGCGGCCACCAGCAGGGAACGGGTGCCGTGGTCCGCCGACGGCAAGCCGACGGTCGCGTACATCGGCGCGGCGAAGGGCCGCCCGTTCGTGGCCCAGTTCGACCGCGGCAACGGCGACCTGGTCGCCGCCTACGGCCCCGAGGATGCCGAAACAGCCGCGATGCGAGCAGCGATCGCAGGTCAACTCCCGACCCGCTAAACCCTCATCTGCCGATGATGCGCTGCGCCAGCAACCCCACTTGTGTGAACGGCTTGGTCAGGTCCAGCGGCCCGTCGACCGGACGCACGGAACGCCGGACGGCAGCATCCACTCCAGCGACGTAGGCGCTGAAATCCAAGCGACTCTTGTCGTACTTCGGGAGGTGGCGACGCAGGCGTCGCGCCGCTTCGGTGTAGTCCGTGCAATGGGGCGGCATGTCCTCGAAGTGGAGAAGCAGCCAGAGCTCGAAGCATGGATTCGAAATTGCTAACCGGACGTCGGGGGCGGCTGCTCGCAGCGCGTCCGGAACGTCACGAAAATTGTCGACGTCGGTCACGCACCAGGCCTCGTCGAATTCGCCGGGGTAGCGCCGGAGCAATTTGTTCGTATGGGTGACCAAGCCGCTCGGCGCCAGTCCCTTTGGCTTGATCTCGACGGTGACGTGACCCGCGCGGCGGTGTCGCAGAAGACCCGTGAGGTATGCGGGCTCCGTCGATTCTCCTCCACAGACCACCAGCAGTCGGGTGCGTGGCTCGACGTTGCCCGACCGCCGACTCTGGGTTGACTCACGCCGGAACCGGGCCACCTGGCGCTCCATCGAAGTCGTCGGCGTCCAAGAACGGTACCGCTCCATAACTACCGCCGAGGTACCGCCGCTCCGGGTTTTCCCCGTGGCGGGGCTTGAACTGGCTCAGCGGAAAGAGCTTCGACGCCCCATCCGCATCCTTTTCGACGAACCACACTTCGTCCCGCAGCAGCGTCTCGTGACTCAGTGAAGTACCGAGGAGCGAGGTGTCATGAGCAGCGAAAACCAGCTGCGCTTCATGCGCGTTGGTGTCGGTGGAGTGAAACAACCGAAGCAGCCTAGCGGTCAGCAGCGGATGCAGTCGGCTGTCGAGTTCATCCACGACGAGCACTCCCCCGTCTTCCAGAACCGGCAGAACGGTCCATAGCAGCGCGAGCCATCCGCGGGTGCCCGCGGACTCGTCTGCCAACGGGAACGCTGTCTTTCCATGAACCAATTGGATTTGATCTTCGCGCAGGTAGTCGCCGTACTTCTGAAGCTGCTCCGAGGCATTGAGGAGCTCGTAAAACACACGAGTCTTGCCGGATCCCGGAGACAGTCGCAGAATCGGCGTCTTGTCTACCGCTTCGGCCGAGTTCGAGGCAGGGGTTTCCGGAGACTTCGGCAGTTGAACGCCTGAGATACCTAGGTCAGCGGCCTGCATCAAGTTGATCAGCCGATGGATTCGTGCGGGGTGGTCAGCGGCAGTTCGTCGATAGTCGTCGGCGGAAGGCAGCCGGGGTGCGCCGTAGCTGAGATCGACGACGCGGACAGTCTCTCGGAACCACTCATAAACAGCTATCAGTGATTCGACGCCCGTGTGCGCAGCCACCGTCAGCAGCAAAGCGCCGGGGCGAGTCAGTTCGGGTAGTGCGGCCTTGGGTCCCTGAACCGACGGGCCGAACGTGATGTCATCACCGATCCGGGTGAACAGCACGCGGCGCTTTCGCTGGGGATAGGCGTGCAACCACTCTTCGATGACGCGCTCATCGTCGAGACCGAATCCGTACTCGTAGCGCACATCGTCAGCCACCAAGTCCACCGCGAACCACGACGGTTCCTCGACGGACGTCGCGGCCAACCGGAATGGCCGACGGGGGATCGAGCCACCTGGTTCCCAGTCACGGTAGGAGCGCAGCACTGCGTCGACCATGAAGCGGAACGCATCAAGCACGTTCGACTTGCCCGAGGCATTCGCCCCGTAGACGGCCGCGATGGAGACCGCCCGACGTTGAGCTCGGTCGTAGACGGGCAACAGCGTCAGCTCTTGCTCGTCCCGGAAGGAGCGGTGGTTGGCAAACCGGAAGCTACGGAGCATTATCGACCTCCTCTGTAGCCCTCTCGTGCAGAAAAGCTGCACGACTGGCTTCATGTTAGGCCATTGCTGGCTACAGGATCATGCTGCGCGGCCTGCCCACAGCCCCGCGAGGTTTTGGCGTGGCCGGTTGGGAGATCCTTGATCGTTACTGATCAACGGGAGGAACGACGATGGGCGACGTGGCTTACCTGACGCTGAACAACGGAGTTCAGATCCCGCAGCTGGGCTTCGGTGTGTGGCAGGTGCCGCCGGACGAGGCGGTGGAGCCGGTCCGAACCGCGCTGGAGACGGGCTACCGGCACATCGACACGGCCGCCGCGTACCAGAACGAAGAGGGTGTCGGCCAGGCGATCCGGGACTCCGGTGTCGCGCGGGAGGACATCTTCCTCACGACGAAGCTCGCCAATCCCGACCACGCCCGGGCGGCCGAGGCGTTCGACGACAGCGTCCGCAAGCTGGGCGTCGACTACGTGGACCTGTACCTGATCCACTGGCCGCGGCCCGACCGCGGTGACCTGTTCGTGCAGGCCTGGAAGGCGCTGGAGAAGATCCTGGCCGACGGCCGGGCGAAGGCGATCGGCGTCTCGAACTTCCACCAGGCGCAGCTGAAGCAGCTGTTCGACGAGGCCGACGTGGTGCCTGCGGTCAACCAGATCGAGCTGCACCCCGGCTTCAACCAGGACGAACTGCGGGCGTTCAACGCCCAGCACGGCATCCTGACCGAGGCCTGGAGCCCGATCGGCCAGGGCAAGGGGCTGCTCGAGGACCCGCAGCTGGCGAAGATCGCCGACGAGGTCGGCCGGACGCCGGCGCAGACCGTGCTGCGGTGGCACATCCAGCTGGGGAACATCGTGTTCCCGAAGTCGGTGACGCCGTCGCGGATCAAGGAGAACTTCGAGGTCTTCGACTTCGAGCTGACCGACGACCAGGTCGCCGCGATCAGCGCCCTGCCGGGCCACCGCATCGGCGGCAACCCGGAGAAGGACTTCTTCTGACCGACGCGAAAGGGCGCCCGCCTCTGGCGGGCGCCCCTTCGGCGTCTAGAGCTGGATGATGGGCTCCGCGCTCACGACCAGCGAGTCGCGCTCGGCGTCGACATCGACGTACACCGTGTCGCCATCCACGACCTCACCCGCGAGCAACGCCCGCGCCAACTGGTCGCCGATCGCCGACTGCACCAGCCGCCGCAACGGCCGCGCCCCGTACACCGGATCGAACCCGCCGATCGCCAGCCACTCCCGCGCCGCGGCGCTGACCTGCAGCGTCAGGCGTCGATCCGAGAGACGCGACCCCAGCCGGTCGAGCTGGATGTCGACGATCCGGGTCAGCTCCTCGGTGTCCAGCGAGTGGAACACCACGACGTCGTCGAGCCGGTTGAGGAACTCGGGCTTGAATCGCGCCCGCACGACCTCCATCACGGCGTCCTTGCGACCCTTGTCGTCCATGTGCGGGTCGGTGATCGCCTGCGAACCCAGGTTCGAGGTGAGCACCAGGATCGTGTTCCGGAAGTCGACGGTGCGGCCCTGGCCGTCGGTCAGCCGCCCGTCGTCCAGCACCTGGAGCAGGATGTCGAACACGTCCGGGTGGGCCTTCTCGACCTCGTCGAGCAGCAGCACCGTGTACGGACGCCGCCGGATCGCCTCGGTGAGCTGGCCGCCCTCCTCGTAACCGACGTACCCGGGCGGGGCACCGACCAGCCGAGCCACCGAGTGCTTCTCGCCGTACTCGCTCATGTCGATGCGCACCATCGCGCGCTCGTCGTCGAACATGAACTCCGCCAGCGCCTTGGCGAGCTCGGTCTTACCGACACCGGTCGGACCCAGAAACAGGAACGACCCGGTCGGACGGTCGGGGTCGGCCACTCCGGAACGGGCGCGGCGCACCGCGTCCGACACCGCCGCGACGGCCTCCTTCTGCCCGATCAGCCGCTGACCCAGCTCGTCCTCCATGCGGAGCAGCTTGGCGGTCTCACCTTCGAGCAGCCGCCCGGCGGGGATGCCGGTCCACTGCGCGACGACGTCGGCGATGTCGTCGGGGCCGACCTCGTCCTTGACCATCGGCTTGACCGCTTCGGCGCTGCTCGCCGCCTCGGCCAGCTCCTTCTCCAGGCTCGGGATCTGCCCGTAGAGCAGCTGCGACGCCTGCGCCAGGTCACCCTCGCGCTGGGCCCGCTCGGCCTGCCCGCGGACGTCGTCGAGCTGCTGCTTGAGTTCACCGACGCGGTTCAGGCCGGCCTTCTCCTGGTCCCAGCGGGCGTTGAGCTCGGCGAGCTCCTCCTGCCGATCGGCCAGGTCCTGGCGGATGCGCTTGAGCCGTTCGATCGAGGCCGCGTCGGACTCCTTCTCGAGCGCGAGCTCCTCCATGCGCAGCCGGTCGACGGCGCGCTGCTTCTCGTCGATCTCGACGGGACGGGAGTCGATCTCCATCCGCAGCCGGGACGCCGACTCGTCGACCAGGTCGATCGCCTTGTCGGGTAGGAAGCGGGAGGTGATGTAGCGGTCGGACAGCGCGGCGGCAGCGACCAGCGCGGCGTCGGTGATGCGCACGCGGTGGTGCGCCTCGTAGCGCTCGCGCAGACCACGCAGGATGCCGATGGTGTCCTCGACGCTCGGCTCACCCACCAGCACCTGCTGGAATCGACGCTCGAGCGCCGGGTCCTTCTCGATGCGCTCGCGGTACTCGTCGAGCGTGGTGGCGCCGACCATCCGCAGCTCACCGCGGGCCAGCATCGGCTTGAGCATGTTGCCGGCGTCCATCGACGAGTCGCCGGAGGCACCGGCGCCGACGACGGTGTGCAGCTCGTCGATGAACGTGACGACCTGCCCGTCGGAGCTCTTGATCTCCTCGAGGACGCTCTTCAGGCGCTCCTCGAACTCGCCGCGGTACTTCGCGCCGGCGACCATCGCGCCCAGGTCGAGCGAGATCAGGCGCTTGTCGCGCAGCGACTCGGGCACGTCACCGGCGACGATGCGCTGGGCGAGGCCCTCGACGACCGCGGTCTTGCCGACGCCGGGCTCACCGATCAGGACCGGGTTGTTCTTGGTGCGGCGGGACAGCACCTGCACGACGCGACGGATCTCGGAGTTGCGGCCGATCACCGGGTCGATCTTGCCCTCGCGGGCGCGTTCGGTGAGGTCGATGCCGTACTTCTCGAGCGCCTTGTACGTGCCCTCAGGGTCGGCCGACGTCACCCGGCGATTGCCGCCACGGACCGTGGTGAAGGCGTTGACCAGCGCGTCCTCGCCGGCACCCACACTGCGGAGCCAGTCGGACACCTCGCCACCGGCCTTTGCCAGACCGGCGAGCAGGTGCTCGGTGGAGACGAACTCGTCGCCGAGGGGCTTCGCGATGCGCTCGGCGGCCTCGATCGCGTTCAGGGTGGCCCGGGCGACCTGGGGCTGCGCCACGCTGGCGCCCGACGCGCTCGGCATTCGACGGAGGGCGGCCGACGCACGCGCCCGGACGTCGTCCGGGCTCGCACCGACCGCACGCAGCAGCGCGGGCGCGGTAGACCCGTCGACGTCGAGCAGCGCGGTCAGCAGGTGCGCCGGCTCCATCGTTGCGTGCCCCGCTTCGGACGCCGCGGACAGGGCAGTGGCCAGCACTTCGCGGCTCTTGGTGGTAAGGATCTCAGCGTTCATAGCTAGCTGCGGAGCTCCGATCAGACGAAGGGCTATCGTTCCGACCAACGGCAACAAACTTGAGTGTATTCCACTCAACTTTGCGGCGGCAGGGCACCATACGCTCATGGCTTACCCGGTCGACTCCCGTCAGCTCCGGCCACGTCGTCGCTGGTACGTCGTCGCCGTCGTCATCGCCGTGCTGTTCACGGCGATCGGCATCGGCGGGTTCGCCATCGGCGTGGTCACCGCGGCGAAGTCCGTGCCTGACTTCGACGGTACGTACACCGGCAACCAGCAGTCGTCGGTACAGCTCGCGACCGGCCGTACTTATGCCCTCTACGTGCCGGTCGACTCGTCCCAGAGCTGCGTCGTCGACGACGAGGTCAGGACCGTGAACCCACCGACGACGTTCTCGTTCACCCGCGGCGGCCGGGAGTGGGTGCACCTGAAGAACCTGACCGTCGTCACCACCGGGTCGTACGACGTCAACTGCAGCGTGCCGACCTACGCGATCGGGCCCGAGCCGGAACTCGGCAAGCTCGCCGGCGGCATCGGCGGCGGAATCGCGGCGCTGATCGGTCTGCCGTGCATCGGCATCACGATCGGCGGCATCATCGCGCTGGTGACCGGCCTCCGGCGCAGCAGCCACAAGAAGCGGCTGAATTCACTCAGCGCCCCAACCTGGTAGCAGCGGGGGCAGGTCGTCGTACGGCTGCGCGGGCTGGCGGGGCCCCGGCTTGTGGCCGTCGTCCTTCACCCAGCGCAGACCGTGCTGGTCGGGCAGCGAACCCCAGCCCCAGTACGGCGTCGGCAGTTCGGGCGGCTCGCCCAGCAGCGTCTTGCGCGGGTCGAACGGACGCTCGATGACCGTGCACAGGTGCTGCCAGGCGTCGTCCTTGTCGAAGACGTACGCGAACTTGTCACCCTGGTTGAGCTCGCCGATCTTGTTCAGCTCGGCGTCCTCCAGCGGACCGTCCTCGAGGACGAACTCCGCGGGCTTGGGCAGGTCCCATCGGCCGAGCGCACTGTCGACGGCGGTGGCGAACTCCGCGAACGAGTGCGAACGTGCCACGGCGAACAGCCGTCCCGGACGTGGCCACAGCGGGCCTCCGGGGCCGGCGATCAGCTCGACCTGGATCGCCAGCCAATTTCTACGTCGCACCCGTGTTCTCTCCTCGTCAGGCGTAACTCACCTGACTACAGTCTTCCCCAGCCTCAGCTGTTTGATTGGTTGAAGAGTTCGAGAAGACGACCGAACTCGGCGACGTCCTTCTCGTCCCACTGCTCGAGAAGCCGTCGGATCTCACCTTTGCGCTGCTGACTCACGCCGGTCAGCCGGGCGTGCCCGGTGGGCGTGATCGCCACCAGGTGCGCGCGGCCGTCCGACGGGTCCGGCGTCCGTTCGACCAGGCCCCAGTCGATCAGCCGGCTCAACTGGCGACTGACCGTCGACTTGTCGAGCGCGAAACGCTCGCCGATCGTCGACGCTCGCAGCGGCCCCTCGGTGTCGAGCAACCGAAGGGTGGCGTACGCACTGAGTTCCAGCCCGGCGTGGACCGTGGACGCGCTGGTCACCATCAGTGTCCGCGCCTGCCGGATGAGGAGCGACAGTTCTCGCTCCACCCGGTCGTGGTCCTGCTCGCTCACCGGCGTTCCTCCGTCGGGTCACAGGTATTCCGAGCAGGGTACTTGCAGGTATCTAGTCGGGGGGTTCGCTGCTCAGCAGATTCTTGGGTTAGCTCATCGGATGGGTGTTTGCAGCGGCAACCCAGTGGGCGCGACCAGCGGTTCGCCGGCTTCCATCCGCTCCGCCGCACGGGTGATGTTCCGGACCATACCGCCGAAAACTATCCCGTGGAACGGCACGATCCCCAGCCAGTAGGCGTGCCCGGCCAGCCCGCGCGGCAGGAAGACCGCCCGTTGCCGGTAGCGGGCGCCGGCGGGGTCGGGCGTGACGGTCAGCTCCAGCCAGGCCCGGCCCGGCACGCGCATCTCCGCTCGGAGGCGCAGCAGGTGACCGGGCTCGATCTCCTCGACCCGCCACCAGTCCAGGGCCTCGCCGACGTAGATCTCGTCGCGGTCGCGGCGTCCGCGGCGAAGCCCAGCGCCACCCACTATCCGGTCCATCCAGCCCCGAATCGACCAGGCCAGCGGAAACGAATACCAGCCGTTCTCGCCGCCGATGCCGACGACGACCCTCCAGAGGGTGCCCGGCGACGCCTCGGTCACCCGTTCGCGCACATCCGTGTACGCGCTACCGCCCGACCAATCCGGGTCGCTGGGCAGCGGATCACTCGGCGCCCCCGGCGTCGAAGCCCAGGCCCACGTCGTCTCCACCGCGTCGTCGCGGATGCGGCGCAGTGCCAGCTCGACCGCGTGATCGTAGGGCGTCAGGCCTTCCGGCGGGTCCGGCACGTACTGGGCGATGTCCTTCTCGGTGCAGACGACCTCATGGATCAGCGACTGCACCAGCGGAACCGCGATCGCCCGCGGCACCGGCGTGACGACGTTGACCCACTGCGCCGACAGCGTCGGTGACAGCACCCCGACCGGCACGATCACCCGCCGGGGCAGGCCGGCGACCCGTGCGTACCGCTGCATCATGTCCCGGTAGGTCAGGACGTCCGGCCCACCGATGTCGAACGCACGGTTGACGTCCTCCGGCAGGCCCGCGCACGCCACCAGGTAGCGCAGCACGTCCCGGACCGCGATCGGCTGGATCCGGTTGCGTACCCAGCGAGGCGTCACCATCGCCGGGAGGCGCTCGGTGAGGTAACGCAGCATCTCGAACGACGCCGACCCCGATCCGATGATCACCGCTGCCTGCAGCACCACTGTCGGCACCGGCGAGTCGAGCAGGAGCTGCCCGACCTCGGTCCGGGACCGCAGGTGGGGCGACAGCTCCGTCGCGGGCACATCCTTCGGGTACAGCCCGCCCAAGTACACGATCCTCTTGACGCCTTGAGCCGCGGCAGCGTCGGCAACGCTCTCCGCCGCTCGGCGGTCGAGGTCGTCGAAGCCCTTCGTGCCCAGGCTGTGGACGAGGTAGTAGAGGACGTCGATGCCTTCGGTGGCTTTTTGCAGCGAGTCGGGGTCGGTGACGTCGCCCTGGACGATCTCGATCTTCCGGGCCCAGGGAACGTCCCGCAGTTTGGCCGGTGTCCGGGCCAGACAGCGGACTTCGTGCCCCTGTTCGAGCAGTCTGGGCACCAACCGTCCACCGATGTAGCCGGTAGCGCCCGTCACGAGTATGCGCATAGAACGATCTTCACGCGGTATGTCCGGGTCCGCATTTTGAACCGCCTGCGGGTCGACTTGGCGGCCGACCCGAATCTTCGGAAGGCTTGACGCGTGGAGCGGACTTTGGACGGCAAGCTCGCGGTGGTCACCGGCGCGAGCCGGGGCATCGGCTACGAGGTCGCAGCCGGGCTGGGACGGGAGGGTGCCACCGTCGTGTGCGTCGCCCGGAACCCGGAACGCCTGGACGAGGCGGTGTTCAAGCTGCGCACCGACGGCATCGACGCGGTCGCGGCCCCGTGCGACCTGGGCCAACCCGGTCTGGTGGCGCGTCTGCCGGAGAAGCTCGCCGAACTGGGTGACGTCGATCTGCTGGTCAACGGCGCCGGGATCCTGGGCGGCCGGGGGTCGAAGACGTTGAAAGCGACGTACTCCGAGTGGCGCTCGGTCTCGGCGGTGGTGCTCGATGCGCCGTTCCTGCTGATCCAGGCGTTCGCGCCCGCGATGATGGCCCGCCGGAGCGGCCGGATCGTGAACATCTCCGCCGACGAGGGGCGGATGACCGGTCCCGGCACTACCGGCGGTGTGGCGCCGTACCGCGTCGCGAAGGCCGGGCTGAACGCACTGACCCGCAACTTCGCCTACGAGACCGGCCTGGGGCGCCGAGGCGTCTTCGTGGACGCGGCCGCACCCGGTCGCAGCCGCACCGACATGGGCGGCACCGACGCCCCCCGCTCGGCCGCCGAGGGCGCCGAGACCGTGATCTGGCTCTGCACCCGCCCGGCGGCCCAGCCCGACGGCACGCCCGCCCCGACGGGCCTGCTGTGGCAGGACCGAGAGGTCATCCCGTGGTAGCGAAGACCCTCGTCGGCGTCGTCGACTCGATCATCGCGCGCGAGGGCTCACACGGGTTCCTGGACTCCGTGAAGGACCTCGCCGGCGCCGGCGAGCCCGAGTTCGCGCTCGACTTCCTGGCCGACGGACTGCTCAGCTGGAAGCTACCCATCACCCCGTCCGAGCTAGCGATCCTGGAGGAGCTCTGCCGCTCCTGGAACGCCGAAGACCGGATAAGAGACTTCGCGATCCTGACGCAGCCGTGAGCCGCGCCGCCATTCCCCCCGAGCCGCACCACCGGCTGACCCGCACCACCGGCTGACCCGCACCACCGGCTGACCCGCACCACCGGCTGACCCGCACCACCGGCTGACCCGCACCACTCGCACCGTGGGGTCCGGGGCTCGGCCCCGGGGCGGAATGCGAAAGGGGCCCCGGTCAGCGCGTTCCGCTGACACACGACCCCTCCACTTGAGCGGGTGACGAGAATCGAACTCGCACTGTCAGCTTGGGAAGCTGATGTTCTGCCATTGAACTACACCCGCGGCGCTCGCTACTTTAGCGCCTTCCCGCGCGCGATGACGCAGCGACCCCGCAAGAACCCCGTTGTGCTTACCTGCTTGCAACGCTGTAATCATCGCAAGCAACTACGGGGAGACAGCATGAGCCAGCCCACCGTGCGCTACTGGCGCCGCGCCGAACTCCGCCGCGACGAGGAGGACGGCTTACACCGCCCGGTCGGTTGGCTCGAGCTCTTCTTCGACCTGGTCTTCGTCGTGATCATCGGGATCCTCGCGGAGGATCTCGCCCACGACCCGCACCACCTTCCAGGCTTCGCCCTGCAGTTCGCGGCAGTTTTCTGGGTCTGGAACGCGTTCACGTACTACACCGAACGGTTCGAGACCGACGGCCTCGAGAACCGGTTGTTCACGTTTCTCGCGCTGGTCACCGTGGCGGGCCTCGCCATCTGGGCGCCGCACGGCCTCGAGGACAACTACCTCGGCTTTGCCGGCTCGTACCTGGCCGCGCGAGCACTGAACATCGCGCTCTGGCTCCGCGCGGCCGTGCACGAACGCACTTTCCTCCCGATCGCGCTGCGCTTCACGTCCGGGTACGTCATCGCAGCGGGCCTGATCGCGGCGAGCCTGGCGACCGACCACGCGCTCCGCATCGCGCTCTTCGGCGTCGCGGTGCTCGTCGAAATCGTGACGCCCGTACTCACCACCAGGCAGCAGAGCGCGCTGCCGCCGTTGAGTCGCTCGAAGTGGCCGGAACGGTTCGGCCTGTTCACGATGATCGTGCTCGGCGAAGCAGTGGTCGGCGTCATCCACGGGCTCGCGGACGCAGAGAAGCACCTGGCCAGCGGCGTTCTCGGGTTGGCTATCTGCTTCGCGTTCTGGTGGCTCTACTTCGACTTCGTAGCTCGCCGTCCGGCCCGGCAGGCGATCGCCACCGCGCTCGGCTGGGTCTACCTGCACCTGGCGGCTCTGCTCGCGATCACCGTGGCCGGGGCGATGGTGAGCATCGCTCTGACCGGTCACGACGTCCCGGCTGAACTGTTCGTCAGTGTGGGGGCGGGGCTGGCGGCGATCGGCATCCTCGAGATCACGCTCGAGCGGGAAACGGACGAGCCGACGCACCCGGTGTTCAGCCCGGGACTGAAGGTCGCCTTGGGCATTGGACTTGCCGCGGTCGCGCTGCTGCCGCTGCACTGGTCCCCGACGCTCGCGCTGCTGACCTGCCTGGTCGCACTGGCCGTACCGGCGACCTACGGCGCTCGGGTCTGGTACCGGCGGTCGGCGGGGTAAGCCGACCCGGGCCTGCTCGATAGGGTGCGTGCATGCTGCTCTCCGACCGCGACCTCCGCGCCGAGATCGACGCCGGCCGGCTGGGCCTCGATCCGTACGAGCCGGAGCTCATCCAGCCGTCGAGCGTCGACGTTCGCCTCGACCGGTGGTTCCGGGTCTTCCGCAACATGCAGTACACGCACATCGACCCGTCCGAGCAGCAGGACGACCTCACCGAGCTGGTCGAAACCCCGGACAAAAGTCCGTTCGTCCTCCACCCCGGTGAGTTCGTGCTCGGCTCCACGCTGGAGCTCGTCACGCTCCCGGACGACCTCGCGGGCCGCCTCGAGGGCAAGTCCAGCCTGGGCCGCCTCGGCCTGCTGACCCACTCCACCGCGGGCTTCATCGATCCGGGCTTCTCCGGCCACGTGACGCTGGAACTCTCCAACGTCGCGAACCTGCCGATCACGCTCTGGCCGGGCATGAAGATCGGGCAGCTCTGTCTGTTCCGACTCTCCAGCCCGGCCACGGAACCCTACGGCTCAGCGGTCTTCGGCTCCCGGTACCAGGGCCAGCGCGGCCCCACACCGTCCCGCTCGTGGAAGAACTTCCGGACCTGGTCCACCGAGCGTTGAACACCTCGGCGAGCCGAGCGTTGAACACCTCGGCGAGCCGAGCGTTGAACACCTCGGCGAGCCGAGCGTTGAACACAGTGGGGGCGTATGGGCCCCCAAAGTGTTCACGCCACAGCCGGCGCCTCGCCGAAAACTGCGTGCAGCACGTCGTCCAGCGTCACGACACCAACTGGCGTCACCCCATCGGTGACCAGCACGAAATGCACCCGCTCCCGCCGCATCAACACCAGTAGATCGGCGAGCGTCGTCGACGGCGGCACCGCCTTCAGCGTCCGGATGGACGACGGCGGCAGCGGCGCACGACGCTCCGCCCCACTCATCCTCAGCACGTCCTTGACGTGCACGAACCCGACGATCTCCAACGAGGAACGGTCGACCACCGGGAACCGCGACCGGCGCACCCGCGTCGCGAGCACCTCCAGCGCGGCCGGGCTGATCTCCTCGTTCACGGTGTCGACCTGCGGCCACGGCACCGCCACCGTGCCGGCGGTCTTCTCGGCGAGCGAGAGTGCACCGGTGATGCGCCGGTGGTCCTCCGCGTCGAGCAGACCCTCGGTCCGCGACTCCGCCACGAGACTCGCCAGCTCGTCAGCGGTGTAAACGGTCTTCACCGCGTCCTGCGACTCGATCCCCAGCAACCCGAGTAGCGTGCGCGACATCCACTTCAACGCCACCAGAATCGGCTTCGTGGCCTGCGCGAACCACAACATCGGGGCGCCCAGCCACATGACGGCCTTCTCCGGACCGGCCAGTGCGATGTTCTTCGGCACCATCTCGCCGAGCACCGTGTGCAGGAACACCACGATCGCCAGCGCCAGCACGAACGCCACCGGATGCAGCAGGTCGTCGGGCATCCCGAGCGAGTGGAACGGCGACTCGAGCAGATGCGCCAGCGTCGGTTCGGCGATCGCACCCAGCCCCAGCGAACAGATCGTGATGCCGAGCTGCGCACCGGCGATCATCAGCGGAATCTGCCCCATGGCCTTCAGCGCCGCCGCCGCCCGTCGCGACCCCAGCGCCGCGAGCGGCTCCAGCTGCGTCCGCCGCGACGCGATCAGCGCGAACTCGCCACCCACGAAGAACGCGTTGCCGAGCAGCAGCAGAACCGTCACAGCCAGGTTGAGCGTGCTCACTGAGCCTTCCCTCGGGTCACGGACAAAGGCTCTGACGACGCCATGGGGCTGCCCACCGCACGTGAAGCGCCCTCACCGCGTTCGCCGCTCGCGGTGGCGGCTTCGCCGCCCGCGGCGTCGGAGGCATCACTGACCGCGGCGTCGGAGGCATCACTGACCGCGGTATCGGCTCCGCGCTCCGGGCCGGCCGCGCCGGCCGCGCCGGCCGCGCCGGCCGCGCCGGCCGCCGAGTCGCCCGCAGCCCGGGCCGCGGCGGCTCCGCCGCCCGCTGTCGCGGGGTCGGCCCCCGCCCGGGCCGCGGCTGCCTCCGCCGCCTGGGCGCGACGCTCCTCGAGCCAGTCCGGCGACGGCCGGACCTTCACCTGTTCGATCCGGTGCCGCTCCACCGACGTGACGGTGAACGTCCAGCCGTTGTATTCCGCCCGCTCACCCTCGACCGGGATGTGTCCCAGCCGCGACATCACGAACCCGGCCAGCGTCTCGTACGGGCCGTCCGGCAGCCGGAACCCGGTCTGCTCGGCCAGCTCGTCCTCACGGAGCACACCAGGCACCAGCACGGCCCGGTCGGCGTCCGGCGCGGTGATCCGCGGCACGTCCAGGCCGGTCGGCGGGTCGTACTCGTCGTCGATCTCGCCGACGAGCTCCTCCACCAAGTCCTCGGTCGTGACGATGCCGTCGGTGCCGCCGTACTCGTCGACGACGATCGCGATCTCGGCGTTGCCCGCGCGCAGTGCCGCGAGCACGGCGTCCAGATCGAGGCTGTCGGGCACCTGCACCGGGTCACGGCTGATCGACCGGGCCAGCGTCTCGCCGCGACGCTGCGCCGGCACGCTCAGCGCGTCGATCACGCCGACAACGCCTACCACCTGGTCGAGCGTGTCGATGTAGATCGGGAACCGGGTGTGGCCGGACTCGGTGGCGAGGGCGAGCAGATCGTCGACCGTCGCGGTGGCTTCCAACCCGACGACGTCCACGCGGGGCGTCATCGCCTCGGCGGCCCGCTTGTCGCCGAACCGGATCGTGCGTTGCAGCAGCGTGGCGGTCTCGGTGGGCAGCGCGCCGGCCCGGGCCGAGATAGCCGCGAGCAGCCCGAGCTCCTCGGGTGATCGGGCGCTGGCCAGCTCCTCCTGCGGCTCGATGCCCAGGCGCCGGACAATGACGTTAGCGGTGCCGTTGAGCAGCGCGATGATCGGCCGGAGCACCAGCGAGAAGATGCGCAGCGGACCGGCGGTCCAGAGCGCGAGGCCACGCGGGCGGGCCAGCGCGGCGTTCTTGGGCACCAGCTCGCCGAAGAGCATCGAGATCAGCGTCGCGATGACCAGCGCCAGCGCGACCGCGATGCCGTCCGCGACGTCTTCGCTGCCGGGAATGATCGGCTCGATCAGCTCGGCGATCGCCGGCTCGGCCAGATAACCGGTGAGCAGCGCACTGAGCGTAATGCCCAGTTGCGCTCCGGAGAGCTGGAACGAGAGCGAATGCAAAGCGGTGGAAAGCCGTCGTGCGGACCGGTCACCCGCCGCGGCCTGCTCCTGGATGCTCGCGCGGTCGACGGTGACCAGCGAGAACTCCGCAGCCACGAAGAATGCGTTCGCAGCGGTCAGCGCGGCGAACGCGATCAGGGGTAGAAGAACGTCAATGACCGGTCACCTCTTACTCCAGAGGCAACTATGTCGGGGTCTCACGAAAACTAATGGTACGGCCCGATGTCTTGTGGCACGCGTATCAGTCCCCGTACAACACACGGCGGCCATCCGTATTCGAATGACCGCCGTGCGTCAGCAGAATTAGTTATTGGAGGCCGGCTCGTTGGGGCCGATCTCCTCGGCGGACACCGGGTTGCCGACCGGCGTGTCGGCGGGCTTCACGGGCTCCGCCGCCGGCTGGATCGACTTCAGCAACAGCTGCGAAACATCCATGACCTCGACCGCGTCCGACGCCGTCCCGGCCGCCTTCGCCCCGGTCACACCGTCGGAGAGCATCGTCAGGCAGAACGGACAGCCGATCGCGACCACCTCGGCGCCGGTCGACAGCGCCTCCTCGGTGCGCTCGACGTTGATCCGCTTGCCGATGCGCTCTTCCATCCACATCCGGGCACCACCGGCGCCGCAGCAGAACGAGCGCTCCTTGAACCGCGGCATCTCGGTGAGGGTGGAGTTCGGCGACGCGTCGACGACGGCACCGATCACCTCGCGCGGCGCCGAGAACACCCGGTTGTGCCGGCCCAGGTAGCACGGGTCGTGGAACGTGACGTTCTGCTCGATCGGCGTCACCGGCGTCAGCTTGCCGTCGCGCACGAGCGTCGAGAGCAGCTCGGTGTGGTGGACGACTTCGTAATGGCCGCCGTCCTCGCCGATCGTCGGGTATTCGTTCTTGAGCGTGTTGAAGCAGTGTGCGCAGGTCGCGACGATCTTCCGCGCACCGGGCTGACGCTCCTCGAACGCCGCGTTCAGCACTTCGACGTTCTGCATCGCCTGCATCTGGAACACGAACTCGTTGCCGATGCGGCGGGCCGGGTCACCGGTGCAGGTCTCGCCGGTGCCGAGGATCGCGAACTCGACCTGCGCCTCGTGCAGCAGCGTCGCGACGGCCTTGGTGACCTTCTTCGCGCGGTCCTCGAGCGCGCCGGCGCAGCCGACCCAGAACAGGTATTCGACGTCCTCGGGCAGCGGCTCACCCTGCTCGATCTTGCGGACGTCGAACCCGAGGTTCTTGGTCCACTCCTCGCGGTCGTTCGGGTTGGCGCCCCAGGGGTTGCCCTTGTTCTCGATGTTGCGGAGCATCACGCCGGCCTCGGACGGGAAGCTGGACTCGATCATCACCTGGTAACGACGCATGTCGACGATGTGGTCGACGTGCTCGATGTCGACCGGGCACTGCTCGACGCAGGCGCCGCACGTGGTGCAGGACCACAGCACGTCCGGGTCGATGACGCCGAGCGAGTCCAGGTCACCGATGAGTGGACGCTCGGCCTCGGCCAGCGCGGTGGCAGGCACTCCGGCGAGTTGCTCCTCGGACCCCTTCTCCTCGCCCTCCATGGTCTTGCCGCCGCCGGCGGCCAGATACGGCGCCTTGGCGTAGGCGTGGTCACGCAGGCTGGTGATCAGCAGCTTCGGCGAGAGCGGCTTCGCGGTGTTCCAGGCCGGGCACTGCGACTGGCAACGACCGCACTCGGTGCAGGTCGTGAAGTCGAGCATGCCCTTCCAGCTGAAGTGCTCGACCTGGCTGACGCCGAAGACGTCCTTCTCCGGGTCGGCCTCCTCGAAGTCCAGCGGCTTGCCCTCGCTGGTCATCGGCCGGAGCGCACCGAGCGACACGGCGCCGTCGGCGTTGCGCTTGAAGAAGATGTTGAAGAACGCGCTGAAGCGGTGCCAGGCGACGCCCATCGTGGGGTTGAGGCCCAGCACGATCATCCAGACGAACGAGATGATCACCTTCACCGCGGCGGTGAGCACGATCGCGGTCTCGAGCGCCTCCGCGGACAGGCCGTTGAACGCCGCGCCGAGCGGGTAGCTGAACGCGAAGTGGATGCTCCACGAGTCGGCCTTGCCGGCGAGCGCCGCTTCGAAGCCGCGGATCAGCAGGATGCAGATCGGCACCGCGATGATGACGAACTCGACGAAGTACGCCTGCCAGAAGTTCGACCCGGCGAACCGTGACTTGCGCTCCGGGTTCCGCGGGTGGGCCCGCTGCCGGATCACGATCAGCGCCGCGATGCCGACGATCGTGGCCACCGAGAAGAACTCGGTCATCAGCTCGTACGGCCAGAAGTGGCCGATGATCGGCAGCACCCAGTGCGGCGCGAACAGCTGTCCGATCGCATTGGCCAGCGTCGCGACCAACAGGATGAAGCCGAGCGCGACGAACCAGTGCGCGATTCCGACGGACTGCCACTTCATCATCTTCGTGTGACCGAAGAACTCGCGGAGCATCGTCTTCGTGCGGTCGCCCTTGTCGTTCGTCCGCGAGTAATCGGGCGCACCGAGCTTGATGGTGCGCACGATCGTCATGATCGCGCGGACGAAGAGGACGAGGCCGACGACGGCCACGCCGAGAGCGATTATCGCTGCCACTACCTGGACGGCGTCCATTGCTGACGATCCTCCCGCGGGATCAGCGCGCCCAGTCTTAGGCGAGCACGGCGTTGAGCGCACTTCGGGCGTGCCGGTACCTTACGCCCGCCAATACCCGTCAGTAACGTGACACCGCTCTCGTTGTGGAAAAACTAACGCTGTCAGCCGACGTCGCGCAGACCCGGCGGCAGGGCGCCCTTGCGCTTGCGCCAGTACTTCGCCGCGTTCCGCGCGGCCAGCAACTGGGCCAGACCGATCACCGCACCGGAGAGAAGCGCGAACCCGATTGCTTCCTTCCAGGCCACGTCGGGGTCTTCCGGGTTGTTCGGCGGAGGGTTGCCGGTGACGGCACGCCAGCTGCCGTCCAGGCTCTTCTTCGCGACGAAGGCAGCGGCGGCGACCGCGCCACCTCCGACGACCTTCCAGATCAGCTTGTCGCTGATGGTGTCCTCCGACACGGTTCCTCCTCGGTGCGAGCTGCACTCCCCTTGCCCGTTAGAGCGGAACCCTACGCAGGCGGATCACAGCGGGCTGAGCGAGCCCGCGATCTGCTCGAAGCCCGGCAGATAGTCGTCGTACGAGGCCTGCGGGGAGCGGAGCGAGATCTCGTAGAACTGGCCGTCCTGGACGAAGCGGAAAATACGTACCCGGTGCTGCTGTTTGATGACAGCACCCTCGTGGGTGAACTCGAGAACCGCGCCGCGATGCTCGCCGTAGGTCTGCTCCGCCAGGTTGACCCGCTCGTACTTGGGGAACGCGTCCTTCGCCGCCGCTGCCTCCTCCTCGCGCTGCAGCTGTTCGAGCGCGGTGCCCTCGGCCTTGCCGACGATGACCAGCACGTACGGGCTCCGGCGTAAGGAGACGTTGTCGTCGGTGTGCTGGGCGGGCGTGAGCTGGTCGAAGTAGCAGCCGTCGTGGCCCTGCTTCGCGATCTC
Source organism: Cryptosporangium sp. NPDC048952 (assembly GCF_043197895.1). Lineage (NCBI taxonomy): Bacteria > Bacillati > Actinomycetota > Actinomycetes > Cryptosporangiales > Cryptosporangiaceae > Cryptosporangium > Cryptosporangium sp. NPDC048952. Next base: position 176,261 of record NZ_JBICTY010000008.1, on the reverse strand, counting down.
CGCCGGGTCCTCCATGCAGTAGATCTGCCAGGTCTGCGGGTACCGCGCCGTGTACTTGTCGCCGCGGAAGGTGTTCGCGGCCGGCTCACTGCTCCCTGGTGACGACGACGGGGCCGCCGTCGTCGTCGGAGAGCCGCTCGGATCTGCGCCGCCGGAGAGGTCCAACCAGCCGTTCTTCCTCGCCACCACCCCCGCGGTGCCGGCGAGCAGAACGACGAGCAGGGCCGCCAGCAGCCAGAGGCCCAGGCGGCTCTTCTTCCGCGGTTCCTCCGGGGGACGCGGCTGGTGGACGTACCCGGCCGGGGGCACGGAGGTCGGCCGTGCGCTGCCGGTGACCCGTCCGGCGCCACCCGAGACCTGCCGGACGCTCGACTCGTAGAGCCCGGTGCCGTTGACCCCGGGGCTGCCGGAGACCGGCCGCGGTCCGGAGAGGTCGGGGATCGGCGACGGGGTCCAGTCGGTGCGCGGGCTCGGCTCCAGCCGGTACTCCTGCGGCGTCCCGGGGGTGGGACCGCCGGAGATCGGCCCGGTCGGGTCACCGGGCATCCAGACGTTCTGCCGCTCGCCGTTGACCGGCGGAGTACCCCAGGACGTCGCGGACAGGTTCTCGACCGGCATCCCGTCGGCGACCCGGCCCAGCGCGGCGCGGGTGCGGGCGGCGTCCCAGCGCTGGACGGGGTCCTTGTCGAGCAGCCCGGCGATCACCGGCGCCAGGTTCCCGGCCCGGGGAGCGGGCGGAACCGGCTCCAGCGTGATCGCGGTGATGACCGCGAACTGCTCGTCGCGGACGAACGGCGCCTTGCCCTCGACGGCGGCGAACAGCGTGCACCCGAGCGACCAGAGGTCGGCCGGTGTCCCCACCTCACCGCCGGTGAGCCGCTCCGGCGAGAGGTAGGCCGGCGATCCGACCAGGTGGCCGGTGCGGGTCAGCGAGGCGTCGCCGACGACGGACGCGACACCGAAGTCGGTGAGGACGGCCCGTTCGCCCTGCTCCTCGCGGCAGACCATGACGTTCGCCGGCTTCACGTCGCGGTGCAGGACGCCGGCCCGGTGAGCGTGGTCGAGCGCGTCGAGGACCTGCAGGCCGAGCATCGCCGCGCGCTCCGGCGCCATCGGGCCGTCCTGGCGCAGGAGTTCGGCGAGGTTGCGGGCCTCGATGAACTCCATGACGATCCAGACCCGGTCGGGTTCGGGGATGACGTCGTAGACGCCGACCACACCGGCATGGCGCAGGCGGGCCGCGGCACGGGCCTCGCGCAGGTACCGCTCCCGTAGCCGCTCGGCCTCGCTGGGCGGCAGGCCGTCCGGAATCGGGACCTCTTTGACCGCTACTTCACGATGGAGCAGGTCGTCGGTGGCACGCCACACCGTGCCCATGCCGCCGGTACCCAAGTGTGGGCCCAGCCGATATCGGCCTCCGACGAGTTGACCGTTTGCCCCGTCCGTCACGGGCACGAGGCTAGATCGTCGGACGGCAATCGTGTCACCCACAAGACGGACAGGTGACAGTGTCCCCCCTTTGGGTGCTTTTGGAAGGGCGGCTGGGTACGTCCAGAACGAGTCGGATGAGGTGGCGTGTCCGAATCTGACCCCGCTGGCGCGGAACAAGACACGGCGAGCTATCGTTGAGCCGATCAGCAAACTTGCGCGAGGTTGACTCAAGTTCAGTGAGCCTCAGTCGTAACAACTGCGCGGAGCGAAAGAAGCTCCGCAACCCCCTAGGAGGAGGGATCCATGGCACGAGCGGTCGGCATCGACCTCGGTACCACCAACTCGGTCGTCAGCGTCCTCGAGGGTGGCGAACCGACGGTCATCGCCAACGCTGAGGGCAAGCGGACCACTCCGTCGATCGTCGCTTTCGCCAAGAACGGCGAGGTACTCGTCGGCGAAGTCGCCAAGCGACAGGCCGTCACCAACGTCGAGCGGACGATCCGGTCGGTCAAGCGCCACATCGGCACGGACTGGACCGTCGACATCGACGGCAAGAAGTACACCCCGCAGGAGATCAGCGCCCGCGTGCTCCAGAAGCTCAAGCGGGACGCGGAGTCGTACCTGGGCGAGCCGATCACCGACGCGGTGATCACGGTTCCCGCGTACTTCTCCGACCACCAGCGGCAGGCCACCAAGGAAGCCGGTCAGGTCGCCGGCCTGAACGTGCTGCGAATCGTGAACGAGCCGACCGCGGCGGCGCTGGCCTACGGCCTCGACAAGGGCGAGACCGAGCAGACCATCCTGGTCTTCGACCTCGGTGGCGGTACGTTCGACGTCTCGCTGCTGGAGATCGGCGACGGCGTCGTCGAGGTGAAGGCCACCTCCGGTGACACCAACCTCGGTGGTGACGACTGGGACCAGCGCCTGGTCGACTACCTGGTCAAGCAGTTCTCCGCCACCAACGGCATCGACCTGTCGAGCGACAAGATCGCGATGCAGCGCATCCGCGAGGCGGCCGAGGTCGCCAAGATCGAGCTCTCGGGTCAGCAGTCCACCAACGTGAACCTGCCGTACATCACCGGTGGGCCCAACGGTGCGCTGCACCTGGACGTGAACGTCTCCCGCGCCGAGTTCCAGCGGATGACCGCTGATCTGCTCGACCGCTGCAAGGGCCCGTTCCACCAGGCGATCAAGGATGCGCAGATCCGCGTCGCCGACATCGACCACGTGGTCCTCGTCGGTGGTTCGACGCGTATGCCGGCCGTCACCGACCTGGTGAAGGAGCTCACCGGCGGCAAGGAGCCCAACAAGGGCGTCAACCCGGACGAGGTCGTGGCCGTCGGTGCCGCGCTCCAGGCCGGTGTCCTGAAGGGCGAGGTCAAGGACGTCCTGCTCCTCGACGTCACGCCGCTGTCGCTGGGCATCGAGACCAAGGGCGGCATCATGACCCGCCTGATCGAGCGGAACACGACGATCCCGACCAAGCGTTCGGAGATCTTCACGACCGCCGACGACAACCAGCCGTCCGTGCAGATCCAGGTCTACCAGGGCGAGCGCGAGATGGCGGCGTACAACAAGAAGCTCGGAATGTTCGAGCTGACCGGCATCCCGCCGGCGCCGCGTGGCGTCCCGCAGATCGAGGTCACCTTCGACATCGACGCGAACGGCATCGTGAACGTGTCCGCCAAGGACCTCGCGACCGCCCGTGAGCAGAAGATGGTCATCTCCGGTGGGTCCGCGCTCAGCAAGGACGACATCCAGCAGATGATGCGCGACGCCGAGGCGCACGCCGAGGAAGACAAGCAGCGTCGCGAGCAGGCCGAGGTGCGCAACGTCGCCGAGTCCCTGCAGTACCAGACCGAGAAGTTCCTGGCCGAGAACAGCGACAAGATCCCGGCCGACAAGAAGGTCGAGCTCACCGAAGCGCTGTCCGAGCTCCGGTCCGCTCTCGGTGGCACCGACCTCGAGGCGATCAAGTCGGCGCAGGAGAAGGTCGCGAAGATCTCCCAGGAGGTCGGTACCGCGATGTACGCGCAGTCCCAGGCCGCGACCGGTGCGGCCGAGGCCGGCGAGGGCCCGACCGCTGGTGGCACCACGCCTCCGCCGTCCGCCCCCACCGGTGGGGACGACGTCGTCGACGCCGAAATCGTCGACGACGAGAACCGCGGTGGCGCTCACGAGAACCGCGGGGGCGCTCAGAAGTGAGCACGACGAACGACGGGCACTCCGAGGAGCAGCAGCCGAAGGTCGTGATCCGCGACCGGCGCCGCATCAATCCGGAGACCGGGGCGCCGCGGGAGGTCTCGGTGTCCAGCCTCAGCGGGGATTCGGCGGGGGCTTCGGCCTCCGCCGCCCCCGCGGCGGATGGTCCGTCGGACGGCGGCACAGGTGTCGACGCTCCGGCTGGTTCCTCGGCCGGGGCGCACGACAGCGTGGGGGAAGGAGGCGGTATGGGTGCGACGGAGACTACGGAACAGATAGCTGACGGCAGTGATTTGGCGAAGCTGACGACCGAGCTTGCCGAGCGCACCGCCGACCTGAAGCGGGTGACGGCTGAATACGCCAACTACCGGCGACGGGTCGAGCGTGACCGGCAGGTGGTGGCCGAGCAGGCCACCGGCGCGGTGCTCACCGCGCTGCTCCCGGTTCTCGACGACCTCGATCGGGCTCGGGCGCACGGCGATCTCACCGGTCCCTTCGGTGCGGTGGCCGAGCAACTGGTTGCGATCCTCACCAAGCTCGGGCTCAACGCGTTCGGCGAGAAGGGTGACCCCTTCGACCCGACGTTCCACGAGGCGGTCGCGCACACCACGAGTCCCGACGTCACCGAGACGGCGTGCATCGAGGTGCTGCGCAAGGGTTACTCGCTCGGCGACCGGCTGCTGCGTGCGGCGATGGTCGCCGTGGCCGACCCGGAGAATCCGAGCTCCGACTCCGGAAATAATGGTGGCGTCGAGACGTCCGGTGAGTCGTCCGCCGAGTGACGAAGGGAGGCGCGCCCGGTGAGTACCAAGGACTGGATAGAGAAGGACTACTACGCAGTTCTGGGCGTGTCGAAGGACGCTTCTCCGGACGTCATCAAGCGGTCGTACCGCAAGCTCGCGCGTGACCTGCACCCTGACAAGAACCCCGGCAACAGCGAGGCCGAAGCCCGGTTCAAGGAAGTTTCCGAGGCCTACGGCGTCCTGTCCGACGAGCGGAAGCGCCGCGAGTACGACGAGGCGCGCACGCTCTTCGGGTCTGGCGCGTTCCGGCGCCAGGCCGGGGCCGGTGGGTTCGGGGGCACCGGTCCGGGCGGGGTGCCGTTCGATTTCACGGATCTGTTCAACGCCTCGCAGGGCGCCGGCGGTGCCGGCGCCCCGGGGCCTGCCGGTGGGGCGCACCGCGCCCGCAGCGGCGGCCTGGGCGACCTGTTCGGCGCCATGTTCGGTGGCAGCAGGCAGCCCGGCTCGTCCAATCGCGGCGGTGACATCGAGACCGAAGCCACGCTCGACTTCTCCGAGGCCGCTCGTGGTGTGACCGTCCCGCTGCGGCTGCACGCGCCGGGCGTCTGCGAGACCTGCCACGGCAGCGGTGCCAAGCCCGGCACCAAGCCGCGCACCTGCCCGCTGTGCCTCGGCACCGGGTTGGTGAGCCGCAACCAGGGCGCGTTCTCGTTCTCCGAGCCGTGCCGTGAATGCCAGGGTGCGGGCACCGTGGTCGACGAGAAGTGCGCCGACTGCAAGGGCAGCGGCGGGGTCACCAAGACCCGCACCATGCACGTGCGGATCCCGGCCGGCGTCAGTGATGGCCAGCGGATCCGGCTCAAGGGCAAGGGCCAGCCCGGTCAGCGCGGCGGCCCTCCCGGTGACCTGTACGTCGTGGTCCACGTCCGCGGGCACTCGCTGTTCGGGCGGAGCGGGCTGAACCTGACGCTCACCGTCCCGGTCACCTTCCCCGAGGCGGTCGCGGGTACGGAGATCCGTGTGCCGACGCTCGACGGGTCGGTGACGCTGCGGATCCCGCCGGGCACCCCGAGCGGACGAATCATGCGAGTGCGGGGCAAGGGCGTCCGTAAGGGCGATTCCCCTCCCGGTGACCTGCTTGTCACCATCGAGGTTGAGGTTCCCCAGAACCTCAACGAGGCTGCCCGGAAGGCGCTGGCGGATTTCGCCGCAGCTACGCCGGGTAATCCTCGGGCGCATTTGGAACGGGAGGGAGCACGATGAGCGAAGCCGCGAAGCGTCTCAACCCCGAGATCGAAATCGAGATCGACGTGGCCTTCGAGGGCCCTGTCTTCGTCATCTCGGTGGCGGCCCAGCTGTCGGGCATGCACCCGCAGACCCTGCGTCAGTACGACCGGCTCGGGCTCGTGCAGCCCGGCCGGTCGGCCGGCGGCGGTCGCCGCTACAGCGCGCGCGACGTCGTACTGCTGCGTGAGATCTCCCGCCTCTCCCAGGAGGAGGGCGTCAACCTCGCCGGCATCAAGCAGATCATCGCGCTGACCAAGCAGGTGCGTGACCTCGAGGAGCAGGTCGAGGAGCTGGTGAGTGAGCTGCGGATGGCGCGACGCGAGGCCGCCGAGGCGCGGGCCGCGATGCCCTACCGCGGTGAGCTGGTACCGCTGAGCCAGACGGTGCTGCCTGTCTGGCGTCCACGAGGACGTTGAACTGACGGCGCTGTTGATCGAACATGGCCCGCCCGGGGCAGAACCCCGGGCGGGTTTTTTTCATGTCCGGACTGAGGCCGCGGTCACGAACAGGGGCAGGGCCAGGAACAGGCGCCCGTGCTCGGCCCGTTCGCGCTGCTCGCCGACCCACGATTCGGCCTGCGCTTCGCTGATTGCGCCGTTCTGCTGGGCTTTCCCGGCCAGGTCGGCCAGCATCGGTACCAGCGTCGCGTCGGTGAAGACCCAGGTGTGCACCTCGACGGTGACGTCGGTGAAGCCGGCGTCCACGAGCAGGTTGCGGGTGCGGCGGACGATCCGCGGGTTGCGGACCCGATCGGCGGCCGCGTGCACGATCGTGCGGGTGAGCGCGGGGTCGTCGGAGTCGATGACGAACGTGTCCCAGTCCTGCCCGAGCAGCACGATCCGGCCGGCGGGAGCCAGGACGCGCCGCGCCTCGTCGATTGCCCGCGCTGGATCGTCCAAGACGTGGAAGACCTTGTCGGCGCGATATCCGTGCAGTGTGGCGTCGGCGAAGGGGAGTTTCTCGGCAGTTGCGATCTGGAAGCGCGCGGCGGACCAGCGTTCGCTCGCGACGGCGATCATGGAAGACCTTGTCGGCGCGATATCCGTGCAGTGTGGCGTCGGCGAAGGGGAGTTTCTCGGCAGTTGCGATCTGGAAGCGCGCGGCGGACCAGCGTTC
>NZ_JBICTY010000008.1:0-169387 GCF_043197895.1 Cryptosporangium sp. NPDC048952 | reverse complement strand
CGTTCGCTCGCGACGGCGATCATGCGTTCGTCGGGGTCGACGCCGACCGCCGTCGCGCCCCGCTCGGCCATCTCCGCGGTCGCGCGGCCGGAACCACACCCGACGTCGACGACCGCCGTGCCCGGCACGATGCCGAGCAGCTCGTACGAGCGGGTGCGGAGGTGCCGTGCGCCGGGGATGTGGTCGCCGATGTCGAGCAGGGCGATGAGGGCGTCAGTTTCCGCGCTGGTGCGATCCATGCGGCGGATCCTGCGGCTTCAAGTTCACTTGAAGTCAAACCGTGTCGGCTCGAACTGGTCCTCGGTGGGGAAGCCGTACGCTTTGACCGGGCGGATCTCGTACGCCTCGAACGGCGGACCGCCGCTGGTCGGGGCCGCGTACGGGGCGTCGAGGAGATCGCCGGAGATCTCCGTCGGCCAGTTGAACACCTCGTCGAAGGCGGCGATCGCGCGGCGGAGGTCGGGCTCCGAGCGCAGGCGCCGCGCTTCGCCTTCGACCACGAGGTGCAGGTCGCGGAGGTCGACCGCGACCGAGCAGGGTCCCTCCACCCTGAGCCCGACGGTCTTGCGGGCGCCCGGGTTCGAGGCGTGGATGAACGCGTCGCCGGTCCATGCGGCGAACACCGGGCGGACGTGCGGAGCACCGTCGATCGTCACGCTCAACCAGAACGGCCACGGCCCTTTGCGCAGCCGCGCCTGAACGTCGTCCCAGTCGGCCGGCCGGAGCGTTCTCGTGTCGTAGTCGTCCGGCTGCGTCTTGGGGCTGGTACGCGGAATCATCGATGCCTGGGGTGCACTCATGCCCCCTCAGTTCCCCGTCCCCGCACAACCCGACCCTCGTCCGCGCCGGAGTAGTTCCGGGACGCCGATCGCCTGGGCCGCCTTCTTCCAGCCGGACGCCTCGCCTTGGCCGGGACTGGCCGCGTCATCGTTCGCCAGCCGGCCGGGAGCTACCGGCCGGGCCAGTTCGCCGGGGCTTACTGACCGCGAACGCCAACCCGAGGATCCCGAGCGTGACGACGGTCAGCAGCGCGCTGACCGTCGACCGCTCCAACCAGAACGGAAGTTCCAGCGGGACCAGCGTCCAGGAGGAGCGGGTCGCGAGGTGGATGAGCGGTTCGGCCGCGAGCAGCGCCGCCGCGGGCAGCGTCACCACGCCGACCCACAGCCCGCGCAGGTCCCGGCGGAGCAGCAGCCACGCGGCCACCGCGTTCGCGATGAACAGGAACGACGGCGCCACCACCGCTAAGGCGGTCGGCGCCACCCAGCTGTACGACCAGTAGTACGCGAGGTCGAGGCGCAGCACCGGCACGATCGGTACGGCGGCGACGAGTATCGGCACCCACCGCGTCACCCGGCCCGGACGGGACGGCACCGCCAACGCGAGGACGCCGAGCGCCGCGTGCGGAAGGAGCGCGATGAACGACGCCGCCCCGTTGCTGAACCAGCCACCGCCTCGAATCGGGAGTGCGGCGGCCACCAGCGCCACCGGTTTGGCCACGACCATCAGCACGAGCGATGCCGCGATCAACCGGCGGCACCACCGGCCGGGGACGACTGCGAACGCGACCGCGGCAGCCAACCAGGCGATCCAGGCGAGCCCCGCCACCGACTGGAAATACCGCGACGGGCCGACGGACGGGTAGCCGTCGATCAGCGGCGTGAACTCGACCGCGAACAGCCAAATCGTCGCTAGGAACGACCCGGTCACCAGCGCCAGCACCGCCGCGATCGACACCCCACCGGGGAATCCGGACGCCCCGCACGCTCGTAAGTGCTGCCGTGCGCCCCCGGCCAGCAGGTCGACGGCATCCCCGGCGCTGGGCCGCGTCCGCCCGGGTTCGACCGTGTCCAGGTAGGTGTCGACGAGTTCGTCGCCCCGCTCGGCGCGATAGTCCGCCGGGTAGACGAGCAGCAGCCGGCGGTACCGCCGTTCCAGCTCGTTCATGCGACACCTCCCGCCGGCGCCCAGCCGGACGCTTTGAGCCGAACCGTCGCGGCTTCGAGGTTGCGGCGCATCCGCTCGGTCTCGGCGCCGAGCACGCTCAAGCCCTCGTCGGTGAGCCGGTAGTAGCGACGCAGACGCCCGTCCACGACCTCCTCGTGATCGCGCGCCACCAGCCCGTCGTCGGAGAGCCGGTCGAGCGCGCCGTAGAGAGTGCCCGGCCGCAGCGTGATCCGCCCTTCGGACAGCTCAGCCACCTCGGTGATCAGCCCGTATCCGTGCAACGGCTCTCTGGCCAGCGCGGTCAGAATCAGGAACGTCGGCTCCCGCAACGGCGTCGTCATGCCGGCCAATATATCGGCCACGAAGATATAACGCTAGCAAGTATTCCACCCGGGCCGAGCCCTGGACCCGACGGTGCGGTCGGTGCCGCTCAGCGGGTGGTTGCCCTTGGAACGTCGGCTAGGACGCTGTCCAGGGCACGCGAGATCACCTCGTCCGGCACGGTGCCGGCCTGCATCGCCGTGCGGTAGACCAGCGGACCGATCAGCAACGTCGCGGCGTCCGCGTCGTTCACGGCAACGACGGCTTCGCCCGACGCTCGGGCAAGCGCCAGTGCGGCACCGATCCGCTCGTTGATGTTCGCGACCGACGCGTCCCGTTGCTGCGCGATGTCGGCGTCCCAGAGCGCGCCGTGCATGAGCGTGAGCGTCACCGCAGCGACCTCCGGTTGCGCCATCTCGTCGGCCAGGCGGCGCAGCTCGCCGAACAGCCACGGCCGGATCGGCGGCTGCGGATCGCGGAAGTACGGCAGGTCGGAGCCGGACATCGTGGCCAGCAGAAGATCCTCGACCCGCGGCCAGTGCCGGTAGACCGTCGCCCGGCCGACTCCCGCCTGTTCCGCGACACGTTGGTGCGTCACCGCAGCCGGTCCATGGCGAAGCAGCAGCTCACGAGCGGCCCAGAGCATCGCGTGGCGGCTGCGTTCAGCGCGGGGATCCGTCTGCCTCACGTCGTCATCTTATGAGACAACTTGACTCGCAGGCTAATCTGCGAGACATAACGTTTCACAAATGGAGGTGCACATGATCAGCGTGGTGACCGGAGCGGCCGGCGGGATGGGCCGGATCATCGTCCGGGAGTTGGCCCGGCGCGGGGACACGGTGGTGGCCGTGACCCGGAGCGTCGCGCAGTTCGAGCACGAGAACGTCGAGGTCATGACCGCCGACCTGTCGTCGCTCGACGACGTCCGTCGGCTCGCCGCGCAGATCACGGCCCGGCACGGCGCCCTGCACCTGCTGGTCAACAACGCTGGTGCGCACTTCCGCGACCGGGTCGTGAACGCCGACGGCGTCGAGATGCACATCGCGGTCAACCACCTCGGCGGTTTCGCGCTGACGAACCTGCTGCTGCCCACGTTGTTGGCCGGTGCACCCGCCCGGGTCGTCAACGTCGTTTCGGCCGCGATGACCGACACGCGCCAGATGAAGATCGGCCGCCACCCGCGTCCGGTGACGTTGGAGCCGACGCCGTTGACGGACCTCAACGGCGAGGCGGGGTTCGAGCCGTTCACCGCGTACGCGCGGGCGAAGTTACTGACGTTGATGGCCGGTTACCGACTGGCGGAGACGACGACCGGCGTCACGGTCAACGCGGTGAACCCCGGCGTGGCGGGCACGAAGATCGTCGACGACATGATGCCGGCGTTCATGAAGCCGTTCGGCGCCATGGTGAAGCGTTCGATGCTGACGCCGGAGCAGGGCGCGGACGCGATCCTGCGCGTCGCGACCGACCCGGACCTGGAGGGCGTCACCGGCCGCTACTTCGACCGGGAGACCGAGGCCCGGTCGCCGGAGATCTCCTACGACCGCGCGCTGCAGGAATGGGTCTGGACCAGCTCCGCAACGATCACCGGTTGAACGTCAGGGCTTTGAAGTCTTCGGTTTGGCGACGGATGCCCACCTCGGTGGGAAGACGCTCGATCGACGACGCACCGAAGAACCCCACCACACCCTCGGTGTGATCGAGCACGTACTGCGCATCCGCCGGCTCGGCGATCGGACCGCCGTGGCACAACACCAGGATCTCCGGATTCACGCGCTTGGCCGCGTCCGCCAACGCCTGAACGCGCGCCGCGGCCTCCGGCAACGACAGAGCCGTCTGCGCTCCGATCGACCCCGACGTCGTCAGCCCCATGTGCGGCACCAGGATGTCCGCACCGGCCCGCGCCATCTCCGCGGCCTGCTCCTCGTCGAACACGTACGGCGCAGTGAGCAGATCCAACTCGTGCGCCGCGCGAATCATGTCGACTTCGAGCCCGAACCCCATCCCGGTCTCCTCGAGGTTCGCCCGGAACACCCCGTCGATCAGCCCGACCGTCGGGAAGTTCTGCACACCGGCGAACCCGATGTCGCGAACCTGCCGCAGGAAGTGCGGCATCATGCGGAACGGATCCGTGCCGCACACCCCGGCCAGCACCGGCGTCCGTGAAACGACCGGAAGCACCTCGGACGCCATCTCCATGACTATCGCGTTCGCGTCGCCGTAGGGCAGCAGGCCCGACAGCGACCCGCGGCCGGCCATCCGGAACCGCCCCGAGTTGTAGATGATCAGCAGGTCGATCCCGCCGGCCTCGGCCGACTTCGCGGTGATTCCGGTGCCCGCACCACCGCCGATGATCGGCCGTCCCGCGGCGACCGCCGCGCGAAAGCCTTCCAGCACAGCCTGCCTCACGGCGCCCCCTTGATGTACGAGTGCAGAGCCTCCGCCGCCGCGGCCCCGAACCCGGCGTCGTTGATCGCCACGTCCAGTTCGGAGATCGACACGTCGGAGCCGGCCAACCCCGCTCGCAATGCGTCGAACAGCGCTTCGTCGGCTGCCGCGTCCCGGAACGGCGCGCCGTCGACGTCGATCGCGCTCACGCCACGGAGCGGCAGGAACAGCGCGGTGGGTCCGGTCGCGGCGGCGAGTTTGCCCGCGATCCGGCGACCCAGCTCCGCCATCTCCGACGGCGTCGTGCGCATGAGCGTCACCGTGGGGTTGTGCACGAACAGGTTGCGGTCCTCGAACTGCGGCGGAACGGTCTCCCGAGGCCCGAAGTTGACCATGTCGAGCGCCCCGACGCTCACCACCTGCGGTAGGCCGAGTTGCCCGGCGATCTCCAGCCGCGACGGCCCGGCGCTGAGCACCCCGCCGACCAGGTCGTCGCACAGTTCGGTCGTCGTCAGGTCGCAGACACCGGCGAGCAGCCCCGACTCCACGAGCTTCTCCATCGCCCGGCCGCCCGTGCCAGTCGCGTGGAAGACCAGCACCTCGTAGCCGAGGTCGGTGAGGCGCTCGCGTGCCTCGTCGGCGGCCGGCGTAGTGACGCCGAACATCGTCAGCCCGACGAGCGGCTTCTGGTCCGTGGCCGGCACCCGATCGGCGTACGCACGAGCCATGCCCGCGATGCCCGCCGCCGCGTTGCCGAAGACGGCCTCGGACACCGAGTTGATCCCGGCCACGTCCACGACCGAGTACATCAACGTCGCGTCGACCTCGCCCACGTATGGCTGCACGTCGCCGCTGGCCATCGTCGAAACAAGCAGTTTGGGGACGCCGATCGGCAGCGCCTGCATGGCGGGCGCCGCAACCGACGACCCACCGGAGCCGGCGACGGCGAGCAACCCGTGCAGGCGACCCTCGTCGAACAGCCGACGGGCGACCACCGCCGCGCCGGCGCCCATCGCGGACATCATCTCGCCGCGGTCGCGACGTTCCCGCAGATCGTCGGGGTCCACGCCCGCGGCGCGCAGCACGTCGTCGGAGTGCACGTCCGCGAGCGTGCTGCTCGAGAAGGAACCAACATCAATGGCGACGACGTCGACGCCGGCGTCGATGAGCCGGTCCTGGAGCCAGGCGTACTCGTCACCCTTGGTGTCGAACGTACCGAGAAGCGCCACGGTCGCCATTGCCCGTTCCCCTCGCCGTGTGGACGGTCACGTCGAGGCTAGGGGGATCGAGTGCTCGAGATCTGGACCAATTCCCGGGCATTGGCCCACGCCGGGGGTGTGCAGCAGTGGGACAGTGCACGGGTGGCGATGACGGCACTGGACGCGAGTGAGGTCTGCCGTCTGCTCGGCCGCTGGACGACCGGCTCGGCCACTCTCACCGACGACCTGGTCACCGCGCTCGTCGAACTGATCGACGCCGGGCTGATGCCCGCCGGTGCCCTGTTGCCGCCGCAGCGCCGCCTGGCCACCGCGCTCCTGGTCTCGCGTGGCACTGTCACGTCCGCCTACGAGGCTCTCGAAGCGCGCGGCTATCTGGCCACGAACCGCGGTTCCGGATCGCGGGTGCGGTCGGCGCGCAGTCAGCTGCACGGGCGCCCGAGCGGCCGGTTGTTCTCTTTCACCAGCGCCCCCGCCGACGTCATCGACCTGTCGACCGGTGCGCTGCCCGCGTCGCCGATCGCAGCCGACGTCCTCGGCCGCCCCCGGAGCGACCTCGCGGCCTACCTGGCCACCGACGGTTACTTTCCCGCCGGGCTGCCGGTACTGCGGCAGGCGATCGCCGATCAGTACACGCGCGACGGCCTGCCGACCAGGCCGCAGCAGATCCTCGTCACGTCCGGTGCGCAACAGGCCACCTGGCTCGCGGTGACCAGCCTGGCCGGCAGCGGCGACCTCGTCCTGACGGAGGAGCCGACCTATCGAGGTGCGTTGGAGGTCCTCCGGTCGACCGATGCGCGGGCCGAGGGCATCCCGCTCGCCGGCGGTGGGCTAGACGTCGAGCAGGTGCGGCACGCGCTGGGACGGAAGCCCCAGGCGCTGTTCTGCCAGACCGCCATCCACAATCCCACCGGCCGGAGCATGCGGGACTCGACCCGCCACGAGTTGGCGGAGCTCATCAACGAGGCCGGGCTCACCACGATCGAGGACACCTGCTCGGCCGACCTGACGCTCACCGGCGCTCCCGTGGCCCGCACGCTGGCGGGACTCCTCGACCCCGAGCTACTGGTGACCGTCGGCAGCACGTCGAAACTGTTCTGGGGTGGCATCCGGATCGGCTGGATCCGGGCGAGCGAGGCACGCGTCCACGGCCTCGTCGAGCTGCGGAAAGCCGTCGATCTGGCGTCCTCGGTCGCCGACCAGCTGGTGGCCGTCGAGCTGATCGGCCGCACCGAGCAGGCCCGCCACCAGCGCCGGACCATGCTGACCGAGGCGCTCGCCGCCACCGAGGCGGAGTTGAGGTGCGCGTACCCCGAGTGGCACTGGAACCCCATCGACGGCGGCTCCGGCCTCTGGGTCGACACCGGCCAGGACGCCGTCGCCCTCGCCGAACGCGGCAAGCGGGCCGGCGTCCGCGTGGCCGCAGGCCCGAGTTTCTCCACGTACGACGGACAACGCACGTTCCTGCGGCTACCGGTCTGGCACGAGCCGACCATGCTGCGGGCCGGACTGACCGCACTGAACTCCTAGGGAGGATGTTCCATGGCCAGGTCGTACTACAGCACCGTGTTCGAGCACGACGCCGCCGCCGTCTGGGCGGTGGCACGCGATTTCAACGGTCTGGCCACGTGGTGGTCGGAAGCGTGCAGCGAGAGTCACATCGAGGACGGGAAGTCCGCCGACCAGGTCGGAGCCGTGCGGTCGTTCGTCCTCGGCGGAGGCACGATCCGCGAGCGGCTGCTGGCCCTCTCCGACCTCGAGCGTTTCTACAGCTACGAGTTCGTGGGTACTCCGCCGTTCCCGGTGACCGACTACATCGCGACGCTCCGCGTCACGCCGGTCTCGGACGGGCGATCGTTCCTCGAGTACACCGCTTCCTTCGAGTCGGACGAGAACGAACGCTGGACGGCGTTCTTCCCGGCGGAAGTGTTCGAGCCCGCGCTGAATTCGCTGGCCGCTCACCTCTCCCGGTAGACGGTCGCGAGTTCCGAGCCGATCCGGGCCAGCCGCGTCCGGACCGGTTCGGGGTCGAGCACCTCGACCTGACTGCCCCAGCCGGCGAGGTTCCGGGCGATGTCGAGGGGGGTCGGGGCACCGACACGAACTCTCGACCTCCCATTTTCGTCGTGTTCGACGTGGCAATGACGGCCGAAGTGGTTACGCAGGATCGGCACGAACCGCGTCTCGATCGTAAGCGTCGCCCACGTCCGTGACCTGCGCTCCTCCACCTCACCGACCACCTGCTTCCAGGCCTCGGCCAGGGTGAAGTCGTCCGGTCGGGTGCTCGGTTCGTCGGTCTGTTCCGCTTCCAGCATTCGGTCGACGCGAAAAGTGCGCTGACCGTTGGCGGTGCCGGCGACGAGGTACCAGACCTCGTCCTTGTCGACGAGACCCCACGGGTCGACGAGCCGCTCGCTGCGTTGGCTCTTGCTGTTCGCGTAGACGAGGCGGACCTTGCGCTGCCGCACGATCGCGGTCTGGAGTTCGTCGATCCGGGCCGGGCGGTGTCTCTCCCGCTCACCCCAGCGCGTGGAGTCGATCATCGTGGCGCTGGCAGCTGTTTCGGCGTCCGCGCGGAACGTCTTCGGGAGCGCCTGGACGAGTTTGCGGAGCGCGGTCTTCGCCTCGTCGGACACCGCTGCGGCGGGCCCTACCAGCAGGAACAGGGCCTGGGCCTCGGGCGCGGACAACCCGCTGAGGTCGGTGCGGGCACCGCCGACGAGCGACCAGCCGCCACCGCGGCCGGGCTGGGGGTAGACGGGGATGCCCGCGGCGGAGAGCGCCTCCAGGTCGCGGCGGGCCGTAGCGATGCTGACCTCGAGTTCGTCGGCGAGGTCCGCGGCGGTGACTCGGCCGCGTGCCTGCAGCAGGAGCAGGGTGGCTACGAGGCGGTCGGCGCGCATTCATCGAGTCTCGCGCGAAAAGTGCTCAGTTGGTGAGCACTTTGGGGCAGAGGATGAGTTCAATGACCACCGAGAGGAGCTTGGAAATGCTGCGAGGACTCACCACCATCACGTACTTCGCCGACGACGTGCCGGCAGCCGCGGACTGGTACACGACGGTGCTCGGCGCGGAGCCGTACTTCGCGAGGCCGGTGGACGGACCGCCGGCGTATGTGGAGTTCCGGATCGGTGACTACCAGCACGAACTCGGCCTGCTGGACCGGCGTTTCGCTCCGCCGACCGCGGCGGGCGCCGGGGTGGTGGCGTACTGGGCCGTGGACGACGTCGAGGCCGCGTACGCGCGGCTGCTCGAACTCGGCGCGACCGAGCACGACAAGCCGACCGAGCGGGGTCCGGGGTTCGTCACCGCCTCGGTCGTCGACCCGTTCGGAAACATCCTCGGCGTGATGTTCAACCAGCACTATCTGGACGTGCTCGCGGCTCGGTGACGAATTTCGGCGAGGACCCAGCGCTGGAACCTCCGCGCCTCGCCCCCGAAGGGCGGCACGCCCCCGCCCCGCGCAGCAATCGCCTTCCGGATCACCCCCACCGCGCGAGCGGCCGCCACGGACGCGGGCGCCACCGCCACGGACGCGGGCGCCGCGGCCGCGGGCGCGGCCGCGGGCGCGGGCGCTGCGGGCGTGGCCGCGGGGGGCGCGGAGAGGTCCGAGGCGATTCGGTGGCCGGCTGCGGATTTGGACAGCCAGTGGCCGTGGCGGTGTTTGGCCAGGGAACGGCAGGCGCCCAGTACCGCGTCTTCGGCCCCGGGGGCCGGTTCGTCGCCGGGCGGTGTGGGCAACGCGATCCACCAGCTCAAAGCGTCGATCAGAAGCTTGTGCAGTTCGGCGGGGGTGACATCGGCGAACGCTTCAGCCGCCGGCGGACCGAACAGAGCGACGCCGGACTGGTGCAGGATGCTGCGGTCCAGCGCGTACCAGAAGTGACCGTCGGCGACGGGCCGATCGTCGGGTGAGTAGGTCTGACGAAAATCCATCCGAGGACCGCTGTTCAACTCGACCTCGAAGCCGGGTTCCGCCGTACTCGATCGCGCCACCGCACTCCGGTAGACGACCAGCTCGAGTCCCCGTGCCGGGCACGGCAGGTTCTCGTGCCGAAGAGCGGCCACGAGTGCACGTTTCCGGCCGTCGGGCACCGTGTCGGCGACGACGAGGGCCAGGTCGACGTCGCTGCGTCCGGGCTGGAACGCGTCGAGCCCGATCGACCCGGCCGCGTAGGCACCGATCAGGTTGGGTCGAAGAACCCCCCGGGCCGCGGCGACGAGATCGTCGAGATAAGAGCGAACAACGCTGTCCATCCGGTCATCGTGACAAGGTTGGGTGATGGCTGGCGTCGTGGAGTTGCCGTCGGGGGTCCGGGTGCGCGGACGCCGAATGCGGGACGCGCCAGACACTCCGGCGGACTTCCTGGTCGCGCTGGTAGCGGGGCCGTTGCCATCGTGGCCGCATCGCCGGATCGTGTGGCCGGACTTCTGGATCCCGCGCGATCGAGAGGATGCCCTCGACGCACTGCGAGAGGCGCTCGCGAAGGCGCACGACGGGGCGTTCGTCGAGGTGGCGTGCATGGGTGGGCGGGGTCGCACCGGTACCGCGCTGGCCGCGCTCGCGGTGCTGGACGGGATGCCGCCGGGTGAGGCGGTGGGGTGGGTGCGGGGCGCTTATCACCGCAAGGCGGTGGAGACGCCGTGGCAGGCTCGCTGGGTGCGCTCCGTTGCGCCCCCGCGGGCCTGACGTGTCCACGACGATCACTTCTCGAAGCCCCACTCGTCGAGGTAGGCCTCGGCGTTCTCGGCCAGGTCACCCAAGCCTGAGTGGCCCATCCCGAGGGATTCCGGTGGCGGGTCGTCGAGTGTAGGCGCCCTGGTGAACTACTGGAGTGCTCATTCCAACGAACCTATATCCTCAGTCAAGGGGTTGCCGTGGCTTCTCGTCTTGTTGCTGTGAGCTTTGCTGCGCTGGAGCCGGAGCGGCTGGTGCGGTTCTGGGGTGAGTTCCTGAGGTGGGAGCCCGACGGCCTCACCCTGTTACCGGTCGACGACACCGGCTTCGGGCTCGGGTTCGTGCCCACCGAAGAGCCAAAACGCGCACAGAACCGAGCGCACTTCGACCTGACCAGCACCTCACTCGAAGACCAGCAACACACGGTCGCCCGAGCGCTGGACCTCGGCGCCCGGCACGTCGACGTGGGCCAGCGCCCCGACGAGCCGCACGTGGTGCTCGCCGACCCCGAAGGCAACGAGTTCTGCGTCATCGAGCCCGGGAACAAGTTCCTGGCCGACTGCGGGGTCATCGGGGCGTTGGCTTGCGACGGGTCGCAGGAGGTCGGGTACTTCTGGAGTGCGGCTCTGGGCTGGCCGCTGATGTGGGACCAGAACGAGGAGACCGCGATCCGCTCGCCGCACGGGGGTCCGAAGATCACGTGGGGCGGTCCGCCGTTGATGCCGAGGGTCGGTTCCGATCGGGTCCGGTTCGAGTTGGAGCCGCAAGGAGATCGCCAGGCCGAGCTCGAGCGCTTGGTCTCCCTCGGCGCCACCCCGGACCTCACCGACCCGGACGGCAACGCGTTCAGCCTGACATAACAGCAACGGGCGCGATCTCAGTACTGAGATCGCGCCCGTCGATGCTGTGCCGGTCCGGCAGCCGCCTCTCGGCGAGTGGCCGCTCGTAGCGGCGAATGTTGAGGCCCGGGGGCATGGACCGGACCGGCACAGAGTAAAAGGTACCCGCCCACCGGATCATTCCCACCCCACGAGATCTTTCTCGCACGTCCGGTGCCGAGGTCGCCCATAACGGCTGCATAGGCTGGCACCGATGGTCTGGATCCCGATCGCCGCAGCAGTCGCGCTTCTCGCGTTCGCACTCACGGCTCTCGGGCTCCCATCCGCGACCTTGTTCGCCGCCCTACTAGTCGGCGTAGTCGTCTCCTCCGCGCGGCCTGAGCGGACCCGGCCGAGCGGGGCCGGGCCGGTCAGATTGCCGGAGTGGGCCAACCGGATCGCGCAGGCATGCGTCGGCGTGCTGATCGGCGCGCTCGTGCAGCCGAGCGCCCTCGGTTCCCTCGCCGGCGACTGGCTAGTCGTCCTAGCCGCAACCATCGCCACGCTCCTGGTCAGCCTCGTCGCCGGCGCACTACTCGGCCTGCACCGCGACGTCGACCCGGTCACCGGCTCGTTCGCCCTGGTCGCCGGTGGGGCGTCCGGGCTCACCGCGATCAGCCAGGACCTTGGCGCCGACCAGCGTGTCGTCGCCGTCGTGCAGTACCTGCGGGTACTGGTCATCGTGGTCTCGATGCCGGTCGTGGCCGGCGCGCTCCCCGCCGGGAACGGCGCCGACTCGCAGCTCGCCGCGAGCCACGGGAACTACCTGTTCACCGCGGCCTGCGCCACCGTTGGCGTCATCTTGGCCCGCTACCTCCCGAAGGTGCCGGCGCTCTCGCTCCTGGGCCCGATGGTGCTCGCCGCCGTCCTGGCCGTCACCGGCGTCTCGCACGGCGCCACCGCTCCGGTAGCCGTCGAGCAGGTCGCCTACGCGATCATCGGACTGCAGGTGGGGCTGTCGTTCACCCGCGAGAGCCTCCGCTCGGTCCGCCGACTGCTCCCGCTCGCGATCACGCTCGTGGTCGCCCTGATCGTGGCCACTGCCGCGGTCGGCATCCCACTGCTGAGCCTCGCCGGCGCCTCCCCGCTCGACGGTTACCTGGCCACCACCCCCGGCGGTCTCTACGCCGTGCTGGCCACCGCGACCAGCACCGGCGCCGACACGACGCTCATCCTCACCGTGCAGATCCTGCGGTTGCTCGTCATGCTGCTACTCGCGCCGTTGATCGCGATGCTGCTGAGCAAGAGAATGAACCCACCCAGGTGAGAGGCAGCAATCCGTGGACACCGAGTACGCGTACGTCGACGGCAACGCCGCCGCAGGTCCGTTACAAGAACTGCTGGCGGTGGAGCCCACCACCGTGCAGGGGCAGTGCACCACGTGCGGACGCACGTCGGTGCTCGCCGACACCCGCGTGTACTTCGGCGGCCCCGGCCTCGTGATGCGCTGTCGCGGGTGCGGCTCGGAGCTGCTGAGCGTCGTCACCACACCGACGTCGACCCGGCTGGACGTCAGCGGCCTGACCTGCCTGACCTTCCCGCTCGAAACCTGACCCCACTTCGGTGTACAGAACCGGACACCCACCGGTTTTGAAACCCGAGACGGTTATCTTCCGAAGTCATGGGCCCCCTCTCGCTGTCGGTGCTCGGGCCGGTGCGAGCTACTCGGCTCGGTGCGCCGATCGACCTCGGCGGTCCACGGCAGCGTTCCGTCGTCGCCCGGCTCGTTCTTGCCAGGAAGCACGTCGTCTCCACCGATCGAATGATCGACGATCTCTGGGACGGCGAACCACCGCCGAAAGCTTTGGCCACGCTCCAGGTGCACGTGTCGCACCTGCGCCGCGCGTTAGAGCCCGAGCGGGCCCGGCGGACCGCGGCCACCGTGCTGATCAGCGCCGCGCCCGGGTACGCGCTCGTATTGCCGACCGATGCGGTCGACGCCTGGCACTTCGAAGCGCTGCTCGAGCAGGCGCAGGCAGCCGCCGATCCGGCGACCCGCAGTGCGCTGCTGACCCGCGCGCTCGACTGTTGGTCCGGCCCCGCTTACGCGGAGGCCGCGGATGCGTCCTGGGCGGTGCCCGAGATCGCCCGGCTGGACGGTCTGCGCCTGGTTGCCGTCGAAAGTCGGGCCGACGCTGAACTGGCGCTGGGGCGGGCCGCGCTGCTCGTGCCCGACCTGCAACGACACCTGCACGATCACCCAACCCGCGAGGACGCGGTCCGGCTGCTGGGCCTGGCGCTCTACCGCAGCGGGCGACAGGCGGAAGCACTTGCCGTCCTGCGTCGGGCTCGCCTTCTTCTGGCCGACGAGTTGGGCATCGATCCCAGCCCGGCCTTGCGCGAACTCGAGTCAGCGATGCTCACCCAGTCCCCCACCCTCAACGCCCCCACCCAGCCACCCATCCACGCCCCGACCGACCGGGCGGCGGCTGGCCCCCCAACAGCCGGCCGCGCGGCAGACGGCCCCGCGGCAGACGGCCCCGCGGCAGACGGCCCCGCGTCAGGCGGCCACCCGGCGGACGGCTACCCAGCAGGCGGCCTCGCGGCAGGCGGCCCCGCGTCAGGCAGCCACCCGGTGGGCGGCCACCCGGTGGGCGGGTCCGCGGCAGGGGGCGCGTGGGCCGTTGCGGCCGCTTGTCGCGGGGGTGGTGCGGGGCGGCCCGGGCCGGAGGTCGGGCGGGTCGTTCGGGCGGTCAGCGGGCGTGCTGGGGCCGGGGTCGTGTGGATCGCGGGTGAGGCCGGAGCGGGGAAGACCACGCTGGCGGAAGCCGTCACCGAGCAGTTGCGCCAGCAAGGCTGGCAGGTCGCCTGGGGACGCTGCCCCGAGGTCGACGGCGCGCCGCCCGCCTGGGCCTGGAGCGAGGTCGTCCGGGCACTCCCCGGCGACACCGACGACCAGGCCCTCGCCCCCCTCACCGCCGACCGCCCGACCGAAGGCGCACCCAGCGACGCGTTCTGGCTGGCCAGGGCAGTCGCGGACTTCGTCGGCAAACACGCCCCGCTGCTGATCGTGCTCGACGACGTCCACCGAGCCGACGGCCTCACCCTGCAACTCCTGCGCCAGATCGTCGATCAGGTGGCGCTGTTGCCTGTCGTCGTTCTCGCCACCTACCGCGCCTCGGAAGACGGCGACCAGCTCGCGGCGACCCGCGCGGCCCTCGCGGTTGCCAGCACTCACCGCGAGACACTGACGGGCCTCGACGACGACGGCATCGAACGTCTCGCGCAGGACGCGGGCCTGCCGCTCGTCGATCGAGAAGTCATCGCCCTGCTGCGCGAACGCACCGGCGGCAACCCGCTGTTCGTCCGCGAGCTGGCCCGGCTGATGGCGGCCGAGGGCACCGCGGCTGCCCGGAACACCGTCCCGACCGGCGTGGGCGACGTGCTCCGACGGCGGATCGCACGGCTACCAGGTCCGTCGGTGACCGTGCTGCGGCAGGCCGCGGTGCTGGGTCGGGAGGTCGACGTCGACCTGCTCGCCGAAGTCGCCCACCGCGACCCCGACGAAATGATTGACGCACTGGAAACCGCCGTACTGGCCGGCCTCCTCGACGAACCCGCACCGGGCCGCGTCCGGTTCGCCCACGCGTTGATCCGCGACACGCTCTACGCCGACACGCCGGTACTGCGCCGCACCCGGTTGCACGCCGCCGCGCTCCAGACCCTGGCCGGGCAGAACGCCGACGCCGCCACGCTCGCCCACCACGCGGTGGCCTCGGCCAACAACGAGCTGGCGATCGGGTACGTGGTCGCCGCGGCCCGCGCCGCCGAGAAGCTGGGTGCACTCGGTGAGGCCGCCCGACAGTGGGCCACCGCGGTGAGCCTGGCCCGGAGCGACGAGGAGCAGCTCGAACTCCTGCTCGGCTCGATCCCCGCGCACGCCCGCTCCGGCGACGCGATGACCGCGCGGGCGCAGCAGCACACGGCGGTGCGCCTCGCGACCGAGCTCGACGACCACGACCAGCTGGTCAGAGCACTGGCGGCCTGGGACGCGCCGCTGGTCTGGCGGGTCCGCGAGCAGGGCACGGTCAGCGCCGAGCTCCTCACCCCGCTGCGCCGGCTGCTCGCCGAACGTTCGGTGCCTCAGAGCGTCCGGATCATGCTGTTGAGTGCCTTGTTTCGGGAGATCGAAGGCGAGGACGACGACGAGGCGCTGCGGGCGAGTGCGGAAGCACTCGACCTGGCCCGGGCCGAGGGGAACCCGCGGCTGCTGTGCGAGGCGCTCAACGTGCGCACGTACGCCGCTCTCGGGCCGGACCTCGCGGACCAGCGGAACGCGCTCGCCGCCGAGCTGTTGGAGGTCGCCACCGGGGCCGGTCTGGTGGAGTACCAGGCGGTGGCGCACTGGCTGCTGTTCCTCGCGTCTGCGGCCCGCACCGAGTTGGTGGAGGCGAGAAAACACGTCGACCAGGCCGTGGCGCTGTCGAGCAGTGGGCAGCTCGGGCATCTGCTCGGTGTCATCGGCATCTTCTCCGGCGCGCTGCTGGTGCTGGCCGGACGGCAGGACGAGGGGTTGACGCAGTACGAGGTGGTCGCCGCGCGGCTGGCCGAGGCAGGCGCGACGAACGGTGGGTTGATGGCGCTGGTCGGTCGCGTGGTCGTGGGGTTCGACCGGGGTGATCTGTCGCCGGTGGTCGGGGACGCCGACTGGTTGGCCGACGCCCTGCCCGGCGCGATGTCCGAGGTGGTTGCGCTGTGTCGGCTCGACGCCGGGCGCGAGGAGGATGCCCGCGCGGCGTGGGCGGCGAGGGTGCCGGTGGCCCGGGACTACTACTGGCTCATGACGACAGCGATGCGTGCCCATGCGGCGGCTCGGTTGGGGGACGTGGCGGAGGCGGTCGCCGCGCGTGACGCGTTGCTGCCGTATGCGGGGCGGGTGGCCGGGTTGGATTCCGGCACGATGCCGGTGGGTCCGGTCGACGACGCGCTGGCGGCGGTGGCCGAGCTGCTGGGCGACGCGGAAGCCGCGGCAGCCCACCGCGCGGGCGCCGCACGAGTCCGCGAGCGGATCACCAGCGAGCTCCGCGCGCTCGGGCTCTGACCGATGTGGCGCCGGGCCCGCCCCGAGCGGGTGGACGGGCGCACCCCGCGCGTCACATCCGAGCGCGCGCCACGCACGAGTCCGGCGTCACGCGCCGAAGACCGTGCGTTCGCGCTTGCGGAAGCGGGGGACGAGCAGCGCGATCATGATCCGCACCGGCAGCGGCGCCTCGGCCCGCAGAGCGGCATACTCCTGCGGTGTCGTCGCCGCCACCACGCGCGGGATCTCGAACGTCAGCGACGCGCGCTTCTGGATGCGCGACTCGACGTCCTGCCAATTCGCCACCGACACGTACTCCTCGATCACCGGGAACACCGAGACCTCTTCGTCGGCGATGTGCTCGTTCAGCAGGTCACGCAGCTCGGCGAGGCCGACCGCCAGCACGGTCGCCGTGTCCTCGCCCGGCGCCGCGGCGAACCGGGCCGCCGCCGCCCGCAGCTGGTCGAGGCGCGGGTCGAGCGCACTGTGGTCGTCGGTGAGCGCGGTGAGGTCGATGTGCGGTCCGGCCGACGCCTCGATCACCGGCCACAGAACGTCGTCCTCAGCGGTGTGGTGGTGGTGCACGGAGTCGGCGAAGTCCGCGACGTACGCGGCGACCGCCTTCGCCCGGGCCAGGTCACACGGCGTGCGACCAGCGGCGAGATCCTCCGCGAGCGCGACGAGCCGCGCCGCGTCCTTGAGCATCACGCGGTGGGCCAGCTTCATGCCGAGGATGTCGGGGACCGGGTCCCCAGCGGTGCGAGGACGGACGTCCATCGGAGTTCCTTTCGAGTCGTGTTTCGACGTCTCGGACTCTGACCGGACCCTCTTGTAAAGCTCTTGCGATCAACCTGGCAAGGCTCCCCGTTTCATGTGAAACGCTGCGCCGCATGACCGTGATCGCACAGGTGAGCGACCTGCACCTCGACGGTGGCCCTCGCGCGTCGCGGAGAGCTGGCGCCGTTTTCGAGTACCTCGACCGCTGCGACGTCGACGCCATCCTCGTCACCGGCGACATTGCCGACCACGGCGAACCGACCGAGTACGAGGAGGCCGCCAAACTGTTCGCCGGCCGCGACAACCTCTTCCCCTGCCCCGGCAACCACGACCGCCGCCAGCCCTACCGAACCGTCCTTCTCGGCGATCCGACCGGCGGAAACGAGCCGATCAATCGCCTGCACCGGCTCGGCGCGGACGGTCCCGCGTTCCTGCTCTGCGACTCCTCGATCCCCGGCCGCCCCGACGGCCTCCTCGCCGACGAAACGCTCGCCTGGATCCGGACGACCCTCACTACCCTTCCGCACGACGTCCCGGCCTTCGTCTGCTTTCACCATCCCCCCGTCGTGCTGCACCAGCCTTTGATCGACGAGATTCGCTTGGCTGGCGAACAGCGCCTGGCTTCGGTGCTGGGCGACTTTCCCCAAGTCGTGGCCGTCCTCACGGGGCACGCCCACACGGCCGCGGTATCCACGTTCGCCGGGCGGCCGCTGCTGGTCGCGCCCGGCGTCGTGTCGACTCTGCTCCTGCCGTGGGAGAGCGAGCAGTTCGTCGACCTGGACGCGCCGCCCGCCCTGGCCTTCCACGTGCTGGACGAGGATCACCGGCTCACCACCCACTACCGCGCAATCGGTTAGAGGCGCCGCCTAGGCTCGGTAGTCGTGCTGCCCCATGTCACTGCCGTCCGTTACGTGACGCCCCTCCGTGAGGGCGGCTCGCTGCCCGGTCTGATGGAAGCCGACGACCTCGGTACGTACGTCGTGAAGTTCGTCGGCGCCGGCCAGGGTCGTAAGACGCTGATCGCGGAGATCATCTGCGGTGCGCTCGGCCAGATGCTCGGGCTGCCGATTCCCGATCTGGTCACTGTCGACGTCGCTCCGGCGCTGGCGGCGGGTGAGCCCGACCAGGAGGTGCAGGATCTGCTGCGGGCCAGTGCCGGGCTGAACCTCGGCATGGACTACCTGCCGCGGGCGCTCGACTTCGACGCGACAGCGTTCAGCGTGGACGCCGAGCTGGCCGGACGGGTGCTCTGGTTCGATGCGCTGGTGGGGAACGTCGACCGGTCGTGGCGGAACCCGAACATGCTGTACTGGCACGGCGATCTCCAGTTGATCGACCACGGGGCCACGCTGACCTTCCATCACAACTGGCCGGGGGCGGCGAAGTCAGTCGACCGTCCGTTCGATGCGACGCAGCACGCGCTGATCGCGTGCGCACCGGCCGGTGGGGAGCTGCCTGCGTTGGATGCCGCCGACGCGGCGATGGCTCCGCTGGTCACTGCCGAGTCGCTGGGCGAGGCGGTGGCCGCCGTGCCGGACGTCTGGCTCACTGACGAGCCCGGCTTCGACTCCCCGTCCGACGTGCGCCACGCCTACGTGGGCCGCCTCCTGGCCCGCCTGAACGCCCGCCCAGCGTGGCTACCGCCGTTGAAAGAGACCGCCCGGACGGCTCGCGGCAGCAGGCGAAGCGTCGCTTCCAACCGCCCCGCCTGGCTCGAGGGCACCAAGTGACCGCGGCAGAGTGGCAGGCGTTCGAGTATGCGGTTTTGCGGGTCGTGCCTCGGGTGGAGCGGGGGGAGGCGATCAACGCGGGCGTGCTGCTCTACTGCCGGCCGCTGAACTACCTGGGCTCACGCGTGCACCTGGATGTCGACCGGTTGCGGGCGCTGGACCCGCGAGCGGACGCGGACGCGATCACCCAGGCGCTGCACGCGGCGGCGCGCACCTGCTCCCCCGACGCCGTCGGCCCGGCCGGCGACGAGGACATCGGCCGCCGCTTCCGGTGGCTCACCGCGCCGCGCAGCACCGTGATCCAACCCGGCCCGGTACACACCGGCCTCACCACCGACCCCGACGGTGACGCCGACCGGCTCCTACGCACGCTGGTGCTGCCGGTCGACTGACCGCACCGTCGCCCCCCGCAACCCGACGTGACAGATCGCGAAGATCAACGCGCCATCGAGATAGTGGCAGTACATCGCGCCGAGGTACGACGGTCCGCCCCACGCGTTGCGGGTGAAGTTCTCGTCGAGTCCGGCGAACACCTGCTCACCCGTGCGCCAGCACCCGTACAGCTGCAGGAACACCAGGAACGCGACGGCGACCCAGCGCAGCGGGTTGCGCGAGGTCCGGAACGTCGCACCGATACGCGAGGCGATCGGCCGCAGCAACGGCGAGAACACGACCCTCGCACCGAGCGGGCTACGCCGCGCAGCGATCACCCACCACACCAGCACGACAGCGGTGATGACGAGGTGCGGTACCCACGCCTCGGTACCGGGCACCTGGCGTTCGATCGCGTCGTCGCGATGATCCAGATACCAGGCGACACCGCTGGCGATACCGAGGCCGGTGAAGACGGCGGCCAGTGCGAGGGCGATCCGGGAGAATTTCATACCGCCAACGGTGTCGCGGATGGACCCGCACCGCGTCGCACCAGGTAGTGATCCGGCTCGTCATGCTGAGGAGTGACGCGCCGCCCTGGTGCGCGTCACTAGCGTCGACATCATGACGAAGGCATGCGGCCGGCCGGCGCCACCGCGCCCGGACCGCCGCCGATGAGCGGCGTCCTCGGGCGGGCAGCCCGCGATCTGCTCGTCGATGCTGGGATCGCCACGGCGTCGTTCGTGTTCTTCACCGGACCGATCGTGGTCGGCGTGGCGGACGGAATCGGCCCGACGTGGGCGATCGCGACGCTCGGAGTGCTGGCCGCGGCGCCGTTGGCCGTGCGGCGCCGCGCGCCGATCACCGTGCTCGTCGTGGTGTCGGCCGCGCTCGTCGTTGCCGCGCTGAGTGGCGTCCGCTTCACGTTGTTCGTGAGCAACGCCGGACCGGCACTGGCCGTCGCGGCCTTCACCGCCGCCGAGCGGATGCCGCGGCGGACCGCGGCGATCGCCGTCGCGACCGCGATCACCGCACTCACCGCGACCGAGGTGGCGGCGATCGGATGGCACCCTGGCGTCACGCAGGACGCGATCCAGCTGGTCACCGCTGTCCCGGCAGCGTTCCTCGGATACGCGGTCGCGGTGCGGCGCCGCTACGAGGAGCAGCTGCGCGAGCGTGAGGAGCAGCGCGCCCAGGAGCAGGAGCGGCGCATCCGCGCGGAGGAGCGGCTCCGCGTCTCCGCCGACGTGCACGACATCGTGTCGTCGACGCTGAGCATGATCGCGGTGCGCTCCGGCGTCGCCCGGGTGGTTCTCGAACAGCAGCCCGACGAGGCGCGCGTGGCGCTGAGCACGATCGAGTCGGCGAGCCGGACCGCGCTGGACGAACTGCGCGCGGTACTGCACGCGCTGCGCGACGACGTGGCAGCGCCCTCGGCGCCGACGCTCGCGGACCTCCCGGCGCTGGTGGCAGGCGTCGACGCAGACGTGACGCTCTCGGTACCACCGCGGGTCAGCGCACCACCGCTGGTGGAGGAGTCGGCGTACCGCATCGTCCAGGAGGCGCTGACCAACGTCGTCAAGCACGCTGGCCCGGTTCCCGTGCGGGTGTCGGTCACCCGCGACGACGGCGCCCTGTCCGTACGCATAGTGAACACCGTAGGGCGGCCGAGCTCCCCGTCCGGCGACGGCTTCGGCCTGATCGGGATGCGCGAACGCGTCGCGCTGCTCAACGGCACCTTCGACGCCGGTCCCCTCGTGGAGGGCGGATTCGCGGTCGTAGCAAGCTTCCCGCTAGGAACCCACGATGACTGACATCCGCGTCCTCGTGGTCGACGACGAGGCACTGATCCGCGCGGGCTTCCGCGTGCTGGTCGACGCGTCGCCGGGCCTCACCGTCGTCGGCGAAGCGGCCGACGGGGCGTCCGCCGTGCGCCAGTGCCGCGCACTGAAGCCCGACGTGCTGCTGATGGACATCCGGATGCCGGGAATGGACGGCCTGGAGGCGACGCGGCACGTGGTGAGCGACGAGTCCCTGGACGCGCGAGTGCTGGTCGTGACGACGTTCGGCGAGGACGAGCACGTGTTCGCCGCGCTGCGCGCCGGAGCCAGCGGGTTCGTGCTGAAGGACACCCCGCCCGAGGATCTGGTGGCGGCGATCCGGGTCGTCGCGTCCGGCGAGTCGCTGCTGACGCCGCAGGTGACGACCCGGTTGATCGCGGAGTTCGTGCGGCGGGCCCCGGTGGTGCACACGACCGGGCTCACCGGCCTCACCGACCGGGAGCGCGAGGTGCTCGTCCAGGTGGCGGCGGGCATGTCGAACACCGAGATCGCCGAGCACTTCGTGGTCAGCCTCAACACCGTGAAGACGCACGTCAGCAGGCTGCTGATGAAGTTGTCGGCGCGCGACCGGGCGCAGTTGGTGGTGCTGGCCTACGAGTCGGGGCTGGTCGTTCCGGGCAGCTGAGCCACGAAGTCGGTGAGCAGGCGGGGGTGGACCATCGACCAACCGATCGCCTAGAAGCTCTCCGCGGCCGCCACCGTGCGAGCGGTGTAGCCGGCGCCGAACAGGACGCAGTGCACCAGCAGCGGGAACAGCTGGTGCAGGCCGACGCGCTCGTGCCAGCCGGTGGCCAGCGGCGAGACCTCGTCGTAGGCGGCGAGCACGGTCTCCAGGAACGGCAGGCCGAACAGCGCGAGCATCGCCAGGTCGGTCTCGCGGTGGCCGCCGTAGCTAGCCGGGTCGATCAGCCACCAGCCGTCGACGGTCCCGATACGGCCGGGGAGCACGTTGCCGGACCAGAGGTCACCGTGGAGGCGCGCGGGTGGCTCTGCCGGGCCGGCGGCTGCGGCCACGCGGGCCAGCGCCGACTCGATCGTGGACGCTTGCTCGGCGGTGAGCGCCCCGGCGTCGCGTGCGCGGCGCAGCAGCGGCTCGCAGCGCTGCTCGACGTAGAACGTCGGCCAGTCCGGCCCGGGGGTGTTCGGCAGGGGCAGCGTGGCCAGCACGCCGTCGGTCTCGGCACCGAACGTCGGCTCGCCGCTCGCGTGCAGCGCCGCGAGTTGGCGTCCGAACTCCTCAGCGCCCGCCTCGGTGGGCGCGGTCCGGTCGACCCAGGCGGTCACCAGCATCTCGGGGATCGCGGTGAGGACCTCGGGTACCCGGGCTACTCCGGGCTCGGCGAGGTGCCGCAGCGAGCGGCCCTCGGCCGGGAGCGCGGCGTTCGGTTCCTCGGTGACCTTGGCGAACAGGCTGGTGCCGTCGTCGAGCGTCCAGCGCTCGACCCGGCCGCCCTTCGCGCCGCCGAGCGGTGTGATGCGGATCCGCTGGTGCTCGACCAGCCGCGGAATCGTCTCCGGGTGCGCGCGCAGGTAGTCGAGGTCCACTGGTGTTTTGTAACAGCATGGAGATAGCGACGGTCGTCAGCGCGGGAAAAACGAACAGCCTGGTGGACGTTCCGGGGATCCGGGTCGGCCAGTCCCAGCGCCGCGGCGACGGGTGGCTCTCCGGGGTCACGGTGGTGCTGCCGCCTCCGGACGGCGCCGTGGGTGGCGTCGATGTGCGTGGAGGCGGACCAGGCACACGGGAAACCGATCTGCTGGACCCGCGGAAGCTGGTCGAAAAGGTCCACGCCGTCGTGCTCACCGGCGGTTCCGCGTTCGGGCTGGCATCGATCGACGGCGTCGTCACCTCCCTGGCCGACGCGGGAATCGGTTTTCCGATCGGCGACGGTGTGGTGCCGATCGTCCCCGGCGCAGTGATTTTCGACCTCGGCCGCGGCGGCAACTTCCGCGCGACGCCCGGCCCGGAACTCGGCGCCGAGGCGTACGGCGCGGCCGGGAGCAGCGTCGACACGGGCAGTGTGGGTGCCGGAACGGGAGCGGTCGCCGGCGGTCTGGCGGGAGGCGTGGGCACCGCCAGCGCGGTCCTGAGCGACGGCTACACGGTAGCGGCGCTGGCCGTCGTGAACGCCGCGGGCAGCGCGATCGACCCGCGCACCGGTGTGCTCTACGGCGCCCAGTTCGGGGTCCCGGGCGAGTTCGACCTGGCCGCGCCGACCCCGGACGAGGTACAGCGGTGGGCCGGTCCGACCGAGCCCGGCCACCTCGCCTTCAACACGACCCTCGCCGTCGTCGCGACCGACGCACCCCTGAGCAAGGCCGGCTGCGGCGGGCTCGCATCCGCGGCGCACGACGGGCTGGCGCGCGCGTTGCGTCCGGCGCACATGATCACCGATGGCGACACGGTGTTCGCGCTGTCCACTGGTGACGGCGCTCCGCTCACCGGCGCTGATCAGCGGGGTGTTCAAGCCGCGGCGGCGGACTGCTTGAGCCGCGCGATCGCGCACGGTGTGCTCGCCGCGTCCGATCGGCCGGATGCGCGGTCCTACCGGGCGCTATTCCCGAGCGCGATTCGCTAGATTCCGGTCTCCCGCGGAGGTGCGCAGCGCTACCGTGACCGTCCATGGCACGGGCTTGGGCCGTCGGCGCGACCGCTTCGCTCTTCGCGTTCCTGTTGTACGAGAGCGCGCGTGGCTGGGCATCGATGATGGGGCCGCACCTGCTGACCCCGCTCTTCCTGCTGCTGTCCTTCGTGGGGATCGGCACCGCCACCGGGCACGCGGCGGTGTCGCTGACGGGTAAGCCACAGCGGGCCTGGCCGGCCGTCGTGGTGGTCGCGGTGGTGGGCGCCGTGCTCATCGGCTGGGGGCGCGACGCCGAGTTGTTGCGTCCGGCGCTGGGAGCGTTCCCGGCCGCGCTCGGCGGCGGCGCGTGCACGGCGGTCGGTGGGTGGCTGGGGTTGGTGCTGCCGAACGTCCACCGGGCGGCGGCGCCGGTGTCGGTGCTGACGTCGCTGAAGACCGTCGAGTTGCGGGTGAGGCGGGCGTCTTCTGCCGCACCGACCGGTGGACGCCACCACAAGCAGCCGGCGCCGGAATCGGCGGAACCGGACATCTTGGAATTCGGCCGCTGAGGCGTGAACGCTGTGGTGGCGTATGGGCCCCCACAGCGTTCAGATCTCGATGCGCTCCGCGCCCGCGTAGAGGTTCATCGTCTCGCCGCGCAGGAACCCGACCAGCGTCATCCCCGCCTCCGCGGCGAGGTCGACCGCCAACGTGGACGGCGCGGACACCGCGGCCAGTAACGGCACGCCCGCCATCACTGCCTTCTGCACCAGCTCGAACGACGCCCGGCCGCTCACCATCAGCACCTGGCTCTTCGCCGGGACGGCGTCGGCTTTGAGGGCCGCGCCGAAGACCTTGTCGACGGCGTTGTGGCGACCGACGTCCTCGCGGACGATCTGGAGCTCACCGTCCGGGCCGGCCAGCGCGGCAGCGTGGAGCCCGCCCGTGCGGTCGAACACGCGCTGGGCGGCACGCAGCCGATCGGGCAGCTTCGCCAACACGTCGACGCCGATCCGGAGCGGGTCCTCGTCGACGCGGAACGAGCTCTGGGTCCGCACCGCGTCGATCGATGCCTTGCCGCAAATCCCGCACGAGCTCGTCGTGTAGACGTTCCGGGTGATGTCGGGGGTCGGCGGCGCCACACCGGCCGCCAGCACGACGTCCATGACGTTGTAGGTGTTCTGCCCGTCGGGGCCGGTGCCCAGGCAGTACCGTGCGCCCGCCACCTGTGTGGGTGCGGTGATCACGCCCTCGCTGAGCAGGAAGCCGTGCACGAGGTCGACGTCGTCGCCGGGCGTTCGCATCGTCACCGCGAACGGATCGCCGTTGACGCGGATCTCGAGCGGTTCCTCGGCCACGAGGGTGTCGGGTCGGCGAGTTTGTTCGGAACCGTTCACTCGAATCACCGGTCGGCGTCCGGTCACCCTGCCCATGGTGTTCTCCTCGCGGTCGACAGTATTCAGCGTACTTTCGAATCGTGGATTCGTACGGGGCTCTGGTTCTCGCGGGCGGCCGCGCCGAGCGGCTGGGTGGTGTGCACAAGCCCGGACTGCTGGTCGGGGGGATCTCGTTGTTGGAACGGGTGCTGGCCGCGGTGCCCGATGCGAGTCCCCGCGTCGTCGTGGGGCCGCCGCAGCCGGTTCCCGCGGACGTACTGGTGGTGCGGGAGAACCCCGTGGGTGGTGGACCGGTGGCGGCGCTCGCGGCGGGTCTTCCAGCCGTTGTCGACGTTTCGTGGGTGGCTTTGTTGGCTGGGGATCTGCCGTTTCTGACGGTGGGGGTGCTGGATTTGTTGCGTCAGGGGGCCGTTGGGCGGGATGGGGCGGTGCTCGTCGATGCGTCGGGGAGGGACCAGTTTTTGGCCGGGGTGTATGGAGTTGGCGCTCTGTCCAGGGCTCTGGAGTCCGTGGGGCCCCCGGCCGGCGTAGCGCTGCGGCGGGTGGTGGCCGCGTTGGACCTGGCGCGCGTGCGGGTATCGCCCGACGGCGCGCCCCCGTGGCTCGACTGCGACGATGCCGAGGACATTCGGATTGCGGAATCTTGGGAGGCAGGCGAATGAGCACGCTGGACGACTGGGTAGCGGCTGTCACCGTGGACCTGGGCCTGGAACAGCAGGTCGACCGCTCGCTGGTGCTCGACCTGGCCCGCGACGTCGCACACGGCGTCGCCCGGCCGGCCGCGCCGCTGACCACGTTCCTGCTCGGCCTGGCCGTCGGCGCCGGAGCCGACCCGCGGGAGACAGCGGCCAAGATCGCCGCGCTGGCCGAGGGTTGGGACCCCGACCGGGTCTCCGAGACGACGCTGGAGGACTGAACATTGATAGTTGCCTTCTCGGTCAGCCCGATGGGCACCGGCGAGTCGGTCGGTGAGGCCGTCGCCGCCGCCGTCCGCGTCGTCCGGGAGAGCGGCCTGCCCAATCACACCGACGCGATGTTCACGTCGATCGAGGGTGAGTGGGACGAGGTCATGGACGTCGTCAAGCGCGCCGTCGAGGCCGCCGGTGCCGGCGCGGGCCGCGTCAGCCTGGTACTCAAGGCCGACATCCGACCAGGCATCACCGACGGCCTGACCAGCAAGGTCGCCACCGTGGAACGGTTCCTGGCGGAGAGCTAGATCCCGTCGCGGACGAGCCAGTTGTCGCCGCTCTTCACCAGCGTGAAGCCACTGCCGCTGCTGACGTCGGGCGCGGCGTGGTGCGACGTCCGCGTCGTGGTCTTTTTCTTGCCGTCCTTGCCCTTCTTGGTGGTCTTCGTCGTCTCCTCGACGTCGATGTCACCGTCGCGGACCGTGGCTGTCGAGCCCTTGACCGAGACGGTGCCGACGTCGATCTCGTCCAGGTCGTCCCGCACGCCCGACGACAGGTCGGCGTAGCGCTTGCTCAGAGCGGAGGCGCAGTCCCCACCCAGCTTCCGCTTGGCACCGGCGTCGACGTAGTCGCAGGCTTCCTTGTAGTCCTGCTCGCCGACCTCGTCGAGGTATTCCGACAGCGCGGTTCGCACCTTGTCCTCGTTCGACGACGAACAGCCCGTCAGCAGCGTCGCCGCAGCGGCCACCGCCAGGAGGGCACCACCTAACCGCATGGTTCTCATTTCTCCTTCACATCCGGACGTGGTGTCCGATCCCACAGCGAGTGTGGGAGGGAAGCGGCGACGGAAGGATCGTTGAGTCGGCCACCCGTCATATCGCCCGTCGCGGCGGTGGTCTGATGGGCGCACAGCGGGGCAGCACTAGGGTGGCTGGAGCGCGTCCGAGGCCGCGAACGCATCACAGGAGGCGCCATGCCGGGATTCGACTGGTCCAGTGTGCCCACCAGGCTGGCCGCCGAACTGGCGCGTGAACTCGCGCTGGAAGAGGTGGCGGGTGGCCCGGCGGCCGCGCTGCGTGCCACGTTCGGTCCGGTGCCCCGCGTCGATTTCGTGCGTATTGCGTGGCCGATCCTGCGTGACGGATGGCTGGTCTCCGACAGCGACGCCCGATCGGACGTCGTCGCCGGATTGCGCGCGGCCGGGCTCGGCGACCACGAAGCGGCTCCGCGTGGCGCCGAAGCGCAACTCTCCTACCTGCGCTCTTGCCGGAACAACCGACGGCTGCGCCAACTCGTGCTCGACCGGTTCGTGGAACTGGGTGAAGATGACCTCCACGAGATCGATGCACCGAGCGACGACAGGGGGCCCGTGCCGAAGCCGAAACGTGGCGCCCACTCCCGGCGGCGCCCGACAGGGCCGGTGGAGGGCTCCCCTCTTCCGTTGTCCGAGGACCCGTCGACCGTGGATCTCGGCGCCAAGGTCGAAGCCGCCTGGAGCGAGTTGCGGTCAGCGCTCGCCGGCGTGCTCGCCCAGTTGGAGCTCGGCGCTCAGCTCACGCTGACGCTCGACCCCACGGCCGGCGGCACCGGCGACGCCACGTACACCGTCGAATTCGTGATGTTCGACGAGAACCTGCTGCACGCCGAGGCCGTGGGCAACGCCGCACTCCCACCCGGCCACCGGCTGGACCGGCACGCGATCGCCGACCTGGTGGCGCTGGGCTGGTCGCCGCCCGGTGTCGTCGACGGCACCACCGACAACTTCGGCATCCAGATGCCGACGTCCGACGCCGGCCGCCTGGCCGCGATCGCCGTGCGGACGCTCCGCGAGGTCTACGGCACGCCGCACCCCGCGTTCCTCACGTACTCCGCCACCGCGCTGGAGGGTGAGGTCGAGGTGCTCTCGCTGGGCGCCGCGCGCCGCGTGCCCGGTACCGGTGGCGCTTCGGCTCCGGCGGCGCACGACCCGTCGGCTCCGCTTCCCGACCGGGTGCGGGCGGTGGTCTCCGAGCTGCTCGCCCGTCCGGTCGACGAACTGCCGCTCGACGCCGACGGCGACATCGCGATCCGCAGCGGCTCGGCGATGGTGTTCGTCCGGATCACCGACGATCCGCCGCTGGTGGAGGTGTCGTCGCCGGTCCTGACCGAGGTGCGGGCGACGCAGCGGCTCTACGAGCGGCTCTCGGCGCTGACCAAGACGCTGCCGGTGGGCCGGTTGTACCTGGAGGACGACACGGTTTGGGCATCGGTGGGGGTGTTCGGCACCGACTTCCAGCCGACGCACCTGTCGACAGCGATCCGGGTCATGACCGGGCTGGCGGACGTGCTCGACGACCGTCTCCAGGGCGACTTCGGCGGCAAGGTCTTCTTCGGCGAGGCACTTCCCGAGCGCCGCGAACCGGGTCCGCACGGCGAGCGCACGGGTATGTACCTGTGAGTTCCGGGCAGCCGCTGCCGGGTTTCGTCGGTGGGCTCTGGTAGGAACTCCCCCAAGACGCCGCTCGCTACCGGGGCCGGCGCGCATTGGAGGAGGCAGGATGCCGACCATCCGCAGCCGAGGGCTGTCCACTGCCGACCTCGACACGCTCCGCACGGCGGTCGAGGCCGGACGGAAGCCCAAGGTCCAGTTCACGTCCTCAGCCGGCCAGATCGCCGGCCAGATCGGCCAGATCGTCCGCTTCGACGACCCGTCGTCCGACGAGTGGGTCGTGGTGCGGTTCGGGCGAGACGAACTCCCCTTCGCCCCCACCGACCTCCAGCTAGCCCCCAAGGCACCTCCCCGCCAAAAATCCGCCCCCAAAGCCACCATGCCGTCCGACGACACCGCGTCTGCCACCGCTGTGTCCCCGACCGGCGCTGCGCCGCGTCAGGCTGACCGCGCCGGAAGTGCCGGCTCGCCCGCTGCGGTCGCGGCTGCGACGTCCACCGCAACCCGCTCGGTGACCGCGGCGGCGACTCCGGCCGAAGCCGCCGCCTCGGCGAAGCCCGCCGCGAAGGCCGGTGCTGCGCGTGCGGCTTCGTCCTCGGTCGACGCCGCCGGCACGGCAGCGAAGTCGGCCGGCGCTGGCCGTCCGGCCGCATCCGCCCCGGCGGCATCTGCTCCAGCTGCATCTGCTCCGGCTGCGTCCACTCCGGCCGAGGCCGCCGGTGCGGCAAAGGCGGCCCCGAAGAGCCGTCCGGCGCGCAAGGGCGCCGCGAAGCGTGCCCCGGACCTCACGGTCACGCTCGCCCACCACGAGGGCGCCTGGACCGTGTCCGCGGCTCGCGGCGCACGGGTCCTGGTCAAGCCCACCTCCGTCCGCGCGGCCGACGCGCTGAAGATGGTCGCTCTGCTGGAATCCCCCGCAGTCGCCGACGCCGTCGACGAGATCGTGTCCGCTGCCCGCGCCGAAGCCGAGGAGCAGGCAGAACGCCTCCGGCAGCAACTGGCCGAGGTCGAAGCGGCACTGGCCGATCTGACTGACCCGGAGGAGTAGGCCCTCCTCGGCCGGTCGGCCGGAACTTCGTCACGTTCGCCCTGCCTGACGACGGTAATCTCCGTGGCGGACACGCCGAGTGACGGCGGCAGCGTTCCGGACAGTGAAGGGCGGAGCTCCGGGTGACGACCGACGAGGGTGTACGTGCCACCTCGTGGCCGGAAGTACCCACCGCGGGGGGCGCGGATCGGCTGATCTCGCCGTTACGAGCTCTCCGCGCCGGCCTCGACGAGGTTCGCTTCGGGCTGCCGCTGCGCGGTGGAGAGGACGCCGCCACTGTGGCGTCCAACCTCGCCAACCAGATCGACGATTACCTGCTGCCTCGGCTCTTCCACCCGGAGACGCCACCGCTGCTGGTGATCGGCGGCTCCACCGGCGGCGGCAAGTCGACGCTCCTCAACACGCTGGTGGGCGCACCGATCAGCCCCGCGGGGGTGCTGCGCCCCACCACGCGCTCAGCCGTGCTCGTCTGCCATCCCGACGACTACGGCACGTTCCTCGCCGGCGGCCCGGTCCCGACGCTGCCGCGCACCTCGGACGGCGCCCCCGGCACGGTGCGGATCCTGGAGACCGACGCGGTGCCCTCCGGCCTCGCACTCGTCGACGCGCCCGACGTCGACTCGGTGGTGGCGGAGAACCGACAGCTGGCCGTCCGGCTGCTCGACGCCGCCGACCTGTGGATCTTCGTCACGACCGCCGCCCGCTACGCCGACGCGGTGCCGTGGGAGCTCCTGCGCGCCGCGGTGGCCAGGGGCACCTCGGTCGCGATCGTGCTCTCCCGCGTGAACCACCTGGCGCACGCGACGGTCAGCACGCACCTGCGCGAGATGCTGCGTACCGAGGGCCTCGGCGCGGCGCCGCTCTTCGTCGTCGAGCAGGTGGCTTTGGAGGAGCACGGCCTGCTGCCGGAGCAGGCCGTCCGGTCGCTGCGGATGTGGACCGGCCGCATCAGCGCGTCACCGACGCAGCGCACGGCGATCGTGCGGCAGACGCTCAGCGGGGCGCTCGCGGTGATCCGCGACCGGGTCGACACCGTGTCGG
This sequence comes from Cryptosporangium sp. NPDC048952, assembly GCF_043197895.1. Classification (NCBI taxonomy): domain Bacteria; kingdom Bacillati; phylum Actinomycetota; class Actinomycetes; order Cryptosporangiales; family Cryptosporangiaceae; genus Cryptosporangium; species Cryptosporangium sp. NPDC048952. The sequence continues at coordinate 138,832 of NZ_JBICTY010000008.1, read as the reverse complement.
ACGCCACCAAGGCCCAGCAGGGCGCCGTCACGACGTTGCGCGGCCAGATCGGGCAGACCTACGCCGCCGCCGAGGCGCGGCTCCGGGCGTCGGTGGAGGAGGGCGTGCTGTTCCGGGGTGACGTCGTCGGCCGCTGGCAGGAGTACGCCGGCAACGGTGGTCTGACGGCGATTCTCGAGGCGCGTTCGGGCAGCAAGAGCGGGGTGCTGAGCGGGCAGGCCTCGATCCGGGCCGCCCGGGTCAGGGCGGGGCTGGTCGGCGGGGTCGTCCGGCTGTTCACGTCGGTCGCCGACGACGCGGCCGCCGACCTGGTCGCCGCCTGGCGGACGAACCCCGGCGGGGCTGCCGCCGCGGAGGAGGTCACCGAGCGGGCGTCCACCGAGGCAGCGAAGAAGGCCGAGGACGCCACCCGAGCGTGGCTGGACGCCGTCGACGCGTCGATCGCCCGCGCCGACGGGAGCATGCGTGCCGGTGTGATGCCGGTCGTCGTGTCGGCGGCGCTGGAGGACGGCACGCTGCCGGTCGGCCGGGAAGTGGACGTGGCCGGTGGCACCGTGACGCTCTCCGCCGAGCTGCTGGCCGAAGTCTTCGAGGACGACGACGTACGGACGTCGGGGCGAGCGGCGCGCGCCGACCTGCTCGATCGGCTGGCCGGCGCGCTCGCGTCGGAACAGCACCGGTTCGCCGCGAGGCTCGACGAACTCGACCCGCCGGTCAGCCTCGCCGACCGGCTCCGCGATGCCGCCCGAGCCATCGACCGCAACATCACCGTCGTCGATCAGCTCTTCCCCGACCCGGCGACGAGCACCCGCCCGGCAGCGAGCGAGGAACCGCCCGCGCGGGAGGCGCCGGAGCTGCCGTCGGTGGCCACGTTGCGCGCGGTCGCCGCCGCACTGCGCCCCTCCACCACACTCGATCTGCGACCCGGCCCGACGAGCGCTGAGAGCGACTCGACGGCTGCTGCGGGTAGCGAAGCATCAGCCGAAATGACCGAAAAACCAACCGAGCCTGTGGACGGGGCACCGACCGTGCCGCCGGGGGCTACCGTCGACTCCGAGCCCGACTCACCGGAGACCGACGCCCCCCGGAAGGGAACGTGATGAGCCGACCGTCAGCAGCCGACGATCCCCCGTCGATCGCCGCGCGCCTGACGTCGCTCGAGCGTGTGATGGGCGTGGTCGACAGCCGCGTGGACGACAACGACTTAAGGTCCGCCCGCGACGTCACCCGCCAAATCACCGAACGGCTGTCCCTTTCCCCGGCCCACACGGTCGTCGCGCTCGCCGGCGCCACTGGCAGCGGCAAGTCGTCGATCTACAACGCGCTCGCCGGTCTCGACCTGTCCGAGGTCGGCGTCCGCCGCCCGGTCACGAACGCCCCGCACGCGTGCGTCTGGGGCCGCGACGGTGCCGGCCCGCTGCTCGACTGGCTGAGCATCCCGTACGACAACCGCACCGGCCGCGAGAGCGCGCTCGACGCCGATTCGCAGGCCGAACTCCGCGGCCTGGTCCTGCTCGACCTGCCCGACCACGACTCCACCCAGCTGGCGCACCGCCTGGAGGTCGACCGGCTGGTCGAACTCGTCGATCTGCTGGTCTGGGTGCTCGACCCGCAGAAGTACGCGGACGAGGCCATACACGCGCGCTATCTGCGGCGGCTGTCCCGGCACGCCGGCGTGACGGTCGTGGTGCTCAACCAGGTCGACATGCTCAGTGGCGCCGACACCGAGGCGTGCCTGGCCGACGTCCGCAGGCTGCTCGACGCCGACGGGCTGCGTGGCGTGCCGCTGGTGCCGCTGTCCGCGCTGCGCGGCGACGGCATGCCCGAGCTGAAGGACCGCATCACCGCGACCGTCTCGTCCCGCCAGGCCGCCGTGCGTCGGCTGACCGCCGACCTCGACACCGTCGCCGACGAGCTCGCTCCGCTGGCCGGCCCGGAGGTGCGCGAAGGCGTCGACCGCAGCTCGGCCAAGCGCCTCTACACGACGCTGGCCGAGTCCGCCGGGGCCACCGCCGTCGGCGAAGCGGTCGAGCGCGGATACAAGTTCACGGCGAGCCGCAGCCTCGGGTGGCCGCTGATCCACTGGTTCGGCCGAGCGAAGGCCGACCCGCTGGCACCGCTGCGCGAGAACACCGGCACGCGGCGTCGAACCACCGCCCGGCCGGCGGTGCTGCACCCGGTGCAGCTTCCCGCCGTCGAAGAGTCACTGCGCTTCCTCGCCGACGACGTCGCGCAAGGGCTGCCCGCCCCCTGGCCGCGTCTCGTGCACCGCGCTGCCCGCTCGGAGATCGACCAGTTGCCCGACGCGCTCGATCGAGCCGTCGCCACCGCCGACCTGGGGCTCGCACGTCGGCCGCTGTGGTGGTGGGGCTACCGGGTCCTTCAGTACCTGCTGGTGTTGGCACTGCTGGGGGGCTTGGCCTGGACGCTCGGGCTGGCCATCGCCGCCGCGGTCGGGGGCGACGACAGCGCCCTCGAAGTCGGTGACCTCGTGCTGCCGCTGACCCTGCTGTTCGGTGGCCTGGTGCTCGGTCCGGTGCTGCACGTGGTGGGCATGATCGTGGCCCGGCGCGGCGCGCGGGCAGCGCGGCTCCGTGCCGAGCAGTCCGTGCTCGACGCGGTGACCACTGTCGCCCGCGAGCGGGTCCTCGCGCCGGTTCGTGCCGAACTCAGCGCCTACGCCCAGGTACGCGACGCCTTGATCGACTTCGGCATCCCGCCGCTGCCCCACCCACCGTCCACCGACTTATCCCCCCACCTCCCCGAGCCCCGACACGGGCCGTCCACAGCCACGGACGGGCCCGAGCCGTCCGCCCCCGAGCCCGAACGCGGGCCCTCTGCGGCGGCAACTCAGCGCGAGCCATCCGCGACGCCAGCCCAGCGCGGCACCTCCGCGCACGAGGCCGCACCCGAGCCTTCCGAGGCGGCGGCTCAGCGCGGATCCTTCGACTTCGAGGCCTCTCACCACTCCTCCGCGCTCGAGGGCGTTCAGCGTGGGGCATCTGCGGGTGGCGCGTTGTTCGGGGGCTCGGCAGGGTCGACGCGTCGGGGAACTGACGCGTTCGGCGGCCCAGCCGAAGAGGGCACGCCCGCCGCTTCCGAGGCGGAGCGGGAAGGCGCGGGCGCGCTGAGTGGCCTCGGGCCGCTGCCATCGGCCTCCAACTACCCGGATCCGTTCCAGCAGTCCTCCCCGCCGTCACCAACGGCGCCAGCCGACCAGGGCGGAACGGACTCAGCGAGCGAGCGACCAGGCCTGGTCGGCCCGAGGCCGGTACGGCCGAGCACGATGTTCTCCGAGGCGGCCTCAACGAGCGCCCCGACACCTTCCGGCACCGTCGAGCCGGAGACGGGACAAACGATGACCCACTCGACCCCGCCCGGCACCCCCGACCACCCGGTCGACCCACCCACGAACCACGACCGCCCCGGTCCACCCCGCCCCTGGCGCCGCGACCCCTCCCACCCCGACGCGAGCCACCCCGGCGCGGGGCAGCCCAGCGCGGGGCAGCCCGGCCGGCAGGGTGGCGCGGGGCAGGGCGGGGATTGGTGGCCGGAGGGGGGCGGACGGGCCGGGAGCGTTCCCCCACCGCCGCGGCCCGACGCAGTACGACGCGGAGCGATCCCGCCGGCACCAGCAACCCCGCCAGTCGCACCGGGTGTGCGCCCCTACCTCGGCGCGAACACCCCACCCCCCACCGGCTTCGGCCCCCCGCAACTGCCACCCGCTCCGGACGCCCCGCCGCAAGCCCCGGGCCTCCCACGCCCCGGCACCCCGATCTCCACGAGGTCCACCCAGCCTGGCCGCACCCCCGGTCACCCGGGCTACCAGCCCGGCAACGCGCCCCCCGCCGACCCTTCGGCACACCACCCCGGCGCGGGGTCAGCCTCGCCCTCCGCACCGTACGCCGACGCGAACTCCACGCACCCCGGCGCGAGCCCCACGCACCCCGGCGCGAGCCCCACGCACCCCGGCGCAGGCTCCACGCACTTCAGCGCAGGCTCCGCGAACGCTGGCGCGGGATTCGCGCGCGATGGCGAGGGTGCGGCGACGAGGCGGCCGGGCGCGACGACGGATGACGGCGCTCCGGCGCGCTCCCGCCGCGGTGCGCCGAAGCTCCCGCCCGCGCCCCCGCCGCGGCCAGAGGTCGAGGCCGACCCGGAGGTGGTCTGGGCGCGCACTCGCCCGGCGCCGCGCCCCACGTCGCCCGCAGGAGATGCCGCCCCGGACGCAAGCACCCGCCGACGCGAATCGGCCAACGCACCCGAAGAGGCTCCCGACGACCTCGGAGGCCAGCCGCAACGCAAGGGCCTGCGCGGACTGTTCAACCGGCGCAAAGAGTCGGCTGACGTCGTCGACCGGTGGTGGGCCACCACCGACGACGGCGACGACCCGTTCGGCCGCCCGCCCGCGTCCGACGACGACTCCCGCCCCCGAGTCCCCGGCCAACGCTGACCACCGCGTCCCACTGCGCCAGTCGCCGACACGGCTGCCAAGCTCGCCACCCACCCGGGCGTCACCGTCCAGGCACCGGCGTTCCGGCGCGGCCGCCCGGCATGGTTGTCAGGCTGCCCGCCTACCCGGCGGCATGGTTGTCACGCTCCCCCTGTCATCGCACGGAGAACGTCACAACCACCAGCACGGGCAGGGCGCCATCCATCCGCCGCCGAGCCCTGCGGACCGGACGCCCCGTGGGGCCGACGGCCGGTGCCCCCGGCGCCGGGCCTCTGGCGCCGGGCCTCTGGCGCCGGGCCTCCGGAGCCGGGCCTCCGGAGCCGGGCCTCCGGAGCCGGGCCTCCGGAGCCGGGCCTCCGGAGCCGGGCCTCCGGAGCCGGGCCTCCGGAGCCGGGAGCTCTGAGGCCGGCCCCGCACAGCGGGCGCCCGCCTCGCGGCATTCCCACCCAGCCGCGCCACGCCGCGAAACAAGCCGGAACGCGGGCCCCCGGCCTCACTCGGCTGTGAGCCGGCGGAGGACTTCCTCGACGACGTCGACGAACGCCGCGTTGTCGAGCTCGGAATCCCACGCCGTCTGCACCAACAACCCCTGATACACAGCAATCAGCACCCGAATCAGCGCCTCCGGATCCACCCCGGCCGGCGCCTGCTCCCGGGTTGCCTCCAGCGCCTGCGAAATCCCGTCCCGCGCCAACGCCCGCAACTCGTCCGACCGGACCGACTCCGCCCACACCTGCAGCGCCAGACGCGCATCGGGTGCGTCCGACGTACCGATCTCACGCAACAGATCGAGGTACGCCGCCCCAGGAGCCGACGACGTCAGCGCCGAGGCGCGGTGAGCATGCCAATCCCGCACGATCTCCGCGATCATCTCGTCCTTACCCGAGAAATACCGGTACACGAGCCCGGCACTGACCCCGCACTCCCGCACGATGTCCTGCATCGACGTGCGATGAAAGCCATCCCGCGCGAAGCACACGGCCGCCGCGTCGAGGATCTGCTGGCGACGGGCCTGCAGATGAGCCTCACTCACCTTCGGCATCGACACCCACCCTCGCCCGCGCGACCCGATAGAACTCCGCCGCCGTCTGCGGCCGCTGATAGCGCTGAGCGGCGTCCCGCGTCGAGACGTCCTCGACCAGGGTCAGCCCTCGTTCCCGCAGGTAGTCGGCCAGCGAAGCCGGATCGAATCCGAAGGTCCACGGCTCACCCACCGCGGTGACGGCGCCGCGCCAGGCGTCGGCCACCCCGCCGTCCAGTACTGCCTTGTCGACGTACGTGAAGATCACCTCGCCGCGGATCCCGCCGAGATACCTCAGCGTGACGTCGACTGCGGCGGCAGTGAGGTAGTTCGTGACGCCTTCCCAGACCACCACGGTCTGAACGGTCGGCGAGAAGCCTGCGGAAGCCAACGCGGATCCCAGGTCGTCGTACAGGAAGTCGACGGGCACGAACCGCACGTCGGAACGCGTGCGCCCAGCGAGGATCCGCTGCTTCGACGCCTGGGTCGCCGGGTGGTCCACCTCGAACACGTCCACCGAGGAAAGGGCGGGGAGCCGGTGGGCACGGCTGTCGAACCCGGCGCCCAGCACGAGCAACTGCCGGGCGCCCCGACTCACCGCGTCGTCGACCCAGTCGTCGATCAATCGCGTACGAGCCACCGCGGACCCGCGCGGGCCACCCCACCGCGCGTCGATGTACTGCTCCAACCGACGTCCGACCGGACGGAACCGAGCCACCCCCGCCGCCACGCGGTAGCCGCGCGGAAGGAACAGGCGGGCGTAGGAGTCGGAGAACAGGCGATCGTCCCGGACCGACTCCAACGCCCGGAACAGCGCGACATGGACCGCTGTCTTACTGCCCGACGAAAGCACCGTCGCAGAATAATGAATGAACGTCCATTTTTCTAGAGGTCCATTAGGGTGAGGGTCATGGTGGAGCTACTTCATTCGGGCAAGGTGCGGGACGTCTACCTGGATGGGAACGACCTGATCCTGGTGGCGTCCGACCGTGTCTCGGTCTACGACGTCGTGCTCCCCACACCGATCCCGGGCAAGGGCGCGGTCCTCACCCAGCTCTCGCTCTGGTGGTTCGACCAGCTGAAAGACGTCGTCCCGAACCACGTCATCAGCACCGATGTGCCGGCGGAGTGGGCCGGGCGCGCGATCCGCTGCCAGCGGCTGAGGATGGCGCCGGTCGAGTGCGTCGCCCGTGGTTACCTCACCGGCGGCGGGCTCAGCGAGTACCGGCAGACCCAGTCGGTGTCCGGCATCGCACTGCCACCCGGCCTGGTGGACGGCGACAAACTGCCCGAGCCGATCTTCACGCCGTCCACGAAGGCGACCGAGGGCCACGACGAGCCGATCTCGTTCACTCAGGTCGAAGAGATCGTCGGCGCCGACCAGGCCAAAACCCTCAAAGACCTGACGCTGGAGATCTACCGCCGCGGCGCCGACCTGGCCGCCGAGCGGGGCATCATCGTCGCCGACACGAAGGTCGAGTTCGGCTGGGCTCCAGACGGCACGCTCGTCCTCGCCGACGAGGTCCTGACGTCGGACTCGTCGCGGTTCTGGCCCGCTGACGAGTGGGAGCCGGGTCGTTCGCAGCGCTCGTACGACAAGCAGTTCGTTCGCGACTGGGCGACCAGCACCGGGTGGGACAAGCAGGCGCCCGCGCCCGAGATCCCCGACGAGATCGTGAAGGCCACGCAGGCCCGCTACATCGAGGGCTACGAGCGTCTCACCGGGAATACCTGGTTGAACGGGCAACTATAAGTGCTATGCGAGTAGACATCTGGTCGGACATCGGCTGCCCCTGGTGCTATGTCGGCAAGCGTCGGTTCGAGAACGCGCTCGCCGCGTTCGAGCACCGCGACGACGTCGAGGTGGTCTACCACTCGTTCGAGCTCGACCCGAGCAGCCCCACGGACAAGACCGTGCCGGTCACCGAGCTGTTGATGGGCAAGTTCGGGATGCCGAAGGCGCAGGTCGAGCAGGCCGAGAAGCGCCTCGAGGACACCGCGGCGGCCGAAGGCCTCGCCTACGACCACAACCGTCACGCCGGCAACACGTTCGACTTCCACCGACTCGCTCACTGGGCCGCTGATCAGGGCAAACAGCAGAACCTGCTCGACCACGCCTACGCCGTGCACTTCGGTGAGGCGAAGTCCGTGCACACCGTCGACGCGCTGGTCGACCTCGCCGCCGACGCCGGGCTCGACCCGGACGAGGCGCGCAAAATACTCAACGACAAAAATGCGTATGCCGACGACGTACGCGCTGACGAAAATCAGGCGCGCGAATTGGGCATCTCGGGTGTGCCGTTCTACGTGTTGGACATGCGGTACGGCGTTTCCGGTGCCCAGCCCACCGAGGTGTTCGCACAGGCGCTGGCGCAGGCACACGGGGATGCCTGACCCCTGTTACCGGGAGTGATATCCGAACTGCTGTGAGTGTCCCCTTGCCCCGGCTCGTCGGTCGGGGTCAAGGTTGACTCATGGACCCGCATCTCATGGCGTCGCTCCATCGCGTCGCCGCGGCCGGTGGCCCCGTGATCGTGGCTGCGGCGGGCACCGAGCGCTGGGCGGCGGTCAAGAATCGGTTCGTGAAGGTGCTCGGGCACGGCCATAGTGGCCGTGAGGAGGTCCAGGCCGAGCTGCTCGAGGAGACGAACCAGGCGATCGGGCACGCACCCGCCGGGCTCGTCGACCAGATCACCCACGATCAGCGGAGTCGGGCGCAGCAGTTGCTGCTGCAGGCGATGCTCGTGGATCCGTCGGTGTCCGACGATCTGGAGAAGCTGATCACCGAGCTGGATCCGCCGCCGGACGAGGACGCTGAGCCGGAGTCCGAGCCTCCGCCGAGCAATCGCCCGCCGGTGCTGCGGCCCCGCATTCTCGGGGCGCCATGGGCGTGATCATCGCGCCGCGGTCGGCGCGGCCGGCGCGGGCGGCGTGGGCGGCGTGGGCGACGTGGTCGGGGTGGGCGATTGGTTGGGGGAAGCGGGCGGGGTGACTGGCTTTGGCTCGGGGCGAACCCGGACCCGTCCTACGGCCGGTCGCCGTCCGTCGGCGGTGGCCGCCGTGCCGGCGGAGTCAGGCGCGGTGTCGGTAGGCCGTACCGACCCCTCCCCAGGGGACGCCGGCTCGGCCTCCGGCATCACCGCGCCCGACTCGCCGGGTCTCGGTGTCTTGCCTTCCGTGCTCCACGTCTTCTCAGGCCCGGCCGTCCCCTCCGCAGCCGACGTTCGCGACTTCTCGGGGCTCGGCCGCTCCGCCCGAGCGCGCGACTCTTCCGGAGCCCGCCACTCCCCCCAGGTCCGCGACTCTTCCGAGGCGCGCGGCTCCCCCGACGTCCGCGACTCTTCCGACGTCCGCGACTCTTCCGACGTCCGCGACTCTTCCGACGTCCGCGACTCTTCCGAGGCGCGCGGCTCCTCCGAGGCTCGCGGGTCGTCGGGGGCGCGCCAATCGGTTGAAGCGGGCGGGCTATCCCAAGCCCCCCACTCTTCCGGGGTCCGCCACTCCCCCGAGGCCGCCGAATCCGCCGTCCGCGAATCCACCGATACCTGCGAAGACGCGGTGGGGGTCGGCTCGGCTCGCGGCGATGCCGTGGGGGTCGGGGTGGGTCGGGGCGGCGGGGACGGCGCGTATGGGTGGCGCGGCTCGGACCAGCCGAACGCCGGCTCCCGCGAGGGTGTCACCGACCCCGCGCGCCCAGCCGGCAACCGATCGGCACGCGCAGGCGCCGCACCCGACTCCATCGGCGAGATACGCACCAGATCCGCCCCGGCGTTCGCCACGATCAGCAACGCGGCAGTCGACCCGGTCGCCAGCGCGCAGAGCGCGACCGCCCCACCCCACTGGGCGCGACGACGGCGAGGAGAAGGGCGGTACAGGGCCCGCATCACCCCTCCTCCCCACCGGCTGCTGACCACACCATCGTCCGCCGCCCGCCCACCGCCGGGCGAGCCTGGCACCCCCGGCGTTCGCCCAGCCTCCACTGCCCGATCGGTGGACGGCACTGTTCACGAACGCGATGCCCAGCAATTTCGGGCAACGGTCTGAGATGCTGACGACGAGGGCCATCAACGCCTTCGACGTATCAAACGCCCGTTGCCTACCGCGCCACCCCTGCGATCGGCATCGGTATCGATCACCTCCGTGCGGTGACCCCGCGCCGGAGGGCACGAGCGAGGAGATCGGCATGTCCGAGTCCGCCCCAGAAACCTCTCGACCACTCGGCGAGGCCGCCGTGGCCGAACGAGGCTTCGTCCAGCTGCTCACCCCAGAGGGCGAACGCGTTCACGACAGCGACTACGACGTCCACCTCACTGACGCCGAATACCGCGGTTTCTTCCGCGATCTGGTTCTCGTCCGGCGCGTCGACGCCGAAGCCACCGCACTCCAACGCCAGGGCCAGTTGGGCCTGTGGGCGTCCCTGCTGGGCCAGGAAGCCGCACAGATCGGCTCCGGTCGTGCGCTCCGCCCGCAGGACATGGCCTTTCCCACCTACCGCGAGCACGGCGTCGCCTGGTGCCGTGGCGTGGACCCGCTGCACGCGCTGCGGATGTTCCGCGGTGTGGATCTCGGCGCCACCGATCCGCACGCCCACAACTTCGCGATGTACGCGATCGTCATCGGCGCCCAGTGCCTGCACGCCACCGGCTACGCGATGGGCGTCCAAAAGGATGGAAAGGTCGGCGGCAGCGACGGCGAGGCGGTCATCGCCTACCTCGGCGACGGCGCCACCAGCCAAGGCGACGTAAATGAGGCATTCGTGTGGGCAGCGGCGTTCGCCGCGCCGGTCGTTTTCTTCTGCCAGAACAACCAGTACGCGATTTCCGCGCCGACCGACCGGCAGACGCGGGTGCCGCTCTACCGCCGGGCCGCAGGGTTCGGGTTTCCCGGGGTCCGTGTCGACGGCAACGACGTGCTGGCCACGTACGCGGTGACCCGGCGCGCGTTGGACGACGCCCGGAACGGGCAGGGACCGGCGTTCATCGAGGCGTTCACCTACCGGATGGGTGCTCACACGACGTCCGACGATCCGTCCCGCTACCGCATCGCCGCGGAGCTCGAGGAATGGCGGTTGCGCGATCCGATCGAGCGGCTGCGCTCGTTCCTCGTTCGTCAGCAGGTGGCTGATCAGTCGTTCTTCGACGAGGTCGACGCCGAGGCCGACGCCCTCGCGGCACGGGTGCGCGCTGGCTGCCTCGAAATGCCCGATCCGGAACCGGTAAGCATTTTCGACCACGTTTACGCAGGTGAACAGCCCGTATTGCGAAAGCAACGGGAAGCGTTCACGGAATATCACTCGGAATTCCTACCTTCTGGCGACGAAATCGAGCGGAGTACCGTCCCCGGCCGGGAAGGGAGCCGTCGATGACGTCGATGACGCTGGCCAAGGCTTTGAACGCCGGCCTACGCAGCGCACTGGACACCGATTCGAAAACGCTGATCATGGGGGAAGACGTCGGGCGTCTCGGAGGGGTCTTCCGAGTAACCGACGGTCTTCAGAAAGACTTCGGAGAGCATCGGGTAATCGATACACCGCTGGCTGAATCGGGCATTATCGGCACCGCTATCGGGTTGGCGATGCGTGGTTACCGGCCGATCTGCGAGATCCAGTTCGACGGGTTCGTCTACCCGGCGTACGACCAGATCGTGAGCCAGTTGGCGAAGATCCACTACCGGTCGCAGGGTCAGGTGAAGATGCCGGTCGTCGTCCGGATCCCGTTCGGGGGTGGGATCGGGGCGGTAGAGCACCACAGTGAGTCGCCCGAGGCGTATTTCGCGCACACCGCTGGGCTGAAGGTCGTGACCTGCTCGAACCCGGCTGACGGCTACACGATGATCCAGCAGGCGGTCGCGTCCGACGACCCGGTCATCTTCTTCGAGCCGAAGCGGCGGTACTGGGAGAAGGGGGAGGTTCCGGACGACGTTCCGGCCTCCGACTGGTACCCGTTGCACTCCACGCGGGTGGTGCGGCCGGGCACCGATGCGACGCTTGTCGGCTACGGGCCGATGGTGCGCACGCTGTTGGAGAGTGCGGAGGCAGCTGTGGAGGACGGGCGTGACCTGGAGGTCATCGACCTGCGGACGCTGTCGCCGCTGGACCTGGAGCCGGTGTACGCGTCGGTGGAGCGCACCGGACGGCTGATCGTCGTGCACGAGGCGCCGTTCACGCTCGGGCTCGGGTCGGAGATCGCGGCTCGGGTCACCGAGCGGTGTTTCTATGCGCTGGAAGCGCCAGTGTTGCGGGTGACGGGGTACGACACGCCGTACCCGCCGGCTCGGCTGGAGGACGACTACCTGCCCGACCTCGACCGGGTTCTCGACGCGGTCGACCGGTCTTTCAGCTACTGAGGAGACGGTATGGCGGACATCCGCACGTTCGACCTGCCCGATCTCGGCGAGGGGCTCACCGAAGGGGAGATCCTGCGCTGGTTGGTGGCGGCCGGTGACACGGTGACGCTCAACCAGCCGATCGTCGAGGTGGAGACCGCGAAAGCCGCGGTTGAGATCCCGTCACCGTTCGCCGGGGTGGTGACCGTGCTCCACCACGAGGAGGGCACCACCGTCGAGGTCGGTGCGCCCCTCATCGCGATCGACACCGCCCCGGGCGCGACCTCCCCGCCGTCGCACGCTCCCAACGCTCCGATCGACGCCAATCAAGCCCCGGAAGTGCCCCAAACTGCGTCCCAGGAAGCTGGCGCCGGTTCGGGGGGCGCGTCCCAGGAAGCTGGCGCCGGTTCGGAGGGCGCGGGCGCGGAGCCGGGAGCTGGCGCCGATTCGGGGGGTGAGGTGCCGGGTGGGCGGACGCCTGTGCTCGTGGGGTACGGCCCCCGCAGCGGAGGGCCGGCACGGAGGCGGGCGCGGCGGCACGCCGCACCGGAGCCGAACGACACCCCTGCCATCGGCGGCGCAGGCCTCGTCGGGGACGAGGCACAACCCGCCCCCGACACCACCCTCCCTCTGCTCCCGACGATCCCGGACGCTCTCGCGTCCGGGGTGAAACCCGTGCGGCACGGCGGCCTCGAAATGGGCCGGGCTGCCGAACGTGCGGCCACCGCCGCCGGCACCGTCACCGCGCTGCCGACCGCCGGCATCCCCCGCGCGCACCCGGCGGTCACCCCCCGCCCCCGCGCGAAGCCCCCCGTGCGCAAACTCGCCCGCGATCTGGGCGTCGACCTGGCCACCGTCGCACCAACCGGCCCCGACGGCACGATCACCCGCCAAGACGTCCACCAGGCCGCCGCCTCCCCCCAACCCGACGCCGTATCGTCCGCGGAGCTCGAGCCGGTGGAGGAGTTGCCGGCGGTTGCCGGGGTGGTCTCGGGTGGGGTGCGGGAGCGGCGGGTGGCCGTGCGGGGGGTGCGGAAGCTGACCGCCGAGGCGATGGTCAACAGCGTGGCCACGGCTCCGCACGTCACGGAGTGGCTCACGGTCGACGTGACCCGCACGCTCCGCGCCGTGGATCGCCTCCGCGGGAACAAGGCGTTCGCGGACGTCCGGGTCAACCCCATGCTGCTGATCGCCAAGGCAGTGACCCTGGCGACCAGGCGCCACCCCGAGCTCAACTCGAGCTGGGTCGACGGACCCGACGGCGCCGAGATCGTGCTCAAGGACTACGTGAACCTGGGCATCGCCGCGGCCACCCCGCGCGGCCTGCTGGTGCCGAACATCAAGGACGCGGGACGACTCCCGCTCCCCGAGCTCGCAGCCGCACTCGACGCACTGGTGAGCGTCGCCAAAGCCGGGCGCACACCGCCCGCCGACCTCACCGGCGGCACCATCACGATCACGAACGTCGGGGTCTTCGGCGTGGACGCCGGAACACCGATCCTCAACCCGGGCGAGGCGGCGATCCTCTGCGTCGGGCAGATCGCCGAGCGCCCGTGGGTGCACAAGGGTGTCGTGAAGCCGCGGTCGATCTGTCAGCTCGCGCTGTCGTTCGATCACCGGATCGTCGACGGTGAGGGAGGGTCGAAGTTCCTCGCCGACGTCGGCCGGTTCCTCGATGACCCCGAGGGAACCGCGCTCGCCTGGTCCTGACCCGTCCGGCAACGGCCTCTTCCGCTTCGGCGGAGGAGGCCGTTGTCGTGTGCGCCACAAACGTTCAGATGTTGGCTTCGTGGCCGATGTGATCGTCGCCAGGGTGGGGCGTCTCACCGTAATTTCAATGGAATATTCGAGCTTACTGCCGCATTATTGAAGGCGTAGAGCTCAATACGACGAAGGAAAGAAGGTAGTGACCGTGTCCACGTTTGCCCAGAGGCTCCGTGAGCGACGCACTGCGCACCGTCGTGCTCGAGCCCTGGAGAGGGTTCTGGCACGGGTGCCGGACGGCACGATGCGCGACGAGATCCTCGAGATCGCGAGCCGGCAGAGCTAAGCCGGCGCGGCGGGCCTTGACCCCGCCGACGCGAGTCTCGACCGGTCGTGGGAGTACGCCACGACCCTGAGCCCGGTGCCCCTCGGGGGCACCGGGTTTCGGCGTTTTTGACGCCGACGTGTAATAGGAGTTGCCTTGTTCGTACCCTGTCACCGGTTGACCCGATAGCGTCCCAAATCTCGGACCGTATCCGTACCGGTGGAGGAGTCGTCGCGATGACCGAGGGCACTCGCCCGCCTGAGCCGCAGTCCCCGGATCCGAAGGTGCCGTCGGTGCCCGGAGCTGGGGGTTCGGACGCGCCCGAGCCGCCGTCCGGCGCTCCGACGCCCGCCGCTCGTGCGCCTGAGCCGGATGATCCGGAGGCGACGCAGATCATTCCGCCGAAGGCGGCGCCCGCCGCTTCGGTCCCGGACGACTCCGAGGCGACCCAGGTGATCCCGCCCCCTGCGGGGCGGGAGACCGTGCAGCTATCGACGCCTTCCCCCGCGTCCCCGACCGCGCCGCCATCGGCCGGGCCGCCCACCTCTGCCTCGGACGCCCAGCCCAGCGGCACGCCAGCCGCCCCACACCCGGCCCCGCCACCCGCCACCTCCGACGTCCCAGCCCCCGAAACCCCAACCTCCGCGCCCCCCGCGGCCCACCCGACTTCCGCACCGCCAGCCGCAACGCGCCCCACATCAGCGCCGCCGGCAGCCCACCCGACGTCGGCGCCGCCCGCGGGAGCGCGCCCCACATCCGCGCCACCCGCGGTCCACCCGACTTCCGCGCCGCCGGCGAGCCCACGACCGACGTCAGCGCCGCCAGCGGCCGCTCGCCCGACGTCAGCGCCGCCTGCAGGGGGCCGCCCCACGTCGGCGCCGCCGCAGCCGACGCCGGGAACCCACCAGCAGCCGGGAACACACCAGCAACCCGGCACGCATCAGCAGACCAGCGGCACGGTCTACGGGGGCCAGCCTGGATGGGCGCCCATGGCCCCTCCCGGCACGCCACCCCCGAGCACCGCCTACGGCCCGCCGCCGCAGCAGTACGCCGCTCCTCCCGGCGCGCGTCCGCCGGGTGCCCCGCCCGTGCCCGGCCCCGCCGCCCCGGCCGGACCCAAGAAGCCCTGGTACCAGCGCGGTCCGATCATCGCGGCCGTCGTCGGCGCCGTGGTCGTGCTGTTCCTCTGCGTCGGCGGCGCGCTCTGGGGCGCCAGCGCCTTCGTCAGCAGCGACTACTCCACCGGCAAGTGCATTAAGCGCGAAGCCTCGGGCGACAAGGACCGCGCGATCCCTGTCGACTGCGGCACCGACGGCTCCTACAAGATCATCGACCGCGCCAACGACACGACGACCGTCGAGGACGGCTCCTGCCCGCCCGACACCACCGACGCCTTCGTCAACTTCAAGGACGAGTACGTCCTCTGCCTGCGCAAAGAGGACTAGCGCACACTAGGGGCCGTGACCGCACAAAAATTTCGCGTTCGGGCCCCGCAGCTCCAGGGCCGCGGCTGGCTGAACACCGCCGGCCGCGACCTCTCCCTGGCCGACTTGCGCGGCCGCGTCGTCCTGCTCGACTTCTGGACGTTCTGCTGCATCAACTGCCTGCACGTGATCGACGAGCTCCGCCCCTTGGAAGAGGAGTTCGGCGACAAGCTGGTCGTGGTCGGCGTCCACTCCCCCAAGTTCGAGCACGAACGCGATCCCGAAGCGCTCAAGGCCGCCATCGAGCGCTACGACGTTCCGCACGCCGTCCTCGACGACCCCGAGCTGCTCACCTGGCAGCAGTACGCTGCCCGCGCGTGGCCGACGCTGGCCGTCATCGACCCCGAGGGCTATCTGGTCGCAAGCATGTCGGGCGAAGGCCACGCCGAGGGGCTCCGCCGCCTGATCACCGAGCTGATCGAGCAGCACACCGCCAAGGGCACGCTGAGCACCGATGGCACCCTCCCCGAACGCGACGAACGGGAAGACACCGAGCTCCGCTTCCCCGGCAAGATCGCGCTCCTCCCGAGCGGCAACTTCCTGGTCAGCGACTCCGCACACCACTCGATCGTCGAACTCGCGGCCGACGGTGAGACCGTCCTGCGCCGCTTCGGCGACGGCACCCGCGGCTCCCGGGACGGCACGAACCCGCAGTTCTCCGAACCCCAGGGCATCTGCGTCCTCCCGGCGGACAACACCCTGGGCTACGACGTCGTCATCGCCGACACCGTGAACCACAAGCTGCGGGCACTCGAGCTCGACACCGGCACCGTCACGACGCTCGCGGGAACCGGCGAGGTCTGGCGGGGAGCACCCGGCGATCCCGTCGACGTGCCGGACGACCCACTGGAGGCCAAGCTCTCCTCCCCGTGGGACCTCGCCTGGTACGAGGATCACATCGTCATCGCGATGGCCGGCACCCACCAGCTCTGGTCCTACGACCCGGCGAAGAACCACCTCGCGGTCTACGCCGGTACGACAGTGGAGTCCCTGAAAGACGGCCCCAAGGACCAGGCCTGGTTCGCCCAGCCCTCCGGCCTGGCCGCCGACAAGTCCAAGCTCTGGATCGCCGACTCCGAGAGCTCCGCGCTGCGGTGGATCGAGAACGGCGAGGTCCACACCGCCGTCGGCAAGGGTCTGTTCGACTTCGGCGCGATGGACGGCACGGCCGAGGACGCGCTCTTCCAGCACCCGCTCGGCGTCGCAGTGCTGCCGGACGGCTCGATCGCGGTGTGCGACACCTACAACAACGCGATCCGACGCTACGACCCGGCGACCGATGAGGTGACCACGCTGGCTACCAACGTGCCCGAACCGTCCGGGGCCGTAGTAGCCGACGGCACGCTCGTGGTCGTCGAATCCGCGGCCCACCGGATAACCCGGCCGGTGCCACCCGGCGCCGCTCAGGAAATCACCCAGCAGCGACACCGCACCAAGCGCCCGCCGGTGGAGCTGAGCCCGGGCCAGATCACCGTCGAGATCGTGTTCGAGCCACCCGCGGGCCAGAAGCTCGACGACCGCTACGGCCCGTCGACCCGCCTGGAGATTTCCGCGAACCCGTCGGCGCTGCTGATCACCGGCGAAGGTGTCACCACCGAGCTGCAGCGGACCATCGTCCTCACGAAGGAAGAAGACGAGGCCGAGCCCACCGAGGAGGGCGACGGCGTGCTCCAGGTGATCGCCCACGCGGCGAGCTGCGATGTGGAGGGTCCGAATCCGGCGTGCCACCTGAGCCGCCAGGACTGGGGCATCCCGATCCGCCTGGTGCCGGGAGCACCGTCCGAACTGGTCCTGATGCTGCGCGGCGTCAACGCATAACGAAAGGGCCCCGACCGCATGCGGTCGGGGCCCAGGAAAAGCAGTTACAGCGGAGGCGGCGGCTGAGTCGGATCGTCGGTGTAGATCCGCTCCCGGTTCGCCGTGGTGGCCCGCTTGCGCGGACCCCAGTAGAAGACACTGATCAGGATGCCCACGACGCCGACGAACATCAGGATCCAACCGACCGCCTGAAGGTTGATCCCCTGCAGGTCGACCGTGATGGCAAAGGCAAATATTGCGCCGAGGGCGATGAGGAAGAGCCCCGCGCCGATACCCATGTCGACCTCCCGGTCGTGTTCGCCAGGTGCCGGTGGCACCCCGGTTGCGTCGCCACGGGCCTCGTACCCGGCAGAGGTCCACCCGACACGCGAATCACACACCCGTGTGAACGGGCCCGACGCTACTCCACCCAGGGTACGGCGTGATGCCGAAACGACGACGGCCCGCCACGTGTCAAAAAGCGCTCTCCGGAAGCTCCATCGCGTCCAGCGTGGTTCCTTCGAGCACCGCGCGCCGCGCCGACAGCTCCGGCAGCACCTGCGCGGCGAAGAAACGAGCCGCACCGATCTTGCCCACGTAGAAGTCGTCGGTGGATCCGGCGTCCAGTGCCCGGATGGCCACCTCGGCCTGGCGCAGCAGCAGCCACCCCACGACCAGGTCGGTCGTCGACAGCAGCACCCGACTCGTGTTGAGACCGACCTTGTAGACGGTCGTCGGGTCCTCGGCCATCGACATCAGCTGCGTGACGCTCCACCCGACCATCGCCTGCACGTCGTCCAGAGCGGTCTTGAGCAGTGCACGCTCGTTCTTCAGCCGGCCGTTGCCGCTCTCCGACTCGATGAACGCCGCGATCTCGCCGGCCAGCGCACCCAGCGCCTTGCCGCCGTCCTTGACGATCTTCCGGAAGAAGAAGTCCTGGCCTTGGATCGCGGTGGTGCCCTCGTAGAGGGTGTCGATCTTGGAGTCCCGGATGTACTGCTCGATCGGGTAGTCCTGCAGGAAGCCCGACCCGCCGAACGTCTGCAGGGACTCGGCGCCGAGCAGCTCGTACGACCGCTCCGAACCACCGCCCTTCACCATCGGCAGCAGCAGGTCGTTGAGTCGCTCGGCCGCCTCCCGCTCGTCGGCGTCGGTAGCGACGATCACCCGGTCCTGCACCGACGCGGTGTAGTGCACCAGCGCGCGCAGACCCTCCGCGTAGGACTTCTGCCGCAGCAGGCTCCGCCGGACGTCGGGGTGGTGGATGATCGTGACCCGCGGCGCGGTCTTGTCCGTCTGCCGGGTCAGGTCGGCGCCCTGCACGCGGTTCTTCGCGTAGTCCAGCGCGTTGAGGTAGCCGGTGGACAGCGTCGCGATCGCCTTCGTGCCAACCATCATCCGGGCGGCCTCGATGATGTTGAACATCTGCCGGATACCGTCGTGCACGTCACCGACCAGGTAACCCACGGCCGGGTGCTTGTCGCCGAACGTCAGCTCGCAGGTCGTGGAGACCTTCAGGCCCATCTTCTTCTCGACGTTCGTCACGTAGGCGCCGTTGCGCTCGCCCAGGTTGCCTTCGTCGTCGAACAGGTATTTGGGCACCATGAACAAGCTCAGGCCCTTGGTGCCGGGGCCGCCGGCGCCCTCGACGCCGACCGGGCGAGCCAGCACGTAGTGGACGATGTTCTCGGCCATGTCGTGCTCGGCCGAGGTGATGAAGCGCTTGACGCCCTCGAGGTGCCACGTGCCGTCGGCCTGCGGAATCGCCCTGGTGCGGCCGGCACCGACGTCCGAACCGGCGTCCGGCTCGGTGAGCACCATCGTGGAGCCCCAGTGCTTCTCGACGAACAGCTTGGCCCAGGCCTTCTGCTGCTCGGTGCCGAGCTTGTAGAACACCCCGGCGAACGCGTAGCCGCTGGCGTACATGTGCAGGGCCGGGTTGGCGCCGAGGACGAGTTCGGAGACCGCCCACACCAGCTGACGCGGGCTGCGGATACCGCCGATCTCCGGCAGCACGTCGAGCTGCCAGGCCTCGGAGTCCTGCAGCGCCCGGTACGACTTCTTGAACGACTCGGGCATCGTCACCGAGTTCGTCGCCGGGTCGAACACCGGCGGGTTGCGGTCGGCGTCGGCGAAGGACTCCGACAGCGGCCCCTCCGCGAGCTCGACCATCTGGGCGAGGAACGCGCGCGCGGTCTCCTCGTCGATGGCCTCGAACGGACCGTTGCCCAGGCGATCGCCCGCGCCGAAGACCTCGAAAAGGTTGAACTCGAGATCGCGCAAGTTGGCTTTGTAGTGGCTCATCGCGGGTCCTCCCCGGAAAGACTGGCCCGCCACCGTGACGAGCCCGCTTTACCCATCGGTATACCGGCCAGTAACAAATCCAATGTTACCGGTCAGTACGCTCGCGCGCATGAGTATGAGCGGGCTCACATCTGTGAGCCGTCAACGAAAGTGCGAGAGGTGAGGGTCGCCGACTCATCGGCGTCCGAAAAATGCTTTTTAGGCGACGACGCCAAGCGCACCGCCGCAGCAACTAATCCCCGGAAATGGGGTCCCAGTCCCAGGCGGGCCGGGCCGCCGCGTTCGAGGTCTCGGGCTTGCGCTCGGCGCCGGTGTACTCGAGCAGGATCAGCGCGATGTCGTCGTCGAGGACGCCGTGCACCCATCCGCGCAGCGCGTTGACCAACGACGTCAGACCGTCCTCGACGGTGCCGTGCCCGGCGATGCGCCAGGCGCGTTCCCGGATCGGGAAGAACTCGCCGTTCTGCCGGGCCTCGGCCAGGCCGTCGGTGAACAGCAGCAGCCGGTCCCCGGGCTCCAATCGCTCGACCCGCGGCCGAACCACCGGCAGGAACCCCAGTGGCGGCGCCGGCGACGGCGGCTCCAGCGGGATCACGGTGCCACGCCGCAGCAGCAGCGGCGCCGGGTGCCCGCAGTTGAGCACGGTCAGCGTGCCGCCGCGCTCCTCCACCAGGCACGCCGTGACGAAGTCCTCGTAGCCGACCGACCGCGCCACGGCCCGGTCCAGGTCGGCGACGATCGCTCGCAGATCGACCCGCTCGTGGGCGACGTGCCGATAGGACCCCAGCACGGTGCTCGCGAGGCGAACCGCCTCTAGGCCCTTGCCCCGAACGTCCCCGATCAGCACGCGGGTGCCGTACGGCGTGCTCATCGCCTCGTAGAGGTCACCGCCGATGTCTGCTTCGGCGTTCGCCGACACGTACCGCACCGCGACCGACATCGTCCCGATCCTCGGCCCGATCGGCCGCAGGACGGCCTGCTGGGCCACCGCGGCCAGCTTGCTGAGCGTCGCCACCCGTTTGGACGTGCGGTCGCCGAGCATGGACAGCCACGCCGCCAGCGCGGTGAACACGAGGATCGCGGCCAGGCGCAGGACCTGCTGCGGCGCGAACGCCTCGCCGTCCAACATGCCCAGTGCCGCACCCAGCGCGAAACAGAGCGCTCCAACAGCGAACGTGGCCCGGTAGGACGCCAGCGCGGCCGCCAGGAACGGCGGCGCGACCAGCAGACCCACGAACTGCAAACCCGGCATGGCGACGTCGAACGCGGCGATGGCGAGCGCCAACAGGCATGCGCCGACGATTCCGGTGCGTGGTGACACCACCGGATCCCCGAGGTGCGGGTTCGTTGGCATCGACGGGCCCACCCCTGACAGCACAGCGTGGCGCGTCTGCGCACGGACCTTCCATAGGATGCCCGTTCGGTTGCCGCCCGACGCGTCGCCACGACGAGAACGGGCCATGTGCTCAACGGTCTCGCCCGTTCGTCCGAGGCGGAGCTGTCCGTTTGGTGGCTTTATTGGTAGGCGGCTCGGTGAGGTAGACAGCTCGGTGCAGTTAGGGCAGCTCGCTCTCGCGGACCAGACCGCGGATCCGCAGCCGATCGCGGACGTCCGGCTGCGCACCGTCCACGATGACCGCCGCGCCGAGATACAGCGCGCCGGCCGCCACCACGATCTCGGCGAGCGCCGAGAGCTGCGCACCGGTCTCGACCCAATCGTCGACGACCAAGACCGTGTCGTCCTGACCGAGGTGCCGGGCGCGGACGCCGAGCACCACCGGGCGGCCGTCGTGGCCCGGACCGCCGGTGCGGGTGATCAGGTCGTCGGCGAGCTCGGCGCCGCTCAGGTCGCGGTAGGCCTCGACGAACCCGACGCCGATCGACCGGGCGACCAGCGGCCCCAGCAGGAATCCGCTGGTGGCCGGCGCCACGACCACGGTCGGCAGCGAGGATGAGAGCGCGGCGAGCGCCGGACCGAGCCGGTCGAGGATCACCGGGTCGCGCCACCAGCCCGACCGGTCGGTGAGCAGGTGGTCGCTCCATTCGCCGGGGTCGATCCAGCGGAAGGTCTCGAGGAGGCGTACGCGCAGGTCAGGATCGGTGGGCGTAACAGGGCTCTCCGAGGGGTCGACCGAGAGCGGGGCACTCGACACGGGGACACCGTAGGTATCCGCTCGAAGCGCGTCAACGCCACGCGCACGGATGGGGGAACCTGGGCGGTATGGGAGCAGCGATCGACGTCGAGCGGCACCAGGTTCTCGCCTACCGGGTGGGGGCGCAGCAGCTCGACCGGTCCGAGGCGGAGATCGGTCGACTCGCCGTGCTGGATCTCGGAGTGGCCGATTCGCCGCCGGGTTCGGCCCGGGTGGCGTTCGCGGCCCGGCTGCCTTCTCTCGAGGACGACGATGCGCTGGTGACCGTGTGGGGGGCGCGCGGGGCGCCGTTCGTGCATCGCGTCGCGGATCTGCCGGGGTTGGCCGGTGCGCTGTTCCCGCGTGACGAGGCGGACGCGAAGGCGCGGGTCGGTGCGTCGTCGGCGCGCATCCCCGGGGAGGACCTGGACGCCGTGCGGGCGACCGTATCGGCGTTGCACGAGATCGTCACGGCGCCGCTGGGCAAGGGTGCGGTGAGCACGGCGCTGACCGCGCGGCTCCCGGAACTGGCCTTCTACTGCCCCGGGTGCAAGGTCGACCACCTGAGTGACCAGTTGATGCGCATCGCCGGTCTGGCCGCCGGTGTCCGCGTCGAACCCGGCACCACCCCGCTGGTCCTCTCCCCCATCGAAGGCTGGGTGCCACCCGCTGGAGCGGAAGGGCTGGGTGGGGCGGCACGGGCTTATCTGCGGCTGCAGGGGCCGGGTACACAGGCGGAGGTGGCGGCTTACTTCGCCGCCGGCAAGTCGGCGGTGGCCTCGTCGTGGCCCGGGGATCTGGTCGAGGTGCGGGTGGACGGGAAGGCCGGGTTCTGGATCCCGGCCGAGGCCGAGGCGGCGCTGCGGAAGCCTTCGCCGCCCGACCCCGTGCGGCTGCTGCCGCCGAGTGACCCGTACCTGCAGACGCGGAACCGGAACCTGCTCGTGCCGGAGAAAACGGAGCAGAAGGCGCTCTGGCGGCCGATCGGCAATCCCGGCGCGATCCTCGTCGACGGCGAGATCGCCGGCGCCTGGCGCCCGAAGCTCGCGGGCAAGCGCCTCACGATCACGCTGGAGGCGTTCCGCCCTCTACCGCCGCCCGTGCGCACCGCGCTAGCGGCGGAGGTGGAGCGCGTCGCCTCCGCGCGAGGCGCGGCAGAAGTGCGCATCGCGTAGACCGCGGGCGCCGACCCGCGAGGCGCGGGAGCGGCAATCTGCGCCCATTGGGCGGCGGATGTGACCAGAATTCACAGAATGACGGGGAGTGCATTAGTACTCGGCGGGGGCGGAGTCACCGGCATAGCTTGGGAAATCGGGCTGCTGGCCGGACTGCTCGACGCCGGAGTCGACCTGACCACGGCAGATCTGATCATCGGCACCTCGGCCGGCTCGGTGGTCGGAACGGTCGTCGCGACCGGTGCCGACATCGAGGACCTCTATCAGAACCAGCTCGAGCCCAGCGGCAGCGAGATTCCGGCCCGGATGGGCACGACCACACTGCTGCGCTGGGGATTCGCAGCGGTGACCAGCCGGAGCCCGGAGCGGTTCCGGGCACGCGTCGGGGCGCTCGCGCGGCGCACCCGCACCGTGCCGGAGGAAGAGCGCCGCGAGGTGATCGCCTCACGCCTCCCGGTGCACGACTGGCCGGATCGGCGTCTCGTCCTGACCGCCGTGGACGCGGTCACCGGTGAGCTCGCGCCGTTCGACCGGCACAGCGGCGTTCCGCTGGTGGACGCCGTGTCGGCGAGCTGTGCGGTGCCGGGGGTCTGGCCGCCGGTGACCGTGAACGGCCGGCAGTACATCGACGGCGGCGTCCGGTCGACCGCGAACGTCGACCTCGCGTCCGGGTGCGATCGCATCGTGGTGCTGGCGCCGCTACCCAAGGGCGGCGGACCGATGCCGGGGGTGTCGAGGCAGGTCGCCCGCCTCGGCGACTCGGCGCGCGTCGCCGTGGTGACACCGAACGAGGCGGCCAGGGCAGCCTTCGGCCGCAACGTGCTCGACCCGACCCGCCGACCTCCCTCGGCTCGCGCCGGCCGCGCCCAGGCCGTCGACGCCGCGATGGCCATCCACTCCGTCTGGTCCGACGCCTGACCGCGTCAGATTCGGCGTAATTTCGGCCAGAGGGTGGACCAGGGCTCTCGAGGGTTCCGGCAGAGCCAGATCGGGGCGTCGTTCTCGTCGTTGTCGACGTCGACCCCGACATCCACCGACCCCGCCCGCTCGACCGAACCGAAGAACCGCCGCAGGTAAGCGGGATCCTCGAACCCCACCGCGACGACGGTGTCGACCGACTCGGGCGGCCGACCGAAGTCGGCGACGCTCATGTGCCCCGAGTACACCGGCACGCTGCCGTACCGCGACACAGCCCCCGCCTCGCCGTAATTGCTCGCCAGCACCACCGCTCCGGGCGGTGTCACCCGCTCGATCGAGGCCACGAGCGCCGGCCACCCGATCGTCTCCCCGGCGTCGTAGTTGATCGGGATCACGGCGTTGGCCGACGATGCCGGCAGGATCGGCACCATCAGCACGGCGTCGCCCACAGCGCAGAACACCACAGCGAACGTGAGCAGCACCCGGCGCAGCACCACCCGACCACGGCTGAGCCACCCCGCGACCGGAACAGCGCCGACGCCGGTCAGTGCCAGCAGTATCGGGGCGTCGTAGTAACCCTTGCCGCCGCCGATCACCATCGCGGCGAAGATCACCAGCCAGGCCCACGCCAGCGCGCGGTACGGACGCCACTCGGCGCGGCGGAACAGCACGACCAGCGCGGTGACCCACACGGCGGTCGCGACCAGCGAGATGATCACCGGCTGCAGAGCCAGCGCGACCGAACGACCGGCGTACGAGCTGTCGCCGGACGCGATCTCACTCGCGACGTCGAGCTGCGGGAATCCGTTCGCGATCTGCCAGGCGAGGTTGGGCGCGACGATCAGCACCGCGAGCCCGGCTCCGGCGAGCACCCACCGGTCGCGTAACAGCCGGCGCGGCCCGGCGATGAGAATGCCGCCGATCAACCCGACGGCCAGCAAGCCGACCAGGTACTTGTTCAGCAGCCCGACGCCCGCGACCGCCCCGATCAGCAGGACCCAGCGGGTGTCGCCGGTACGCAGCACACGGACGGTCAGCCAGAGGATCGTCATCCAGATCGCGAAGTCGATCGTCGTGGTGCTGAGCAGGTGGCCGGTCGCGAGCAGTCCGCCGGACGTCGCGGCCAGCACGGCGGCGAGCAGTTGCGCGGCCCGCCCGCCGCCCACTTCACGCGCGATCAGCGCGGTGAGTACGACGCACAGCCCGGCGAGCAGCGCGGACGGCGTCCGGAACACCGTCAGGTTGCCGGGCGCGATCGTGTCGGTCAGCCACGCGATCGCCGGCGTCAGCGGCGGCTGGTCGACGAAGCCCCAGTCGAGGTGATGAGCGCAGAGCAGGAAGTACAGCTCGTCGCGGTGGTAGCCGTAGCGGCCGGCAAATGCCAGCAGGACGACGGTGACCGCACCGGCGATCACCCAGACGAGTCGGTCGAGTTCGTCGAGTCGAGGCAGTCGATCGGTCTCGGGCTGAGCAGTGACCTGCGCCATGACCTCAGGATGGTGCGCGCGCGCAGGCCGGTACATCGGATTCGCAGACAGTGACGCGATTCAGCCGTGGATTGACGAAGGCAACCTCGCGTTACTGCGGTTACGCTCGGGAACATGGCTGTGGTTCCGCTCGGACTGCCTGCCGTGCCGGCCCAGCGCCCGGGCACGGCGGCCGATCGACCCGTCGCCGAGCGCGGGCTGGTCGACCGGTTCGGTCGTACCGCCACCGATCTCCGCGTCTCGCTCATCGACAAGTGCAACCTCCGGTGCAGCTACTGCATGCCACCGGAAGGGCTGCCCTGGCTGCCGTCCGACCGGCTGCTCAGCGACGACGAGGTGATCCGGCTGATCACGATCGCGGTGGAGCGGCTCGGGGTGACCGAGGTGCGCTTCACCGGCGGTGAGCCGCTCCTGCGTCGCGGGCTGGTCGACATCCTGCACGCCACCACCGCGCTGCGGCCCCGGCCGGAGACGATGCTGACGACGAACGGCATCGGGCTGGCCCGCCAGGCCCCCGCGCTGGCCGCTGCCGGACTCGACCGGGTGAACATCTCGCTCGACACGCTCGACCGGGAGACGTTCCGCCGGATCGCCCACCGCGACCGGCTGGCCGACACGCTGGACGGTCTGAAAGCCGCGAGCGACGCCGGGCTGACGCCGGTGAAGATCAACAGCGTGCTGCTCCGTGGCGTCAACGAGCACGAGGCGACGGCGCTGGCCGAGTTCGCGCTGCAGCACGGCCACGAGCTGCGGTTCATCGAGCAGATGCCGCTGGACGCCCAGCACTCCTGGGAGCGCACGTCGATGGTCACCGCGGAAGAGATCCTGGCCGCGCTGCAGGCGCGCTGGACGCTGACGCCGGACCCGGCCCACCGCGGAGCGGCACCGGCCGAGACGTGGCTGGTCGACGGCGGTCCGGCACGCATCGGCGTGATCGGGTCGGTCACCAGGCCGTTCTGCGGTGCCTGCGACCGTACTCGGCTGACCGCCGACGGGCAGGTGCGCAACTGCCTGTTCGCGACCGGCGAGACCGATCTGCGTGGCGCGCTGCGCGCCGGGGCCACCGATGCGGAGATCGCGGACCTGTGGCGGATCGCGATGTGGGGCAAGCTGGCAGGGCACGGAATCGACGACCCGTCGTTCCTGCAGCCGGATCGTCCCATGTCAGCCATTGGAGGCTGAGTGAACGTCACTGTGCGGTACTTCGCCGGGGCGCGTGCCGCGGCCGGTATCGAGGAGGAACCCGCCGACGCGGGCACGCTCGGCGAGCTGCGCACCCAGCTCGTGGCGACGCACGGCGAGCGGCTGGAGCGGGTGCTCACGGCCTGCTCGTTCCTCGTCAACGGAGTGGCGGCGAAGGAAGAGACCGTCCCGCTGCCGGCCGGCGGTACCGTCGACGTACTGCCGCCCTTCGCGGGCGGGTAGCCCCTCAGCATCTCATCAGGCTGTGGCCCCTAGGCTCTGCAACGCTTTCTGATGCTCGCTAGGCATTTCTAGCGCTGAAAGTAGAGAGCGCTAGAGACACCTACAGGAGCGGGCGCATGCAGATCGTCGTCGTCGTGGTGATGGCTGTTGCGGTCATCGGCGGGATCCACGGCTACCTGTGGTGGCGGCTGGTCGCGAGCCCGTTCGCCTCGAAACGCGCCCGGTGGATCGGGTTCGGCGTCACCGTGCTGATCGTCGCGTTCGCGATGTTCGGTCTGCGTGGATCGCCGGAGTCGCTGCCGGGCCCGTTGGCCACGGTCGTGAGCTGGGGCGGTCCGCTCTGGATCGCGGTGATGTTCTACCTGCTGCTGCTCCTGCTGGTGCTGGAGCCGGTGCGTCTGATCGGGCGCATCCTGATCACCCGTCGGGCCCGCGCGCGCGAGAAGGTGCCCGTGGGCGGCCCTCCGAGTGAGGACCAGGCCGCTCAGGCCGAGAACTGGGGCCACAACCGGCGGGTGTTCCTGGCCCGGGCGCTCGCGGTCACGGCGGGCGTCGGCGCGCTCGGCACCGTCGGGTACGGCACCACCGAGGCCCGCAACGTCCGCGTGAAGCGCGTCCCGATCACGCTCCCGCGTCTCGACCCGTCCCTGAGCGGCTTCCGCGTCGCCCTGCTCACCGACATCCACATCTCCGCGACGCTGCACCGCCCGTTCGTCGAGCGGGTCGTGAACCGCGTCAACGAGCTCGACGTCGACGCGGTCGCGATCGTCGGCGACCTGGTCGACGGCACCGTCGACGAGCTCGGTGAGGACGCCCAGGCGCTGAGCGCGCTCCACTCGACCCACGGCACGTACTTCGTCACCGGCAACCACGAGTACTACTCGGGCGCCGAGGAGTGGGTCGAGTACCTCCCGACGATCGGTGTGCAGGTGCTCCGCAACCGTCGGATCGAGATCCCCGGCGGCTCCGGGCTCGACCTGGCCGGCGTCGACGACGTCACCGCGGCCAACTCCGGTGTACCCGGGCACGGCGCGAACCTGTCCAGGGCCCTCGACGGCCGTGACCGCGACCGGCCGGTCGTCCTGCTCGCCCACCAGCCGGTGCAGTGGCCCGAGGCGGTCGACCGCGGCGTCGACCTGCAACTGTCGGGCCACACCCACGGCGGCCAGATGTGGCCGTTCACGTATGGCGTCCGCCTGCAGCAGCCGGTCGTCGCCGGGCACGCCACCGACGGTGACAGCCAGATCTACGTCAGCCGGGGCGTCGGCTACTGGGGACCGCCGGTGCGCGTGGGCGCGCCGCCGGAGATCAGCCTGATCGAGCTGCGGTCGCTCTGACTCTCTCTAAGTGATTCTAGGAATTGACGAAGAAAGCCGTAGAAACGCCTCGATGCGGTCACGTTGACCTCCGGGCGGGGGTCTACCATTCACCTCAAACGATGTCCGAGCGGGCACTTGACTCGATGACATAAAACAACACCATCTATCACTGAACCCTTGGGTGTTTCCTCGCGTGACCGGGGCAGCTCCTATTGCGAGAGGGCACTGATTCATGACTCATGCTGTTCCTCGTCCCCGCAAGACCCAGGC
This sequence comes from Cryptosporangium sp. NPDC048952, assembly GCF_043197895.1. Classification (NCBI taxonomy): domain Bacteria; kingdom Bacillati; phylum Actinomycetota; class Actinomycetes; order Cryptosporangiales; family Cryptosporangiaceae; genus Cryptosporangium; species Cryptosporangium sp. NPDC048952. The sequence goes on along the minus strand of NZ_JBICTY010000008.1, from coordinate 110,694 downwards.
GCGCCCCAGTGCCACGCGACACCCGGTCACGCCGGTTCGCGTCACCGGCGCTGCTGACCGTCGCTCGCTCGCCGCGCCCGACCGCATCCCGCTCGACCGGCAGCCGCCGCTCCCGAAGCGACAGCCCGGAGCGGCTCTGGACGACGTCCACCGGAACAGCATCATCCAGGTCAAGCGCGACGCGAACGGCGCTGCGCCGGCCTCGGACCGCTGGTTCCGCGCGAACGTCGAGCCCGACACGTCGACAAACCTCTAGCGAGATCTACCGCTTACGCTAGAAAGCCCGATACGGTCCGATCGTATGGACCCGGTGCGTAATCCGTATGCCCCCGGCGCCGGGCAGCGGCCGCCCGAACTGGCCGGCCGCGACCGCGAGCTCGATCAGTTCGACGTCGTCCTCGAGCGGGTCGCCCGCGGGCGTCCCGAGCGGTCGATGATCCTCACCGGCCTGCGCGGGGTCGGCAAGACCGTCCTGCTCAACGCGCTGCGCTCCCAGGCCATCGGACGCCAGTGGGGCACCGGCAAGATCGAGGCCCGCCCCGATCAGCCGCTGCGCCGCCCGCTCTCCGGAGCGCTGCACATGGCGGTTCGCGAACTGTCGTCCCAGCACCGTGCCCTCGACAAGATCGACGACTTCCTCGGCACGCTGAAAGCGTTCGCCCTGCGCTCCAACCCGACCGGCGGCAAGATCCGCGACCGCTGGCAGCCTGGCATCGACGGGCCCGCGATCAGCGGCCGGGCCGACTCCGGTGACATCGAGATCGACCTCGTCGAGCTGCTCTCGGACGCCGCCGACCTGGCCAGCGCGGTCGGCACCGGCATCGCGGTGTTCATCGACGAGATGCAGGACCTGGGCCCCGAGGACATCTCCGCGCTCTGCGCCGCCTGCCACGAGCTGTCCCAGACCGGTGCCCCGCTGATCGTCGTCGGGGCCGGCCTGCCGCACCTGCCGGCACTGCTGTCGGCCAGCAAGTCCTACTCCGAGCGGCTGTTCCGGTACGTCCGCATCGACCGGCTCGAACGTTCCGCGGCCGACCTCGCGCTGCTCGCGCCGGCGCAACGCGAAGAGGCCACGTTCGACGCCGACGCGTTGGCCGCGCTGTACGAGGCCGCGGACGGTTACCCCTACTTCGTCCAGGCCTACGGCAAGGTGACCTGGGACGTGGCACCCCGGTCCCCGATCACCGCGGCCGACGTCAAAGTGGCCGCGCCGGAAGCGGAAGCGGAGCTCGCCGTCGGATTCTTCGGCTCCCGCTACGAGCGGGCGACCCCGGCGGAACGCGAGTACATGCGCGCGATGGCGTCCCTCGAAGGCGACGCGAGCGAAGCCGTCTCGACGTCGGAAATAGCGGTCTCATTGGGCCGGAAACCCTCCAGCCTCTCCCCCGCTCGCGACAGTCTGATCAAGAAGGGACTGATCTACTCCGCCGAGCGGGGCACCGTCGCGTTCACGGTGCCACATTTCGCCCGGTACCTCCGCACCCAGCCGGCCTGACTTTCGTAAAAGTGGCGGGGACCGGGCAGAGTGGGCGGGGAAACCTGACCGCTTGGGAGCGCGTTGATGACCGGTGAGCTCACGGATGACGAGGACCTCGACGAGGTCTCTCCGCCCGTCACCGACCGGCCGCCGCGCCCGTGGAGCCGCCGCCTGACGACGTTCGCGGTGGCGTGCGGACTGGTGATCGGCGCCGCCGCTCTGACGCTCGAGGTCGAAGAGCAGCGCGACCGCGATCAGCGCAGTCTGATCGTCGCCGAGCAGGAGCGCCTGCAGCGCATCGAGACGGTGCTCACCGCCGACGACGCGGTCAGCCGGTCCACCACCACCGAGGACGGAGCCCGGGTCTCGACGGTGTTCTCCGCGGAGCACCACGCGGCGATGGTGACGTACTCGGACCTGCCCGACATCGACCCCAAGCAGACCTACCAGATCTGGCGCGTACGCAACGAGCAGCCCCGGTCGATGCGGGTACTGGCCGCGGACGCCCGGGAGGGCACCGCGCTGGTGCTGGACCTGGCGGACGGCGACGCGATCTCGTTCACCGTCGAGCCCGAAGGCGGCTCGGGTCAGCCCACCGGCGACATCGTCGTCGCCCTACGGCTGAACTAGGGCGTGTATCAAAGTCTCAGGCCGACGTAGCCGCGCTGGGCTTTGATACACGCCCTAGCCGCTGTGGGCGGATCTTCGCCCATTCGAGGGAGTCGCGGATGCCGTCCTCGACGCCGAACTTCGGTTCCCACCCCAGGATCTGGCGGGCGAGGCCGTTGCGGGCGTAGGCGCCCACGACGTCACCGGGGCGGGCGGGTGCGTCCTGGTGCGGCAGCGGCTCGCCGATCACGGCTTCGAATGCGGTGACCAGCTCACGAACGGTGGTGCCGGTGCCGCTGCCCAGGCAGACGACGCGGTAGTCGTTCACGATGGCGTCGAAGCGGCGCAGGCCCTCGACGTGCGCGCGCGCCAGATCCCACACGTGCACATAGTCACGGATGCCCGTACCGTCACGCGTGGGCCAGTCGATGCCGGTGATGTTGAACGTCACCCGGTCTTCGTAGGACTGGACGAGCTTGCCGAGCGCGTGTGAGGGCCGGGCCACCTGCAGGCCGGTGCGCAGCTGCGGGTCGGCGCCGATCGGGTTGAAGTAGCGCAGCGAGAGCGTCCGCAGCGAACTGGCCTTGGCCACGTCGTGCAGGACGTTCTCCACCATCACCTTGGTGGTGGCGTACGGGCTCTGCGGGTCGATGACGGAGTTCTCGTCGACCGAGAAGTCGTCCTCGGTGCCGTACATCGACGCCGACGAGCTGAAGATCAGGCGTTCGCACCCGTTGCGCTGCAGGTGGCCGATCAGCTCGATCGACTTCGCGACGTTCTCGCGGTAGTACCGCAGCGGGTCGGCCATCGAGTCGGGCACGACGATCAGCGCGGCGCAGTGGACCACCGCCTCGATGTCGGGGTGGTCGGCGAAGATCTGGTCGATCAGCGCGCCGTCGGCGATGTCGCCCTCGTAGAACGGGCGGCCTTCGGCGAACTCGCGCCTTCCGGTGACCAGGCTGTCGAGAACAACCGGCTGGATCCCGCCGTCGAGGCAGGCCGAACCGATCGTGCTCCCGATGAAGCCGGCACCGCCGGTGATCAAGACCTTCACACGGGGATCGTATCGGCTAGCGACTACACCGCCCGCTGGTGCGTTCGGAACGACTACGGACAGGCAACCCATTCGTCGGATCCGTCATCGAACACCTGGCGCTTCCAGATCGGAATCCGCGCCTTGACGGCATCCACCAGCTCGGCGCAGAGCGCGAACGCCTCTGCACGGTGAGCGGTGCTGACCGCGCAGGCCAGGGCGGTGTCGCCCAGGCGCAGCGGGCCGATGCGGTGACTGACAGCGATCGCCTCCACACCGTCGCGCTCGGCGAATTCGGCGGCGATCTGCTCGATCACCTCGCCCGCGGACGGGTGGCCGGTGTACTCCAGTTCGGCCACCGACCGGCCGTGGTCGTGATCGCGCACCACACCGGCGAAGCCCACCACCGCACCGGCAGCCAGATCCGCGACGGCCTGCTCGTGCTCGGCGACCGAAATAGGTGATTCAGTGACCTGGGCCACGACGACGCGGTGTCCGGCCCTACGGATGGTCTCGCTGCTCATACCGCCCATCCAACCACCGGATCTTCAACTGGGCATGGGAACGAAGTCCGCGCGGGTGCCACTCGGTGCAGTGGTGTCCGGACGGACGATGACGAAACCGTCCGCTCCGGCGACCCCGCGGAGCATCGCGGACCCGGCGTGCGGCAGCGTGACCGCGCCCTCCGGCGTCAGGCGCGCCAACGCCAGGTGCGTGAACGTGCCCCGCCCCGGGACGTCGTTCGCGACGACCACGGAGGCCAGCGGCGGCAACGGCGCTCCGGCCAACCCGGCGATGAGCGGCGCGGCGAGCGTCACCAGTCCGATCACCGCCGACTGCGGGTTGCCGGGCAGCCCGACCAGCCATCCGGCGCCCGGTCCCGGCAACCGCGCCGTGAGCATCGGGAATCCGGGACGCACCGCCACCGTGTCGACGACGTAGGACGCGCCCAGCGTCGCCAGCGTGGGGTGCAGGTGGTCGACCGGTCCGTGCATGGTGCCGCCGGTCGTGACGACGACGTCGGCCTGGGCGGCGGCGGCACGCACTCCGTTCTCGTGCGCCTCCAGCGTGTCCGCGGCACGCGTCACCGACACGACCTCGGCACCGAGCCGGCGCATCCAGGCCGGCAGCGACGGCCCGAGGGCGTCGCGTACCCGGCCGGCTCCGGGCGGACCGCTGTCGAGCAGCTCGTCCCCGAACACGACGACCGCGACCCGGGGCCGGCGGCGGACCGCGAGCACGTCGTGGCCGCACGCGGCCGCGAGCGCCAGCACGCCCGGCGTCACCCGGACGCCCGGCGGCAGCAGCACCTCACCGGCCGCCGCCTCCTCGCCGGTCGGACGCCACTCCTGCTTGTCGGGCAGCGGCGCGGTGACCCAGGAGCCGTTCTCGACCTCGGAACTCTCCAGGCGGATGACGTGCTCGGTGCCGACCGGCACCATGGCGCCGGTGGCGATCTCCACCGCGGTGCCCGACACCACGGTGATCTCGCTGGCGTCGCCGGCCAGCACCTGGCCGACCAGCCGCCACGGCGCCGGCCCGGCGACCGCGTAACCGTCCACGCTGGACGTGTCGAACGCGGGCAGCGCGGTGAGCGTCACCAGCGGGGTGGCCAGGACGGCGCCGTCCGCTTCGGCGAGCGGCACCGGCCGACCCGGAAGCGGGGTAGCGGCCGAGTGGACGGCCGCCCTGGCGTCGTCCCAACTGATCGGGTGGGTCACGCGTGCCCTCCGGGGTGGTCTCCACCGTTTAGCTGATCGATCGCGTGTGACAGCACCGGACCGAGTACGGCCAACCCGTCTTTGGCACCACCGCGGGAGCCGGGAAGGTTGACGATCAGCGTCCGACCCGCGACGCCGGCGATGCCGCGCGAGAGCATGGCTGCCGGGATCCGCGGCACCCCGTAGGCGCGGATCGCTTCGGCGATGCCCGGGATCTGGTAGTCCAGCACCGCCGCGGTGACGTCCGGCGTGCGGTCCGTCGGGTTGATGCCGGTGCCGCCGCTGGTCAGTACGGCGTCGACGCCGTCCGCCACGGCCGCGCGCAGAGCGTCGCCCACCGGATCTCCGTCGGGAACGACGACGGGATCGCCGACCTCGAACCCGAGTGCCCGCAGACCGTCGGCCAGCAACGGACCGCTGGTGTCCTCGTAGACACCGGCCGACGCCCGGTTGGACGCGACGATCACCCGCGCGGTGCGGCTCACCGGTCGACCGGCCGACGCCAGGAGCCGGTTTTGCCGCCGTCCTTGGCCTCGCAGCGCACGGCGTCCAGCGACGCCGCGGGGTCGACGGCCTTGACCATGTCGATCAACGTCAGGCCGGCGGCGGCCACCGCGGTCAACGCTTCCATTTCGACGCCGGTGCGGTCGGCCGTGCGGGTGGTCACCGTGATCGCGATTTCGGTGTCACGGATCTCGAAGTCGACGGTCACACCGTGCAACGCGATCGGATGGCACAGCGGCACCAGGTCGGGTGTGCGCTTAGCGCCCATGATCCCGGCGACGCGGGCGACAGCCAGCGCGTCGCCCTTCGGCAGTCCGTCGCGGCGCAGCAGGCCGATGACCTCGGCTGTCGTCCGCAACAGGCCGGTGGCCACGGCGGTTCGGACGGACTCCGACTTGGCGGAGACGTCGACCATTCGAGCCGACCCCGCCGCATCGACGTGACTGAGCTCCGGCATGCCTGGAGAGCTTACTGTCCGTCCCGGGCCACATCGGTCATCGGCCTGGTTCGATAGTGTCCAGTCGTGAGTGCACCCCTCCGCGGGAGGCTGGCCGATGGTCAGCCGGTCACCCTGCTCGCCGAGCTCGTCGATCCCGCCGAGGCCGAGTCCGCGGTCGCGGCCGGCGCTGAAGGCGTCGGGTTGCTGCGAAGTCGGTTCGCCGTCCGGCCCGACGGCTCGCCGCTGCCGACCGACGGTCAGCAGGCCGGCTACCGGCACGTGCTGCAGGCCTTTCCCGGTGCCCGGGTGACGGTCGAAGCCCTCGATCCCGGCGAACGCCAGGGTGCGTTCGGGATTCGCGGCGTGCGCGCGCTGCAGGCCCGTCCGGACGTCCTGTCTTCTCAACTCGACGCCATCGCCGGCGCCATCCGGGAGACCGGTGCGCACGCAGTCGACGTCGGGGTCGTCACGTCGATGGTCAGCGAACCGGACGAGGCGGCCTGGTTCCTGGAGGAGGCGCGCTACGGCAGTGTCGCCACGGCCGGTGTGCTCGTCGACCTGCCGGCGGCCGCACTGCTCGCGGGCACGATCCTGCGCACGGCGTCGTTCGCGACGATCGACCTCGACAGCCTGACGCGTTACGCGGTGGCCGCGGACCCGTCCGCCGGGAGCGGCCACTGGTACGACCCGTGGCAGCCTGCCGGCCTCCGCCTCGCCGAGCTGGTCGGGGCGTCGGGATCGTTGGCGGGCAAGGAGATCAGCGCCCGCGGTGCCGCCGCCGCGGACCCGCTGCTGGCGTGTGTCCTGATCGGTCTGGGCATCACCAGCCTGGTGCTGCCGGTCGACCGGCTCGAACCGGTGCGTGCCGCGCTGGCCCAGCACAAGTTCAGCGACTGCCTGCGCTACGCCGAACTGGCCACCCGCGCAAACTCCGCCGCCGACGCCAAACGCCGCGTCGTCGCGGCCGTGGACCGTTAGAGGCCCGTGGTCCTCGACTGGGTGACCAGCTCGCGGAGGCTGGTACCGGTGCCGATTCGTTGCCAGCGGCGCTGGGTCCAGGCGTGCAGCGTCCAGCCGTCGCGGGTGACCGCGGCGAGCACGCGGCCGTAGCGCTGCGCGACCTCTTGCAGCAGCGTCTGGATCCCGGTCTCGATCTGTACGGCGCGCCCCTGCTGTGCGGGGCTGAGCGGCTCGGTGCGGGCGACGTCGTGCTCGATACCGCCGAGGCGCTGGGGTAACGCCGCGAGGACGCGCCCCACCGCGTCGCCGAGCGTCAGGTCGATCTCCGGCGGCGCATACCGGCTCTGTGCACCCCGATGTGTCACCGCAAGGCCCCAACGCAGGCGCCCACGCGGATCGACGGCGATCGCGAACTCCGCCCGCGCATCGACGCCCAGCACCGGCCGCAGCAACGACTCGATCGGGACGTCCCCCGGCGGGCGGACGAAGTAGACCAGGCGCCCACCGGGCCGACCGGCGGTCAGCCGCGCCAGGTACTCGGCCACGGCCTCGCGCGGATCGGTGAGGTCCGTCGCCAGGACGCCGTCGCGCGCCAGCGCGCCGATCGACCGGATCCCATGGCTGCACAGCCAATCCACGTCGACGCCGAACGCCTCGGCCCACGCGACCGCTGTGAGTTCCCGCGGCACCCGCGCGCACCGCACGCCCTGATCGTTGACGAAGAACTCGACGTCCGGCGTCTTGCCGATCCGCAGGTTCGTGGTCTGGCCGCGCCCGTCCGGTCCGATCAGCGTCACGACCGCGCCGAGGTGGACCAGGCGCGTGTCGTCGCAGCCGGAGCAGTAGGGGTCCGGCGCCCGCCCGACGCCGGCGCAGCGCGGGCAGTCCGGCGTCGCCACGTCGTCCAGATAGGTACAGGAGCATTCGCGCCACGCGACGCCCGACACGCAGCGCGCGCAGCGCTGCGTGGGAATCGACGGCCCCAGCCATGGCGGGGTCTTCAGGTCGTCCACGCGGCCGACCACGCGCTCGACGGTCGACCGGACCTGGCCGGTCTGCTGCGCGGCGAGTAACTCGCGCTCCTCCACGACCTTCAGCGCGGAAAGCTGCCAACGACCGTCGCGCCAGGTGGCGCTGCCACCGGCCGCGCCACCGGCCGTGATCGAGACGGCAGCGACGAGGTCCTCCACCGTCCAGGCCGACGTGCCGTCACCGGCCGGCGGCGGCGAGGCCACCACCCAGTGACCGGAGGCGGTCGTCGCGCCCTTGCTCTGCTCGACCAGGTCGGACGGGGTGTGCGCGAGTAAGGACTCGACCAGCGTGGCCGTGCCCGGGTACCAGGCCTGGCCCTGCCGCGGATGCGCGTTGGGGACCTCGAAGGCGACCGACCAGAACCCGTCCAGGAAGCGCACGACGAGGTCGAGCCGGCCCGCGTCGGCCGCCCGGCGCAGCTCCACCAGCCGCTGCTCGGGATCGGTCTCGGTGCGGACACCCGCCGGGTAGCCGACGTAGAGGTGCCAGCGGCGGCGCCCGGCCCACTCGGCGATCGCTGCCTGCTCCGCGGCGGCCTTCTCGTCCTCCGGCGACGCGGGCGACCACGTGTCGGGGAGGTAGATCGGCGTGGCAAGGTCGTGCGTCGAGAGCGGCCGGTCGAGCATGTCGTAGAGCGTGTCGACGCCGACGCGCGCGGCCAGCTCGCTCACGATCGCCGACAGGTCGATGATCCAGCGGCCCGGACGGGCCTCCCACGGCACCGGCTCGAACGCGCCGGGCACGACCTGGACGGAGCCGGTCTGGCCGGTCACCGCGTTGACGACGGTCACCACGCCCTGGGCCAGCAGCGACCCACCCTGACGACACGGGAAGCACATGACGGTGGTCTCGCCGGAGCCCCGGCAGATCTCACAGTCCGGGTACGGGTCGGAGTCGGAGAGGAGGAGACGGCCGCTCACCAGGAACTCGGTGCCGTTGTGCCGACATGCGCACGGAGCGATCCTGAAACCGAGACCGTCGCACGCCGGACAGGCGATCAGCGCGGGCTCGACCGGAGCGGTGTCTGTCATGGAACCTCTTCGGGTTGCCTCGACCCTGTACTTCACGCTCGCTGAGCGTGTCTAGCGAGCGCTTCACGGTAGCGTTTGTACCGGCGTTGCGGGAGAGGTATCTGTTAAACATTGCCGTAAGTCTGGCAACCATTAGGCGCAATTAAGGTTTATCTACCGCAGTCGTACAGCATGCCTGCACGAGACCGTGACAAGGTCGTGTCAACACCCTCACGTTTGACCTGTTCAGGGCGGGAAAAGCTCCCTTTGACGGGTCACAGTGCTTCTTCACGGCAGGAGTGAGGGATGTCCGGGCTTCCGAAGAACCACAAGCTGGGGAAGGTGTACCGCTACGGCGGTGGCCTCACCGGCACGGCACTGCTGACGTTCGGCGTCCTCGGCTTCGTCGACAAGCTGGACTTCTTCTCCACGGAGGGGAAGGAGATCGCCGGCCTGTCGTCGAACGGAGCGCTGTCGCTGATCTCCGTCGTCGTCGGGGTGTGCCTGCTCGGCTGCGCTGCGGTCGGGGGCAACACCGCTTCCTGGGCCAACACGGTCTTCGGGTGGGCGTTCATCCTGAGCGGCCTGGTGAACCTGACGATCATGCGGACCGACCTGAACTTCCTCGCGTTCCGGATGAGCAACGTCATCTTCTCGTTCGTGGTCGGCACCGCACTGATCACGTTCGGTATGTACGGCCGGGTGAGCGGAGCGCTTCCGCCGGACAACCCCTACTGGCGCGAGCGCCACGGACTGCCTCCGGAGGTCCAGGAAGGCGAAGACCTGGAGATGGAGGCGCTGCTCGGCGGAGCCACCGACGGCGACCGGGGCAGCGACCCGCGCAACATGGCGCAGATCGCTGCGCCGACCGAAAAGAGTGCGCCCGCGCCGGTGCTCTCCGGTGGGCCGATCCTCGGTGGAGCACCCAAGCAGCAGTAGCGCCCGTTCAGAAGCCCCGCTTCCCGACGGAGGAGCGGGGCTTCTTCATGTCTCGGCGCGCTCGGCGATGAGTTGGCGCGGTGTCAGGCCGGTCAGCGCGCGGATCTCGCGGGTGGCGTGCGGCTGATCGGCGTACCCGGCGGCGACCGCGGCGGCTCCGACCGGGGCGAACTCGGCCCGGCCGAGGAACTCGTGCAGCCGGGCGACCCGCTGCAGCGTCTTCGGGCTCAGGCCGGTCTCGGTACGCACGAGACGGCGGAGATGCCGGGGTGAATAGCCGGCGCGGTCGGCGACCGCGTCCACGGACGGGGCACCGGGTCCAGTCAGGGCTCGCACGATGCCGACGGTCGGCTCGTCCGGTCGGACGTCCTGCCACGGGAGGTCCGTGCCCTCCCAGACCGCTTCGGCCACTCGCCGGGCGACACCGTCACCGAGGACTGCTTCCAGCGGGAGCGTTCGGTCGGTCAACTCGTCGGCGTCGAGGCCGAAGACCGTCCGGATCGCGTAGGGCTCGATCCGGAGGCCGTGGATCCGGACGCCGGTGGCCAGCCGGGGCAGTTCGACCTGTGTGGGCGGCCCGACCAGAACGGCCCGGCCGTCCGCCGTCACGAGGATGTCCGCACAGTTGTCCGGGAGGACCCGCTGGACGTGGCCGGTGCTCTCCTGCTCCCACGCGCACCGGACCAGGTGTTCGAGCCCCGGTACGTCGAACTCCCGGTACGAACCGTGGCCGGTTCGTTCAAGACCGGACGGCGGCGCAGCGGCAGAGTGGTCGTCATGGAACAGAAGCTGAACGTGCTCACGCTCGGCGTCCGCGATCTGGACGCCAGCCGCCGGTTCTTCGTCGACGGCCTCGGCTGGAAGCCGCACCTCGACGTGCCCGGTGAAGTGATCTTCCTCCAGGTCGGTCACGGCTTCCTCCTCTCGCTGTGGGATCGCGAGGCGATGGCGGCCGAGGTCGGTGAATTCCACCGCGGTGGCGACGCGCTGCCGATCACGCTGGCGCACAACGTCGACTCCGACGAGGAAGTGACCGCCGTACTCGATCGTGCCACCGCAGCGGGAGGCTCAATCCTCGTTCCGGCCACCCGTCGGGACTGGGGTGGTGTCTCCGGCTACTTCGCCGACCCGGACGGCTTCCGCTGGGAGGTCGCTCACAACCCGGGCCTGACGTTCTCACCGGACGGAACCATCACCTTCGCCCCGCCGTCAGAATGAGCCGGTGGAATCTTCGTTCGCTGAGCTCTATCCGGATGTAGCGGCGGCCGGCAGCCTCGCGGTCGCGCTGGGGCAGGTCGCCGCTGATCTGGGGCTCGACCTGGGCGAGTTGCAGTCGGCCGATCCGATGGTGCTGCTCGAGTGGGTGGTCGTTCCCAGCGCCGCGCCCGACGGTCGGCCGCTGTGGATCCGCACGGCGCCGGTCGAGCGCGTGTTCAACGTCGACGGGCGATCGGTGGACGGGCGGCGCCTGCGGGGCGGGACACCGGACCTGGACGAGGTGGCCCGCGCCGCGTCGGCCTGGCGGAACGGTGCGAGCCTGGCGGAGATCCAGCTGGTGGCGGCGTTCGTGAACGGCGCTTAGACGCCGGTACTCATGTCGACAAATCGACTGAAGTGACCTTGGAAGGCTACCGTCACCGTGTCCGTCGGGCCGTTACGGTGCTTGGCCAGGATGAAGTCGGCTTCACCCGCACGCGGCGACTCCTTTTCGTAGTAGTCCTCGCGGTGCAGCAGGAGCACCATGTCGGCGTCCTGCTCGATCGACCCTGATTCACGCAGGTCGGACAGCTGCGGACGCTTGTCGGTGCGCTGCTCGGGGCCACGGTTGAGCTGGGATGCCGCGATCACCGGCACCTCGAGTTCCTTCGCCAGCAGCTTGAGGCCACGGGACAGTTCCGCGACCTCCTGCTGGCGCGACTCGACCTTCTTGTTGCCGGTCATCAGCTGCAGGTAGTCGATGACGATGAGCCGCAGGTCGTGGCGCTGCTTGAGCCGCCGCGCCTTAGCCCGGATCTCCATCATCGTCATGTTCGGCGAGTCGTCGATGAACAGCGGCGCTTCGCTGACCTCACCGATGCGCCGGGCCAGCTTCGTCCAGTCGTCCTCGGAGAGCTGGCCGGAGCGCAGGTGGTGCAGCGGCACCCGGGCCTCGGCCGAGAGCAGACGCATGGTGATCTCGATCTTCGACATCTCCAGGCTGAAGACCGCCGCGGTGAGCCGGTTGCGGATTGACGCCGAGCGCGCGACGTCGAGGCCGAACGTGCTCTTACCGAGACCGGGACGGGCCGCGACGATGATCAGCTGGCCCGGGTGCAGGCCGTTGGTCAGCCGGTCGAAGTCGGCGAACCCCGTTGGGACGCCGCTCATGATGCCGCCGGTGGCACCGATCGCTTCGATCTCGTCCATCGTCGGCTGGAGCAGCTCTTCCAGCACCGTGTAGTCGTCGCTGGTGCGCTTCTCCGTGACGTCGTAGATGGCCTGCTGCGCCATGTCGACGACGTCGTCCACCTCGCGCCCGGCGCCGGCAGCCGACCCGTAGCCCAGTTGCACGATGCGGGTGCCCGCCTCGACCAGGCGCCGGAGGATCGCGCGCTCGGCGACGATGCGGGCGTAGTACGCCGCGTTCGCCGCCGTCGGCACCTGCTGGATCAGCGTGTGGACGTAGGGCGCGCCGCCGACGCGGGCCAGTTCCGCGCGGTCGGCCAGCGCGGCCACGACCGTGACCGGGTCGGCGGGCTCGCCACGGCCGTACAGGTCGAGGACGGTGTCGAAGACCAGCGCGTGCGCGGGCTTGTAGAAGTCGTTGGACCGCAGGATCTCGACGACGTCGGCGATCGCGTCCTTCGAGAGGAGCATGCCGCCCAGGACGCTCTGTTCCGCGGCGAGATCCTGTGGGGGCGTGCGGTCGAACTCGCTCGGCGCGGAGTATGCCTTGACCTCGTCGGTGACGGCCACGTGCGTCCCTCCCGGCCTTCGGCGCCCCACCTCGGAGCAGTTCACCTCAGTCGTACCGGATGGGTCCGACAGTTCGGTGGTACGACCATATGGAGCCGGGGATGGGGTGGACAAACTGGCCTGTGCACAGCCCTGTGGATAAACCTGTGGAAGACAGGGGGTAACTCTGTGTGGTAGCTGTGCAGGAAGGTGTGAACTACGCTCGCTGAACACCGTTTCGGGGTGGGTTGACCAGCGCAAAGGTGGTCCACCGGGTGTGGACGGCAATTAGTCGTCCCATCGATGTCGCTCTTGGTTACAGCGCGTAGGGCTTCACATCGCTGCGTACACGTTCTATCCACAGCACGGGTTCAGCGGCGGCGGACCGCCGGTTCGAGCACGATTCGGCGCGCGATGTCGCGCGTGATCGTGTGGACGGCCCCGAAGCCCGGCTCGCCCTCGGCGATCGGCCGAAGGCGCGACCACCGCCGCCAGTGCTTGCGCAGCGTCCGCTCGGGCACTTTCCGGCCGCGGATCCGCTGCCCGTCGAGCGACTCGGCCAACGAGACGTTCAGCCAGAGCAGGATCGCCGGGCGCCGTGAGAGGCGCGCGAGGACGCCCAGCAGGCGGCGGGCCCAGCCGCGGGTCGCGGTGTCGTGCAGCACGATCGTCTTGCGGCCGGCTAACGCGAGCAGCAGGCGGACGTAGTGCTCGAGGTAGACCAGCGGACGCCAGATCCGGTAACCGCGCCGACCGCCGAGCAGCCGCTCCCAGCGCGTCCGGATGTCCTCCGGGTCGCGGACGCTGAAGACGCCCCGCGGCGACGTCACGCGCAGCCGGTGCAGCAGCGTGCTCTTGCCCGCCCCCGGCACCCCACCGACGACGACGAACGCCCGGTACGGCAGCTCCAGCCGCGGGGTGTCGCCGGGATCGGGTTCAGCCGGGTCGAGGCGCGCCGGACCGCCGCGGGGCGCGGCGCCGCGACGCGGGACCCGGGTGGCGGCCGGCAGTGGTTCCGGCAGCGTGTTCAGGTCGGGCGTGGGGGTCGAAGGGGCGAAGAACAGAGCGGATGAAAGAACGGCGGTCCCGACCTTCATACTTCAGTGTGCGCACGGCCAGGCAAGAATTAGCTGAGGCGAGTCGCTACCCGGACAGTCACGGGAGCCACGAGAGGTGGTCCTTGAGGAGCGTGTAGCCGACGAACGCGACGACGTCGATCAGCCAGTGCCCGAGCACCAATGGCCAGAGCCGGTTGGTGCGCTGCCAGAAGCGCCCGTAGACCAGTCCCATGATCAGGTTGCCGAGGAAGCCGCCGAAGCCCTGATAGAGGTGGTACGAGCCGCGCAGGACCGCGGCGGACAGCAGTGAGGCGTTCTCGCCGAGACCGAGCTGGCGCAGCCGGGTGATGAAGTACCCGACGACGAGGACCTCCTCCGCCCAGGCGTTCGCGAAGGCCGCGACGATCAGCACCGGCGCCCGCCACCAGACGTCGTCCAGCGCCGCCGGCACCACTGTGAGGTTGATCCCGATCGCCCGGGTGACGAGGTAGAACGCGAGCCCGGGGAGCCCGATGAGCGCCGCGAGCCCGGCACCGCCCGCCAGGTCGCCGCGGATGCGGTCGCGGTCGAGCCCGATCGTCCGCAGGCTGATCCCCGACCGCCACAGCAGGTACAGGCCGAGGCCACCCCAGACGCCCAGCTGCCCCGCGGACACCAACTGGTAGGCGAGGTCGACCAGGTCGGCCGCGGCGCGGGAGACGTTGAGCGCGACGGTCTGCTCGGAGAGCGGCTCGGGTTGGAGGAGCGAATCGAGTAGCGACAGCAGGCTGCGGACGCCGGAGAGCCCCAGCGTCAGGGCGAAGACCAGGAACACTTCGAACCCGAGTGCGCGCCGCTCGGCGGGGTCGGTGACCACTATCGGCTCCGCCGGCCGAGCGGGCGCGAAGATGGTGCGCACGCTCACCGTCGCAGGTTACGCCGATGGCCGGCCCGCGGAGCGGACCGGCCATCGGAACGAGCGGGACTTACTTCTCCGCGACCACGTCGAGGGAGATGTTCGCCGACACGTCGGGGTGCAGGCGCACCGCGACCTTGTGCGACCCGGTCGTCTTGATGTGACCGGGCAGCTCGAGGCGACGCTTGTCGAGCTCCGGGCCACCGGCCCGGACCACGGCGGCGACGACGTCGGCAGTGGTGACCGAGCCGAACAGCCGGCCACCCTCGCCGGCGCGGGTCGAGAGCTGAACCTTCAGCTTCTCGACCTCGGCCTTGATCTCCTGCGCGTGACCGAGGTCGCGCACCTGACGAGCGTCGCGCGCACGCTTGATCTGCGCGACCTGCTTCTCCTGGCCGCGGGTGGCCGCGATGGCCTTGCCCTGCGGCAGCAGGAAGTTACGGCCGTAGCCGTCCTTCACCTCGACGATGTCGCCGGGTGAACCGAGGCCGCTGACCTCGGAGGTGAGGATGATCTTCATTTATCCTCGCCTCTCTCAGCGCGCGGTGCTGGTGTAGGGCAGCAGCGCCATCTCGCGGGCGTTCTTGATCGCGCGCGCGATCTGCCGCTGCTGCTGGCTCGAGACGCCGGTCACTCGACGGGCACGGATCTTGCCGCGGTCGGAAATGAACTTCCGCAGCAGCGCCGTGTCCTTGTAGTCGATGTAGGTGATCTTGTCTTTGTCGAGCGGGTTGATCTTCTTCTTGGGCTTCCGCACGGGCGGCTTGGCCATGGGTCTTCCTTTACTCTGCTCTGGCTATCAGTGGCTCTACGCGGCTGTGGCCGACGCGGCTCTAGAAGGGGGGCTCGTCGGCGAACGCGCCGCCGCCGCCTCCCCCGCCGGCCGGGGTGGCCACGGCCCACGGGTCGTCTGCGGGCGCCCCACCGCCGGAGTTACCGCCGCCGCCGGAGCCGGACGAGCCGTAGCCGCCGCCGCTGCTCCCGCCGTTGCCACCGCTACCGCGGGTCGTCTTGTTGACCCGCGCGGTCGCGCTACGCAGCGACGGGCCGACCTCGTCGACCTCGACCTCGAAAACGGTGCGCTTTTCGCCCTCGCGCGTCTCGTAGGACCGCTGCCGGAGCCGGCCCTGGATGATGACGCGCATGCCGCGCTGCAGCGACTCGGCCACGTTCTCCGCCGCCTGACGCCAGACGTTGCAGGTGAGGAAGAGGCTCTCGCCGTCCTTCCACTCCCCGCTCTGCCGGTCGTAGGTCCGCGGCGTCGACGCGATCCGGAACTTCGCTACAGCCGCGCCACTCGGGGTGAAGCGCAGCTCGGGGTCGTCAACCAGGTTGCCGACCAGGGTGATGACGGTTTCGCCTGCCATGGGGTGCGATCCTCCTCAACCGGGTTTCGTCGAACACCATGCACGAGGGGTACGACGAAATTCGGTTGATCTCAGCGCGTCAGCGCTGGTCGGGGCGGATGACCTTCGTCCGCAGAACGGACTCGTTGAGGTTGAGCTGACGGTCGAGCTCCGCGACGGCCGGAGGCTCCGAGTTCAGGTCGACGATGGCGTAGATGCCTTCGACCTTCTTGTTGATCTCGTACGAGAGGCGACGTCGGCCCCACACGTCGACCTTCTCGACGCTTCCGCCAGCAGTGCGGATCACGTTGAGGAAGGTGTCGAGCGAGGGCTGAACGGTGCGTTCCTCAAGATCAGGGTCGAGGATCACCATGACTTCGTAATGACGCAAGGTAGAACCCACCTCCTTTGGACTCAGGCGGTCACGGTCGGTCCGTGACAGGAGGGTCGATCGCGTCATGCAATCCCGTCCACCTTACCAGCGCTCACGGAGTGCTACCGACCCCACGAGACCCCCTGTGGATCAGCTCCGACGGCGTCGCGCTTTTCGCGCTTTTCGCGCCGCCTGGGAGTGCGCTCCGACTTCCACGACCGGCCGGAACGCGAGGACGGTGCGGAAGAGCACGGTTCCCAGCCCGGTCAGCACCACGGCGCCGAGCAGGAACACGAGACCGAGCTGGTCGTGGGTGCTCGAGAAGCCCGGGAACGGGGGGAGCACGGGCTCGACGTCGGCCTCGGGGCCGGCCTTCGGGTCGGCCCGGTGGGGCGCGGGGGCCGCGTGGCCGCCGTTCGGTGTTTCGTCGTCGGAGGCGGCGGAATCGTCCGGCGACTCCGAGGTTCCAGCTGTCGCCGCCATCCGTGACGATTCCGGCGACTCCTCCGTCGAAGGCTCCAATGGCTCGGCGTCCCCGGGTTCCGGTGTTTCAGACGTCGATGTCGACGTCGACGCCCCGGGGGCGCCGGGAGCCCCGCTCGACGGCCGTGGCGCGGCAGAAGGGGGCGTCGCCGACTCCGCAGGTGCGGCCCGCACCGAGAACGCCGGCCGTACCGTCACCCGCCCCACCGAGGACGTCAGCGCTCCCACCACCGGCAGCTTCACCGACGTCGCGGACGCGGCGAACGTCTCGACCCGGTTCCCGCCCGGAAATCGCATCGACGCCGAGCCGCCCGGCTCCACGCGGGTGGACGTGCCTCCGACGCTCACGGTCAGCATCGCGGTCGTGGCGTTGACGAAGGCCACTTCGCCCCCGGCTGGAACCGTCACCGCGGCCGGCTGCACCGAGATCGAGCTGAGCAGTCCGAGGACGTCGAGCGCGCCGGTGAACGTCATCGTCGCCTCGACCGCGCGCACCGGCGTCGGCAGCAACCAAAGCAGGAACGCAAAGACGAGTAAGACCCTTCTCGGCACCGGCCCTCCCGCGCCCGTCTTCCGGCCGTGATTGCTCTGTTCGAGATCAACGAGAACCCGGCCCAACGGTGACGCCCGTCCTCCGGGCACGCCCCGGAACTGTCGCCCGCGCCCACTAGGCTCGCGCCATGCGAATCGGTGCCCATGTCGACCCGGCCGACCCGCTGGCCGCCGCCTCCGTGCGCGGCGCCGACGTGGTCCAGTTCTTCCTCGGTGATCCGCAAGGCTGGAAGAAACCGGTTCCGCGGGACGACGTCGAGGCGCTACGGGCCAGCGAGGTCGACATCTACGTCCACGCGCCGTACGTCATCAACCTGGCCAGTACGAACAACCGCATCCGGATCCCGTCGCGGAAGATCCTGGGCCAGCACGCCGAGGCCGCCGCGAACGTCGGCGCGAAGGGCCTGATCGTCCACGGCGGCCACGTCGGCACGGGTGACGACGCCGAGGTCGGGTTCGAGAACTGGCGCAAGGCGTTCGCCCAGGCCGCGGAGTCCGGCGGCTTCCCGCTGCCGATCCTGGTCGAGAACACCGCCGGTGGCGACAACGCGATGGCCCGCCGGTTCGATCGGCTGGCGATGCTGTGGGACGCGATCGGTGAGTACGAGCCCGGCTTCTGCCTCGACACGTGCCACGCGCACGCCGGCGGCGAAGACCTGCTGAACATCGTCGACCGGGTGAAGGCGATCACCGGTCGCATCGACCTGGTGCACGTGAACGACTCGAAGGACCCGTTCGACTCCGGCCGGGACCGGCACGAGAACCTCGGCAGCGGCCAGATCGACGCCGACCTGATCGTCGCCACCGTGAAGGCAGCCGGCGCACCGGCGATCTGCGAGACGCCCGGCGGCGACGACGGCCAGACCGCCGATATCCGCCTGCTTCGAGACAAGCTCGGTCTCAAGGAGCGGCTGGCCAAGTGAGCGTGGCGGCGCCAGAAGCCCCGGATCGGCCGCGCAACGATCGGCTACGCCGAATCACCACCAGCGAGTTCACGCTCGTCGGCGTCGGGCTCGCGCTCGTCGCGGTGATCCTCACGTGGCCGACGCTGAAGCACCCGGCCACCACCGTCCCCCAGGACACGTTCGACCCGCTGCTCATCGCCTGGGAGATCGCCTGGGGCGGCCACGCCCTGCTCACCCAGCCCGGTGCGCTCTGGCAGGCCAACGTGCTCTTCCCGGAGCCCGACTCGTTCGCGTTCACCGACAGCCTGCTCGGTTACGCACCCCTCGGATTCGTCGGCGAAGGCCCCACCGCCGCGCTCGTCCGCTACAACATCGCCTACGTCCTGGCGTTCTACCTCGCCTCGGTGGGCGGCTACGCGCTCGCGAAGAGGCTCGGCTCCGCCTGGCCCGGCGCCGTGCTGGCCGGCCTCGCCGTCGGGTACGCCCCGTGGCGGCTCGGTCAGGCCGGGCACCTGCACGTGCTCTCCACCGGCGGCATCGCGCTGGCGCTGGCCGCGCTGGCCAAGGGACACGGTTACTCGTTCACCCGCGGCTTCCAGAAGGACGAGGTACGGCCCGGCTGGGCCGCAGTCGGCTGGGGTCTGGCCTGCTGGCAGATCACAATCGGCTTCGGTGTCGGCCTGCCGTTCGGCTACGTGCTCGGCGGCATCTGCGTGGTCTCGGCGATCGGCTGGCTGATCGCCAAGCGGCCGACCCTGCCGAAGAAACTGCTGATCGCGGACGGCGTCGGCATGCTCGCTTTTCTGGCGATCACAGGCCTGATGGCCCGGCCGTACCTGCGGGTCGTCGAGGCCCACCCGTATGCCCGGCGCACCGAGGCCGACCTCGGGCTGTTCTCGCCGCCGTTCCGCGGCTTCCTCACCGCACCGGAGACGTCCTGGCTGTGGGGCGAGTCGTCGGCGCGCGCCCGCGAGACACTGCTCTGGGCGCCGGAGATGACGATGCTTCCGGGCATCTTCCTCGCCGCCGTGGCAACGGTCGGCCTGTTCATCAGCACCTGGACCGTGCGTCAGCGCGTCCTGCTGTGGGTCGCCACCGTCGTCAGCGTCGTCCTCGGCATGGGCACGACGTTCCTCGGCACCGGCGAGCTCGGCTACCTGCTGCTCTACCGCTACCTGCCGGGCTGGGACGCGATCCGCACCCCCGGCCGCCTGGTCGTCTGGACCACGCTGCTGCTCGCGCTGCTCGCGGCCGGTGCGATCACCGCGTTCGGCAACCGCTTCGCACGGGACGGAACCTGGCCGCGGTTCGTCGTCGCGCTCGCGCTCGTTCCGGCCGTGCTGGTGGGCGTCGAGGGCCTCAACACCACACCGCACCCCACAGTGCCCACCCAGCCGCAGGCGTTCACGCACGTCGCCGGGCCGGCGCTGGTGCTCCCCAGCGACGCCCGCGACCAGTGGGTGATGCTCTGGTCCACCGACGGGTTCCCGAAGATCGTCAACGGTGGCTCCGGTTTCACGCCGAAGTCCCAGGAGACGATCCGGGCCGCCGCGGAGGAGTTCCCCACCGAGCGCAGCATCGCCTACTTCCGGCGCCTCGGCATCAACACAGTGGTCGTTCTCCGCGGGGGTGATCTCAGCGCGGTCGGCACGCCGTACGAGCACGCGCTGACCGACGACGTCAGCGGGCTCGACGTCCTACGTACCGACCGCGGCGACGGGGTGTCGTTCGACCTCCGGTGATTCGGGCGGGGATGCCGTCTCGTCGAGCACCCCGCCCTCCGGATCGTCGACACCGTCGCGCCGCACGACGTCCAACTCCGGACGCAGGATCTCGCGGACCACCAGTCCGCACAGCACGGCGACGCTCACCCACCGGCCGATGCTGGCCAGCGTGAACGCCGCCTCCGGCAGCACTGTGGTCTTGCCGCCGGAGACCCGGATCAGGATCTGGTAGAAGCTGAAGAAGTAGGCGAGCTCGGCGGCCTGCCAGAGCAGGATCGCCCGCCACTTCGGCCGGGCCAGCACCGCCAGCGGGATCAGCCAGAGCACGAACTGCTGCGACCACACCTTGTTCGTCAGCAGGAACGCGGCAACGACCAGGAACGCCACCTGGCCGAGCCGCGGGCGCCGCCGGGCGAACAGCACCAGCGCGGCGATGCCGATGCAGCACAGCGTGAACGTCACCCACGCCACCGTGTTCAACGCCGGGATGTGCTCACCGAGCCAGACGAACGGGGGCAGCCCGAGCTCCGGCTTGCCCTCGGCGTCGCGGCCGACCGGGATGTGAGTGCCGATGTACCAGAACGTGCCCCAGTCGATCGGCCGCTCCGACGACAGCGAGAAGAACTTCGACCAGCCCGACGGCGCCATGATCGCGAACGGCACGTTGATCACCAGCCAGGTGAAAACGCCGCTGCTGACGGTGACCAGCGCCGAGAAGCGCGCCTCCGCCGTGCGTCGCCGGAAGCAGAGCAGTACCAGCGGCCCGAGGATCAGCAGCGGGTAGAACTTCGCAGCCGTCGCCAAGCCGAACAGGATGCCTGCCCAGCCGGGCCGTTTTCGTGACCAGGCCAGGATCGCCAGCGCCGTCAGCGCGATCGCGAGGTAGTCCCAGTTGACGGTCGCGGTGACGAAGACGGCGGGTGCCAGCGCGACGATCGCGCCGTCCCAGGGCCGTCGTTCCCGGGAACGCACCACCGCCCACGCCGTGACGAGCCCGAAGCCGGCCAGCGCCAGGGCCGTCAGGTCGTAGAAGACCGTGCCCTCGTTGACGTTGCCCGGCGTCAGGGAGTCGACGGCCCCGCTGGAGATCAGCGCGTGGACCGGCAGCCCGATGACGCCCATCATGATGCCCGTGAGCACCGGGTACTCGACGTCGTGGTCGAGGTAGGGGATGTAGCCCTTGTTGAGCTCCTCGGCGTAGTAGAGCGCGAGGACGTCGGTGTAGCAGGCGTTGCGGTACTGGTCGTAGTTCTCCCAGGCGCCGTCCCGGCAGGGAGACTTCTGCACCCAGTTGAACGCGAACACCAGCGTGGTCAGCAGCAGGATCACCTGCAGCGGAGTCCAGAACCGCCGACGCAGGGTCGCGTGCCTGCCCAGCGGGCCGCCCACCGCCCGGGACAGGCCGGCCACGACTCGATCGTTGTGGCTCGGGAGCACGATGTCGACGTCGGTTCGCTCGCTCACGCCACGATCCTGCCGTACGACGCAAACACGGAAGCGCCCCGCCCGACGGGTGTCGGACGGGGCGCTCTCGTTTCACGCGGTGCTAGTTGTTGTTGAAGAACCCGCCACCGTCTTGATTCTGGCCGTCGCCGTTGTCGCCCTGCTGGCCGTCACCGTTGGTGCCGTCCGAGGGACTCGGCGATTCGCCGCCGTCGTACCAGGGGGCGTCCGGGTTCGTGCCGTCGGGGTCGTTCGGATCCGGTGTGTCGCTCGGCGTCGGGTCCGGCTCCTCCTCCGGCGCGTTGCCGGCCTTGTCACCCTCGTGCAGCGCCGACTGGAACTCCTCGACCTCTGTCTTCTTGAGAGCCGACTTCATGTAGTCGCTCCAGATGATGCCGGGGATACCCGAGCCGTAGACGATGCCGCCGCGTTTCCGGTCCTTCAACCGGATGTCCTTGTCGGTACCGCTACCCACCCACACCGCGGTGGCCATGTTCGGCGTGTAGCCGCACATCCAGGCGTGCGCGTTGTCCTCCGTGTTCTGGTACTGCTGCGTGCCGGTCTTGATCGCCGCGTCGCGTCCGATCTTGTTCTTCGTCGCGGAGTCGTAGACCTGCTGCATCACGTAGGAGACATCCCGACCGACGGACTTGTCGAACGCCTGCACCGGCTGGGCGACGTTGTTCGCGTGGTCCCAGAGAACGGTCTTGCCGTCGGCGTCGAGGACCTTCGTGATGAAGTACGGCTGGTGGTACGTGCCGTAGCTCGCGAACGTCGCGTACCCGGCCGCCTGGTCGAGCACCGACACCGAGAACTGACCGATACCGAGACCCGAGTTGAGCTTGCCGTCGTTGATGATGTCGTCGATCGGCTTGCGGTCGAGCGTCTTGATGCCGGCCTTCTCGGCCAGCTTGGCGACGTTCTTCGCGCCGACCTCGAGCGTGAGGGCCCAGTAGACCGTGTTGAGCGACTTGACCGTCGCGCTGGTCAGCGAGCACTGCTTGCCGCAGCTGTTGTCGTTGCCCGAGTTCGTCAGCGGTTCGGCACGGTCCTCGAACTTCTGCCCGGACGTGCCGTCCCACAGCGAGTCGATGCTGTACCCGTCCTCGACGCCCTTGGCCAGCACGTAGGGCTTGAACGACGAACCGGCCGGGTGCGGCGCCGCCGCCGAGGCGAGGTCCAGGTTGCCGTAGCCGCGGTCACCGCCGTAGTAGGCGCGGACCGCACCGGACTTCGGGTCGATCGAGACCGTGGCCGTGGCCATGTCCTTGTCCTGGCCGTCGAGCGCTTCCTGCGACGCCTTCGCCGCGGCGGCCTGCGCCGGCTTGCTGATCGTCGTGAAGACGGTCAGGCCACCGGTGTTGATGTCTTCCTCGTTGAAGCCGATCTGCTTGAGCTCGGATTCGATCTTCTGGCCGAGGATTCCCGTCGAACCGTCCCGCCACTGACCGGCGCGCTTCGGCTTTTCCAGGTACTTCGGATACGTCATCGCCGACCGTGCGGCCTGGTCGATGTAGCCCTTGGCGACCATCTGGTCGAGGACGTAACCCCACCGACCCTTGGCGCTCTCGAGCTTGTTGGCCGGGTCGAAGTTCGTCGGGTCCTTGATCACCGCGGCGATGACAGCGCCCTCTTCGACGGTGAGCTTGTCGACGTCCTTGCCGAAGTACGCCTGCGACGCCTGCTGGATGCCCGACGCACCACGGCCGAAGTAGATCGTGTTCAGGTAGCCCTTGAGGATGTCCTCCTTGGGCACGCTGTCGGAGAGCTTCCTGGCGAGGATGATCTCCTTGACCTTGCGGGTGTAGCTCCGCTCCTTGGTCATGTTGAACACGTTGCGGATGTACTGCTGGGTGATCGTGGAGCCACCACCGGCGCCGTCGTCACCCTTGACCAGACCCCAGACCGCGCGCGCGGTACCGCGGAACGAGACACCCTTGTTGGTGTCGAAATCCGGGTCCTCGACGGACGTGACGGCCTGCTGGACGTGCTTCGGCACCTTGTTCAGCGGCACCTCGACGCGGTTCTCCGCGGAGAACGTCGCGAACGTGGAGTTGTCGCTGTACTTGATCTGCGTCGTGCCGCTCACCTTCGGGATCGGCGGCAGGTCGGTGCTCGCGTAGGCAACGCCTCCACCGACCATGCCGAGGAGCATGCAGACGGCGGTACCGATACCGACGCCGATCAAGATCTTCTTGCGGCGCCCCGGTTTTCTGACCTTTGGGTCGTTCGGCGGCATGCCACCGAACTCTGGGAGCAATTGGTCATCTTCGAGCGCTGCCGCGCGGCTACGAGGTCCGACACCTGCCGGGCGATCGCCGACGGCGGTGCTGCCGTACGTCGTGCCGGACGCACCCGACCCGTAGGTGGTGCCGCCGGATCCGTACGTCGTGCCGCCGCTCGAACCATAGGTGGTACCGCTGCGACCGGCAGCGGGCGATCCGTACGTGGTGCCGGACGAACTGCCGGACGACGAATTTCCGGACGCCGCACTCGAGCCGTACGTCGTACCGCCGGAAGCGGAGCTCGAGCCGTACGTGGTGCCGCCGGACGAACCGCCGTAGACGGTGCCACCGCCGACTTTGGCTGCTCCGGTGGATGCCGAGCCGCCGTAGACAGTGCCGCTCGAGCGCTCGCGCGCTCCGGGGTTACTGTCACCACCCTCGGGAGTCTGGCCGTAACTCATGCGTCCACCATGCCCCGGAAGCACCAAGCGATCAAAACAGCCGCACGCTCGTGTGACATGCCGCTCACAGAGCAATCACCATTTCCCACGCCTTGCCGTAAACGGGCTTTCGCTGACCGAGTCTCCCCTATGGCATGGGCACCACGGGCCAACCCGGTCACATCCTTAACCAGCTTTAATCCAAACGACAGACTGCAGCCGGCTGATCACTGGTCAGTAGACCGCGCCCCGGCAACCGACCGGAAACCGGGACCGCAATTCGAGCCGTACGGGTGATCAGTCCGCCGCGCTGCGTCGCTCTTCGGCGTCATCGCCGAGGCCGTCACGCCCCAATGTGTACTTCTCCACCAAGTGGTTCCAGCCGCAGCCGCGGCACACCTCGACCACGTAGACGTCGAACGCCCGGTAGTCCATCGCGAGCAGCGCCAGCTCCGCGCGCGGACGCGCCTGCCCCGCCGACGTGCGCAACTCGTCGCCGTAGATGTAGTTGACCTGCCACACGGGCTCGCGCCGGCAGATGGGACAGGGCGTCTCCGTGGCGTCGCCGAAGAACTTCGACGCCCTGATCAGGTACGGAGACGCGTCGCAGACGTCCATCGTGCCCACCCGGCCCGCGCGGACGTCACGTATCAGCGCACGGCGCTTCAACGTGTAGTCGACGACCTGTCTCTGGGTCCGCACAGGCGAAAGCGTACGCCGTGACCGAACGAGCACAGCCTGTCGACGAGAGCACAGATAGGGAATTCCCCCGTGTCCCGGTGCGTCGAGGCATCGATTGGATGTATCGTCTCGATACATCGGTGCGAGCCAACGCCTGGTGGACGAAAGGAGGCCCGGCGGTGCTCGAGTTCGCGGTCTTGGGGCTCCTGCACGAGAGCCCGATGCACGGGTACGAGCTGCGCAAGCGGCTGACGACCCTGCTCGGGGCGTTTCGTGCGGCGATCTCCTACGGGTCGCTCTATCCGACCCTCCGGCGGCTCCAAGCGGGGGGATGGATCACCGAGGTCGAACCTGACCCCGACGACGTGGTCACCGCTCCGCCGCTCACCGGCCGGCGGGGAAGAGTCGTCTACAAACTCACCGCCGAGGGCAAAGAGCGGTTCGCCGCTCTGCTCGCCGGCTCCGGCCCCGAGACCTACGACGACGAGGGCTTCGGCGTCCACTTCGCGTTCTTCAGCCGCACGGATGCGGCTACCCGGCTCCGGATCCTCGAGGGACGCCGGCGGCGGGTGGAGGAACGTCGGGACGGCTTGTCCCAAATGCTCGCCAGGGCAGGCGAGCGCTTGGACGCCTACACGCTGGAGCTGCAGCGCCATGGCTTGGAATCAGCTGACCGCGAGGTCCGCTGGATCAACGAACTGATCGCCAAAGAGCAGGCCGGTCGCTCGCCACGCGCCGGCTTGGAACGCCCTGCGGCGAGTCCTAACGAGGAGCTGTGAGCACTCCAGCTCCGAAAAACATTGCACCGTGAGTTGAAACACAGAGAGGGAGGCCCCTATGGGCTCCGTACGTGTCGCCATCGTCGGCGTCGGCAACTGTGCCGCGTCGCTCGTCCAGGGCGTTCACTACTACCGTGACGCTGACCCCACGACGCGGGTGCCCGGGCTCATGCACGTCCAGTTCGGCGACTACCACGTCCGCGACGTCGAGTTCGTGGCCGCGTTCGACGTGGACGCCAAGAAGGTCGGACGTGACCTCTCGGAGGCCATCGTGGCCAGCGAGAACAACACGATCAAGATCACGGACGTGCCGCCGACCGGCATCACCGTGCAGCGTGGGCACACCTACGACGGCCTCGGCGAGTACTACCAGGAGATGGTCACCGAGTCCGACGACGAGCCGGTCGACGTCGTCCAGGCGCTGAAGGACGCGAAGGTCGACGTCCTGGTCTCGTACCTGCCGGTGGGCTCCGAGGACGCCGACCGCTTCTACGCCCAGGCCGCGATCGACGCCAAGGTCGCGTTCGTCAACGCGCTGCCGGTGTTCATCGCCTCCGACCCGGAGTGGGCGCAGAAGTTCACCGACGCTGGCGTGCCGATCGTCGGCGACGACATCAAGTCGCAGGTCGGCGCCACCATCACCCACCGCGTGATGGCGAAGCTGTTCGAGGACCGCGGCGTCGAGCTGCTGCGCACGTACCAGCTCAACTTCGGCGGCAACATGGACTTCATGAACATGCTGGAGCGCAAGCGCCTCCAGTCGAAGAAGATCTCCAAGACCCAGTCGGTCACCTCGCAGATCCCGCACGAGATGGAGAAGGCCGACGTTCACATCGGCCCGTCCGACTACGTGCCGTGGCTCGACGACCGCAAGTGGGCCTACGTCCGCCTCGAGGGCAAGGCCTTCGGTGACGTTCCGCTGAACCTGGAGTACAAGCTCGAGGTCTGGGACTCCCCGAACTCGGCCGGCGTCATCATCGACGCCGTCCGCGCGGCGAAGATCGCCAAGGACCGCGGCATCGGTGGCCCGATCAACTCGGTGTCGTCGTACCTGATGAAGTCGCCGCCGGAGCAGTACTCCGACGACGAGGCGCACGCCGCCGTCGAAGCGTTCATCAAGGGCGACCTGTAGTTGTCGATCGAGCCCGCGCGCCGAAGGGCGCGCGGGCTCGATCCGTTCTGACGTGGAGCCGTCAGCGTTGTTCTGGGCGGGCCGTGTTCAGAGACATCAGTACCTGGTCGTATCGGAACATCCCGAACGCGACGAAACCCCGGCGCCGGCCGTACTCGGTGAAGCCGAGCCGCTCGTAGAGCCGGATCGCCCCGGTGTTGTCACCACGGACGTCGAGGGTCAGCGTCTCGATCCCGGCCCGGCGGGCGGACTCCGTCAGCAGGCTGGTCAACCCCCGCCCGATCCCGGCACCGCGGGCTCCCGGCGCGACGAACACCTTCTCGATGTCGGCGTTCACCCGCAGCGTCGGCCGCGCGTAACGGCGCCAGTAGCCGAAGCCGAGCACGGAGCCACCTGCTCCGCCGGCCAGCACGCCGATCGCGTCCCCCACCCGTACGGCGTCGACGACGTCGGTGAGCCATTCGTCGAACTCGAAGCGGCTCGGCACGGCGGGCCACCCGATCGCGCCGCCCGCGGCCACCACCCCGACGACGACGCTATACAGGTTCGCCGCCGTCCGCTCCGGCAGCGAGCCCGTGACCTGCGCGTAGGTCGCGCTCAGTCCGGCAGGTAACCGCTGCGGCTTCGCCATAGTTCCACGTGGAACGGAGCATCCGCCTGGTGCCGAACCGGCCACCACCGGTCGAGCACCCGCTCGGTGAGCGGGCCGAGTTCGCCCTCGCCGAGCGACCGGGGATCCATCCACCTCACCTCGACGATCCCGTCGTCCAGCTGCGGCACCGGCTCCACGTCCGGGTTCACGAGCGTGCCCAGGTAGAAGGCACCGAGGACGACAGTGCCCGTGTGCAGCCGGTAGGAAGCATAGGTACTGATCAGCCGATCCACCGCCACCTCGACGCCGGCTTCTTCGCGGGCCTCGCGCACGGCCGCGGCCTCGAGCGTCTCGCCTGCCTCCTGACCGCCGCCGGGGACTTCCCAGCGGACCCCGGTCCGACGCTCCTGCCTGATCATCAGTAGTCGGTCGGAACGGAGAACAAGGACCGCGGCACCAGCTGTGGTGCGGGTCGGGGCAATGGGTGACACACCGGCCACTAAGCCTCCTTGGAGCAGTGCCGTTCATGGTAGTTCCACGAGAGACGCCCGTACCCTGGGCGCCGTGAATGGCGCGTGGCGCGAACTCGCAGGGTTGCTGCGACGGCAGGACTTCCGACGGTTGTTCGGCGTCCGGCTCGCCGGACAGTTCGGCGACGGCGTGTTCCAGGCGGCTCTGGCCGGCTCGGTGCTCTTCAATCCCGACCGGCAGACCGACCCCGTCGCGATCGCGCTCGGCTTCGCGGTGCTGCTACTCCCCTACTCCGCGCTGGGCCCGTTCACCGGCATCCTGCTCGACCGGTACCCCCGGCGGAACGTGCTGCTGTGGGCCAACGTGGTCCGCGCCGGCGTCCTGGTCGGCGTCGCGGGTGTGCTGTGGGCTGGCGGCCGCACCTGGCCGTTCCTGCTGCTGGCGCTCCTCGCGGTGGCGGTCAACCGGTTCATTCTGGGCGGGCTGTCGGCGGGCCTCCCCCACGTCGCCCACGACCGTGAACTGGTCACCGCGAACGCGCTCACGCCCACCGCCGGCACGGTCGTGCTGACGATCGGTGTCGGCGTCGCGGTGCTCCTGCGCCGCCTGGTCGACTCCGGTGACATCGGCTACGCGGTGATCGTCCTGGTGGCCGCCGCCACCTATCTACTCTCCGGCGTGCTCGCCGGCCGGTTCCCCCACCGCGCGCTGGGACCGGACCGCGACGACCCGACCGCGCGGCTGGACACGATCGGGTCGGTCGTCGCCGGGATGGTCGCCGGGGCACGGCACCTCGGCGAGCGCCGGGCCGCCGGGTACGGCCTGCTCACCGTCGGCCTGGGTCGAGTGGCGTTCGGCATCACGACGATGGCGCTGCTCCTGCTCTACCGGAACACGCTCGAGAGCACCGGCCCGTTTCTCGACGGCGACACCGGCCTCGGACAGGTCGTGCTCGCGACCGGCTTCGGCGCGTTCCTGGCCGCGGTGGTGACGCCCGGTGCGGTCCGGCGCGTCTCGCGGCGTACCTGGATGGTCGCGCTGCTCGTCGTCGCCGCGGTGGCTTGGCCGGTCATTGTGGCGGTGCCGCGGACGCCCGCCGTCGTAGCGATCGCTGTCGTCACCGGGCTGGCCGGCCAGGGCATCAAGATCCTCGTCGACGCCGGCGTGCAGTCCGAGGTCGAAGACGAGTTCCGCGGCCGGGTCTTCGCGCTCTACGACATGCTCTTCAACGTCTGCGTCGTCAGTGGGCTGTTGATCGGCGCGTTCGGGCTGCCGGACTCCGGCCGGTCGTGGCCGGTGTTCCTCGGCGTGGCCGTCGGGCACCTGCTGCTGGCCATGTGGGTGGCCCGCTGGACCACCCGCTATGGCTGGTTCCGGGTCTCCGTGGAAACGCCGTTCTCGGCGGCCCAGCGGAAGAGCTCGGCCTCGGCGTCCTCGCGGGAGAGCTGACCCCGGTCGAGGCGCACCTCCTTGAGGTGCTTCCACGCCTTGCCGACGAGCGGACCCGGTGCAATGTCGAGCAGCTCCATGATCGCGTTGCCGTCCAGGTCGGGACGGATCCGCGCCAGGTCCTCCTCGGCCGCCAACCGCTCGATGCGCTCCTCGAGCGTGTCGTAGGAGCGGGCCAGCGCCGCGGCCCGCCGCTTGTTCCTGGTGGTGCAGTCGGACCGGACCAGGCGGTGCAGCCGCGGCAGCAGGTCACCGGCGTCGGTGACGTACCGGCGCACGGCCGAGTCGGTCCACTCGCCCCGCCCGTACCCGTGGAACCGCAGGTGCAGGAAGACCAGCGTCGCGACCTGCTCGGTGACGTCCTTCGCGAAGCGCAGCGCCTTCATCCGGCGACGCGTCATCTTCGCCCCGACCACCTCGTGGTGGTGGAAGCTGACCCCGCCCTCCGACTGGATCTCCCGGGTGGCCGGCTTGCCGATGTCGTGCAGGAGCGCGGCCATCCGCAGCACGAAGTCCGGCCCGTCCGGCTCCAGGTCGATCGCCTGCTGCAGCACGGTGAGCGTGTGCTCGTAGACGTCCTTGTGCTGGGCGTGCTCGTCGATCTCCATGCGCATGTTCGGCAGCTCGGGCAGCACGTGCGCGGCCAGGCCGGTGTCGACCAGCAGCCGCAGGCCCGTGACCGGGTCCGCTCCGAGGATCAGCTTGGTCAGCTCGTCCCGCACCCGCTCCGCGGTGATGCGGGTGATCTGGTCCGCCATCGCGGTCATCGCCGTCACTACCTCAGGAGCAACTGCGAACTTCAATTGCGACGCGAAGCGAGCCGCACGCAGCATGCGCAGCGGATCGTCGGCGAACGAGTCCTCGGGAGCGCCAGGGGTACGGATGAGCCCGGCGGCCAGGTCGTCGAGACCACCGTGCAGGTCGACGAACCGGTGGTCCGGCAGGCCGACGGCCATCGCGTTGACCGAGAAGTCACGCCGCACCAGGTCGTCGGCGAGCGACTCGCCGTACCGCACGACCGGGTTCCGGCTCTGCCGGTCGTAGGCCTCGGCGCGATAGGTGGTGATCTCCAGCCGGAGACCGTGCCGCGCGGCGCCGACGGTGCCGAACTCGATCCCCGTGGTCCACGTGGCTTCGGCCCAGCCGGCGAGTAGTTCGAGCACCCGGTCGGGGCGGGCGTCGGTGCAGAAGTCGAGGTCGTCCCCGAGCCTGCCGAGCAGAGCGTCCCGGACCGAACCGCCGACGAGGTAGAGCTCGTGGCCCGCCGCCTGGAAGCGACGACCGAGGTCGTCGGCTACCGGGGAGACCCGGAGCAGTTCGGCGACGGCGCTCTTCTGAGCGGCGGTCAGGGAAGTAGGTGCAATAGGAGACACAGTAAGACCAGTATCGGAAGAAGGTTCGGGGGTTCGCGCTGAACCTTATCTATTAGGGGCCGTCGGTGACGCGACGCCAATCTCTTTACGGAGCGCAGACCGCTTTACCACATCTGCGCGGGGCCCGTGCGACGGCGGTGCTGGTCACGAGCCGGTCCCTGGACGGCCTCACGGCGTTTACCCGGCACGAGCGCTATCGTCGCCTCATGGCCCGCCGAAGCTCCCCGCGTCGGCCCGGGGGTCCCGGGCGGCTGCGACGGGTCGAAGAGGTCTCCGCAGGTGGTCTCGTCGTCCAAGGTGACGGCACCCACCTGGAGGGTGCGCTGATCGGAAAGCTCGACCGCCGGGGCCGTCTGCTCTGGTCGCTGCCCAAGGGGCACGTCGAGGCCGGCGAGACGCTCGAGCAGACCGCCGCCCGTGAAGTCGCCGAAGAGACGGGCATCGTCGGAGACGTACTGGCGGCACTCGGTACGGTCGACTACTGGTTCGTGTTCGAGGGCCGTCGCATCCACAAGACCGTGCATCATTTCCTCCTGGATGCGGTGGCCGGAGTGCTCTCCGACGCCGACGTGGAGGTGACCGAGGTGGCATGGGTCCCGCTGCGCGAGATCCCGGAAAGGCTGGCTTACCCGGACGAGCGGAAGCTCATCGCCCGGGTGCCCGACCTGCTCGAGCGACCGGCGTGAGGGAATCGGAGCCGGCCGACCGCGATCCGGGTCGCCAGCGACCGCGAACGGTTGGGACCGGGCCGGAGTCGGCCGACTTCGACCTGCGTCGACCGCGCTCGAACCTCTACGACCCCGACTCGACAGTCGTGCTCCCCACCCAGACGCCCGGCGACGAACCAACGGCGGTCCTCCCGACGATCGCCGAGTCGACGGTCACGCAGCCCGGCGGGCCGCTGCCCGCCGGCGCCACCGAGCCCACGGTGCCACTGACGCCGCCGATCCCGCCGAACTCAACCGGAGCGCCGCAGAGTGTCGCTCGGTCGAGTGGCGTCATGGCGCTGTTCAGCCTGGTGTCGCGCGCCACGGGCTTCCTGCGCACCGCGGTCATCGGGGCCGCGATCGGCGGCGGCCTGGTCGGCAACGCCTACCAGGTCTCGAACACGCTCCCGAACATGCTGTACGAGTTCCTGCTCGGCGGCATCCTGACGAGCGTCGTCGTCCCCCTGCTCGTCACCGCACGCAAACGCGACGCCGACGGCGGCGAAGCGTTCACCCACCGGCTGCTCACCGCGGCCGCGCTGCTGCTGGCCGCCGCAACCGTGGTCGCGCTGGCCGCCGCTCCCCTGCTGACCGCGTTCTTCGCGAACTCGAACTCGACGTCGGCCAGTCGGCAGCTCACGACGACGCTGGCCTATCTCCTCCTGCCGGAGATCTTCTTCTACGGCCTGTCCGCGCTGCTGGGCGCCGTCCTGAACACGCGGAACCAGTTCGCCGCTCCGGCGTGGGCCCCGATCCTCAACAACGTGACGGTGATCGTCACCGCCGCGGTGTTCTTCCTTCTCCCCGGCCCGGCGACGCTCACCCCCCAGACGATCACCGGCGCCCAGGTCGCGGTGCTCGGCATCGGAACGACGCTCGGCATCGTGCTCCAGTCGTTCGCGCTGTGGCCGGCGCTGCGCAAGGTGGGCTTCCGCTGGAAGTGGCGGTTCGACCTGCGTGGTGCGGGGCTGGGGGAGGCCGGACGGCTGGGCGCGTGGATGTTCGTCTACGTCGGCGTCAGCCAGCTCGGCCTGCTGCCGGTGATCAAGATCGCGAACTACGCCGGCGACCGCGGCGGACCCGGCCCGCTGATCCACAACAACGCGTTCCTGATGTTCATGATGGTCCACGGCATCGTCGCGGTGAGCATCCTCACCGCGCTGCTGCCCCGGATGAGCGCGGCCGCGGCCGACCGCAATTTCCCCGAGGTCACCCGCAACCTCTCGCTGGGCACCCGGCTTTCGTCGGTGGTGCTGGTGCCGGCAACGGCCGCATACCTGGTGTTGGGCATCCCGCTCACCGTCACGGTCTTCCAGTGGGGTGAGTTCACTCACGAGCAGGCGATCTCCACCGGCTACGCCACGATGGCGGCCGCGATCGGCCTGGTGCCGTTCGCGATCAGCCAGATGCAGATCTTCGCGTTCTACGCGCTGCGCGACACAAAGACGCCGGCGCTGATCAACCTGCCGGTCGTCGTCGCGAAGATCGTCTTCGACCTCGGCGTCTTCTTCTGGGCGGACAACGACTGGGTCGTCGTCGGCCTGCAGTGCGGCAACACCGTGTCCTACATCGTCGCGGTGCTGGTGTCCGGCCACTTCCTCAAGCGTCGGCTGGGAAGCCTCGACACGGCCGCCTCGGTCCGGACGATCACCCGGCTAGGAATCGCCGCGGCGATCGCTGGATTCGTCGCCTGGGGCGTCGCATACGGCCTCCAGGCGGCGCTGGGCATCGGAAAGCTCGGCGCGCTCGTCTCGCTCGCCGTCGGCGGTCTGGTGCTCATCGGCGTCTACGCCGTGGCGGCGCTCCGGTTGCGCGTCCCCGAGGTGGTCGAGGTCGCGAACACCGTCAAGCGTCGCCTGCCCGGCCGCTGAGTTTCAAACACGCACGGTTATCCACATTCCTCAATGTCTAACGTGACGAAGCCCACGCCGCAGGTACGGTCGTTTCACCGTGAAGAACCGCCACTACGCCAAGTGACGAGTCAACCGATTAGTCGGGTTCACTTTTCCAACCCGCAACACGCTCCACACCTCTATGTCACTGTCCCGCGACGCGCCGCACTTGTCCCGCGCGGTGCGTGAAATCGGTGTGAAGTAGTACTAAATTTGCAAATTGACTGTGACGCACGTCGCAAAGCACTGGCAACTCCCACGAGGCGCAGGTTCAGTTCTTCGCGGCAACTGATGCGGCAGCCAAGCCGCGCACACCGCAGGATTCGCACGCCGAGCCCTGTCCACGAAACCGCGGTGTCCCGACGAGTAGCCAACTGAATGGACAGGAGCGGGGGACCCACACGCACGTGGGGTCGCCGGAAAAAAATTCCGGCGCGATCCCTTGGGGTGAAGACGCGCAGAGCGCGACCGGGCACTACACCTTCCCGCCCGAACCCGACAGCTAACTCCGCAGGCGTGCACGGAAGGACTTTCCTTGCATACGGTGCATTCCCATCGGCGTGCCCTGCCCGCAAAACAGTACGATCGTTCCGCGTTCACTGCACAAAGCGGGATGAGTGCGCGTAAAGCGACGCTACGAACCACCGCGATTGCCGGTGTCGTTGCCGGCGCGCTCGGCGTAGGACTGGTCGGCGTCACTGCCTCTCCGGCAGCAGCCGCCGTGCCGGCCGCCGCGAAACTCTCGGGCGCCACATCCGTCACCAGCGGAGCGAAGACCACGCTCCACGCGATCGCCACGGTGAACGGCGCACCAGCCGCCTACAAGTCCATCTCGCTGCAGTACCAGTCCAGCCAGGGCTGGCGGACCGTCAGCACGAAGAAGGCACGCCCGTCCGGTCAGATCGAGTGGACGGTGACGATCGGCGGCAGCTCCAACTGGCGTGCGCTGCTCTTCGTCAACGGGACGCAGAAGACGCTGTCGCCCAACCACCACGTCGTCGCCAAGTCCAACGGGAACGCGGTCGTCCAGGCCGCGGCCCGGCAGGCGGGCAAGCCGTACGTCTTCGGTGCGGCCGGTCCGAACTCCTTCGACTGCTCGGGCCTGACCCGGTACGTCTACAAGCAGTTCGGCAAGTCGCTGCCGCACAGCGCGACCCAGCAGGCGCGCTACGGCAAGTCGGTCGGCAAGGGCGCCAAGAAGCCGGGCGACCTGATCCTGTTCGGTAGCGGCAGCTACTACTCCCACGCCGGGATCTACGCCGGCGGGAACTACATGTGGGACGCCTCGACCGCGGGTCAGCCCGTGGCGAAGCGGAAGATCTGGAGCAACACCTACGTGGTTCGCCGCCTGGTTTGATCCGCAAGCATCAAGTAGGGAAAGCCCGCGCTCCGGCGCGGGCTTTCCTCACTATTTCTCATCCGGCGCTCATCCGTCCCACAAAAACTGCTGTGAACTGCCGCGACACTCACTCGACGAGCGTGGGCCGCGCGGGTGGAGGATGTGCGTCGCCGCGATACTTTGTGACGCGGAACCATTCACTGCCAAGCTTCCGGTGGCGTCCGACGCGCCGGAACAGGCAGGATGGACCTGTCCCCAGTAGCCGCCGCACGGCCTACCCTGAGGGGCGGAGCGGTAGATACTGCGGGAGGGCGGGTTGTGACACAGGTCGGCGCGCCCGTTCAGGGTGAAGTGCTGGCGGGCCGGTACCGGCTCGAAGAGGCGCTGTACGCCGATGCGGCCAGCGGGCACGCGCTCTGGCGGGGTACGGACAATCTGCTCAACCGGACGGTCTCGATCGAGCTCCGGGTCCCGGGTGGGCCCGCCGCCGAGCAGATGATCGCCGAAGCGGTCGCGGCCGGACGCATCGTCCATCCGTCGGTGATCGGCGTCTACGACGCGGTCGACGAGGGGCCACGCGCCTACGTCGTCCGCGAGTGGGTGCACGGACAGACGCTGTACGACACGCTCGCCAACGGGCCTCTGCATCCCGCTCGTGCCGCCGGTCTGGTGCGCAGCACCGCGGACGCACTCGCGGGCATCCACGCCACCGGCCACGCGCACGGCAACCTCACGCCGTCCACCGTCCTGATCGGTAACGACGACGAGGTCACCCTCGTCGATCTGCACCTGGGCGGTCCCGGTCAGCAGCCGGGCGACATCCGCGCGCTGGGTGGCCTGCTCTATGCCGGGCTCACCGGCCAGTGGCCAGACGTCCTGCCGCCGCACCGCACCGGCCTGCCCGACGCAACCCGCGTCGACGGGCGGATGTGCTCCCCGAGGCAGATCAGGGCCGGCATCCCCGGTTACCTCGACGCGCTGACGATGGATCTGCTCGATCCGGCCGTCCCGCCGCCCACCGCCGCCGATCTGGCGAGCGAACTGCGTCGCTACGACGTCGCGGATCCGGCGCTGAGCGCGCTGGCCGTGCTCGCACCCGAACCGGCCACCAGCGGTCCGCGGTGGACGCGACTCGGCGTGCTCGTCGTCGGCGTGCTCGTCGTTCTCGGCGTCATCATCGGTGTCGCCGCGCTGGGCCTGCCCAACTTCGGCGGCGGCGGCGACGCGAGCCCGTCTGGGAAGCCCAGCGCGTCCGCGTCGGCCCAGCAGGGTGGCGGGGGACCGGTGAAGGTGGTCCGGGCGACGTTCATCGACGGCCCCGGCGGCGACTTCGCGGAGGACAAGAACGTCGACAACGCGGTCGACGGTAGCCCCGGCACCGCCTGGAAGACCGATCAGTACAAGAGCCCGAAGCTCGGCCAGTTCAAACCGGGTCTCGGTCTGATCCTCGACCTCGGCGGTGAGAAGAGCGTCTCCAGCGTCACGATCGCGTTCGACCACCCGGGAGCGACGTTCGAGCTGCGCGCCGGCACCGAGCAGCCGTCGTCGCAGCCGAGTGACATCGGTCCGTACAAGGTGATCAGCCCGTCGCAGACGGCCTCGGCCGCGAGCACGACGATCAAGCTCGACAAGGCGGTCAGCACGCCGTTCCTCGTCGTCTGGATCACCGACACCGGCACGAACTCGGACGGGAAGTACCAGGTCGCGATCTCCGAGATCACCGTCAAGGGCTGATGGAGCCGGTTGACGACCGTGCGCTCCTGCGGGCGCACGTCGGCGGTGATCCCGACGCGTTCGCCGAGCTGGTCCGCCGGCACCGCGACCGGCTGTGGGCGGTGTCACTCCGGACGATCGGCAACAGCGAGGACGCCGCCGACGCCCTGCAGGACGCACTGCTGTCGGCGTACCGCTCGGCGGCGTCCTACCGCGGTGACGCGGCCGTCACCACCTGGC
This sequence comes from Cryptosporangium sp. NPDC048952, assembly GCF_043197895.1. Lineage (NCBI taxonomy): Bacteria > Bacillati > Actinomycetota > Actinomycetes > Cryptosporangiales > Cryptosporangiaceae > Cryptosporangium > Cryptosporangium sp. NPDC048952. Next base: position 74,224 of record NZ_JBICTY010000008.1, on the reverse strand, counting down.
TCCACCGCATCGTCGTCAACTCGTGCCTCGACCGGATTCGCCGCCGACAGGCGCGGCCCACGGTGCCGCTGCCGGAGGACGACGGTCGCGCTCCCGCGGCGCCCAGCGACCCGATCGCGGCCCGGGAGACCGCCCTGGACGTCCAGGCGGCGCTGGCCGAGCTCCCGGTGGAGCAACGCGTCGCACTGATTCTGGTCGACATCCAGGGGCATCCCGTCGCGGACGTGGCAGAGATGCTCGACGTCGCGGTAGGCACGGTGAAGAGCCGATGTGCGCGGGGGAGGGCCCGTCTGGCCGTAATGCTCGGCCATCTTCGGAACCCCGATGCCCGGAATGACGTCGAATCGACGGAAGGAGGTACCCGGTGACACCGTCTGAACTCGATCAGCTCGCGGACTACGCCGAAGGCCTCCTCGACGGCACGCCCGACGGCGAGGCCGTGGCCGCGCGGATCGCCACCGATCAGGAGTGGTCCGACGCCTACCGTCAGCTCACCGCCGTGCTGCCGGGCATCTCCGCCGATCTGGCGGCCCTCCCGGATGTGCCGATGCCTGTACATGTCGCGGCGCGGCTGGACCGGGCTCTGGTGGCCACCGACCCGGCGGAGGAAGAACCTGCGACGTCCTGGAAGGCGCCGGAGCCGGACGAGCTCAGCCGGCTGCGGGTCGAGAAGGCCGCCAGGGATCGTGCTGCGCGTCGCTGGCGGGTCGCCGGGGGATGGGTCGCCGCCGCAGCGGTGGTCGGGGCGCTCTGCATCGGCGTCGGCCAGTTGGCCACCTCGAGCGGCGACAACGGCGACGATTCGGCGGCGTCCTCGGCGAAGGAGTCCGAGAGCGAGGTGCTCAGCGCGCCGGCCGCTCCGCCGAGCACACGGGTCTCCGGCGTCATCTACTCCACCGCAGAGCTCGGTCGGCAGGCCCGCGCGCTGCTCGGTACACCGGTACCGGCTGCGAGCGGAGCCCCCTCGGTGCCGGCCGACCGCCAGGTCGCCGCGGTGCCGACGGCCCTGCGGCGCCTCACGATCCCGGCCGAGCTCCAGAACTGCCTCACCGCGCTCGGCGTCGCCGGGGCGCCGCTGGCTGTCGACTACGCCACGCTGGACGGGACGCCCGCGATCGTGGTGGTCGCGCCGGAGCCCGACCCCGACCGCCTCGACGTCGTCGCCGCGGGAGCCAACTGCGGAGCGGGCGGCAACTCCGACGAGCGCGCACGCGTCAGCGTGAACCGCGAAGGGTGACCTCGGGCACCCTCACCACCGCGGGAATGTCGGCACCTACCATGGCGTTTGCGTGACTGTCAGCGGAGATAGCCCTGGAGGAAGACGTGGGTAGCGAAGAGATCCGGAACGTGATCATCATCGGGTCCGGTCCGGCGGGCTACACCGCAGCCGTCTACACGGCCCGGGCTTCGCTCAAGCCGCTCGTGTTCGAGGGCGTCCAGTCCGGTGGCGCGTTGATGACGACCACCGAGGTGGAGAACTTCCCCGGCTTCCCCGGCGGGATCGACGGCCCGGATCTGATGGACAACATGCGCAAGCAGGCCGAGGCCTTCGGCGCGGAGCTGGTGACCGACGACGTCACCGAGGTCGACCTCTCCGGTCCGGTGAAGATCGTCAAGGTGGGCGACCGCGAGTACAAGGCGCGCGCGGTGATCCTCGCGACCGGCTCGGCCTGGCGTCGCCTCGGTGTTCCCGGCGAGAACGACCTGCTCGGCCATGGCGTGTCGTCGTGTGCGACCTGTGACGGGTTCTTCTTCCGCAACAAGAAGATCGCCGTCATCGGTGGTGGCGACTCCGCGATGGAGGAGGCCACCTTCCTGACCCGCTTCGGCGACACCGTGACGATCGTGCACCGGCGTGACGAGTTCCGCGCCAGCCAGATCATGGTCGACCGGGCGAAGGCGAACGAGAAGATCGACTTCCGCCTCAACAACGTCCCCACCGAGATCCTCGGCGAGGGCGGCAAGGTGGTCGGCGTCCGCCTCAAGGACACGGTCACCGGTGAGGAGTCGGTGCTCGACGCCGAGGGTGTCTTCATCGCGATCGGCCACGACCCGCGCAGCGCGCTGTTCAAGGACGAGGTCGCGATGGACGCCGAAGGTTACGTGAAGGTGGAGGCTCCGAGCAGCCGCACCAACGTGCCCGGTGTGTTCGCCTGTGGCGACCTCGTCGACCACACCTACCGCCAGGCCATCACCGCGGCCGGCACGGGCTGTGTGGCGGCTCTCGACGCCGAGCACTACGTCGCCGCTCTCACCGAGTAATCAGTTTCGCCCCGAGTAAGGAGACATCATGGGCGCCAACACCAAGGCCGTCACCGACGCCAGCTGGACCGACGACGTCCTGCAGAGCGACAAGCCGGTCGTCGTCGACTTCTGGGCGGAATGGTGCGGGCCGTGCCGCAAGGTTGCGCCCGTGCTGGACGAGATCGCCGGTGAGCTCGGCGACAAGATCCAGATCGTCAAGCTCAACATCGACGAGAACCCGAACACCGCGCGCGACTACGGTGTGATGTCGATCCCGACGATCACCGTTTTCAAGGGTGGCGAGCCGGTCAACTCGATCCTCGGTGCTCAGCCGAAGGGTCAGATCATGAAGATGATCGAGAGCGCGCTCTAAGTAAATGCGCTGCGTGGAGCCCCGGGCCGATGGCTCGGGGCTCCCTTGATGTTTAGCGAATTCGCGCACCGGGCCTTGTCTATGAGACGGTTCGCTCTCGTCGTGCGGAGCTTCGATCAAGGGGCACAAACCCGACACGCGACGCGCCAGAGAACGCTACGGTGCGCTGTCGTGGCCGCGACGCGTTACGGTCGATGATCGCGGCCCCAATACCGGTCCGGAGATCTTCCGGCCGGTTTCCCCCTCGGTTCCCCCGACCGAGGGCCGCGGATGGAAGGAGCGAGCTCACCCCATGCAGTTCATCAAGCGTGGCACTGTCGGACCTGCAGCTGCCGAGGTCAAGTCGACGCTGGTGACCCTGGGGTTGATCGCTGATACCGCCGTTACCGAGCCCGCCGAGGACGTCGTCTTCGACGCCATGTGCGAGCTCGCGCTGCGTGAGTTCCAGCAGTCGCGCGGCTTGGTGGTCGACGGCATCGTCGGCCCGGAGAGCTGGCGCGCGCTCGTGGCGGCGCGCTGGCGCTTGGGCGACCGCGTTCTGAACCGCTCGGTCAGCGAGCCGATGCTCGGCGACGACGTCCGGGAGCTGCAGGAGCGGTTGCTCGAGATGGGCTACGACAACGGCCGCGCGGACGGCATCTTCGGTCAGCGCACCGAGACCGCGCTGCGGGCATTCCAGCGCGAGGTCGGCCTCGCCGCCGACGGCACGGTCGGGCCGCTCACGATGCGCGCACTGCGTCAGCTCGGCCGCAAGGTCGTCGGTGGGCGCCCGCAGCTGCTGCGTGAGTCCGCGATGCTCTACCACGCCGGTCCTGCGCTCTCCGGCAAGCGCGTCGTCATCGACCCGGGGCACGGCGGCGCCGACGTCGGTGTCACCGCCCAGGACGGCATGCTCACCTGGACCGAGTCGCACCTCGTCTACGACCTCGCCAGCCGCCTCGAGGGCCGGTTCTCCGCGATCGGCGTCCGCGCCGACCTCACCCGGGGCCGCGACCACGAGCGCACCGCCTCCGAGCGCGCCGCGCTGGCGAACACCGTCGACGCCGACCTGCTGATCAGCCTCCACGTCGACAGCAACCCGAACCCGCTCGCGAACGGCGTCGCGACCTACCACTTCGGCACCGGATCGGGCGTCAGCTCGACGGTGGGGGAGCGGTTGGCCGGGCTGGTGCAGCGGGAGATCGTCGCCCGCACCGGCATGCTCGACTGCCACACGCACGCGAAGACGTGGGAGATGCTGCGGCTCACCCGGATGCCGGCCGTCCAGGTCGAGCTGGGTTACCTGAGCTCCCCGATGGACCGCCCCCGGCTGATCGACCCGTCGTTCCGCGACACCGTCGCGGAGGCGATCCTGATCGCCGTGCAGCGGGTTTTCCTGCCCACCGAGGCGGACGTGAAGACCGGCTCGCTGGACCTGACGGCCCTGCACGCGATGCAGTTCAGCTAGACCGGTGTGCCGGGCCCAGGGCCAGTGAGGGGCTCATCGAGCCCAACAGCTTCTCCAGCGCGTATTCGACGTCGGACTTCCAGGAGAGGGCCGTCCGCAGATCGAGGCGCAGCCGCGGCCACCGCGGGTGCGGGCGGACGGTCTTGAAGCCCACCGCGAGCAGGTAGTCCGCGGGCACCATGCACTGCGGCTGATCCCACCGGGCGTCCGCGAACGCCTCGATCGCCTTCACACCGCGTTTGGTGAGGTCTTTGGCCACGCCCTGCACGAGCATGCGTCCCAGGCCGCCTCCGACGAACTCAGGCACGATGTAGGCCGTCATGAGCAACGCCGCGTCGGGACTGACGGGGCTGGTGGGGAACGCGACCGACCGCGGCACGTAGGCGGGCGGCGCGAACAGCACGTAGCCGGCCGGCACCCCGTCGACGTACACGAGCTTCCCGCAGGAGCCCCACTCGAGCAGCGTCGAGGAAATCCAGGCTTCCTTCTCCAGCGCGGGATCGCCGCACTCGATCGCACGGTCCTGGCTGACCGGATCGAGCTCCCAGAACACGCACGATCGGCACCGGGAGGGCAAATCTTCCAGGGTGTCGAGCGTGAGGCTGACCAGCCGACGGGACATCAGCGGATCGACCTCCAAGCAAGGGGCTGCTGATTTCTACCCGAATGACCATGGTAAGGGCGCATCTCGCGCCGCGAAAGGGTTCGACGCGCCGGTCGGTATCGTGGTTCGAGCCACCGGGACGCTAATTGGCTTGGTGATGAGGCCCGTTTCCGCCGGACAATGCAGTACGACGGCCATCGCGGAAGGCGAATACATGAGCGGCACGACACTGGACGACTACACCGATCGCTATGCGCAACGCATGCGTGGCATGACCGTTTCCGAGGTCCGCGCACTGTTCGCGATGGCAAGCCGGCCGGAGATCGTTTCGCTGGCAGGTGGGTCGCCGTTCGTCTCCGCACTTCCGCTCGACGAGATCGCCGACATGACCGCCGCGCTCATCCGTGACCGCGGCGCGGAAGCTCTGCAGTACGGCACCGGCCAGGGTGATCTGCGCCTGCGTGAACTGGTGTGCGAGGTCATGGCCGTGGAGGGTGTGATCGGCTCCGCCGAGGACGTCGTCATCACGGTCGGCTCCCAGCAAGGCCTCGATCTGATCGCGCACCTGTTCCTCGATCCCGGCGACGTGGTGCTGGCCGAGGGCCCGTCCTACGTCGGCGCGCTCGGTACGTTCGCCGCGGCGGAGGCCGAGGTCGTGCACGTCCCGATGGACAGCGAGGGTCTGATCCCGTCCGAGCTGGACGCTGCTCTTCGTCGCCTGGCGGCCGAGGGGCGGAAGGTCAAGTTCCTCTACACGGTGCCGAACTTCCAGAACCCCACGGGCGTGACGCTCACCGAGCCGCGCCGGGACGCGATCGTGGAGCTCGCCGAGCGGTACGACCTGCTGATCATCGAGGACAACCCGTACGGGCTGCTGGGCTTCGAGGACGGGCCGGGCCAGGCGCTGCGTGCCCGCTCGTCGGACCGGGTGATCTACCTGGGGTCGTGCTCGAAGATGTTCGGCGCCGGTCTGCGCACCGGCTGGGTGCTCGCGCCGCCCGCGGTTCGCGAGAAGCTCGTCCTCGTCAACGAGTCGCAGGTGCTCAGCCCCGCGATGCTGACGCAGATGATCGCGTCGGAGTACCTCGGTAAGTACCCCTGGCGGGAACAGCTGAAGGTGTTCCGGGAGATCTACCGGGAGCGGCGCGACGTCATGCTCGACGCGCTGTCCACCCACATGCCGGCCGGGGTGACCTGGACGCATCCGCGAGGCGGATTCTTCGTCTGGGCCACCGTCGGCGACGAGCTCGACACCAAGGCCATGCAGCCCCGCGCGCTGACGCACAAGGTCGCCTACGTGCCGGGAATCGGCTTCTACGCCGACGGCAACGGGCGCCAGAACATGCGGCTCTGCTTCTCGTCCGCCGCGCCCGACCGCATCCGGGAAGGCATCCGGCGGTTGGCGACGGTGATCGACGAGGAGACCGAGCTGCGTCAGGTCTTCAACACCCCCACCGCTCGGCGACGCGGGCCCCACGGTGGCCCGCTGTCCCGTACCTCGTTCGCACCCGGACCGGAGCTCGCATGAGTAGGCACGTCCTCGTCCTGGCCGGCGGCCTGTCGTACGAGCGCGAGGTGTCGTTGCGCTCGGGTCGCCGGGTGGCCGACGCACTGCGTCGCAGCGGCGTCGACGCCACCCTTCGTGACGTCGACGCCGGTCTGCTGACCGCGCTGGAGACCGAGCGGCCGGACGCGGTGTTCATCGCGCTGCACGGGGCGAGCGGGGAGGATGGCTCCTTGCGGGGAGTCCTGGACCTGCTCGGCATCCCGTACGTGGGGGCCGGTGCCGACCCGTCCCGCGTCGCGTGGGACAAGGCGGCCGCGAAGGCGACCCTGCAGAAGGTCGGGCTGCCGACGCCGGAGTGGATTGCGCTGCCCCACGAAACATTTCGGGAGCTGGGCGCTCAGACGTTGCTCGACCGGATCGTCGAGCGGCTCGGGATGCCGCTGATGGTCAAACCCGCCGAGGGTGGATCCGGTCTCGGGGCGCAGGCCGTGCGCACGGTCGAGGAGCTTCCCAGTGCGATGGTGGGGTGCTTCGGCTACTGCGACACCGCGCTGATCGAGCGATTCGCCAGCGGGGCCGACATCGCGGTGAGCGTCATCGAGACGCCGGACGGGCCGACGGCGCTGCCGGCGGTGGAGATCGTGCCGGCGGACGGCGTGTACGACTACACGGCGCGGTACACCGCTGGGACGACCACCTGGCACGCACCGGCCCGGCTCGACCCGGAGATCGCCGAGCGGGTCGCCGAGACCGCGGTCGCGGCGCACGACGCGCTCGAGCTCCGTGATCTCTCGCGTGTCGACCTGCTGGTCGACGAGGCGGGGGGCATCCAGGTCCTGGAGGTCAACGTGTCCCCGGGCATGACCGAAACCAGCCTCCTCCCGATCGCCGTCCAGGCCGCCGGCCTGGACTTCGGCGACGTCCTGGCCGACCTAGTAGAGCAATCCATCAAACGCTGAGCTTGCGCAAATGCCTCCCCGCGCAAAGCGCGGGGAGGCATTTTGCTTTGGCTCGAAACCTGGAGCCCGGTCAGGGCGACGCTGCCGATCGGGCGGCAGGACGCCGCGTATAGGTAATACTCAAGTCCTGCCGCCCGCTCGGCAGCGTCGTTCTGACCGGGCCGCCCACTAAAGGTCGAGCCAGAAGTGGACTTCGTCGCGGTTGTCGTGAGGGCCGATCCGGATGGCGCCGGGGATGCGGCCGACTTCGCGGTAGCCGCAACGCTTGTAGAAACGCTCGGCCCCGGTGCCGCTGCGCGTCATCAAAGTGAGCGCCTCGAGCCCGAGCTCGTCCCGGGCATGGTCGGCGGCCGACGCCATCAGCTTCGTGCCCAACCCGTCGCCCTGAAACGCCGGATCGACCTGCACCCGGTACACCGTCCGCCAGTGCCGACGCAGAAGGCTCTCACTTTCGGCGAGCAGCAACCACGCCACAACCCGCTCGCCCGTTAGCGCCCCTGAGAGGCCCATAGACGCGCGATTGTCGGAATCGGTACCCCGAGTACCGACCAACCCGTGTTCGGCCTTCTCCGGCGATTCCAGAAGGCCATTTTTTCGGAGTGATCCACGTATTTTTTCGGGATTCGTCGGTGCGGTCAGACAGACCAAGACGTCGGTCCCCTGACGCACCCGATCGAAGGAACGGTCGGCAGTCGGCCGAATAATTGCCGCCGTCACCGGCGGAACGAACCCGACCGACCCACCTTCATTGGTGACCCGCACCCACATGTCGACGAGGTGCTCACGGAGTTCGTCGGTCAGCGGCGGGTTCACCACGACACGAGGTTGTTGCACGATCTCTCCAGGCTCGAATGCCTTCATCCTGCCGGACGCGTTCCCTCGCCGCCCACCCCATTAGGTGTGGCGTGCACCGCGGGAACTCTGGACAAGAACGCGGCCCCACGGGGTTCCGTGGGGCCGCTCTGCATTCGGGGGACGTGGGGTTACTCGGGCTGGCCCTCGGACTTCACGCCCATCGCGTCGGCGATGCGCTCCAGGTCGTCGATCGTCGCGAACTCGATAGTGATGCGCCCCTTGCGCTTACCGAGGTCCACCTTCACCCGGGTGTCGAACCGGTCGGAGAGCCGGCCCGCGAGGTCTTCCAGACCGGGGGACCGCATGCGCGTCCGGCGGGCCGGCGCGTCCCGCTGCGGGGGCTCGGGGTCGCCGCCGAGCGCGACGATCTCCTCGGTGGCCCGCACCGAGAGCCCTTCGGCGACGATGCGCGTCGCGAGCCGGTCCTGGGCGTCGTTGTCGTCGAGGGACAGTAGCGCCCGCGCGTGGCCCGCGCTGAGCACCCCGGCGGCCACCCGCCGCTGCACCGCGGCGGGGAGGTTCAGCAGACGGATCGTGTTGGAGATCTGCGGCCGACTACGCCCGATGCGCTTGCTGAGCTCCTCCTGCGTGACGCCGAATTCCGCGAGCAGCTGCTGGTACGCGGCCGCCTCCTCGAGCGGATTGAGGTCGGACCGGTGGATGTTCTCCAGCAGGGCGTCCCGCAGGAGGTGCTCGTCGCTGGTGTCCCGGATGATGGCCGGGATCGTTTCCCGACCGATCGCCTTCGACGCGCGCCAGCGACGCTCGCCCATGATGAGCTCGTAGCTTCCGGGCGCCTTCTCCCGGACCACGACGGGCTGGAGAACCCCGACCTCGGTGATGGAGGTCTTCAGTTCCTCCATCGCCTCTTCGTCGAATTCGCCCTTACGCGGCTGCTTGGGGTTCGGCGCGATCGCGTCGACCGGCACCTCCCGGAACCGCGCACCAGGCACCGGCGCCAGACCGGACGCCTCGTCGTCGCTGTCCGGTACCGCGGAGACCGCTGTGGCGCCGGTGGCGAACGGCATCCGCTGGGTGGCGACGGGCGCACCGTCCTCCTCCTCACCCGGCAACGGCCCCGCCGGGATCAGCGCACCGAGGCCTCGCCCCAGTCCGCGTCGGTTCTTCACAGGTGTCCTCCCCTAGCGCCGCGCTCCGCGATCTCCCGAGCAGCCTGAAGATAACTCGTCGAACCGCGCGAACCAGGATCGTAGGTGATCACCGACTGCCCGAATCCAGGCGCCTCCGAGACGCGAACGCTGCGGGGGATGACCGCCTCCAGCACGGTGTCGCCGAAGTGGCCCCGGACCTCCGTGGCGACCTGGTCGGCCAGCTTGGTGCGGCCGTCGTACATCGTCAGCAGGATCGTGGTGATCTGCACGTCGTTGTTCAGGTGCGCCTTCACCAACTCGACGTTGCGGAGTAGCTGACCGAGACCCTCGAGCGCGTAGTACTCGCACTGGATCGGGATCAGCACCTCTCGGGCAGCGACGAGTGCGTTAACCGTCAGCAGGCCCAGCGAGGGCGGGCAGTCGATGAAGATGTAGTCGATGTCTGCCGGGAACGCGTCGATGGCCCGGCGGAGCCGGTTCTCGCGCGCGACGACCGAGACGAGTTCGATCTCGGCCCCGGCGAGGTCGATCGTCGCCGGGACGCAGTAGAGGTTCGGCACGCCGTCGACGGCCACCGTCGCCTCGGCGAGCGGGATTCCGTCGACGAGGACGTCGTAGGTGCTCGGCACACCGGCCCGGTGGTCGACGTTCAGCCCGGTGGACGCGTTGCCCTGCGGGTCGAGGTCGATCACCATCACGCGGTTGCCGTGGAGGGCGAGCGCGACCGCGAGATTGACAGTGGTCGTGGTCTTGCCGACCCCGCCCTTCTGATTGGCCACGCACATGACGCGTCGGCCGCCGAGCGGGCGGGGAAGCGTGTTGTGACCCGGATTCAGAACCTGGACCGCGCGTCGGGCTTCGATCGCGATCGGTAGATCATCGTCGTCAGTTTCACGTGAAACATCGCCCGGCAAGACGCGGGCGTCCATCGAGAGAGGATCTGTTTCACGTGAAACATCGAAGGGATCGGGGGCCGTTTCACGTGGAACGGCGGTGGCGTCGTCCAACACGGCGCGGATCCGTCGCTGGCTCTCATCCGCTCCGCTCGTGAGGCTATGGGGGGCGGACTGAGCGGGGTCGCTCACGTCGATCTCCTGGACCTGTTCAAAACCGGACTCGGGGGAAGCTGGCGCCGAGGGGCCAGTGGTGTCCGGCGACGCTGCGATCGCTGCGCCGCGCTCGAAGACTGCACCCCGCTCGAAGAAGGGGACTTCGGCGAGGGTCCCGCCGGCACTCTCCGACGGTACCGTCCCGGGGCGTTCAACCTCTGCCCGACCGACAACTCTGTCGATGAGATCACGCAAAGAGTTGCCGATTCCGGCCGTCGGATCGCTTGCGCGGCGGTCAGCGGCGGTCACGCCGAGCAGATCGTCGAGGGAAGGCGCCGTGACGATCTCCAAGTGCCCGTTCTCCACCGTGAGCCCCTCGGGGCGCACCAACCGCAGAGGGGTTTTGTCGGAGCGTCTAGCGGGTGGAGGGAGTGCAGTCTCTTCGTGAGCCGTGAAGTCGGGCCATCCCAGGTCCGAATCACCGCGTCCCGGAAACTTGATCACCGCGAATTCGTCGGCCGGCTTCGAGCCCGGCCATCCCACGGCAGTGGGTTTCCGAGATGCGCTGTCGGTCATGGCCCGTGTCGTCCTCTCCGTCCACGGCGGCTCGCAGTGGCCGATCCAGGCCTCTGCCGACGGGACGGATCACTGCCGTTCCCGGCACTTCGAGTACCGGAACGCCGGGGGCCGGTGGCTACTGCACCACCACGGAGAATCTCGACCACGGTCGTCGGGGGGTCGACGACGCCGCCTCCGCACTCGACGATACGAGGGGAGACCCCTCCGACCCTCGCTACCGCTGCGGCGTGTTCGGTGATCTCCTCCGCCGCAGACGAACCTTTCAGTGCGAGCATGCGCCCTTCGGGCTCGCAGAGCGGCAGACACCATGCGGCGAGCCGGTCCAGGGGCGCGACGGCCCGTGCGGTCACGATCGACCCGGACACCTGCCCCACGACCTCTTCGGCCCGGCCGCGCCGCACGGTCATCGACGACAGTCCGAGCGCGTCGACGGCCTCCTCCAGGAACGCGACCCGGCGGGCGAGGGGCTCCAGCAACGTGATCCGCAGATCCGGACGCATGACTCCCAGCACGAGGCCGGGCAGCCCCGCGCCACTCCCGACGTCCACGACCGTGGCGTCGGTCGGAAAGAGTTCTTCGACGACGGCGCAGTTGAGCAGGTGCCGCTCCCACAGCCGTGGTGCCTCGCGAGGGCCGATCAGGCCACGCTCGACGCCCGCCGTCGCGAGCAGTTCCGCATAGCGGACCGCGACCGGGAGCCGGTCACCGAACACCGAGGCCGCAACAGCAGCGAGCCCCGCCGGCGGACCGGCGGGGCTCGCTGCGAAGTTGTCGCGCTCGGTCATGCGCTCTGCAGATGGACGACCACGCGACGCTCCGGCTCTTCGCCCTCGGACTCGCTCCGCACGTTCTCGATCGCACTGATCGCGTCGTGCACGACCTTGCGCTCGAACGGGTTCATCGGGCTCAGCTTCACCGGCTCGCCGAGCGACCGGGCCTGCTCCACCGCGTTCTTCGCGATGGCGACGAGCTCCTGTCGACGCTTGGCGCGGTAACCACCCACGTCGAGCATCAGCCGACTGCGGACGCCGGTCTGCTGCACGACCGCCAGCCGGGTCAGCTCCTGGAGCGCGTCCAGCGTGGTGCCGCGCGGACCGATCAGCGCGTCGAGCTCCTCACCGATCACCGCGACCACGGCACGGTCGCCCTCGACGTCCATGTCGATGTCGCCATCGAAGTCGAGGATGTCGAGCAGCCGCTCGATGTAGTCACCGGCGATGTCGCCCTCACGTACCAGCAGATCGGTGTCTTCGTCCACAGTGTCCGTGGCCGCCGGCGCCGTGGTGGGACGGGTCTCCGTCATTGTTGCTCCCTGGCTTGCCGCGCCGCCGCGACGCGGCGCGAATGATCCGTAGGAGGCCGGCTCAGCGCCGGCCGCCCTTCCGCTTCCGGTTCCGGTTGTCCTGCGGACGTCGGCCGCCACTGCCACGCGGTGGCGTTGGCCGACGCGCGGGCGGTGGCGTCTCGGCACCGTCGGAACCATCGCTGTTGGTGTCGGGCACCTCTGCCTTGGCCTTGTCGGCAGCTGCCCGATCGGCACGCGCCTTGGCGGTATCGAACTTCAGCGAGCTGCCGGTGGACGACTGCCGCGCGGTCGCAGGACGGCCGCCCTTCTTCGGATTGACCGGCTTGACGCCCGGCTTCGGCGCCATCGCAGCGGCCTTCTCCGGGTCGACCTTCGGGTCGCCGGGCTTGGGGATCGGCATCTTGCTGAGCACCCAGAACTGCTGGCCCATCGAGAAGAAGTTCTGCGTCACCCAGTAGACGACGACGCCGATCGGGAAGATCGCACCGGAGATCAGCAGCGAAGCCGGGATGCCGTACAGCATCAGCTTCTGCACCATCGCCTGCGTCGGGTCGGCCGCAACACCGTTGCGCGCAATCATCTGGCGCTGGGTGATGTAGGTCGTCGCGACCATCGTGATGATCAGGATGCCGGCGACCAGCGTGACGGCCAGTCGGCTGGCGTCGAGCTGCGCGAGCTGGTCGGTCGTCGAGCGGAACGCCGCGGCGATCGGGGCACCGAAGATCCGCGCCTCGGACGCGCTGTTGAACTGGTCGGCGGTCCAGCCGTACTCGGTGGTCATCGCCTTGAAGGCCGAGTCCGAGTTCGGATTGATCAGGCGCAGGACGTGAAACAGACCGATGAAGACCGGGATTTGCAGGAAGATCGGAAGGCAGCCCATCAGCGGGTTGGCCTTCTCCCGCTTGTAGAGCTCCATCATTTCCTGCTGGAGCTTCTGCTGGTCGTTCTTGTACTTCTCGCGCAGTTCCTTCATCTGCGGCTGCAGCGTCTGCATGGCCCGCTGCGACTTGATCTGCTTGACGAAGACCGGGAAGAGCACGACCCGGACGGTCAGCACGAGGAAGACGATGGACAGCACCCACGCGGGGCCGGACGGCATGTTGAGCAGGCCGCCCCACAGGTCGTGCCAGCGCAGCAGGATCCACGAGATACCCGTGTAGATCCAGTTCAAGTTCACCGAGAAGCTCCAGACGGACGGCGGTTGCGAGCACGACGGAGGCGCTGAGCCCAGCGGGGCCGCGCCGTGGGGACGGGGTCGTACCCACCGGGGTGGAACGGGTGGCAACGCATGATGCGCCAACCTGCCAACAGGATCCCCGCTACCGGACCGTGGGTCCGCAGCGCCTCCAGCGCGTAGGCACTGCAGCTGGGGTGGAAACGACAGCGAGGCGGGAGTGCCGGGCTGATCCACCGGCGGTAGAACTGGATCGGTGCGATCAGCACCGCCAGCAGTACCCGGGACATCCGGCTCGGCTGGGTGCTCGACACACCGGTCTCCGGGACCGTCTCCGCGGAGACGTCCCGGTCGCGGTGCGGAGCAACGCTCATCGTCGAGCCTTCAGGATGCGTCGGAACGCGCTGTCGAGGTCGTGGCCCAGCGTCTCGGAAGATTGGTCGGCCGCGGCGGGCAGAGCCCGGACCACCACCGTGCTACCCGCGGGTAGCTGCGGGAGCCGGTCACGGACCAGGTGGCGCAGCTGCCGCGCGACCCGGTGTCGCGTGACGGCATTGCCCACTGCCTTGGAGACAACGAAACCGGCTCGGACGGAGTTCTCCGTCGAGCCGGTCTCGTCAGAATTGGTACCGGCGTGCGCGGCGTCGACCGGGCGGCCCAACGTCGCGTGGACCACGAGCGTGCTGCGTCCCGCGCGACTGCCCGAGCGCAGCACCCTGGTGAAGTCTTCACGCCGCCGTAGCCGCGCGTGCGCCGGCAGCACGCCGCGCCCCCGCCGGATCAGGCGGAGAGGCGCGCGCGCCCCTTGAGGCGCCGTGCGGCGATGATGGCCCGCCCCGCACGCGTGCGCATGCGCAGCCGGAAGCCGTGGGTCTTCGCGCGGCGGCGGTTGTTCGGCTGGTAGGTGCGCTTGCTCACGTCGCGGTCTCCGATGCGTACTAACAGGTCGAACTGCGGTCGGCTCGGCTACGTCCCAGAGTCACAGGCATAGCCATAGATGCTTCCAGCGTACGTGAGCCATCACAGGGCCAGCAAATGCGGGAGTCCGAGCAGCTGGTTCGTCACTCTCGGTAGCTGATCTGTACCGTGCCGCGCCGACGTGTGAATCGCTCTTCCGTCCCGATATCAACCTGGCACATCAGGCATGCCCGCAGGCCACGGGCTCGGACGGGACAACAGGCCGCCTCAGCCTGTGGACAACGCCTTGTTGGGTGCTCAAGGACGCTGTTAGCCTGCCCGTTTGCCGGTCCTGGTTGATCTCGTCGGATTTCCGTGAGCGCAACCGGGGGCGTTCGGCCTGGTAGGTCCGTCGGGCGGGCAGCCGCCCGACACGCCGTCGAAGCCGGGGCACGAAATGTCCGGTTCAGATCAGGGCCCGAGCACTATACACAGGGTGTGGAAACCGGTGTGGACAGTGCATCGGTCGCCCGAGAGCGACGCTATCTACCAGGGGGAATGGTGACCGACGAGAGCGTTGATCTCGAAGGCATCTGGTCTGCGGCCACGGAAAGCCTGGCCGACCAGGACCTCAGTCCCCAGCAGCGGGCCTGGCTTCGGCTCACTCGGCCGTTGGCGCTGGTCGAAGACACCGCGTTGCTGGCCGCGCCGAACCAGTTCGCGAAGGACGCCTTCGAAAGTCGGCTACGCGGTGTGATTACCGACGCGATCTCGAGACAGCTCGGCCGGACGGTCAACGTGGCCGTCACCGTGCGGGTCCCGGTCGAGCAGCAGACGATGGAACTCCACGTCCTGGATCTCCCGCCGGTCGACAACTACCGCTCCGACAGCTACCCGGCCGGCCGGTACGAGTCCGACCGGGGTGGGGAGTACGGCGGCGGCCGGCCCGAGCTCGAGTTCCCGACGCAGGCCGCCGGCGGCTACCGTCAGCAGTCGTTCCGCCCGTACGGCGAGAGCGCCCCGTCGCCGGTGCCGGTCTCGCCCGCGCCGACGACGTACGGCAGCGCGACCGAGCGCTACCGGCCCCGTCCCGAGGAACACGAGCGCGCCGACGACCCGCGGCCCGACCCGTACCTGCCCGATCAGCCCGGTCGTCCCGACGAGAGCCCGAAGGCCGAGGCGCCGCCGGTGGGTTCGGCGGAGCCCGCCGAGCCGCTGGGCACGCCGGAGCGTGGCCGCGGACGGCACGCGGCGAGCGCTACGGAGGCCGAAGCCCAGGCCCCGCCGATGGGCACCGGAACCACCGGGAGCGCGAGCGTCGTCGGCACCGCGGGCATTCCGGGCTACGCGCCGCCGGCATTTCCGGAGCAGCCGTCCTACCGCACCCCGGGTCCGTACGGCGGAGCCCGGCCCGGCGGCTTCGAGCCCTACGACGGCAGCAACTACCCCCAGAACTTCGACAACCGGGGCCGGCACCACACGCCGCCGTTCGGAACGGACGCTCCGGTCCCCGGCGAGCCGACGAACCGCACCATCCGGCGTGGCGAGACGCCTCGCCCCACCGAGCCGGCGCGGCTGAACCCGAAGTACACGTTCGACACGTTCGTCATCGGCTCGTCGAACCGCTTCGCGCATGCCGCCGCGGTCGCGGTCGCCGAGGCGCCGGCAAAGGCCTACAACCCGCTGTTCGTGTACGGCGGCTCGGGGCTCGGCAAGACGCACCTGCTGCACGCGATCGGGCACTACGCCCAGTCGCTCGGCAACGCCCGCGCCGTGCGCTACGTCTCCACCGAAGAGTTCACGAACGACTTCATCAACTCGCTCCGGGACGACAAGACCCAGGCGTTCCAGCGCCGCTACCGCGACGTCGACATCCTGCTCGTCGACGACATCCAGTTCTTGGAGAGCCGGGAGCGGACGCAGGAAGAGTTCTTCCACACGTTCAACACGCTCCACAACGCCAACAAGCAGATCGTCATCAGCTCCGACCGGTCGCCGAAGGAGCTGTCGACGCTGGAGGAGCGGCTGCGCACCCGATTCACCTGGGGTCTGCTCACCGACATCCAGCCGCCCGACCTCGAGACGCGGATCGCGATCCTCCGGAAGAAAGCGGCGATGGAGCGCCTTGCCGCTCCGCCGGAGGTGCTGGAGTTCATCGCCAGCAAGATCCAGTCGAACATCCGTGAGCTCGAGGGCGCTCTGATCCGCGTCACCGCGTTCGCCAGCCTCAACCGGCAGCCGGTGGATCTCGGGCTGGCGGAGATCGTCCTGAAGGACCTCATCCCGGAGGGCGGCGGCCCGGAGATCACCGCGGCGACGATCATGGCCGCCACCGCGGAGTACTTCAGCGTCTCGATGGACGACCTCTGCGGCTCGTCGCGCTCACGGGTGCTGGTGAACGCCCGCCAGGTCGCGATGTACCTCTGTCGGGAGCTCACGGACCTCTCGCTGCCCCGCATCGGTCAGGCCTTCGGCGGCCGCGACCACACGACCGTCATGCACGCCGACCGCAAGATCCGGCAGATGATGGCCGAGCGTCGTTCGCTCTACAACCAGATCGCGGAGCTCACCAACCGCATCAAGCAGCGCGCCCAGCAGCAGTAGTTCCGAGGGTCCGAAGCCCGCGCCGACACGGTCGGCGCGGGCTTCTTGGCGTCCGGACCCCCGAACACTGTCCACACGTCCTAAACAAGCTGTGTCCACATGGTGTGGACATGTTCATCAACAGATGGGTACGAGTGAACCCGCTGGCTGGCACGCTCATCCCACCGCCCATCCACCGCACTACCCCCAGGACTGTCCACCGTTTCACCAGCACTCATGCACAGCCTGGGGATAACTCTGTGGAAAGGGCTTTGGATTGTGGGAAACCTGTGCGCATAGGTGTGGGTTCTCTGTGGGTAACGGGGGACAACTTTTTCCCGTCCACAACGCCCCTCGCTTCATCCCCAAAGTTCCCACCGGCCATCCACACGTTCTATTGGGCCGCACGCTGCGTAAACGAGGGTTTTCCACGGTTCCCACAACCCCTACTACGACTACTAGACGTATATCTAGAGAGATCTCAAGTGCTCTTCGGTGCTGGGGAATGTGTGGAAAGCGCTTCTGAACCGAGTTGGTCGAGCCTCGGACGATCGCACCGAAGAAGAGGGGTTCGGAACGCTCGGCTCGCGCCCGGCGCACCGTTTCGTCGTACCTACGGGGTACGGTCGGCTCCCCAGTGCGGCGACGGACGGCATCACATCGACGGTGCTGCCACCATCGACGTCGGAGGCACAAAGGCCCGCAGTGATGGAGGCAAGGAATGAAGTTCCGGGTCGAGCGCGAGGCGCTTGCCGACGCTGTCGCGTGGACGGCGAAGAGCCTGCCGGCACGTCCGCCGGTGCCGGTACTGGCAGGTGTCCTGCTGGACACCGACAACGACCGACTCACTGTGTCCGGCTTCGACTACGAGGTCTCCAGCCAGATGGGTGTCGACGTGCAGACCGATACCCCCGGCCGCGTCCTCGTCTCCGGGCGCCTGCTCGCCGAGATCACCCGGGCGCTCCCCAACCACCCGGTCGAGCTCGACGCCGACGAGGCGCGCGCTGAGATCGTCTGCGGCACCGCTCGCTTCACGCTTCCGACGATGCCGGTCGAGGACTACCCGACGCTGCCCGAGATGCCGACGGTCGCCGGTGCGGTCGAGGCGAACGAGTTCGCCACCGCTGTCGCCCAGGTCGTCGTCGCGGCGGGCAAGGACGACACGCTGCCGGTCCTCACCGGCGTGCGCCTCGAGCTCGAGGGCGACCGGCTGACCCTGTTGGCCACCGACCGCTACCGCCTGGCGGTGCGCGAGCTGACGTGGCGTCCCGGCGCTCCCGATGTCAGTCAGCACGCGCTCGTTCCGGCCCGTACGCTGTCCGACACGGCCCGCGCGATGTCCTCGGGCAACGAGGTCACGCTCGCGCTGAGCCAGGGCGCTACCGGCGAAGGCCTGATCGGATTCTCCGGAGCCGGGCGGCGCACCACCACGCGCCTGCTCGACGGCCAGTTCCCGCCGGTCCGCTCGCTCTTCCCCGACAGCCACGCGATCCAGGCCAAGGTGCCCACCGCGACGCTGGTCGAGGTCGTGAAGCGCGTCTCACTGGTCGCCGAGCGCAACACCCCGGTCCGGCTGGCGTTCACGAGCGGCACCCTGACGGTCGAGGCCGGTGGCACCGAGGACGCCCGCGCGTCCGAGTCCACCGACGCGATCTTCGACGCCGAGGACATCGAGATTGCCTTCAACCCGCAGTTCCTGCTCGACGGTCTGAACGCCCTGGGCACCGAGGTCGCCGTACTGTCCTGCACGACCCCGCTGAAGCCGGCCGTCCTGACCGGTGAGGAGGCCGATGCGGAGTCCAAGCCCGTCAACGAGAGTGCCTACCGGTACCTCCTGATGCCCGTCCGCGTCTCGCAGTAGCCGAGGTTTCGCGGTCGGTTCCCCGGCTAGTTGCCAGATAGCCGGGGACCGGTTGGCATCTGCGCACCGGGCTCGGGGAAGAATCGATCATGAAGCGCCGCGTCAGGTCGTTTCGTGGGGGAAGACCGACGCCGGGACCGCCACGCGAAATGCAGGGGAGAGCAGCATGGAGATCGGCCTCATCGGGCTCGGCAAAATGGGCGGCAACATGCGCGAGCGTCTGCGCCGCGCCGGCCACACCGTGATCGGGTACGACCGCAACCACGAGATTGCCGACGTCGGCAGCCTCACCGAGCTCGTGGACGCGTTCACGACCTCGCCGCGCGTCGTCTGGGTGATGGTCCCCGCGGGTGACCCGACCCGCGACACCGTCAAGGAACTCGGCGAGCTGCTCTCCGACGGCGACGTCGTCGTCGACGGTGGCAACTCCCGCTTCACCGACGACAAGATCAACGCCGACCACCTCGCCGAGAAGGGCATCGGCTACGTCGACGCCGGTGTCTCCGGCGGCATCTGGGGTCTCAAGAACGGCTACGCCCTCATGGTCGGCGGCACCGAGGAGAACGTCGGGAAGGTCCAGCCGTTCTTCGACGCGCTCAAGCCGGAGGGCGACTACGGCTACGTGCACGCCGGCCCGGTCGGAGCCGGCCACTTCGCCAAGATGGTTCACAACGGCATCGAGTACGGCATGATGCAGGCCTACGCCGAGGGCTACGAGCTGCTGACGGCGGCCGAGGTCGTCCAGGACGTGCCGGGCGTGCTGAAGAGCTGGCAGGAAGGCACCGTCGTCCGGTCCTGGCTGCTCGACCTGCTGGTCAACGCGCTGCAGGAAGACCCGAACCTCGACGACATCAAGGGCTACGTCAACGACTCCGGCGAAGGCCGGTGGACCATCGAGGAGGCGATCAACCACGCCGTCCCGGTGCCGGTTCTCGCCGCCTCGCTGTTCGCCCGGTTCAGTTCGCGTCAGGACGATTCGCCGGCGATGAAGGCCGTCGCCGCGCTGCGCAACCAGTTCGGTGGCCACGCCACCACGAAGGCGGGCCAGGCCGCCACCGCCGCCGACCTCGGCGGCCCTGGCGACACCATCGACAGCTGAGCACCCGAAGGTGAGATGAACACGGATCGGGCCGGGACCCCCAACCGGCACGGTGGCACGCACGTCCGCCACCTGTCTCTGGTCGACTACCGCAGCTATGCGGCGGTATCCGTCGACCTGGATCCCGGCCCGAACGTGTTCGTCGGCCCCAACGGCCAGGGCAAGACGAACCTGGTCGAGGCGATCGGCTACGTCGCCACGCTGGGCAGTCACCGGGTGGCGACGGACGCTCCGCTGGTGCGTGCCGGTGCCACCCGGGCGGTGATCCGGGCCGCGGTCGTCCGCGACGCCCGCGAGCTGGTCGTCGAGCTGGAGATCGTGCCCGGGAAAGCCAACCGGGCCCGGCTCAACCGGTCGCCGGTGGCACGGCCGCGCGAGATCCTGGGCGCGCTGCGCACGGTGCTGTTCGCTCCGGAAGACCTCGCGCTGGTCCGCGGTGACCCGTCCGAACGGCGTCGGTTCGTCGACGACCTGCTGGTCGCCCGGTCACCGCGCTACGCCGCCGTGCGCGCCGACTACGACCGGGTGCTCAAGCAGCGCAACGCGCTCCTGCGCACCGCGGCGTCGGCGCGGCGTGCTTCACGTGGAACATCCGGGGGAGACCTCCGCACGCTCGAGGTGTGGGACGGCCACCTGGCCGCCCACGGCGCCGAGCTGCTGGCCGGCCGCCTGGAGGTGCTCGGCGCGCTGGAGCCGTACGTCGCGAAGGCCTACGACGCGGTGAGCGCGGGCAAGGGCCGCACGCGGCTGGCGTACCGCTCCTCGACGCACGGCGACGCGGTCTCCGATACCCCGGAGCCGGTCGTCGACCGGCCCGAGTTCAACGTCGACGTGCCCACGCTGACCCAGCACATCCTCTCGGCGCTCGCGGAGGCGCGGGGTCAGGAGATCGAGCGGGGCATCACGCTCGTCGGCCCGCACCGCGACGACGTCGTGCTCTGGCTCGGCGAGCTGCCGGCGAAGGGTTACGCCAGCCACGGCGAGGGCTGGTCGTACGCGCTCGCGCTCCGGCTCGGCAGCTACGACCTGCTCAGCGCTGACGGCGGGGAGCCGGTGCTGATCCTCGACGACGTTTTTGCCGAGCTCGATTCCCAGCGACGCGAGCGGCTGGCGGAGCTCGTGGGGGATGCTTCTCAGGTGCTCGTGACTGCCGCCGTCGCCGCGGACGTTCCGTCGGCACTGCAGGGCGCCCGTTTCGATGTCGCGGCCGGGGAGGTCACGCGTGTCTGACGAATCGGCCGAGGCCGAACCGACCGAGGTGAAGCCGACGGGCCTCAAGCCGAGTGGGCCACAGCTGGCCAGGGCCGCCCTGGACGCCGCGCGGGCGGCCGGACGCACGTACACGACCCGTCCAGGGGCGCCGAAACGGGAACCCGGCGACGGACAGAGCCCGAAGCGGCGGCGGTGGAGCAGCGCCGGCCCCGATCCGCGTGATCCACAGCCGTTGGGCCGGTTGGTCCGTCGGATGGTGGCCGAACGCGGCTGGGACCGTCCCACCTCCGAGGCGCGGGTCATCGGCGACTGGGAGAGCCTCGTCGGGCCGGAGATCGCCGCCAAGTCCAAGCCGGTCGGGCTGCGTGACGGCGAGCTGACGCTGCAGGCCGAGTCGACCGCGTGGGCCACCCAGCTGCGGCTGCTCTCCGGCAAGCTGCTCGGAATGCTGGCGGCAGAGGTGGGTCCGAACGTCGTTCGCAAGATCCGGGTGCACGGTCCGGCCGCACCGAGCTGGAAGCGCGGGCCGCTCTCGATCCGTGGCCGCGGGCCGCGCGACACCTACGGCTGACTGCCCCGTCCGTTGGTACCGCTGGTAACGCGCCGCTGCGGACGGTCGACGTGGAACCGGTCGACGTCCTCGCCGTACTCCTCGAGCGTGTGCGCCACCCACCCGGCGCACCGCGCCACCGCCAGGATCGCCAGCCCGGCGTCGGGCGGCATGCCCGCGGTGAACGTCAACGCCGCCACCCCAAAGTCGATGGTGGGCGCCAGCGGACGGCCGCGTCCGCCGGTGGACAGGAACTGCTCGACGGCCTCCCACCGGCCGCGGTGGGGCGGCTCGGCGGCGAGTACGTCGATCAGCGTCCGGCCGCGGGGATCGCCGTCCGGATAGAGCGGGTGGTCGAAGCCGGGCAGCTGGTTGTTCTGATCGAGGAGCCGGGCCACCACCGCCACGCTGCCGTCCCGTTCGGCCTCGGCCAGGGTGCGGTGCACCAGTGCGGCGGTGCCGCTCTCCACCGGCCCGTCGAGCGTGTAGAGCCCGGCGCCCACCGCCGCGTACGGGTGCGCCCGTGCGGACGCGGCAACCCGGGTCGCAAGCGTCGACGCCGTGACCGCGTGATCGGCGAGCAGACCGAGCGCAGTGTTCAGCGACGTCACGGCGGCCGGGTCCGCGGGCAGCGAGCTCAGCGCGCCCCACAGGCGCTGAGCCACCGAACCCTCGCCGGCGTCGGAGCCCCGCCGGGGTAGTCCGTCGACGAGCGCTCCGATCAGCGTGGCCGCGGTGATCATCACCGCCTCCGGACGCAGGTCGGCCCGGAGCGGGTCGACCGCACCGATCGCAGCCACGATGGCCCGGATCCGATCGAGCAGTCGCACGTCGCGCGGGAGCCCGTCCGACGCCGAGCGCGCGGCGGCGACGAACTCCTCCGGGCTGGCGAACGACAGCGGCTGGCTGCGCCCCTCCGACCAGAGCCACGCCGCGACCGTCTCGAACGAGTCGACGCGCGCCATCTCGCACGCGTCCCGGCCGCGGTACCAGAGACGCTGCTCGCGGACCTCGCTCACGGTGGATCGCACGACCAGGCCGCCGCCGGTACCGGGCGCGGGCGTCCGGGGCTGGTGGGCCATCTGATCGAGCTCGACCGGGTCGAAGTAGCTCGCCCGCCCGTCGGCGCCACGAACCCGGGACAGCAGACCCCGGCTCACGTACGCGTACAGGGTGGCGGGTTTGACGCCGAGCCGGCGGGCGGCTTCCACGGTGGACAGCAACGGGACGTCGTCAGTCATCCCCCACCTCCCCGCTCGCCCGGCCAGTGCACATTGATCAATGTATCGATGTGCCGTCCCAGCGGGCTGGCGGTATCCACAGGTGTCTTGTGGATATGTGGATCAATATCGATCGACCCAGGTCGGGGGAGGCGTCAGTCCAGCGTTTCGGCGATCTCGAGGCCCAGTTGGTGCCCGGACGCCCACGCCGTTTCGACCCGCGGGGAGCCCCAGGCGTCGCCGCACAGGCCGATGCGTGCCTCGCCGAAGAAGTACGGACTGGTCCGCGGCTTCAGCGGCCGGGCCTCGGACCACGGCTGGACGAACGTCCACAGCGGTTCCTCGGAGATCCCGAGGATCGACCGCACGGCGTCCACCACCGGTCCGACGGCCTGGTCGGGCTCGTCGGAATGCTCCGCTGCGAAGTCCGCGCCCGTGTGCGCGACCAGCACCGGAGCAGAGTCGGCGCGGCGTCGGCCGTCGTCGGCGATCCATTCGAGCATCGGGTCGTCGTGCACGAAGACGCCGTCGACGTCCCACTGCCGCTCCGCCCACCCCGCAGCCACCGCGATCACCGGTGACCAGGGAGAATCCGCGGTCTCCGCGAGCTCGTCGACGCACTCGGGATCGAGCAGGCGGCGGGCCTGCGGGTCGGGCATCGCGAGCACGACGGCGTCGGCCGGCCAACCGTTGACGCGCGGACCGGGGCCGACGCTGGTCACCGGGTCACCGAGGGAAACGAGCAGGCCGGTCGCCAGGTCCTCCACCAGTGACCGGAGGCCGCCGCGGGTGCCGTACCGGACCGGCCCGTCCTCGCTGCGCTCGAGCCCGAGCGCGGTGTGCACGGCGAACGCGCTGGTCCAGGGGTGGGCGAGACCGCGGCGCACCCAATCGTCGACGACCGTGCGGAACGCCTCGGCGCGGCAGGTCAAATACGACGCCCCGAGGTCGACCGGCCGTCCGTCGAGAACGCGGGTCGCCATGCGCCCGCCGACGGTGTCCGCGGCCTCGCGGACGACTACCCGATGTCCGGCTCCCGCGATCGCGCGCGCGCAGGCCAAACCTGCGATGCCGGCTCCGATGATCTGCACGTCAGACGCCATGCCCCCATCGTCACAGCTCTCCGTTGCGCCGCATCTCCGACACCGCCTCGTTTTCGCTGTGTCAACGGCGATCTATGTTGATCAACATAAATCAAACATGATCCAGTCGGACTGTCGGAGGTGGTGAGCGAGGACGGCGAAAGTTATCCACAGGCTGCCTGTGGATATGTGGATCAACTAAAATCGACATTGATCGACACGGATCGTTACTGCATCACGCTTCACAATCGGCACACCGTTCCCGATCACTTCACCGGGCAACTCACCCCCGTACGGGGCCGCTACAGTGATCGGCCATGGCGACTGCGGCAGCCGAGAAACGACGGCTCCTCGCTCGGCTGGGTGAGGTCGACCGCCAAGCAGCGAGCCTCGACAACCTGAGACAGCAGATCCGCGATGCGATCGCAGAGGTCGGCGCGGAGATCGCCGGCTCGGTGACCGGCCAGGACCGGCGCATCCTCGAACTGCTGCAGCTGAACCTCGAGGAGCTCGACCGGTCGATTCAACTGATGCGCAACGCGGTCGAGGCCGGCCGCGACTTCGTCGCCCAGGTACCTGAATGAGTGCGACGCCCGTAAGGATTCACGTCGGTCCGGTGGAAGAATGAACGCGGAGAGCGCTCGAACCGGTACCGATGGTTCCAGGAGGCGGCCCGATGGCATCTGAGCTGGAGCGGATAGCCGGTCGGCTCCGCTTCCTCTCCGACCAGGCCCAGCAACACCGACGGCCCGTCCTCGACGCATCGCGCAACCTCCGCGAGGCAGCGCAGGTCGTCGGCACCTTCAGCGCCGACCAGCCGGAAGGGCGGCCGGCGATGACGGCACCCGCGAGTCTGGCCGCCCAGCTCAGCCAGGCGGCCGAGCGCGCGAGGCAGGCAGAGGCGCCGCTGTCGCAGACCACGGAACTGCTCCGGGTCTTCGCGAGCCGCCTCTCCGGTGGTGGTGCGTCGGTCGGTGGCCGGACCGCCGGTGGCACGCGCGCGTCCGGGGCCGGAACTCCTGCGCCGACGACCGGTTCGACGCCGGACGACCGGGCGCCCGCCCCTGACCGGGGAACGTCGGAGAGCACCTCGCGGACGACGAACGGAGCCGGTTCGGTCGGACCCTCGCGGTACGGTCGGTACCCGACCACCACCCCGGTTGGGCTCTCGCCGGGAGATCGGTCGTACGAAGTCGGCAGGCAGCCCCAGTAGGTACCCACGTGGATGGGGGCTCGGAAGCGCCAGCTCGCCCACAGGACGCGCCGCTGCGACTTCCTGTCGGACGGGACGGCTAGACTGGAGCGGTACCCGCGCGTGTCAGGCTCCGCCGCGCCGCGCTAGCCCGACGCCGCCGGACCGCCGGCGGAGAGAGCAGCCGAGGCCAGTCCGTGTCAGAAAAGAAGAAGTCCGGATACGACGCCAGCTCAATCACTGTTCTCGAAGGCCTCGAAGCGGTCCGCAAGCGCCCAGGTATGTACATCGGTTCCACCGGTGAGCGCGGTCTCCACCACATGGTGTGGGAGGTCGTGGACAACGCGGTCGACGAGGCGCTGGCCGGTTACTGCGACACGGTCGAGGTCACGCTGCTCGACGACGGCGGCGTCCGCGTCGTCGACAACGGCCGTGGCATCCCGGTCGGCATGCACCCGGTCGAGAAGCGCCCGGCGGTCGAGGTCGTCCTCACCGTCCTGCACGCGGGTGGCAAGTTCGACGGCAAGTCCTACGCGGTCTCCGGCGGTCTGCACGGCGTCGGCGTCTCGGTCGTCAACGCGCTCTCGCACAAGCTCGAGGTCGAGATCAAGACCGAAGGCTTCGTCTGGTACCAGCCGTACGAGAACACGCAGCCGGCCGCCAAGCTCGAGAAGCGCGGGGCGACCAGCGAGCACGGTACGGCGATCACGTTCTGGGCCGACCCGACGATCTTCGAGACCACGACGTACAACCTCGAGACGATCCGTCGCCGCATGCAGGAGATGGCGTTCCTCAACCGGGGCCTGACGCTGATCCTGCGTGACGAGCGCGACCCTGACGGTGACCGCGGCGAGAAGCCCCGCGAGTACACGTACCAGTACAAGGGTGGCATCGCCGACTACGTCCGGTTCCTGAACGAGAAGAACACGCCGATCCACAAGAGCGTGATCGAGTTCGCCGGGGAGAGCCAGGGCCTCGCCGTCGAGGTCGCGATGCAGTGGAACGAGAGCTACCGCGAGTCGATCCACTCGTTCGCGAACACGATCAACACGCACGAGGGCGGCACCCACGACGAGGGCTTCCGCACCTCGCTGACGAGCATCGTCAACCGGTACGCCAAGGAGAAGAAGCTCCTCCGCGGGAACGACGACAACCTGACCGGTGACGACATCCGTGAGGGGCTCGCGGCGATCATCAGCGTCAAGATCGCCGACCCGCAGTTCGAGGGCCAGACGAAGACGAAGCTCGGCAACACGGAGGTGAAGTCGTTCGTCCAGAAGATCTGCAACGAGTGGCTCAACGACTGGTTCGAGCGCAATCCCAGCGAGGCGCGCGGCATCATCCAGAAGGCCTCCGCGGCCTCCCGGGCCCGTATCGCCGCTCAGCAGGCCAGGAAGCTCGCTCGCCGCAAGAGCGCGCTCGACTCGAACGCGATGCCGGGCAAGCTGTCCGACTGCCAGTCGTCCGACCCGCGCGAGTGCGAGCTCTACATCGTCGAGGGTGACTCGGCGGGCGGCTCGGCGAAGCAGGGACGCGACCCGAAGTTCCAGGCGATCCTGCCCATCCGCGGCAAGATCCTGAACGTCGAGAAGGCCCGGATCGACCGGGTGCTGAAGAACAACGAGGTCCAGTCGCTGATCACCGCGCTGGGCACCGGCATCCACGACGAGTTCGACATCGAGAAGCTCCGCTACCACAAGATCGTGCTGATGGCGGACGCCGACGTCGACGGTCAGCACATCCGGACGCTGCTGCTCACGTTGCTGTTCCGCTTCATGAAGCCGCTGGTCGAGCTCGGCCACGTCTACCTGGCCCAGCCCCCGCTCTACAAGCTGAAGTGGAACAAGAAGGGCGACGACGCCCAGTACGCCTTCTCCGACCGCGAGCGCGACGGGCTCATCAAGCTTCGCCAGGAGAAGAACCCGAAGGCCAAGCCGGACGACATCCAGCGGTTCAAGGGTCTGGGCGAGATGAACTACCCCGAGCTGTGGGACACCACGATGAGCCCGGCCACCCGCACGCTGCTCCAGGTCACGCTCGACGACGCAGCCGTCGCCGACGAACTGTTCAGCGTTCTGATGGGTGAGGACGTCGAGGCACGCCGGTCGTTCATCCAGCAGAACGCCAAGGATGTCCGTTTCCTGGACATCTAGTCCACACAGTTCACAGCCTTATCCACATCTTAAAAAGGCATATCGTATAAATCCCCGCTCTGTGGGAACGATATCCACACCGGAAGGCAGTTCGTGACCGAGACGACGACCCCGCCACCGCCCGGCGACCGCGTCGAGCCAGTCGGGCTCGAAGTGGAGATGCAGCGCAGCTACCTCGACTACGCGATGAGCGTCATCGTCGGGCGTGCGCTGCCGGACGTGCGGGACGGCCTCAAGCCCGTGCACCGCAAGGTCCTGTACGGCATGTACGACGGTGGGTACCGGCCGGAGCGCGGCTACGTGAAGTGCTCCCGCGTCGTCGGCGACGTCATGGGGCAGTTCCACCCGCACGGTGACACCTCGATCTACGACACGCTCGTCCGGATGGCGCAGCCCTGGTCGCTGCGCTATCCGCTGATCGACGGCAACGGCAACTTCGGCTCGCCGGGCAACGACCCGGCGGCCGCCATGCGGTACACCGAGTGCCGGCTCGACCCACTGGCCATGGAAATGGTCCGGGACATCGACGAAGACACCGTCGACATGGTCCCGAACTACGACGGTCGGGCCACCGAGCCGGCGATCCTTCCGGCGCGGTTCCCGAACCTGCTGGTCAACGGCTCCGCCGGCATCGCGGTCGGCATGGCGACGAACATTCCGCCGCACAACCTCCGCGAGGTCGCGGCCGGCGTCCAGTGGTGCCTGGACAACCCGGAGGCGCCGGAGGAAGAGACCATCGTCGCGATGGCGGCCCGGATCAAGGGGCCGGACTTCCCGACCGGCGCCCTGATCGTCGGCGCCGAGGGCATCGCCGACGCGTACCGCACCGGCCGCGGCCTGGTCCGGATGCGGTCGATCGTCGAGGTCGAGGAAGACCGTCGCGGCCGGCAGATGCTCGTCGTCACCGAGCTGCCGTACCAGGTCAACCCCGACAACCTGGCCGAGCGCATCGCCGAGCTGGTCAAGGAGGGCAAGCTCGGCGGCATCGCCGACATCCGCGACGAGTCCTCCGGCCGCACCGGTCAGCGACTGGTGCTGGTGCTCAAGCGGGACGCCGTCGCCAAGGTCGTGCTGAACAACCTGTACAAGCACACCCAGCTGCAGGACTCGTTCGGCGTCAACATGCTGGCGATCGTCGACGGCGTTCCGCGGACGCTGAACATCGCCCAGATGGTGCGGTACTACGTCGCGCACCAGATCGAGGTCATCGTCCGGCGCACCCGCTACCGCCTCCGCAAGAAGGAGGAGCGGGCCCACATCTTGCGTGGTTACCTCAAGGCGCTGGATGCGCTCGACGAGGTCATCGCCTTGATCCGCGCCTCGGAGACGGTCGAGGTCGCGCGTACCGGCCTGATGCAGCTGCTGGAGATCGACGAGCTGCAGGCCACCGCGATCCTCGACATGCAGCTGCGTCGGCTCGCCGCCCTCGAGCGGCAGAAGATCACCGACGAGTACAACCAGCTGATGGCCGACATCGCCGAGCTCGAGGCGATCCTCGCCAGCGAAGAGCGTCAGCGCCAGATCATCGGTGAAGAGCTGCAGACGATCGTCGACAAGTACGGCGACGACCGGCGGACGACGATCCTGCCCTACGACGGCGACGTCTCGATGGAAGACCTCATCGCCGAGGAGCCGGTGGTCGTCACGATCACCCGCACCGGGTACGCCAAGCGCACCAAGGTCGACCTCTACCGCTCGCAGCGGCGGGGCGGCAAGGGCGTGCAGGGTGCGGCGCTCAAACAGGACGACATCGTCGCGCACTTCTTCGTCTGCTCGACGCACGACTGGATCCTGTTCTTCACGAACAAGGGCCGCGTCTACCGCGTGAAGGCGTACGAGTTGCCGGAGGCCAGTCGTACGGCCCGCGGCCAGCACGTCGCCAACCTGCTCGCGTTCCAGCCGGACGAGCAGATCGCCGAAGTCATCGAGATCCGCACCTACGAGGACGCTCCTCACCTGGTGCTGGCGACTCGCAACGGTCTGGTGAAGAAGACCAAGCTCACCGAGTTCGACTCGAATCGCCAAGGCGGCGTCATCGCGATCAACCTCCGCGACGGCGACGAGCTCGTCGGTGCCGAGTTGATCAACGAGGACGACAACCTGCTGCTGATCAGCAAGCAAGCGCAGGCGATCTGCTTCAAGGCCGACGACGAGACCCTCCGGCCGATGGGCCGGGCGACGTCCGGCGTGATCGGGATGCGCTTTGCGGGCGAGGACGAGCTGCTCTCGATGCACGTCGCCCGGGAGGGCATGGACGTTCTCGTCGCGACCGAGGGCGGATTCGCCAAGCGGACGCCGATCGAGGAGTATCCGGTCCAAGGTCGTGGTGGTAAGGGTGTCGTCACTGCCAGGATCGTGTCGAAGCGCGGACGGCTCATCGCAGCCCTTGCGGTGACCACCGAAGATGAACTCTTCGCCATCACGTCCAACGGGGGCGTGATCCGGACTCCTGTGCGCCAGGTGCGGCGCACTCGTGACCGGAACACGATGGGGGTGAAGCTCATGGAGCTCCCATCCGGGGTGACACTGGTGGCGATCGCGCGCAACGAGGACGAACCTGAAGGACAGGACGGCTGATGACTGACTCCGAGAACACGGACGGTCCGGGCGCTCAGAACTCGAGCAGCTCGGCCCGGGCGTCCGCCGCGGTGGGTAAAGCCACCGTGGGGCGAGCCACCGTGGGGGGCTCCGCAACGCCGTCGCGGGAAACCACGACACGCAGCGCGGGTACGGGGGCGTCGTCCGCGTCGTCCACCAAGCCCGCTGCTGCGGCGCCCAAGCAGCCGCCGAAGCCGGGTACGCCGGACTCGTCGGCGACGACCAAACCGGCGGCCGGGGCGGGCGCCAAGCCCGCCCCGGCCGCGGGGGCGTCTTCGACTCCGGCGAAGTCGGCCGCACCCACCAACCCGTCGGCGGCGAAGGCCACCCCGGCCTCCGCCAAGCCTGCCGCCACCGCTTCCGCCGCCGGTGGCAATGCCACTCCGGCCGGTGCCACGCCGGGCGCGGCGACGCCGGCTTCTGGCAGCGCGTCCAACGGCGCGGCCCGCCCGGCGACGAAGAGCCAGGGCACCACCTACGGCAAGCCGGTCACCCCGGCGCCGTCGGGCGGCAGCCCGTCGCCGACGTCGGGAGCCGGCAACGCGGCCACCCGCGTCACCCCCGCGGCCAAACCGCCGACGAGCAGCCCGCCGGCTGCCGCCGCCACGGCGGCGATGCCCTCGTTCGACACCGGACCGGCGCAGGCGAGCCGTCCGGGTGCGGCGTCGGTGAGCGCGCCTGCCGCGCACGCGGTGCCGGGTACGGCCGGTGCCGCCGCGCCGGTCTCCGGTGGTGCATCCGCCCAGCAGGCCGGCTCCGCGGCCCCGCCGCGGGTCCAGGTCGGCGAGGCGGTCAGGTCGGCGCGTCAGACCGTGTCGGCGGCCGCCAGCCGTGGCCCGCGCCGGGCTCGGCTGCAGCTGAAGAAGGTCGACCCGTGGTCGGTGATGAAGTTCTCGTTCGCGGTGTCGCTCGTGCTGTTCATCGCGTCGATCGTCGCCACGTCGATCCTGTACATGGTGCTCGGCGCGCTGGGCGTGTGGGACAGCCTCAACGAGACGATCAGCACGGTCACCGCAGGTCAGGATGGTAGCCAGGGCGTCGACCTGGCGATCACCGCGAAGATGGTGATCGGCGGGTCCGCGCTGCTCGGAGCGGTCAACATGGTGCTCTTCACCGCACTGGCGACACTCGGGGCGTTCATCTACAACGTGTGTGCCGACCTGGTCGGCGGCGTCGAGCTGACGCTCGCGGAGCGGAACCAGTAACTCGGTTTGGGGCGGGGCGGACGGGTAGGGTAACGTTTCGTCTCGCGTCGGGGGCTATAGCTCAGTCGGTTAGAGCGCATCGCTGATAACGATGAGGTCGCTGGTTCGATTCCAGCTAGCCCCACCAGCGCCCGCAGAGGTGAGGGCGGAGAAGGGAGCAATTCTCCATGTGGAAGAAGGCGCTCGTACTCGCAGCCGTTGCGGGTATCGCCGTTCTGGCAGCCAAGAAGTTCAAGGAAGCCAGCGATGAGCGTGAGCTCTGGCACGAGGCCACCACAGCGCCCGATCACCGCTGAACGAGCCCGCTGCTGCGGCGTCTTACGAAGCGCCCACGGCGTGACGGGGACGTAGCTCAATTGGCAGAGCACCGCCTTTGCAAGGCGGGGGTTAGGGGTTCGATTCCCCTCGTCTCCACGTAGAGCCCGACATCGAGCCGGGGTTGCGCGAACTAGCGCGGCCCCGGTTTTTTGTCTTTTCAGTTCCTATTTTGGTTCACGTGTTCCTTATCCCCGTAATAACGGAAAATGCCCAGTTCCTGCTTCGGGCAATGCGTTATGGGTCGACCGGTACATTTACCGACCAGCATTAATGGCCGAACCTCATTACATTGGGTTACTTTCCGCTTCGGAGAGTGACTGGAGGCTCATCCCTTCGGACGGAACAATCCACAGTCTCCTGATCACTGGCTAGTTTCATCAGTTGCTTGGCTATGCTCCCCTTCGACTGGTTGCGGTATACCTGCCGGCTGACGAAATCCGCTGGCAGAGGGCTGGAAATCAGGCGTTGGACCGGAAGTCGCCGGAAATCACCGGAGCCGCCCACTGTGGTGCGGCGGGAATCGGGTGCTCGGCGCGCCGACCGTGCTGCGGTCAGCGTGACGACGTGCTCGGCGCCCCTACACTTCTGGCTGTTTCTCGCGCTATCCCCGGGCGGGTGCGCGACTGACGCTAGGGAGCGTGATGGCAGTAGGCCTTCAGGAGGCGCGGTCGGACTCGCCGGCCGAACCACCCGGTCCTGCCTCCGCCCGCTTTTCGACGCTTCCGCCGCGGAAGCCGAAGGCGCCCCCGTGGGCCAAGGCCTGCATCGCGTTGGGTGCGGTGCTGCTCGTGCTCGCCGCTGGGACGCTGACCGCGGCCTACGGCGTCACGTACCGCTACGAGAGCAAGCTGAAGCGCACCGACATCCTCGGTGACCTCTCGGACAAGCAGTCCACATACACCGAGGGCCCGCTCAACTTCCTGATCCTCGGGTCGGACGACCGCAAGAACGACCCGAGCTTCGCCGCCAGCGAGGGCCTGCGCTCGGACACGATCATGCTCGCCCACGTCGACAAGACGCTGACCAAGACGTACATCGTCTCGATTCCGCGGGACAGCTACGTCGACATCCCCGCTTCCGACGACGGCAAGTGGCAGGGCGGCAAGGACAAGATCAACGCGGCCTACAACTTCGGCGGCCCGGCGCTGACCGCGAAGACGGTCCAGCAGCTCACCAACGTCACGCTGAACGGCGCGTTCATCCTCGACTTCAGCAGCGTCCGGAAGCTCGTGTCGATCGTCGGGGGCGTCACCGTCTGCATCCCCTTCTCGATGAGCTCGATCCACACCGAGCGGAAGTGGAAGAAAGGGTGCAACTTCCTCACCCCTGACGCCTCGCAGGACTTCATGCGGCAGCGCAAGACGGTTCCCGGCGGCGACTTCGGCCGAATGCAGAATCAGCAGCGCGTCATCCTCGCGGTCGCGAAGAAGATGACCTCCCGGGGCGTCATCACCGACCCGAAGAAGCTCGACAAGCTGCTCTCCACGGTCGCCGAGTCGGTCACCGTCGACGAGAACCTGAACCTGCCCGACCTCGCGCTGGGTCTGAAGAACGTGCGGCCCGACAACCTGCGTTGCACCACGCTGCCGTTCCTCACCGACGATCTGCAGACGCCGGCGGGTAGCTCGGTCGAGCTCGACCCGGTCAAGGGTGAAGAGCTGTATGCAGCGATGCGGGACGACACGATGGACGCCTATATGGCGGCCAATCCACCGTCGAACACGGGACAGGCCGGGGCGTGTTCGTAGCTCCGGAAAAACGGGGTTCGGGAGTATAACCCTGGGGTACAAGCCCTCCGCTGGGCCGCGCCGCCGCACCCAATTCAGGCCCCCAACGGCCCGACCCCAGCGGAAAGGGGTTGGGTCGTATGACGACCGATCTTGCAGCCACGCTCGACGTCAATGCGATCGACTACACGATCCTCGGGATCTATTTCGCAATCGTCATCGCGATCGGTCTGCTCGCTCGGCGGGCGGTGGCGACCAGTGAGGACTTCTTCCTCTCGGGGCGCGCGCTACCGGCCTGGGTGACGGGGTTGGCGTTCGTCGCCGCGAACCTCGGTGCGCTGGAAATTCTCGGCATGGCCGCCAACGGCGCCGAGTACGGCATCTCCACGGTGCACTTCTACTGGATCGGCGCCGTGCCGGCGATGATCTTCCTCGGCCTGGTGCTGATGCCGTTCTACTACAGCACGCGGGTGCACAGCGTGCCGGAGTACCTCCGGCGGAGGTTCAACGCGCCGACGCACGCATTCAACGCGCTGTCGTTCGCGGTGGCTTCGGTGCTCACCGCCGGCGTCAACCTGTACGCGCTCGGCCTGATCATCCAGAGCCTGCTCGGCTGGCCGCTGTGGATCGCGATCCTCGTCTCCGCGGGGTTCGTTCTGATCTACATCACGCTCGGCGGCCTCTCCGGTGCGATCTACACCGAGGTACTGCAGTTCTTCGTCATCCTCGCCGGCCTGATCCCGCTGGTCGTCGTCGGCCTCTCGTCGGTCGGCGGCTGGGGCGGTCTGAAGGACAAGGTCAGCGAGAACACCGACCTCGGCAGCGCGGCGTTCAGCCAGTGGGGCGGCACGGCGGTCGGCAACGCCACGAACCCGCTGGGCGACTGGATCGGCATCATCTTCGGCCTGGGCTTCGTGCTGTCGTTCGGGTACTGGACGACGAACTTCGCGGAGGTGCAGCGCGCGCTCAGCGCCAAGGACCTGTCCGCGGCCCAGCGCACACCGCTGATCGGTGCGTTCCCGAAGATCTTCATCCCCGCGCTGACGATCATCCCGGGCCTGGTGGCGCTGGTGATCATTCCGCAGCTCGGCAAGGAGGGTGGGCCCACCTACAACGACGCCATCCCGGAGCTGATGGCGAAGTTTCTGCCCAACGGCGTCCTGGGGATCGCGCTGACCGGTCTGCTGGCCGCGTTCATGGCCGGTATGGCGGCCAACGTCAGCTCGTTCA
The DNA here is from genome assembly GCF_043197895.1 of Cryptosporangium sp. NPDC048952. Lineage (NCBI taxonomy): Bacteria > Bacillati > Actinomycetota > Actinomycetes > Cryptosporangiales > Cryptosporangiaceae > Cryptosporangium > Cryptosporangium sp. NPDC048952. The sequence goes on along the minus strand of NZ_JBICTY010000008.1, from coordinate 40,088 downwards.
ACACGGTCTTCACTTACGACCTGTGGCGGCCGTACGTCGCGAAGAACCGGCCCGACCGGTACTACCTGCAGGTCGGCCGCATCATCACGGTGATCGGCATCGTGATCGGCATCGGTACCGCGTTCATCGCCGCCGGCTTCGAGAACATCATGAACTACGTCCAGGCGTTGTTCTCGTTCTTCAACGCCCCGCTGTTCGCGACGTTCATCGTCGGTGTGTTCTGGAAGCGGATGACCGCGTGGGCCGGTTTCTGGGGTCTGGTCTCCGGTACCGCCGCAGCGGTGTTCGCCTACCTGAGCCTGAACAACAAGCTCGGTATCCCGGAGATCGTTTTCATCGAGTCGACCCAGAGCCGGAACTTCTGGGGTGCGATCGCGGCGTTCGTCGTCGACGTCGTGGTGACGGTGATCGTCACGATGCTCACCAAGCCGAAGCCGCTCGACGAGGTGAAGGGTCTGGTGTGGGGCGTGCCCGACCCGGACAACCCGGATGCGGCGGACGCGCAGCACGTCCGCAGCTGGTGGGAGTCGCCGAAGGTGCTCGGTTTCACCGCGCTCGGCATCACCGCCGTCCTGTCGATCATTTTCCTCTGAGTCAGGAGGCGATACGTCATGTCCGAATCCGACGACGAGGTGCACGCCAAATCGGCTTCTCGCGGTCTGTTCGACCTGCGGTGGTTGATCGCGGGCCTGTTCCTGCTCTACGGCGTCGTGTTGATCCTGCTGGGGATCTTCGACTCCGACGCCGAAATCCAGAAGGCCGACGGGATCCGGATCAACCTGTGGACCGGCCTCGGAATGTTCGTGCTCGGCGCCCTCTTCGCGCTGTGGTCGTGGCTGCGGCCGCTCCGCCCGGACGCACCGGCGTCCGCGTCGTCGCAGGCTGACGACAAGTCGTAAGACAGGCGAAGGGGCGGCCCGGATGGGGCCGCCCCTTCGTGCGTCAAGACGTCTGACGTCTTACGCGTTGAACGCGTGCAGCGTCCACTCGTCGAACCGGCGCGCGGCTGACGCGAAGCCGGTGCGGATCATGTTGACCGTAAGTCGGCCGGGGGCCAACAGGACGGGCATCTAACTCTCCCCTGCGGGGTCGACATCAGTTTTACCGGACACCGTCGAGTCTACTTGATCGATCCAGTCGCTGAATGGGTACATGCCGTGTACCGAGTCACAGCGGCCTATCCTTGGGCGGTTGGGCAAGGCGCAGTGAACCCGCGAGCGGGAGGTGACGGCATGGTCAACAGTGAAATCCGGCCCACAGAGGTACACCCTTCTGATCGGCAGCGATCGCGGCCGATGGCTCGAGCGTTGGCCGCACCGGTCCGAACGCTCGGCAAGGTACTACCCCGCCCGCTCCACGGGCCCACGACGGCGGCCGACCCGCACCCGTCGCGCGCACCCGGCTCCGCGATCGTCGACTGCGGCCTGTACATCGACGGTGAGCGCAAGGCCGGCCGAATGGACTACGTCGCTGCCCTCGAGTCCGCGAAGCGCAACGACAACGCGTTCGTCTGGCTCGGCCTGCACGACGTCACCGCGGACGAGTTCGCCGACGTCGCGAAGACGTTCGGTCTGCACGAACTCGCCGTCGAGGACACCATCGTCGCGTTCGCCCGGCCGAAGGTGGAGCGGTATGCCGACGTCACGTTCGTCGTCATCAAGACCGCGCGGTACATCCGCAGCGGCGAGCTCACCGCCACCAGCGAGGTCGTCGAGACCGGCGACGTCATGCTGTTCCTCGGCGAGCGGTTCGCGGTCACCGTGCGGCACGGCGACGCCTGCCGTCTGCGTGGTGTGCGGGCGAACCTCGAGCAGCGTCCCGACCTGGTCCGGCAGGGGCCGTGGGCGGTGTTCCACGCCGTGGTCGACCAGATCGTCGACCGGTACGTCGAGGTCGTCGACGCGATCGAGGACGACATCGACGAGATGGAAGCCAGCGTCTTCGACAGCTCGAACGTCGACATCCCGCGGATCTACCGGCTCAAGCGCGAGGTCGTGGAGCTCAAGCGGGCCGTGCTGCCACTGGCGCGGCCGCTGGAGAGCCTGGTGAGCGGTGCGGTGCTCAGCGTGCCGCAGGAGATCCGCCGGTACATCCGGGACGTCGCCGACCACCACAGCCGCGTCGTCGACCAGATCGCGAGCTTCGACGACCTGCTGAACTCGATCTTGCAGGCGAGCCTGGCGCAGGCCGGTATCCAGCAGAACAACGACATGCGGAAGATTTCGGCGTACGCGGCGATCGGCATCGTGCCGACTGCCGTCGCCGGCGTGTACGGCATGAATTTCGAGTACATGCCGGAGCTGACCTGGCGGTTCGGCTATCCGCTCGTGCTGTTCATCATTTTTCTGCTGATGGCAGGGCTCTATCGATTGTTCAAGAAATCCGAGTGGCTCTGAACGAGTCGCTCCGAACGGCGAGGGGCCCGCGACCGATCGGTCGCGGGCCCCTCGCCGTTCGAGCAAGCACTCAGCTGCGAGTGCTGTCAGCCGCCGACGTAGTGGTGTCGGTCGTCGTGGTGTCGGCCGTTGCCGGGTCGGTGGTCACCTTCACCGTGGTACGGGTGTCCGGCTCGACCAGGTCGTACTCCTCCCACTCCGGGCGGCGGTTGCGCCGCGCGGCGAGGGCCACACCGGCACCGACCGCGGTACCGGCCGCGAGCGCGCCCAGCATCCACGGCCACCGCCGACGCCGCTGACCACGCAGCGCCAGAGCGGTCTCACGAGCCCGCTTCGCGGCCTCCTTGCGCTGGCCGCGAGTCTGCTTCTCGAACTTCTTCGCAGACTTCTTGACCTGCTTCTTGGACGTCGTCTGCGCCTCCACTGCGGCCGCGACCAGCGGCGCGAGCGCGACCAGAACCTGGTCGACCTTCGGCTTCACCGCGGTGACGGCCGTGTCGCGGGCCGATTCCACCCGCGGGCCGACCGTCTCCCGGGCTGTGCCGAGCGCGGACTCGAGCTTCGGAGCGACTGCCACCCGTGCGGCTTCCACCTTCGGGGCGACGGCTACCCGCGCGGCGTCGACCTTCGGCCCGAGCGCGTCCCGCGCGCTGCCGACCGCCGGCTTGACCGCGTCCCGTGCCGCCCCGGCGGTCGCCACAGCGGCGTTGCGAAGGTGCTCGACCCCCGCCCCGACCTCTGCACCGATCTCCTTGGCCTTGGCCGACGCCTGGTCCAGCGTCGAGGCCTTCTTGCGACGGAACACCATCTTGCCCCTCCTGTGTGGGTATCGATGTCCCCATCCTGCACGTCGGTCCAAGCTCGTACCAGCGTGGCAGGATAGGCCCTACACGATAGAGAGGAACTACCCCGTGGCCGACGATCTTTACGCCACTCTGCACACGAATTTCGGGCCGATCACGATCAAGCTGTTCCCGAACCACGCGCCGGAGACCGTGCGCAACTTCGTGGGCCTGGCAGAAGGCAGCAAGAACTGGACGCATCCGCGCACCGGTGAGAGTGGCCAGCGGAAGCTGTACGACGGCACGATCTTCCACCGGGTCATCGACGGGTTCATGATCCAGGGTGGTGACCCGCTCGGTACCGGCACCGGTGGCCCGGGTTACCAGTTCAAGGACGAGTTCCACCCTGACCTCGTGTTCAACAAGCCCTACCTGCTCGCGATGGCGAACGCCGGGCCGGGCACGAACGGCTCGCAGTTCTTCATCACGGTGGCGCAGACGCCGCACCTCAACCGGAAGCACACCATCTTCGGTGAGGTCGTCGACGCCGAGAGCCAGAAGGTCGTCGACGCGATCGCGCAGGCACCGACTGGTCGCGGTGACCGTCCGGTACAGGACGCCGTGATCGAGAGCGTCACGATCGAGCAGCGCTGATCTGACGTAGGGCCGCGCCCGGGAACTTGTTTCCCGGGCGCGCCGTTCGGCGTGTCAAAGGCGATGCAGAGGATGGGCAGTGACCGAGGAGACCTCGCAGACCACCGCCACGCCGGTGTGTTATCGGCACCCGGACCGCGGTACGTACGTGACGTGCGTCCGATGCGACCGGCCGATCTGCCCGGATTGCATGCAGCCGGCCTCGGTCGGATTCCAGTGCCCGGAATGCGTCCGTGAGGGACGCAAGACGACGATCCCCGCGCGGACGGTCTTCGGCGGAAGCCTCTCGGGTGAGCAGGGAACGGTCACCCGCGCGCTGATCGGCATCAACATCGCCGCCTGGGTGCTCACGGTGGCTGCGGCCGTGCTCACCAACGAGATCTCGATCCGCCAGCTCGGCCGATTCGTCATCTTCGGCGCGGTCACCGGCGTGACCGAGTGGGGTGCTGCGGTCCCCGCCTACGGTGGCGGCTTCATCGAAGTCCAGGGCGGCATCGCCGCGGGTGAGTTCTGGCGGCTGCTGACCGCCGACTTCCTCCACTACGGGCTGATCCACCTGGCCTTCAACATGTACGCCCTCTGGATACTCGGGCGCGAGTGCGAACGCCTGCTGGGCCGGGGACGCTTCCTGGTGCTCTATCTGTTCGCCGGAGTCGGCGGCTCGGTGGCCGTCTACCTGTTCTCGCCGTTGAACGACGCCTCGGCCGGCGCCTCGGCGTCGATCTTCGGTCTGCTCGGCGCGATGTTCTTCTTCCTGCGCCGGCTGCGCGCCGACCCGCGCGGCTTGGTGTTCCTGATCATCCTGAACTTCAGCCTGGGCTTCGTGGTCGCCAACATCAGCATCTGGGGACACATCGGCGGCTTCGTCGTCGGTGCCGCAGTGGGTGCGCTGATGGCCTACCTGCCGGCCGGGCCCCATCGCGCCCGGCTCCAGTGGATCGCGCTGGGCGGTGTGGCGGTGGCACTGGTAGTCCTCATCGCGATCCGGACAGCGTCGTTCGGCGTGTTGCTCTAACGACCCGTCCGCAGCGTCGTCAGCTCCTCGGCCACCTCGACCGGGTGCGCGCCCAGCTCGTAACGGCTCAGGAAGTACAGGTCGTCGTCGACGTCGATCTCGAGCATCGTCGACCTGCCCAGCAGCCGACGCCGCTCGTCGACCCGGATCCGCTCGATGACGGACCACGGGTAGCGATGCCGTCCCCTGAGCCCGGACCGGACCGTGACGCCCTCGTCGTCGGCCGCCAGGCGCACGGGCACCAGCAGATCACGGAGACCGGACAGGGCCATCGCACCCGCGACCAACAGGCCGAGGACCGCTCCGACGAGATCACGGGCGATCGTCACCGTCGCGACGACCAGCACGGCGGACACGACGAGCTTCGCGGACGGTACCGCGACGGGGACGCGCCACTGCCGAAGCATTTCGGAGTTATCCACAGGCCGACGCGCCCGTTGACCGCAATGCGCCGAAGTTATCCACAATATCCACAGGTAAGAGACCCGTTCAGGGGACTACCTGTGGATGACGGGGACCTCAGCGCCACTGGGTGAAGACGCCCAGGCTCGCCACCAGCATGCTGAAACCGATGGCCAGGTTCCAGGCGGACAGCTCGGCGATGGGGTACTCGCCCTGGGTCATGTAGTAGGTCACCAGCCACGCGATCCCGGCGACGATGAGCCCGACGGCCACACCGGGTACCCACCGCGGGCTAGGTTTCGCCCGCTTTGCGGTGGTTGCAGCGCTCGGCCGGACGTCGGCCGGTGCCTTGTAGACCTTCTTCTGACGTACGCGTGACTTCGGCACGGGTTTCTCCTGATACGGGGTTCCCGGGTTAGCGTAGTCGTCGAAGGCTCTCGACGAGGAGGCGATGTGGCGGCGATCCGGCGCTCGCGTTCTCCGCGTCACCGGGCGAGTCGGCCTTCCGCAGGCTCGACGCGCCACGCGCTGGGCTGGCGAATCGCTCTTCCCGTCGTATTGCTGCTGGCAGGAGTACTTTTCGCCACCAGCGCCGAAACCTCTCAAGGCTCCGATCTGCGTGGCGGACGCCGCGATCAACTCGCAGAGTTGATTCGACGCGGTAACACTGAGGTCGCAACATCTGAACGCCGCGCCGCTGATTTGCGTCGTTCAGTTGATGAGGCAACGCGCTCCCACACACGCACCGACGCCCGCCTGAAAGGCCCGCAGGGGGAAGTCGACGCACTAACCGGGCCCGCAGGACTCGGAAAGGTTCGCGGACCGTCGCTCACGGTCAAGCTCGACGACGCGCCGCGTCGGCCGGGCGGGATACTCCCGCCCGGCGCCAACGCGGACGACGTGGTCGTGCACCAACAGGATGTGCAGGCGGTGGTGAACGCACTATGGGCGGGTGGCGCGGAAGCTATGACGATCATGGGGATCCGCGTGATCTCCACCAGCGCCGTGCGGTGCGTGGGCAACACCCTTCTGCTCCACGGGAGAACGTTCTCGCCGGCGTTCGTGATAACCGCGATTGGCAACGTCTCGTCGATGCGGGGCGCCCTAGACACGTCGCCAGGGGTGTCGCTGTTCCGCCAAGCGGCGTCCGCGTGGAACCTGGGATACACAGTCGGAGACCCGCAGGTCGTAACGCTGCCGGCGTACGACGGGCCGACGGGGCTGACGCACGCCACGAGCCCGAGTCGCTGATCCGCAGCTCGATCCGCACCTTCGGCGAGGTCCTGATCACCCTGGGCCTCGTCGTGCTGATGTTCGCCGCCTATGAGGTCTACGGCAAGGCGTACCAGGTCAACGCCGACCAGGACCGGCTGAACGCCCAGCTCGACCAGCAGTGGGCCGCCGGGCCGACGCCGGGCAACTCCGCGGCGCCCACGGAGGCGCTGCCGGGCCAGGCCGTCGCCCGCCTCTACATCCCCAAGCTCGACAAGAAGTGGGTGGTCGTCGAGGGCGTCGACCCCGACGACATCAAGCTCGCGCCCGGGCACTACCCGGACAGCCAGATGCCGAACGAAGTCGGCAACTTCGCCATCGCGGGCCACCGCATGCCGTCGATCTTCTGGGACCTGGACAAGCTCAAGAACGGCGACACGATCGTCCTCGAGACCCAAACCGACTGGTACGTGTACTCGGTCAAGAAGAACTTCATCACGCTGCCGACGCAGGTCTCGGTCGTGAGCTCCAACCCGGTGAACCCCGGGCAGAAAGCCACCGCCAAGATGCTCACGCTGACGACGTGCAACCCGAAGTGGGACAACTACGAGCGGCTGATCATCTGGGCCGAGCAGACCAAGACCCAGCCCCACACCGCCGGAAAGCCCCCCGAGGTTCAGTAGACGTGTACGGATGGATCTGGGACCACCTGCCCGGCAACGCCGCGCTCAAGTCGCTGTGCGCGCTGATCCTGCTCGGCGTCGTGGGCTGGGCGCTCTGGTTCAAGGTGTTCCCGTGGGCGGAGCCGTTGCTGCCCTTCGGGGACGTCACCGTGGACGGCACGGGCCAGACCGTCGACGAGAACAACCCGACCGCTCCAGCAACTGCGCCCACGAAAACGGGAGCGCCGACCACTGCGGGTGGATGACACAATCGTGGCGTGAGCCCACGGATCCTGGTAGTCGACAACTACGACTCGTTCGTCTACAACCTGGTGCAGTACCTGGGCCAACTCGGTGCCGAGTGCGTCGTCCGACGTAACGACGCGGTGCAGCCGGCGGAGGTGCTCGACGGCGACGTCGACGGCGCCCCGGTCGACGGGGTGCTGCTCTCACCGGGCCCCGGCGCGCCGGAGGACGCCGGCGTCTGCATCCAGATGGTCGAGAAGCTCGGCGGTCAGGTGCCGCTGTTCGGCGTCTGCCTGGGGCACCAGGCGATCGGCGTGGCCTACGGCGCCACCGTCAACCGGGCGCCCGAGCTGCTGCACGGCAAGACCAGCGAGGTGCACCACGCCGACGTCGGCGTGCTGGCCGGTCTACCCGACCCGTTCACCGCGACGCGCTACCACTCGCTCGCGGTCGTCGAGGACACGCTGCCGGCCGAGATCGAGACCACCGGGCGCACGCCGTCCGGCGTCGTGATGGCGATGCGCCACCGCGAGCTTCAGATCGAGGGCGTCCAGTTCCACCCCGAGTCGGTGCTCACGCAAGGGGGGCACCGCATGCTCGCCAACTGGCTGGGCGCGTGTGGCGACGCCGGCGCCGTCGACCGCTCGACGGCGCTCGTCGACCAGGTCGAGCAGCGTCGCCTCGCCGCGTATGCGTAACGAGCGGTCCTGAGAAGGCCGTAGAGACGCGAAAGGGCCCGACTGCAGGTGCAGTCGGGCCCTTTGGGGTGCTAGCGCGTCAGTGAGTTGGTTCCGATCCGCGGGGTCGGTCCCGTCGACGCCGTTGCTCCAGTGCTCTCGGTCGGCTCCGTGGGCTCGCTCGGCTCGTCGTCGTCACTCGGCGACGGGTTCTCCGGGTCCGGGGACTCGGAGGCCTCCGGGCCGGTGGACACCTGGAGCGTGACCGTGGTGCCGCGACTCTGGCGCGTGTTCTGGGCCACGGACTGCGAGATCACGGTGTTGGCCGGCTTGTCGGACGCCACGTCGTTGCGCGCCGCCTTGAGGCCCGCGTTCTCGAGCTTCTTCTTGGCGTCGTTGTAGGTCAGCCCCGCGACGTCGGGCACCAGCGCGAGGTTGGCCTTCGAGATGTAGACCGTCACCGTGCCGTTCTCCGGCAGCTTCTTCCCGGCGGCCGGGTTCTGCCTGGTGACCTTGCCCTCGGGCAGGTCGCTCTCCTCGTCGTCCTCGATCTTGTACTGGAGCTTGGCCTGCTCCAGACGTTGTTTGGCGCCGTCCTCGTCGAGGCCCTTCAGGTCGGGCACGTCGACCTCGCCGGGGCCGCCGCCGATCGAGATCTCGACGGTGTCGCCCTGCTTCGCGGTCTCGCCGGCGGCCGGGTTCTGCTCGACGACCTTGCCCTTCTGACCGACGTCGCTCGGCACGGTGCGGGGCGAGACCTTCAGACCCTGGCCCTGGAGTTCCCGCGTCGCCGAGACCTGGTTCGCTCCCACGACGTCGGAGACCGTGACGTCCGTGCCGCCGCCGCCCCCGAGCTTGCTGGCGGCGAACGCGACCACGGCGATCAGCGCGACCACCGCGAGGATCCCGACCGCGACGGTGGCGCCGCGTCGCCTTCCCGCACCGTTGCCAACGGCGGTGCCGACCGACGTCGAGTACCCGCCGGCGCTCGGGACGACGCGGGTCGCTCCGCCGCCTCCCAGCACCGCGGTGCGCTCGTTGCCCGCCGGGATCGGCCCGGCCGCGACCGGACGACCGGCTGCGGCGCGCAGCAGGTCGGCCCGCATCTCACCGGCGCTCTGGTACCGCTGAGCGGGGTTCTTCGCCATCGACTTGAGCACGATCGAGTCGATCACCGCGCTGACCTCGGGGTTCCGCTGGCTCGGCGGAATCGGGTCTTCGCGGACATGCTGATAGGCCACCGAAACCGGGTTGTCACCGGTGAACGGCGGCTCGCCGACCATCAGCTCGTACAGCAGGCAGCCGGTCGAGTAGACGTCCGACCGCGCATCGACGGTCTCGCCGCGTGCCTGTTCCGGCGAGAGGTACTGGGCGGTGCCGATCACGGCTGACGTCGCGGTCATCTGCGACGACGCGCTGGTGATGGCCCTGGCGATGCCGAAGTCCATCACCTTGACCGCGCCCTGCGGCGTCAGCATCACGTTTCCGGGCTTGATGTCCCGGTGGATGATGCCGTGCCGGTGGCTGAAGTCCAGTGCGGCGCAGACGTCGGCGACGATCTCCAGCGCACGCTGGGGCACCAGCCGCCCCTCGGCGGTCAGCACCTCCTTGAGCGTGTGGCCTTCGACGTACTCCATGACGATGTACGGCACCGCCACGCCGTCCCGGCTGGAGTGGTCCTCGCCGGTGTCGTAGACCGACACGATCGCCGGGTGGTTGAGCGCCGCCGCGTTCTGGGCCTCGCGGCGGAACCGCGCTTGGAAGCCGGGGTCACGGGCAAGGTCGGACCGCAGGACCTTGATCGCCACGTCCCGGCCGAGCCGGTGGTCGCGGCCCATGTGGACCTCGGCCATACCGCCGTAGCCCAGCACATGGCCGATCTCGTACCTGCCGCCAAACAGGCGGGCCTCGGTCATCGCCTCGTCCTCGGTATCGCGGGCCCGCGTGGACCCTCGGTGCGGATCATCGGTTCGCTCGCTGTTCGATGATCGACTTCATGATCGTCCCGGCGATGGCCGCGGACGAACTGCTGGACGTGCCGGCGTTCTCCAGTACCACCGCGACCGCGGCCACCGGCTGTCCGTCGACGATCGCATAACCGATGAACCACGCGTGGTCCTGGCGCTCGTCGCCGTCCTCGGCCGTACCGGTCTTACCACCGACATCGGCCCCGTCGATCTGGGCGCGCTGTCCGGTGCCGTTTTCGACGACCGCCCGCATCATCTTCTGGACTTCGGCGGCGTTCGAGTCGTTCAGCGGAGCGGAGAGCTCCCGCTGTCGGGTCGTCGAGAGCGTCGTGTAGTCGGCGGCCTCGACTTTCTTGACCAGATACGGCGTCATCAGCTTGCCGTTGTTGGCGACGGCCGCGGCGATCATCGCGCCCTGCAGCGGCGTCATCCGGACGTCACGCTGGCCGATGCTGGACTGGGCCACCGCGGGGTCGTCCGGCATGTCGCCGGTCTGGCTGGCCACGACGTCGAGCGGAACCTGTAGGTCCGCGTCCCCGAAGCCGAACTCCTTGGCCTTGGCCTTGATCTTCTCCGCTTTGAGCTTCTCGACGCCGAGCTTGGCGAACACCGTGTTGCAGGACTCCTGGAGCGCGAACTCCAGCGTCACCTGGACGCCGTTGCCGCACTGCTCACCGTGGAAGTTCTCGATGTACTTCGTGGTCTGCGGCGCGGTGTACTGGTTCGGCGCGTCGACCTGCGTGTCGGCCGTGTAGCCCTCTTCGGTGAGGGCCGACGCCATGACGACCTTGAACGTCGAGCCCGGCGGGTAGGTCTGGCGGAGCGCCCGGTTGAGCAGCGGCTTGTTGACGCTGTCTCCGTTGAGCTTCTTCCAGGCGTCCTTCTGCGGCTGGTCGGTGTGTGCCGCGAAGGGGTTCGGGTCGTATGCCGGGTTGGAGACCAGCGACAGGATCTCGCCGGTCTTCGGGTCCAGCGCGATCGCCGAGCCCTTCTCGCCTTCCAGGGCGTCCGCGGTGGCCGCTTGGACTTCCTTGTCGAGCGTCAGGATGACGTTCGCGCCCTTGCTCTTCTTGCCGGTGATCATGTCGGTGATCCGCCGGACGAACAGCTTGTCGGACTCGCCGGAGAGGTCTTCGTTCTCGGCGGCTTCCAGGTCGCTGTTGCCGTAGATCATCGACTGGTACCCGGTGACGTGCGAGTACAGCTCGCCCTGCGGGTACTTGCGCTGGTATTTGTAGCGCCCGTCGGTCTCGACGGACTCGGCGATCGCCTGGTCCTCCACCATTATCAGCCCGCGTGGGCGCTCGTAGCTGGAGATCCGGACCCGCTCGTTCAGATCGCTGGTGCGGTAGTCGTCACCTTTGACCACCTGGACGTAGTTCAGGTTGACGAAGAGCAGTGCGAACAGCACGAAAACCGCGACCGCTACACGTCGAAGCGGAGCGTTCACAGCTTGACCACCTCAGTCGGCGCGTCCCGCAGCTGGAGCGGCGGAGCCTTCACCTTGGCCGGACGCCGACCTGCGTCCGAGATCCGGATCAGCAGGGCCACGATCAGCCAGTTGGCGACCAGCGACGAACCTCCGTACGCCAGGAACGGCGTCGTCAGACCGGTCAGCGGGATCAACTTCGTCACGCCGCCCACGATGACGAACGTCTGCAAGGTGATCGAGAACGCCAGACCACCGGCGAGCAGCTTGCCGTAGGAATCCCGGACGTCGAGGCCGGCGCGGATGCCGCGGGACGCGATCAGCGCGTAGAGCATCAGCAGCGCGGTGAGGCCGAACAGCCCGATCTCCTCGCCGATCGCCGCGAACACGAAGTCGGTGCTGGCGTAGAGGCTGAGCAGGTTCGGCGAGCCCGCGCCCGGCCCGGACCCGAACAGGCCACCGCTGCCGAGCGCGAGCAGCGACTGCACGATCTGGTAGCCGGTGTTGAACGGGTCGTCGAACGGGTGCAGCCACACGTTGACGCGTAGCTGCACGCGACTGACCACCAGGAACGCCGAGTAGGCGCCGGCCATGAACAGCAGCAGGCCGATCACCAGCCAGCGCCAGCTGTTCGTGGCGACGTAGAGCATCACCAGGAACAGGCCGAAGTACAGCAGCGACGAACCGAGGTCCTTCTCGAAGACCAGGATGCCGAGGCTGACCAGCCAGGCGCCGATGATCGGCGCGTAGGCGCGGAACAGGAAGCCGGGGGTGGCCTTCAGCGTCTGGTACTTGCCGACGATCTGCAGGAAGTCGCGGTTGTCGACCAGGCTGCGCGCGAAGTACAGCAGCAGCGCGATCTTCGCGAACTCACCGGGCTGGATCTGACCGAGCCCCGGAATGATGATCCAGAGCTTCGCGCCGTTGATCTCGCTCAGCGACGACGGCAGCACCGCGGGGAGCATCACCAGCACGAGGCCGGTGAACAGCGCGATGTAGCCGAACCGCGCGAGCGAGCGGTGGTCGCGCACGAGGAAGAGCAGGGCGACGAAGCCCAGCAGCGCCACCGTCAACCAGATGTACTGCTTGAAGGCCTCGCTGCCCTCGCCGCTGAGCACGCCGGCGGCGAGCCGCTCATCGGGGGTGAGCCGGCCCAGGTCGAGACGCCGGATGAAGACGACGCTGATTCCGTTGATCGTGGCCACGGCGGGCAGGATCAGCGGGTCGGCGTACGGCGCGAGGACCCGCACGGCCATGTGCGCGCCGAAGAACAGGATCGCGATCAGGCCGGGCAGCGCGAACGCGTTGCCGCTGATCTCGCCTAGCACCGAGGCCTGCACCGCGATCGACATGCCGGTCACCACGACCAGCGAAACGATCAGCAGGAAGAGTTCGGTGTTGCGTTGGTTGTTGGCCAGCGGTCGGTCCGGCCGCCCGATCACACTGGTGAGTGCGGGGTCGGAGCCGCCGGTGGGGCGGGGAGCGGCCGAAGCCGTCACCGGGCCACCCGACAATTCTCGCCGGGCTTGTCGGTCTCACCAGCGGCAAGAACGTCTCCGGCCGGCCGGGAAGCAGAGGCGGCCGGGGCACTCGGCGACGCGGAGGCGCTGCTCGACGGCGTCGGGCTCGTGCTGGGGCTCGTGCTCTCGCTCGGGTTCGCCGAGGGCGAGGAAGAAATCGACGGGGTCACCGACGGTGTGGGTGTCGGCGTGGCATCGCCGTGACACCACGGGAGGACCTGGCCCTGCCGGAGGTTGTCCACGATCGTGTAAGCGTCCTGACGGTTTTCGGCCGGGATCGTCTGCTCCACCGACTCGCGGGCGACCTGCAGGAGGTCGTCGACGCGCAGGTCGGTGTCGGACTGCAGAGTGGAGAACTCCAGGCCGGCGAGCGAGCCGGACACGCCGCGGTATATCGCAACGTGTCCGGCATCGGTCGTTCCTACGTAGTACTGCTGCTGGGTGTAGTGCCAGGCGGCGTACCCGCCGGCAGCGAGCGCCGCCAGGGCGAGCACGGTCAGCAGTGCGGTGGTGCGGCGGCGGTGGCGACCGCCGCTCTCCTTCTCGCCGGTCTCTTCCTCGACGCCGTAGTTGTTGTCGTCGAGGGTGGGACGCGGCGGAGCCGCCAGCGCCGCCCGACCGGCCGCGGTGTCGGCAGTGGCCGACGTGGTGCGGTCGCGGGCTGCGGCACCGCCCACGACCGGGGCGTTGTCCGCCAGCCGGTCGTCGAGGATGTCGGCCACGATCACGGTGATGTTGTCCGGACCGCCGCCCCGCAGCGCCAGCTGGATCAACCGGTTGGCGACCTGCGCCGGGTCGTCGATCCGCATGGCGTCCTCGATCGTCTCCATGGAGACGACGCTGGAGAGCCCGTCACTGCACAGCAGGTAGCGGTCGCCGGGCCGGGCTTCCCGAACCGAGAACTCCGGCTCGACCTCGCGCCCGTCCAGGGCACGGGTGAGCAGCGAGCGCTGCGGGTGGGTGTTGGCCTCGTCCGCGGTGATCCGACCCTCGTCGACCAGCATCTGGACGTACGTGTCGTCGCGGGTGATCTGGTGCAACTCGTTGTTGCGCAGCACGTAGGCCCGGGAGTCGCCGACGTGCGCGAGCGCGAGCCGCGTCCCGCTGAACAACAGCGCCGTGAGCGTGGTGCCCATGCCCTCGAGGGCCGGGTTGGCGTCCACCGCGTCGCGGAGCTGTTGGTTGGCATGGCCGATCGCCCCGCGGAGCGCGTCGACCAGGTCCTGCGCGGACACGTCCTCGTCGAGCGGTTCCAATGCCCTGACGACGATGTTCGACGCCACCTCACCGGCGGCCATGCCGCCCATGCCGTCGGCGACCGCGAGCAGCCGCGGACCGGCGTAGACCGAGTCTTCATTCCCTTCCCGGATGAGACCACGGTCGGACTTTGCCGCGTAGCGCAGCGTGAGGCTCATTCGCGATCCTCGCTGAGGAGGTGCCAAAGGTGCATGCTTCGCTCGCTTCGCTGGCTCATGAGCGCAACTCGATCGACGTGCGGCCGATCCGGATCGGCGCGCCCAGGGGGACGGGGGTCGGGGCCGAGATCTTGGTTGGGCCAAGATACGTGCCGTTGGTCGACCCCAGGTCTTCGATCAGCCACTCGCCCGCACGCGGCACCAGACGTGCATGCTGCGCTGACGCATAGTCGTCGTTGAGCACCAACGTCGAGTCATCCGCACGGCCGAGGGTGATCGGTGAATCACCCAAAGTGATCCGCGTCCCGGTCAGCGCTCCTTCGGTGACGACGAGCGTGCGCGGGACACCCGCGCCGCCTCCGCCGCCACCACCGGAGCCGAAGATTCCGCGCTTCGCCCGCCCTGGCTTGCTCTGTGCTGCCGCCGGACGCCCGGCGGGTGCCAACGGCACACCGCGGGGCGTCGCGACCAGCCGGGGCTGACGGGCCCCGGTCAGGTCACGCCGGATCACTCCGACGACGGCGAACACGAACACCCAGAGCAGCGCGAGAAAGCCGAACCGGGCGACCGCGAGTACGACTTCCGGCATCAGCCATCCAGCCGGAACGTGAGCGACGTCGTTCCGAGCTGCACGACATCGCCGTGCTGGAGCGCCGCCGCGTTGATCCGGTTCCCGTTGACCGTGGTGCCGTTGGTGGAGCTCAGGTCGGTGAGCACCACCCGGGAGCCGTCGAAGTCGACGCGGGCGTGCTGCCGGGAGATGCCGACGTCGGCCAGGCGCACCTGGGCGCCCTCGCCACGGCCGATCACGGTCGAGCCGATCACGATCGTGAACTGCCGGCCGTCGGACGTGATCAGCCGGGCCTGCCTGGCGCCGTACCCGCCCTGCGGACCGGGCGGGCCGCTGACCGGGTTGCCGTATCCGGGCGGACCACTGACCGGGTTGCCATACCCGGGCGGGCCGCTGACCGGCGGCAGACCGCCGCCCTGCGGGGGCATGTTGTACCCCTGCGGCGGCGGATTCTGGTACGGGTTCGGGTTGTGTGCCGGTTCGACGCCACCGGTGTAGACCTCGGCGGCAATCCGGAACATCCCCGTGTCGAGGCCATCTCCACGCTCGATCTCGACGATGACGTCGCCGTACACCGTCCAGCCCTGTTCACCGATGTACTCGGCCTGGGCCTGGGCGAGCTCCTGCGCCAGCGGGGCCGCGTACTGGGCCAGCCGGTCGTGGTCGCTCGGACTGAGATCGATGATGTAGCGGTTGGGAACCAGTGTGCGCCCACCGCCCAAGATGGACTTGTGCGCATCCGCCTCGCGCTGCATCGCGCTAGCGATCTCCACGGGATGCACGACTCCCTTGAAGACCTTGGCGAACGCCCCCTCGACGAGGTTCTCCAACCTCTTCTCGAAGCGCTGCAGAACGCCCACCGGTTCCTCCTGTCCTCGGTTCGGCATGATCGTATCGGCCGCCGCGAACCCCCGAGAGGGGAGCATCCGGCACGTGTTAGAGTTCCCAAGTCTTCAGCCGGGCAAGTGGCGGAATGGCAGACGCGCACGGTTCAGGTCCGTGTGTCCGAAAGGACGTGGGGGTTCAACTCCCCCCTTGCCCACCAGAATCAACTCCGGCCTCGCCGGCCCAACAGGGCCAGGCGGGGCCGAATTCGTTTTGGTAGGCACCTGTTCCGCGAGCGTCCGTGATCCGACACCAGAGATGGCTGCCCTGGTCACCGACGGAAAGCGGCCATGGGTGACCGTGGCCACCCCGGTCGTTCCGGCGGTTCTCATAGCATCCCCTCATCGCTCGACCTCGGAGCGCGGAACGCTACTACCAGCGCCGTTCGGTGTCGAAATCGTTGCGCTCGAATCGCCCCCGCGCATCCCCTTCCAGCCCAGAAAGTGTCATCTGCGCCACACTCGGGCCGCGGTCAGGCTCGGAAGCCGTCTCGCAGGGCGGGGAGCAACTCCTTCTCCGACCAGTCGAGGAAGCCCTCCTGGTGGTCGCCGCCGATCTGCACGAACGCGAGGTGGGTGAAGCCGGCGTCGACGTACGGGCGGGCGGCCTCCACGATCGCCGCCGGGTCCGCTCCGCACGGAATCGATTCAGCAACGTCTTCCTTACGGACGAACTGGGTCGCACCCTCGAATCCTGCCGGGCCGGGCAGCTCGGCATTGACCTTCCAGCCGTTGCCGAACCAGCGGAACTGCTCGTGCGCCCTGGCGATCGCGGCGTCCCGGTCGGCGTCGAAGCAGATCGGCAGCTGACCGACCTTGGGAGCGTTCTTCTTGCCGCTCTCCCGCTCGAACTGGTCGATCAGGTCGCCGACCGGCTCCACCGCGATGAGGAAGTCCGCGTTCTCGGCGGCCAGCTCGGCCGACTGCTTGCCCGAGACCGCGATCCCGATCGGCGGCGGTGCCTCGGGGGTGTCCCAGAGCTTGGCCGAGTCGACCCGGAAGTGCTCACCGACGTAGTTGACGTACTCGCCGGTGAACAGCGCGGCAATGATGTCGACGGCCTCGCTGAGCATCTCGTGACGGATGTTCGCCGGCGGCCAACCCCGCCCGACGACGTGCTCGTTGAGGTTCTCCCCGGCGCCGAGGCCGAGCCAGAACCGACCGTCGGAGAGCAGCCCGGTCGTCGCGGCGTTCTGCGCGATCACCGCCGGGTGGTACCGGACGGTGGGGCAGGTGACGTACGTCATCAGCGGCACCCGCTCGGTGACCTGGCTGACCGCGCCGAGCACGGACCAGGCGTTCGGCGCGTGGCCCTGGGCTGCCAGCCAGGGGTTGTAGTGGTCGCTGATGACCTCGAAGTCGAAGCCGGACTCTTCGGCGCGGCGCGCGTGGCTCACCAACGCGGTCGGGCCGGCCTGTTCGCACATGAGCGTGTAACCGAAATTCACCATGGCGCGGCGTTACCCGCGCTCTGCCCCACTACGCCGACCTGCGTCGGTAGGGTCGGTCCCGATGTTGTTCACGGACGCCGAGCCGGTCTCGGACGATGCCCTGCTGGGCCTCGTCTACGAGGTGTGTCCCCGGTTCGTGCCCGGTGCGGTCCTGCACCGCAGTTCGACGTCGTTCGTGATCGCCGGCTCGGTCGACCTGCACCCGGTGGTGGCGAAGGTCCTGGCCGGCAGTTCCCCGTTCTGGCGGGAGCACTTCCTGCGTGAACTCGAGGCCTACCGGCTGTTCGAGACCGTGCCGCCGCCGGTACGCACCCCGCAGCTCCTCGCCGCCGACGCCGAGCGTGGCGTCCTGCTCCTCGAACGTGTCTTCGGGCGGCCGCTGGCGCGCGAGCGGCACCCGACCGCCTCGATCCCGCCCACCGAGCTCGCCGGAGCGCTCACCGAGTTACGGCAGCTGGGCAAGTGGCAGCCACCCGTCGGGCAGTCCTGGATCGTCAACTACACGCCGCGGATCGACCGCGCCCGGCGTCAGGGCATGTTCGACGACGTCGACCGCGCCGCGGTGGCCGAGCTGGCGCGCCGCTCGGCCGGGCACTGGGAGCTGGCCCACGGCGACCCGGAACTGGACAACATCCTGCTCACCCGGGACGGATTCGTGTTCCTCGACTGGGCGACGGCCGGCCTCTACCTGGCCGGGTTCGACCTGGCCGCGCTGTGGGTGCTGCTCGGTGAACTGCACGGTCCGCGGCGGGCCATCGAAGACCTGGTCGACGACGGAGGACCGGCCACCGTGGCCCCGTTCCTGGTCAACCTCGCGTTGCTGCTCGGCCGGGAGCGCCGCTCGTACCAGCACCGCACCGACGACGTCGGTGTCGCCCGCCGGGCGCGCCTGACCGAAGCCTGGGCCGATGTGCGGGAACGAATTCGCCGAGTGACCAGTTGATGACTCTCTGGTTGACGGCGTTAGCTCGCTTCCGATACTTCACAACGATGAACCGCTGGTCTTTGCGTTGGGCCGCCCTGTCGGCCGCCGTGGTGCTCGTCGGCGCGGCCCTCGGCGCGCTGCTCCCGTCGACCGCCCAGGCCGCCGGCTGCTCGCCGCGGACCGGACCGGCGCAGCGTCAGCTCGAGCGGTATCTCGGGTTACCCGTCGACGGGAAGGCGAGCTACGCCGACTGCATCGCCGTCCAGAAGTTTCAGCGGCGAATGGACATCCGGCCCACTGCCGGTTACGCCGGTCCGCTCACGTCGAGCGTCGTCAGCCGGCTGAGCAACGCGTCGCTCGGGTCGTGCGGGTACTCGGCGGGCATCCGGGTCTGCGTCGACCTGACTCACCAGGTGATGTGGGTCACGCGGTCCGGCAAGCGGATCCACGGGCCGGTGCCGATCCGCACCGGCCGCGTCGGCCTGATCACGCCGACGGGTTCGTTCAAGATCCAGGACAAGAAGATCAGCACGATCTCGTCGTACTTCAAGGTCAAGCTGCCGTACTGGCAGCGCTTCTACCGCGACATGGGCTTCCACCAGACGACGACCTGGCTCTACGACCCGGGATCGCCGGGCTCGCACGGGTGCATCAACCTGCTCCCGGCCGACGCCACGGCGCTGTATGCGTACACCAAGCGCGGCACCCCGGTGCGGATCTTCGGCCGCAAAACCGGCACCTAGGGTCCACCTGGGCGCACCAGGCCGCTCTCGTAGGCGAACACGGTCGCCTGCACCCGGTCGCGGAGCCCGAGCTTGCCGAGGATTGCGTTCATGTGGGTCTTCACCGTGCTCGTGGTCACCACCAGCGCGGCCGCGATCTCCCCGTTCGACAACCCCTTGGCGACCAGACGCAGGACGTCACGCTCGCGCCGGGTGAGCTGGCTCAGCCGCGCGCCCGACCCGGGCTGGCGCGGCGGTGCGGCGAACGCCGTCGCGAGCGTGTTCACCGCGGCCGGGCTGCTGGGCACCGCGCCCTCGGCCGCGCGCAGCATGAGCTCGAGCACGGTGCTTCGCCTCGCGTCGGCGCGGAGGAAGCCGATCGCCCCGGCGCGGAGCACGGCCCGCAGCTCGGCGTCCGGAGGCCCGGACGCCAGCGCGATCAGTCGGCTCGGCCGCCCGGAGGCGTCCATCACTTCGCGGGACATCAACGCGGTCAGGTCCGGTCGACCCGGGAACCGCCCCACCAGGACGACGTCCGGCTGGGCGCGGTCGAGCAGCGCGAGCCGTTCGCGGCCGGCCACGTGATCGGTCAGTACGTCGAAGTTCGGTTCGGACTCGAGGAGACCCGCCGCCCGGTGCAGTCCCGGATCCCGATCGCCACCGACCACCGCGATCCGGGCTCGGTAGCGCTCTGCGGGCCGGGTGCGTGGCATCACCGGCGCAGCGATTGGGTCACCCCCGTCTGATCGTTTTCGCCGTCCGATGCGTACCACATTGGGAGGCCATCTGACCGTACTTCGCCCCACTATCTGGTACTTATCGGTCGTGTCGCGTTACCAACCGACGGTTCGGGCGTTGGGTTGCGTGTGGGGCGGGGAAACGGAAGCGGGCGTCGGCTGGCCGTGCTGGGTGCACTGGCCGTACCGGCGTTCCTGCTCGGCGCCGCGCTGGCCGGACCCCCGTCGAGCGAGCGGACCGTGGCGCAGGTCGAGCGGGCGCCGGGCCGTGCGGCGCTCGACGCCGGTCCGTCCGCGTCACCGGCGGTGTCCCCGGCCGGTGACAGCCGGGCACGGGACGCCTCCGCGCTGCCCGCTGCCGCACCGACGTCCCGGCGCGACGCCGCCGCGGCCGCCGGGCTGACCGTGCTGATCGTCGTCCCGGACGGGCCGTTCACCACCGACGAGCCGGTGCGCTTCGGAGTGCGGTGGTCGGACGGGAACGGTCGGTACGCCGGGTTCAGCGAGAGCTGGGGCGACGGCACGGCCGCCAGTTCGGTCGAGGTCGTGAACTGCACAGGGGAGCCCGGCCCGCACGCCGACGAGCTCATCACTTCGCACCGGTTCCCGGCCGGCCGGTTCCGCGTCCGGCTCACCGTCACGACGTCCGACTGCCGCGGACGCACCGAGGAACGCACCGCCGAGGTGACGATCTCGGTGGAGGAGCCGGCCTCTCCGGAGGAGACCAGCGAGCCGACGCCGTCCGCGGCGGCCCCGTCGGCCAGCCCGTCCGCCGAGCCGGCCGCACCCACCGACCTGCCGATTCCGCTGCCGCCGGTGGAGTCCCTGGTCGATCCGTGAACTCCGGTAACCCCTCATCCGTACCGCCGAGTCCGACCGCACCGATTCGGACACGCCGTAGGGGTCCGCGCGCGACGAGTGGATTCACCGGGGCAGACTGAAGGTGTGCCCGAGCTACCCGAGGTCGAGGCGCTCGCGGCTTACCTGCGCGAGCGCGCGGTCGGCCACGCCATCACACGGGTGGACGTCGCCGCGATCGGCGTGCTCAAGACCTACGACCCGACGCCACTCGCGCTGCACGGCGCGATGATCACCGGCGCCACCCGGCACGGCAAGTTCCTCGACCTCGACGTCGACGGGATCCACCTGGTGGCGCACCTCGCGCGAGCGGGCTGGCTGCACTACCGCGACAAGTTGCCCGCCGCGCCGCCGAAGCCGGGCCGCGGGCCGATCGCGCTCCGCGTCCACCTCGACGACGAGTCCGGCTTCGACCTGACCGAGGCCGGCACGAAGAAGAGCCTGGCCGTGTACCTGGTCCGCGACCCGAACGAGGTCCCGGGCGTCGCGCGCCTCGGCCCGGACGCGCTGGCGGTCTCCGAGGAGGAGTTCACCGAGCGCATCCGCAGCCACCGCGGCCAGATCAAGGGTGTGCTCACCGACCAGACCGTCATCGCCGGAGTGGGTAACGCCTACTCCGACGAAATTCTGCACGTCGCGAAGCTTTCGCCGTTCGCTATCTCGAGTCGTTTGAATGACGAAGAGATCACCCGGCTGTACGGTGCTCTCCGATCGGTCGAGAGCGACGCCGTCAAGCGCAGCATCGGCCAGGGTTCGGCAACGCTGAAGGCGGAGAAGCGCTCCGGGCTGCGGGTCCACGCGCGGACCGGTTTGCCGTGCCCGGTGTGTGGAGACCTCGTACGCGAGGTCTCGTTCGCCGATCGGTCGCTGCAGTACTGCCCGACGTGCCAGACGGGCGGCAAACCGCTCGCTGACCGCAGAATGTCCAAGTTGATCCGGTGAAGTCCATGCACTCAGTGATCAGTCCCACCAGTCACCGGTGTCCCTGGTTTCGCACTGGGAGAAGGAGCGCTACCGTGCTTCATCCGACGGGTGACCGGAGTGGGGAGTGGACCTTCGTGCGGTCGAGGCGACAGTCGTGACCCAGCGCGCTGAACGGACACCGGCACCTACCTCACAGCCAATCCCTAAGAAGAACGGCCGTATGCCCGACCTCGCCGCTCCACCCGCACCTTCGCCCGTTGCCCCGCCGGCGACCATCGCCCCGGCTCCGGTCGAGCCTCCCGAGGCAGTCGCGAACGCGCTGGCGCCGACGCTGGAGAGCAGCCTCGTGCTCGAGCCAGGAGGAGTGCAGCGCTCGCCCCGTACGCGGAGCGGCACCCGGCACCCGCGCTGGGCCAACCGGTACCGTTGGCTGCTGCTCCTGCTCGACTTCCTGAGCTGCTCGGCGGCCGGCTGGTTCGTCATCAATTCCTACGAGCAGGCCGGTTCGGGTTTCTTCGACCGCGACGTGCTGAACTGGACTGCGCTGGCCATCCTGCCGGCGTCCTGGGTGCTGGCGCTCTGGGTGCACGGCGCCTACGAGAGCCGCTACCTCGGCCTCGGCCCGGACGAGTTCAAGCGTGTGGTCAAGGCGATCATCACGCTCACCGCGATCGTCTGTTTCCTCGCGTTCACGCAGAAGGCCGACCTGTCGCGTCTGTCGGTGGGCACGGTCCTGCCGCTCACCGCCGTCGTGACGCTGTTCGTGCGGTTCGTGACGCGCAAGGTGCTGCACGTCGTCCGCAAGCGTGGCCGTGCGTCCCAGCGCATCCTGCTGGTCGGCACGCTCGGCGAGGCGCTGTCGGTCTACCGGATCACCACCCGGAACCCGAACGCGGGCCTGGTGCCCGTCGGTATCTGCCTCACCGAACCCACCGCCGAGGTGGCGTCGCTGCCGATCCCGGTGTTCAACGGCAAGGTGGAGCCGCTCGACCGGGTCAAGCAGGTCGGCGCCGACACGATCGCGGTCTGCGGCGCCCGCGGCGTGACGCCCGACGCGCTGCGCCGGCTCGCGTGGCAGCTGGAAGGCAGCGGCATCGAGCTCGTCGTCGCGCCCGCGCTCACCAACATCGCCGGCCCGCGCGTGCACATCCGGCCGGTCGAGGGCCTGCCGCTGCTGCACGTCGAAGAGCCGACGATCTCCGGCGTCGGCTGGCTGCTCAAGGGCCTGCTCGACCGACTGGCCGCGTTCTTCGGCCTGCTGCTGATCTCGCCGATCCTCGGCATCGCGGCGCTGGCGATCAAGATCTCCGACCCCGGTCCGGTGTTCTTCCGCCAGGCCAGGGCCGGCCGCGGCGGCGCGACGATCCGGGTCTGGAAGTTCCGGACGATGTACGTCGACGCGGAAGAACGGCTGGCCGAGCTGCTCGGCAGCAACGAGACCGACGGCCTGCTGTTCAAGATGTCGAACGACCCGCGGATCACCCGGGTCGGGCACTTCCTGCGCAAGACGTCGATCGACGAGCTGCCGCAGCTGATCAACGTGCTGCTCGGCGAGATGTCGCTGGTCGGTCCGCGTCCGCTGCCGGTGAAGAACGAGGAGTTCAACGGTGACGTCCGGCGCCGGATGCTGGTGCGGCCCGGCATCACGGGCCTGTGGCAGGTCTCGGGCAGGTCGAACCTCTCCTGGGAGGACGCGGTCCGGCTCGATCTGTACTACGTCGACAACTGGTCGCTCGCGTTCGACTTCATGATTCTGTACAAAACGCTCTTCGCGGTCATGAAGCGGGACGGGGCGTACTGACGGATCCGCTCGCGCGGTCCGTCCACCACACCCCAAAATGACGGCATGAGCAGTGCTGCTCCTTTATCGCCCACGGCGGGTGCCGCCGCCGCGGTCGTCCTCGTCGCGGTGCTGCTCGGCGTCGCTCTGGTTCTGCGGTCGCGGAAGCGGCGGGTCATCGTGACGCCCACCCAGCGGGCGACCTACCAGGTGCTGCACGTGGCGAGCCTGGCCGCGCCGCCGCTGCGGTCCGGCCTCACCGAGGCGACCGCGGCGAAAGCGATCCGCCCGCTGCACCAGTTGCTCGGCGGTCCGGCGGTCGGACTCGTCGCACCGGACCGGGTGCTGGCCTGGGACGGTCCCGGCGAGCACCACGCCCCTGCGGTGCTGAAGGCGCTCGAAGGCACCGGTCGCGTCGTCGCTCTGCACGCCGACGACCTGCTCTGCGACCTCCTCGAGTGCCCGGTCCGCGGCGCCGTGGTCGTCCCGCTGTCGACGGGGGAGGAGATGGCCGGCGCGCTGGTCGCGATCGTCGACACCGACCCGGTACCCGGTCTCGTCCGAGCCGCCGTCGAAACCGCCGACTGGGTGTCCGCGCAGCTGGCCGTCGCCGAGCTCGACGCCTCCCGCGAGCGGTTGGCGGAGGCGCAGTTACGCGCGCTGCGAGCCCAGATCAGCCCGCACTTCATCTACAACGCGCTGTCCGCGATCTCCGCGTTGGTGCGCACCGACCCCGATCGCGCCCGGGAGCTGATCGAGGAGTTCGCCGAATTCGTCCGCTACAGCGTCCGCGCGCACGGCGAGTACACGACGCTGGCCGAGGAGCTGCGCTCGATCGACCGCTACCTGCTGATCGAGCGGGCCCGGTTCGGCGACCGGCTCCAGGTACGCCTGCAGGTCGCGCCCGAGGTGCTGCCGGTCGTCGTCCCGTACCTGTGCCTGCAACCGCTGGTGGAGAATGCCGTCCGCCACGGGCTGGCGAGCAAGGCCGGCACCGGGACGGTCAGCATCATCGCGTCCGACGCCGGGTCGGAGTGCCTGATCAGCGTCGAGGACGACGGCGTCGGCATGGATCCAGACCAACTGAAACGCACCGACGACGAGAGCCGCAACGCACACGTCGGCCTGACTAATGTGGACGACCGACTGCGCTCGGTGTTCGGGCCCGGCTGCGGCTTGGTCGTCGAGACCGCGCCCGGAGCCGGCACGAAGGTGAGCATGCGGGTGCCGAAGTTCCAACCGGGCGTGCGTGTGGTGAGTGGGTGGGCGTCATGAAATTGCGAGTGCTCGCGGTCGACGACGAGGCCCTCCAGCTCGACGAGCTGGCCTACCTGCTCCGCGGTGACCAGGGCGTCGCCGAGGTCGTGACGGCCGGCGACACCACCGAGGCGCTGCGGCACCTCCGTGACGGGCAGGTCGACGTCGTGTTCCTCGACATCCGCATGCCGGGCCTGGACGGCATGGAGCTCGCCCGGTTACTCGGCCGCTTCGCGTCGCCGCCGGTGGTCGTCTTCGTGACGGCGCACGACGACCGCGCGGTGGACGCGTTCGACCTGGGCGCCGCCGACTACCTGCTGAAGCCGGTGCGCGCCGACCGGCTGGCCGAGGCGGTCCGGCGGGCGGCGCGGGCACGCGCGGTCAGCTCCGGTCGGCAGACGCAGCCCGAGCCGGTCGCGGACGACGTCATCCCGGTCGAGCTGGCCGGAACCACGCGGATGCTGCCGCGGTCGTCGGTTCGGTGGGTCGAGGCGCACGGCGACTACGCGCGGCTGCACACCGCCGACGGTAACCACCTCGTGCGGGTGCCGCTCTCGCTGCTCGCCGAACGCTGGGCCGACGCCGGGTTCGTCCGGATCCATCGCTCGTACCTGGTGGCGCTGCGGGTGATCGCCGAGCTCCGGTTGGGCTCGAGCGGGTACGTGGTCGTGGTGGACGGACGGGAGCTGCCGGTCAGTCGCCGCCACACTCGTGAGCTCAAGGACCGTCTGGTGCGGGCCGCGAAGACGGGGTGGCGTTGACGTGGAGGAACCTGCTCGTACGCAGCGCGTCCGCGTGGTCCTCGGTGACATGGCGCCAACGCGTCGCACTCCGCCGGTGCGGGCCGAACTCGACCAGCAGACCAACGTCGGTGAGGTCCTGGTACGCGGGCTGGTGCGGGCTCAGCTGGGTCTCGCGGTGCGGATCGCGGCGCTGGTCGCGCTGACCGTCGGCTCGCTGCCGCTGCTGTTCGCGCTGTTCCCGGCGCTCGCCGAGGTGACGCTGTTCGGCGTCCGCCTGCCGTGGCTGTTGCTCGGCGTCGCCGCGTACCCGCTGTTCGTCGGTGCCGGGTGGATCTACACCCGGGGCGCCGAACGCAACGAGCGCGACTTCGTCGAACTGGTCGAAAGATCGTGAACGTGTGCCCCAGCGGCCGCCGCCGCTTCGCAGCTGCGACCACCTCATGAATGTCGCCGGGCTGGTGGCCGTGGTCGCGGTCACGCTGGCGACGATCTCGCTGGGCCTCTACGGCGTCCGCCTGGCCCGCACCACGAGCGACTTCCTCGTCGCCAGCCGCGCGGTGAGCCCGACCTGGAACGCGGCCGCGATCAGCGGCGAGTACCTGTCGGCCGCCAGCTTCCTCGGCATCGCCGGCCTGGTCATGAAGAACGGCATCGACATGCTCTGGTACCCGGTCGGGTTCGCCGCCGGGTACCTCGCGCTGCTGCTGTTCGTCGCCGCCCCGCTGCGCCGCTCGGGCGCCTACACGCTGCCGGACTTCGCCGAGACGCGCCTCTCCTCGCCGCGGTTGCGATCGCTGACGACCGCGTTCGTCGTCTTCATCGGCTGGTTCTACCTGGTGCCCCAGCTACAGGGGGCCGGGCTGACGCTGGGCACCGTGACCGGCGCGCCCTACTGGGTCGGCGCGGTCGGCGTCGCGATCGTCGTCACCGCGAACGTCGCCGGCGGCGGCATGCGCTCGATCACGTTCGTGCAGGCGTTCCAGTACTGGCTCAAGCTCACCGCGATCGTGTTCCCGGTCGCCGTCCTGCTCCTCGCGTGGCAAGCCGACCAGCGTGCCGAGCTCACCCCGCCGACCGCCCCGACGTTCCGGGCCGCGACCGACGTCGACGTTCGCGCGCCGGTGCAGGTCGAGGTGACCGAGCCGGTGACGATCCGGGTAGACGGCCGGGTCGACGGCGGCGAGCGGGCCGGCACGGCCACGCTGAACCCGGGCACGCACGAGCTCGGCCCGGCCACTGTGACGTTCCCGGCCGACGCCACGGTGCCGCACCTGGTCGGCCTCGCCGCGCGGAACGGCACCGCCTGGCTCACCCCGTCGACGACCGGCGGATCGACGCTGTTCGGCGTCTACTCGCTGATCCTCGCCACGTTCCTGGGGACGATGGGCCTGCCCCACGTCCTCGTGCGCTTCTACACGAACCCCGACGGCGCGGCGGCCCGCCGGACGACGCTGGTCGTGCTGGGCCTGCTCGGCACGTTCTATCTGTTCCCGGCGATCTACGGAGCGCTCGGGCGGATCTACACGCCCGAGCTGTTCATGACCGGCAACACCGATGCGGTCGTCCTCGTGCTGCCCGGTGCGATGCTCGACGGGTTCGCGGCCTCGCTGGTCGGTGGCCTGGTGGCGGCGGGGGCGTTCGCGGCGTTCCTGTCGACGGCGTCGGGTCTGCTCGTCGCGGTGGCCGGTGTGCTCGCCACCGACGTGCTCGGTACACCCGACGTCAGCCGGTCCGCCGGTTCGGTGGCCGGCTTCCGCTGGGCGGCGGTCCTCGCGGGTGCGGTGCCGACAGTGCTCGCGCTCCAGCTGCACGGTCTCGACGTGTCCCAGGTGGTGGGACTGGCGTTCGCGGTCGCGGCGTCGAGCTTCTGTCCACTGCTGGTACTCGGTATCTGGTGGCGTGGGCTCACCGACGCCGGAGCGGCTGCCGGTCTGCTGGTGGGAGGTGGCGCCGCCGCGGTCGCGGTGCTGCTCGCCGTGGCCGGTCCGACGCTCACCGGGTGGCCGGCCGCGCTGGTGGCCCAGCCCGCCGCCTGGACGGTTCCCCTGGCATTCGCAGTGATGGTTACGGTGTCCATGGTGACGCGGCGCAGAATTCCCGCGAACGTCGGAGCAATGATGCTTCGCCTACACGCACCAGAGTCACTTCGTCACTGATAGTTGTGGTCTTGTCGAACGTTTCGAGGAAAATCGCCCTGTACCCCAGAATGGTGATTCCAGTACGGGGAAACCTCTTCCGAACGGCAGCAAACAGACGCTATACCCAAGGCATTCACAGTCGTGGCGAGGCGCGCGACCCGAGAGGACGGGAACCATGCACCGTTTCCGCGATGCCACCCAGGGTGGATCCGTGCGGCGCACCGGCCGTTCCCAGCTATCCGAAGGGATGCGCGCGCAACACGACCCGCTGACCGCGGGGTTGCCGTGGTACGGCTGGCTGTTCGACCGCATCCTCGCCCACACGCCGGACGTCGCGGCGGTGCTCGAGGTCGGCGCTGGCGCCGGGTTGCTCTGGACGTACAACTACGACCGTCTGCCGATGGCCTGGTGGGTCTGGCTCACCGACACCAATCCCGACGCCGTGACCGAACTGCGCAACGCGGTCGACGGTGCCCCGCAGGTCACCGTCACTCAGGGAGAGCTCGCCGACCTGCCGCTCGGTGACTCGGCGTTCGACACCGTCGTCGCGAACCACCTGCTGGAGGTGCTCGACGACCCGATGCCCGCGCTGGACGAGTTCGATCGGGTGCTGCGGCCGGGTGGGTCGATCGTGCTCGCCGCCGACGGCCCCACGCACCTCATCGAGCTCGACCGGCTCTTAGCGGGTCGGGTCGTGGGGTGGCGTCCGCTCGACGTGCCGCGGTTCCACCTCGGGAACGGCGCGCTGGTGCTGGCCGACCGCTTCGCCGGGGTACGCCAGGAACGCTTCTCCGACGGGTTCCGCCTGGTCGACCCGAGTGCGGTGATGACGCTCCTGACGGCCGTGTGCGGGCCGCGGCTCTCCGCCGAGCACGCCGCGGAGATCCGGGCCGAAGTAGCCGCCGTGATCGACCGCGACGGTCACTTCCACCTCACCACGGATACCGGTTTGTTCGTCGCCACCGCGCGTTAGAGAGCTGATCAGCGGGCATCAAGAAGAGATGACACCGGTACGCTTCGCTGCCCGCATGCTGTTGGGCTACACGTTCGTCCGTGGGGGCTACGCCGCGCTGCGTGACCCCGAGGAATCCGCGGAAGCCGTGCGGCCACTGATCGAGCGCGTCTCCAACCAGTTCCCGTCGGTTCCCAAGGACCCGTCGACGGTGGTCCGCGCGACGGGCGCCATCCAGATCCTGGCCGGCACCACGCTCGCGCTCGGCCGCGCTCCTCGGCTCTCGGCGCTCCTGCTCGCCGGCTCGCTGGTTCCGGCCGGCGGCATCCTGCCGCACAAGTCGTCCGACGCCACGCCGGAGACCAAGGCCCGCCAGCGCGCCGAGTTCGAGAAGAACCTCGCCGTGCTGGGTGGGCTCGTGCTCGCCGCAGTCGACACCCAGGGGCGCCCGAGCATGTCGTGGCGGGCCCGGCGTGCCGCGAAGGACGCCCGCAAGGCGACCGAGCACGCCGCCAAGTCGGCCCGGAAGTCGACCGGACACGCGGCGAAATCCGCGCGGAAGTCGACCGAGCACGCCGCGAAGCTCGCTCGGGAGAAACTCCCGGTCTGACAATCGATTCCGGTTCCGGGCGTCTGGGTGGAGGACTTAGTGGCTGGGAGACCGTCCGGCGCTGTGACCCAGGCCACTGAGCGCAGCCGCGTGACCGCTCGTCGCAACTAGGTGCACACGCAGCGTCCGGACCGGTCAAGCACCCTTAGCGTGCGGGCACCCACTCTGATCACCGGGGAGGTGCCCGCATGTCCACCGATGTCCAGCCGACGGACGCCGACGCTCCAGACGAACGCGCCGCCCGCGCGCTCGCGATGCAGTCGAGTCCGGAATTCACCGAGCTACGCCGCACGATCCGCCGCTTCATCTTCCCGATGACCGTGGCTTTCCTGGTCTGGTACCTGCTCTACGTCCTGCTGTCCGCCTACGCGCGTGACTTCATGGCCACCAAGGTCGTCGGCAACATCAACATCGCCTTCGTCTTCGGCGTGTTGCAGTTCGTCTCGACGTTCCTCATCGCGTGGCTGTACTCGCGCTACGCCGCGCAGAAGTTCGACCCGCTCGCCACGCAGATCAAGGCCGAGCTCGATGCCGAGACGGCGTCGGTCGCCTCACCCACTCCGACCGCTTCCACCTCTTCGGAGGGGAAGGTCAAGTCGGAGAGCAAGGACGACACCACCGCGTCGGGGGAGGCAGCTGAATGACCGTCGACACGATCCTCGCCGCGGAGGCGAGCGGCACGAGCTCCGGCGCCAGGACGCTCACGATCGTCCTGTTCATCATCTTCGTCGCCGCGACGCTCGGCATCACGATCTGGGCCAGCCGGCAGACCCGTACCGCCACGGACTTCTACGCGGGCGGACGCAGCTTCTCCGGCTTCCAGAACGGCCTGGCCATCGGCGGCGACTACATGTCGGCGGCGTCGTTCCTCGGCATCGCCGGCATCATCGCGCTGAACGGGTACGACGGCTTCCTGTACTCGATCGGCTTCCTCGTGGCCTGGCTGGTCGCGCTGCTGCTCGTCGCCGAGCCGCTGCGCAACTCCGGCCGCTTCACGATGGCCGACGTGCTGTCGTTCCGGATGCGCCAGCGGCCGGTGCGCACCGCCGCCTCGCTCTCCACGATCGTCGTCTCGATCTTCTACCTGCTCGCGCAGATGGTCGGCGCAGGTGCGCTGGTGGCCCTCCTGCTCGGCATCAAGGCCGGGGAGACGTTCCTCGGCATGACCGCCGACACGGCCAAGATCGTCACGATCGTGCTGGTCGGCGCGCTGATGATCGTCTACGTCACGGTCGGCGGCATGAAGGGCACCACCTGGGTGCAGATCGTCAAGGCCGCGCTGCTGATGACCGGCGCCGCCCTGATGACCGTGCTCGTGCTGTGGAAGTTCAACTTCAACATCTCGACGATGCTCGGCGAGGCGGCCGAGGCCTCCGGCAAGGGGACGGCGTTCCTCGAACCGGGCCTGCGCTACGGCGTCGAGACCGCCGGCGATGCGACGAAGACGCTGATCAGCAAGCTCGACCTGATCAGCCTCGGCCTCGCGCTGGTGCTCGGCACCGCGGGTCTGCCGCACATCCTGATCCGCTTCTACACCGTGCCGACCGCCCGGGCGGCCCGGACGTCGGTCAACTGGGCGATCACCCTGATCGGGATCTTCTACCTGATGACGCTGGCGCTCGGCTTCGGTGCCGCGGCGCTCGTCGGTGGGAAGGCGATCGCGGCCCAGGACGCGGCAGGCAACACCGCGGCACCACAGCTGGCCGAGGAGCTCGGCAAGGAGTACGCGGGCGACAGCGGCGGAGCGATCCTGCTCGCGGTCATCGCCGCGGTGGCGTTCGCGACGATCCTCGCGGTGGTCGCCGGCCTGACGCTGGCGTCCAGCTCGTCGCTCGCGCACGACTTCTACGCCAACGTGATCAAGCGCGGCCAGGTCGACGAGCGGCAGGAGGTCAACGTCGCGAAGATCTCCGCGTTCGTGATCGGTGCGATCTCGATCGTCCTGGCGATCTTCGCGCAACAGCTGAACGTGGCGTTCCTCGTCGCGTTGGCGTTCGCGGTGGCGGCGTCGGCGAACCTGCCGGCGATCCTGCTCTCGCTGTTCTGGAAGCGATTCAACACCACCGGTGCGACCGCCGGCATCTACGGCGGCCTGATCGCTGCCGTCGTACTGGTGTTCTTCTCACCGGTCGTGTCCGGCAAGGGCGTGAGCCCGACGACCGGCAAGAGCCTGTCGCTGTTCCCCGCGGACGTCGACTTCCACTGGTTCCCGCTGGACAACCCCGGTCTGGTCTCTATCCCGATCGGGTTCGCCTGCGCGATCATCGGTACGTACCTGTCGAAGGAGCGCGACGAGGAGAAGTGGGCCGAGCTCGAGGTCCGGTCGCTGACCGGTTCGGGCGCGGTCTGAGCCTCTGATCCTTCCCCGCCACGTGGCGGCGTCTCACCCCTCGTCCGGGAGGGTGGGACGCCGCCACTTTGGTTTGGTTTCCGCCGTGTTGGCAGGGCATCACGCCGCTGGGCACCCCGGGCTGCGTTCGTTTCCGGGCGGCCTGGGTACCCTGGGCCGAACCACAGCCGACACACCTGGGGCGGTCGCACGCAGATGGCACAGCGGTACGGAACCGGCGACCGAATCTTGCTGACGGGCGGTGCCGGGTTCGTCGGATCCCATCTCAGCGACGCGCTGCTCGCCCGCGGGGCCGAAGTCGTCATCGTCGACAACTTCGTGACCGGCAGCCGCGAGAACATCGCGCACCTGGTCGACGAGCCCCGATTCACCCTGGTCGAGGCCGACGTGATCGAGGGCCTCCCGGTCACCGGCCGGTTCGATGCGGTGCTGCACTTCGCCTCACCGGCGTCACCGACCGACTTCGAGAAGCTCGCGTTCGAGGTCATGAAGGTCAACTCGGCCGGCACGTTCCACTGCCTGGAGCTCGCCCGCGAGCAGGGCGCCCGGCTCGTCCTGGCGTCCACCTCCGAGGCGTACGGCGACCCCGAGGTGCACCCGCAGCCGGAGACCTACCGGGGCAACGTCAACCCGGTCGGGCCCCGCTCGGTCTACGACGAGGCCAAGCGGTTCGCCGAGGCCGCGGCCGCCGGTTACCGCCGCATCCACGACGTCGACACCGGCATCGTCCGGATCTTCAACACGTACGGGCCGCGCATGCGGCCGGACGACGGCCGGGCGATCCCGACGTTCGTGTCGCAGGCGCTGGCCGGCGCACCGATCACCGTGCACGGCACCGGCGGTCAGACGCGGTCGATCTGCTACGTCTCCGACCTGGTCGACGGCATCCTCGCGATGCTCGACTCGAACGAGCCCGGCCCGGTCAACCTCGGCAGCGAGCACGAGCTGACGATGCGCGAGCTGGCCGAGACGATCGTCGAGTTGACCGGCTCGCGGTCCACGATCAGCTACCTGCCGCGGCCGACCGACGACCCGGAGCTGCGCCGCCCCGACCTGACGCGCGCCCGTGAGCTGCTGAACTTCGCACCCGCGGTGAGTCCGGCGGACGGCCTGGCCCGCACCATCGAGTGGTTCGCCTCGCACTCGACTGTCGGTTCTCCGACGTCGGCGCTCTGACCTGCGAAAACCCTCGTTAGGGGTGCGCTGGTACGTCAGCAGCGCAACAGTTCTCCTCGACTGCCGTCTATACGCTGAATTTCGTCCGACACAGGCGATACAGCGAAAGACGACCCCCACAGCGAGGAGCCAACCCCGTGGCGCGCACCGAACCCCCCGCGTCGAAACCACGCGTCACCCGCGGCACCGTCTACGGCAATCCCGGCGGAGCCGGCCCCCTCACCGCGCCCCGCAAGGCAAAGCCCCGCTGGGGCCGGATCGCCCTCGTGATCGGCGCTCTGGTCGCCGTGATCCTCCTCGTGGTGGCCGGCTGCGGCGTCGCGTACGTCACCGGCCTGGACGAGAAGCTGCACCGCACCGACGCGTTCTCCGGCCTCGACGACCGGCCGGGCAAGTCCGTCGGCGGAACCCAGAACATCCTGTTCCTCGGCTCGGACTCCCGCGACGGCGCCGACTACGACCCGAACGGGTCACCGAAGACCGGCGGCGCGAGCAAGAACGAGCGCAGCGACGCGATCATGGTTCTGCACATCCCGGCGGACCACAAGAAGGCGTACATCATCTCGATCCCCCGGGACACCTACGTCTCCGTGCCGGAACTCGACGGCCACGGCGGCGCCCGGGCCAAGATCAACGCGGCGTTCTCGTGGGGCGGCATCCCGCTCACCGTGAAGACCGTCGAGAACTTCACCGGCGTGAAGATCGACCACGTCGTGAAGATCGACTTCAACGGCTTCAAGGACATGACGAACGCGCTGGGCGGCGTCGACGTCACGGTCAACAAGACCGTCACCGACCCGCGCAGCAAGCGGACGTTCAAGGCCGGGGTGAACCACCTGGACGGGGATGCCGCGCTCGACTACGTCCGCCAGCGCTACGGCCTGCCCAACGGTGACTTCGACCGGGTCCAGCGTCAGCAGATCTTCCTCCGGGCGCTGATGCAGAAGGCCACCGACTCCGGCACGCTGACCAACCCGGTGAAGCTGAAGAACTTCTTGGACGCCTCGACTAAGTCCCTGACCGTGGACAACGACTTCTCGCTCAAGGACATGGCGCTGGAGTTCCGCAGCCTGCGCCCGGGGGACATCTCGTTCATCACCTCGCCGCACCTCGGGTCGCAGGAGGTCGACGGCCAGAGCGTCGTCGTCTCGGACAAGGAGAAGGCGATCGCGCTGTGGAGCGCGGTGGAGAAGGACAGCGTGGGCGAGTGGCTGGCCGCGAATCCGGCCAACAACGCTACGCGCGGTAGGTGACACCGGCACGACCAGGGCCGTCGCTCGCTGTTACGCGCCTAGACGTACGACAGCGAGCGGCGGTTCAACTAATCAACCGAACGCATCGACATTTCGGTCGTTCGCATCGGCCCGTCCCGCTAATCGCCAACTGTCTGGCCGAAAACTACCCCGGAGTAGTGCTGAGTCGTTACAGTACTGGCGTCCTGGCAGTCTCATGACCGTCGCTCGAGAGGACGCACAGAGGCCACCGTGGGTAGGCACGCGAACGGCGACACGCCGACCGGAGTTCTTTTCGTCAAACCCGACGACCCGAAGTTCCGACGGGCAGCGGGTGGGCGCAAGACCGGCAAGATCCCCAGGATCAAGCCGCCGTCCGCCGACACCGGTTTCCTGCCGGCTCAGTCGGCACCGTCCGCACCGGGCGCGGCGACCGCGATGATCCCAGCGCAGCGTCGGGTACCCGAGCAGGCTCCGCCGCGGGTCGCGGTCGCGGTCGCTGTTCCGAGTCCGCGCATTCCTCCGCAGCGCGGGCCGGTCAGTGCCCCGCCGGTGCAGCAGCGCCGCCCGGTTCCCCAGGTGCAGATGAACATGCGCCTGGCGCCGCCGCCGATGCGGGCTCCGCTCCAGGAGTCCGAGGACGAGTCGCCGCGGTCGCTCCCCACGTGGACGAAGATCTGCGTGGTGCTCGGCGCGGTGCTGATCCTGGTCGGATTCGGTGGGCTGGGCGCCGCATACGCGGTCAACCAGCAGGCCGATCCCACCACTGCGGGCACCAGCGAGCTCATCCAGCGCTGAAGCTGACAGTCCGGCCCTACACCCCCCGCCCACCCGCCCTCGTTCGGAAATAAGCCAGACTTACCTCATGGTGCAGCCGTCGATTCCCGCAGACGTTCCCGATGTCACGCCCGACTCCTTGGGCGACGACATCTACCTGCTCGACGTCCGTGAGCAGGACGAGTGGGACGCCGGCCACGCGCCGCACGCCCATCACATCCCGATGTACGAGATCCCGCATCGGCTGGCCGAGGTGCCGACCGTCGGTGACGTCGTCGTGGTGTGCCGGGTCGGTGGTCGGTCGGCGCAGGTAGCCGCGTATCTCGCCGCGCAGGGCTGGGAGAACGTCGCGAACCTGTACGGCGGGATGCTCGCCTGGGAGCGGTCCGGCCGGGCCGTGGTCGCGGACACGGGCTTGCCCGCTCGCGTCCTCTGAGCCCGTTCGCCTGGTTAGTCACTTTTCGTTCACCAAAGGGTGACGCAGTGTTTCCAGGCGTACCCCCTTCCCCTCCAGCCACTCAGCTATCTTTTTTGCCGTGCGATTCGACGACCCGCTGGTCGTGGCCCATCGAGGGTCTTCCTTTCTGCTCGCCGAGCACACGCTGGCCGCCTACGAAAAGGCGCTGGTAGAGGGTGCTGACGGCCTCGAGTGTGACGTCCGGCTGACCCGCGACGGCCACCTCGTCTGCGTCCACGACCGTCGGCTCGAACGGACGTCCAACGGATGGGGCGCCGTCAGCGACCGGTCGCTGCAGGACCTGCATTCGCTCGACTTCGGCGGGTGGAAAATCGACCTGCCGGAGTCGGCCGACGCGCTGGTCGCCAGGGGTCGGGACCTCGACTACCGACTTCCCCACCTCGATGACGACAAGATCCGCGACGCCGAGCGTCGGGTGCTGACGTTCGACCGGCTGCTCGAGCTGTTCGTCGACTCGGGCCGGCAGGTACAGCTCTACGTCGAGACCAAGCACCCCACCCGCTGGGGCGGACTGGTCGAGCAGCGTGTCGTCGCCAGCCTGCGCCGCTTCGGGCTGGTGCCGCGGTACCGGTCCCCGGACGTCGCCGACTCCACTGTCGTCGTCATGTCGTTCTCGCCGATGGCGGTCCGGCGGTTGCGCGAGCTCGCGCCCACGCTGCCCGCCGTCATGCTGTTCGACGGCATTCCGCGGCTCTACCGGGAAGGCACGCTGCCGTTCGGGGCGACGATCGCCGGGCCGGGGCTGCACGTGCTGCGGTCCAGGCCCCGCTTCGCCGAGCGCATCCACGACGCGGGCAACCAGCTCTACGTCTGGACCGTCGACGAGCCCGAGGACATCGAGTTCGTCGTCGGACTGGGCGCCGACATGGTCGCGACCAACCGCCCGGCACGTCTGCTGAGCCACCTGGACCGCAAAGTCCACTAAGCCCTGTCCTGCGGATCTCGCTCGCAGCCGTAGCCGAGCATGGATCCGCAGGACAGGGCCTAGGGCACGATGGGGGCGTGCTGCCATCGCTGGACGCCGCGGAGGCGTTCCGGTCCGTCACCCGGATCCTCGACGACGTCGCCGGTCGCCCGGCCGAGCTGTCCGCGCTCGGGCGGGTGCTGGACGCGCTCCAGGAGCTGGTCGGCGGGGTCGGTGCCGCGTTCCTGTTGAGCGAGCCCGGTGCGCTGCGGGTCGTCGCCGCCGGCGAGAGCGTCAGTTGGATGGCCGGGCTGCGGTTACCGCTGTCGGGCTCGTCGTTCTCGCGCCTGTTCGGCGGCCCGCATCGCACGATCGAGTTCGGCGTGGACGACGCGACCCCGCTGATCCGCGACGACCTGCGCGAACATCACTGCGACTGGATCCTGATGACGCGGGTCGTCCGCCGGTTCGGTCCGCTGGGGGCGCTCGCCGTCGCCCTCGAGTCGCCACGTGACGGGCGGCTGGAGACCGAACGGGCCGTTCTCGAATGCTTCGCCGCCGGTGTCGGTGCACTCGCGCTGATGCGCCCCGATCGGCTGCCCGAACCGATCGGCACGGTGGCGGCCGCCGTACCCGAGGGCCTGGCGGTGGCGGACGTCGGCGGGCTCGTCCAGGCCTGGAACCCCGCAGCGGAGGAGATCACCGGTCGCTCGGCGCAGACGATGCTCAACGAGCCCCTGCCGTTCCCGATCCCGGTGCCCGGTCAGGTGGGTCAGCACCGACTGGCCAACGGCCGCTGGGTCGAGGCCCGGTGCGCCGCGCTCGACGCCGCCCGCCGCGTCGTCACGTTCTACGACATCAGCGAGGCCCGACGACAGGACGAGGCGCAGAACCTCTTCCTCGCGACCGCCAGCCACGAACTGCGAACGCCGCTCACGATCGTCCGCGGGTACGCCGAAACGCTCGTCACCCGGTGGGACCAGCTCGACGACGCCGGGCGCCGCGGCGCCGCCGACGTGATCGTGGCCCGCAGCAGGCAGCTCGCGGACCTCGTCGATCGACTGCTCAGTGGTGACCGCGCGGGTGGAACGCCGCAGCCCCCGACCCACCCGTTCGACCTGCGCACCACGTTGGCTTCCGCGCTCGCGTCCGCACCCGCCAGCGAGGACGGCCACCGGCTCCGGACCCGGATCCCGGCGACACTGCCGGCGGCGGTCGGTGAGGCCGACACGATTCCGACGATCGTCACCGAGCTGCTGACGAACGCCTACAAGTACTCGCCGGACGGTGGCGACGTGGAGGTCACCGCCGGGGCCGACGGAGCCTCGGTGTGGTTCCGCGTTGCCGACCGGGGGATCGGCGTACCGCCCGAGCAGACCGAGTCGGTGTTCACGCGGTTCTGGCAGGTCGACCGCGGCGACCAGCGACGGTTCGGCGGCGTCGGGTTGGGGCTGTACATCATCAGGCAGCTGCTCGACCGGCAGGGCGGCTGGGTCTCGCTGCGCCCGCGGGAAGGCGGCGGCACGGTGATCGAAGTACGTCTGCGCCGTGCGGGGCATCCGACTGTCGGACCCTCGTCGTAGGCTCCTGCCGACCGAAGTCAGCAGTGAGGAGCGGTTGTGGGCAAGCGGGGACGCGAGCGTCGCGAGAAGAGGGTCAGGGAAGTCTTCGTCGGGCGTCCGTTCGAAGGGTTGGCGACCGAGGCGGAGTGGGTCGCGCTCCGCGAGCTGGTACCAGCGGCGACCGCACCACTGGCACTCAAAGACCACCCCGACCGGCCGGTCGTGCTGACCACGGTGCTGCCGATGGCGCTCCCGGCCCTGGTCAAGCCCGACGGCCGGATCTTCCTGTCGGTGCAGATGCCGGCCCGGTCCGGCGACCTCAGCCGTGACGTCGCGGCCGTGCTCGAAGACGCGCTACTCGCGGAACCCGGGAACTACGTCGGTGCGTCCGGCCTTCCGGAGCCCGGTCCCCGCCTGCAGGACATGCTTGCTGACGACGGGCGGCTCGACGTCACCGTGCACGAGACGTTCGACTACTGGCTCGACGAGCCCCGCCCCGACGACCCGGAGATCACGGGGAGCCTCGAACAGGCGAACTCGTCGATCCTGCCGACGGTCGCCGTCACCACCGCACCGGCCGCGTACTGGTGCCAGGTGACGGAGAAGGCGCACCTGCGGTGGGTGCTCCCCGAGGCGGAAGACGTCGCGCTCGACGCGCTCGCCCGGCTGCAGGCCGCGGGTGATCTCGCGCTCGGCTCGACCGGCCGGTACGTCGGCGCTTTCCGTGCGCACGGTCTCTTGGCGCCGGTATGGGATCTGCCCCGCGACCCCGAGCCCGCGGAGTACGAGCAGCCCCTGGCCGATCTCGCCAAGCGCTACGCGGACGCGGTGTCGGTCACCGATCCGCTGAACGCTGCCGAGCGTCGCGCCCGCGACGGCCTTCGCGGGCGCCAGCTCACGCTGCGCTAATCACGGCTTGGGAGGGGGTCGCGGACGATCGGGCACGACATGCACCTCGGTCCACCGCGACCCGACCCCAGCTCGCTGCCCGGAATCCTGATCACCTCGATGCCGGCGTCTTCCAGCTGCGCATTCGTCTCGACGTTCCGCTCGTAGGCGACCGCCAGCCGGGGGGCGAGGCACAGGGTGTTGTTGCCGTCGTCCCACTGCTCGCGCTCGGCGGTCACTGGGTCGAGCCCGGTGGGGATCACGCGCAGCCGTTCCAGGCCCATCGCCTCCGCGGCCGCGGCGAGGAACGGCACCGGACCGCTCACCGTCGGCTCGCCGTCGTGACCCGCCGTCAGCCGGTACGCCATGAGCGTGTCGGCCACGGCGGGGTAGGCGACGACCGCGTCCAGGTCGACCATCGTGCAGACCGTGTCGAGGTGCATGGTCGCGCGCTGCTGAGCGATCGGAACGGCCAGCACGGTGTGGGCCGTGCTCGATCGTCCATCCGCGAACAGTCGGTTCGCCAGTCGCTCGGCCCCGGCAGGCGTGGTGCGCTCACCGACGCCGACAGCGACAACGCCGGGCGCGAGCAGCAGGACGTCGCCGCCTTCGAGCGGTTCGAGGTCACGGCCGTACAGGGACGGCGAACCCGCGAAGCGCGGGTGCCAGCGGTAGATCGTGCCGGTGATCGTGCTTTCGCGCAGGCGTGCGGGCATAGCCATGCTCATCACCGCGGACGCGCCGCGGATCCAGACGCTCGAGTCGCGGGTGAAGAGTGTGTTCGGCAGGGGCTCGAGCACGAAGTCGTACTGGTCCATCAGCTGGTAGGTGAGCCCGGAGCCGTTGCGGAGCTCCTCGTGCGCGAGGCCCGCGATGACAGTTGCGGCGAGGTGCTCGGCGTCCAGCTCCTGGAGATGGTCGGACACCCGCCGCCGGAGCGTGTCGCCCCACCGCCGGTCACCGAGCAGAGATTCGGAGATCTCCTTGCGTGCGCCGGGGTCGGCGAGCGCTTCGGCGAGCAGCCGGTCGACGTAGAGAACCTCGACGTCGTGCGCGCGCAGTGCCTCGGCGAAAGCGTCGTGCTCCTCCTGGGCTCTGTCGACCCAGGGGATGCCGTCGAACAACAGGGAGCCGTTGTTGCGAGGAGTGAGTCGTCGGAGCTCCGGGCCCGGTCGATGGAGCATGACCGTTCGGAGCCGGCCCACCTCACTGTCGACGTAGGGCCGCGGCCGGTCGGTAAGGGGAAGCTCGAGGTCTGACACGCCGGAAGGTTACCCAGCCGTACGCGTTCCACCACGTGGGACGAAAGACCGGGCTGATGAGGACGATGTGGCGGCGGAGGCGGTCACCTCGGGAACGCGACTGGACCTTGGGAACGGTCGGCAAGCCTCTGACCAGTCGATTTGCAGATGGCATGGGCCTCTGCCTAAAGTTCTGCCTGTCGCCGCGAGCGGGTCGAAAGATTCACCGCAGCGACGCGGATCGGAAACCAGCGTATGCAGGTGGACGAACCAACGGGCGGTTGCAGAGCCGACACAGAAGTTTTTACAACTTCCGGGTTGACGAAGCGAGACCGACCGGGGTAGGTTGGAGGGGTTGCTGCGGGCGGAGCGGCGCGGACGAAAGTCCAGCGCGACGCGAATCCGACTAGATGCAGCTAACCACAGTAAGAAGCCCTGAGTGAAACCCTAGCGGGTGGATCCGGTGCGCGTGTGTTGTTTGAGAACTCAACAGTGTGTTTGAAAGTTAGTGCCAGATGTTTGACCTCGGCTCACCTTTTTTGGTGGGTTCA
>NZ_JBICTY010000007.1:0-655067 GCF_043197895.1 Cryptosporangium sp. NPDC048952 | reverse complement strand
GCCCGGTCCCATTCCGAACCCGGAAGCTAAGCTCCTCAGCGCCGATGGTACTGCACTGGTGATGGTGTGGGAGAGTAGGACGCCGCCGGACTTTTTCTTGTCGGTAACGCCGTTATCGGCCCTGATGATTATCCGATTTCTCGGGATCAGGGCCGGTGACGGCGTTTCTGCTATGTGGGCCCGTGTCGGAGTGTCGGTGGTGCCCAGTACGTTGTGAACCGGAGGTGCGGAGTGGCCGACGCAGGTGGGAACGGACGCGGAGACGCGCGCGGGGACGACCGGCGCGGTGACCGCGCGGGCGCACGGGATGGCGCACCGCGCGGCGAGCGACGCTCCGGCCCCCGGTCCGGCGAGGCCCGCAGCGGCGGCCCCCGGCGTGACGGCAACTCCGGTGGCGAAGGGCGCTCGGCCCGCAGCGGTCGGCCCGGCGGGCACAGCAGCGCCGGCGGCGGCGCGCGCAGCCCCCGCCCCCAGGGCGCGAGCTTCTCCCGCGGCGCCCGCTCCCACGACGGCCCCCGCACCAACGACCGTCCGCCCCGCAGCGACGGCGGCAATCGCTCCTACGGCGACCGCCCCTCCTCCGGCAACGGTGGTAGCC
This sequence comes from Cryptosporangium sp. NPDC048952, assembly GCF_043197895.1. Taxonomy (NCBI): domain Bacteria; kingdom Bacillati; phylum Actinomycetota; class Actinomycetes; order Cryptosporangiales; family Cryptosporangiaceae; genus Cryptosporangium; species Cryptosporangium sp. NPDC048952. Next base: position 654,469 of record NZ_JBICTY010000007.1, on the reverse strand, counting down.
GCTCCTACAGCGACCGCCCGTCCCGAGGCGACGGCGGCGGCCGCTCGTACAGCGACCGCCCGCCCCGCGGCGACGGCGGTAGTCGCTCCTACGGTGACCGCCCGTTCCGGGGCGACGGCGGCAGCGGCTCCTCCAGCGACCGCCCGTCCCGCGGCGACGGTGGCGGCCGCTCGTACGGCGACCGCCCGTCCCGCGGCGACGGCGACCGGCGTCCCTTCGGTGACCGTTCTCCCAGTGGCGATCGATCCACCTCAGGTGGCCGATCGGCCTCAGGCGATCGCGGACCCCGCGGCGACAGGTCCTTCGGGGACCGCCCGCCCCGCAGCGACCGTCCGTACGGTGATCGTCCAGCGCGATCCGACCGCTCGTCCTCGGACTCGCGCCCACCCCGCGACAGCCGCCCCTACGGCGACCGCTCGTCGAGCGACCGAGGCCCCCGCACCGACCGCTCCTCCAACGATCGTCCACCTCGTAGCGACCGCCCGTACGGCGATCGCTCCTCCGACGACCGCGGCCCTCGCACCAGTAACTCGTCCCCCGACCGCCCGACCCGGGGCGACCGTCCCTCCAGCGACCGCCCACCCCGCAGCGACCGTCCCGCATACGGCGACCGCCCATCCGGCGGTAACCGCCCGTCCGGCGGTGGCCGCTCTTACGGCGGTGGCCGCTCTTACGGAGATGGGCCGTCCAGCGGTGACCGTCCCGCCTACGGCGCGCGCAATTCCGGCGGTGATCGGCCGGGCCGCAGTGACGGCTCGCGCGATGGTGCCTCCCGTGGCGACCGCCCCTCCTACGGCAACCGGTCCGGCGGTGACGGCTCGTACGGCGACAGGTCCGGGCGCGGACGCGAGTCGTCCGGCGGCGATCGGCAGTACGGCAGCGACCGACCCGGTGCGAGCCGCCCCAGCGGCGACAGCACTTCCGGAGGCCGCTCGTTCGGCGATCGGCCGCCTCGTGGCGGCCGGCCAGCCTACGGAGACCGCGCGACCGGTGCCGATCGGAGCTCCGGTGGCCGCTCTTACGGCGACAGGTCAGGCTCGGGCGGAGATCGCCCGTACGGCGACCGGGCTGGGCGCGGCGATCGGCCGAGCTCGAGCGGGAACCGCTCCTACGGCGACAGGCCGGAGCGCGGCGACCGGTCCAGCTCGAGCGGTGACCGTTCGTACGGCGACAGGCCGGAGCGCGGCGACCGGTCCAGCTCGAGCGGGGACCGTTCGTACGGCGACCGCGCTGCGCGCGGTGAGCGCGCCGGGTACGGAGACCGTGGTTCCGGTGGGCGGCCCTCGTCCGGCGGGCGCGGCGGCTACAACGACCGGAACTCGCGGGACGACCGGGGTCCGCGGGACGACCGGGGTCCGCGGGACGACCGGGGGTCGTACGGGGATCGCGAGCGGTCGGGTCGGCCGGTACGTGGCGGGCGTCCGGACGGGCGGGGCGGTGCGCCCCGGTCCACGCGGCCGGGTTCCAGCGGGCCGATCGTGGTGGGCTCGACGGGGCGCGTGCGCCCGCCAGGCCCGGACATCCCTGCAGACATCGAGGTACGCGACCTCGACCGCGAGGTCCGTGCGGAACTCCGCGCCCTGCCGAAGGGTGCCGCTGACACGGTCGCGCGCCACCTCGTTGCCGCGGGGCGCTTCCTCGACACCGACCCGCAGCTGGCGCTCGAGCACGCCCAGGCGGCTCGCCAGCAGGCGGCGCGGATCGCGTCCGTGCGCGAGGCAGTCGGTATCGCGGCATACCACTCCGGCGAGTGGAAGCTGGCGATCTCGGAGCTTCGAGCGTGGCGGCGCTTCACCGGCTCGGATGCGCACCTCGCGGTCATCGCGGACTCCGAGCGGGCGCTCGGCCGGCCGGAGAAGGCCATCGAGCTCGCCGCGAGCCCGGAGGCGGCGCGGCTCGACACCGAGACGCGCGTCGAGCTGATGATCGTGGCGGCCGGGGCCCGCCAGGACCAGGGCGACCTCGACGGTGCACTGGCGGCGCTCGACGTACCGGAGCTGCGCACTCACCGAGCCACCGAGTGGCTCCCACGGCTGCGGTACGCGTACGCCGAGCTGCTGCTCGCGGTGGGCCGCACCGACGAGGCGCGCGAGCGGTTCGTCCAGGCCGCTGACGTCGATCCCGAGGGCCTCACCGACGCCGACGAACGCGTTCTCGACCTGGACGGCTTCCTCTTCACCGACGAGGGCACCGACGAAGACGACGACACCTCCCTCGATGAAGTCCAGACCGCCCCGACCGACGAGCTCGACGACGCCCCGGCGAACCAGGCCGACACGCTCGACGACGACACGCTCGAGGACGACACGCTCGAGGACGACACGCTCGACGACCCGGTCGAGGACGACTTCGACGACTCGCGCGGCGACGACGGCGGGGCCGACGGAGATGGTGCCGCGCACGGCGAGGGCGACTCTTTCGGCGGCGCGGACGAGCAGCGTGGCGGCGGTAGCTTGCTCGAGGACGCAGACGACGACTCGGTTGACGAGACCGCGGCGACTGCAGACGACCGCGACGTCGACGCGGACGGCGGTGGGCGGCCGGGGGCCAACGGGAGTGCTGTCGACGACGACGGCGACGGGCTCGGCGATGACGGCTGGGATGACGACGAGGACGTTGTCGAGCGGCCCACTGATGAGGAGCTCGCTGTCGGCGGTCCGGCGCCGGTGCCGGGGGACGAGGGCGACGATGGTGAGACCGGTTCCGCCGGGACGGCGCGAGGGGCACTGACGCAACCTGCGGCGGTTCGCCCCGTGGCGTCGGAATCGGACGACGAGAACCACGACGGCGGGGGACGTACCGCGGGTTGACCCGCCGCCGGCGGCACGCCGGCGTTGCACAGAACACGCGCACTTCGGAGGTTGAACTATGACTGAGACGCCGGAGCACGGCTCGCCGACCGGGGAAGCGTATGACTGGTTCCGCCGCGGGGAGGAGTTGCTGCGTCAGGGCAACGCCGCGGCGGCCGCGCAGTTGTTGCAGCGGGCGCTCGCGGCTGATCCGGGGTCGCGGTCGGCGCGGGAGTCATTGGCCAGGGCGCTGTTCGACTCCGAGCAGTACGAAGAGGCCCGGGAGCTGTTCGCGCAGATCGTGGCCGATCATCCGTCCGACGACTATGCCCAGTTCGGGCTGGGGCTGGCCGCGCTGCGCACCGGCGACCCGAAGGTGGCGGTGGAGCACCTGTCGCTCGCCGTGGCGATGAAGCCGCACGACCACCACTACGCCACGGCGCTGCGGAACGCGCGGGCGCAGAACCTGGTGGATCCGGTCGGAGGTCCTGCCACCGCGGGGGCGCCGATCGAGGAGCGGCGGCCGACGCGGGGGTCGACGGTGAACGTGCCGCCGGAGATCGAGGAGTTGCTGCGGGGGATCGAGCGCAGCGACGGGGCGCCGGACGACGATGCGCCCAACGGCAGTGCGCGGGATGCTCCGAACGGTGAGGTCCGATGAGCGGGCTCGCCGGGAGCGAGAAGCCGCTGAACGAGCGGTACGACGCCGCGCTCTTCGACCTGGATGGCGTGCTCTACCTGCAGGAAGAGCCGATCGCGCAGGCGCCGGAGGGGGTCGCGGCGGCCCGTGCGGCAGGGATGCGGATCGGGTTCGTGACGAACAACGCGTCGCGGCGTGCGCCGGCTGTGGTGGCGTTGCTGGGGAAGGTCGGCGTCGAGGCGTCCGAGGACGAGGTGGTGACCGCGGCGCAGGCGTCGGCGGCGCTGCTGGCCGAGGAGTTGCCCGCCGGTGCCGCGGTGCTGATCGTCGGGGCGGAAGGTCTCGCGGACGAGGTCGCTGACGTCGGGTTGCGGCCGGTGCGGTCGGCGGACGACAAGCCGGTGGCGGTGGTGCAGGGGTTCGCACGGGAGGTCGGCTGGGAGCAACTGGCCGAGGCCGCGTTGGCGCTCCGAGCCGGGGCTCGCTGGGTGGCGACGAATCGGGATCTGACGATTCCGTCGGGGCGGGGTCCGTTGCCGGGGAACGGGTCGCTGGTGGCGGCGCTCGTCGCTGCCGTGCGGCGGGAACCGGACGTGATCGTGGGGAAGCCGCATCCGCGGTTGCACCAGGAGTCGGTGCGGCGGATCGGTGCGTCTTCGCCGCTGGTCGTGGGGGATCGGCTCGACACCGACATCGCCGGGGCGGTGAACGGTGGCGCGGATTCGTTGCTGGTCATGACCGGCGTGACAGAGGCCGCCGATCTGCTCGCGGCGGCTCCCGGTGAGCGGCCCACGTACGTGAGTGCCGACCTGCGGGGATTGGCCGAGCCGCATCCCGCGGTCGCTTCCGACGGTTCGTGCGGCGGGTTTTCTGTACAAGCCGACGGGGCGGGGCTCGTGCTGAGCGGCTCCGGCTCTTCGATCGACGCATTGCGGGCTTTGGCAGTGGCGGCATGGGCGGTCATGGATGCTTCCGGCGCCGCTCCAGCAGTGCGTGCCGATGGTGTGCCTGCCGAAGACACGCTGCGCTCGCTCGGGCTGTGAATGTCGAGTTGGGCTCGCCATGACGAGCCCAACTCGACATCGTTCGTCAGAGCAACTTGCGGACTTGGAGCATGTCTTTGATGCCGGCCTGGACTTTGATGCGGCCGCTCACCCAGGCCTTGGCGAAGTCGAGTTCGCCGCGGCTCAGTGCCACGAGGTCGTCGCTGGACAGCGTCAGGGCGATCTGGGCTTTGGGGTCGTCGCCGTCGGCGAGGTTCTGGATCGTGCCGTCGGCGAGGCGACCGTGGAAGCCGGTGCCGAGGTCGGTGATCCGGCACGCCAGCGAGCGGTCGAGTTTCGGCGGCTGACGGTCACCGGTGTTGCCCGAGGCGATCCGATCGGCCACGTCCTGCAGCGCTTTGCGGCACTCCTCCAGCGTCGCCATGGGTTCCTTCCGCTCGTTGGTTCGGGCTGTCCACCCGGATCGGACGGTACCTCGGGGGATCCAACGCGGTGTCGGTGGTCGCGCTGCGTGTCCGGACGGCGGAAGGGGACCGTCGGCGTGTCCGGCCGATGTGGGCGATCAGCACGGCTCGGACGTGCGAATCTGTGTGCGGTCAAGGGGCCGTCGTCACCGGCGGTGTGCTTGGAACTGGGACCAACGGGTAGCGTGAGGTGACTCGGCCGCGTGGGCCAACGCGGCGCAGCGGAAGGTGTCTACCCCATGCAGGAAGCTCTCAAGACGTATCTCGCCCTCGCGACCGGGCTGGCCGATGTGCCGAAGAAGCAGGCCAAGGCAGCCGCGAAGAAGCTCGCGAAAAGCGGTGGCGCCACTGTCGAGCAGGTCCAGGCTCTCACCGAGGACCTCCTCAAGACCAGCCTCGAGAACCGCGAGGCGCTGACCAACCTGGTTCGGTCGGAGATCGAGAAGTCGCTCAACCGTGTCGGCTTGGCCACGGCCGATGAGGTCGGCCAGCTGACCGCTCGGATCAAGGAGCTCGAGGCCGCGTTGACGGCGGCGCAGGGCGCCGACTCGGCGGGTGGGCCGCAGGGTGATCCGCTGGCGGATGCCGCTGCGGGCAAGAAGGCGCCGAAGAAGGGTGCTGCGAAGGTCGCGCAGAAGAAGGTCGCGGCGAAGAAGGTGCCGGCGAAGGTTGCTCCGGTGGCGGTTCCGGCTCCGGCGAAGGCGGCCACGCCGACGGTGGCGAAGGCTGCGGCGAAGGCCGCGCCCGTGAAGTCGACTGGGTCGACGTCGGGTACGCAGGGCGATGCGCTGGCCAGCGTGGTTAAGGCGACGCCGGCGAAGAGTGCGGCGAAGTCGACGGCCGCGAAGGCCGCGCCGGCCAAGACTGCCGCGCCGGCGAAGACGGCGGCGGCGAAGACTGCTCCGGCCAAGGCTGCGGAGAAGAGCGCGCCGGAGAAGGTCGCGCCGGTCAAGGCGGCCGAGAAGGCGGCGCCGGCCAAGGCGCCGGCCAAGGCTCCGGCCAAGGAGAGCCCGGCTAAGGCTACGGCTGCCAAGACGACGGCGGCGAAGTCCACGGCTACCAAGGCCGCCCCGGCCAAGGAGACCCCCGCGAAGGCGGCTCCGGCTCCGAGCACCACGGCCACGAGCAGCGCGGCTGCCGGCCCCGCCGCCACGGCGACCTCTGCGGCGACTCCCGCGGTGACGCCGGCGACGACGCCGCCGGCCACCACCACCCCGGCCAAGACGGCTCCGGCGACGAAGGCCGCCAAGGCCACCGCGGCGAAGACCACGCCCGCGAAGTCGACGGCCGCGAAGACCACGCCGGCGAAGACCGCGCCCGCCAAGCCCGCGTTCGCGTCGGCACCGGCTGACGCCACGAAGGTCACCCCGGCGACGACGCTGCCGGCGACCACGACTCCGGCCAAGACAGCTCCGGCGACCAAGGCGGCGAAGGCCACCGCGGCGAAGACGACGGCCGCCAAGGCGACCCCGTCGACGGCGACGCCGAACGGCACCGCGGCCAAGCCCACCGCCGCGAAGTCGACCGCGGCCAAGTCGACCGCGGCCAAGGCCACCGCGGCGAAGACCACGCCCGCGAAGACGACGCCCGCCAAGACCACGCCCGCGAAGACGACCCCGACCACGAGCACCGGCACGAGCGGCACCACCGCACCGGCCGGCGACTCCGCGGACTCGTGACGTCCGAACAGGACAACCGGGGCTTCGGCGCGTTCGCGCCGAAGCCCGGCCCGCCGTCGCCCGGGCCCGCCGTCGCTTCGGCGGGCGCTGATTCGGCGGGCGCTGCTTCGGTGGTGGATGCCGAGGGGGCGGAGGCTCAGGTGGCGGGTGTGCTGGCCGAGCTCGACGACCTCGATGTGCGTCCGGTTTCCGAGCACGTCGCCGCGTTCGAGGCCGTGCACCGGACGCTGCAGGACACGCTCGCCGCGGTCGACGGGAGCTGAGTGGCGCGCCGTACACGTCTGGACGCCGAACTCGTCCGCCGGGGTCTCGCGCGGTCCCGGGAGGACGCCGCGAACCTCATCGCGGCCGGCGCGGTCAAGGTCGACGGGCAGGTCGCCGCCAAGGCGGCGACCGCCGTCGACCCGGCCAGCGCGGTGACGGTCACCGAGGACACCGGCCCGAAGTACGTCTCCCGCGGCGGGCACAAGCTGGCGGGTGCGCTCGAGGCCTTCCACGTGGACGTCAAAGGCCGCCGCTGCCTCGACGCCGGCGCCTCCACCGGCGGCTTCACCGATGTGCTGCTGCGCGCAGGAGCCGCGCACGTCGTCGCGGTGGACGTCGGGTACGGGCAGTTGGCCTGGTCTTTGCAGACCGACGACCGCGTCACGGTGATCGACCGCACGAACGTGCGCACGCTCGAACCCGAGACCATCGGCGGGCCGTGCGAAGTGACGGTGGCCGACCTGAGTTTCATCTCGCTGGGCCTGGTGCTCCCGGCGCTCGCGAAGTGCACCGCGCCGGACGGCGACCTGGTCCCGATGGTGAAGCCCCAGTTCGAGGTGGGCAAGGAACGGCTGGGCGCCGGCGGTGTCGTCCGGGACAAGAACCTGCGCGCCGAGGCGGTTCTCGGCGTCGCGAACCAGGCTGCGACGATGGGCCTCGGCGTGGCCGGAGTGGTGGCCAGCCCGCTTCCGGGGCCCTCCGGCAACGTGGAGTTTTTCCTCTGGCTGCGGCGGGACGCTCCGGCGGTCGACCCCGACGCGGTCAGGACAGCGGTCGAACAAGCACCAGAGCCAGGGAGAGCTAGCTGAGATGAGTCGGCAGGCACTGATCGTCACCCACGCCGGCCGAGCGCTCAACGTCGTCCACGCCCGCAGAGTGGCGGCGCAGCTCTCCGCCGCCGGTTTCGGCCTGCGGGTGCTCACCGACGAGGCGCCGGACCTGAACATCGACGCGGCTGTCGTCCGGCCCGACGAGAAGGCCGCGGTGGGCGCGGAGATCGTGTTCGCCCTCGGTGGCGACGGCACCGTGCTGCGGGGCGCCGCGCTCGCCCGTCCGGCCGGCGCCGCGCTGCTGGGCGTCAACCTCGGGCGGGTCGGGTTCCTCGCGGAGACCGAGGCCGAGCATCTCGACGAGACCGTGAAGCGGGTCGTCGACGGCGACTACGTCGTCGACGAGCGGATGACGCTGGAGCTGACCGTCGGTCGCCCGGACGGCACCACCGCACACGGCTGGGCCCTCAACGAGGCGTCGGTGGAAAAAGCCATGCGCGAGCGGATGCTCGAAATCATGGTGTCGATCGACGGTCGGCCGCTCTCGCGCTGGGGCTGTGACGGCGTCGTGTGTGCGACCCCGACCGGCTCCACGGCGTACGCGTTCTCGGCCGGCGGCCCGGTCGTGTGGCCCGACGTCGAGGCGATGCTGGTGGTGCCGATCAGTGCCCACGCGCTCTTCGCCCGGCCGCTGGTCACCGCTCCCACCTCGACGATCATGATCGAGGTGCTGGCCGAGGGCGTTCCCGCCGTGGTGTCCTGCGACGGACAGCGGGTGGTCGCGATGCCGCCCGGGAGCCGTGCGGTGATCCGCCGGGGGAACGACCCGGTCCGGGTCGTCCGGATGAGCCCGCGCCCGTTCACCGATCGCCTCGTCGCGAAGTTCGGCCTTCCCGTTCAGGGGTGGCGCGGCGACGCGGAAGCGGCCCGCAACGAGCGGGCTGTCGGTGGGGCTGGGTAGCCTCTGCCACGTGCTGGAGGAAATCCGAATCACCGGACTGGGCGTCATCGAAGACGCGACGCTGGAGCTCGTTGACGGATTCACGGTCGTCACCGGCGAGACCGGTGCCGGCAAGACGATGGTGGTAGCCGGTCTCGGCCTGCTGTTCGGGGGCCGGGCCGACGCCGGCCGGGTGCGTCGTGGCACCGGCCGGGCGATGGTCGAGGGCCGGCTGCGGTTCGAGCCCGACGACCCCGCGCAGAAGGTCGTGCTCGACCGGGTGGCCGAGGCGGGTGCCTCGCCCGACGAGGACGGCACGCTGCTGCTGGCGCGCAGCGTCGCCGCGGAAGGCCGGTCGCGGGCCCACGTCGGTGGCCGCACGGTTCCGGTGAGCCTGCTCGGCGAGTTGGCCGAGCAGATGCTCGCGGTGCACGGGCAGTCCGATCAGCTGCGGCTGCTCTCGGCGGCCGAGCAGCGTGGCGCGCTCGACCGGTACGCGGGGGAGGAGGCCGCCCACCTCCGGGAGGCCTGCAAAGAGCAGTACCAGGCGTGGCGCGCGGCGGTCGCCGAGCTCGCCGACCGCACGAACCGCGCCCACGAGCGTGCGCAGGAGGCCGACGCGCTGCGCTTCGGCCTCACCGAGATCGAGGCGGTCAACCCGCTGCCGGGTGAGGACGACGAGCTGAAGGCCGAGTCCCAGCGCCTCGAACACGCCGAGGAGCTGCGGATCGCCGCCTACACCGCGCACCAGGCGCTGGCCGGCGACCCCACGGCGGACATGGACACCGCGGACGTCGCCGCGCTGCTCGGCGTCGTGCGTCGGTCGCTGTCCGGTGTGGCCGCTCACGACGCGACGCTGGCTGACGCCGCGCGCCGCGCCGACGAACTGGCCGCACTCTGCGGCGAGCTGGGCACCGAACTCGCGTCCTACACCGAGAATCTGGACGCCGACCCGGCGCGGCTGGCGGCGGTGCACGAGCGGCGCGCCCAGCTGGCGGGCCTCACGCGCAAGTACGCCGACTCGATCGACGGTGTCCTGGCGTGGGCCGAGCAGGCGGCCGGGAAGCTCGCCGACCTCGACACGTCCGAGGAGGCGCTCGACGCGCTGCGGGCTCGTCGTGACGAGCTGGCGACGGAACTCGCGACCTCGGCGAAATCCCTGAGCAGCGCCCGGGAAGCCGCGGCGGTCCGCTTCGGCGAGCAGGTCACCGCCGAGCTCACCGGGCTCGCGATGCCGCACGCGCGGGTCGTCGCGGCGGTCTCGCAGAAGGAGGTCGGCGAGGGCTCGACGTCGGTGGAGATCGACGGCAGGCGGCTGGCGGTCGGGCCCGACGGTGTCGACGAGGTCGAGCTGCGCCTGGCGTCGCACCCGGGCGCCCCGGAATTGGCTTTGCACCGGGGGGCCTCCGGTGGTGAGCTGTCCCGCGTGATGCTCGCGATCGAGGTCGTCTTCGCCGGGGCCGGTGGCCCGCCGACGATGGTCTTCGACGAAGTGGACGCCGGTGTCGGTGGCCGGGCCGCGGTCGAGATCGGCAAGCGGCTGGCCCGGCTGGCGCGTACCCACCAGGTACTGGTCGTCACCCACCTGCCGCAGGTCGCCGCGTTCGCCGACCACCACGTCGTCGTCGTGAAGGACTCCGACGGGTCGGTGACCACGAGTGGTCTGCGGTCGCTGTCGGCGTCCGAGCGGGCGCGGGAGCTCGCCCGGATGCTCGCCGGTCTGGACGACAGCGACCTGGGCCTGGCGCACGCCGAGGAGCTGCTCGCCGTCGCGCAGGCCGAGAAGGACGCCGCTGCATGAGCGCGCGGGAGGTCCGGCCGACATGATCGACATCGTTCAGCTGACGCCTGACGACACCACGCTGACGACCGCTGGCGCGCACCTGCTGCGCAACGCGTTCGGTGGGCCCGACCGGGCCGACAAGTACCGGGAGAGCACCGCGCGTGACGTCGTGTTCGCGGCCGTCGAGGGGCGCGATCTGCTGGGCGTGACGTCGATCCGGCCGTACGGGCAGTGGTTCGCCGGGCGCGAGTTGCCGATGGGCGGCATCTCGTCGGTGGCGGTCGCGGCGCACGCGCGGCGCCGGGGCATCGCGCGGAAACTGCTGACGCGCGCGATCGAGCGGATGCGCGACGACGAGCAGCCGGTGAGCACGCTCTACCCGTCGATCCCGCCGGCGTACCGGTCGTTCGGGTGGGAGGTCGCCGGTCAGCTCGCGGTCATCGAACTTCCGGCGGCGCTGTTGGCGACGGCGGGGGCGGCCGGGCCCGCCGGGGTGAAACCCACCACCGACGTCAGCCTCCGTGCGCTCGACCGCGCCGAGCCGGCCGACGCCGACCTGAAGGCCGTGCACGCGCTGTACACCGCGGCCGCGCGCCCGGCGGTGGGGCCGCTGACCCGTACCGGCCCGGTGTTCGATCCGGCGAAGCTGGCCCGGTTGGACGGCCTCGTGATCGCCACTGTCGACGGGGTCGACGCCGGATACGTGAGCTGGAGCCGCGAGGAGATCCCCGACGCGGCAGCGCGGCTCGAGGTCCACGACCTCATCGCCGACCGGCAGGACGTGCGCGATGCCCTGCTGCGGGTCGCGGGCTCCTGGCAGACGTCGATCCGCAACACGCGGGTGCGGCTGGCCGACCCGGTGATCGGTGGCCTCGGGCTGCCGCGCGGCGGGTACACGTGGCACGAACCGTGGATGCTGCGGGTGATCGACGCCCCGGCCGCGGTGGCCGGGCGTGGCTACGGCCCGCTGGGCGCCGACGTCGATCTGGAGATCGTCGATCCGCAGGCGCCGTGGAACGACGGGCGGTGGACGCTGTCCGTGGCCGGCGGACGCGGCACCCTGACCCGGGGTGGCACCGGCGCGGTGAAGCTCGGCCCGCGCGGGCTCGCCGCGGTGTTCACGGGGTACGCGGGGGCGCAGGCGTTGCGTTCGGCGAGCCTGGCCGAGGGCGACGACGATGCGCTGGCGCGCCTGGCAGCGGCGTTCGCCGGCCCGGCGCCCTGGATGCTCGACGACTTCTGACGCGACGATAAATGCCCTTTGTGGTGGTTCCTGCCAGGAGGGCGCGTCGCTGCCAATCATGTAGGCACGCGGTGAGAGGATGCAGGGGATGCGCCTCCCGACTCTCCGACGCCCCCGCGCTGCCGATGGTGACACCGCCACGGCAGGGCCGGCGCGACTCGATCGCCGCACCAAGCGGCTCACTCAGCGGCTCAAGCCGGGTGACGTCGCGATCATCGACCACGTCGACATCGACCGGGTCGCCGGCGACGCACTGGTGGCGTCCGGTGTCTCCGCGGTCGTCAACGCGTCGCCGAGCATCTCGGGGCGCTACCCCAACCTCGGGCCCGAGGTCATCGTCGCCGCGGGCATCACGCTCGTCGACGCGGTCGGCCAGGAGATCTTCGACCGCGTCCGGGAGGGGCAGCGCGTCCGCGTCGACGGCGCGAACGTCTACCTCGACGACGAGATCGTCGCGACCGGTCAGCGTCAGGACTCCGAGACCGTTTCCGCCGCGATGACCGAGGCGAAGGCTGGGCTGTCGGTGCAGCTCGAGGCGTTCGCGGCGAACACGATGGAGTACATGAAGCGGGAGCGCGAGCTCCTGCTCGACGGTGTGGGTGTGCCGGAGATCCGCACCCAGATCGACGGCAGGCACTGCCTGATCGTCGTGCGCGGCTACGACTACCGCGAAGACCTCGACGTGCTCGGCTCCTACATCCGCGAGTTCCGCCCGGTGCTGATCGGCGTCGACGGCGGTGCGGACGCGCTGGTCGAGGCCGGCTACACGCCCGACCTGATCGTCGGCGACATGGACTCGGTCTCCGACGACGTGCTGCGCTGCGGCGCCGAGGTGGTCGTGCACGCCTATCCCGACGGACGCGCGCCGGGCCTGGCCCGCGTCGACCGGCTCGGCGTCCGTGCCGTGGTGTTCCCGGCGGCGGCCACCAGCGAGGACATCGCGATGCTGCTGGCCGACGAGCGCGGCGCGACGCTGATCGTCGCGGTCGGCACCCATGCCACGCTGGTCGAGTTCCTCGACAAGGGACGCGCGGGCATGGCGTCGACGTTCCTCACCCGCTTGCGGGTGGGCGGCAAGCTGGTGGACGCCAAGGGTGTGAGCCGCCTCTACCGGCAGCGCATGTCGTCGATGTCCTTGTTCGTCCTGATCGCGTCCGGGCTGTGCGCGATGGCGGCCGCGCTGGCGATCTCCACCGTCGGCCGCACCTCCCTGCAGCTGCTCGCCGAGCAGTGGGACAACCTGGTCTTCCAGCTACAGAGGCTGTTCTCGTGATCAACTTCCGGTACCACGTGGTCTCGCTGACCGCGGTCTTCCTCGCGCTGGCCGTGGGGTTGGTGCTCGGCACCGCGGCGCTGAACGGCACCGTGGCGAACCAGATCAACGAGCAGGTCGGCGGGCTCCGGAACAGCAACGACCAGCTGCGCGACCAGGTCGAGGAACTGCAGACCCGGGCGGCGTCGCAGAACGAGTTCGTGCGCCAGATCGCGCCCGGCCTGCTGGCCGGCAAGCTCAACACCAGGTCGGTGCTGCTGGTCAGCGGCCCGACGGCCGACAACGCCGACCGCGACCAGGTCGCGAAGATGCTGACGACGGCCGGCGCGACGATCACCGGTCAGGTGCGCCTGCGCAAGGACTTCACCGACCCGAACAAGGACGACGCCCTGCAGGACCTGGCCGCGCGCATCACTCCGGCCGGCGTCACGAACCTGCCGAACAACGGCGTGGGGGTGGAGACCTCGTCGGCGCTCCTGGCCACCGCGCTGCTCGCCAACCCGGCGCAGATCACCGCACTCAACCGCACGTCGATCATCGAGGCCTACGAGAACCTGCAGGTGCTCGACCTGGACGGTCAGGTCGCGACGACGCCGCCGACCGCCGTGGTGTTCGTGACCGGCTCCCCGGAGACCGGCAGCGGCGCGGACGTCCGCAACAAGGCGTTCGTCGAGATCGTGAAGCAGTTCGACACCGTGGCGGCGCAGATGGTACTAGCCGGGTCGACGGCGGCGGGGGCGGGCAACCCGGTGGCCGCGGTTCGCGACGACGGTACCCTGGCCAAGGCGATCTCGACCGTGGACGGGGTCTCGCTCGCGGAGGGGCAGGTGGCCACCGCCATGGCGCTGGTCGAGCAGTTCAACGGTCAGGTCGGGCACTACGGCACCGGCAGCGGCGCGACCGCGCGGATCCCGACGCTCCGCAGCTGATTCACCGAGGAGGACGCGTGCCCGCCGCACGGTTCGGTTCCGCCGCTCTGGCGGCTGCCGCCACGTACGCGCTGCAGCGTGCGGCGACGCGCCTCCCGGCGTCGATCACCCAGGCATTGGGTCGGACGAACCACCGGGGTGAGCCGGTGACGCTCGCCGAAGGGCCCACGACGGCCCTGGGTGCCACGCTCGCGGCCGTGATCGGCACGTCGGGGGTCTCACCGCGGGTAGCGACCGCCGTCGGCGTAGCGGGCCTGGGAGCCGCCGCCGTCGGCGCGTACGACGACGTCGTGGGCGCCCGGCCGGACCAGCGCACCGACAAGGGCTTCCGCGGGCACCTGAACGCGCTCCGCGAGGGCCGGGTCAGCGCGGGCGCGGTGAAGGTGGCCGGGGTCGGCGCGAGTGCGCTCGTCGCGGGTGCGCTGCTGCCCCGGGCGCGCTCACCGCTCGGCGCGGCGGTGGACACCGCGCTGGCCGCCACCGTGATCGCCGGTGCCGCGAACGTCGTCAACCTGTTCGACCTGCGCCCGGGGCGGGCGCTGAAGGTCGGTCTGCTGGCCGCGGGTCCGCTGCTGGTGTCCGACCGTTCCGGCTCCGCCGCCGTCGCGTCCGCGGTCACCGGTGCCGCCGTCACCGCTCTTCCCGACGATCTGGGCGAGCGGTCCATGCTGGGCGACGCCGGGGCGAACGCACTCGGGGCGCTGCTGGGCGTCGCCGCGGCGACCCGGCTCGGCCGCACCGGGCGGGCGCTGACCGCCGCCGGGCTGGTCGGGCTGATGGCCGCCAGCGAGAAGGTCAGTTTCACCGCGGTGATCGCGCGCACGCCCGCGTTGAACGCGATCGACCGGTGGGGGCGCCGGGCCCCCAGCACCGAGCCTGCCGCCGGAGTGCCAACCGCTGGGGAACCAGCGGCCGAGGTCACGGCGGCGCCAACGTCACAGCGGGTGGGGGAGCCGGGGCCGGGCGCCGGAGGGCGGTGACCGTGCCGGACACCGCGGCGGCCCCGGACGACACCGGGACGCCGCCGCTCCGGGCTCGCCGCACCCGGACGCTGCTCGGCGCGGCCGGTCTGATCGCGGGCCTCACCGTCCTCGCCCGGGTGGTCGGGTTCGGCCGGATCTTCGTGTTCACCGGCGCGGTGGGCTACCACGGCGTCGGCGACATTTACCAGGTCGTCAACACGATCCCGAACATCGTGTTCGAGATCGTCGCCGGTGGGGCGCTCGCCGCCGTCGTCGTGCCGCTGCTGGCCGGCGCCGCCGACCGGCGCGAGCGCGCGACCGTCGATCAGGTGACGTCCGCGCTGCTCACCTGGGCGATCCTGCTGCTCGCGCCGCTGGCGGTCGTCATCGCGGTCGGGGCCGGGCCGATCGTCGCCGGGCTGCTCGGGCCGGAGGCGAGTTCCGCAGACGGCGCGTTCGGACGTCTGCTGCTGCGGATCTTCGCGCCCCAGCTGGTGCTGTACGGCGTCGGTGTCGTGCTGACCGGCGTGCTGCAGGCGCACCGCCGGTTCGCCGGGCCGGCGCTCGCGCCGCTGCTCTCCAGCGTCACGGTGATCGCCGCGTACCTGGTCTACGGCCGGATGGAGAGCGGTGCCGAGAACGCCGTCGACGTCGGGCTCGCGGGCCAGCTCGTGCTGGCGGTCGGCACCACGCTGGGCGTCGTCGTGCTCTCGTTGAGCCTGCTGGTGCCGCTGCGCGGTACCGGTGTCCGGATCCGGCCTACGCTGCGGTTCCCGCCGGGCGTCGTCGAGCAGGTGGGGCGGTTGGTGGGAAGCGGTGTGGCCACCGTCGTCGGGCAGCAGCTGGCGCTGCTCGTCGCGCTCCTGCTGGCCAAACGCTGGTCGGCGCCGGACGGCTCGGTCGTGGTGTTCACGATGGCGCAGACGGTGTTCCTGCTGCCCTGGGCCGTGTTCGCGGTGCCGCTGGCGACGTCGGCGTACCCGCGGTTGGCGGCCGCGTGGGAGCGTGCGGACCATTCCGGGTACCGCGACACACTGCGGACGACGCTCAACGGCACGCTGGTGCTCTGCGCGCTGGCCACCGCGGCGCTGATCGCCGGTGCGGAGCCGATCGCGGCGGTCGTCACGGCCGCCGGAGACGGTGACGCGAGCCGGTCGGCGGTGGCGGCGGGCGTCGCGCTCTTCGCGCCGGGACTGCTCGGGTACGGGCTGTTCGCGCTGCTGTCGCGGGCGTTGTACGCGGCCGGGCGGCCGGGGCCGGTCGCTGTCGCGGTGCTCGGCGGGTGGGCGGTCACCGCTGTCGCCGACGTGGTGCTCGCGCTGGTGCTGCCGGCCGGCGACCGGGTCGCGGCGCTCGCGGCGGGCAACACGATCGGGATGACGGTGCTGGGCGTCGCGCTGCTGGTGCTGACCGCTCGGATCACCGGGGCGGGGTCGCTGCGCGGCCTGGGACGTCTGTTCGCCGCGCTGGTACCCGCCGGGGTGGTCGCCGCGGCGGGTGGGGCGTGGGTCGCGTCGGCGATTCCCGGGGACAGCGTGTTGGCCGTGCTCGGCGTCGGTGCCGTGACCGCTGTGTCGGTCGTGGTGCTTTTCGTGGTGGTGTTGCGCGTGGTCGGACGGCTGGTCGGCGCGGAGACGGGCGTCCCCCTCAGGCGACCCGGGGAGACCCGGCGAACGAAGTCAGTGACAAAGCTGTCGGACCGACCAGGCATGCTGGACCCCGAGCGACAAGTGACCGACCACGAAGGAGAGAAGGCGTGAACAGCGGACGGCCGCGGGTTGCGCTGGTGCTGGCGTCGAGCACGGGCGGCGTCGGTCGCCACGTGCGGTCGCTGGCCCAGCACCTGGTCGCGTCCGGGCACCGGGTCGACGTGCACGGCCCGGCCGCCACCGAGGACCTGTTCGCCTTCCGCTCGGTCGGAGCCGGATTCGCGCCGGTGGAGATCCCCGCCCGCCCGCACCCGCTGAAGGACGCCACCGCGCTGGCGACGCTGCGCCGCCGGCTGCGCGCCGACCGCCCCGACGTCGTGCACGCCCACGGGCTGCGTGCCGGGCTGGTCGCTGCGGCGGCCGGGCGCCGGCCGCTGGTCGTCACGTGGCACAACCTGCTGATGGCCCGGAATCCGGTGTTGCGGGGGCTCGAGCGGGTCGTCGCCCGGTCCGCCGACGTCACGCTGACCGCGTCCGACGACCTGATCGGGCGGGTGCTGCGGCTCGGCGGGCGCGACGTCCGGCCGGGGCCGGTCGCTGCGCCGGCGCTCGAGGCGCCGGCGAAGACCCGCGCCGAGACCCGGGCGGCGCTCGGCGTCGACGGCCCGCTGGTGCTCACCGTGAGCCGGTTGCACCAGCAGAAGCGTCTCGACGTGCTGATCGACGCTTCCGTGCGGTGGGCCGGTGCTACGGTCGTCGTCGCGGGGAGTGGCCCGGAGGAGGCCGCGCTCCGGCAGCGCGTCGCCGAGCGCGCTGCGCCCGTGCGGTTCCTCGGCCACCGGTCCGATGTCGCCGAGCTGCTGGCCGCGTGTGACGTCGCGGTGGTCACCAGTGACTGGGAGGCGCGCCAGCTGTTCGCGCAGGAGGCACTGCGGGCCGGGCGTCCGCTGGTGGCCACCGCGGTCGGCGGGGTGCCGGGCCTGGTCTCCGATGGTGCCCGGCTGGTGCCCGCCGGTGACCCCGGCGCGGTCGCCGACGCGGTGAGCGCGCTGCTCGCCGACCCCGACGCCGCCCGTGCGCTGGCCGCACGCGGCGCGGAGATCGCCGCCGGCTGGCCCGACGAGGCCACTGTCGCGGCGCACGCCGCTGCCGTCTACGCGGAGCTCGCCGGTTCGGCCGATGCGGAACACGCGCCGGCGGAGGCGCCCTCGTGACGGGGGAGCGGACGATCACGCTGCTGCTCCGCGTCGCGGTGGTGTGTGCCGTGGTCGTGATCGCCGCGATCACCGGCATGACCGCGGTGCCGGGCCTGCCGGTGGCCTCGCCCGCACCGGTCACCCCCGCGACCGCGCACGTCGTCGTGGTGGGCGTTCCGGGGCTGCGCTGGGACGACGTCGACGCGCAGCACACCCCCACGCTCTGGCGCCTGATGCGCGAGGGCAGCGCCGGTGCGCTGTCGGTGCGCGCCGCGGGCCCGCTGACCTGCCCGGCCGACGGCTGGGTGACGCTCGGCGCCGGGAACCGGGGCCGCGGCCCGAGGCACGGGTCCACCTGTCCCGACCAGTTCCCGCTCGCCGCGCCCACTCCGGCCGGCGGAACCAGTGCCGCCGGCGGCACCGGGGTGCGGCTCCCGCAGCAGCGCGAGATCATCGCCCGCAACAGCGACCTTTCGCAGGGCACTCGCCCCGGGGCGCTCGCCGACGGCGTCCGGTGCGTCAGCGCGGTGGGGCGCGGTGCCGCGGTCGCGGCCGCGCACCCGAGCGGTCGCATCGACCGGTACGTCGCGACGCTGCCCGCGAACTCCACCGAGCTGTTCACCCGCTGCCCCGTCACGATCGTCGAGGGGCCGGCGATCTCCGACCGCAGCGGCGCGCCGACGCGCCAGCGGGTGGCCACCGCGGCCGACGCGATCGTCGCCCGGGTCGACGCCGCCCGCCCGACCGGTTCGGTGCTGCTCGTCGTCGGGGTTTCCGACACCGGCGACGTGCCGCGGCTGCACGTGGCGGTCGCGGTCGGCCCCGGCTTCACCCCCGGTGCCGAGCTCATGTCGCCCACGACCGGAAAGGCGCCGTTCGTCCAGCTGATGGACCTGGCCCCCACCGCGATCTCCGCGCTGGGCCTCGCCCCGGTGCCGTCGATGAACGGTGTCGCGATGGTCCCCGCCGGTGCCCAGGCGGCCACCCCGGCCGGTCAGGTCGCGCGGCTGAACGACCACGACCGCGCCGCCGGTGCGCAGCGGCCGCTCGTGCAGCCGTTCTTCACGATCATGGTCGTCGCGGTGATCGCGCTGATGCTGGCGTCCTGGCAACTGGCGTTCCGCGGCTGGCACACGGTCGTGGCCGAGGTCGACGTCGCGGCCGTCCCCGCGCCGGCGACGAAATTGCGATGGCCGCGGGCGCTCGAGGTCGTCGAGGTCCTGGCGGTGACGCTGGCGACGGTTCCGGTGGCCGCGTTCGCCGCGAACGTCGTCCCGTGGTGGCGCTCGGACCACCCGCTGTTCATCCTCGTCGCGCTGATCCTGGCCGGGGTCGCGGCGCTCACCGGCATCGCGTACGGCGGGCCCTGGCGCGGGCGTCCCACCGGTCCGATCGGCTGTGTGGCGATCGCGACCGCGCTGGTGCTCGGCGCCGACGTGCTCACCGGCAGCAACCTGCAGCTCAACGCGGTGCCCGGGTACTCGCCGCTGGTCGCGGGCCGGTTCACCGGGTTCGGCAACCTCGCGTTCGGCGTCTACGCGGCCGGGGTGCTGATCGGCGTCGGGTGTCTGGCCCAGGCGGTGCCGGGCTGGCGTCGCCCGACGCTGTTCACGGTGGCCGGTGCCGCCGCGGTGCTCGTCGTCGGCGCTCCCGGGTGGGGGGCCGACATCGGCGGCATCCTCGCGCTGACGCCGGCCGTGCTGCTCGCCGCGGTGCGGTTGTCGGGGCGGCGGGTGTCGAGCGCGGTCGTCGCCGGTGCGGCGGTGGCTGCGCTCGGTGCGGTGTCGGCGTTCGCGGCGGCCGACTACGCGCGCCCGGAGTCCGACCGGTCGCACCTCGGGCGGTTCGTCGCCCAGCTGCTCGACGGTCAGGCCGGCACCGTGATTCAGCGCAAGGCCGAGGCCAACGTCAACCTGCTGCTCACCAGCCAGCTCACGATCCTGGTGGTGGCGGTCGCGATCTTCGTGACGTTCGTCCTGCTGGTGCCCACCGCGCGGCTGCGCCGCGTGCTGGGGTTGTACCCGGCCGTGCGGGCCGGGCTCACCGGGCTCGGCGTCGCCGCGGTACTCGGGTTCGCGCTGAACGACTCCGGCGTGGCGGTGCCCGCGTTCGCGTCGATGGTGGCGGTGCCACTGGCCATCGCGCTCACGATCCGCGTCGCGTTGGCTGGTCGCCGGCCCGCACGTCGCGATCTGCCGGTGTGGAACGCACCGGCGACTTCTGCCCCGCCTCCGCCGTCGTCCGGACCGGGCTCCGGCGAGGCACCGGATGATCCGTCGCACCCGACGGACCCCCGGCCGTCCGGACCCGAGCCGCTACCCGGCTCGTCGGACGAACCCCCTTCGACAGGCGGAGACCCCGTTGTGCCTGCGACCACCCCACTGAACGAGGCCCCACCCCCCGACGCGTCACGCTCCGCCCCCGGCGCGCCACGCTCCGCCCCCGGCGCGGCGCAGAAGCCCCCGGCCGACGGCGCGGCCCCCTCGGCCGCGTCGGCCGACGGCGCGGCCTCCTCGGCCGACGCGGCCGACGCGGCCGACGGCGCGGCCATGCCGGCCGATGTGGCCATGCCGGCCGACTCCGCGGTGGCGGCTGACTCCGCGGTGCGCGTGCCTCGGGCCCGGGCGGAGGCCGGGGAGGCCGAGGTCACGCCGGAGCAGGCGGACGAGGCTGTGGGGCCCAGTGGTCGGGTGGCGCGGTGAGAGGTCGGATTCTGGGTGTCGCGGGGCTCGCGGCGGTGCTCGGCGCGCTGTTCGCCCCGACGGCGGCGGCCGCGCGGCCGGCGACCGAGACGATCCGGTCGGACGCAGTCATCGTGGTCGGTGTGGCCGGCCTGCAGTGGGCCGACGTCACCGATCGCACGCCGACGCTGGCCAAGCTCGCCACCAAGGGCTCGGTCGGCACGCTGTCGGTACGGTCCGCCCCGGCGGTCACCTGCGCCGGTGAGGGCTGGCTGACGCTCGGCGCGGGCCGGTCGTCAGCGATCGTCGAACCGTCGGAGATCGACACCGCCGAGGGCTGCGGTCCCCGCACCGCGCCGCCGGTCAGCACCCGGAAGAAGGGCTCCGGCGCCTCGGTCGACGGCTGGGAGGACCTCGCCGCACTCAACCGGGGCCTGCGCTTCGGCGCGAAGCCCGGCCTGATCGGCACCCGGCTCAACTGCACGGGCGCGGTCGGCACCGGCGGGGCGCTCGCCGCCGCCGACTCGTCCGGGACCATCGACGTCTACCGTCCCACGTTGCCCGACGATCCTGGCCCACTGCTGCGCGCCTGCCCGTTCACCGCGATCGACCTCGGCATCCTGCCCGACCCCGCCCACTACGGCACCCAGCGGGCCGAGGCACTGCGCCGCGTCGACACGGCGCTCGCGCAGATCGAGGCCACCCGCCCGGTGAACTCGACGCTCCTGGTCGTCGGCGTCTCCGACACCGACGCCACCGACGGCCGCCTGCACGTGGCGATCGGGGTCGGCCCCGGCTTCGAGGGCGGCTGGCTGCGCTCGCCCAGCACGGGGCGCGAACCATACCTGCAACTCGTGGACATGGCGCCCACCGTCCTCGCGGTGCTCGGCGAGTCGGTCCCCGACGACATCGCCGGCCGCCCGGTCATCACGTCCGACACCGAGCGCCCCGGCTTCGACGCGACCCGCGAGGAGCTGGTCGACGCCGACACCGCAGCGGTCTCGCGCAAGCACCTCGTCGGCACGTTCCTGGCCGGGTTCGCGGTGCTGTGCGCGATCGTCTACGGCGTCGCCGCGTGGCTGATCCGCCGCCGCGAGCCCACGGCCACCCTCCGGCGGTACGGCTCGATCGCGGTGACCGGGCTGAGCGCGTTCCCCGTGGCCACGTTCCTCGCGAACCTGGTGCCCTGGTGGGCCGCCGATCCGACGATCCCGGCGCTGGCCGGTGCGGTGCTCGGCGCGATGGTGCTGGTCACCGCCGCGGCGATCGCACCGCCCTGGGGCCGCACCGCCACCGGGCGGCTGGCCGCGATCAGCGCGGTCACCGTCCTCGTCCTGCTCGCGGACGTGGCGACCGGAGCGCGTCTGCAGTTGAACAGCCTGCTCGGCTACACGGCACTGGAGGGCGGACGGTACGTCGGGTTCGGCAACGTCGCCTTCGCCGTACTGGGCACTGCCGCGGTGCTCCTGGCGGCGGCGCTGGCCACCGGGCGGCCCGCTCGCACCGCAGTGGCCGTGGCGCTGGCCGTCGCGGTGCCGGTGATCGTCGTCGAGGGCTCGCCCGGCCTCGGTACCGACTTCGGCGGCATCCTCACGCTCGTGCCCGCGTTCGGCGTCCTCACGCTGCTGGTCGCCGGGCGGAAGGTCACCACCGGCAAGGCCGTGGCCGTGCTCGGGACCGGCGCCGCGCTGGTCGCTGCGCTCGCGATCGCGGACTACCTTCGGCCCGAGGAGGACCGCACGCACTTCGGCCGGTTCGTGGCCACCGTGCTCGACGGCAACGGGCTGGCCACCGTCGACCGGAAGATTCGCGCGAACCTCGACCTGCTGTTCGCCGGGCCGCACACGATCGCTGCGGCGCTCCTGCTGGTCGTGGCCGCGGTCGCGGTGTTCCGGCCACCGACGGGGCTCCGGATCGCCTACGAGGCCCACCCGGGGCTGCGGACGGGCCTGCGCGTGGTCGTGGTCCTCGGCCTGCTCGGGTTCGCGGTCAACGACTCCGGGATCGCCATCCCGGTGAACGCGGCGCTGATCGCTCTGCCCGCCGCGGTGGCGGCTTGGCTGCGCCCGTATCCAGCAGGGAGCGTCGGTACGAATCATGTACCCAGTGGGGGCGACGGTGGTCCGGAGACCGACAGATTCCGGACGGACGGTACGCCGAATGGCGTAGAGAAAGAGAACGAACAGGAAACGGATAAGGGCGACCAGGCGACTACGGAGGGTACAACCGACGGAGGGAAACCGTCCGACACGCCAGCACGCTCCGCAGAGGCCACCGCAGACGTGTTACCGTGAAATTCCGTGGGCGCGCGGGCCACCAGGCCGCGCCATTACCGCGGGAGTCCCCTTGTCGCTGTCGTCGCAGGCGACCACGCATGTCTTCGTCACCGGGGGAGTCGCATCCTCGCTCGGTAAAGGCCTGACCGCGAGCAGCCTGGGCAATTTGCTCAGCGCACGCGGCTTGCGGGTTGTCATGCAGAAGCTGGATCCGTACCTCAACGTCGATCCCGGAACGATGAACCCGTTCCAGCACGGAGAGGTGTTCGTCACCGAGGACGGGGCCGAGACCGACCTCGACGTCGGTCACTACGAGCGCTTCCTCGACACCCAGTTGCGGGCGAACGCCAACGTCACCACCGGTCAGGTGTACAGCCGGGTGATCGCCAAGGAACGTCGCGGTGAGTATCTGGGCGACACCGTCCAGGTCATTCCGCACATCACGAACGAAATCAAGGAGCGGATCCGCGGGATGGCCGCGGCCGGTCCCGACGGCGTGGTGCCCGACGTCGTGATCACCGAGGTCGGCGGCACGGTCGGTGACATCGAGTCGCTGCCGTTCCTGGAGGCGATCCGGCAGGTCCGCCACGACGTGGGCCGCGACAAGGTGCTGTTCCTGCACGTGTCGCTGGTGCCGTACCTGTCGCCGAGCGGTGAGCTGAAGACCAAGCCGACCCAGCACTCGGTGGCGGCCCTGCGCAACATCGGTATCCAGCCGGACGCGATCGTGTGCCGGTCGGACCGGGAGATTCCCGAGGCGCTCAAGCGCAAGATCAGCCTGATGTGCGACGTCGACGCCGACGCGGTGGTCTCCTGCTCCGACGCCGCCTCGATCTACGACATCCCGAAGGTGCTGCACCGCGAAGGGCTGGACGCGTTCGTTGTGCGCCGGCTGAACCTGCCGTTCCGGGACGTGGACTGGAGCCGTTGGGACGACCTGCTCGACCGCGTGCACCGCCCGCACCACACGGTGACGGTCGCGCTGGTCGGCAAGTACATCGACCTCCCCGACGCGTACCTGTCGGTGACCGAGGCGCTGCGCGCGGGGGGTATCGCCAACTACGCGAAGGTCGACATCCGCTGGGTGCCGGCCGACAAGTGCGCGACGCCGGCGGGTGCCGCGGCCGCGCTCGCCGACGTCGACGGGGTGCTGATCCCCGGTGGGTTCGGGGTGCGTGGCATCGACGGCAAGCTCGGCGCGATCACCTACGCCCGCCAGAACCGCATCCCGACGCTGGGGCTGTGCCTTGGGCTGCAGTGCATGGTGATCGAGGTGGCGCGGTCGCTGGCGAAGCTGGACGGGGCGGACTCGACCGAGTTCACGCCCGACGCGCCGCACCCGGTGATCTCGACGATGGCGGACCAGAAGGACGTCGTGGCCGGTGACCGGGACATGGGCGGCACCATGCGGCTCGGTGCGTATCCGGCTGCTCTGACCCCGGGATCCGTGGTTGCTGACGCGTACGGGTCGGTTTCCGTCTCGGAGCGCCACCGGCACCGGTACGAGGTCAACAACTCCTACCGCAAGCAGCTGACGTCGGTGGGCCTGGAGTTCTCGGGCACCTCGCCGGACGGCACGCTGGTGGAGTTCATCGAGCTCGACCGCGAGCAGCACCCGTACTTCGTCGCCACCCAGGCGCACCCGGAGTTCAAGTCGCGGCCGACGCGGGCGCACCCGCTGTTCCGGTCGTTCGTGGCGGCGGCGCTGGAGTACAACGACGCCGGTCGGCTGCCGGTCGAGGTGCCGGTGCAGGACACCCCCGCGGGTGCTCTGTCGTGACGTACGAGCTCGTGTCGCGCACGCCGCAGTTCACGTCCGGGCGGGTGATCGACGTCGTGACCGACGAGGTCACGATGCCCGGCGGGAACACGCGGCTGCGCGACTGGATCATCCACCCGGGTGCGGTCGGGGTCGTGGCGGTGGATTCGTCCGACCGTGTCCTGCTGGTGCGGCAGTACCGGCACCCGGTGGGCCGGGAGCTGTGGGAGCTCCCGGCCGGGTTGCTCGACGTGGAGGGGGAGCCGGCCGTGGTGTCGGCTGCCCGGGAGCTCGCGGAAGAGGCGGACCTGCGGGCCGGGCGGTTCGACACGCTCGTGGATCTGCTCACGACGCCCGGGGCGTCGAACGAGGCGATCCGGATCTATCTGGCGCGGGAGATCAGCGGAGTGCCGGAGGCGGAGCGCTACACGCGGTTCGACGAGGAAGCCGGGATGACTACGGCGTGGTTCGCGTTGGACGAGGCCGTCGACATGGTGCTCGGCGGCTCGATCGAGAACGCGGCCGCTGCGGCGGGGGTGCTGGCGGCGTTCGCCGCGCACGCCCGGGGCTATACCGGGCTCCGGGGCCCGGACGCCCCCTGGGCGGCGCGACCGTCTCGGGTCTGACGACGCCGAAGGCGTCAGGCTCTGACGTGGAGCCCGTCGAGGGCGGGGCTGACAGTCGCGGCCGAGGGCGCGGCGTATAGGTGATACTCAAGTCCTCGGCCGCGCCTGTCAGCGTCGTCCTCGACGGGCCGTGCAGAAAGTAGAGCGCCGCGCCCCATCGGGGCGCGGCGCTTCGGGACGTGCGGGGGTCAGTTCGGGCGCAGCGGGCGGCCCTGGGCGTCCGTGCCGCCGTTGACGAGGATCATGATCCCGTCGATCAGCGGCCACAGGGCGCCGAGGCCACAGGTGAGCCACGTGGCCGCGATCTGACCGATCGCGATGCCGGTGTGACCGGTGTAGAACCGACCGGCGCCGAAGCTACCGAGCAGGATGCCCAGCAGGCCTGCGATCAGCTTCGACTTGTCGGAGTAGGGGAGGCCGGTCGCCGGGTCGACGGCGCCGTAACCGGGCTGGCCGCCCGGGTATCCGCCCGGCTGACCGCCGGGGTAGCCGCCCGGCTGACCGCCGGGGTACTGGCCAGGAGGTGGAGAGTAGGTCATGGCGCCGCAGCGTAGTGGGCTCGGGTTACATCGCACGATCGGGTAGGCGACACCCGTCAATTCGTGTCTTATTTGTTTACAAATGCCGACCGAGATTCCGGTTTTGTCTTCCCGGTTTTGACCTCGTTTACAGCTGCAACCAGCGGTTACCGTACTTCGTCGCTCTCGGTGTCTAGACTCCCCTGCGTGAGGATCGGTGTCCCGGCAGAGGTCAAGAACTCCGAGTACCGCGTCGCGCTGACCCCGGCGGGTGTCCAGGAGCTGGTGCGCCACGGTCACTCGGTCGCGGTCCAGGCGGGCGCGGGCCTGGGCTCCTCGCTGACCGACGCGGACTTCGCCGCCGCCGGGGCCGACATCGTCGGGACCCCCGACGCGGTCTGGGGCGACGCCGAGCTCGTCCTCAAGGTCAAGGAGCCCACGCCTGAGGAATACGACCGGATGCGCCCCGGTCAGACCCTCTTCACGTACCTGCACCTGGCCGCGTCCAAGGAGTGCACGGACGCGCTCGTCGAGCGCCGGGTCACCGGGATCGCCTACGAGACCGTCGAGCTGGCCGACCGGTCGCTGCCCCTGCTCGCGCCGATGAGCGAGGTGGCGGGGCGGCTGGCGCCGCAGGTCGGGGCGTACCACCTGATGCGGTCGGGCGGGGGCCGCGGGACTCTGATGGGTGGGGTGTCCGGGGTCTATGCCGCCAAGACCGTGGTGATCGGTGCCGGGGTCTCCGGGATGAACGCGGCAGCCATCGCGCTGGGGATGCAGGCCGAAGTACTGCTGCTGGACACCAACATCGACAAGTTGCGCGCCGCCGACCGCATCTACCAGGGGCACCTGCAGACCGTGGCGTCCAACAGCTACGAGATCGAGAGGGCGGTGCTCGACGCCGACCTGGTCGTGGGCGCGGTGCTGGTAGCCGGTGCGCGGGCCCCGAAGCTGGTGTCGAACGCGCTGGTCGCGGAGATGAAGCCGGGGTCGGTGCTCGTCGACATCGCTATCGACCAGGGCGGGTGCTTCGAGGATTCGCGTCCCACCACGCACGCCGACCCGACCTACCGGGTGCACGATTCGGTGTTCTACTGCGTCGCGAACATGCCGGGTGCGGTGCCGCACACCTCGACGTATGCGCTGACCAACGTCACGTTGCCGTACGCGCTGCAGTTGGCCGACCGGGGCTGGAAGGACGCCCTGCGCGCCGATCCGGCGCTCGCACTCGGGCTCAACACGTACGACGGGCACGTGGTGTCGGCGCCGGTGGCGTCGGCGCATGGCTTGGCGGCGACGCCGCTCGCCGACGTCCTGGCCTGACGTAGGCGTGGAGGCGCTGGAGCGGGCGGTGCGGGGGTATCTCGACCATCTGGCGGTCGAGCGTGGCCTGGCGCGGAACACGCTGGTGGCCTATCGGCGCGACCTCGAGCGGTACGTGGGGTTCCTCGGGTCCCGGGGCGTCGACGGGCTGGCCGGGGTGGGGGAGCGGGACGTGGGGGAGTTCCTCGCCGCCCTGCGCGCCGGTGACGACGAGCACCCGCCGCTGGCCGCGTCGTCCGCCGCACGGGCCGTGGTGGCGGTCCGCGGCCTGCACCGCTTCGCGGTCCGTGACGGCCGTGCGAGTGCCGACCCGGCCCGGGAGGTCCGGCCCCCCACGCCGGCGCGCCGGTTGCCCAAGGCGTTGCCTCTCGTCGACATCGAACGGCTTTTGGACGCCACGAGCGCCGGCGACGACGAGCCGCGCGCCGTGCGGGACCGGGCGCTGCTCGAGCTGCTGTACGGCACCGGTGCGCGGATCTCCGAGGCGGTGGGGCTGGACGTCGACGACGTCCCCACAGCGGACCGTGACACGGTCGCGCTGACCGGCAAGGGCGACCGCACCCGGCTGGTGCCGGTCGGCTCGTTCGCCCGGTCCGCGATCGACGCGTACCTCGTGCGGTCGCGGCCGGCGCTGGCGACGAAAGGGCGCGGCACCCCCGCGCTGTTCCTCAACGCCCGGGGTGGGCGGCTGTCCCGGCAGGGGGCGTGGGGGATCCTCAACGGCGCTGCCGAGCGCTCCGGTCTGGCCGGGAAGGTGTCGCCGCACACGCTGCGGCACTCGTTCGCCACCCACCTGCTGGACGGCGGCGCCGACGTCCGCGTCGTCCAGGAGCTCCTGGGCCACTCGTCAGTGGCCACGACCCAGATCTACACCCTGGTCACGGCGGAGAAACTCCGCGAGGCCTATGCCCTAGCCCACCCCCGCGCCCTGTAGTGCGCGGCCCGCTGAGAACGACGCTGACAGGCGAGCGCGAGCCCTTGAGTATCAGTTATACGAGGCGGTCTCGCGCTCGACTGCCAGCGCCGCCCTCAGCGGGCTCCAGGTCAGAGCAGATGCGCCCGAGGTGGTCTCGCGTTCGACTGGCAGCGTCGCCCTCGGCGGGCTCCGGGTCAGAGCAGATGCGCCCGAGGCGGTCTCGCGCTCGACTGCCAGCGTCGCCCTCAGCGGGCTCCAGGTCAGAGCAGATGCAGTCGTCTCGGGGGTGACCCGTAGGTGGGAATGGGGGGGAAGTCAGGGGCTACGCCGGATGGGCGGTGGGCTCTTTTTCGCCAGGCTGAGTGCCGACGCGAAGAAGGGCGGACCGATGAAGGCGCACACGGGTGGGCGGATCGCGGCGGTCGTGGGGCTGGTCACGGCCGCGGCGCTGCTGAGCGGCTGCGACCAGCTGCTCCGGGAGAAGAGCGAAGAGCACTACGAAATCACCGACGCCGTGCAGAAGCTGTCGGTGGGCGGCGACGCGGTTCAGCTCGAGGTGGTCGCCGGTGACGGGCCGGTGTCGGTGGACGAGACCGTCCGCTACAACGGGTCCAAGCCCACGACCGGTCACCGCGTGGACGACGGCGTCCTGACGCTCGATTCCCCGGGCTGCACCGGCAAGAAGGCCTGCGAGGTGCGCTACCGCGTGACGGCACCGGCCGGCACGGCGCTGTCGATGGACGTCGACGCGGGGAACCTGGACGCGACCGGCCTCTCGGGCGCCATGATCGTCCGGATCGACGTCGGTCAGGTGACCACGCACCGGTCGCTGAGCCGGTCCACCGACGTCCGGGTCGGCGTCGGTGACGTCGACATGCGATACGCGGGTGCTCCCGACAAGGTCGCGGTCACCACGAACACCGGCGCGGTCTCACTGGTGCTGCCGGGCGCGGGCCCGTACGCGGTGAACACCCACACCGACGTCGGCGACACCGACATCACGGTCCCGAGGTCAGCGACGTCCCGGCACGCGGTCGACGTGACGGTCGACGTCGGAGCGATCACGGTGGCGTCCGCATAGGACCGAGCACCGGAAAGGTGCGACACGACAGCGACACGCCGACCGACTTGCGGGTTTGTCGACATTCTTTGCTTTGGCCTCACCCGCTCCTTAGGGTTCACGGCAAGTTCGGCGGACTCTGCCGACGCAGCGGCGGGAGCTGGTGAGATGTCAACGAACCCGGTGATGAGCGACGACTCGGGCGCTCTGGAGCAGGCCACCCTCGATCTGGCAACTCTGGGCATCGCAACCGAGTCGAGGAGATCCCGCCGACCCGAAGAGAGCCCGCAGGCCGAGAAGAGCGGTCACGGCCCCGCGCGCGTCATCGCCCTCTGCAACCAGAAGGGCGGCGTCGGCAAGACCACCAGCACGATCAACCTGGGCGCGGCCCTGGCCGAGGTCGACCAGCGTGTGCTGCTCGTCGACTTCGACCCGCAGGGTGCGCTCTCGGTCGGGCTGGGCGTCAACGCCTACGACCTCGAGCTGACGGTCTACAACCTGCTCATGCAGTCCGGCATTCGCACCGAGGACGTGCTGGTCAAGACCAACGTGGCCGGTCTGGACTTACTGCCGTCCAACATCGACCTGTCCGCTGCCGAGGTGCAGCTGGTCAGCGAGGTGGCCCGCGAGCAGACGCTCGACCGTGCGCTCCGGCAGGTCCGGGACGAGTACGACTACATCCTGATCGACTGCCAGCCGTCGCTCGGTCTGCTGACGGTCAACGCGCTCACCGCGGCGCACGGCGTCATCGTGCCGCTCGAGTGCGAGTTCTTCTCCCTCCGTGGTCTCGCCATGCTCATCGACACCATCGAGAAGGTGAAGGACCGGCTCAATCCGGATCTGGAGCTGGACGGCATCCTCGCGACGATGTACGACTCGCGCACCGTCCACTCTCGCCAGGTACTGTCCCGCGTTGTGGAGGCATTCGGCGACAAGGTGTACGAGACGGTGATCTCGCGGACCGTCCGGTTCCCGGAGACGACGGTCGCGGGCGAGCCCATCACGACCTGGGCTCCCGGTTCGGGCGGTGCCAAGGCCTACCGGGCCCTGGCCCGCGAGGTGCTCGCCAGGTGAGGCGGCGGGTTCAGCTCCCTGGTGCCTCCGAGCTGTTCCGGATGACGACGACCCCTTCCGGGGCGAGCACGGTCGAGGTGATCGGCGGAACGCCCACTGCGGCGTCCCGGCCGTCCCCGCGGCCCGCTCGCGAGCCGTCCACCCGGTCCGGCCCGCCGGCTGACGTAACACCGATCCGCGCGTCGCCGCGGTCTCCGAGCGGTCGGCAGCGTCACGATGAGAAGATCACCGTGTACCTGTCCTCCGGTGAGCTGCTCGAACTCGAGCGGACGCGGCTGGACCTACGGGCCCGTCACGGCATCGGCATCGACCGGGGCCGCATCGTCCGGGAGGCGATCGCCATAGCGCTAGCGGAATACGACGCGAACGGGGAGCACTCGGTGCTCGTCCGTCGGCTCGCGAGCGGCCACTGACGTGCTCTTCGCGCTCGGTCAGCCGATCGCGCTGGCGGGTCTCGCCCTGGCGTTCGTGCTGGGGCTGGTCATCCGGGTTCTGGCCATCCGTGCCGTGCAGCGTCGCCGGGTTCCCGCCGGGTGGGGTACTCCCCGGCGGGCCGGCGGCAAGCTGATCGACGTCCGGCGTGACGTCGACATCTTCGGCGTGGTCGCGGCCGTCGTCGGCGGAACCGGCTGGGGCAAGAAGGTCGAGGACGCCGGCATGGCTCCGGCGCCGCTGCGGGTGCTGCTGGCCGGTCCGATCGCGGTGATCGCCGCCGCTCAGGTCGCGTTCCTCGCGTTCGTGCTGGTTGTGGGACGGGTGGGCCTCGGCTCGATGAGCGCGTCGAGCGCGCTGCGCGGTGAGATCGGGATCGTCGGCGGAACCAACCTGGGGCTTTTCCTGCTGTCGCTGGCCGTCGGCCTGCTGTGTTTCGGTCTGCTCAGCCTGGTGCCGCTGCCGCCGCTGGACGGCTGGGGGCTGCTGCGGCACGCGGTGAAGCGTCCCGGCACGGGCTTCCAGAAGGCCCGCTACTGGCTCGAGGACCAGAACGTCGGCATCGCGATCCTGCTCGCCGGGATGCTGCTGCCGCTCTTCCGCGGCCTGCCGCTGTTCCTGTTCGTGCTCGACTTGCTGAGCTGGCCGTTCTTGCTTCTCTGGGGTTGATGGGTCGGCGCGGTACGGTCATGCGGTGACCGAGACCGATGCTCCTGCGCAGGGGTCCGGGTACGGCGAGAAGTTCCACATCCGGTTGGAGAACTTCGAGGGCCCGTTCGACCTGCTCCTCCAACTGATCAGCAAACACAAGTTGGACGTCACCGAGGTGGCGCTCAGCCAGGTCACGGACGACTTCATCGCGCACATCCGGGGCATGGGCGACGACTGGGACCTCGGCCAGGTCAGCGAGTTCCTCCTGATCGCCGCGACGCTGCTCGACCTCAAGGCCGCCCGGCTGCTGCCCGCGGCGGAGGTCGAGGACGAGGAGGACCTGGCGCTGCTCGAGGCGCGGGACCTGCTGTTCGCCCGGTTGCTGCAGTACCGCGCGTTCAAGCAGGTGGCGTCGTTCCTGTCCGAGCGGGAGCGGGAAGGGTCGACCCGCTGGCCCCGGGACGTGCAGCTCGAGGAGCGGTTCTCCGCGGCGATGCCCGAGGTGTTGCTGGGGCTCACGCCGGATCAGTTCGCCGCGCTCGCGGCGAAGGCGATGGCGCCGAAGCCCGTTCCGACGGTCTCGATCGAGCACATCCATGCGCCGAAGGTGTCGGTGCGCGAACACGCGGCGATCCTGCGGGAGATGCTGGCGCGGCTCGGGCAGGCGTCGTTCCGGCGGCTGTGCGCGGATTGCACCACCACGTTGGAGGTCATCGCGCGCTTCCTGGCACTGCTGGAGCTGTTCCGGGAAGGCGTCCTGCATTTCGACCAGGTCGAGCCGTTGGGCGAACTCCACGTACGCTGGGTGGGAGGTGGCGACCGCGTGGCGGTCGAGATCGACGAGTACGGCAGCGACGCGGATACCGTGGCCGCTTCCCCGGAGGATTCCGGGCCCCCGCCGAGCGTGCCGTCCAGTCGCACGGCGCCCGAGATCGAGACGAAGGAACGCGGTTGAGCGACGAGGCTTTGTTCCCGGTGCCCGAGGGGGAGCAGCGGGACCGGATCGAACCGGCGCTCGAAGCGATCCTGCTCGTCGTCGACGAACCGGTGACCGAGGGGCTGCTCGCGCAGACGCTCGGGTGCGCGGTCGGGGAGGTCACGCGGGCGCTGCGTGGGCTCGCCGACGACTACGACGAGGCCGGGCGCGGGTTCGAGTTGCGTCAGGTGGCCGGGGGTTGGCGTTTCTACACGCGGTCGGAATACGCGCCGTACGTCGAGCGGTTCGTTCTGGAGGGTCAGCAGGCACGGCTCACCCAGGCCGCGTTGGAAACCCTTGCGGTGATCGCCTACAAACAACCGGTGACCCGGTCGTCGGTGTCGGCGATCCGCGGGGTTTCGGTCGACGGGGTGATCCGTACGTTGCTCACCCGTGGGCTGATCGAGGAATGCGGTACCGATCCGGAGACCGGTGGGTACCAGTATCGGACGACGACGCTGTTCCTCGAGAAGCTCGGTTTGAACTCATTGGAAGAATTGCCGGCGCTTGCGCCGCTCTTGCCCGGAATGGATGCCCTGGATGATGTCATCGCCGCGACGTAACCCCAGCCCGCGTCGGGGTGAGGGTCCGCCGCGCACCGGCGGCGCCGCCCCCCGCGGCGCTTCCGCCGACCGCAGCGGCCGCGGCGCATCCGGCCGCGGCGCGGGTGACGCCCGGCGCACGCCCGCCGACGGCGACCGCCGCGGCGCGGGCGAGTACCGCCGAGGCGCGGGCGACGGCGGCGAGTACCGCCGCGGCGACGGCGCGGGCCGCGGCTCCGCCGCCTCGCGCGGCGGCGACGGAAACAGCCGGGGCGCAGCAGCACCCCGGGGCGGCGGCGGGCCGCGCGGGGGCAGCGACGGCGGTAGTCGAGGTGCGGCAGCGCCGCGCGGTGGCGACGGGCCGCGTCGGGGTGGTGACGGGAACAGCCGGGGTGGCGATGGGCCGCGCCGGGGAAGTGACGGTGCTCCGCGCACCGGAGGACGCGGGGGAGCGCCTCGGCGGGACGGTGGCGATGCGCCTCGGCGCGGCGCCGACGGCGGCGGCCGGGGCGGTGCGCCGCGTGCGGGTGGCGAGCGCGGCGGTGCGTCGCGCGGTGGTGCGTCGCGCGGTGGTGCGGGGGCTCGGGCTCCGCGGGAAGCGGACTCGCCGCGGATCGAGCCGCTCGGGCGCGATGGCGAACCCGCTCCGAAGCGGGCTTCGCGCACCGTCGGTTACGGCCAGGCCCCCACGGACAAGCGTCAGTACCAGGACGTCTGGGAAGAAGAGGAGGGCGACCCGAACTGGGCCGCCAAGCTCGACGAACCCAGGGAAGGCGAGCGCCTGCAAAAGGTACTGGCCTCCGCCGGTATCGGGTCGCGCCGCGCCTGCGAAGAACTCATCGAACAGGGACGCGTGAGCGTCGACGGCAAGGTCGTCACCGTCCAGGGCAAGCGGGTCGACCCGCTCACCGCGGTGATCCACGTCGACGGCCAGCGCGTCATCGTCGACGACCGCATGGTCTACATGGCATTCAACAAGCCCACCGGCGTCATCACCGCGATGAGCGACGACAAGGGCCGCCTGAACATCGGCGACTACGTCCAGGACCGCGAGATCCGCGTGTTCCACGTCGGCCGCCTGGACACCGAGTCCGAAGGCCTGCTCCTGCTGACGAACGACGGCGCACTCGCCCACCGGCTGACCCACCCGTCCTACGGCGTGCTCAAGACCTACCTCGCCGAGGTGCCCGGCCCGATGAGCAGCGACGTGCGCAAGCGCCTGATGGAGGGCATCGAACTCGAGGACGGACCGGTCAAGGTCGACAACTTCCGCGTCGTCGACAACCTGCCGGGCAAGCTGCTCGTCGAGGTCGTCATCCACGAGGGACGCAAGCACGTCGTGCGGCGCCTCCTCGAGGAGGTCGGGCACCCGGTGAGCCGCCTCGTCCGCACCGCGATCGGCCCCGTGCAGCTCGCGAACATCAAGCCGGGCAAGGCGCGCCACCTCAGCCAGGCCGAAATCGGCCAGCTGCACTCGCAAGTGGGGCTGTGACGCACGGACCGCTTGCTCGCTGACAGTTACCTGGAACGCCTCGGCTAGTCTTCGCTCTAGCCGAGGAAGGGATTTGGCGAGTGGCGGTCAGGGCACTGCGCGGAGCCATTCAGGTCGACGAGAACTCGCGGGAAGCGATCCTCGAGGGAACGACCGAGCTGATCAAAGCGGTCATGCACCGCAATGCGATCACGCCGGACGACCTGATCAGCGTCATCTTCACCGCGACGCCGGACCTGGACGCCGAGTTCCCGGCGTACGCGGCGCGGTTGCTCGGCTTCACCGACGTTCCGTTGCTGTGCACGACGGAGATCGGCGTGCCGGGGTCGATGCCGCGGGTGCTCCGGCTGATGGCCCACATCGAGACCGAGACGCCGCGCTCCGGCCTGCACCACGTGTACCTGCGCGGCGCCGCGGCGCTCCGGAGGGACCTGCCTCAGTGAATTCCCCGGCGGTCCGGGCGCTCGCGCTCGGCGTTCTCCTGTTGATGTGCGTGGGGTTCCTGCTCACGTATGGGATTCCTGAGCCGGCCGAACTGCGCGAGTACGTGGCGCAGGCCGGCCCGTGGATGCCGTTCGGTGTAGCCGGGATCGCGGTCGTGACGTCGGTCCTGATGGTGCCGCGGGGTGTGCCGGCGTTGCTGGCCGGGCTGTTGCTCCCGGCGCCGGTCGCGGTCGCGGCCGCGCTGTGCGGGATCGCGCTCGGCGCCTCGGTGTCGTTCCTGCTCGGCCGCTGGCTCGGCCGCCCGTTCCTGTCGGGGCGCACGGAGGCGGCGGGTCCCGACGCGCGCCTCACGCGGTTGCAGTCCTGGCTCGACCGGGACGGCACCCGCGCCGTCGTCTACGCACGTATCCTGCCGGTCTTTCCGTTCGGCCTGCTGAACTACCTTTTCGGGGCGACGACAGTCAAGATGCTGCCGTTCGTGCTGGGCACCGCGGCCGCGATCGTGCCGAGCACCACCGCGTACGTGCTGGTCGGGGCTTCTGCGGATCATCCCGGGTCGCCGGCGTTCTTCTTGTCGGTGGGGTCGGTGGCGCTGATCGGGGCGCTCGGTCTGGCCCATGCTTGGTGGAGCCGCCGCCGCGGTCGCCGCATCGCACCACCCGAAGAGCCGGCTCCCGTGCTCTCCGGCACCCACTCCTGAGCGCTGCACAGTCTGAGCCCCGGGGCACCGAGCGCTCCCGGGATGGCCTGGACCGGCCAGGTCTCGAGATGGCCGATCTTCGGGACGCGGTGGGGCGGTGGGGCGCCGGAGACTCGGGGTGACCCGAGTCCGCCGAGTTCGTTGAGGGACCCCCATGACGCCGCACTCCCCGCCCACCGACACCGATGACCGACCGGGCCTTTCGGACCGGCTCTTCGCCTCGATCTACGAGCCGTTCCTGGCGCTCGGTGAGCGTCGGGGGATGGCTCAGCGCCGGCGCCTCCTGTTGGCGGGTGCGTCGGGGTCCGTGCTGGAGATCGGTGCCGGGACCGGACTCAACCTGCCCTACTACCCCGCGGCGGTCACCGGGCTCACGGTGTCCGAGCCGAACGGCGCGATGCGTGCTGTTCTCCAGCGCCGAGTGGATGCCGCCGAGGGCGGGCCGGGCTCCCGGGCGCCCCTGCGGATTTCTGCCGCCGCGGCGGAGTCGCTCCCGTTCGACGACGACACGTTCGACGTCGTCGTGAGCACGTTGGTGCTGTGCACGGTGGCCGATCCGGTGGCCGCCGTCGACGAGGTGAAGCGGGTGCTGCGGCCCGGCGGGCGGTTCCTCGTGCTCGAGCACGTCCGCGGCCCGAGCGGTAGCCGGCTGGAGCGGTGGCAGCACCGGCTCGCCGGGCCGTGGGAGAAGTTCGCCGCGGGCTGCCGGTGCGACCGCGCGACGGCCGACGTTCTCGGCGACGCCGGGTTCGAGGTGCGTTCGCTCCGCGAGGACAGCTGGTCGGGCATGCCCTCGTTCGTCGCGCCGCTCGTGATCGGATCGCTCACCGCGCTCGACCGGGGCGCGTGCTGATCTAGATCAAGCCGAGGCGGATCGCGGTCGCGGCGGCGGCCGCGCGCGAGGGCTGGTCGAGCTTGCGCCGGATGTTGGCCACGTGCCGGTGCACGGTGTGCCCGCTGAGCACCAGCGCTGCCGCGATCTCCGCATCACTGCGCCCCGCCGCCACCAACCGCAGCACCTCTCTCTCCCGCTCGGTGAGCACACCCCCGCCATCGCCGCCCCCCGGCTCCGCGCCGCCAACGACCCGGCTCGCGCCGGCTGGGCTCGCGGCAACCGGGCTGCCCACGCCGCCCACACCGCCCGGGCCGCCCATGCCGCCCGGCGGGTCTGCGGTGGGGAGGGGCGTGTCGGCGGCGAAGAAGGGGAGGAGCGAAGCCAGCACGGCCCCGGAGTCGCCTAGCCAGGGTGGGTGATTGTCGCCGTCCAGGGGGACGAAGTGGGCGCCCGGGACGGCGGCGGCTACCTCGCGGCCCAGCGTGAACGGGATCGCTCGGTCGTTGCGGCGGTGCAGGACGAGCGTTGGTGCGCGCACGGCGGCGAGCTCGTCCCGGATGTCCGCGTCGTAGACCGAGGCCAACACGGTGGCCGCGGTCTCCGCGCCAGTGGCCTCGCGCTGCAGCCGGGCGAACGCCTCGCGCACCCGGGCGTCGACGGTGGGCATCCAGACATCGGCCAACAACCGGGATCCCGCACCCCAGTGCGCCCGGATCGTGTCGAGGATCGCGGTGCGGAGCGTGTCCGGCGCGGTGCGGGCACCCTCCGCGTACCCGCCGAAGATCGCCAGCCGGGTCACCCGCTCAGGGCGCGCAGCGGCGTAACAGATCGCGGCGCACGCGCCGATCGAGAACCCGAACAGCGCCACCACGTCCAGTTCGAGCCCGTCGATCAACGCCGTGAGCACCGCGGTGTCGTGCTCCACACCCGTGCCGGGCCGAGGCGGACGATCGGAGAGCCCACAGCCGAGCCGGTCGTACCGGATCACCCGGTGCGTGCGGGCCAGCGCCGCCACGAAGTCGCGGTACTCCGCGACCTCCCAGTCGAGCTCCAGATGGCTCACCCACGGTGTCGGCAACACCAGCGGTGGCCCCTCGCCGACCTCCGCGTACGCCACCCGGCCCCCGGGCACCGCCCGGAAACCGATCCGCTGGTGCGCCACCGCGGTCACCCGAGGAACTCCGCGAGACGGTCGAGGAACGTGCGCTGGCCCGTGACGAGCTTCTCGCGGGCGGTGTCCAGATCGAACCACGCGACCCGGTCGACCTCGGGAAACTCCTGGACGCGACCCGACTTCGGCGGCCACTCGAGCGGGAACGTGCCCGGGACGACGTCGTCGGGGGAGAGGTCACCCTCGATCGCCCACACGGTGACGGTCTTGCCGCCGGACTGCTTCACCTCGCCGAGCGGCACCAAGGCACCCTCCGGAGCGGGCAAACCGAGCTCCTCGGCGAACTCGCGCCGGGCCGCGGCCTCGGGCGTCTCGTCGCCCTCGTACTCGCCCTTCGGCACCGACCAGGCCGCCTCGTCCTTGCGGGCCCAGAACGGCCCGCCCATGTGCCCGAGCAGCACCTCCGGCCGACCGTCGGCCATCCGGTACACGAGCAACCCCGCACTGCGCTTCCCTGCCATGAGGCCAGTCTGCCCCTCCCCACCGACACTTCCGGTCCGCACCCCGACCGCAATAACAAGCCCAGACCCGCGTCGTCAACCGGCCAGCTGGTCAGAGACCGAGATTGACGGGACACCGACGACGAGGTCATAGGCCTCGGCGACGGGGCCTTCCAGGTAGCTGTTCTGAACGCGGATCGCCGTCGGGGCGTCGGGCAGCTCACGGGCCGCCCGGACGTCCACCACGCCGAGTTCCGCGGGCAGGAACGCCTCGATGCTGTCGGCTCGCGGCGGCTCGAGGTCCACCGCGGTCACGGTGACGCCTCCCGGCGCCGAGGGATCCGGGCCCCGCGCGGGCGTGCGTCCGGCCAGCGCGGTCACGCCCACCGCCAGGTACTGCGAGCCCAGTTCCGACGAGAGGTGGTGCCCGGCCGGGGACACCTGCATGCCCGGGAAGCTGACCGGCGTCCGCTGGATGTGGCCGTTCGCCGCACCGATCACGATCCTGGCGTCCGGATGGCGGTCCAGCAGCCAGAATACGGTCTCGGCCATCGCCCGGTCGCGCGCCGTGGCCGCGAGCGCGGAGCGTGCGGCGTGGCCACGCAGCATCTGGTCGAACAGCACACCGAGCCGCACCTCGTGCCGCAGCACCGGGTCGCCGGGCACCTGCGTGTCGGCCCAGGTCGCCAGGGACGCCCACAGTGCGGTCAGCGCGTCCCGGTCGGGCTGGTCGAGTGCCGCGTAGGCCGCGTACGTGTGCAGGGCGTGCTCGCTGGTGAACTTCTCCGAGCGGACGATCAGCTCCTCGACGTACGGCGTGTCGGTCGGCAGCCGGCGAAGCGTCGGCAGCGCGGACGCCGACGAGCCCGGCAGGTCGAGCCCGGCATATCCGACGCCCGCCGAGCGCATCCACGCCAGCTGGTCGCGCATTCCGCTGCTCTCACCCATCCGGTTGGTGAGCTCCTGCGACTGTCCCTCCGAGAACCCGGACTCCAGCGCGAACACGACCGGGCCCTGCGACGCCAGGAAGCGCAGCAGACGGTGCCGGAGCAGCGTGTATTCGCGCACCCAGTGGGCGCTTTCCCCGATGGCCACGACCCGCGCGTCCGTACGCAGCGGGGCGAGGTCGTCGAACGGTGCACCCGGGTCAACGGTCCGTAACGGGTGGAAGTTATCGGTCACATAAGCGGCGAACACCGGGCCACCCTAGCGAACAAGTGATCCTTGACACTGCCAGTTCGACGAGAGCATCCTGCCGAAGGCGAACGTTCGCCTAACTGCGATGTGAGCGGTCACACCGAGGAGGTGATCCCCGATGTACGTGTCCCTGAAGGACGTCGCCGAGCGCGCCGGGGTCAGCTTCCAGACCGCCAGCAAGGTGCTCAACGGCAACTCCGGTGTCGTCTCCGCGAAGACGCGGGAACGCATCCTGGAGGCCGCCCGCGACCTCGGTTACGTCCCGAACGCGCTGGCCCGTGGGCTGGTGCGCCGCGATTCGCTCACCGTCGGCATCCTCGCCGACGACTTCTCCGACGCGTCGCTGTCGCGGTTCGTCGTCGCGGCCCAGCGCACGATCGAGAGCCAGGGGCACGCGGCCCTCGTCGCCACGACGACGCGGGGGAGCGACAGCCCGATCCGGCGCCTGCAGGAGTACCGCGTCAACGGGGTCCTGGTCATCGCGCCGAGCGTCGAGGAAGACGAGAGCATCGGCGAGCACCTGCGCGGTCCGATCCCGGCGGTGACGCTCAACCACATCCCGGGCGGGGGGGTTCCCGCTGTCGGGTCCGATCACCGCCGCACCGGCATTCTCGCGGCCGAACATCTGCTCGCGCTCGGTCACCGGGCGATCGGCACGATCACCGGCCCGACCGCGCGCCGGGTCGTCGTCAGCCGCCTTCGTGGTTTTCGGGAGACGTTGCACGCGGCGGACGTGGAGCTGCCGGGCCGGCGGGTGCGCGCGACCGAATGGGATGCGCGCAGCGCGGCCGTGGCCACCCACGAGCTGCTGGACGCCGACCCGTTCGTCACCGCGATCTTCGCCCACAACGACAACATGGCGTTCGGTGTGCTGGCCGCGCTGCGCGCCCGCGGGATCGCGGTGCCGCAGACGTGCTCGGTCGTGGGCTGCGACGACCTGCCGCTGGCCGATTTCGCCGCGCCGCCGCTGACCACCGTGCGGGTCCCGTTCGACGAGACCGGCGCGCGCGCCGCCGAACTGCTGCTCGCCCGGATCCGCGGCGAGGACACCCCACCCCGTGACCTGCTACCCGTCCAACTGATCGTGCGCTCTTCCACCGCCCCACCCCCATGAGGGAAGGACAGCGATGACCTTTTCCCGACGATCCTTACTCGCCGGCGCCCTCGGAGTCGGCGCCCTCGCCGCGACGAGCGGCTGCTCGGCGGCGTCCGGCCTCACGACGGCCGGCGAACCGGCCAGCACGCTGCAATTCTGGGACCTGTTCGGAGGCGGTGACGGCGTCCGCATGCAGTCGATGCTGGACACCTACCGCAAAGCCAATTCGAACATCACCCTCAAGGGAACCACCTTCAACTGGGGCAACCCCTACTACACGAAACTGTCGCTGGCGACGGTGGGGAACAAGCCGCCGGACGTGGCGGTCGCTCACCTGACCCGGGCCAAGTCGATGGTGGAGGGTGGACTGCTGCAGGAGCTCGAGCCCGACGTCCTGGAGCGCGCCGGCCTGTCGGCGGACAAGTTCAACAAGAAGGTCTGGGACGCCGGTCTGGTCGACGGCAAGGCCTACGTGATTCCGCTGGACACGCACCCGTTCGTGATGTTCTACAACACCGAGATCTGCAAAAAGGCCGGTCTGCTCGACGCCAGCGGCGTGATCAAGCCGCTGAAGGGCGAAGACGCGTTCCTGGACGCGATGAAGAAGGCCAAGGCGGTCACCGGCGCCTACGCGGGTGCGATCGCGCTGGGCACCGAGATCGTCACGCCGTGGCGGGCGTTCCAGTCGCTCTACTCCCAGCTCGGCGGGCAGGTGCTCGCCGACAACGGCACCAAGGTCGTGATCGACGAGGCCAAGGCGCTTCGCGCGATGACGTTCCTCCGCGGGCTCACGAAGGACGGCCTGTTCCCCGAGGCCACCGACTACCAGGGTTCGATCGCCGACTTCTCGTCCGGGAAGACCGCGTTCCTGTTCCAGGGCGAGTGGGAGATCACGACGTTCCAGACCGCGAAGACCCCGTTCTCGATGGCGGTGTTCCCGCACGTCTTCGACGAGGGCCCGTACGCGGTGCAAGCCGACTCGCACACGCTCATCGTTCCGAAGAGTCCGAAGCTGACACCGGACCGCCTGGATCGCGCGCTGGGGTTCGTCAAGAGCCTGCTCGACCAGAGCAAAGCCTGGGCGGAGGGCGGGCACATCCCGGCCTACCTGCCGTACCTGGACAGCGCCGAGTACAAGGCCCTGCAACCGCAGGCGCAGTACGCGGCCGCCGCCGACGGCGCGGCGTACGACCCGGCCGGCTGGTACTCGGGTTCGGGATCGAACTTCGAGAACGTCACCGGTTCCGCGATCGGCGCCATGATGGCCGGCATCTCCGAGCCGCAGCAGGCGCTCGACGAGATGCGCACGAAGCTGGAAAACCTCGCCGCTACCGCCTCACCGATCTGAGCCCTGCTCTCGACTCCGGAGGTCGATGATGACCACGCCCGCAGTGCGGCAGGGCCGTCCTGCCGCCGGGCAGGGGCGCTCCGCCGCTGCCTTCCTCGCGCCGTTCCTGGTCTTGTACGTCTTGTTCATCGTCGGGCCGGCCCTCTACGGCCTGGTGATGAGTTTCTTCAACACCAGCATGGTCAAGTCTGGCCTGTCGACGTTCGCCGGTCTACAGAATTATGCGGACGCTCTGAGCAGCTCGGACTTCTGGTCGTCGCTGTGGCACACGCTGTGGTTCACGATCCTGACCACACCGCCGCTGGTGGTTCTCGCGCTGGTGTTCGCGCTGCTGGCCAACCGCGTCGGACGCGGCCGGTGGTTCTACCGGCTGACGTTCTTCATGCCGTACGTGCTGCCGTCCGCGGTGGTCGCGTTGATCTTCATGTGGATCCTGGCGCCCGGCATCGGGCTGCTCGACACGTCGCTGGCGAAGATCGGCATCGACACGCCGCCGAACTGGCTCGGGGCTGAGAACTGGGCGATGCCGGCGCTGGCGCTCACCACGGTGTGGTGGACGCTCGGCTTCAACTTCGTGCTCTACCTGGCCGGTCTGCAGGAGATTCCGCGCGATCTGTACGAGGCGGCCGCGCTGGACGGCGCGACGCCGTGGCAGCAGATCCGGCACATCACGATCCCGCTGCTCGGGCGTACCACGACGCTGGTGGCGGTGCTGCAGGTCATCGCGTCGCTCAAGGTGTTCGACCAGATGTACATCATGACCCAGGGCGGGCCGAACTTCTCGACGCGGTCGCTCCTCCAGTACGTCTACGACGAGAGCTTCACGAACTACCGGATCGGCTACGCGGCGGCCGTTTCGATGCTGTTCTTCGTCGTTGTCCTCGCCGTGTCGGTGGTGTGGTTCCGCCTGGTCCGTTCGCAGCAGAAGGAGGTCTGACCGATGGTCACTGAGACGCTTGTTCCTACGCTGCGGGCCAAGCCCGCGGTCACCGTGGCCACTGTCGACCGCCGGGTCGCGATTTTCAACCGGATCTGCGTCGGTGTGCTGATCGCGTTCGCGATTCTGTGGCTCGTTCCGATCCTGTGGGCGCTGGACACCGCGCTGAAGCCGAACGCCGAGACCGTCAACACGACCTGGTGGATCGAAAGTCCGACGCTGGCGGCGTTCGGGCGGGTCTTCACCGACACCGACATGCTGCAGTGGTGGGTCTCGACGTTCATCGCGTCGGCGTTGGCGGCGGTGCTCACCGTGGTGACGGCGAGCCTCGCGGCGTTCGCGCTGTCGCGGATGAAGTTCAAGTACCGGACGCTGCTGTTCTGGTTCATCCTCGCCGGGATCATGGTGCCGTCGCAGGTGCTGATGGTGCCGCAGTTCCGCGAGTTCCAGTCGATCGGGCTGCTCAACACGTTCTGGGCCGTCGCGCTGCCGCAGGCGCCGACCGCGATCGCCGTCTTCATCTTCAAGCAGTTCTTCGACGGGTTGCCCGCGGACCTGGAGGAGGCGGCCCGCGTCGACGGCGCCGGGTTCTTCCGGATCTACCGGCAGATCGTGCTGCCGCTGTCGCGTCCCGCTGTCGCCGCGGTGGCGATCTTCTCGTTCGTCATGGCGTGGAACAACCTGCTGTGGCCGCTGCTGGTGCTGACCAACCCGGATCTGATGACGATCCCGGTGGGGTTGGCGACCGTGCAGGGCGCGTTCGGTATCCGCTACGCCGACACGATGGCGACGGCGGTGTTGGGTGCGGTGCCGCTGGTCGCGCTGTTCCTGCTGTTCCAGCGGAACATCGTCGAGGGCATCGCCGGAACCGGCATCAAGGGGTGAGCAACACAGTGCTGCAGGCTTCACTGACCATCGACCCGGCGTTCAGCGTGGGGGAGGTCGATCCTCGGCTGTACGGGTCGTTCGTCGAGCACATGGGCCGGTGCGTCTACACGGGCATCTACGAGCCCGGGCATCCCACTGCTTCCCCCGAGGGCTTCCGGGAGGACGTGGCCGAGCTCGCCCGCGAGCTGGGGGTACCGCTGATCCGGTACCCCGGCGGGAACTTCGTGTCCGGGTACAGGTGGGAGGACGGGATCGGGCCGGTCGAGGACCGGCCCACCCGGCTCGACCTGGCGTGGCGGTCGCTGGAGACCAACCGGGTCGGTGTCGACGAGTTCCAGAAGTGGGCCGCGGGCATCGGCGCCGAGACGATGATGGCCGTCAACCTCGGTACCCGGGGCATCGACGCGGCCCGGGACTTCCTCGAGTACTGCAATCTGCCCGGCGGCACGTACTGGTCGGACCTGCGCCGGAAGAACGGTGCCGAGCAGCCGTACGGGATCAAGACATGGTGTCTCGGCAACGAGATGGACGGTCCCTGGCAGATCGGCCACAAGACCGCGTACGAGTACGGGCGGCTGGCGAACGAGACCGCGAAGGCGATGCGGCTGGTCGACCCGTCGATCGAGCTCGTGGCCTGTGGCAGTTCGAACTCCTCGATGCCGACGTTCGGCTCGTGGGAGGCGACGGTGCTCG
Source organism: Cryptosporangium sp. NPDC048952 (assembly GCF_043197895.1). NCBI lineage: Bacteria > Bacillati > Actinomycetota > Actinomycetes > Cryptosporangiales > Cryptosporangiaceae > Cryptosporangium > Cryptosporangium sp. NPDC048952. Next base: position 610,809 of record NZ_JBICTY010000007.1, on the reverse strand, counting down.
GCGAGACGTACGACCAGGTCGACTACGTCTCGATGCACGCCTACTACGAGCAGCGCGGCGACGACCGGGACAGCTTCCTGGCGTGCGCGCTCGACATGGACCGGTTCATCGACGCGGTCATCTCCACCGCTGACCACGTGCGCGCGGTCGGGCGTCGCAAGAAGCGGTTGGGTATTTCGTTCGACGAGTGGAACGTCTGGTACCTCAAGCGGTTCGAGGGCGAGGCGAACCTGGCGATCCGGGAAGCCCCGCCGCTGATCGAGGACGTGTACTCGGTGACCGACGCGGTCGTCGTCGGCACGATGCTCAACAGCCTGCTGCGCCACGCGGACCGGGTGAAGATCGGGTGCCAGGCGCAGCTGGTCAACGTCATCGCGCCGATCATGACCGCGCCCGGCGGGGCGGCGTGGAAGCAGACGACGTTCCATCCGTTCGCGTTGACGTCGAAGTACGGGCGGGGGACCGTGCTGCGGGTCGAGCCGGCGTCGCCGCTGTACGAGACGAAGTGGCTGGGGGAGGTGCCGGTGCTGGACGCCGTCGCGGTGGCGACCCCGGACGACGGTGTCTCGCTGTTCGCCGTCAACCGGTCGCAGACCTCGCCGCTCACCGTGGACGTCGACCTGCGGGCGTGGCCGGGGTACCGGGTGGCGTCGCACGTCACGATCGCCGACGACGACCCGGACGCGGTGAACACGGCCGCGGATCCGGAGCGGGTGGTACCGCGTTCGCTCGTCGTTCCGGCCGTCGACGGCGGCCGGGTTACCCTGGAACTCCCGGCCCTCTCCTGGAGCCTCATCCGACTGGAAGAATGAGCCGCGGTCAATCCAGGTCGGACAGGTCCAGGACGAAGCGGTAGCGGACGTCGTTGCGGCGTAGGCGGTCGATGGCCTCGTTCACCTGCGATGACGGAAGTAGTTCGAGGTCGGCGGCGACGCCGTGCTCGGCGCAGAAGCTCAGCATCGCGGCAGTGGCGGGACGACCGCCGCTGCCCGCGGAGCTGAGCTTCTTGCGTCCGACGAGCAGGTCCATCGTCTCCAGGCTGATCGGCCCGAGGTAGCCGAGCTGGCTGAGCGTGCCGTCCATCGCGACCAGCCGCAGGTACGGGCCGAGGTCGTGCGGGGCCGAGATCGTGTCGAGGACGACGTCGAACGAGTCGCGTTGGGCGTCGTCCGCGGCGAGAAGATCGACGGCGCCGAGGCGACGGGCGTCGTCGGCCTTGCCGGGGGACCGGCTGAGAACCGACGTCGTCGCGCCGAGCGCCACCGACATCTTCACCGCGAGGTGTCCCAGACCGCCGAGGCCCGCGACCGCGACGCGGCTGCCCGGCCCCACGCCCAGCGCGCGCAGCGGCTCCCAGACCGTGACACCGGCGCAGAGCAGCGGCGCGGCGGCGGCCGGGTCCAGACCGGCGGGGAGGTGGTAGGCGAATCCTTCGCGGACGACGTACTCGCGGGAGTAGCCGCCGAGCGTGACCGATCCGTCGCGCCGGTCTTTGCCGCCGTACGTCAGCGTGGGAAACGCATGGCAGAAGTTCTCCTGGCCGGCGAGGCACATCGCGCACTCGCCGCAGGAGTCCACGATGTTGCCGACCGCCACTGGGTCGCCGACCGCGAAGCCGGTGACGTTCGCCCCCGTCTCGGTCACGACGCCGGTGAACTCGTGGCCGGGTACTACGCCGTCCTCGAGCGAGTGCACGTCGGTGTGGCAGACGCCGCAGTAGTCAACGCGGACCGCGAGGTCGTCGGGGCGCAGGTCGCGGCGCTGCAGGGTCGTGCGCCGGAGCGTGGTGTCGTCGGCGCGGTAGCCGGTGGTGGTTCGCACTGCGATCTCCTCGAAACAAACAAACCGTTCGGTCTGTTTCGACAGTAGCAGCAGTCGTTAGGCTTCGAGCCATGCCGGGGACCGCGCGGGGTGAAGCCACCTACCAGCGAATTCTCGAAGCCGCGACCGAAGAGTTCGCCGAGCACGGCATCGCCGGCGCGCGCGTCGAGCGGATCGTGGCGGCGGCGCGCACGAACAAGGCGCAGCTCTACGGGTACTTCGGCAACAAGGACCAGCTCTTCGACGCGATCTTCTTCGCGTCGCTGGAGCGGATCACGAACGTGGTGGCGATCGACGCCGGTGACCTGGCCGACTGGGCCGTCCGGCTCTACGACGAGTACCTCCGCCGCCCCGACCTCATCCGGCTGGCCACCTGGGCGCGCCTGGAGCGTCGCCCGGCCGGGCACCTGGTGGAGCAGCACGGCGAGTACGAGGACCGGAAGCTTCGCGCCATCGCCGAGGCGCAGGCCGCCGGGCGCGTCCGTCCGGGCGATCCGTTCGACGTCATGGCCCTGGTCATCGCGATGTCGATGGCCTGGTCACCGGTGAGCAACGTCTACGCGGCCACCGCCGACGAACCCACCGCCGTCCACGACCGACGCCGCTCCCTCCTCCGCGACACCGTCCGCCGCGCGATGGAGCCCGCTAGCGGGTGACCGTGTGGGGCTCCAAGTGGGCGAGCATGGTTTGGTTGGCGGCCCAGCCGTCCGGGAATTTGACCGGGTCGCCGAGGTGCACCGGGGCGCTGGACGGGTGGGCGTCGAGCAGGTCGCGGATGCCCTCGCGGGCCACGACGATGCACGCCTGCCGGTGCCGGGACGCGAGCACGCACAGCCGCCCCGCCTCGAGGTGGAACGCTGTCGCGTCGCGTCGGCCGGAGAGGGGATGGAGGAAGACCGTGACGTCGTACTCGCGGCCCTGCAGGCGGTTCGCGGTGTCGACGACGATCTCCGGGTGGTCCAGCGTGGCCCGGATCGCCGCCACCTGATCGCGGTGGGCCGCGCCGACGGCGATGCGCGAGGGGCCGACCGGTGACACCGCCGAGCCGTCCCGGGCCGTGGCACCGCGTTCGAGCAGCCTGCGAGCGATCGCGGCCACCGCCTCCACCGCCTCGCCGTCGGTGCGCAGCGTGTGGCGTCGCGGCAGCTCCAGGAGGCCCCAGCCGCCCGCCGCGGCCTTCGCCAGCACGGCGTCCTCGGCGCTGCGGCCGAACGGCGCGACCGAGAACCCGAGCTCGCGCTCACCCGGCCCCGTGCCGGTGCGGAACCCGGTGAACGGATAGAACGCCGACGCCACCACCTCCTGCGCGGTGTGCGGCAACCGCCACGACACCGGCAGCCGGTGCACCGGCACCCCGGGGTTGTTGCGCAAGAGCACCGAGATCGCGCTCTGCATCGGATCCCACGTCAGCCCGCGCCAGCGGTCGTTCTCCACCGTCGAGAACGGGTCCAGCTGACCCGGGTCCCCGACGAACAGCGCCCGCTCGAACCGGGGGGCCAGCACGAGCAGCGCGTCCGAGCGCATCTGGTACGCCTCGTCCACGATCGCCCAGGGCCACACGTGGTCCTTCACGTGCGCCCACTTCGCCGCGGTCGCGATCGTCACCAGCGGGTCGTTCAGGTCCCCGAGGCTGCTCGACACGACGACGTTGGGCAGCGCCGCGAGCCGCAGCGGCGCCACGAACCCGCCCCGCGACAGCCGGCCGATCCACGCGTCCGGCCGCGCCTCGTACAGCGACCCCGACAGCCGCACGATCAGGTCGTCGACCTGCTCGTTGGTCTGCGCGACGATCATCAGCGGCTCGCCCGCCAGCGCCAGCTCCAGCGCGGCACGCACGACCAGCGTCGACTTGCCCGCGCCGGGCGGGGAGTCGACCACGATCCCGCGGTGGGCGCCGGAGCGCAGGTCGGCGAGGATCGCCTCGGTGGTCTGCGCGGCCTCGAGAGCGGGGGCGGTCATTCCCAGGTCTCCGTCGCGTCCTCGTCGGTCGGCACGTACGGCTCCGGCGGTCCGCCGTGCGTCCACGGCGTCTCTTCCGCGGGGGGCAGTGACGGGCCGCGGCCGCCGGACGCCAGCACGCTGCTGTACGTCAGCTCCTCGCCTCTGCGGGGCAGCACGTCGAGCATGCTGCCGCCCTTCGCGGGCCGGACGCCCTTGTCGATCTCGATCGTCACTTCCCCGTCGTCCACGGACAGGATCCGGCCCGACTGCTTCGGACGCACCGGCGAACCGACAGCCGTCCCGGCCGCCAGGTGCACCGGATCCTCGGTGCGCACGACCACCAGCGGCCGCTTCACCAGGTTGCCGTTCTCGTTCTCGACGCGACGCTCCGCGTCGAGCGCGACGACGATGCCGCGGAACGCCTCCCCGGTGACCCGGAAGTCCGCCATCACCAGCGGATCGTCGAACGAGCGCGCCACGGCGTACTCCTGCAGCGCCCACTCCAGCGAGGCCAGCCGGCGGGCAGCGGCCACCGCGCCGTCGCGGCGTGCCTGCGGCAGCCCGTCCTCGGCCATCCACTGGTGGAACCGCGCATAGTGACGACAGTCGGCGGCCCACCGCCCGGCGACCGACGTGCCCGGCGTCAACCCGCGCATCCGGTCGATCGCCTGCCACGTCAGGTCCCAGGTCGGGCGGGTCTGACCGCTCAACACGTGTTCCAGTCGGGCCACCGACCCGGCGGCGATCGCCGGGGCGAGCACCTCGTTGTCGAACGTCGGGTCGGTCGACGGGCCCGCCGGAGGCCACAGCAGCGGGTCCTCGGCATCGCGGGCTGCCGCACGCGCGCTCTTCCCCGCGGGCGGGTCGATCCAGCCGAGCAGCGCCGCGAGGTTCGCGTCCTCCAGCGCGCTCTGACCGGTGGCCCAGTGCGCCGAGAGCACCTCGGTCGCCGCCAGCGCCGCGCTCGCGCCCGGGTACTCCGACCGTTCGGCGAACCAGGTCAGCCACCGCCCGAGCACCGGCACCCCGGGCGCCACGGGATAGTCACCCGTCGTGCGGCGGAACCGCGTCGAGCGTCCGAAAAGGCGCAGGAAGGCGAGCCCGCCGCGGTTGGGGACCCAGAGCTGCGGTGCGTCGTCCGCGGTCGGGTCCTCGCCCTCGACGGCGACCGGGAACGAGGACAGGTACGCCAGCAAAATCTCGGCCAAGGCAGCCGCGAACGCGAACCGCAGCTGACGGTCACGCGGCTGCGGCACGATCAGCAGCCGGGGCCGGGCCCGGTCCGTGCCGATCATCGCCGCCAGCGGCGCGTTGGCCTCACCGGCGAGCGCGAGCGGCACGAACACCAGCGGACGCGCCGCGACGTGCACGTGCCGGACCGTCGTGATCGGCTGCGCGACCCCGTCGGCGACCGCGACCGCCCGCGCGTAGGCGCCGATCGCGCTCACGCGACCCCGCCGCCGGCGGCGCGCACGTCGCCGGCCGCGCGGACCTCGTGGTACACGCGGGCGGTGGTGCGGAGGACGGCGGCCACCTCTTCCTGGTGGTCCGCGCCGGTCCACGACCCGTCGGCCAGCGCGAGCGCCTCCGCGACCGTGTCGACGCCACCGAGCTGCTCACGCACCGCGGTGCCGAGCGCGTCGGTGTGCCCGGACGCCTCGTCGCGGCAGTAGAAGCCCAGCTCGCAGTGGCCCAGACAGTCGGGGGAGTACCGCGCGCTCATCTCGGTGAGCGACGCGGACACCTCCTTGGCGTCGGACTCGAGGCTGAGCGTCAGGCCCTCGGGCAGCGTGTCGAGCAGCGCGCCGACCTTCTCCAGCCGGGCGAGCTGGTGGCCGAGCACGATCAGCTGCTTGCGGACGTCGACCTTGGTGGCCACCGGCTGGTTGGAGAAGTCCTTCGGGCAGACCAGCACGACCTCGTCCGCGACGGCCTCGGGCCGTCCCAGCAGCTGCCGCAGCGCGTGCACGTACACCGCCGACTGGATCGCGGCGGCCGCGACCTTGCTCGGGTCGGCCTGCCCGTCGATCACTGCGAAAGACTTGATCTCGACGACGTGGAACACGCCCTCGTGCTGGAACGCGACGAGGTCGGGCTCCAGGTAGACGCTCTGCCCGGCCACGTCGAGCCGCAGCAGTGGGTGGTCGAACAGCGTGTTCTCGTCGCCGTGTGCGAGCCGCTGCTCGGAGTAGGTGTTGCGCAGGTCCTCGGACGTGTTGTCGCCGACGCTCTCCAGGTCGGCATAGGCCACCTCGGTCAGGTCGAGGCCGAGCGTCTCGCGCAGCAGCGTCAGCAGTTCGGCGCAGCCGTCGGCCTTGACCTGCGCCTCGAACGCGTTCCCGCGGGTGATCGCGAACGACGACTGGCCGAACGGCGCGGGGAAGCCGATGTGGCGGGCGAGCGCGTCCTTGTCGATCCCGGCGGTGTCGAGGACCGCGCGCCGGGAGCATCCCGGGTTCGTGGTCAGCGCCGCGACCGTCCGGGCGTTGTGACGCTTCGGCGGGGCGCCGCCGCGCAGCACGGCCAGGCGGGGATCGGACGGGGGAATCTTGTGCACGGAGATCCTTGGCGGGGAAGCGGGGTTCTCTGGGAACAGTGTGACTCAGGCGCTGCCGTGTTCGGTCGCGACGGCTCCGAACTTGGCGCCGAACAGTTGCTGGACCTCGTCCAACCGGTCCCGTGCGCGCCGGGCCGCGTCGTCGCGTCGACGCTGGTCGGCGTCGCGGTGCAGGTCCAGTTCCGCGAGCGCCGCCGCGGCCACCGTTTCCGGCCGCACGGAGTCGGAGCCCGTCGCCGCGCCGGGGATGTTGGCGGCGAACCGCCAGAGCAGCCGACGTGCGGCCGGGCCCGGGTCGGTCAGCCGCTGGATCTCCTCGGCCAGCCGCGCGGCCGCGGTCAGGAAGTCGACGCGGGGGCTGAGCGGCCCGACGATGCGGGTGGACATCGACCAGGTGGACACCGCGAGCAGTCCTCGGGCCGGTGCGAGCAGATCCGCGGTGAGCGCCGCGCACAGGTAGTACGGCCGGGCCTGCGGGGCCGAGCGGAACGAGCGCTCCTCGTCGCGCCGCAGGCTGGTGAGCCGTGCCGAGGTGATCTCGCCGGTGGAGAACGCCTCGTGCACCTGGACGATCAGTTTCAGGGCGGCGGGCGCGCCGAGCATCGTCAGTGCCTGGTGCACCTGTTCACGCAGGGGGAGCAGAGCGACGGGCCGTTCGACGCGCTCGGGCGCCAGGGTTTCGAGCGCCGCTTCCCACTCGTTCTCGGCGTCGCGGAGCTCGGCGCGCAGCGTCCGCGCGCGTGCCCGGTCACCCGCCGTGACGGCTCGGCGGACGGCCGCCCGCAGGTCGTCGATGTGGCGCTCCAGCGCCTCGGCGGATTTCGGCACCCTCGGACGGTAGCTCGTTCCAGTATTCTCCAGCAAGAGCCAGTGTTTTCCTGTTTGCACAGCCGTGACCCGGAGCGGGCATGATAGGGAGGTGTTCGGTTCACAGGAAGGCCAGCCGTTGAATACGGGTTTCCGGGGCGTCATCGCCGTCGACGGCCCCTCCGGATCGGGCAAATCGAGTGTCTGCCGCGAGGTCGCGCGCACGCTCGGCCTCCGCTACCTCGACACCGGTGCGATGTACCGGGCCGTCACCTGGGCCGCGCTCGACCGGGGCCTCGACCTGGCCGACGAGCCTGCGGTCGCCGAGCTCAGCCGGTCGCTGGTCCTCGACATCGCGACCGATCCCGCGTCACCCAGGATCGCCTGCGACGGCGTCGACGTGACCGCCGCCATCCGGCAGACGCGGATCTCGGAGAACGTCAGCGCGATCGCGACGAACCTGGCGGTCCGAGACGATCTGATCGCCCGGCAGCGTGCCCTGATCGAGGAGAAGGGCGCCGGCATCATCGCCGAGGGCCGCGACATCACGACTGTCGTCGCTCCCGACGCGGACGTGCGGCTCCTGCTCACCGCCGACGAGAACGCCCGGATCGCCCGCCGCGCCCGGGAACTGCACGGCAACGACGACGCCGAGTCGCTCGCCGCCACCCACGCCCAGATCTCGACCCGCGACGCCCGCGACTCCACCGTCGTCGACTTCCTCGTCGCCGCGGACGGGGTCGTCGAGATCGACACTTCCACCTTGACGTTCGAGCAGGTCGTAGCCACCGTCCTCCGCGTCGTCGACCAGACCGCCGGAGCGACCGCCTGATGAGTGACAACTGGACCCAGCTCGCCGAGGAATACGACATTTCCGATGCCGAGCTCGCTGTTCTCGACGACTCCGACGAGGGGGACGACGAGGTACCGGGCTCACTGCCCGTGCTCGCCGTCGTCGGGCGCCCCAACGTCGGCAAGTCCACGTTGGTCAACCGCATCCTCGGCCGCCGCGAAGCGGTCGTGCAGGACGTCCCCGGCGTCACCCGCGACCGGGTCGCCTACGACGCGCTGTGGAACGGCCGCCGCTTCACGCTTGTCGACACCGGCGGCTGGGAGCCCGACGCGCAGGGCCGCGCCGCCGCCATCGCCGAGCAGGCCCGGTACGCGATGACGGTCGCGGACGCGGTGCTGCTGGTGGTCGACGCGCGCGTCGGCATCACCGAGACCGACGCGGCCGTCGCCCGCGTGCTGCAGCGCGGCGGCAAGCCGGTCGTGCTCGCCGCGAACAAGGTCGACGACACGAAGGGCGAGGCCGACGTCGCCGAGCTGTGGCGGCTCGGTCTCGGCGAGCCGTGGCCGGTCTCGGCGCTGCACGGCCGCGGCTCCGGTGACCTGCTCGACAAGGTGCTGGAGGAGCTGCCCGAGGCGCCGATGGAGGGCCGCTTCGGCACCGGCGGTCCGCGCCGGGTCGCGCTGGTCGGCCGCCCGAACGTCGGCAAGTCGAGCCTGCTCAACGCCGTCACCAAGGAGAACCGCGCGGTCGTCGACGCGGTGGCGGGCACCACCGTCGACCCGGTCGACAGCCTGGTCGAGCTCGGTGACGAGGTCTGGCGTTTCGTCGACACCGCGGGCCTGCGCAAGAAGGTCACGTTCGCCAGTGGCGCCGAGTACTACGCGAGCCTGCGTACGGCCGCCGCGATCGAGGCCGCCGAGGTGGCCGTCGTCCTGCTCGACGCACACGAGCCGCTGAGCGAGCAGGACCAGCGCGTCATCACGACGGTCGTGGAGACCGGGCGCGCACTCGTGCTGGCGTTCAACAAGTGGGATCTGCTCGACGAGGACCGCCGCGAGCTGCTCGAGCGCGAGATCGACCGCGATCTGCAGCGGGTCCGCTGGGCGCCGCGGGTGAACATCTCCGCGCGCACCCGCCGGGCGGTCGACAAGCTGGCCCCGGCGCTGCACGCCTCCCTCGAGGGCTGGGAGCAGCGCATCCCCACCGGACGGCTCAACAGCTGGCTGTCCGAGCTGGTCGCGGCCCACCCGCACCCGGTGCGCGGTGGCAAGCAGACCCGCATCCTGTTCGCGACCCAGGCCGGCAACAAGCCGCCCCGGTTCGTGCTGTTCACCAGCGGCCCCGTCGACGTGGCCTACACGCGGTACATCGAGCGGCGGCTGCGCGAGGACTTCGGGTTCGTCGGGTCGCCGATCCAGATCACGGTCCGGATCAAGGAAAAGCGACGGCGTAAATGAGCATCATCTCCCCCGGTTTCACCGGGCGCAGACGGCACGAGCGCGACTTACCGCCCGGCCAGTACCTCACCGAGGACTTCCCGGTGCTCACCTACGGCCCCACGCCGCAGGTGGACCTGGCCGAGTGGAACTTCGGCATCGTCACCGAGACCGGCGCGGTCCACGGCTGGGGCTGGGAAGCGCTGCAGGCCCTCCCGCGCGAGACGCCGCACGTCGACATCCACTGCGTCACCAAGTGGTCGAAGCTCGACACCGACTGGGAGGGCGTGTCCCTCGACACGCTGTTCGAGAACATCGAGACCGAAGCCGAGTACGCGAAGGTCTACTCCTACGGCGGGTACTCGACGAACCTGCCGCTGGAGGACCTGCTCGACGGCAAGGCCTGGATCGCGTTCGGCTTCGACGGCCAGCCGCTCGAACCCGAGCACGGCGGCCCGGCCCGGCTGCTCGTCCCGCACCTCTACTTCTGGAAGAGCGCCAAGTGGGTGCGCGGCATCCAGTTGCTGCTGGAGGACGAGCCGGGCTTCTGGGAGGAGAACGGCTACCACAACTACGGCGACCCCTGGCGCGAGCAGCGCTACGAGGGGGACTGACGTGGTTCGGCGGCTGTCCTGGCAGGTCGGCACCGTCTCCGCGGTGCGCGACGAGACGCCCACCGCCCGCACGCTCGTGCTCGACGTCCCGGACTGGCCTGGGCACCTGGCCGGCCAGCACCTCGACGTGCGGCTGACCGCGCCCGACGGCTACTCGACCGAGCGGTCGTACTCGATCGCCTCTGCGTCTGCCGAAGGCCGCGTCGAGATCACCGTCCAGGTCGTCGACGACGGGGAGGTGTCGCCGTACCTGGCCCAGGTGCTCGACGTCGGGGACCCGCTGGAGCTGCGCGGCCCGGTCGGCGGGTACTTCGTGTGGCGTCCGGGCGACGCTCAGCCGGTGCAACTGATCGCGGGCGGATCGGGCGTCGTGCCGCTGATGGCGATGGCCCGCGCCCGGGCGCAGGCGGGGTCGGACACGCCGTTCAAGCTCCTGTACTCGGTGCGGAGCCCCGCCGAGGCCATCTACGCGTCCGAGCTCGGCGATCTCGGGATCGATCTGACCTTCGCCTACACCCGGCGCACCCCGCCGGACTGGCCGATGCCGCCCGGACGCGTCGGCGCGGGCCTGCTGGCCGCGCACGCCTGGACACCGGACGACAAACCACGCGTCTACGTCTGCGGTCCGACTCCGTTCGTCGAAGTCGTCGCGAACCTTCTGGTCGACGCTGGGCACGATCCGGCAGCCATCCGTACGGAGCGTTTCGGGCCAACCGGACGGTGAGCACCGCACGGTGCGTGCCGATCGTGTCGCCCGGGGCTGGTAGCGTCGCCGCCCGATGAGCGCGACGCAGGAACTCACCCCCCGGGCATCCGAAAGCCCTGCCGAAGAAAAGCCTCGACGCTGGTGGCGACGCCGGCCCGATGCGCTGGTCACGGTCGTCGTGCTCGCGATCGCCGCGTTCGCGATCGCGGGCATCGGTTCGCCGCTGTGGGGCGGCAGTTCGCTCACCGAGACCGGTCTGCTCGCCCGGGTGGCCCCGTACACCGACGGTCAGCTGCTCGGCGTCCAGCGTCAGACGCTCGACCTGGGTGACACCGTCGACTCCGCGGTCCCGAACGCCGCACTGTTCGGCGATGCGATTCAGCACGGTGAATGGGCCAATTGGAACCCGTACGCGCTGGGCGGCGGATCGCTCGGTGGCACGCCGAACGCTGGGATGGCGTCGCCGGTCGCGCTGCCGTTCTGGTTCCTGCCCGCGTGGCTGGCGTCGGCGTACATGCTGCTGCTGCAGATCATCGTCGCGGTGGGTGGCACGTACCTGTTCCTGCGGCGGCTGAAGCTCGGCAAACCGGCGGCGCTGCTCGGCGGTCTGGCGTTCGCCACCAGCGCGTTCATGATCGTCTGGGTCAACTGGCCGCAGAGCCGTGTCGCCGCGTTCATCCCGGCGGTGTTCTGGGCGTTGGAATGCGTCGTGCAGAACCGCCGATTGCGTGATGCCGCGTTGCTCGCGTTGACGGCTGCCGCGATGCTGCTGGGCGGCTTCCCGGCCGTGACGGGGTACACGCTGGCCACCGGCGCGTGTTACGTCGTGGTGCGGGGCCTGGCCGAGCACGGTCGGTCGCGTCGCATGCTCGGCGTGGGCCTCAAGGCGGCGGCCGGTGTCGGCGCGGGTGCCGCGCTGGTCGCGATCCAGATCCTGCCGTGGGTGTCGGTGATGTCCACGGTGCTGGTGCGCGGCCGCGGACAGACACCCGACCAGCACATCCCCACCCAGGTACTGCTGACGTCGATCGCGCCGTACGTGTTCGGCACCGTGCAGCCGCCCGAGGGCCCGTACTGGTACGAGACGCGGATCTTCCTCGAGGAGGTCGCGTATGTCGGAGCCGCCGTCGCGGTGCTGCTGATCGCCGCGATCGCGCTGTTCAGCCGGTCACGCGCGTCGCTGCCGCGGGCGGCGTTCCTGTTCTTCGTCGCCTCCACCGCGATCTGGGGCGGCATCATTTTCCTGGGCGGCCCGCCGCTCGCGGCGCTGCAGAAGCTGCCGTACCTGTTCAGCGACAACGCGGTCGAGCGGGCCCGCAGCATCCTCGGGTTCGGCGTCGCGGTGATCGCGGCGGTGGGGTTCCAGGTGCTGCTCGACCGGTCGCGCGATCACCAGGCCCTGCGCGACAAGCGTCGGCTGCTGTGGGGCGCCGCGGTGTGGACGGGCGTCGCCGCGTTCGGCGTCGTGCTGTACGTGTCGGCGCGGAGGTTCGCGCTGGTGCACGACGGCGAGTGGGGGTTCCCCGGCGGCGGCCCGCACTTGGGGTGGCTCAACCGTGAGCTCGCGATCGGGCTGATGTTCGTGTGCGCGGCGCTCGGGGCGGTGTTCTGGCTCTGGTTCGTACCCAGGTACAAGGCTTTGCGGTTCGCGGCCGCCGCGTTGATCCCGCTGGTCGTCGCTGCGCAGGCGCTGCTGTGGGTGCACAACTACTGGCCGCGGACACCGGTCAAGGACTTCTACCCGGTCACCGACACGCACCGGTACCTGGAGGCGAACCTCGGGCACGAGCGGTTCTGGGGCTCCAACGGCGCGGTGCTCGGTGGCGTCCACCAGATGTACCGGCTGCGCGGGCTGCAGGGACACTCGTTCGTCGAGGCGCGGTTCGCCGAACTGCTCGAGAAGATGCCCGGCTACCAGTTCAGCGCGCCGCCGAAACCGGCGACGTTCCTCTGGCCGCAGCCGCTCAACGACGGCACGTCGCCGACGAACCCGATCCTCGACCGGCTCTCGATCGCCGAGTACGTCACGCCGCCCACGCAGACTCCGTACGGCGTCGAGAAGAAGGACGTGGGGGACGGGTCGGCGTACACGCTCACGCCGGGTAAGCCGGTGAGCGTGCCGGTCACCGGGCCGGTCCGGGGGATCGGGGTGACGCCGGTGACGAAGGGCGTCAACGAGACCTACACAATGTGGATCAGCGTGGTTCTGCGCGACGCGAACGGCCGCGAGGTGGCGTCGTCGCAGCGCGTGGACCGGAACATCGCGGCTGACCAGCCGTTCTACGTTCCCCTGGCGGCGGAGGGTGTTCCGGCCGGCGCGAAGCTGACCGCCGAGATCGCGATGCAAGGTGCGGAGTCACTGGCGGTGGCCGGGCGGTCCGGTGCACCCGCGTTGTCGACTGTGGCGCCCACCAACGACGGCCTGACGCTGGTGCAGGACGGCGACGCGATCATCTACCACCGGAACACCGCACTCCCGCGGGCACGCTGGGCGTCGAGCGCGGTGGTCGAAGAGGATTCCGCCAAGCGGCTGGACCTACTCGCCAACGGATCGGTCGCCGCGGACGCCGTGGTGCTCGACGCACCGGGCGGCGCCACCGACGGCAAACCCGCGACCGTGCGGTGGGACGACGACGGCTTCGACGAGATGGCGCTGACCGTCGACGCCGAGGGCGCCGGATACCTGGTGCTGGCCGACGCGATCCAGTCGACGTGGCAGGTGACCGTCGACGGCAAGCGCGCGGATCTGGTGCGTGCCGATCACGGCCTGGCCGCCGTGCACGTGCCCGCCGGGAGGCACACCGTCGACTTCTCCTACGCCCCGAAGTACGCCGACCTCGGCACCTGGGTCAGCGTCGGCACTGCGCTCCTGCTCGTCGCTGTCGTCGCCGGTGAGTGGTGGTACCTACGCCGCCGGCGTACGGATCGCGCTGAACCGGGTGTTCTTGCGGAGAACGAAGCCTAGTTTCTCGTAGAGGGCGATCGCGCCGGTGTTCGACGCCGACGCGTGCAGGAACGGCACCTCGCCGCGGGCCCGAATGCCCGCGGCGACCGCCCGCACCAGCCGTCCGCCCAGGCCCTGCCCCTGGTGGGCCGGGTCGGTGCAGACCGCGCTGATCTCGGTGTGGCCGGGCGGGTGCATCCGCTCACCCGCCATCGCGACGAGCTTTCCGTCCCGCCGGATGCCCAGGTACGTGCCCATCTCGATCGTCCGCTGCTCGAACGGGCCGGGCTGGGTACGCGCGACCAGATCGAGCATCTCCGGCACGTCCGCCGGCGTCAGGACGATCGCTTCCTCGTCGCTGCGTGCGTCGACTCCGGCGTCGATCATCTGCACGCCGGGCATCGAGAACACGACCTCGTAGCCGTCCGGCGGCGGAACGTCGATCGCGGCCAGGAAGAACGTGGCGTCCAGGCCGACGAGCGCGCGCACGTCGGCCCAGACGTCCTCGTCCGCGTCCGGCGCGATCACCCCGAACGGCGAGACGTCCGGCTGGTAGCGGGCCGCGTGGCCGTGGACCTGAGCCAGGTGCCGGTGCGCGCCGGTCATCGAGGCCCAGGCCGGGTTGTCGAGCGGGTGCGGCGCGGCCGGCGTCGACGCCGGGTCCTGGAGAAGGCTCACCGGACGAACCTAGTTCGCGCCGGCCGCGTCGGCTTCGTGACGGTGGTCACGGCAGCGGCGCCAGGCCGAGGTGGTCGCGGAGGGTCTCGCCCTCGTACTCGGTGCGGAACACGCCGCGCTCCTGCAGCAGCGGCACGACCGTGTCGGCGAACTCGTCCAACCCGCCCGGCGTGATGTGCGGAACGAGAATGAAGCCGTCGCTGGCGTCCTCCTGCACGAGCGTGTTGATCTGCTCGGCGACCGTCGACGCCGACCCGATGAAGTTCTGCCGCCCGGTCACCTCGATGACCACCTCGCGCAGCGACAGCTTGTTCTCCGCCGCCAGGTCCCGCCACTGCTGCGCGACCGCGAGCGGGTCGCGGAACATCCGGACGCTCGCCCGCCCGCGCGAGATCGTGTTCTCCCCGACGAGCGGTTCGACGTCGGGCAGCGGACCGTCCGGGTCGTAGCCGGACAGGTCGCGGTTCCAGAGCTGCTCGGCGAACTTGATCGCGGTCTGGCCGCTCACCTGCTGGCGGCGGATCACCGCGGCCTTCTCCTGGGCGTCGGCATCGGTGTCGCCGAGCGTGAACGTCGCCGCCGGGAGGATCACGAGCTGATCCGGTGTGCGGCCGTACTTGGCCAGTCGGCCTTTGACGTCGGAGTAGAACGCCTGCCCCTCGGCCAGGGTGCCGTACCGGCTGAAGATCGCGTCGGCGGTGGCGGCGGCGAACTCGCGCCCCTCGTCGGAATCACCTGCTTGAAGGATCACCGGACGACCCTGCGGGCTGCGCGGGACGTTGAACCGGCCGCTGATGTCGAACTGTTCACCCTGGTGCCGGAAGGCACCGGCGTTGGCGTCGCCCAGGAAGACGCCCGAGTCCTTGTCGGCGACGATCTCGTCGCCGCGCCAGGAGTCGAACAACTCCGCGGCGGTCGCGAGGAACTCCTTGGCCCGGGCGTAGCGGTCCTCCTGCGCCAGGAAACCGCCGCGCCGGAAGTTTTCGCCGGTGAACGCGTCCCACGACGTGACGACGTTCCACCCCGCCCGGCCGTCCGACAGGTGGTCCAGCGACGCGAACTGGCGCGCGACCTCGTACGGCTCGTTGAACGTCGAGTTGATCGTGCCGGTCAGGCCGAGCCGCTCGGTGACCGCCGCGAGGGCGGCCAGCACCGTGAACGTGTCGGGCCGGCCGACGACGTCGAGGTCGTAGATCTTGCCGCCCTGCTCGCGCAGGCGCAGGCCCTCGGCGAGGAAGAAGAAGTCGAACTTCGCCCGCTCCGCGGTCTGCGCCAGGTGGACGAACGAGTCGAACTCGATGTGGCTGCCGCCCGCCGGGTCGCTCCAGACGGTCGTGTTGTTGACGCCGGGGAAGTGCGCAGCGAGGTGAATCTTCTTCGTCATGCCGGGACCTCCGAATACCGATTCGCGGGCCGGGGAAGACCCAGCAGGCCCCGGAGTGTGTTCGCCTCGTAGGAACGGCGGAACGCGCCGCGCTGCTGCAGCTCAGGGACCAGGCCGCGGGTGATCGCTTCCAGGTCGGTCGGAAGAACGCCGGGGCGGAGCCGGAAACCGGAGATACCGGCGGCCTGCCACTCGAGCAGCAGGTCGGCAAGTTCGGCGGGCGTGCCGGTGAAGATCAGCGCGTCGGACGTGAGCTCCTCGCCGGCCCGTTCGTCGAGGCGGGCCTTACGGTCGCGACCACCGAAGAGCACCACCAGGTCAGCGAAGACGTGCACGGTCTCGGCGGCGCGACCGGCTGCCTCCTGCTCGGCGCGCACCTCGGCCAGGATCGTGCGTGCGCCCTCGACGTCGTGCGGCGTCACGTAGACGACGTCGCTGCTGCGCGCCCCGAGCCGATAGGGGATCGTGGCGTGCGCCAGCGCGGTGACCAGCGGCTGACCCTGCGGCGGCCGCGGCGTGATGGACGGCCCCTTGACGTCGAAGAATTTGCCTTCGAAGTTGATGTAGTGCAGTTTGTCGCGATCGATGAAGCGCCCGGTCGCGGCGTCGCGGATCTCGGCGTCGTCCTCCCAGGAGTCCCAGAGGCGGCGGAGGACCTCGACGTAGTCGGCGGCTTCGTCGAAGAGGTCGGTGAAGACTTCGACGTTGTCCGGCTGGAACTGGGGGATCGTGCGGCGGCCGAAGTGCTCGGCCTCGTGGGCGCGTGCGGAGACCTGCACGCGGACGCCGGCCCGACCCTTGCTGACGTAGTCGAGCGTGGCGATGGCCTTGGAGAGGTGGAACGGCTCGGTGTGCGTGACGGTGGCGGTGGGGACCAGCCCGACGTTCGTCGTGCGAGGCGCGACCCGGGACGCGATCAGCACCGCGTCGAGGCGGCCGCGGACCTGGTCGACCCGGTCGTCCTGTCGGTCGTAGCCACTGGTCTGCAAGCCGACCGCGTCTTCGATCGTCAGGAAGTCGAGCAGGCCGGCATCGGCCTCGCGAGCCAGATCGACCCAGTAGCCGGCGGAGAGTAGTTCGGCTGGGCGAGCCTCCGGCTCTCGCCAAGCCGCCGGGTGCCACCCGGCGCCGTCAAACGCGACCGCAAGATGTAAGGGCGCAGACACGTTTCCGACCTTAACTCGCCCAGAGGTCGAGCGTCTAATCCCTATCGGACAACTATGCATTCCTCCTGGGTTATTTCGACGCGCCGGGGATATCCGTCCCACATGATCGGATCTAGGGTGGAATGAGAGGCGATGAGCGACAAGACCCGATTCACCGAGCGTGGCGTCGAGGAAGATCTCTCCGGGCCGGAGATCATGGCGACGTTCACTTGGGAGAAGACGCCGGAGCTCCTCCACGTGGGGCTGACCGACCTGTATTCCAGTGGGATGCAGGGCGGGAAAGTGGCGACGGTCTCGACGGTCTGGCTGCCCGCGAACCGGGCCATGGGTGACGGCATCGCCGAGTACGAGACGCTGGTCAGCGGCCTGGCCGAGCACCACGACGACTTCGGCGGCATCGAGCGCTGGCGTTCGCGCGAGGAGGCCGAGGAGGGGCACCGGGCGATGGTCGAGACGACCAAGAGCCGCCTGATGGGGGCCCACTCCTACACCGAGATCCACGTCGTCGACCGCGACCACAAGTACCGGACGGACGGCCCGGAGTTCAACGCGTGACCAGGACCACTTTCCCGGTGACGGTGCCCGACTCGGCGAGTTCGAGGGCCTTCGCCGCGTCGGTGAGCGGGATCCGGGCGGCGACCTGCGCGGTGATCGCGCCGTCGGCGAGAAGACGGAACACGGCGCCGAGGTCCTCACGGAGCTTCGCCTGGAACGAGGCGCGACGCCGGCGCCCGGTCCAGATGTTGTAGAACATCGCGCGGTGCCCGTTCGGCAGCGCGTTCCACCAGGCCAGTCGCGCGATGAGCGTCAGCACGGGCAGCTGCGAGTTGCCCGGGTCGTTCTTGGTCGCGGCCGAGCCGTAGGAGATGAGCGCGCCCTTCGGGGCCAGCAGCCGGTACGAGTCGTCGACGCTCTTGCCGCCGATGTGGTCGAACACGGCGTCGACACCGTTCGGCGCGAGCTCGCGGACGCGTGCCGGAACATCGGAGCGGTAGTCGATCGGCTCGGCGCCGAGGGCCCGCACGGCGTCGTGGTTGCGCGGGGACGCGGTGCCCAGCACCCGGATGCCGGCGTGCTTCGCCAGCTGGACGAGCGTCGAGCCGACGCCGCCGTTCGCGCCGTGCACGAGGATCGTGCCGCCGGGGCGCACCTTCGCGTGCCGGTGCAGCATCTGCCAGGCGGTGATGCCGTTGACGACGACGGTCTCGGCGTCCGCCGGGTCGATGCCGTCGGGCACCGGCACGAGGTCGCCCGCGTCGACGATCGCGTCGGTGGCCCAGCCGCCGATCTTCGTCAGCACGGCGACGCGACGCCCGTGCAGGGCGGGGTCCACGCCTTCGCCGGTCGCGGTCACCAGGCCGACGACGTCGTAGCCGGGCACGAACGGGAACGGCGGCTGGTCGTAGTACTTGCCGCGACGCATCTGCTGCTCGGCGAACGAGACGCCGCTCGCCTCGACGGTGACGCGGACCTGGCCGGGGGTCGGCTCGGGAAGCGGGCGCTGCCGGATGACGAGGCCGTCGGGCTCGACGAGGCCGGGAAGCACGATTTCGGTCATCATGGCGTTCTCCTTCGCTGGAAGAGTGGTTGACCACTCACTCTCATAAGAGTGATTGAACACTCACACCTGCGCCGATGTCAACCGTGAGAATCGGACGCGAGGCAGCGTCGCAGGCGATAAGGATGGAAGAGCGGCGCCGGGGCCGGGAGGAGAGCGCGATGACGCAGGTTGCACGTGAGGTCGAGCCACTCGAGGTCGGATTGGACCCGACCCGTCTCGCCCGGCTCGATCGGCATTTCGCCCGCTACGTCGACGACGGGCGGCTGCCGGGTTGGTCGCTGCTGATCAGCCGCTACAGCCAGGTGGCGCACACCAGCACGTACGGACTCCGGGACGTCGAGGCCGGTGCGCCGGTCACCGACGACACGCTGTTCCGCATCTACTCGATGACCAAGCCGATCACGTCCGTCGCCGCGCTGATGCTCTACGAGGAGGGCGCGTTCGAGCTCACCGATCCGGTGAGCCGGTACCTCCCGGCGTTCGAGAACCAGCGGGTGCTCACCGGCGGCACCGCCGCCAAACCGGTGACGGTGCCGGCGATCGAGCCGGTGCGGATCTGGCACCTGCTGACCCACACGGCCGGCCTCACGTACGGCTTCCACCACGTCGACGTGCTCGACGAGATCTACCGGGCGAACGGGTTCGAGTGGGGCACGCCGAAGGAGCTCGATCTGGCGGCGTGCGTCGACGCCTGGGCCGGGCTGCCGCTGGCGTTCCAGCCGGGCACCGAGTGGAACTACTCGGTCGCCACCGACGTCGTCGGGCGTCTCGTCGAGGTGGTGTCGGGGCAGTCGCTCGACACGTTCTTCGCCGAGCGGATCCTGGGTCCGCTGGGGATGACCGACACCGCGTTCTCCGCGTCCGACGCCGATCGCCTCGCCGCGCTCTACACGCCGGGGCTGGTGCGCAACAACCAGATGGGGCGCGCGGTGCTGCAGGAACCGCGGTACCTCTCCGGCGGGGGAGGCCTCGTCTCCACCCGTTCCGACTACCACCGGTTCGCGCGGATGCTGCTGAACCGCGGCGAACTCGACGGTGTCCGCCTGCTCGGGGACCGCACGGTCCGGTTCCTCGCCGCCAACCACCTGCCCGGCGGCGCCGACCTGGAGCAGTTCGGCCGGCCGCTCTTCGCCGAGACGCCGTTCCGGGGCGTGGGCTTCGGGCTCGGGGTCTCGGTCACGCTCGACCCGGTGGCCGGGCGGAACCTCGGCAGCGTCGGCGAGTTCGGCTGGGGAGGGGCGGCCAGCACCGCGTTCTGGGTCGACCCCGCCGAGCAGTTGGTCGTCGTGTTCCTCACCCAGCTGCTGCCGTCGAGCACCTACCCGATCCGCAGCCAGCTCCGGCAGCTCGTCTACTCCGCCCTCACCGCCGAGAAGTAGCGGGCGCGGCCGACGGCGGCGGCGAGCCCCACGGGAACGATCAGCACCGCCGCCACGGTGAACACCAAGCCGTACTCACCCCGGTCGGCGGGTCCGGACGCCAGCAGCGCCGCCAGTGCGCTGCCGGTGAACAGCGCGCCCGCGAACAGCGACACCACTGTCGCCCGCACCGCGGGCAGCACCTCGGTGACCCACGTCTGCAGCGTCGAGTGCAGCCACGCCCAGGCGAGCCCGAGCAGCAGCGCGGTGACGATCGCGACCGCCGGTGCCTGGGACAGCGCCACCAGCGTCGCGCCGACGAACGCGGCGGCGGCTCCCACCGCGGGCAGCTGCCAGCGGCCGAGCCGCCGGGACAGAGCGCCCGCCACCCGCGCGAACAACAGCATGCCGAGCCCGTAGAACGCGGTGACCGACCCGGACAACGCCGCCCCCGACCCCGCCGCCTCCACCGCCGCCGGGAGCAGCGTCAGCACGCCGAGGAGTACCACGCCGTCGCCGAACGCCAGCAGGAGCACCAGCCACGCCCAGCGCGACCGAGCGACCTGCCCCAGCGCCGCGCCCAGCCGCTGCCCCTGCCGATTCCGGGGCGCCGGGGTCAACCAGCGCAATCCCACCACCAGCAGCAGTGCGGCGACGGACGTGATCAGGAACGTCAGCCGCCAGCTCGTGAGCTGCGCGACGATCCCGGCGCCGGACGCCCCCAAGGCCGTGCCCACCGCGCTGCCCGACATCAGGTTCGTGATCTCGCGTTGCCGGTCGGCGGCCGGGACCGTGTCACCGAGGTACACCAGCCCGGCCGGGATCCCGGCGCTGAACGTGCCGCCCGCGATACCCCGGGCCACCGCCAGCGACCACGGCCCGGACACCAGCGCGGAGACCGCCGTGGCGACGGCCGCGATCAGCAGCGCCACCCGCATCGTGCGGATCAACCCGACCCGGTCGGAGACCATGCCCCAGACCGGCTGCATGAGCCCGTAGGCCAGGAAGTAGACGCTGGCGGCCTGGACGATCTGCGCCAGCGATACGCCGAGGTCACGGGCGATCGCGATCAGCATCGGGGGCATCGCGAACCGGTCGAGTGTGCTGACCAGTGCCGTCGCTTGCAACAACCGCCGGGACCTCAGCACGAACGCCGACGATGTCCGCGGGTCAATTTGTGAGCTGTCAGCGGCCGCATTCCGAAAGAGCGGTCCCGATCTGCCTATTCACCAACGCCGGGTCGAGGTCGGTGCTCGCGAGATAGGCCTGACGGGTGGCGTCGGCCAGTCGGCGGTACTGCTGATCGCCGGACGCGGCCGTGGCGCTCAGCTCACCGGCGGTGCGCAGTGCCGCGCCGTCCGAGCGCAGCAGGCTGTCGGCGGTGGCCGCGGGCAGGTCCGCGAGGATCCCGCACGCCTTGTCGGCAGCACCGTCCGGACCGGGCGTCGGCTCCGTAAGCAGCGAGTTTCCGAGCCACACGCCCCCGACGACCAGCGCGCCGCAGAGCAGGCCGAGCAGCGCAGCGAGGAGCGGGCGACGTCGGCGTGGCGGTGGGGGTGCCGGGGGTGCCGGCGGCCAGGTGATCGGTGGCGGCGATGACCACGTCTCGGTGGAGTCGATCGTGTCGAGGCTCATCGCCGGTCCTCCCCTCGTCGAGTGGTCATGCGCTGTCAAGAATAGGAATACACGACGAGCGAAATCGTCATTCGGTTCGCGAATTAAGGTCCTGTTAATGCAATTCAGCCGCGAATTGCGCCGTCCGAAGACGTGAAGTTGAATAAGGTTCAAAACGCCATTCAAGGACGTTGATGCCGTCCAGGGCGCGAATTGGGGCGGCCCGTCGCCGGGCCGCCCCCGACGGTTCTAGCCGTTGCGCTCGTCGCGCCAGGCGACCCACTCGCGCAGGGCTGACAGGTCGTAGTCGGGGCCACCGACGCCGACGGTGAAGAGCCGCACGCCC
Organism: Cryptosporangium sp. NPDC048952; assembly: GCF_043197895.1. Lineage (NCBI taxonomy): Bacteria > Bacillati > Actinomycetota > Actinomycetes > Cryptosporangiales > Cryptosporangiaceae > Cryptosporangium > Cryptosporangium sp. NPDC048952. The sequence continues at coordinate 589,083 of NZ_JBICTY010000007.1, read as the reverse complement.
AGGTCGTACAGAGTGCCGCCGACGTCGGCCGGCTTGCCCTCGACGCCCGTCGAGATCTCGATCTCGGCCGCGTCGCGCCCCACGTCGGCGCAGTGCTGCTGCAGGATGCCGATCTTGCGCTCGATCGTCGGGGCGTCACCGAAGCTGTGCCAGATGTCGGCGTGCTCGGCCACCAGCCGCAACGTCTTCTTTTCGCCACCGCCGCCGATCAATTTCGGGATGTCCCGGGTCGGCGGCGGGTTCAGCTTGTCGAGCCGCGATTCGATGCGCGGCAGCGCCTGGGCCAGGTCGGCCAGCCGGCCACCGGCGGTGCCGAACTCGTATCCGTACTCGTCGTAGTCCTTCTCGAACCAGCCCGCGCCGAGGCCCAGGATGAGGCGGCCGTCGCTGATGTGGTCGACGGTGCGCGCCATGTCGGCGAGCAGCTCCGGGTTCCGGTAGCTGTTGCAGGTGACCAGGGCGCCGATCTCGGCGCGCGAGGTCTGCTCGGCCCAGGCGGCGAGGATCGTCCAGCACTCGAAGTGCTTGCCCTCGGGCTCGCCGTAGAGCGGGTAGAAGTGGTCCCAGTTGAACAGGATGTCGGCGCCGATCTCTTCCGCCTCGGCGGCGGCTCGGCGGATGGCTTGGTAGTCGGCGTGCTGGGGCTGGAGCTGCACCCCGATGCGAATGGCTCTAGAGCTCATGTCTGGAGCCTAATTCCTGCCTGTTTGTCCGGTTCGGCGGTGTACCGAGGATCCCGGCGCTGGCGCCGGCGGATCAGCAGCCACACGATCCAGCCCGCCGAGATGATGAAGCCGAGGCTGACGATCCGGTACAGCACGACCGCCGCGATCGCGGTGCTGGTCGCCATGCCACCGGCCACCAGGCCGACGATCAGCGCACCGTCGACCACCCCCAGGTTGCCCGGTACCAGCGGGATGCTCGCCGCGGCCATGCCCGCGCAGTAGGCCAGCACGAGCGCGATTGCCGTGATGTGGGGCGCGCCGACCGCCCGGCAGCACAGCCACAGGCACAGCGCGTCGAGCAGCCAGTTCGCCAGCGCGAAGTACGACGCGACAGCGAGGTCTAGCGGCCGGATCCGGACCGAGGTGAGTTCACCGACGAGCGCGACGAGGCGACCGCTGCCGCTCTCCGGGCGGTGGCGGACGCGGTTGACGAACGACTCGATCGCGGCGGCGACGGTCGTCAGCCACTGGGGGTGCCGCGCCATGGCCCGGACCGCGACGGCCAGCGCGAGGCCCACGACGAGGTAGGTCACCAGCGTGGAGTAGCCGCCGCCGCTACCGGCGAGGAGTGCGCCGCCGGCGCCGATGAGCACGAGGGCGACGCTCGAGAGCACCCCGCTCAGCGCGATGCACCAGGAGGCGGCCGCCGCGGAGGCGCCGTACCGCCGCATCTGCTGGAAGTTGTAGCGCGTGGAAAACAGCGGGCCGCCGGGCAGGCTGACCGAGAGCGAGTGCGCGGCGAAGGCCAGCGCGACGTGCCGGCCCAGGTGCACGGTGGTGCCCGCGGAGCGGAGCAGCCGCCGCTGCATGCGGGCGTAACCGCCCATCGAGACGAGTTCGGCGACGACAGCAGCCGCGACCCAGCCCCAGTTCGGGGTGTGCAGCTCGGTGAACGCCGCGGTCAGCGACGGCCAGCCGACGATCGCCTCGACCACGACGATCGCCGCGACGACCACGATCGGGACGATCCGCCGCACCATCGGCTCCTCTCAGGCGTTGTCCGACTAGTCACGTTAATCGCCCTGGTGGGCGGTGCTGCACGAGGTCGGGCAATCGGTTTTTCAACAACTGTTGATTTCCAACCTGCTGCGACCCTCGGCCGACGCCTGCAGCGGCGATGCACAAACGTGACTTGTGGCCGTAAATCAGTAGGAAATAGCATGATGCCCGGAAGGCCGGGTACTTCCTGTTCACGCACTGATCGGGCATCGGGGTGGCGCAAGGGGCGGAAAGGTCGATATCTATCGGCCACGGCTGTCGACCGCGCTGCGGGTCTCGTTGGGGGGAGGTCCACGATGGACCAAGGCGTCTCCGGTTCGGTGGCGACGAGGCCGAACGGCCGATCGTCATCCGGCAAGTCCGGCCCTTCGTCGGAACGAAAATCCGGCGCGACGACTCGTCCGGGGCCCGGCCGTCCGTCGCTGGCCCGGACCGACCAGTCCCGTCCGCAGCAGCGACCCGGGCTCGTGCCGGGCACGACCCGTCCGGCCCCGTGTGCTGCCCCGCTCGCGTCCGCGATGCGGGACCCGCACCGGCGTCCGTGGGCGCTCGGCATGGAGCGCCTGACCGTGCCGCCTGCGGTGCACGCGTCGATCGAGGACGCGGTTCTGGCGTTCGTGCGCGAGCGGGTCGCCCGGCCGGTTCCGAGTTCCGTCGTGATGAACGCCGCCCCGCGCCGCGCGCGCGTGGCAGAGATCGCGTTCTCGACGACAATCGGCGCGCTGGCAGTGCTCCTCGCGCTCGCCGTGGTGTCCACGCTGCTGCCGGGGGTGACCGCGGCGGGAGCCGTCGGGATCGGGTTCCTGGCCGCGACCGGCGGATTCGCCGGCTACTCGTCGTGGCGCTGGCTGCGGTGGATGCGTAACCGTGCCGAGCGTCTGCACTGGTCGGTGATCGCGGCGGCAGGTGCGGCGACCACTGCCGCCGAGATGTACGGAGCGGCGGCGATCGTGGCCTCGCACTCCGGTTTTCTCGAACGGATCACCGCGTTCGGTGGCCTCGGGTTCGTGACAGCGCTGACCGTGGCCGTCACCGGCGTGGTCGCCCTGATGAGCTACCACCGCTCGGTGACGGATTCCCAACTAATCCACTTCGCAAGGCGGTTCGCCTAACGGCAACGGGTCGGCCTCCCGGAGGCCGACCCGTGCGGAATGCACATTGCAGCGAATTGCTATTCCGCCGTCCCCATCCCCGAAAACACGGCGGAGCGGGGCGTCAGGCGGCGGCGTGGTACTTCTCGATGATCTCGGCCGGGATGCGGCCGCGCTCACTCACCTGCAGACCGTTTCGCTTGGCCCAGTCGCGAATCGCCTGGTTCTGTGCGCGGTCGGCACTCGGTGACGGCTTTGCGGTACCGGCGGTACGGGCCGCTTTCGCGGTGCCGCCTCGTCCGGCCTTACGGGCGGATTCCACGTACTTCGCCAGGGAGTCGCGAAACGCCTCGGCGTTCGCGGTGGACAGATCGATTTCGTAGTTCGCACCGTCGAGACCGAACGAGACGGTCTCGTCAGCAGTGCTGCCGTCGACGTCGTCGACGAGGAGAACCTGGACCTTGCGAGCCATTGTTACCTTCTGGAAGAAGAGGGGGATTCAAGCGCGGAGCCCACAATACTCTACGTGTTCAGCGCTAAGAGACCTCTCCCCGATATGCGCGCGGCGCAATTACCCTGCCCTTTGAAATTCCGCGCAATTATCGGGCGCGTTCCCGGGCGGCCGGCGTCGCGAACCCGGCGACGATGATGAGCGCGAACACGAGAAGCAGCGCGCGGAGAAGGCCGACGCCCTCGCCCAGGAAGCCGATCGAGGGCGGGCCCACCAGGAACGCGAAGTAGCCGATCGTCGCGACGACGCTGACCCGGGCGGTCGCGGTGCGGCTGTCGTCGGCGGCGGCGGACATGCCGACCGGGAAGCCCAGCGAGGCACCGAGCCCCCACAGCACCACACCGGCGGTCGCCAGCCCGGCCCACGGAGCGAAGATCACGACCAGCAGCCCACCGGCGGCCAGCGCGGTCGTCGTCCACAGCACCGGGACGCGCCCGTACCGGTCGAGGAAGAACACCCCGGCGACGCGTCCGACGGTCATCGCGGTGACGAACACGCCGTAGACGACCGCGCCGGTCGAGTTGCTCACGTCGTGCCCGTCGACCATCGCCAGCGCGAGCCAGTCGTTCGCCGACCCCTCGGCGAACGCCATGCCCAGCACGATCAGCCCGATCAGCAGCGTGCGCCGGTCGCGCCACATGCCCAGTCGCTCGCGCCAGCCGGGGTGTGGCTCCTCGTCCGACGAGACGGTGGCGCCCATGGCGTCGAGATGAAGGAACCGCACCGACAGGGCGACAGCAACCACCGCCGCGGCAGCGACCGTGGCGAAGTGCACGGCGGTGGAGACGTCGGCCCACTCGGCGAGCGCGCCGACGCCCGCACCGGCGATCGTGCCGCCGCTGAACGCGGCGTGGAACAGCGGCATCACCGTCCGGCCGAGCGAGCGCTCGGCCGCCGCGCCTTCCACGTTCATGGCGACGTCACACATGCCCATGCCGCCGCCGAGCAGCGCCAACCCGATCACGACGAACACACCGTGGGTGGACAGCGTCGAACCGAGCCCGACGATCGACAGCCCGATCGCGCCGACCGTGACCGCCGCGGCGATCGTCCGGCGCGAGCCGATCCACGCCAGGACGTGGCTGGCCGACGAGAGCCCGACGATCGACCCGGCGGCGATGCTGAACACGACCCAGCCCATCTCGGCGGTCGTGGCGCCCAGCGCGTCACGGACCGCCGGGACCCGGGACATCCAGGTGGCCAGCGCGAACCCGGTGATCGCGAAGACCGCGAACACGGCGTTGCGCCAGGCAACCACTACCGAACGCGAGATGACCGGTGCTTCTGCAGACATGTGAAACCATTCAATCGGCAACGCAGAACGGTAACTCAGGCAGATTTACCCCTGCGAAGCCCGGTACTCCCGAATGATCTGTGCATAGCGGTGTCCGCTTGCCTTCATCGTGCGCTGCTGGGTGGCGTAGTCGACGCGGACCAGGCCGAAGCGCTTGTCGTAGCCGTACGCCCACTCGAGGTTGTCGAGCAGCGACCAGACGAAGTACCCGGCCAGCGGCACCCCTTCGGCGGCCGCCGCGTCGATCGCCTCGAGATGTCGTTCGAGGTAGTCGATGCGGTCCTTGTCCTCGATCGAACCGTCGGGCTCGACGGTGTCCTGCCAGGCCGAGCCCTGTTCGGTGACGTAGATCCGCTCGGTGCCGTAGTCGGCGGCGATGCGCGTGAGGATGCGGGCGAGGCCGCCGGGGGACACCTCCCAGCCCATCGCGGTGTGCCGGCCGGGTACCTCGACCTGCTTGGCGTAGGGAGCGGGCCCAGACGGATCGTCGGCCACCACGGCCCGGAAGTAGTAGTTCACGCCCAGGTAGTCCGTCGGGGCCGCGATAGTGTCCAGGTCGCCGGCGAGCACCGGCGGCTCGTACCGGTAGGCCTCGACCATGTCCGCCGGGTACCCGCGTCCGTAGAGCGGGTCGAGCCACCACCGGTTCGTGTGGCCGTCGGCGCGGATGGCTGCGGCCAGGTCCTCCGGGCGGTCGGTCGCCGCGTCGACCGGGCTGGGGTTCAACACGATGCCGACGTTGGGCGCTGTGGACGCAGTGGTCGCCGACCTGATTGCTTGCGTGGCCAGGCCGTGGCCGAGCAGGACGTGGTGCGAGGCGTCGATGGCGCGGGGCAGGTCACGCAGGCCCGGCGCCATCGTGCCCTCCAGGTGCCCGATCCAGGCGACGCAGAGCGGCTCGTTGACCGTCGTCCAGTCGGTGACCCGGTCGCCCAGCTTCGCCGCGACCACCGCGGCGTAGTCGGCGAACGCCTCCGCGGTGTGCCGGGCCGGCCAGCCGCCCTTGTCCTGCAGAACCTGCGGGAGGTCCCAGTGGTACAGCGTCACGAACGGGCGGATGCCGGCGGCGAGCAGCTCGTCGACGAGCCGGTCGTAGAACGCCAGACCCTTCGCGTTGACCGCGCCGGTACCGGTCGGAATCACTCGCGGCCAGGCCACCGAGAACCGGTACGCGTCGACGCCGAGCTCGCGGATCAGCCCGAGGTCGTCGGCCCAGCGGTGGTAGTGGTCGCAGGCGACGTCGCCGGTGTCGCCGTTCGCGATCGCGCCGGGAACGCGGCCGAACGTGTCCCAGATCGAGGGGGAGCGGCCGTCGACGTCGACCGCGCCCTCGATCTGATAGGCCGCCGTCGCGACGCCCCAGACGAAATCCGGCGAGAGATTGGAAAGGTGGTGCAAGGTATCCCTCACTTGACGGCGCCGGCGGTGAGACCGGCCACGAAGTACTTCTGCAGGAACAGGAATGCGACGACGACCGGGATGCTGACGACGAGCGACGCCGCCATGATCTGGTTCCAATAGACGTCGTACTGCGTCGAATAACCGGACAGGCCCACTGCGACCGTCCTGGTTGTCTCGTCGGTCATGACCGAGGCGAACAGAACCTCACCCCAGGCGGTCATGAACGCGTAGACCGTGACCGCGAGAATTCCCGGCACGGCGGTCGGGATCAGCACGCGGAACAGAATGCGCATCGGCCCGGCGCCGTCCACCGACGCCGCCTCGTCCAGTTCCTTGGGAATCGCGTCGAAATAGCCGACGAGCATCCAGATCGAGAACGGCAGCGAGAACGTGAGATACGTGATGATCAGGCCCGTCCGGCTCGCGTACAGCTCGATTCCGGTGGCCCTGCCGATGTTGACGTAGATCAGGAACAGCGGCAGCAGGAACAGGATGCCCGGGAACATCTGGGTGGACAGCGCGCTCGCGAGGAACAGACCGCGACCGCGGAATCGCCAGCGGCTCGTGGCATAGGCCGCGAGGATCGCGATCGCCACGGAGAAGACCGCGGCGCACGTCGAGACGATCAGGCTGTTCACCAGGTACTGCCCGAGGGGCACCGTGCTCCACATGTCGACGAACGCTTCGAACGACACCCGTTTCGGCAGCCACGTGAAGGTGTCCCGGACGTCGCTGAGCGGCTTGATCGCCGTCGACAGCATGACGTAGATCGGAACGACGACGAACAACGTCAGCAGGGTCAGGACGATCCGGCGCGACCAGCGCTCGGCAGCGGTTTCATGCATCGGCGCGCGCCTTCCTCGTCAGGAACAGGTAGATCCCCGAGACGACGCTCAGGAAGAGCAGCAGCGCGACCGACATGGCCGAGCCGAGACCGAAGTTCCAGGTCACGAACGAGCTCTCGTAGATGTGGATCGAGATGAGGTCGGCCTGGTCCGGTGCGGACTTGCCGAACAGGACGTACGGGCTGTTGAAGTCGTTGAAGGTCCAGAGGAACAGCACCAGGAGCAGCACCTGGTTGACCGGGCCGAGCATCGGCAGCGTCACCGCGCGCAGCCGCCGCCAGAAGCCCGCACCGTCCATGTAGGCGGCTTCGTAGAGGTCCTGCGGGATGCCCTGCAGTCCCGCCATGATGCAGAGGAACGCGAACGGCCAGTGCTTCCAGACCATGACGATCACCAGCGACCAGAAGCTGTTGCCGCCGATCAGCCAGAACGGCCGGTCGTCGACGAGGTGCAACTGGTCGACGAGCACGTGGTTGAGCGCACCGGTGTCCCGCTGCAGCAGGAAGCTCCAGATGATCACCGCGGCGTAGACCGGCAGCGCGTACGGCGTCAGGAAGAGCGTCCGTAGGAGTGCGCGGCCGCGGAACGGGCGCTGCAGGAGCACGGCACCGGTCAGGCCCAGGAGGTAGGACAGGCTGACCACCAGGATCGTGCAGGCGCACGTCACCCAGAACGAGTGCAGGAGTTCTTTGCCGGTGGCGCTGTTGAAGTCGAGCGCGACCTTGTAGTTGTCGAGGCCGATGAACGGCGCGCCACCCCAGTCCCGGATGTGGAACTGGGTGAGCTCCTTCAAGCTCATCCAGATCCCGGTGATCATCGGGATGACGTGGACCGCCAGTTCCAGCACGATCGCCGGAATCAGCAGCAGGTACGGGAGGGCCGGAGTGCGGCGGCGTTTGCGGCGCGGCGGGCTCTCCGGGGGCGCCTCGTCGGGCGCCTTCAAAGTCGTCGTCATAACAAGGGGTCCTCTCCTGGCAACGGCCGGGACTGCACGTCCCGGCCGTTGCCGCGGCGTCCTAACTACTTGACCTGTTCCTCGGCGGTCTTGAGCTTGGTCTGGATCTCGGCGACCGAGGGCGACTTGCCCTTGGCGGCCGCGGCGAACAGGTCGTTCATGACGCCGCCGATCAACGTCTCGTACTGGCTCTCCTCGGGCACCTGCGGCAGCGGGGCCGCCGTGCTGGCGAGCGTCTCCGCGATCACCTTCTGCTCGGGCCCGGCGAACGCCGGGTCGTCGGACACGGTCGTGACCGACGGCAGCGAGCCGTAGGTCTTGTTCAGGACGGTCTGCTCTTCGTCGCTGGTCATGAACTTCACGAAGTCGAGCGCGCCGTCCTGGTTCTTGGAGTGCTTGAAGATCGCGATGTTGATGCCGGCGACCATGCTGTTGACCTTCTTGCCGCCGGGGGGAGCGGTGGCCGGGAACGGAACCGGCGCGACACCCCACTGCTCCGGCTTCATGCCGTGCAGGCCCAGCTGCGACCCGGCCGCCTGCCAGAGCAACATCGCTGCCTTGCCGTTGGCGAAGTCGGAGACCGACTCGTTCTGTGCGTACTCGGCGTTACCCGGGTTCGTGATCTTGTCGGCCGCGAGGAAGTCCACGTACCGCTTGATCGCCTGGGCGTTCTGCGGCGTACCGAACGTCGGCTTGCCGGACTTGTCGAACCACTCGCCTCCGTACTGCTGCGAGAACGTGAACGCGTGGTGCGAGTGCGCCGAAACGTGGGCGCCCTCCTGCGCCAGGCCCCACTTGCCGCCCTTGCTCAGCTTCTTGCCGTCGGCGACGAGCTCCTCCCAGGTCGCCGGGGGCTTCGTGATGCCGGCGTCGGCGAACATCTTCTTGTTGTAGTAGAGCGAGTAAGCGAGGGAGTAGATCGGCACCGCCGTCGGCGGCTTGCCCTCGGCACCGGCCGCGGCCAGGGCCGACGGCACGAAGCGGCTCTTGCCGCCCACCGCGTCGAGCTTGGCGTCGTCGAACGGAACAAAGGCATCGGTGGCCTGCAGTGACGCCGACCAGGTGTTGCCGATGTTGACGACGTCGGGCCCCTGACCGCTGGTGGCGGCGGCCAGTAGCCGGTTGAGCAGGTCCGACCAGGGCACGACTTCGACCTTGACCTTGATCCCCGTCTGCTTTTCGAACTTCGCCAGCTCGGGCTTCAGGATCTTGGCGTCTTCCTCCAGGCTGATGCTCTGGTTGCTGGCCCAGTAGGTCAGCGTTTTGGCGTCGCCCGAGTCACTCGAGCCGCCACAGGCGGCCAAGGTGGAAGCCAGTAAGGCCCCGACCGTTACCGCGGCCATTCGTCGCTTGAACACACGCAATCCTTTCCAGAGACGCCGGCCTGCTCGGCGAAGGAGTCCTGGGTTCGATGCGCGCGGAACCTAGGCCGAGTGACCAGCAGGTTTGGAGCGGCGGAGTCCAAAGCGTAGGGATATTTCGACATTGTGAGCGTTGTGTTGCAGATCGGCGCGACGAACGGCCGCCTGGAGGCGTTGAGTGGAAGCGCTTTCAGGTGGGCGGGCGGCCCGGGCGATGCCCCGGGCCGCTCCGCGTCTACTTGACTTGCTCCTGCGCCTTCTTGAGCTTCTCCTGGATCTCGGGGACCGTCGGAGATTTGCCCTTCGCCGCCTCGGCGAACAGGTCCTTCATGAGCCCGCCGACGAGAGTCTCGAACTGGCTCTCGCTCGCGACCTGGGGCAGCGGGGCCGCGCTGGTGGCCAGCGTGTCCTGAATGGCCTTCTGCTCGGGCTTCGCGAACGCCGGGTCGTCGGACACGGTGCTGACCGACGGCAGCGAGCCGTAGGTCTTGTTGAGCAGCGTCTGCTCCTCGTCGCTGGTCATGAACTTCACGAAGTCCAGCGCACCCTCTTGGTTCTTGGAGTGCTTGAAGATCGCGATGTTGATGCCGGCGACCATGCTGTTGATCTTCTTGCCGCTGGCCGGCGGGCTGGCCAGGAACGGCACCGGGGCGACGCCCCAGTCGTCGGCGGGCATGTTGCGCAGGGCGAGCTGCGAACCGACCGCCTGCCAGAGCAGCATTCCGGCCTTGCCGCTGGCGAAGTCGGCCACCGACTGGTTCTGTGCGTACTCGGCGTTACCCGGGTTGGTGATCTTGTCCGACGCGATGAAGTCGATGTACCGCTTGACGCCCTGGGCGTTGGCCTCGGTGTCGAAAGTCGGCTTGCCCGACTTGTCGAACCACTCACCGCCGTACTGCTGCGAGAACGCGAACGCGTGGTGCGAGTTCTCCGAGATGTGGGCGCCCTCGATGGCCAGGCCCCACTTGCCGCCCTTTGTCAGCTTCTTGCCGTCGGTGACGAGCTCTTCCCACGTCGTCGGCGGGTTCTGGATGCCCGCGGCGGCGAACATCTTCTTGTTGTAGTAGAGCGAGTAGGCGAGGGAGTAGATCGGCACCGCCGTCGGCGGCTTGCCCTCGGCACCCGCGGCGGCCAGCGCGGCCGGCACGAAGCGGCTCTTGCCGCCGATCTTCTCCAGGGTCGCGTCGTCGAACGGCACGAACGCGTCGGTGGCCTGCAGGGACGCCGACCAGGTGTTGCCGATGTTGACCACGTCGGGGCCCTGGCCGCTGGTGGCGGCGGCGAGCAGGCGGTTGAGCAGGTCCGACCAGGGGACGACCTCGAGTTTGACCTTGATGCCCGTCTGCTTCTCGAACTTGGCGAGTTCGGGCTTCAGGATCTCGGCGTCCTTCTCCAGGCTGGTGCTCTGGTTGCTCGCCCAGTAGGTGAGGGTCTTGGTGTCGCTGCCCGAATCACCCCCGCCACATGCGGCCAAAGTGGACGCCAGCAACGCTCCGACTGCAACGGCGGCTAATCGTCGCTTGAACACACGCTGTCCTTTCTGAGGGACGCCGGACGGCTCGGCGCGTGCTCCGGGGTCCGGTGCGAGCGGAACCCGGGCCGAGCGGCCCAGAGGTTTGGTGCAGCGGAGCCTAAAGTGCGATCGGCCACTTTGTTCACGACTTAATTCAAGGTGTTATTAAAGTGTTGCCGAGGACGGTTCGGGCGCTCGTACAGTTACGGCCAGGGGGGAGCACACATGGACGTTGTGTCGGGCAGAACGACCAACCGGGCACTCCGGCGCCAGAACCGCGCGACGCTGCTCTCGGCGCTCTTCCTCGACGGACCGCTGAGCCGGCAGGACCTGACGGCTCGTCACGGGCTGAGCCAGGCCGCGGTCAGCAACGTCGTCGCCGATCTGATGGACGACGGGCTGGTCGTCGAGGCCGGTGCGGTGGAGTCCGACGGTGGGCGGCCCCGCATCCTGCTGCGGGTGGCGCCGGAGTTCGCGTCGGTGGTCGGCGTCGACGTCGGGGAGACGCGGGTGCGCGTCGAGAAGTTCGACCTCGGGATGACTCCGCTGGCGAAAGCGGACTACCCGCTCGAGGACGTGGATCCCGCGTCCGTGGTTCGGCACGTGTTGGACGGGCTGTCGGAGGTCGCGGCCGAGGACGTGCTCGGCGTGGGCATCGGGGTGTCCGGGCTGGTGGAGCAGGGGCCCGAGGCCGTGGTGCACGCCCAGACGCTCGGCTGGGACGCCGTGCCGCTCGAGCGGATGCTGCGCGACGGCACCGACCTACCGCTGCACCTGGACAACGGCGCGAAGACCTGGGCGCAGGCCGAGCACTGGTTCGGCGCCGGACGCGGGGCGCGGCACGCGGCGTTCGCGCTGGTGGGGTCCGGGGTCGGGGCGGCGATCGTCGCGGACGGGCAGGCGTATCGCGGAGCGTCGAGCAGTGCGGGGGAGTGGGGGCACACGACGCTCGTCTACAACGGGCGGCCGTGCCGCTGCGGGGCGCGTGGATGTCTGGAGGCGTACATCGGGGCGGAGTCCCTGATCGCCCGGGCGGCCGAGGCCGGGATCGGAGTCGAGGGGCCGGACGAAGAGACGCAGGTGGCGTCCGTGCTCGCCGATCCCGCTGCTGCGGACGTTCTGGCGGAGACCGCGGCCTATCTCGGTGCCGGGGTGGCGAACCTGATCAACCTGTTCAACCCCGAGCGGGTGGTGATCGGGGGGTGGGCCGGGATCGCGCTGGGGTCGCTGCTGCCGCAGGTGCGGGCGGCCGCCGCCGCACAGGCGATGCGGCGCCCGTTCACCCAGGCGTCGATCTCCCTCTGCGAGCTCGGGACGGACGCCGTCGCGCTGGGCGCGGCGACCCTCCCGGTGGCGCGCCTGCTCGCCGCGGGCGGCACTCGCGACTGAGCCCGCGAGTTCCCGGTCCTACGACGAGTTCCCGGGCCTACGACGAGTTCCCGGGCCTACGGCGCGCGCGGGTAGCGCCGCAAACTCGTCGTAGGCCCGGCTAGCTGTCGAAGCCGAGGCCGAGGGCGTCCATGGTGCGCAGCCACGGGTTGCGGCGGCCCTCGTTCGCGTCGGCGCTGGCCATCGCGCGGCGCGTGAGTTCCACCCCGGCGAACCGGATCGGTTCGGGCGGGAACGGGACGGGTTTGGTGCGCACCATCGTCGTGCGGGTGCGTTCCGTGGAGACCCCGCTCAGCAGATCCAGCATCACCTCGGCGCCGAAGCGGGTCGCGCCCACCCCGAGGCCCGTGTAGCCCGCCGCGTACGCCACCCGACCCTGGCGGGCGACGCCGAAGAACGCCGAGAACCGCGTGCACGTGTCGATCGCACCGCCCCACGCGTTCGTGAAGCGCACCCCCTCGAGCTGCGGAAACGTCGTGAAGAAGTGCTCCGCGAGCGTCTCGTACGTCTGCGGACGGTCGTCGTACCGCGACCGCACCCGTCCCCCGAAGTGGTAGATCGCGTCGTACCCACCCCACAGGATCCGGTTGTCGGCGGTGAGCCGGTAGTAGTGGAACTGGTTACCGGAGTCACCCACCCCCTGCCGGTTGCGCCAGCCGATCTCCCCGAGCTGGGAGTCCGACAGCGGCTCGGTCATGAGCGCGTAGTCGTACACCGGGATCACGTACGGCCGCACCCGCGCCAGCGGCGACGGGTACACGTTCGTGCCCAGCGCCACCCACCGGGCCCGCACCCGCGCTCTCGGCGTGCGCAGAACCGTGCCGTTCAGCCCCAGCACCGGCGTGTGCTCGAACATCCGCACGCCGAGCCGCCGGCACACCGCAGCCAACCCCCACGCCAGCTTCGCCGGATGCACCATCGCGACCCCGCGCCGGTTCCACACCCCGCCGACGTACGTCGGCGAGTTCACCTCGGCGCGCACGGCGTCACGATCGAGGACGTCCGGCCCGAGGTCGCGTAACTGGTATTCCTCCGTCGCCACCGCCAGCTCGCCGGTGCGCTCCCACTCGGCGTCGATGCCGTACCGGACCAGCGTGTCTTCGATCGCCTGCAGGTTCTCCCCGCCCAGCCGTTCGAGCTCGGCGTACTCGTCCGGCCAGCGCGCCAGGCCGTTCGCCGCGCCGTGGGTCAACGACGCGGCGCAGAAACCGCCGTTGCGCCCGGAGGCCGCGTGCCCGATCCGGGCGCCTTCCAGCAGAACGACGTCCAGCGACGGATCGCGTTCCTTCGCGATCAGCGCCGTCCAGAGCCCGGAGTAACCGCCGCCGACGACGGCGAGGTCGCCGGAGGTGTCGGCGGTGAGCGGCGCCGTCGCCGCCGGTCGGCCCGGGTCCTCCAGCCAGTACGAACGATGTTCGACGTCGGCCAGGGACTTGTGCATTGTTCTGTCCTAAACGGAGTAGACGAGCGTTCCGTCGACGTAGGTCCGCGCCACGGTCGTGGCGCCGATCTCGTCGGCGGGGTGGTCGAACGGGTCACGGTCGAGGACGACGAGGTCGGCGCGGTTGCCCACGCGCAGGCTGCCGGTGTCGTCGAGGTGGTTCACGTACGCGCTGCCCGCGGTGTAGGCGGCGAGCGCGGTGCCGAGGTCGAGGCGCTGGTCGGGCAGGAACACGGGGCCGTCGGCCCCGACGTGACGTCGGTTGACCGCCACGTGGATGCCCTGGATCGGGTCGGCGCTCGACACCGGCCAGTCGCTGCCGGCCACCAGCGTCGCCCCGGCGCGCAGCGGGTCGCCGAACGGGTACTGGTGCTGTGCCAGGTCGTCGCCGAGGAACGGGATCGTCAGGTCGTCCATCTGGGGTTCGTGGGTGGCCCAGAGCGCCTGCATGTTCGCCGAGGCGCCCAACGTGTGGAACCGAGCGACGTCGGAAGGGTGGACGACCTGCAGGTGGGCGAGGTGTGGCCGGGTGTCGCGGAATCCGTTGACCTCGCGGGCCGCCTCGATCGCGTCCAGGGCCTCCCGGACCGCCCGGTCGCCGAGCGCGTGGAAGTGCACCTGGAAGTCCAGGGCGTCCAGCGCTGTGACGTAGCCCCGCAGCGCGATCGGGTCGACGAAGCTCAGCCCGGCGTTCGTCGTCGCGCAGCCGCAGGCGTCGCGGTAGGGCGCGGTCATTCCGGCGGTGAAGTTCTCCGCAACGCCGTCCTGCATGATCTTGACCGTCGAGCAGCGCAGGCGGCCGAGCGTGAAGCGGTTTCGCTTCTCGACCAGGCCGGGGATCTGCGACGCGTCGCCCGCGCGGTCCCACCACAGCGCGCCGACGACGGTCGCGGTGAGCAGTCCTTCGCGGGCCGCGGTCAGGTAGGCGTCGGAGACGTCCTGGTAGCCGTTCGTCGCGCACACCATGGCGTCCTGCCAGGCCGTGACGCCGTACGAGTGCAGCAGGGCCTGGGCGCGGAGCAGGCCGGTCAGGCGATCGGCGGCGGTGACCTCGGGGAGCACGGCGCCGACCAGCCCCATCGCGCCCTCCTGCAGCGCGCCGACCGGGGAGCCGTCGGCGTCGCGGTTGATCACGCCGTCGGCCGGGTCGGGGGTGTCGCGGGTGATGCCGGCCCGTTCCAGTGCGCGAGTGTTGGCCCAGGCGCCGTGGTGGTCGCGGTTCGTGAGGTACACCGGTCGGTCGGCGACGATCCGGTCGAGCATCTCGGCGGTCGGGACGCCGCTCGGGAAGCTCTCCATCGACCAGCCGCCGCCGACGATCCAGTCTGCGTCGGGGTGGCTCTCCGCGTACGCGCGGATTCGTTTCGCGTACTCGTTGAGGTCGGTGGTGCCGGTGAGGTCGCACTGGCCGAGTTCGAGGCCGCCGAACACCGCGTGCACGTGGGCGTCCTGGAAGCCGGGGAGCAGTAACCGGCCGTTCAGGTCGACGACCTCGGTTTTTCGGCCCCGGAGCTCGGAGGCGTCGGGACCGATCGCCACGATGCGGCCGTCGCGGACGGCCAGGGCACGCGACCGGCTGCGGGCCGGATCGGTGCACAGGACCGGGCCGTCGGTGAACAGCAGGTCAGCGGGGGGTTCGGTCATGCGACGATCGAAACGGCAGCGGCGCCGGGAGTCAATGGTGTTGTCGTAAGGGGTGCGGATGCTGGTGCTTGCGGTTGCGCAGCCGCTGGTGACGTCGTTCGACGTCGCAGCGAACGCTGTCGCGCACGCGGAGGCGGTGCGGGCTGCCCGAGCCCGCGTCGTGGTGTTCCCCGAGATGTCCCTGACCGGCTACGAGTTCACCGCCGATCCGCTCTCACCCGACGATGCACGCCTCACGCCGCTGATCGCGGCCTGCGCCGATACGGGATCGATCGCGCTGGCCGGCGCTCCGGTTGGCGGCGCGGGGAGGTCTATCGGGATGTTGGTGGTGGATGGGGGCGGGGTTCGGGTCGGGTACCGGAAGCAGTATCTCGGTGGGGGTGAGCCCGCGGTGTTCGTGCCCGGTACCGGACCGGTCGTGATCGAGGTCGACGGGTGGCGGCTGGGGCTGGCGATCTGCAAGGACACCGGGGTGGAGCAGCACGCTGCGGACACCGCTGCGCTGGGCATGGACGTGTACGTCGCCGGGGTGCTGGAGCACGCTTCGGATTTCGGGGTGCCGGCCGAGCGCGCGGTGCGGATCGCCGCGGCGCACGGAGTGCCGGTCGCTATCGCGAGCTTCGCCGGATCCAGTGGTGAGGGGTTCGAGCGGGCCGCCGGCGGCTCAGGGGTGTGGGCCGCCGACGGCGCCGTGCTCGCCCGCGCCGGAACGCTGCCGGGCGAGCTCGTCACAGCCGGCCTCACCCGGAACGATGTCGAGTAGGGCTCGCTAGGACGAGCCCAGCGCCACATCGTTCGGCGGAACCAGGCGGTCACGCAGCAACGCGTTCTCGAGCGTCGTCCAGACTGTGCTCGTGAGCAGGTAGAGCACCGCTGCGAGCGGGACCGTGACCGCGAAGGCGATCGACACGTACGGCGTGAAGCTCAGCCACGCCGGCTGGCCCAGGCGACGCAGCCGGCGTGCGGAGACCGTTGCGGTCACGACGAACAGCCCGAACAGCCCGACGAACACCGCGCTGTGGACACCGAGCAGCGAGCCGTCGAGCCAATGGTCGCCGAGGGGGACGCCGCCGAGTTCGCGGCTGAGCAACTCGTTGGGGGAGCCGCCCACCGCGGGGAGGCGGAACAGCGAGAACAGCGTGAGGAAGAACGGTGCCTGGAGCAGCATCGGGCCCATCGTGGTGAGCGTTCCGACGCCTTCGGCGCGGTAGAGCGCAGAGACCTCGGTCATCGCGCGGACCGGGTCGTTCGCATGCTTGTCGCGCAACTTCGTGACGCGGGGAGCGAGAGCGGCGCGGCGCTTCTCGACCCCGATCTGGCGGAACGTGAGGGGGAGCAGGAGCAGTCGCACGAGTGCGGTCGCGAGGACGATCGCGACGGCGGTCGCGGCGCCCCCGGCGATCGGGGTGAGCAGGTTGCTCGCCTCTTCCACGGCGGAGTAAGCACACTGAACGGGCAGGTCGAACGGCATGATGGACCCTCCGGGCCAACGATCGGAACGATGGCGGAGAGCCGCGCAGCACGGCGAGTCCCCGCGCCACGAGGCGCGGTGCTGGGCGACCGGCGGGCGCTGAGCGCCTAGCGCGCGGCCGAGGGTGCTACGCGGCTGGGGCCGCGGAGGGTGCCCTGGGGCGGACGCTGCCGCGGGCGTCGGGGTCTCGGTGCCGGGGGGCGCCTCGGTAGGCGGCGCGGCGGGCTCCCGCGGCGAGGCGGCCCGGGGTGAGTGCGGGGAGCCGGATGCCGATCCGGCGTAGAGCCAGCGTGGCGAGCAGGGCCACGGCGACGAACGCCAGCGCGCCGGTGTTGGGCTGGAGCAGAACCAGCAGGCCGGCGAGCGCCCAGAGCGTGACCACCGCACGGGGCAGGTGGCCGATCATGCCCCGACTCTAAGCCAGCACCGCCACCGTGGAATAGCCACCGGACCGCGGCGGGTTGGCGAGCATATGACCGACGACACGGGATTCGACCTGCACGCCCTCCTCGCCGACAGCAAGCTCGGCGTGCTCGCCACGATCAAAGCCGACGGCCGTCCCCAGCTCTCCCCGGATCTCGTTCTACGACCGCGAGGCGGGAATCATCTACGTCTCGATGACCGAAGGTCGCGCCAAGACCGTGAACCTGCGCCGCGACCCGCGCGCCTCCCTCGAGGTCACCACCCCCGACGGCTGGGCCTGGGCCACCGCCGAGGGCACCGGCACGCTCACCGGCCCGGGCACCGACCCGAACGGCCCCGAGGTCGAGGCATTGGTCGGCTACTACCGCGCGGCTGCCGGTGAACACCCCGACTGGGACGAGTACCGCTCGGTCATGGTGTCCGACCGGCGCGTCCTGCTCGCGCTGCACGTCGAGAAGGTTTACGGCGCGAAGATCCGGTAGTATATGTCGCTTATAGGGCGATTTCCGATCGGGGGCCGAAGCCGTGGCAGCACCGGCGGTCGCACGAGCGTCGGCTACGTCGAGCGACGACCTTGACGCGATGGCGCGCGCCGCTGCGGAGTCGGTCGACGTCCCGATCGGGCTGGTGACGCTCATCGACGGCGAGTGGATGCGCTTCGCCGGCGCGTTCGGCCTGGTCGGACCGCTGGCAGAGTCGCGTCGGATCCTCGTGTCGGAGTCGTTCTGCCAGGACGTGGTCGCCCGCGGTGAGCCGGTGGTGCTCCGCGACACCGCGGACGATCCCCGCTGCCGTCCGGCGGGGGCCGGGGTGCGCGTCGGCGCGTACATGGGAGTCCCGGTGCGCGGCCCGAACGGCGCGATCGTCGGCGTGGTGTGCGCTGTCGACGGGCGTCCACGGGAGTGGACGCCGGCCGAGATCGGCGCGCTGCGCGGCGTGGCCACCGCCGCGGGACACCTGCCCCGCCTGTTCGCCGACCTGCTCCCGGAGAGCCCCGATCCGCCGCGGGTCGACAACGCGGCGCCGCCGCACAGCCTCTTCCTCCAGGCGCTGCTCGACAGCCTCAACACCGCGGTCTTCGCCTGCGACGCCGCCGGCTACACGATGTTCGGCAACCCGGCGCTGCAGCGCATGCTCGATCTGGCCGACGACCTTCCTGCCGACGCTGCCACGCTCGCCGGCGACCGGCTGCTCGACGCCGACGGGCAGCCGTTGCCGCACGACCGCCACCCCAGCGCCCGCGCGCTGGCCGGTGAGCCGGTCCGCGACGTCGTGCTCCGCCTGGTCCGGCCGGGGCGTCCGCACCGCACGCTGATCGCCAACGCCGAGCGGATCACGGTGGCCGGTGCCGTGCTCGGCGCCGTCGTCGCGCTGCACGACGCCACCGACCAGCAGCGCGCCCAGCGCTTCCGGGAGTGCGCGCTCGCGGTGTCGCGCGCGCTGGTCGAGGCCGACCGGATCGCCGATGCGTCCCGGCAGGTCGTGGACGCGGTGGCGCGGTCACTGCACTGGCCGCACGCCGAACTCTGGCTGGCCGACCCGGTCATCGACGCCCTGCGACCGGCGGCGTCCTGGACCGACGGGGAGCCGGACCGTCCCGGCCTGATGGCCGAGTCGCTCGGCCCGGGCGTTGGCCTGGCGGGCACGACCTGGCAGACCGGCGAGCCGGTGTGGGTGCCCGACATCGCCACCGAGACCCGCTTCGACGTCGAGGGCGCGGCCCGGCGGAAGCTGCGCACGGCCCTCGCGGTGCCGGTCCGCAGTGCCGAGGCCGTCGTCGGTGTGCTCGCGCTCTACGCCGACACGCTCGACGAGGACCGCGTCGCGCTGACCGCGCACCTGGTGGGCATCGCCGCGCACCTCGGCCACTATCTGGAGCGGCGGCGCGCCGAGGAACTGGCGCTGCAGCTGGCCCGCACGAAGGACGACTTCCTCGCGCTGGTGGGCCACGAACTGCGGACGCCCCTCACGTCGATCACCACCTACGCCCAGCTGCTCACCGACAACCCGGACTGCTGGGACACCGACGGTCCGCAGTTGCTCGGTGTCATCCGGCGCAACACCGAGAGCTTGCAGGCGATCATCAACGACCTGCTCGACCTCGCGGGACTGGAGTCGGGGCACATCTCGATCCGACCGGCCGACACCGACCTCGCCGAGCTGACCCGGGAGGGCATCGACACGGTCCGGGCCGCGGCCGACTGCCGCGAGGTCACCGTCGTCGCGGACCTGCCGGACCGGGTGCCGCTGCACGGTGACCCGCAGCGGCTGCGCCAGATGCTCGACAACGTGCTGTCCAACGCCGTCAAGTACTCCCACCGGGGCGGTCGGGTCACGGTGGCGCTCACCGAGGAGGCCGGTGTGGCGAAGCTGTCGGTCGCCGACCACGGGATCGGCATCCCGCCGGACGAGCGCGACCGGCTCTTCCAGCGGTTCTTCCGGTCGTCGACGGCCCGGGACAACGGCGTTCCCGGCACCGGCCTCGGTCTGGTCGTCACGCGCGCGATCGTCGAGCGGCACGGCGGCCGGATCAGCGCGACCCACAACGAGCCGGGAACGACAATGGTGATCCGGCTCCCGATCGCGTGACCCGGCTTCACGCGTGAGGTAAAGATGGATGCATCGCGCAAGCAGGAGGGCCGATGGGCGCCAGATCAGTGCAGATCCCCACCCCGGACGGTGTAGCCGACGCGTTCGTCGCCCATCCCGAGGGCGACGGCCCGTGGCCGGCGGTGCTGTTCTACATGGACGCGTTCGGCGTCCGTGAGGTGCTCACCGACATGGCACGCACGATCGCCGACGACGGTTTCTTCGTCGTGCTGCCGAACGTCTTCTACCGGGGCGGTGCGGCCCCGCTGTTCGACACGTCCGACCTGGCCACCCCGGCCGGTCGCACGGCGGTCTACGGCCAGGCCGTCCCGCTGATCAAGGCGCTGACGCCGGAGCTGGTCGTCCGGGATGCGGGCGCCTATCTGGACTTCCTCGCCGCGCAGCCCGAGGTGAAGCCCGGGCCGATCGGCACGAACGGTTACTGCCTGGGCGGCCGGCTGGCGGTCCGCACCGCAGCCGCGTTCCCCGACCGGATCGCGGCGGTGGCGAGCTTCCACGCCGGTGGTCTGGTCACCGACGAGCCCGACAGTCCGCACCAGCAGATCGCCGACGTCCGCACCGAGTACTACTTCGCGCACGCCGAGAACGACCCCTCGATGACGCCCGCCGACGTCACCGCGCTGAACGAGGTGCTGGACGCGACCGGCGTCCGGTTCAAGTCGGAGATCTACGAGGGAACCGAGCACGGCTTCACGATGTCCGACAGCGACGTCTACGACCCGATGAGCCTCGAACGCCACTGGCGCAACCTGCTGGAACTCTTCGAGCGCACGCTCCAGGACAGGGCCTAACGGCGGGCGGTGCTGCTCCGGACCGTGAGTGTCGGTTCGAGCAGCACACCGCCCTCGGCGCGCCCGGTGGGCGCCTCCTCGCGCAGCTGGGCGAGCAGCACCTCGAGGCTGCGCCGCCCGAGCTCCGCGAAGTCCTGCCGGACGGTGGTGAGCGGCGGCAGGAAGTAACCGGCCTCTGGGACGTCATCGAAACCGACCACGCTGACGTCGTCCGGCACCCGGCGTCCGCCCTCGTGCAGCGCCCGCAGCACGCCGAGCGCCACCGGGTCGTTCGCGCAGAAGACCGCGGTCACCGACGGGTCGCGCGCCAGCGCCTCGCCGGCCTCGTAGCCGGAGTCCGCGGTCCACGCCCCGAACTCGGCCGACGGCACGACCCGATCGTTGGCGTAGAGCGTCGCGCGCCAGCCGTCGATGCGGTCGCGCGCCTCGGGCCAGTCGGCCGGCCCGCCGACGTGGTGCACTGTCGCGTGCCCGAGGTCGAGCAGGTGCTGGGTCGCCAGCGCCGCGCCCGCCCGATTGTCGAACCGGACGCTCGCCACGCCGCTCTCGCCGGCGCCGCCGACACCGACAGCGCCCAGCCCATCGGGCACCTGGGCCAGCGCGTGCGCGGCCGACTCCTTGGGTGCGATCGCGACGATGCCCTCCACTGCCTGCGCGCAGAGCCGGTCGATCGCCTCGAGCACGGCCGTGCGCTCGAGCGAGCGCACGGTGACGACGCTGACGAAGTACCCGGCGGCGCGCGCGGCGTCCTCGATGCCGTAGAGCATGGACGCGGGGCCGTAGAGCGTGCTCTCGAACCCGATCAGCCCGAGGATCCCGGAGCGGCGGGTGGCCAGCGTGCGCGCGGCGAGGTTGCGGCGGTAGTTCAGTGCCCGCATCGCTTCCAGCACGCGTGCCCGGGTCTCCTCCCGGACGCTGGGGTGCTCGTTCAGGACCCGGGAGACGGTCTGGTGGGAAACGCCCGCGAGCCGCGCGACGTCACGCATGATCGACGTCCGGGGGCGCTCGGACGGTCGCTCCGGTGCGGACAAAGGACCCTCCATCCGTGCCCTGTGATCGCTCACATCGTAGCTAGGCGCTTTGAAAGACCTGGGTAACGGTAGGGCTCGCGCGTCTTTCCTCTGCGAAGGTGTCCGTCGGCAACAGACCGGTAACGCACCGTCCAATAGCCCTTGACGCGCTGAATGAGAACGGTAACACTCTCGGAACACGGACGCGTGATCCACGCCACACCGAGTTTTTCCCGCTCTCGGAGCGCCCTTCCGGATGCTCTCGCGGCGGAGTTCGACTGTCCGAAGTCCACCCCAGTGACCGATTTTGTGAGCGGTCACAAGGGGTGTTAGCGGTCACATGACGAGTATTTGCATGACACGGACTCGCACGACACGGGAGGACGAAGTGATCAGGAGAGTCTCCGCGGCCATCGCCGCCGGGTTACTCGTCGCCGCCGGCCTGGCCGGCTGCGGTGGCGACAGCGGGAGCGGTAGCGGCAACGACGACGGCAAGATCACGCTGGGATTCGCCCAGGTCGGCGCGGAGAGCGGCTGGCGGACGGCGAACACCAAGTCGATCCAGGAGTCGGCGAAGACCGCCGGAATCGATCTCAAGTTCTCCGATGCTCAGCAGAAGCAGGAGAACCAGATCAAGGCGATCCGCAGCTACATCGCCCAGAAGGTCGACGTCATCGCGTTCTCGCCGGTGGTCGAAGACGGCTGGGACCAGGTGCTGAAGGAGGCCAAGGACGCCGAGATCCCGGTCATCCTCACCGACCGGGCGGTCAGCTCGAAGGACACGTCGCTCTACGAGACGTTCATCGGCTCGGACTTCGTGCTCGAGGGCAAGAAGGCCGGCGAGTGGCTGGTCGAGGACTCGAAGGCCGCCAAGGGTCCGGTCAACGTCATCCAGCTCGAAGGCACCACCGGTGCCGCACCGGCCAACGACCGCAAGTCGGGCTTCGCCGACGCGATCAAGGCCGACCCGAAGATCAAGGTCGTCGCGTCGCAGGACGGCGAGTTCACCCGCGCCAAGGGCAAGGAGGTCGCGGAGGCGCTGTTCAAGGCGCACCCCGAGGCCAACGTGCTCTACGCCCACAACGACGACATGGGGCTCGGCGCGATCGAGGCGCTCGAGGCCGCCGGTAAGAAGCCGGGTGTCGACGTCAAGATCATCACCGTCGACGCGGTGAAGGACGGGATGACGGCCCTGTCCGAGGGCAAGATCAATTTCATCGTCGAGTGCAGTCCGCTCCTCGGCCCGCAGCTGATGGACCTGGTCAAGCAGGTCGTCGACGGGAAGAAGGTCGAGAAGCGGATCCTCACGGAGGAGACGACCTTCACCCAGGAGCAGGCCAAGGCCGCTTTGCCCGAGCGCAAGTACTGAGTCACCCGACCCGGGTGGGCCGCACCGCGGCCCGCCCGGGGTCTTTGCGTGGAACGGAGTGGTGATGGGGGATTCCGAGCCCATCCTGGAGATGGCCGGCGTGGGTAAGACGTTCCCCGGCGTCGTCGCACTCGCCGACGTGGACTTCCGCCTGTTCCCGGGCGAGGTCCACGCGTTGATGGGGGAGAACGGGGCCGGCAAGTCGACGCTGATCAAGGTGCTCACCGGCGTCTACGACATCGACGCCGGGTCGATCCGGTTGAACGGCGAGGACGTCCGGTTCTCCGGCCCGCTGCAGGCGCAGAAGGCCGGGATCAGCACCGTCTACCAGGAAGTCAACCTGGTACCGAACCTGTCGGTCGCCGAGAACATCTTCATCGGCCGCGAGCCGCGCCGCCTCGGCGCGATCCAGTGGCGGACGATGCGCCGTCGATCGGCCGAACTCTTGCGCGGGCTCGAGCTCGACCTCGACGTCACCGCGCTGCTGGGCAGCTACTCGATCGCGATCCAGCAGATGGTGGCGATCGCGCGAGCTGTCGACATCTCCGCGAAGGTGCTGATCCTCGACGAGCCGACGTCCAGCCTGGACGCTTCCGAGGTCGAGCAGCTCTTCCGGGTGATGCGCAGGCTCAAGGACGAGGGGCTCGCGATCGTCTTCGTGTCGCACTTCCTCGACCAGGTCTACGAGATCGCCGACCGGATGACCGTGCTCCGCAACGGCCGGCGAGTCGGCGAGTACCAGGTCGCGGAGCTCCCGCAGTCGCAGCTCGTCAGCGCGATGATCGGCAAGGAGCTGGCCGCGCTGGAGAAGCTCGAGGAGCAGCCGAAGCCCTCGACCGCCGCCCTGGAACAGGGCGAGCCGGTGGTCGCCGCCACCGACGTCAGCCGCACCGGTGCGATCGAGCCGTTCTCGCTCACGATCCACCAGGGCGAGGTCGTCGGGCTGGCCGGGCTGCTCGGTTCCGGCCGAACCGAGCTGGCGCGCCTGCTGTTCGGTGCCGACAAGGCCGACCAGGGTACGTTCGCGTTCAACGGCAAGCCGGTGACGATGCGCGGCCCCCGCACGGCGATGGAGCAGGGCGTCGCGTTCAGCTCGGAGAACCGCCGCACCGAGGGTGTCGTCGGCGAGCTGACCGTACGGGAGAACATCATCCTCGCGATGCAGGCCGCCCGCGGCTGGTCGCGGCCGATCCCGCGCGGACGCCAGGACGAGCTGGTCGAGAAGTACATCACCGCGCTCGACATCCGGCCGACCAACCCGGATGCCCAGGTCCGCAACCTCTCCGGTGGCAACCAGCAGAAGGTGCTGCTCGCCCGCTGGCTGATCACCGAACCGAAGCTGCTGATCGTCGACGAGCCCACCCGCGGCATCGACGTCGGCGCGAAAGCCGAGATCCAGCGCCTGCTCGCGCAGCTCTCCGGCGACGGCATGGCGGTGCTGTTCATCAGCGCCGAACTCGAGGAGGTGTTACGGCTCTCGCACAAGATCGCGGTGCTCCGCGACCGGCGGCTGGTCGAACAGCTCGACAACACCGACGACGTGGACGTCGACCGGATCCTCGCCACGATCGCGAGCGGAGTGGCCGAATGAGCAACGTGTTGAAACATCGGCTGTTCTGGCCGGCCTTGGCGCTGGTACTCCTGCTGGTGAGCAATCTCTTCTTCAGCTCGGACTTCTTCAACGTCCGGCTCCAGGACGGCCACCTCTACGGATCGCTGATCGACATCCTGCGCGGCAGCACGCCGCTGGTGCTGGTGGCGCTCGGCATGACGATGGTGATCGCCACCGCCGGTATCGACCTGTCGGTCGGCTCGGTCATCGCGATCGTCGGCGCGTTCGCCTGCCTGCGCGTCAGCGAACTGACCGACCAGAACAGCGTCGGTGGGGTGCTGCTGGCGGTCGGGCTCGCGATCGTGCTCGGCCTGGTGCTCGGGCTCTGGAACGGTGTGCTGGTCGCCGTCGTCGGCATCCAGCCCATCATTGCGACGCTCATCCTGCTGGTCGGCGGGCGCGGCGTCGCGCAGCTGATCACCGACGGGCAGATCATCAACGTCCGCTCCGACCCGTACCGCACGATCGGCGCTGGCTACGCGTTGACGATCCCGGTCGCGGTGATCATCGCCGCAGCCGTCGTCGCCCTCGCTGTGGTGTTCACCCGCCGCACCGCGCTCGGCATGCTGATCGAGTCGGTCGGCAGCAGTCCCACCGCGAGCCGGCTCGCCGGCATCCAGGCCCGACGGCTGACGCTCATCGCGTACGTGTTCTCGGGTTTCTGCGCCGGAGTCGCCGGGCTGATCTACAGCTCGAACATCTCCAGCGCCGACGGCAACAACGCCGGCAACCTGATCGAGTTGGACGCCATCCTGGCGGTCGTGATCGGCGGCACCGCGTTGACCGGTGGCCGGTTCTCGATCGCGGGCAGCGTGCTCGGTGCGGTGCTGATCCAGGCGCTCAACGTCACGATCTACACGACCGGCATCCCGAACAACGTCACGCTGTTGTTCAAGGCAGTCGTCGTCGTCGTTCTCTGCCTCGCCCAGTCCCCGGTGTTCCGTTCCAAGGTGTTCGGGCGGTTCCGACGCAAGCCTGCCCTCGCGGAGGTGGCGGCATGACGAGTGTGATCACTGAGCCCCCGCTGGAGCGGCCGAAGGTCGCGCGCGCCAAGCGGTACGGCGTCAACTCCCGGTACGTGCCGGTGCTGGCCACCCTCGTGCTGTTCGGCCTGATGTACGGCATCGGGATCGCGAACTACGAGGGCTTCAGCGACACCCAGGTGCTGCTGAACGTCTTCATCGACAACGCGCACCTGCTGACGGTCGCGGTCGGGATGACGTTCGTGATCCTGTCCGGCGGGATCGACCTGTCGGTCGGGGCGGTGCTCGCGCTCGGCACCGTGATCGCGGCGGCGCTGCTGCGCGCCGGCTGGAACCCGTTCGCCGTCATCGTGATCGTGCTGGTCGTGGGGGCGTTGTTCGGGCTCGCGCAGGGCGCGATCATCCACTACTTCGAGATCCAGCCGTTCATCGCGACGCTGGCCGGCCTGTTCACCGCCCGCGGGCTCGCGCACCTGATCACGACGAAGTCGATCCGGATCGAGAACGACTTCTGGTCGACGGCCACCGAGCGCATCCACTTCGGCGGGTTCCGGCTCTCCCCGAGCGCGCTGATCGCGATCGTGCTGGCGATCGTCGCCGCGTTGGCGCTGGCCTACACCCGCTTCGGACGCAACACGTACGCGATCGGCGGCAACGCGCAGTCGGCCGCGCTGATGGGGCTGCCGGTGGCCCGCACCCGGATCGGCGTCTACACGCTGTCCGGCCTGTGCGCGGCGCTCGGTGGCGTCCTCTACAGCTTCGAGACGCCTGCGGGCTTCAGCCTGACCGCGCAGGGCATGGAGCTCGACGCGATCGCCGCGGTCGTGATCGGCGGAACGCTGCTGAGCGGAGGATCGGGCTTCCTGGCCGGCACCGTGCTCGGTGTCCTGGTGCTCGGCCTGATCCAGACGATGATTACGTTTCAGGGAACGCTGAGCTCGTGGTGGACCCGCATCTTCATCGCCGGCCTGCTCTTCGCGTTCATCCTCCTGCAGCGGATCGTCACCCGCCGCGAACCCACGTAGGCCCCCGCCGCACCGGCTCACGCTGGCGCGGCGCAGTATGTGAACGTTCACAACGTCGTAGGAGGTACGTCGCATGGGCGAGATCTGGTTCCTCACCGGCAGCCAGGGGCTGTACGGACCGGAGACGCTGGACCAGGTCGCCGAGCAGTCACGGCGGATCGCCGACCAGCTCGGAGACGGCGATCTGGGAGTGTCGGTGGTCTGGAAGCCGGTGCTGACCGACTCGGCCGCGATCCTCCGCATCTGCCAGGAGGCCGACGCCAACCCCGACGTCGTCGGTCTCGTGGCGTGGATGCACACGTTCTCACCGGCCAAGATGTGGATCGCCGGGCTCGACGCGCTGCGCAAGCCGCTGCTGCACCTGCACACGCAGGCCAACGTCGCGCTGCCGTGGGCCGAGATCGACATGGACTTCATGAACCTGAACCAGGCCGCCCACGGCGACCGCGAGTTCGGCTTCATCCAGTCCCGGCTCGGCGTCGCGCGCAAGACCGTCGCGGGGCACGTCAGCGACCCGCGCGTCGGCAAGCGCGTGGCCGCTTGGGCGCGGGCCGCGCTGGGCTACTCCGAGATGCGGACGCTGCGCCTGGCGCGCTTCGGCGACAACATGCGCGATGTGGCGGTGACCGAGGGTGACAAGGTCGAGGCGCAGCTCAAGTTCGGCGTCTCGGTGAACACGTACGGCGTCAACGACCTGGTCGAGGTCGTCGACGCGACCTCCGACGCCGAGGTCGACAAGCTCGTCGCCGAGTACGAGGAGCGCTACGAGGTCGTCCCGGAGCTGCGCGCGGGCGGCGACCGCCACGAGTCGCTGCGCTACGGCGCCCGGATCGAGCTCGGCCTCCGGTCCTTCCTCGAGGCGGGTGGCTTCCGCGCGTTCACGACCAACTTCGAGGACCTCGGCGGCCTGCGTCAGCTGCCCGGCCTCGCGGTGCAGCGCCTGATGGGTGACGGTTACGGCTTCGGCGGCGAGGGCGACTGGAAGACCTCGGTCCTGCTGCGGACGCTCAAGGCGATGGCCCCCGGCGGCACGTCGTTCATGGAGGACTACACCTACGACCTGACGCCCGGGTCCGAGCGGATCCTCGGCGCGCACATGCTCGAGGTGTGCCCGAGCATCGCGGTCGGGACGCCGCGCATCGAGATCCATCCGCTCGGCATCGGCGGACGCGAGGACCCGGTGCGGATGGTGTTCGACGCCGCCCCCGGCCCCGCTGTCGTCATCGGCATGGCCGACCTGGGGGAGCGGTTCCGGCTGGTCGCGAACGAGATCGAGGTCGTCGCGCCGAGCGAGCCGCTGCCGAAGCTGCCGGTCGCCCGTGCGGTGTGGAAGCCGGCGCCCGATCTGGCGACGTCCGCCGAGTCCTGGCTGACCGCCGGCGGTCCGCACCACACCGTGCTCTCGTCCGTGGTGGGCGTCGAGGAGTTGACCGACCTCGCCGAGATGGTGTCGACCGAGCTGGTCGTGATCGACGCGGACACCAACCCGCGCCGCCTCGCGAACGAGCTGCGGTGGAACCAGGCGTACTACCGCCTCGCGCGAGGATTCTGAGTTCCTCAGATTCTGCCTCTTCTACCCGATAGTGGGTGCATTCCGGGTGCTTCCGGGGTGTACCAGGGGTGGAGAGGATCCGCATGGCGAGTTACGAGGCCGCCGGTTCGGGCGTGGCAGCGCGGCGTAACCCTCTCATGCGGTGGCTGGCCGACCGGCCGGTCAAAGTGAAGCTGGTTCTCGCGCTGGGCGTGCTCGCCGTCGTCGCCATCGCGGTCGGCATCGTCGGTATCCGTTCGCTGGCGGAGACGAACAAGGACTCGCAGCACCTCTACGACGAGAACGTGATCTCGATGATCGCGCTCGGCCGGGTGCACCAGGAAGAGCTGAAGACTCGCATGCTCGTCAACGGGCATGCGAGTGCCCTGGACGCCAAGACGATGGGCGAGTGGGAAACCAAGATCCAGGAGAGCGACGCCGAGCTCGCCAAGTGGGAAGCGGAGTACGAGAAGGCCGGACCCGAGGACCGGGCCACCTGGAACGAGTTCAAAGTGGCCTGGAAGGCGTGGCAGGACTACCGGGACGCCACCCTGCTGCCGCTGAGCCGTTCGAACAACAACGTCGCGTTCAACGTCGCGCTCACCGGCAAGTCCGCGGATCTCACCGGCGCTGCCGCCGACCTGCTGGACTCGCTCGAGGCGTACGACGCGAACCTGGCCAAGCAGACCGCGGACAAGGCCGCTGACGCGTACCGCAGCGCCCGGATCACCGTGATCTCGCTGCTCGTCATCGGGCTGCTGATCGCCGGTGCGCTCAGCGTCGTCATCACGCAGTTGATCGTGTCGCCGCTGCGCCGGGTGTCCGGCGTGCTGGACGCGATGGCGGCCGGTGACCTCACCCAGGGCGCCCACGTCAACTCGAAGGACGAGGTCGGCCAGATGGCCGACTCGCTCGGCCGCGCCCAGGAGGGCGTCCGGCAGGCGATCAGCGCGCTGGCCCGCAGCGCCGAGACGCTGTCCGGCAGCGCCGACGAACTGTCGAGCGTCAGCCAGCAGATCGCGAGCACCGCGCAGGACGCGTCCAGCCAGGCCGGTGTCGTGTCCGAGGCGTCGGAGGAGGTCTCCCGCAACGTGCAGACCGTCGCCGCTGGTAGTGAGGAGATGGGCGCCGCGATCCGGGAGATCTCGCAGTCGGCCAACGACGCGGCGGGCGTCGCGTCGCAGGCGGTGTCGGCGGCCGCGGCGACGAACGCCACGGTGGCGAAGCTCGGCGAGTCGTCGACGGAGATCGGCAACGTGGTCAAGGTCATCACGTCGATCGCGGAGCAGACGAACCTGCTGGCGTTGAACGCGACGATCGAGGCGGCCCGCGCGGGCGAGGCGGGTAAGGGGTTCGCTGTTGTCGCGAACGAGGTGAAGGACCTGGCGCAGGAGACGGCTCAGGCGACCGAGAACATCTCCAAGCGGGTCGAGGCGATCCAGGCCGACACGGATTCCGCGGTGGCGGCGATCGAGCAGATTTCCGGGATCATCGCGCAGATCAACGACTACCAGATGACGATCGCCTCGGCGGTCGAGGAGCAGACCGCCACGACCAACGAGATGAACCGCAGCATCAGCGAGGCTGCGATGAGCTCCTCGCAGATCGCCGCGAACATCTCCGGTGTCGCCGACGCCACCCAGCGCACGAGCGGCAACGCCGGCGAGGCGCGGGCCGCCGCCGAGCGGCTCAACGCGATGTCGGCCGACCTGCGAGCCCTCGTCGGAAGGTTCCGGTACTAGGACTGTCGGTCGTGCCCTCTAGGGTGGGCCCCGTCCGAATCGGAGCGTCCGGGGGTTCCAGTGCCGACAGTCGTCGAGTTGATGGTGCACGGTGTCGGTGGTGCGACGCCGACGGAGCAGCTCGACGACCCGTCGCCGTCCCGGGTCTCCGGTGACGCGACGGTCGGCTTCTACCGGCACAAGAGCCCGCCGCCGGGCGTCGCACCGGACGACGCGCTGCTGGGCACCGGCGCCGACGTCCCCGGCGCGCGCAGTGCCGAGGTTCGCTCGGAGCTCGTGCAGGAGGCCTACTGCTGGAGCGGGCTGACGTCGGCGTCCGCGAGCCGGGCCGCGTGGCTGATCCTGCTCCCGTTCACGTTGGTCAACGCAGGCGCCTGGATGCGTCCGATCGGTCCGCCCGGGCGGGCGTTCAGGTTCGGCAGGGCGACGCACGACGCCGTGTCGCGTCTGCTCGCCTTATCGCTCACCGGCACGTTCCTGCTGGCCGCGGGTGGCGTCGGCATGGACCTCATCGGTTGGCAGTGCGCCGCGCGCCCCGAGTGCGGCAGCCACTGGTCGGTGTTGGAGTTCCTGGCCGCGCCGGGCTCCTGGGCCAACCCCGCCGGGCGTCGGCTCGCGCTCACCGCGCTGGTGCCGCTGGCGCTGCTCGGTCTGCTGTGGTTTCTGGCGCGGCGCAGCTGGGTGGCGTACGAGAGCGTGCGGTTCCGGGTCGACGTCGCCGAGGGCGACGGGGGACTGTCCGAGCCGGGGTTCTGGGAAGGCGAGTACCAGGTCGGGCGGTTACGCACCTTGCACGTGTCGCTCGGGGTGGTGACCGTCGCGCTGATGCTCACGGTGCCGGCCGTGTCGGTTGACGGTGACCTGGCCGGCCGCGTCTTGATGGGCGTCATCATCGGCGTTCTGGCGTTGGTGGTCGGAGCGACCGCGGCGCAGGGCAGCACCCGCGGGATCCCGGGACTGTCGCTCCTGCGGTTGGCGGCTTTCGGCGTGCTGGTCGCGTCTGTGGTGTACGTGCTCGCGCCGCACGACTGGCCCGGCCCCGGGCACCGGCTCCCCGGCTACGGCACGCTGCTGATGCTGTGGGTGGCCGGTCAGCTGGTGCTGCTGCTCGTGTCGCTCGTGGCGGTCACCCTGATCGGGCGGGGCAGCAGCGGGCAGATGCTGCGCGGGTTCATCGCGCCCGTGTTCGCGGCGCTCGCGCTGTTCTTCGGCATCGCGTACTCGGCGGCGGTGCTGACGCGGGTGTCGGACTGGCTCGGGCACGTGGAGGGCACCACGGAGATGCTGGCCCGGCCGCCGGCGGTCGTGTCGTGGGCGGCGGTGGCGTTCGGGATGGAGATCGTCCTGATCGTGCTGCTGGTGCTGTTCCTGGTGGTGCGGCTGACGCTGCGGGTTC
Organism: Cryptosporangium sp. NPDC048952; assembly: GCF_043197895.1. Taxonomy (NCBI): domain Bacteria; kingdom Bacillati; phylum Actinomycetota; class Actinomycetes; order Cryptosporangiales; family Cryptosporangiaceae; genus Cryptosporangium; species Cryptosporangium sp. NPDC048952. Next base: position 557,951 of record NZ_JBICTY010000007.1, on the reverse strand, counting down.
GCCGGGGTTGGTCTGCGGTGCTCACCGAGTACGACGCGGTGCCGACCGGCCCTTCCACTCCGGACAGCGGTCCGGTGGCGGAGGTGTCGAGCCGGGCCCGCGGGCAGGCGAAGAAGATCGTGCGCATGCGTGAGATCGCGACCCTCACCGAGAGCGCGGGGCGCTCCCTGGCGCTCCTCATCGCGCCGCTCGTCCTGCTGGGCGCCTACGGGGTCGTGACGACGCTGACCAGCTGGGCCACGCCGCCGACCCCGGCGACGTACACCGCCCACTCCGGGGTCGTCACGTTGCTCTACAACGTGGGGTCCTGGGTGGTGGGTGTCACCGCTGTCGGTCTGGTGACGCTGGTCTGGCAGGCGTACCGGAACGAGGCGCTGCGCAAGGTCGTCGGCGTTCTCTGGGACCTCGGCACGTTCTGGCCACGGGCCGCGCATCCGCTCGCGCCGCCGTGTTACGGGGAGCGGTGCGTGCCGGAGTTGGTCGCGCGCATCACGCAGCTGACCGAGCAGGGGCACGGGGTGGTGGTCTCGGGGCATTCGCAGGGCAGTGTGCTGGCGGCGGCGACGCTGCTGAAGCTGCCGGAGTCCCAGGCGTCGCGGGTCGCGCTGCTCACCCACGGCTCGCCCCTGCAGCGCCTCTACGGTCGCTTCTTCCCGGCGTACTTCTCCGGTGTGCAGCTCGAGCAACTGGCTCGCCGCCTCCCGTGGTGGCGGAACCTGTGGCGGCTGACCGACCCGATCGGCGGCCCGATCGATCCGGTCGAGCGGCACGAGCCGCTGCGTGACCCGGTGCAGTTCTTCCCCACCGTGCACGAGGTGGCGTACCCGCCGGTGCGGTGGCACCTGGACTACCCGCTGGACCGCGCGTACGGGGACGAATTGTCGGCTGCCGCGGCGGCTGTCCGCGTGTGACCCCGGTCACTATGCTGTCCGCATGACTTCGAGACTCAACCCATATCTGCACTTCAGAGGCAACGCCCGCGAGGCGATGGAGTTCTACCGGAGCGTCCTCGGCGGCGAACTGCAGCTGATGACGTTCTCCCAGGTCGGTAGCGACGACCCGGAGATCGCCGACCAGGTCATGCACGGTCAGCTCGAGACGCCGCAGGGGTGGACGCTGATGGGCTCCGACACCCCGCCCGGCATGGACCACAACCCGGGCGACAACTTCACGATCAGCCTCAGCGGCGACGACGCGGACGAGCTCCGCGGCCTCTTCGAGAAGCTGTCGGCCGGTGGCGCGGTGCACACCCCGCTGGAGAAGCAGATGTGGGGCGACGAGTTCGGCGCCTTCAACGACAAGTTCGGTATTCCGTGGTTGGTGAACATTGGAGCGCCCCGCTAGGCACCATGGTGGGGAGCCGTCCGCGACGAAGGGGACCGAAGCGATGTCCGCACGAGTTCGTCCGCCGTTCCGCGCCGATCATGTGGGGAGCCTGCTGCGTCCGCCGCAGTTGCTCGGTGCCCGCGCCGAGTTCGCCGCCGGGCGCCTCCCCGCCGAGGAGCTGCGTCAGGTCGAGGACGACGCGATTCGCACCGTCGTCCGCGAGCAGGAGGACGTCGGTCTGCGCAGCGCGACCGACGGGGAGTTCCGGCGCACGTCCTGGCACATGGACTTCATCTACCAGCTCGGCGGGATCCACCGGGCCGACGAGCAGCTGACCGTGCAGTTCCGCAACGCGGAGGGCGGGATCGAGTTCACGTCCGCGGCGTTACGGGTCGACGGGAAGGTGACGCTGCCGTCGCCGATCTTCGCGGACGCGTTCTCGTTCCTGAAGGACACGACGAAGACGGCGACGCCGAAGCTGACTATTCCGTCGCCGAGCATGGTGCATTACCGGGGTGGGCGGGCCGCGATCGACTCGGCGGTCTACCCCGATCTGGACGAGTTCTGGGCCGACCTCTCCGCGGCCTACGCCGCGCAGGTTCGCGCGATCGCCGACCTCGGCTGCACGTACTTGCAGCTCGACGACACGAGCCTGGCGTACCTCAACGACCCGGCGCAGCGCGAGTTCATGGCGTCTCAGGGTGGTGACGCCGAGCACCAGCACGAGCGGTACATCGCGCAGATCAACACGGCGCTCGCGGGGCGTCCGTCCGGGCTGGCCGTGACGACGCACATGTGCCGGGGGAACTTCCGGTCGTCGTGGGCCGCGGAGGGTGGGTACGACTTCGTCGCCGAGGCGTTGTTCTCGTCGTTGGACGTCGACGGCTTCTTCCTGGAGTACGACGACGAGCGGTCGGGGGACTTCGCGCCGCTGCGGTTCGTGCCGCCGGGCAAGCAGGTGGTGCTCGGTTTGGTGACGACCAAGCGGGGGGCGTTGGAGACGAAGGACGTTCTGAAGCGTCGTCTGGAGGAGGCGTCGAAGTACGTCGACCTCGATCAGGTGTGTCTGTCGCCGCAGTGCGGGTTCTCGTCCACGGTGGAGGGAAACGCGCTGACGCGCGAGGAGCAGTGGGCGAAACTCCGCCTGATCGTGGAGGTGGCGGAGGAGGTGTGGGGGGTTTAGCGGCGGCGGGTGCCGGCGGGGAGGAGTGGGCCGGGGGTACCGGCCCGCAACGACCCCTCCCAGGTGCCCGCTGTGCTGACCACGTCGTCGAGGAGGCGGGCCGCCAGGTAGCGATCGAGGCGTGGGCGGCGGCCCGCCTGCCACCAGTCGGTGAGGATCGGGGTCACCAGGGCCGCGGCGAGTGGGGCGCGGAGGCGCGGGACGGCGAGGGCGGCGGGTAGGGCGACCGGCCACCAGACGCGGCCGATCGCGCGGGCCAGGCCCATCGCGGTGACGGGGAGGCCCTTCGCGACCAGGCGGGCTGCCTCGGGGATCGGATCCGGCACGACGGGCCGGAGCTGCCGGGCCACCAGCCCTGTGCCCAGCGCGGCCGCTGCAGCGGCCGCCACGGGCCGCCGGGCCGACGCGAGCACGACAGCAGCCGCTAGCGCCGGGCTCACCCGGGCGGCCGGGAGCGCGCCCGGGTGCCGCCGCTCGAGCAGCCCGATCGAGCGGGCATAGAGCCGCCGCCGCGCGATGAACGGACGCAATCGGGTCCGGTGCTCGTGCCCGATCGTCACGCCGGGGACGTAGTGCACGTTCCACCCCGCGTCGACGAGCTTCCACTCGAAATCGACGTCCTCACCGATGGGTAGGTCGACGTCGAACTCGCCGCCGATCGCGCGAACGGCCGCGAGCCGAACGAGGAGCGTCGCGGTCGGGACGTACGGCACGAGCGCGCCGGCCCGCACCAACCCCGGCGACGTTCCCATGTCGAGCGGCGAGTGCGCGGCCTCGTACTCCCCGAGCCACCCGGTGCCCTCTCCGTGCCCGACGACCCGGGGCGCGACCGCCGCGGCTTTCTCGTCGTCGAAAAAGGGACGAAGGGCATGCAGCCAGCCGTCCGGAACCACCACATCGGAGTCGACGAGCGCAGCGAACGGCGTTTCGACAGCGGCCAGGCCGGTGTTGCGCGCGGCGGACGGGCCACGGTTGGTCGCGTGGGCGACGAGCCGCGCACCGAAGCGGGTGACGACGCCGGCGATGCCCGCGTCGGCCGGCGACCCGTCGTCGACCACGAGGACGGACGCCTCGGGGGCGGTCCGGCGGACCGCCTCCAGGCAGCGGGCCAGCTCCACCGGACGGGCGTAGGTCGGGACGACGACAGTGACGTCGTCGACCTTCGCGGACGGGTCCCAGGCGGGGTGGGCCATGCCCGCGTCGAGCAGTCGGCGGGCGAGCTTGCGGTGTGAGCCGGCGCTCCCGACGGGCGCGCCACCGTCCCACGCGCGGATGATCGGCACCGCCGCCGCAGCCACCCGCAACAACCGCCCGGGCGACCCCCCGAGCAGAGTCCGCCCGTCCGGACTGATCCGAAGCGCCTCATCGAGCTGCACCCTGATCCCGGCAGGCGCCAACTCGCGGTCGGTCATCGGGCGTCGGCCGGGGGGCGAGCGGTGGGGACGCTGGGGGATTCGTGGCCGGTGAAGCCGACCGAGAGTTCGGCGATCGCCTCGTCGAGAAGGGGCTCGAGGTCGGTGCCCTCGTGCTGCAGCCAGTCGGTATACGCGGCGATCGCGCAGCCGAGCGCGGCATGCGCGACGAGCTGGGGGAGCAGTTCGGTGCTCGCCCGCCCGACCCGCGCACCGACGAACTCCGCGATGACGTCCCGCCAGCCGGTGAACCGCAGCGTGGAATGCGCGAACAAACTCGGCACGCCCAGGATCAGCGCCATCCTTCGACGATGCAGCGCGACATGATCGGCGTCGACACGGTTGAACGCGACCACCGCTTCGCGGAGCGCCGCCATCATCGGGACGCTCGACGGCGTGGCGGCGAGCCGTTCCCGCAGCCGGGACAATTCCGCGTCGAAATCGCCCCAGACAAGGTCATTTTTGGAAGTATAGTAACGAAAGAACGTACGACGGCTGATTCCTGCGGCACCGGCGATCTCGTCGATCGTCGTCTCTTCGAAGCCCCGCGTGGTGAACAGCTCCAGCCCGATCCGCTCCAATTCATCGTGGGACGTGGCCGGCGGGCGGCCCATCCGCACTGCTGGAACGGGCTCTTTCGGCATCCGCTCTTCCTTTCTGCATCCGGTGTCATTAGTGTTACGCCTGTTCCGGAGATGATGCCCGCTGTTCACACGGCGAGCTCCCCATCAGCGCAAAGGAGCTTTTCATGCCTGTCGAGACTTCGGAGAACACGGCCGCCGCCGAGACCGTAGAGATCGACCTGGTCGAGGAAGACCTGCTGGTCGAGGACGTTTCCATCGACGGTATGTGCGGCGTCTACTGAGCCCATGACCGCGGTACCGGAAAGTCCCGCGGTTCTGACGAGCTTCGACCTGGACCGCGCCTGGGGGGTCCACCCCTCGGTCGCGGTCCGGCCGGAGCCGTTCGGAGCCTTGCTGTACCACTTCGGCACCCGCCGGTTGTCCTTCCTCAAGGACCCGACGCTGCTCTCCGTGGTCACCTCGCTGTCGGATCACCCGTCCGCCCGCGCCGCCGTTGCGGCGACCGGGGCCGACGTGGCGCAGCAGCGACGCCTCGCCCGTGCGCTGGCGACGCTCGCCTCGACCGACATGATCACCGAACGGACGGAGGCGTCCTCGTGACGGCACCGACAGCCACGCGGCTGATCGACCACTTCAAGCTCGGCCTCGACGCACCGATCTGCCTGACCTGGGAACTGACGTACGCCTGCAACCTGTCGTGCGTGCACTGCCTGTCCAGCTCCGGGCGGCGTGACCCACGCGAGCTGACGACCGCGGAAGCCAAGGCCGTCATCGACGAGCTCGAGCGGATGCAGGTCTTCTACGTGAACATCGGCGGTGGCGAGCCCACTGTCCGCTCCGATTTCTGGGAGCTCGTCGACTACGCGACCGAGCACAAGGTCGGGGTGAAGTTCTCCACCAACGGCGTGAAGATCACCCCCGACGTCGCTGAGCGGCTCGCGGCGAGCGACTACGTCGACGTGCAGATCTCGCTGGACGGCGCGACGGCCGAGGTCAACGACCACGTCCGCGGGCCCGGTTCGTACGCGACCGCGATGCGGGCGATGCAGAACCTGTCCGACGCCGGTTTCCGCGGCTTCAAGCTCTCCGTGGTCTGCACCCGGCAGAACATCGGGCAGCTCGACGAGTTCAAGGCGATCGCCGACAAGTACGGCGCCCAGCTGAGGCTCACCCGGCTGCGTCCGTCCGGTCGCGGCGCCGACGTCTGGGACGAGCTGCACCTCCTGCCGCACCAGCAGAAGGAGCTGTACGACTGGCTGGTCGCGCACGGCGAGGACGTCCTCACCGGCGACTCGTTCTTCCACCTCGCCGCGTTCGGCGACTCGCTGCCGGGCCTGAACCTGTGCGGCGCGGGACGGGTGGTGTGCCTGATCGACCCGGTCGGTGACGTCTACGCGTGCCCGTTCGCGATCCACGAGAACTTCCTCGCGGGGTCGGTGCGGGATGCCGGGGGCTTCCAGGGGGTGTGGCGCGAATCGGAACTGTTCCAGGAGCTGCGTCAGCCGCAAACCGGTGGCGCGTGTCAGTCCTGCCAGCACTACGACGCCTGCCAGGGCGGTTGCATGGCGGCGAAGTTCTTCACCGGGCTGCCGCTGGACGGGCCGGACCCCGAGTGTGTGCAGGGGTACGGGGAGTCCGCGCTGGCCGGGGTGGTGGCGGGGTCGGCTCCGAAGCCGTCGCTGGATCACTCGCACCGCACCGAGCGGGCGCCGCGTAAGTCGGGGCCGGTGGCTCTGACCCTGACCACGCGTCCGCCAGACAAGGCGTGCGACGAAAGCCCACTGTCGGGCTTCTCGTTGATCGGTCCGTCCTCGGCGGGCTCCGGTTGCGCTTCCGGCGCCTGCGGCTGCTGACGTCATGAGAAACCCGGCGATCGGCGCGCTGCTCACCGAAGCGGTGCCGATCGCCGGTGTCCTGGCCCCGTCCCGAGTCGTGTTCGGTCCGCACGAGACCAACCTGGCTCGGGGCCGGGAGCTGGGCGATCGCGCGGGTGCGTACTACGCGGCCCGGGCTGCCGGTGGCGCGGGCGTTCTGGTCACCGAGATCGCGTCGGTGACGCCCGACGACTGGCCGTACGAGCGGGCGCCGCTGGCCTCGGCGTGCTCTTCGGGGTGGGCCGCGATCGCAGCGGCGTGCCGGCCGTACGGCACCGTGGTGCTGGCCGGGCTCGGGCACGCCGGGCTGCAGGGGTCCAGTGCGTACTCGCAGTCGGTGCTGTGGGGGCCGTCGGCGGTCGCGGACGTCGTGACGAGGGAGATGCCGGCGGTTCTTTCGTCGTCGGAGATCTCGTCGGTGATCGACGGGTTCGCTTCGGCGGCTGCGTCGGCGGTGACTGCCGGGCTCGACGGTGTCGAGATCAATGCCGGCACGTACTCGCTGGTGCGTCAGTTCCTCTCCGGACTGACGAATCTCCGGTCCGACGTCTACGGCGTGGACCGTTCCCGCTTCCTGCGGGACCTGATCGCCTCGGTCCGGGCCGCAGTCGGCCCGGATCGGGTGCTTGCCCTGCGTCTTTCCTGTGATGAGGACGCTCCGTGGGCGGGGATCACGCCTGATCTGGCCGCGGGGATCGTGGATGAGGTGTCCGGCAGCGTCGATCTGCTGACCGTGGTGCGGGGTGGGCATTACTCGTCGACGCGGTACCGGCCCACGGCTCGGACCGAGCCCGGATTCAATCGGGAGCTGTGCCGGGCGATGCGTTCCGCCGCTGCCGGGCGGGTGCCGGTGGTGTTGCAGGGAAGCGTTGTTTCGGCCGCTATGGCGCAGGAGGCGTTGGACGCCGGGGTCGCGGACCTCGTCGAGATGACGCGCGCGCAGATCGCCGAGCCGCGGCTCGTTGCGCTCGTGCGGGCGGGGTCTGCGTCGCGGGTTCGGCCGTGTCTGCTCTGCAACCAGGCGTGTCAGGTGCGTGACGTGCGCAACCCGATCGTGAGCTGCGTGGTGGAGCCCCGCTCCGGCCACGAACTTCTGGACCCCGCCCCCGACGCGCCCGTTGGCGTGCGGGACGAGGTTCTTGTGGTGGGTGGAGGGCCTGCTGGGCTCGAAGCTGCGCGGGTGCTGGCGTTACAGGGGCATCGGGTGCGGCTGGTCGAGCGTTCCGGGATGCTAGGTGGTGCGCTTCGTGTCGCGGCGACCGGGCCTGGTCGGGAGCGGCTTGCTGCGTTGGCCGACTGGCAGGAAGCCGAGTGTCGGGCGCTCGGTGTGCGCATCTGCCTGAACACCGAGGTGACTCCTGCCGAGGTAGCCGATCGCCCTGTTGTCCTGGCGACCGGCTCCCGCTCCCTGACCCCCGACCGCGCCGCCGCCTGGCGAGCCGCCGTCGGGCGAGCCGCCGCTGGGCGAGCCGCCGCCGAAGCGGTCCCGTTCGAGCGCTCCGGGACGCGCCGGAATGGGCCCGGTCCGGCGGATTCCTCCCTCGCGGCGCCAGCTCCACAACTCGCGCCGGCTGGCTCCGTGCCGGTTGGACGTGGGGTGGGGCCTGTGGTGGCGGACGTCTTGGCCGTGTTGGCGGGGACTGCCGAGTTGCCCGACGGGCCCGTGGTTGTGAACGACCCGATCGGGGGGCCGGTCGGGGTCGGGGTTGCTGAGCTGCTCGCGCAGGATGGGCGGGACGTGCGCGTCGTGACGCCCGATCCGGTGCTCGGTGCGCGCACACCCGAGCTCGCGGAGGTGAATTTCCGGCTCGAGGCGCTCGGCGTGCGACGCGAACTCCGCACCCGCGTCCACGCCCTGCACGCCGGCGCTGTGGAACTCGAACACGTCTGGACCGGCACCCGCCGCACACTCGCCTGCGCCGCAATCGTCGACTGCGGCCACCGCCTCCCCGACGACACCTTCGCCGACATCGAAGGCCCCCGAGCCGGCGACTGCGTAGCCCCCCGCACCGCCCTGGAAGCCATCCGAGAAGCCCGCCAAGCCGCCCACTCGATCGCCCTGCGCGTGTCCGGGAGGACGGCGGGCGGGGTGGGTACCACCGCGCCCGCCCCCACGGATGCACCGTTCGCGGCGCCCGCGAACCGCGTGGCGCGGCCGGCGGCTGGGCCTCCGCCCACGATGGCGCCCCGCACGGCGTCGATCCACACAGGCCCACCGTTACCCGCGGGGCAGAAGCCCCGCGCCTCAGCACTGCGCGTGACATCGATTACCGCGCAGTGATTCCCCACCGAAATACGCAATACAGATAGAGGAGGCGCGCGATGGGGCGTGTCGAAGGAAAAGTCGCGTTCATCACCGGTGCCGCGCGCGGACAGGGTCGTAGCCATGCGATCCGGCTCGCCGAAGAGGGCGCCGACATCATTGCCGTGGACCTGTGCGCGCCGGTCCGCGGAGTTCCGTACGCGGCGAGTACGCCGGACGACCTCGCGGAGACGGTCAAGCTCGTCGAAGCCCTCGACCGGCGCATCATCGCCACGCAGGTCGACACCCGCGACCGCGACGCGTTGAAGTCAGCGATCGACAGCGGCGTGGCCGAGCTCGGCAAGCTCGACATCGTCGTCGCGAACGCGGGCATCTGCATCGTCGGCGGCTGGGACCAGATCACCCCCGAGGTCTGGCAGGACACGCTCGACGTGAACCTGACCGGCACCTGGAACACCGTGCAGCTCGCCGCGCCGCACCTGATCGCCAACGGGGGCGGCTCGGTCATCATGACCAGCTCCGCCGCCGGCCTCAAGGGACTGCCGTTCCTGACGCCGTACGTCGCCAGCAAGTTCGGCGTCACCGGCCTCGGTAAGGCGTTTGCGCACGAACTGGCCGAGCACCACATCCGGGTCAACACCCTGCACCCGACGGGCGTGGAGACCCCGATGGGCGGCGGCGACGGGACGGCCGCGTTCGGCGAGCTGCTCGCCGCGCACCCCAACCTCGGCGGAATGCTCGCGAACAGCCTGCCGATCGAGACCACGCAGCCGGTGGACCAGAGCAACGCCGTGCTGTTCCTCGCGTCCGACGAAGCGCGGTACGTCACCGCGCTCAGCATGACCGTCGACGCAGGCAACACCCAGTACTAGAGGGAGGAACGAAAATGGGACGCGTTGAGGGAAAAGTAGCCTTCATCACCGGTGCCGCGCGCGGACAGGGTCGTAGCCACGCGATCCGGCTCGCCCAGGAGGGCGCGGACATCATCGCGGTCGACGTCGCCGAGGACATCCCGAGCGTCACCCGCTTCTACCCGGGTGCCACCGAGGCCGACCTCGCCGAGACCGTCACGCAGGTCGAAGCCCTCGACCGGCGGATCATCGCCAGCAAGGTCGACGTCCGCGACTACGCCGCGCTGAAGAACGCCCTCGACGCCGGCGTCGCCGAACTCGGCCACGTCGACATCGTCAGCGCGAACGCGGGCATCTTCCTGCACAGCGACAAGACTCACGAGGTCAGCGACAGCGACTGGGACGACGTCCTGGACATCAACCTCAAGGGTGTCTGGCACACCGTGAAGGCCGCGATCCCGCACCTGATCCAGCAGGGCACGGGTGGCTCGATCATCCTCACCAGCTCGACCGCCGGCATCAAGGGCACGCCGAACGTGGCGCCCTACACGGCGAGCAAGCACGGCGTCGTCGGCCTGATGAAGACGCTCGCGCTGGAGCTGGCCGAGCACAACATCCGCGTGAACAGCGTCCACCCGACCGGTGTGGCGACGAACATGATCCTCAACGAGACCACGTTCAAGCTGTTCCTCCCGGACGAGGAGCACCCGACGCAGGAGCAGGCCGCGCCGGTGTTCCAGAGCACGAACGCGCTGCCGGTGCCGTGGGTCGAGCCCATCGACATCAGCAACGCGCTGCTGTTCCTGGCATCCGACGAAGCCCGGTACATCACCGGTCTCGAGCTGAAGGTCGACGCGGGTTACACGACGAAGTGATTGGCCGTGGCCGGCCCCTTCGCCGGGGCCGGCCGCTTACCAAAGGATAAGAATGACCACATACGCCACCCCCGACGTGGTCGCCGCCCGGGGACGAGTCGGTACCCGGCTGGTCGGCCGGGAACGCGAACTCGACCTGGTGCTCGCCGCCGTCGCGGCCGGCCGGGACATCGTCCTGGAGGGCCCGCCCGGCACCAGCAAGACGACGATGCTCACCGCGATCACGCGCGAGTGGGGCATCCCGCTGCTGTTCGTCGAGGGCAACGCCGACCTGACCCCGGCCAAGCTGGTCGGCCACCACAACCCGGCGCGGGTGCTCAAAGAGGACTACAGCGAGGACAACTTCGTCCCCGGTCCGCTCTCCGAGGCGATGCGCCAGGGTGGCTTCCTCTACATCGAGGAGTTCAACCGCGCCCCCGACGACACACTGAACACGCTGCTCACGGCCATGGCCGATCGGCGGCTGTCGATTCCGCGGGTGGGCACGATCGAGGCCCTGCCGACGTTCCGGATCATCGCGTCGATGAACCCGTACGACAACGTGGGCACGACCCGGCTCTCGTCGAGCGTGCACGACCGGCTCTGCCGGCTCGCCGTCGACTACCAGGACGCGTCCGCGGAGGAGGGAATCGTCGTGCTGCGGACGGGGCTCTCCGCCGAGGGCGACCTGGTGCGCGACGCCGTCGCGATCACCCGGGCCACCCGCGAGCACCCCGACGTGCGCCAGGGCTCCAGCGTCCGCGGTGCGATCGACCTCGCGCTCGTCGCGGTGCAGCTCGGTGCGCTGCGCGGTCTGTCGGTCACGGATTCCGCCTCCCGTGCGTCGACCGATCCGTATGCGGTGCTGGTTCTCGACGCCATGCTGGTGGCCCTGTCCGGGCGCATTCACTTGGACGAAGCCGCCGACACGACGCCTGAACGTGTTCTTCAGGAGATCTGGGAGGACCGGTTCATTCTCCAGCCGTCGGCGGCGCAGCCTGGTTGAAGAGCAGTGGAGGCGGACTCGCCCGTGACCCGTCGCTCTGATCGAGCGGGGCGGGGGAAGCCCCTCAAGCGCAAGCCGAAGCAGCTCGACGAGGAGCCGACGGAGTTCCGGCCGTCGAAGTCGTCGTCGGGATCGGGGAGGGTGCTGACCGGGCGGGGGCGTCCCAAGAAGGGTGGGCCGCAGTTGCCGGGGTCGGTGGCGCCGGGGACGACCGACGAGGAGGCTTCGCTGGTCGTGCTGGACCCTGATGCGAACGGGGCCGACCCCGCGGTGCGGGCCCGGGCCCGGGAGATCGCGGCACGGTTGTCGCTGCGGCGTCCCCGCCGGGACCGGCGCCCGCACCGGGGCGTCGGCGACCTGGCGTCGCTGCCGTACCGGGACTCCTCCGCCGACCTCGACCTCGACCGCACGCTCGACGCGCTGATCGGCAACCCGGACGAGGTCGACGACGAGTCGGGCATCGATCGGCGGATCATCGTGCGCGAGCGGGTGCAGACCCGTCGGTCGGTGGTGCTGGTCGTGGACGTGTCCGGGTCGATGAAGGGTGAGCGCATCCGGACCGCGGCGGCCACCGTGGGCGCTGTCGCCGGTGAGCTCGCCGACGACGACCTCGCGGTGATCGCGTTCTGGTCGGACGCGGCGGTGCTGTTGCCGCTCGGTCGGCCGGCGCGTCCGATCGACCTGCTCGATCTGTTGCTGTCGGTGCCGGCGCGGGGGCTCACGAACGTGGGCTTTCCGTTGCAGCTCGCCGCGCGCGAATTGGCTCGGGTGCCCGCGCGGGACGCCCGGGTTCTGTTGCTGTCGGACTGCGTGCACAACGCGGGGCCGGATCCCCGGCCGTTGGCGGCCCGGTTGCCTCGGTTGGACGTGCTGCTGGACGTGGGCACGCCGCCGGGGGAGCACGATCTCGACCTGGGTCGCGATCTCGCGTTCGCGGGACGGGGCCGATTGAAGCCGATTCACTCGCACCGCGATGTGGCGCCCGCGCTCACATCGATCTTCGCGTCATAGTTCGCCCGCTGCCGGGCGTCGAGAAGAAGGAGCCGCAGATGCCGATCATCGTTGCCACCGTCCTGCCCAAGCCCGAGGACCGCGAAGCGGTCAAGGAAGCGCTGCTCGCCGCCGCGCCGCTCGTGCACGAGGAGAAGGGCTGCCACCTCTACGCCATGCACGAGAACGACGACCGGTTCGTGGTGATCGAGAGCTGGGAGTCGCTGGAGGACATGGGGACGCACGCTTCCGGTGATGCGTTCACCACGATGTCGGCGGCGCTGAAGGACAAGCTCACCGCGCCGCTCGACGTAGTCGTCCTGGACGCGCTTCCCGCCGGCGACCCCGCCAAGGGCGCGCTCCCGGCATGAACGCGCCGGTAGCCGCGCCGGCGCCCGCGCGTCCGGACCCGTCGGCGGCATGAGCATGCTCGCCGCTCCGTTGCGGGTGGGTCGGTTGACCCTCCGCAACAGAGTGGTGTTCTCGGCGCATCTGACGAACTTCGCGGTGGACGGGCTGGTGACCGACCAGCACGTCGCGTACTACGCGGAGCGGGCACGGGGTGGGGCAGGGCTGATCATCACCGAAGAGCACACCGTGCACCCCTCGGACCAGCCCTACGAGAAGCTGATCCGGGGATACGACTTCCAGCCCGGATACGCGGCACTGACGTCCGCCGTGCATGCCGCGGGTTCGGCGGTGTTCGCGCAGCTCAACCACAACGGTGGACAGTCGTCGGGGATGTATACGCGGCAGCCGGTGCTGGCGCCGAGCCCGGTACCGGATGCGCTGTTCCGCGAGGTACCCCGGTCGCTCTCCGCGGGGGACATCGCGGACATCGTGGCCGCGTACGCCGCAACCGCGGTCCGGTGCATCGAGGGCGGGTTCGACGGGGTCGAGCTGCAGGGGTCGCATTCGTCGCTGATCCGGCAGTTCCTGTCGGGGGCGACGAACCGGCGGACCGACGCGTACGGCGACCGGTTCCTGTTCCTGCGCGAGGTGGTTCTCGCAGTCCGCGCGGCGATCGGGCCCTCGCCCGTGCTGGGCGTTCGGCTCGGCGGTGACGAGATGATCGCTGATGGGGTGACCCTTTCCGACGGGGTGGCCGCGGCTCGGGCCGTGGAGGCGACCGGCGCCGTGGATTACCTGAACACGTCGATCGGGGTGGCCACCGAGACGCTGTTCCTGATCCAGGCGAGCATGCGGGTGCCACCGCGGTACGCGCTGCACATTCCGGCCGCGCTGCGTGCGGCGGTGTCGTTGCCGGTGGTGGGCGTGGGCCGGTTCAAGAGCGTCGCGCAGGCGGAGAAGGCGCTGGAGGAAGGGTCTGCGGATCTGATCGGCGCGGTGCGGGCGCAGATCGCGGATCCGTCGTGGGCGTCCGCGGGGGCGGCAGCGCGGACGTGTTTGTCGTGCAACCAGGAGTGCGTGGGGCGGGTCGGCTTCAACCGCTGGATCGGCTGCGTGGTGAACCCGCGCGCGGGCCACGAGGCCGCGCTCCAGCCCGGGGCGCCGCGGCGGCGCCGCAGGGTGGTCGTGGTCGGGGGCGGGCCGGCCGGGATGCAAGCGGCGGTGACAGCCGCCGAGCACGGGCACGACGTCACGTTGTACGAGCGGTCCCCGCAACTCGGTGGGATGGTGCCGCTCGCGGCGCGGGTGCCGAGCCGGGCGGAGTTCGGGGAGTTGTCGCGGTCGCTCGCGGCGGCGGTTGCGCGCGCCGGAGTGTCGGTGCGGCTCGGCGTCCCGGTGACCGCCGACGCGCTGCTGGCCGCCGCTCCGGATGCCGTCGTGCTCGCGACCGGTGCGTCGCCGGTGCGGCCCTCATGGGCCCGCTGTACCCGCGTGATCGACGTTCGGCAGGTGCTGTCGGGACGCGTGGAACCGTCGGGGAACGTGCTCGTGTACGACGAACTCGGGTTCCACGAGGGGACGTCGGTGGCCGAACTCCTCGCCGACCGGGGGTGCCGGGTGGAGATCGCCACGCCCGGGATGATCGTCGGGCAGGACCTCGGCGTAACGCTGGACCTCGAGCTGTGGACGATCGCGGCGGAGGCGCGGGGGGTGCTGTGCACGCCGGACGTGACGGTCGCGGTGGCTGATCCGGTCGGCGATCGGGTGCGGGTGGGGCTCGCTCACCATCCGACGGGGGCTCGGTGGGAGCGCACCGTCGATTGGGTCGTGACGTCCGTGCACCCGCGTGCCGATGACACCCTGTGGCAGGCGCTCGTCGGGGCACCGTTTCCGGTGCATCGGATCGGCGATTGTCTGGCCCCGCGCCGGGCGCATGCCGCCGTGCTCGAGGGTGAGCGAGTGGGGGCGGCGCTGTGAGTCTCGGTCGCGCTGCGGTGGTGGTGTGTGTCGGGGGCGGGGTGCTGGGTGGCTCACCCCGTGCGGTGTGCAGGTTGGTTGCGGACGTGGCCAGCGCTCTCGGGGGAGAGGTCGGCGCGACCCGGGCGGTCGTCGACGCGGGGTGGATCGGCTCTTCGTTACTGGTCGGTGCCTCCGGAGTCACGATCGACCCGGTGGTCTACCTGGGCTTCGGTGTCTCCGGCACTGCGTTCCATGAGATCGGCCGCCCGGCCCACGTCGTCAGCGTCAACACCGACCCGGCGGCCCCGCTGATGGCCCGAGCGACCCTCCCTCTCCGCACCGACGCCATCGCCCTCCTCCACGAACTAGCCCCCCGCCTCCGTGCCGCCTACCGCCCCCGCGCCGGTCGACCCTGGGCCGAGGAGCTTCGGGCGGGGTGTGGTCACCGTCGGGCGGGCGAAGACGTGAATGGCGTCGATCTGAGGCGTATGGACGGGAGGGTGTACGAGCGGATGCGGATGGTGACTGGGGGACCGATTCGGCCGGTACGGCCGATCGTGCCGTTGCTCGCGGTGGAGGCCGCTGCTGCCCTGATCGACTACCTGGAAGAATGCTGCTGATGAGCGAGCTGGCCGACTGCACCTGGCCGGAGATTTCCGGTGCCGGCGTCCTGGCGATTCCGGTGGGGTCGACGGAGCAGCACGGTCCGCATCTCCCGTTCTCCACGGACACCGACGTCGCCGTGGCCCTCGCCCGCGCGCTGGCTTCGCGGCGCGCTGATGTGCTGGTGGCGCCGGCGATGCCGTACGGGTCGTCCGGGGAGCACCAGGGGTTTCCGGGCACGCTCTCGATCGGTCCGGACGCGATCGAGCTGGTGCTCGTGGAGCTGGGGCGTTCCGCGACCGAGACGTTCGGGCGGATTCTGTTCGTCTCCGGTCACGGCGGGAACGCGATTCCGGTGAACCGGGCGGTGCGGCGGCTCCGCAGTGAGGGTCGCGACGCGCTCGCGTGGGCACCGCGGTGGCGCGGGGATGCGCATGCGGGGCGCACGGAGACGTCCGTGCAGTTGGCGCTCGATGCCTCCCGCGTGCGGGTCGACCTCGCCGCGCCGGGCAACACCGCGCCGCTTTCCGAGTTGTTGCCGGTGATGCGCGAGCAGGGACTCCGCCCGGTGACGGCGAACGGGGTGCTGGGCGATCCGTCGGGGGCCGACGCCGACGAGGGGTCGCGGTTGTTGGTGGAAGCCACCGACGACCTGGCGACCACGGTCTCCCGCTGGCTCGGCGAGGCTGCCTGACCGTCCTTTCTAGGACGTGGAAAGTTCGGTGCTGGACGGCAACCTTCTGCCCGATCGCGGCGTACTCGGTGGGCGACGGAAGGAGTCGCCCGTGCGCGGGAAATCGGAAGCCTTCGCCGGCTTATGCGATCGACCGGAACAAGTCGAAGATCACCGCGGTGAAGGTGCACGACACGGCGAACGGCGAGGCCCGCGACGAGGAACAGTGGTGGGACGGTGCTACCGGCGACTGCCGTCGGCACGCCGACGGGGCGGACGCGCTGATCAAGTACACCGGGGGTCGGGCGACGTTGACGGTGGTCGACCACGCGACGCGGCGACCAGTCGAGTGCCCCCCGGAAGCCCGACGCCGAACCCGCGAAGTAGGGCGGTGCTCGAGATGCGGGGTGGCTTGGTGGGTGTTCTGATGTCGGAAGAGGTCGGAAAAGACCGTTCCGAGTGAAGGGGGAGCAATGGCTACGGGTGTCGCTTCGGTATGGGTTCCGGTAGACGACATGGATCGGGCTGTCGGGTTCTACCGCGATGTGCTCGGCCTGGAGTTGACCGATCAGCAGCCGCAGTGGAGTGAGCTCGACGCGGATGGACTGCGGATCGGACTCAACGCCCGGGAGGGTGCGAGTCAGCACGCGGACGGTGGTGCGGTGATCAGTTTCCGCCCGGACGGCGATCTGGAGTCCGAAGTTGATCGGCTGCGTGGCGCCGGGGTGCGGTTCACCGGCGACATCAGCGACCACGAGTGGGGCCGGATCGTCCCGTTCAAGGACAGCGAGGGCAACGACCTGCAGCTGTACGCACCCCCGCAGAACTGAATCCGGATGCACCCGCCGTCTGTTCACCGGCGGCGGATGTGCCGGAATACGAGAGTAGGGGTTCGTCCGAGGGTGTGGTGGGAGTGCGACGGCGTCGGCGGGACCCCGCCCCGAGGACGGCCGACACGACCAATCCCAAGCTCAGGCCGGTGAGCATGCCCAGCCAGGGCGTATCGGCGAACAGCGCTCCGCCGAGATAGCCGATCAGGGTCGTGTATACCGCCCAGGCGGTCGTGGCCAGGGCCGTCCAGGTGGTGAACCGGCGCAGCGGGTATCGGCCGGCGCCACAAGCCAGTGTCACAGCCAGTCGCCCGCACGGGATGAAGCGGCCGGTGAGGATCACGACGCCCGCCCGGCGCCCGAGGTCCCCGGAAGCGCGATCCATCAGCCGTCCGACGTACTTGCCGACCCGACCCGCCGGCCGTCCCGGTGCGTTCCCGTCCCGTGGGTGGCGGCGCGGCAGTAGGCGTCCGATGCCGTACGCGACATGGTCGCCGACGAACGCGCCGACCGCGGCCACCAGCACCACCGCAACCAGCGCGGGCTGCCCGGAGGCGGCGAACGACCCCGCGGCGATCACCGCGGACTCCGAGGGAACGACGGGGATGAAACCGTCCAGCAGCGTGAGCCCGAACAGCAACGGATAGACAGCGGGCGACGCCAAGAGCTCCACAAGCATGGTGCCAGCGTGACGACCGGCGAGCTGCCGGTCGTCACGCTGTGCGGTCGTGCTGACCTAGCCCGGAAGAGCTAGGGAGGATCCCTGTCAGAGATCGGCGACCGGCTGCGCGAACTGCGCCGAGTACAGCCGCGCGTACGCGCCCTCGGCCACGAGCAGGTCGGTGTGCGTGCCCTGCTCGACGATGCTGCCGTCCTCCATGACGAGGATCAGGTCGGCGTCGCGGATCGTGGACAGCCGGTGCGCGATGACGAAGCTGGTGCGCCCCTGCCGCAGTGAGCTCATGGCCTGCTGGATGAGCAGCTCGGTGCGGGTGTCGACGGAGCTGGTGGCCTCGTCGAGGATCAGGATCGCCGGCTCGGCCAGGAACGCCCTGGCGATCGTGATCAGCTGCCGCTCACCGGCCGAGACGCTCGAGCCCTCCTCGTCGAGGACCGTGTCGTACCCGTCGGGCAGGGTGCGGACGAAGTGGTCGACGTGGGTGGCCACGGCGGCTTCCTCGATCTCGGCCTGGGTGACGTCCCGGCGTGAGCCGTAGGCGATGTTGTCGGCGATCGTGCCGCCGAACAGCCAGGCGTCCTGCAGCACCATGCCGGTGGCGGCGCGCAGATCGGCCCGGGACATCGTCGCGATGTCGACGCCGTCGAGCGTGATGCGACCGCCGGTGACCTCGTAGAAGCGCATCAGCAGGTTGACCAGCGTGGTTTTGCCCGCACCGGTGGGGCCGACGATCGCGACGGTCTGGCCGGGATCGACGGCCAGCGACAGATCGTCGATCAGCGGCTTGTCGGGTGCGTAGCGGAAGCTGACGTGCTCGAACTCGACGCGTCCGCGGATGCGCTCCGGCTTCGCCGGGGTCTCCGGGTCGGGGTCCTGCTCGTGCGCGTCGAGCAGAGCAAAGACCCGCTCCGCGGACGCGACGCCCGACTGCAGGAGGTTGGCCATGCTCGCGACCTGGGTGAGGGGCTGGCTGAACTGGCGGGAGTACTGGATGAACGCCTGCACCTCGCCGAGCGTGAGCGCACCCGAGGCGACGCGGAGCGCACCGACCACCGCTACCAGCACGTAGTTGACGTTGCCGATGAACATCATCGCCGGCTGGATCAGGCCGGAGATGAACTGTGCGCGGTAGCTCGACTGGTAGAGCGCCTCGTTCTGGGCGGCGAAGACCGCGCGGGTCTCGTCCTGGCGGCCGAACGCCTTGACCAGCGCGTGGCCGGTGAAGGCCTCTTCGACGTGGCCGTTGAGTTTGCCGGTGGTGGACCACTGGCCGATGAACTGCGGCCGGGCGCGTTTGCCGATGACGCCGGCGAGCCAGGCCGAGAGCGGGATCGTGATCAGCGCGATCACCGCGAGGAGCGGGGAGATCCAGAACATCAGGCTGAGCACGCCGACGATCGTGAACAGCGAGATGATGACCTGGCTCAGTGTTTGCTGGAGCGTCTGGGCGAGGTTGTCGATGTCGTTGGTGACGCGGGAGAGGATTTCGCCGCGGGGCTGGCGGTCGAAGTAGTTGAGCGGGAGTCGCGCGAGCTTGGACTGGGTTTCCTCGCGGAGGCGGTAGACCACGCGTTGGACGATCGTGGTCGTCACTCGGCCCTGGAGGAGTGCGAACAGGGACGCGGCGAGGTAGATGCCGAGGACGAACAGGAGGACGCGGCCGACCGCGTCGAAGTCGATGCCCTGGCCGGGGACGACGTCGATGTGGCTGATCAGGTCGGCCATCGTGTTTTCGCCGCGGTCGCGGAGGGCGTCGACGGCCTGTTCCTTGGTGACGCCGGAGGGGAGGCTGCGGCCGATGACGCCCGCGAAGATCAGGTCGGTGGCGTGGCCGAGGATTTTCGGGCCGGTCACCGAGAGGGCGACGCTCGCGGCGGCCAGGAGGAGACCCAGGCCCATGAGCGGGCGCTCCGGGCGGAGGGTGGCAAGCAGGCGTTTGCTGGAGCTCTTGAAGTCCAGCGCCTTTTCGCCGGGGCCCGACATGAACCGGGCCGGGCCCGGCCCGGGCGCCCCACCGGGTCCCCGAGCGGCCGTAGGACGCTCCCCCACCGCAGTAGCGACACTCCCGTCCGCGCCGGCGGCTCCGGTCGGGCCGCCGGGGACGGCCAGGCCGTCGGGCGTGCCGACGCCCGCGCCACCCGGCGCCTCCGCGCCGGCCATCGCACCCGGGCCACCCGGGGCCGCGGCGCCAGGGCCGGGGCCGCCGGTAGATGCGTCAGCAGCATTGGGGCCGCCGGGACGGGCGCCGTTGGGGCCGGTGCCGTTGGTCGAGGGGCCGGTCATGCTGCGGCCTCCTGGGCGGTCAGCTGGGAGAGGACGATTTCGCGGTAGGTGTCGTTGGAGTCGAGCAACTCGGCGTGGGTACCGGTACCGACCACCCGGCCCTGGTCGAGCACGACGATGCGATCGGCGTTCCGGATCGTGCTGACGCGCTGGGCGACGATCACGACCGTCGCCTCGGTGGTCTCTCGCGCCAGCGCGGCCCGCAGCGCCGCGTCGGTGGCGTAGTCGAGCGCCGAGAACGAGTCGTCGAACAGGTAGATCTCCGGCTCGTGCACGAGCGCCCGCGCGATCGCGAGCCGTTGCCGCTGCCCACCGGACACGTTCGAGCCACCCTGCGCGATCGGCGCGTCCAACCCCTCGGGCAGGCCCCGCACGAACGCGGCCGCCTGAGCGATCTCCAGCGCGCGCCAGAGCTGCGCCTCGGTGGCGTCCGGATTGCCGTACCGCAGGTTTGACGCGATGGTGCCGGTGAACAGGTACGGACGCTGCGGCACCAACCCGATCACCCGGGACAGGTCCACCGGATCGAGCTCCCGCACGTCGACGCCGTCGATCAGCACAGCCCCCGCGGTGACGTCCGCCAACCGGGGAATCAAGTTCAGCAACGTGGTCTTCCCGGCCCCGGTACTACCGATGATCGCGGTGACCTCGCCCGGACTGGCGACCAGATCGACGTCGCACAGGATCGGGTGCTCAGCGCCCGGGAACTGGAACGTGGCACCACGTAGTTCGAGGTGACCACGCGCAGCCGGCAGCGGCGTAGCCGTAGCCGGGGGAACCACCGACGTGTCGGTGTCGAGCACCTCGCTGAGCCGCTCCGCACCCACCTGCGCTCGCGGCGCCATCATGAACATGAACGTGGCCATCATGACCGACATGAGCGTCTGCATCAGGTAGCTGAGGAACGCGGTGAGCGCGCCGATCTGCATGGCACCGGCGTCGATGCGCTGCCCGCCCCACCACAGTACGGCCACACTGGACACGTTCACGACCACCATCACCGACGGGAACATCACCGACATCAGCCGGCCGACCCGCAGCGAGATGTCGTAGAGCTCGTCGTTGGCCTCCGCGAAGCGCGTGCGCTCGTACGGCTCCCGCACGAACGCGCGGATCACCCGGATGCCGCTGATCTGTTCCCGCAGGACGCGGTTGATGTCGTCGAGCTTCACCTGCATGAGGCGGAACTGCGGGCCCAGCCGGGCGATCAGGAACCCGATGATCGCCACCAGTACCGGCAGCGCGACCAGCAGGATCGACGCGAGCGGAACGTCCTGGCGCAGCGCGAGGATGATGCTGCCGACGCACATCACCGGCGCCGCGATCACCATCGTCAGCGTCATCACGACCAGCATCTGGACCTGTTGGACGTCGTTGGTGATGCGGGTGATCAGCGACGGGGTGCCGAACTCGCCGACCTCCCGCGCGGAGAACGCCTGCACCCGGTCGAACACCGCGCCCCGCACGTCCCGGCCCAGCGCCATCGCGACCTTCGCCCCGACGTACACCGCGCCGACCGCACAAATGATCTGCCCGACGCTGATCGCCAGCATCAGGGCGCCGATACGCATGATGTAACCGGTGTCGCCCTCCACCACGCCGTGGTCGATGATGTCGGCGTTGAGCGTCGGCAGGTACAGCATGGCCAGCGTCTGCAGGAACTGCAGCACGACGACCACGGTCAGTGACCGCCGGTAGGGACGCAGGTGCGTCCGCAACAGCCTTACCAGCACGAGTCAGCCTCTCGGTGCGGGAGATTGGCGCGACCGCTCGACTCGAGTTCCCGGGCAGCGGGAGCGACCCGGTCGAGCGCGGTACGCAGGAAGTCAGTCAACGGCAAATCGCTGTCATCGCGAAGCCAATATTCGCTCGCCGCGCGGATGGCGAGCGCGTACGCACCGCCGATGACCCGGGCGGAGAGCTGGTCACAGCCGGTGCGGGCGGCGACGATCTCCGCCAGGGCGAACTCGGTCATGACGGAGTGCCGGAGGTACTCGCCCTGCATGGCCGGTGTGGCCGCGACCAGGCGGATCGTCGCCTTGTCGGGCTCGCCCCGGCCGCGGACCTCGAGCAGGGCGCCGGCGATCGTGTCGTGCAGCGGAGCGTCGTCGGGACGGGAGTGGACCACGGCGAGAAACTCTTCCGCCCAGCGGACACGCTGGGCGAAGATCGCCTCTTCGCGGCTGGAGTAGTAGTTGTTGAACGTGCGGGCCGAGACCCCCGCGGCCGCGGCGATGTCGTCGACCCGGACGTTCTCCGGCCCGACCTCCTGCGCGAGCTTCCACGCCGCGTCGGCGAGAGCCTCGCGGGTGGCTTGCTTCTTGCGTTCCCGCCACGTGACCAACCCGGACGGGTGCTGCTCGATGGTGACGAACGGGATCTCGTCTCCGGTCATGCCCCTACGGTAGTCCCGACATTGCGTGCTCCGCAAATTTTCGGACCACGCAATTCCGAGAGGAGCCCTGGTGTCCAACGTGGACCACTTTCTAATCGGCTGAACGAACTAGTTCCGCATCCTGCATTAGGGAGATGCGCTGTTCCGTTTCGCTGTGTGACTCCACGACCGCTCTCCGGTGCGATATCACTGTTTGGGGAAGCGTTCAGCGTCCTCAGGCGACGAAACGGGTCACATAGCAATGACGACGAAGCGACGTGGCAAAAGCCGCGAAATCGCCCGCTCGGCGATTTCCGTGTTGAGTGAGCACGGAGTCCGAAACGCACGGCTCGCAGACATCGGGGCGGGGTTGGGCATGACCGGCGCCCATCTCCTGTACTACTTCGAGAGCAAGACCGACCTGTTCATGGCTTCCTTACGGATCGTCGAGTCCGACCTCCGGGAGCGGGCCGACGCCGCGTTCTCCGAGCTCGCCACGGCGCAGGAGCGCTGGCGGTGGCTGGTGGACGCCGCCGCGCCGAGCGGCCTGCGCGACAGCAACCTGATGATGTGGCTGGAGGCCTGGTCGGAGGCGGTCCACGACCCGGCCGTGCACCAGCTGATCACCGAACTGGAGACCGGGTGGCAGGGGCTCGTCCGCGAGGTTCTGGAGTACGGCGTGGCCACCGGTGAACTCGACGCCGACCTGGACGTCGAGACGTTCGTCGAAGGCTTCTCCGCGCTCCTCGACGGCCTGACGATCCGGGCGGTCGTCGGTTACCGCCCGGTCGACAAGGCGCGCATCGTCGAGATCTGTGACCGCTTCGCCGCAGCGCATCTGCGCTGGAACACTCCCGCCGCGGTCTAGTCCTCCTCCAGGGACGAGGAGCGGTCCCGGTCCTCGAGGTAACGGGTGTGGTCGGAGAGCCGCCGGGCGTCGTCGGCGTAGATCGCCTCGGCCAGCCGGCGGGTGTCGTCCTGGATCAGCGTCAGCTGCTTGAGCAGTTCCTCGCCCGGCCGGCCGGAGGCGTACCACCGCGGGCCAGGAACGTCTGCAGCGAGGTCGGGAGGTCCGACCGCACCACGCGCGACACCGCGTACGCCTGCTCGGGCGCGCCCTCCAGCGCGTCCGGCCGGTCGAGCACGTCGCGCAGGAGCGTCGCCGTCTCCCGGATCCTCTGCTCCGCCCCGGCGGGGAGCCGGCCGCTCACCGCGTTCACGTGTGCCAGGACCGAGGCGAGGTCGGTGCGGATCGCAGCCGGCTCCATCGACTCACCGTCGAGCGCCACCGCCGCTCGAGCAGGCGGCGTCGCCAGCGCACCGGCCGCGTACAGGCCGACGACCAGCACCCACCACCACGACCCGCCGAACCCGAAGGCCGCCAGCGCGAGCCCGACCAACCCCCCGAGGCACCCGACGACGTTCTTCCGGGAGCCGAGGTAGACGACGAGCTCATTGATAGCCACGGATGTCCTTGAACACGGTCGTCAGCGACTCGTCCCTGGCGTCGAACGTCCGGCCGCCGGTCAGGTCCGCCAACTCGGTCATCTCGTCGGTCGCGGCCTCCCCGAACAGCACGGGGTAGACCGGGATCGCCGGATACCGCTGGTACGCCTGCCGGAAGTCGTCGAACGTGGGTCCGGTCGTGTTCTCCCCGTCGGTCATCAGGACGATCGACGTGACCGGAACCGCGTCCAAGGAATGCCGAGTCGAACAGCAAACGCACGGCGACGCCAGGGGGAACGTTGGGTGTCCCGGGGCTGTCGATTCGTCAGTCGACCTGGGCCTCTCGGTAGTACGCACCGCGCAGTGTCATATCGACGACATCGGCCACGTAGTGCTGCGCCTGCTCGATCATGCGGGGTCGCAGCTCGACCGGCGTCACGAGAACGTGCAGCAGCACGGCGCCGAAAACGCTGTCGATGATCGCGGTGGGGGAGGCGTCCGCGGGCAGCTGGCCGGCCGCGACCGCGTCGCGGACGAGCTGGCGGGCGCTCAACACGGCCGGGGTGATCACCTCGCGGTGGAACAGCGCGAGGAGCTCCGGGTCCTGCGGCGCTTCGACGTAGAGCCGGATCAGCGCGTGCCCGCCCGGTGCCAGATACCGCGCGAGGCTGCTGGACGCGGCCTGGAGCAGAGCGTCACGCAGCGACAGCCCGTCGATCGGGGCCGGTGCCGGCTGCACCCGGCCGATCGCGTCGACCAGGAGCGCGCGCCGGTCGTTCCAGCGCCGGTAGAGCGAGTCCCGGCTGACATCGGCGGCGCGGGCCACCGACTCGAAGTTGAAGCCCGCCCAGCCGACCTCGCCGTAGATCGTCAGCGCCGCCGCGGCGATGCGGTGCTCGACGCCCGGGTCTCGCGGGCGTCCTCGCGTGGCGCGCGTCACTGCTCACTGCCTCCCCCGACGTATTGCCGACGACCGTCGTCGGATAATAATGGACGCGTGGCAGCAACCGAAACGCACGGGTTCGTCGTGCTGGGAACCGAACAGCAGGCGGCCTGGGGACGGCGGGAACTGCCGCCCGTCGAGCAACTCGCCGGTGGGGTCTGGTCGATTCCGGTCCCGATCCCCGACAACCCGCTCCGCTACACGCTGAGTTACCTGCTTCCCGGTGACAGCGGCGTGGTCGTCGTCGACCCGGGTTGGAACGACGAGGAGACGTGGGCGGCGCTGACGTCCGGGCTCTCGACGGCGGGCTACGCGCTGAAAGACGTGCTCGGAGTGGTCGCGACCCACGTGCACCCCGACCACCACGGGCTGTCGCTGCGCCTGCGCGAGGAGACCGGTGCCTGGGTGGCGATGCATCCGGCCGAGGCCGAGAGCATGCCGCAGCGCATGGGCGCGACCACGTCGGAGATCCGGCGCAAGGGCATGGCGCAGATCCTGCGGATGTCCGGCACCTCGCAGGAGGAGATCGACGGCCTGCTGGGCAGCTTCAACCCCCGCTTCGAGCCGGATCTCGTGATGGCCGAGCCCGACGTGCTGCTCGAGGACGGCGCGCTGGTGCCGCTGACCGGCCGGCGGATCCGGACGGTGTGGACGCCGGGGCACACGCCCGGTCACATCTGCCTGGCCGACGAGGAGACCAGGACGCTGCTCACCGGCGACCACGTGTTGCCGCGGATCAGCCCGAACATCGGCCTGGGGCCGTCGTCGAACGCGAAGCCGCTGGCGGACTTCCTGGCGTCGCTGGAGAAGGTCGGGGCGTACGACGACCACGATGCGCTGCCGGCGCACGAGTACCGGTTCCGCGGGCTCGGCGCACGGACGGCGGAGCTGATCGCGCACCACGAGGAGCGCTGCCGCGAACTGGTCGCGGTGGTGCAGTCGCTGGGCGAGCCGACGATGTGGAGCATCGCGCAGGGGCTGACCTGGTCGCGGTCGTGGGAGGAGATCGGCCGGATGCGGTTCGCCGCGCTCGGCGAGACCGCCGCCCACGTGCAGCACCTGGTCGACCGCGGCGAACTGGCCTGGGCACCCGGCGACCCGCCGCGCGTCCGCGTGGCCGGCTGAGGCCTGCACGCCTCGGGGGGGGTTATACGCCCCCGAACCGTTCACGCCTCAGGGGGCGCGTCGTTCGATCAGGACGACGTCGCGCCAGGTGCCGTCGAGTTGGCCGATGCGTTCGCGGGTGCCCACCACGCGGAAGCCCCTGCGCGTGTGGAGTGCGAGGCTCACGTGGTTTTCCGGGAAGATGCCGGACTGGATCGTCCAGATGCCGCTCTTCTCCGTGGAGGCGATCAACGCGTCGAGCAGCCGACCCCCGACACCGCGCCCCGCCGCGTCCGGGTGCACGTAGACGGAGTGCTCGACGACACCCGCGTACACGGGACGCCGGGACACCGGTGAGCAGGCGACCCAGCCGACCACGGTGGAACCCTCCACCGCGACGAGCCGGTGATTCCGCGCGCTGCGGAACTCCTCCCACGTCGGCACCGCGGTCTCGAACGTCGCCAGCCGCGTCTCGATGCCCAGCCGATAGATCTCCAGCACCCGCTCGGCGTGCCGGTCGGCCATCGGCTCGATCACGGTGTCGCGAACAAGCCGGTTTCCGGCGGGAGGTCGGCGATCGAGCTCTCCAGCCGGTAGTGGTGCGTGGCCGAGATGTCCAGCAGCAGCTTGGCGTCGCGGGCGACGAACGCGGCCAGCATGGCGTGGTGGTCGGCGTGCAGCGCGGTGCGTTCCTCGACGCCGATGTAGGCCATCGGGCGGCACGGCTCGGTGACGTTCCACGCCGATTCGAGCACGTACCGCAGCCGCTGCATCCCGGCCGGCGCCAGCAGCGCCATATGGAACCGGCGGCTCTCCCGGTGGTAGCCCGTCGAGTCGTCGTCGGTCACCGCGCGTTCCAACGCCGCGAGCGCTTCGGCGGCGCGCGCGTCGTCGGCATCATCGGCGGACACCACGGCGGCGGCGAGCGCTGCCGCCTCCAGCACCCGGCGCACCACGTAGACCTCGCGCAGTTCGGCCAGCGTGAGCTGGGCGACGGTGTAGCCGGAGCGCGGGCGGTGGTCGACGAGACCCTCGCCGATCAGGGTCATCAGCGACTCACGGACCGGGATCGGGCTGACGCCGAAGCGTTCGGCGACCTCGCCGACCGGGATCGGGACGCCCGGCGGGACCTCGCCGGCGAGGATCACCCGGCGCAGTTCGTTGAGGACTTCGGCCTGGGATGCACCCGGAATCGCTGTCACCTTGCCGGCGAAGTACGAATGCCGTCTCTTCGGTGCCATGGACGCCTCCGGGGTTGGAGACACGGTAGGCCCGACTCGTTTCACGGGGATGTCTGTTTGCGTCAGATTGTTGCTCCTGATTCCAGTGAGAACGAGCCGAGCAACCCCGTGTAGGCCTTGGCCGGCGGACGCGCGTACTCCAGCCGGGTGCTCGTGGTGAGGCCGAGCGCGACCAGTCCCTCCATCATCTTGGTCGCGGCGGCCACCCCGTCGACGACCGGCACGCCGACCGCGGCGCTGATCCGGGCGCACAGGTCGGCCATGCCCGCGCAGCCGAGTACGACGACGTCCGCCTCGTCCTCGGCGACCGCGCGACGGCACTCCTCGGTGATGCGGTACTCGGCGTTGGAGCCGGGGCGCTCCAGATCGAGGACCGGAATCTCGCACGCACGCACCTGTGCGCACTGGGACGCCACCCCGAACCGGGCGGCCAGTTCCCAGGCGCGGCCCGCGGTGCGGCTCAGCGTGGTGACGACGCTGAACGTCCGGCCCAGCAGCACGGCCGTGCGCATCGCTGCCTCGGCGATACCGATCACCGGGCCGTGGGCGAGTTCGCGGGCCGCGTCGACGCCCGGGTCGCCGAAGCAGCCGACGACGTACGCGTCGACGCCCGCTCGTTCGCCGGCCGCGACGGCCTGGAGGAGCCCCGGGACCGCGAGCGCCTCGTCGTAGTGGCTTTCGATCGACGCCGGGCCGGTGGGCGACGTGACCGCCTCGACCGTCGTGCCGACCGCGGCGACGGCCCGGGCGCAGGCAGCCATCGTCGCGGTCATCGTCTCGGTGGTGTTCGGGTTCACGACCTGGATCAACACGGTGTTCTCCTCGCTCGGTGCGGCGAGCGGGGATCAGCTCTCCGGCGTGGCCGCGGGAACCGTGGCCGGTGCGGTCGCCGGGATCTGGTTCTTCAGCGCGAGGTAGATCGCGAACGCGATACCGGCGCCGATGAACCAGCTGAACGCGGCGACGTCCGACGACGCGAAGAACACCACCAGCACGCCGATCACCGCTGCCACCGCGGTGGCGATCACCGCGACGGGGTTGTACCCCTTCACGTAGTAGTACGTGCCCTCGCTGCGCAGCGTGTACAGGTCGTCCACCACGACCGTCTGCCGCTTGACCAGGTAGTAGTCCGCGATCAGCACGCCGTACAGCGGGCCGATGAACGCCCCCAGCACGTCCAGCGTGTAGTGGATCGTGTCCGGCGAGTTGTAGAGGTTCCACGGCGTGATCAGCACCGAACCGACCGCCGCGATCATCCCACCGGCCCGCCAGCTGATCTTCTGCGGCGAGACGTTCGAGAAGTCGAACGCCGGCGAGACGAAGTTCGCGACGATGTTGATGCCGATCGTGGCGATCATGAACGTCAACGCGCCCAGCACGATCGCGAAAGTGTTGTCGAGCCGGGCCACAGTCTCGACCGGGTCGGTGAGGATCTCCCCGAACACCGGCCGGGTCGCCGCCGCCGTCACCACGACGAGGATCGCGAACACCAGGAAGTTGACCGGCAACCCGAGGAAGTTGCCCTTCTTCACCGCGCCGAACGTCTTGCCGTACCGGGCGAAGTCACCGTAGTTGAGCATCGGACCGGAGAAGTACGAGACCACGAGCGCGATCGCGATGATCGTCTCCTGCCACGCCGGCCAGCCGGTCAGCGTCTTGCCGCCCTCGGCCAGGTTGAAGTCGAGGTTCGACCACCCGGCCTTCCAGACCAGGTACGCGGCCAGCAGGAACATCGTCAGGTAGACGGCCGGGCCGCAGAAGTCGATGAACTTCTTGATCGCCTCCATACCGCGCCAGAACACGACCGCCTGCAGCACCCACATCACGCCGAACCCGAGCCAGCCGAGCGCGGACAGTCCGAGGAAGCCGTGCTGGTCGACGTCGGCCCACGGGCCGAGCCCGGGGTCCAGCCGCAGCGCCACCACGATCAGCGCGGCCGACGCCAGGTACGTCTGGATGCCGTACCAGGCCACCGCGATCAGGCCGCGGATGATCGCCGGGATGTTGGCGCCCAGCACCCCGAACGGGATCCGCGAGGCCACCGGGTACGGCGTCCCGGTGCGCTGGCTGGGCCGGGCGACCAGGTTGCAGAGGAAGTACACGATCGTGATGCCGATCAGCAGCGCGATCAGTACCTGCCACGCCACCAGGCCCAACGCGAACAGGCTGCCGGCCGTGAGGTAACCGCCGACGCTGTGGACGTCGGACATCCAGAACGCGAAGAAGTTGTAGGACGTCCAGTTCTGGTTCTTCAGCGGCGCGAGGTCCTCATTGGCCAGCCGGGGGTCGTAGCCGGGCTTGATGACCCCGTCGCCGGCGGCGTGGCTGTGAGTGGTTTCCGCGGGTAACGTCGTTTCGCTCACGAGAGAGCTCCTAACGGTCCGTCGTCAGGGGCTCACGCTAGGCCTGGGAAATTGCGCCTCTATTGCCTCGCGGATATATCTGCCGCCGGGAGCCCCTGAACCTTCTTCGAGACCCGCGCGTGTAGCCGGTGCAGTCCAGCCAGCTTGAGGGGCCCACCGTGACCGTCCTGAGCTTTTCACCCGGCGCTTTCAGCGTCGACCGCGCCGTGCGAGGAGTCCGCGACATCTCGCCCCGCCCCCACAGTGGAAGCGCCGCCCGGCGGCCCGACGGCCCGGTGGCCTACAGTCAGGGGCTAACTCGGGAGACGGCGCAGCGAGGGGAGCGGCGGATGGTCCGAAGCGCTGATCAGCGACGAGGCCCGGCAGGGAACGAGGCGCTGATTCGGTCGCTGTTCGCCGAACACGGACGGGCATTACTGGCTTACGTCACCCGCTTGACCGAGGATCGCTCGCTCGCGGAGGACATCGTCCAGGAGACGATCCTTCGGGCGTGGCGCAATCCGGACGTGATGGTGAACGGCAAGGGCTCCGTGCGTGGTTGGTTACTGACGGTGGCACGCAACATCGTCATCGACCAGAGCCGGGCCCGAGCGGCTCGGCCCACCGAAGTCCCGGAGGTGCCCTACAAGCCCCCGGTGGCCCGCGACCACGCGGAGAACGTCGTCAACCAGATGGTCGTCATGGACGCGTTGGAGCAGCTGCCGCCGGAGCACCGTGACGTCCTGGTCCAGATCTATCTGAAGGGCCGGACGATCAAGGAGGCGGCCGAAGCGCTCGGCGTGCCGGTCGGAACCGTGAAGAGCAGAACGTTCTACGCGCTGAGAACCCTGCGAGATACCTTCGGCGGCCGCGACATCGGGATGGTGACCCGATGACCGCGCCGCACGGACACGTCGACATCGCCGGCTACCTGTTCGGCCTGCTCGACCCGGTGGAGTTCCGGCGGGTCGAGGAGCACCTCGCCACCTGCACCGCGTGCCGTCACGAGGTGACGGTGCTGCGCGAGATCGAGGACGCGCTCGACGAGGTGCCGCCGGAGCTGTTCATGGACGGCCCGGACCCGCAGGCCGATCTGCTGCTGCAGCGCACGCTGCGGGCAGCGCGCGAGGAGACCGCCACCAAGCGATCACGGGGCCGCGGCCTGGTGGCCGGTGCCGCGGCGGTGGTCGCGCTCGCGGCCGCTGTCGGCGGTGGCGTGCTGCTCGGACGCAGCGACTCGTCGGGGCCGCCGATCGCGCTCCCGTCGCCGACCGCGACCGTGGAGGGCACCCGCAGCGGCTCGAACACCGATCCCGCGACCGGTGCGCAGATGACCGCGAGCGTCGTGCCTGCCACCGGTTGGGTGAAGGTGAACGTGAAGCTCACCGGCATCAAGGTCGGCGAGGAATGCGAGATGGTCATCCACGGCACGAACAACGAGGAGGCCGTCGCCGGCAGCTGGGTGATCTCGGAGAAAGCCGCGTCGATGTCGGGCGGATGGCCGACCTCGGGCAGCGCCGCCGTCGCGCCGAACGACGTCGACTCCGTCGAGATCCGGACGACCGCCGGCCGGCATCTCGTCACGGTGGACTTCTGATCGCATCGGTAGGGTCTGACGGGTGTCCGATGCCACCGAACAGCAGGCGCCCCCGGAGGTGGAAGGGCTGGCGTTCGTCGGGGAGGCGATGGGGGAGGCGCCGCCGCGCCGCCGGCGGCGGTGGTTGCTGTTACTGCTCGTGGCGGCGCTGGCGGTGCCCGGCGTCGTCTGCGTCGGCGTCGTGACGTCGTTCAGCAGCGTCGTGCACCGCGATCCGCCCCCTGACCTGGAGTCGGCGGCGGTGATCGACGCGCACGAGGACACCGTCCGCCGCACCACGGCCGCGCTCACCGCCGCGGCGCCCACCGGCACGACCCCGGTGACGACAGCGCGCTACGACGCGTGTGTCCGGGGATCGCGTCAACTGAAGGCGTGGGACGACTTCGACTGGGTCTGCGCCACCCGCGGCTCCGCCGTGCTGAGCCTTCCGCTGCGCGACCTGCGGGCGACGCTGTACGCGGAGCGCGATCGCCTCGACGCGGGCGGCTGGACGGTCGCTTCCGACCACCTGGACGCTCGCGTCGGCCGGGCGGAAACCGCCGTCGAGAGCCGCGCCTGGAATGTGCTCGAACTCGATCGGGACGGAATCCGCCTCGCGCTCTCCTACGGACCCGCGGATACCGCGTTCGTCAACGACTGCCTGCGTCTGCAGAAGGTGGACGTCTCCGCGTACGCGACCCCGAACTGGGAGATCGGTTCACCGGCCCTCGACCGGACCGTGCTGGACACGGCGGTGCGGCCGGACACCGCGTTGGTCCTGCTCACCGCCCAGCGGGTGTGGTTCGCCAACTGACGTTCGTCCGCACGAAATCTTCGCCTCGTACCGTGCGGGCCGTGGACTGGGCTTCGCTGCGGTGGACGATCGCCGGCTGGGTCGGGATCGCGGCGGCGACGTTCACCCTCGCCGTCGGCCGCGACGCGACGCCGTCGCTCCCGTTGACGAGCCCGGCCGCCGCGAGCACCCGGATCTGGCACGAGGACGCGCTCACCCTCACCGTCGGCCGGGGCGCCGACCTGGACGCCCCCGCCTACGACGACCAGTGGGGCCCGAGTGACAGGAACGGGCCCGGCACCGCGTTCGACGTGACGTACGGCCCGGAGGGCTTCCGCCGCGCGGACTGGGCGTTCGGCACCACGCTGGTGCCGGCTCCGTCGACCGTCGGCGGCGCGGGCGTCTGCGCGACCGCGACCGGCTACGGCGCTGCCACGATTCCGCGCGACGAACTCGTCCGCGGCGCGCGGATCTGCGTCCGCACCGGCAACGGCCGCGTCGCGCTGGTCGACGTCGTGAGCACCACGCCGACGACCGGCACCTTCTACGTGACCACTTTCGCGGCCCTCGACGACGTGCTCACCACGTAGATCTGCGTGGCGCCGTCGTCGTGCTCAGCGCAGCTGATTGAAGAAGGTGCGGAGTTCCGCGGTGAACAGTTCCGGCTGCTCGAAGGCGGCGAAGTGGCCGCCGCGGTCGAGTTCGTTCCAGTGCCGGATGTCGGCGAATCGGCGCTCCACCCAGCGCCGGGACGCCCGCGGGTTCTCCTTCGGGAAGATCGAACACCCGGTCGGCACCCGGATCACGTCCGGCGTCGCGCTGGTGAACCACTGCTGCACGGTCGCGAAGCTCTCCCAGTACAGCCGCGCCGACGACGCCCCCGTGCCGGGCAGCCAGTAGAGCATCAGGTTGTCGAGCAGGTCGTCACGGCTCAGCGCGTCGCCGTCGCTCCACGCGTGAAACTTCTCGACGATCCACGCGCACAGCGCGACGGGCGAGTCGACCAGCCCGTACCCGACGGTCTGCGGCCGGGTGGAGTGTTCCAGCGAGTAGCCGTCCTCGGACTTCTGCGCCCGCTCCAGGTCGGCCAGCGCGGCGCGTTCGGCGTCGGTCAGATCGTCGAACGTCGCCGGGTCCGGCGCGGCCAGCGGTGGCACCAGGTGGATCCCGGCCACGTGCGAAGGATCGCGCTGGGCCAGCACCGTGCTGACGCTCGTGCCCCAGTCGCTCCCGGCGGCGCCGTAACGCTCGTAGCCGAGTCGGGCCATCAGCTGCGCCCAGACGTCGGCAATGTGGTGAGCGGACCGACGACTTTCGAATACTCGACGACCGAGCCCGGCCAGCCGTGGGTGAGCACGAGCGGCAGCGCGTCCGCGCGTGGCGACCGGGCGTGCAGGAAGTGGATGCGCAGACCGTCGATCTCGGTGCGGAACTGCGGGACCGCGTTCAGGCGCTCCTCGGTGGCGCGCCAGTCGTAGCCGTCCGCCCAATAGCGACAAAGGTCGCGAAGGTAGTCGAGCGGGACGCCCTGGGACCAGTCGTCGACGGTCTCTGCTTCCGGCCAGCGCGTTCGGCGGAGTCGTTCCCGCAGGTCGTCGAGATCGGCTTCGGGGACGTTCACGACGAGCGGATGGATCGCAGCGGGCATAAGGTTCAGTGTTGCTGCAGTTCGACATTGGGAACGCTGTGAACCAGAACTCGTCGCCCGACGTGTTCACCTGGTGAAATTCTGCTGCACCTCGCTTTTCGTCCCGGCCCCGACAGTGGAAGGTGGTGACCGGTGACCGCGACCGCACCAGCGACCGTGCGCGTTCTCGCCCGGGCAAAGCTCCCGACCCGGCACGGCGTCTTCGACGCCGTTTGTTTCTCCGGTGCTGACGACGTCGAACACCTGGCTCTTTCGATGCGGACGCCACCTGCAGCGCCGCCCGGCGGCGAGCCGCCGCTGATCCGTGTGCACTCGGAATGTCTCACCGGCGAGGCGCTCGGTTCGCAGCGATGCGACTGCGGTCCCCAGCTGGACACCGCGCTCGCGTTGATCGCGGAGGAAGGTCGAGGCATGGTCCTCTACCTGCGTGGTCACGAGGGCCGGGGGATCGGCCTGGCGCAGAAGATCCGCGCGTACGCGCTGCAGGAGGCGGGGCTCGATACGGTCGAGGCGAACCTCGAGCTCGGGGAGCCGGTTGATCGCCGTAGTTACGGTCCGGCGGCGGCTTATCTGCGTCAGATCGGCGTCGAGCAGGTGCGGTTGTTGACGAACAACCCGGACAAGGTGGCCGCGTTACGTGCGGCCGGGATCGGGATCGCGGAGGTGCACGCGATGCCGGCTGCGGCGCTCCCGGCCAACGAGGCGTACCTGGCGACGAAGACGCAGAAGATGGGTCACCGGGGTCTGCGCCCCGGCGAGGACCCGCTCTCGTACTCCGCGGAGTAACACCGCGCTTCGGCGCCGGCTGATCCAGCCGCCGCGAGCGGGCCGCGGAACTCCCGGCCCGCTCGCGCCTCCGCGCGCTCGCGTGCGGTGTGATGTGGGTCTCTCGCTTGGTGGGGGCGGAGCGCGTAAGAAGGGTTGATGGGGAGTCGTCCGCTTCATCCGCGTCACGGGATCCACCGGCCGACGTCCGGCAGTCCGATCCGGCGGCCCGGGTCCGTGCGGCGGACCAGCACCGTCGACCTGCTCCGGCCCGACGGGTTGCCGGGTGCCGTCGTCGTCGACGCGCGGGCCCGCGACCTACGGACCGACCCCGACGGCCATGCGACCGCCGACGAAACGCGGCTCGGCGCCGAGATCGACTACCACGGCGGCTGGACGCTGACCTCGATCTCCGCCGACCCTCCCGACGCCAGCTCGCCGAACTGGTCGGTGCGTCCGTGGCCGGCGGGTTCCGCCGCCGGGTGCAGGAGACCCTGCCCGAGCAGTACGCCGAAGCCACCCGTCTGCACCTGCTTCTCGACGATTTCCCGGTGGCGACGCTGGTCAGCGGCGTCGCGTTCGGCGAGGTACCGATGGGCGGGGAGGGCCCGGTGCGCCTGCCCCAGACCGACCTCTGCTCCGGCTGGCGCAGCGACGGCACGGTCATGCTCCAGATCAACCGCGACCGGATCGTCCCCGCAGTCACCGGCCCGGACGCCCCGGATCTCACGCCTGCCCGATCGACACCGCCCGACGAGCCGCCCGGCCCCGAGCTCGCTCCCGCCCGCCCGGGGCCTGCGACGAGCGACGACCTCGGGTGGCACGAGCGGGACGCGCTCTCGCCGCTGGCGCTGCGGCGCGCGCGTCGGCTGGACGTCTGGGAGGCAGACGGGGTATTGCAGGTCGACAGCCTGTATCGCGACTCGCACGTCGACGTCGACGGCCGCGAGACCGTGATCCACGAATACACCTTGCGCGGCAGCGTGGACCCGCACGACTTCCGGATCGTGGACGTCGTCGCGACACCGCGCGTGCTGCCCTGGGTCGAGTGCCCGTCCGCGGCGGCGAGCGCTCAGCGCCTGACCGGGCAGAACGTGCGCGACCTGCGCCCGGTCGTCCGCCGGGAATTCACCGGCATTTCGACGTGCACGCACCTCAACGACCAGATGCGTCAACTGGCCGACGTCCCGGCACTGGTGTGGTTTTCCGCAGTGCGCTGACGTAGTGCCGCGCTTTACGGTCGAGTGGTGCGCAACGTGGTGGCGAGGGTCGTGCGGACGTCGGTCGGCGTCGGGCTCGGCGCGTTCACCGGCCTGGTCGCGATCGGCTTTCTCGTCGTCGCGGGCGTCTCCTTGGCAGCGACGGCGGGACGGGCCCGCCGGAAGCTCGGCGAGGTGGCGACCACGCTGACCCGAATGGACCGGCAACGCGTGCACCGGTTCCTCGGCCCGAGCGTGGCCACTGACGTGGACGGCACGCGAGCTGTCGCCTACCAGGCAACCCGAGTGCTGGTCGGGCTGTTCGGGGGCCTTCTGTGGGGCCTGCTGCTCTGGGGTGCGGCCACCGTCGTGGCGCTCTTCGTCGGCTGGCTGGTGGGATGGCCGGTCGACAACATCGAACCCAGCCCGTTCAACGTCGTCTACCTGACCGGGCTGGCCGCGGTGCTCGCGTTCCTGAACGTCGAGGGCCTCCTCGCGGTGGGCCGGATCGACCGGTGGGTCGCCGACCGGATGCTCGGCCCCGGCCCTGGCGCGGAGTACGAGCGGCGGATCGCGGAGCTGTCGACCACCCGCTCGGAGGTGGTGGCCGCTGTCGACGCCGAGCGCCGCCGGATCGAACGCGACCTCCACGACGGCGTTCAGCAGCGCCTCGTGGCGGTCGGAATGCTGCTCGGACGGGCCCGACGCCTGCCCGCCGACGACGACCGGCACGCGGCGCTCCTGCGCCAGGCCCACGACGAGGCCGCGGACGCGCTGGTGGAGCTGCGTGAGGTGTCGTGGCGGGTGTTCCCGGCGGCGCTGGACACGGGCGGTCTGCCGGTCGCGCTCGAGACGGTGGCGGACCGGTCGCCGGTCCCCGTGGTGCTGACCGTCGACGTGACCGAGCGGCCGGTCCGCGCCGTCGAGACCGTGGCGTACTTCGTGGTGAGCGAGGCGGTGACGAACGCGGTGAAGCACGCGTCGGCTTCCCGCGTGGACGTTTTCGTGAGCCGGAGAATGGACGAGCTGGCGGTGACGATCCGCGACGACGGCCTCGGTGGTGCGACGACCACGGGCGAGGGTCTCACCGGCCTCGCGCGGCGCGTGGCGGCCCTCGACGGGCGGTTCACCGTGGACAGTCCGGCCGGTGGCCCGACCACTGTCGAGGCGGTGCTGCCGTGCGGTTGATGCTGGCCGAGGACTCGGCGCTACTGCGGGTTGGCCTGGAACGCCTGGTCACCGACGAGGGGCACGAGGTCGTCGCGTCCGTCGGCACCGCGGACGAGCTGCTCGTCGAGGTGGCCCGCGACCAGCCCGACGTCGTCGTCGTGGACGTCCGGATGCCGCCGACGCACACCGACGAGGGGCTGCGCGCCGCCCTCCGAATTCGCGCGGAGTGGCCGGCGGTGGGGGTGCTCGTGCTGTCGCAGTACGTGGAGAAGAGGTACGCGACCGAGCTGCTCGGAAGTACTGCCTCCGGGATCGGGTACCTGCTGAAGGACCGGGTCGTGCGGGTCGAGGAGTTCCTCGACGCGCTGGTCCGGGTCGGCGAGGGCCGGGCCGCGTTCGATCCCGAAGTCGTGCGCCAGCTCCTCGCCCGCCCGGCGTATCCGGTCTCGGCGCTCACCGCCCGGGAACGCGAGGTGCTCGGGCGGATGGCACAGGGACAGACGAACGGCCGGATCGGCGCCGAGCTGTCGATCTCGCAGAGCGCGGTGGAGAAGCACGTGAACGCGATCTTCGACAAGCTCGGCCTGTCGGCCGAAGGTGGTTACAGCCGCCGTGTGCTCGCGGTGCTGCGTCATCTCGGTGCGTGAACCGCCAGGTGGCGGGCCGGGGTCAACCCCAGTGACGCGACGGCGGCCACCAGCGCGAGGACGGCGATCACCCACCACGTGCGCACGAACGAGCCGTCGCCGAGCACTGCCACCACGATGCTGACGCCGAGCACGGTGCCGATCTGGCGGCTCATGTTCACCACGGCGCTACCGGTCGCCGACCGCGCCGGGGGTAACTGCGCCGTCGCCGACGCCAGGATCGTCGGGAGCGTCAGCCCGACGCCGATCCCTCCGATCAACCAGCCCGGCAACACGTCGGCCACGTACGACGGTTCGGGGCTGACCGACGTCAGCAAGAGAACGGAACCGAGTGCCCAGAGGACGCAGCCGACGGCGGCCAGCCACCCGGCGGGCCAGCGCTTCGTGAGGGCGGCACCGCCGAGCGCGAACAGCGGCACCATCAGCGGGCCGGGCGCGATCGCCAGACCGGTGCGGATGGCGGAGTAACCCCAGACGTTCTGCAGGTAGAGGATGCCGACGAGCAGTCCGGCGGCGAAGCTCGCGCTGAAGATCAGGATGGCGATGTTCGCCCAGGCGAACGTGCGCACCTGGAACAGCGCGGGGTCGATCAGCGGGGCGCGGTGCCGGGCGGTGTTCACTGCGAAACCCGCCAGCGCGACGGCGGCGACCGCGAAGGCCAGCAGTCGGTTGCTGTCCTCCACCAAAGCAAAGGCCAGTGCACCGACGCCGACGGTCAGCAGCGCGGCGCCGCGCAGGTCGAGGACGCGCTCCGGGTCGGGAACGCGGTAGTCCGGCACGCGACGCAGCGCCGCGAACACCAGCACCACGCCGAGCGGCACGTTGATCAGGAAAATCCACCGCCACGACAGTTCGACGAGAAAGCCGCCGACGACGGGGCCGAGCGCTGCGGCGAGGGCGTTCGTCGCGGCCCAGATCCGGACGGAGAACGCGCGCCGCTCGGCCGGCACCGCGTGGATCAGCAGGCCCAGGCTGGTGGGGGTCAGGGCCGCGGCGCCCACGGCTTGGAGCACGCGGAAGCCGATCAGCGCGCCGAGGGTGGGGCTCGCGGCGGCCGCGGCGCTGGCGGCGGTGAAGATCACCAGTCCGGCGACGAACGCGGGGCGGTTGCCGATGCGGTCGGCGAGGCGCCCGGCCGGGACGAGGAGCGCGGCGTAGGCGATCGCGTAGCCGCTGAGGATCCAGCTCTGCGTGCCGAGCGAGTGGCCCGGGAAGCTCGCGCCGATGTCGGTGAACGCGACGTTGACCACGAACAGGTCGAGACCGGCGAGGAACGGGGCACCGCACAGGATCGCGAGGATCTGACTCTGCCTTTGCATAGTCAGGGACGGTAAGGGTCTGGCTATGGCTGTGTCTAGCCAGGGTAGAGTGCGTCACATGCCGCTCACCCTCGATGGACCGCTGGCCGACCGGACGCGCTGGCAGGCGACGGAGTGCTCGATCGGCAAGGCGATGGACGTGGTCGGTACGCGGTCGGCGATGTTGCTGGTTCGGGAGGCGTTCTACGGGACGACGCGGTTCGACGACTTCGCGGCCAGGGTCGGGATCACGGATGCGATCGCGGCTACCCGGTTGAAGGAGCTGGTCGCGGCCGGGATCTTCGCGAAGCGTCCGTACCGGGAGCCGGGGCAGCGCACGCGGTACGAGTACGTGCTCACGCCGATGGGTGAGGATCTGTTGCCGGCGTTGCTCGCGTTGATGCGGTGGGGAGATCGGTATTTGCAGCCCGATGGTGAGGGACCGCTCGCGGTGGTGACCGACTCCGGCGACCCGATCGAGATCGGCGCCGACGTCCGCGCCGACGAACTCCTAGTGCGCGTGAACCGTCGCCGCTCCGAAGCCGCCCGCCGGCCGCCGCGCTGAAGCGGCGTGTAAGCGGGGGGTGGGGGGAATGGGGCTCGTATGGACATTGATCTTTCGGGGCGGCGGGCGCTGGTCACCGGATCTACGCAGGGCATTGGGTACGCGATAGCCGCGGGGCTGGCGGCGGCCGGGGCGGAGGTGCTGGTCAACGGGCGGTCGGCCGGGCGCGTCGACGAGGCGGTCGCGTCGATCGAGGGCGCGAACGTGCGGGGTGTGGTCGCTGATGTGGCGTCCGCCGAGGGGTGCGACGCCGTGCTCGAAGCCGCGCCGGAACTCGACATCCTGGTCAACAACCTCGGCATCTTCGGCGCGAAGCCGGTGCTCGAGGTCACTGACGACGACTGGCGTCGCTATTTCGAGGTGAACGTGCTGTCGGGTGTGCGGCTCACCCGCACGTACCTACCCGGGATGATGGACCGGGGGTGGGGTCGCGTGATGTACATCAGCAGCGACTCCTCGGTGGTGACGCCGGTGGAGATGGTGCATTACGGGGTCACGAAGACCGCGTTGCTCGGGGTGTCGCGGGGCTTCGCGAAGGCTGCTGCCGGCACCGGGGTGACGGTGAACTCGGTGCTCGCGGGGCCGACGCACACCGGTGGGGTGGAGGGATTCGTGTCCGAACTGGTCGGCGACGATGCGCCCTGGGACGAGGCACAGCGGCAGTTCATGCGGGAGCACCGGCCGCAGTCGCTGCTCCAGCGACTGATCGAGCCGCCGGAGATCGCGAACATGGTGACCTACCTGGCCTCCGACCTGGCCTCCGCCACCACGGGCGGCGCCCTCCGCGTGGACGGCGGCTACGTGGACTCCATCCTCCCCTGACCCACCGGGCCGCGCCCCCGCGATCCGGTCCCGGCGGCGAGCGCGGGCGCCACGGGGGCGCGGCCGTTGGCGCTAGTCGACCAGCTCGTCCACCAAGCCCCAGCGGAGGGCATCGTGGGCGGTGAGGCGTTGGTCGGAGAGGGCCAGCCAGGCTGTGCGTTGGCGGCCGATTCGGCGGGGGAGGCTGACGGTGCCGCCAGCGCCGGGGACCAGGCCGAGTGCGACCTCGGGCAGTCCGATCGAGGTGTCCGGCGCGGCGACGACCTTGCCCGCGAATGCGGGGAGTTCGATGCCCGCGCCGAGGCACGCGCCGTGCAGGTACGCGGTGGTGCGGCGGGCCACCGACTGCAGCAGGCGCGCCGGGCTGCGTGTCAACCGTGTGAGGTGCGCGATCGCCGGATCGGGTCGGCTCCCGAACTCGTCCAGGTCGCCACCGGCGCAGAAGTCCGGCCCGTCGCCGCGGAGCTCCAGCGTCACTCCCGGATCCGCAGCCGCCAGCGCGAACGCCTCCGCCAGCGCGTCCCGCATCGCAGCGTCCAGCGCATTGCGCCGAGCAGCCCGGGTCATCGTGACCCGCAAAACATCCCCGTCCCGCTCAACCCGAACCCGTTCGTTCGCGGTGCCCACCGTGGCCGGCCTTGGGAGGCGCGTCGCGCGCCAGCGGGTGAATTCGTCACCCCCCTGGAGGGCCGAGTAGGTCGCCGATTCTGCGATCAGGCCCGACGTGGCGTCGAGGCCTTCGGAGGAGCGCAGAAGCAGCGCCAGCGTGGTCGCGGCGATCGGGTTCGCGAGTGCCGTCGAGCGCAACGTGTCCGCGGTGCCGGTCACATACGGCCGCGGCGCGTCCGGAGCCTCGGTGAGCAGCACATCACCGAGCATCAACGGCACGTGCCCAGCCCCGGCAAACACCCCCGGATCCGGCACGACCAGCACGATCACGCACGGCAACGCACGCAGATCGGTCACCGACCGGCTCGGATCCACGATCATCGCGAGCCCTGCCGCCGACGCCGCATCCGGAACGTCGATCAGCAGAAGCGGCTCACCGAGCACGGCGGAGTACGTCTCAGCCGCCTTGGGATCCCCGAGCGCATCCAGCAACTCGCGAACGTTCACTTTTTCCTACTCCTCGGCGCCGCCGACCGCGGTGGATCCGTCCGCATGTGATCACGTACGCGGGTCAGCAACCCACTGAGCGTCCCGAGCTCCTCCGGCGACAACGGATCGAGCAACAACCGCCGCACGACTTCCATGTGACCGGGCAACACCGCGAAGATGCGCTCGCGCCCACCCGCCGTGAGGCTGACCGTCGTACTCCGATCGTCATCCGGCGACGGCGCCCGCGCGATCAGCCCGGCCTTCTCGAGTAGCCCCGCCTGATAGGTGAGGCCGCTACGACTGACCACCAGGCTGTCAGCCAGATCGGTCATCCGCAGCTGCCCGTCCGCGGCTGCGAACAACGACATCAAGATCTTGAACTGGACGGTAGTCAGCCCCACGCTGCGAAGTTGCTGCTCGACCGCATGCGCCAGCAGGCTCCCGACCTCCTCGAGCGCGAAGAAGGCCTCGAGTTCGGCCGGGCTCAACCCGCCATCGTCCGTCACATCCATCATTTTACTTGCTTCAAATTCAAAGCATGCTACGGTCGGGTAAGTGCTTCAAGTTTGAAGCATCCGAGAAGGAGTGTGCCATGAAGGCAATGCGCTATGCCGAGTACGGCGAGCCGTCGGTGCTGACCGTCACCGAGGTCGAGCGCCCGGTCCCGCAGGACGGTCAGGTGCTGGTGCAGGTCGCCGGCGCCCCGTTCAACCTGGTCGACGCCGTGATCCGGCTCGGCGTCGTGCAGGAGGTGTTCCCGCTGACCCTGCCCGCGACCCCCGGCATCGAAGTGAGCGGCACTGTCGTCGAGACCGGTCCCGGTGCCGACCGGTTCGCGCTCGGCGACGCGGTGATCGGGGCGTTACCGATGACCGACGACGGCGCCGCGGCCGAGTACGTGGTCGTCCCCGAAGCCGTGCTCGCCCTCGCGCCGACGAGCGTTCCGCTGGCCGACGCCTCCGCGCTGCCCGTCGGCGGTCTGACCGCCTGGCAGGCGCTGTTCGAGCACGCGGACCTCCACTCCGGACAGCGCGTGCTGGTGACCGGTGCCGGAGGTTCGGTGGGCGGGTTCGCGGTGCAACTCGCCGTCGCGGCCGGCGCGCACGTGACCGCCACCGCGAGCGAACGGAGCGCCGAGCGCGTCCGCCGGTACGGGGCGCACGAGATCGTCGACTACACGACCACGCCGGTCACCGGTCAGTACGACGTGGTGCTCGACGTCGTGCCGCGTTCGGACGCTGCGCCGCTGGGTCTCGTCGCCCCCGACGGGATCTACGTGACCGCGTCAGCCGAACAGCCGACCGATGCTCCCGTCCGTGCGGTGCGGATGTACCTGCATCCCGACGCCGAGCGTCTGGCGGAGCTCGTCGCTCAGGTCAATGCCGGAAAGCTCCAGATCGACGTCGCGGAGCGGCTGCCGTTGAGCGAGCTCGCGTCGGTGCACGAGCGGGGGCAGGCGTGGAAGCTGCCCGGCAAGGTCGTGCTCATTCCTTAGAACGTGGCGCGGACGTGCTGGGCCGACGGTGACGCCAGTGCTGTCGCCAGCGGGGTGTGCAGGAGGACGACGTCCGACGGGTGGCCGGGAGCTATGCGGCGCGCTCGGCCCGGTGCGTCCGGGTCGGTGTGGAACAGGGCGAGCGCGGTCGACGGGGGCACGCGTTCGTCCGGGGCCAGGACGTGGCCGGATGCCGTGCGGCGGTCGACCGCGGCGGCGATAGCCACCCACGGGTCGGCCGGGCCGAACGGGGCGTCGGTCGCCGCGGCCACGGTGACGCCGGCGTCCAGCAGCGACCGCACCGGGTAGAGCCAGTCGCGCTCCTCGACTTCCTGCCGGTAGCGATCGCCGCGGTCGGCGAGGAAGCCCGGGTTCGTGACCAACGCGAGCCCGAGGGCGGCGAGCCGGGCGGCGTAGCCCGGCGGAACGATGCCCGCGTGCTCGACGCGGTCACCGAGGGCGGCGCCGGCCTCGTCGAGGGCCGCGACGAGCGTCACGAGTTGCTCGGCCGTGACGCAGTGCACCGCGACCGGGGAGCCGGCCGCGTGGCTCGCACGGATCGTGGCAGCGAGTTCGCCGGCGGTGGGGAGCGTGGCGTCGTCCAGCACGATCTTCTGCGGCCCGAGCCGCACGTTCGTGTCGAATCCCGGCAGGGCGGTCCCCGACGGCGACATCAGCACGAGCCCCGGGAGCGCGGCCGACCAGAGGGTGGCCAGGGCGTCCGTCTCGGATTGGGCGCGGCCCGGAGTGGCATCCGTCCAACGCGTGACGCCCTGGGCGGCGGCTTCGG
This sequence comes from Cryptosporangium sp. NPDC048952, assembly GCF_043197895.1. NCBI lineage: Bacteria > Bacillati > Actinomycetota > Actinomycetes > Cryptosporangiales > Cryptosporangiaceae > Cryptosporangium > Cryptosporangium sp. NPDC048952. The sequence goes on along the minus strand of NZ_JBICTY010000007.1, from coordinate 514,914 downwards.
CGGCCAGGGCGGTCAGTGCGTCGGGGAACGGGTCGTGCGTCGGGACGGTGTGGGCGCGGAGCCAGTCGTCGGCGCGCCAGAGCCGCCCGGTGGGTTCGTCGGAGGCGTCGCGTTCGATGCCGGGGACCGGGGCGGTGGCCGCACCGGTCACCGTCAGCGCCGCGCTGTTCAGTACCCACAGTGCGCCGGTGCGGTGCTGGATCCTCACCGGGTGACGGGCGGTCAGGGCGTCGAGGCGATGGCGGTCGAGGTTGCCGCCGGTGCTCTCGTGCCAGCCGACGCCGCGCAGCCAGGTGCCGGCCGGCGCGTCGGTGGCGGCGGTGCGGAGGCGGCGGTCGAGGTCGTCCGGGGAGCGGACGGTGGAGAGGTCGACTGACGTGCGGGCCGCTGCCCAGGCGCGTAGGTGGACGTGGTGGTCGTGCAGGCCCGGGATCACGGCCCCGCCACGGGCGTTCACTTCCGGCTCCCCGGTCCGCCGCACCAGCCCCGCTCCGACCTCCAGGATCGTCCCGCCCTCGATCCGGACGTCGACACCCACGACCCCCTCCACCTCCGCCCTCCGGATCAACACAGCGCCCACTCCGAGCCGGGATCGCCAGCCCCGGGGCGGGCGGTGTGGGCGGCTACGCCGGCCATGGCTATGTCCAGGAGGTGGCCGCCGCCTGCCCGGCGGGAAGCCAGTGCGGCTGCGGCGGCGAAGAGGCCGGTGAGGGGGTCGGCGATCGCGTCACCGCAGAAGACCGGGGTGCCGTCGGGGGCGGTGGCGATCAGTCCTCCGGCGACTGCGGCGTCGTCGCCGAAGGCCACGCGCTGGTCGGGGTCGTCGCGGCCGTAGCCGGTGATCGAAATCCAGGTGCGGCCGGGGGCCGCGGTGAGCCAGTCCTCGGCGACGAGCCCTAGTCGGCGGAGGGCTCGTGGGCGGCTGCTCTCGATGACGAGGTCTGCGTCGGCGGCGAGGTTCGACAGTGCGGTGCGGCCCTCCGGGGTGGAGAAGTCCAGGACGACGCCGGCGTGGCCCCGGTGCAGGTCGTCGTAGAACTTCGGCGGGCCGAAGCGGGCCCCGTCCGGGCGCCGGACGTCCTCCACCTTCACGACCTGCGCACCCGCCCGCCCCAACAGATGCGCACACAGCGGCCCGGCCCACATGGCCGACAGATCCAGCACCACCAGCGCGCCTGCCGGCGCGGGCTCGCCCAGGAGGGAGGTGCGGAGGGGCCGCAACGTTGCTGCGCTGTGGGGGACTGCGGCGGGGATGCCCAGGAGTTGGGCTCTGGCGGCCAACTCCGCGGCCGGGCGGGTTGCGGCGGCGGTGGTGAGGGCCGTCCAGGGGTCAGTGGTGACGTCGGCTTCCAGGAGGGCCGGGAGGAGGTCCAGGTCGGTGGGGCGGGACAGGTTCACCGCCAGCCAGCCGTCCGCCGCCCGGACGAGCCGGCAGCTCCCGTTCGCCGACACGTGCCCGGCGCGGCGCCAACCGTGGAGCGCCGCGCGACCGACGAGCACTTGACTGACGTCGATCGAAAGGGGTGAGAGCGCCCGGACGAGGGCCTGCACCCGCGCCGCGACGGGCGCGTCCGGAGCAGTAGGCGGCCCGTCCGCCGCCCCGGTCAGCTCCCCGAGCCCCCACGAGAACCACGTCACGTGCGAAATGTACGTGGCACCCGGACCGAGAGAGGCAAGGTCCGGGTGCCACGCTGTACTGCGGACGGCTCGTGGTTCCCCGGCAGCTGACCGGGGCGGTACCGGTGAACCGGCCGTCCGCGCTAGGAGGGCATCACGCCTTCGAGCCTGCCAACGCCGGTTCCTGCTCCGGCGCCGGGCCACCGTGGTGGTCGTCGTCGATCATCGTGGCCTCGTCGAACGGTGCCTGACCCGCCAGCACCCGTTCGGCCTGTGCGCGGTCGAACGAGCCGGTCCAGTTGCCGATCAGCACGGTCGCGACCGCGTTCCCGGCGAAGTTGGTCAGCGCACGTGCCTCGGACATGAACCGGTCGATACCGACGATCAGGCCGACGCCGTCGAGCAGCGCGGGCTTGTGCGAGGCCAGACCACCGGCCAGCGTCGCGAGCCCGGCGCCGGTGACGCCCGCCGCACCCTTCGACGCGATGATCATGAACAGCAGCAGGCCGATCTGCTCGCCGATCGAGAGCGGCTGGTTGAGGGCGTCGGCGATGAACAGCGACGCCATCGTCAGGTAGATCGCGGTGCCGTCCAGGTTGAACGAGTACCCGGTCGGCACCGTGATACCGACGACCGGGCGGGACACCCCGAAGTGCTCCATCTTCGCGATGAGCCGCGGCAGCGCCGACTCCGACGACGACGTCGACAGGATCAGCAGGAACTCACGGGCCAGGTACTTCAGCAGCGAGAAGATGTTGATCCGCGCGCCGATCCAGAGGATCGCGCCCAGGACACCGAACACGAAGATCGCGCAGGTGATGTAGAAACCGAGCATGACCTGCAGCAACGCGGTCAGCGCGTCCCAGCCGGTCTCGCCGACGACCGCGGCGATGGCGCCGAACGCACCGATCGGCGCGACCCACATGATCATGGCCAGCACCCGGAAGACGAGCTTCTGGAAGTAGCCGATGCCACGCAGGATCGGCTCACCGGTGCGGCCCATCGCCTGCAGCGCGAACCCGACCAGGATCGCGACCAGCAGGGCCTGGAGCACGACACCCGAGGTCAGCGCCGAGACCAGCGTGTCGGGGATGATGCCGAGCAGGAAGTCGACGGTGCCGCCTTCGGCGTCGGCGGCGAGGTCCTTGCCGGCGTCGGGGTTGGCGGCCAGGTCCAGGCCGGAGCCGGGCTGGATGATGTTGCCGACGATCAGGCCGATGGTCAGCGCGAACGTCGACATGATCAGGAAGTAGCCGAGCGCGAGACCGCCGACCTTGCCGACCGCGGCGGCGCTGCGGATCGAGCCGATGCCCAGCACGATCGTGCAGAAGATGACCGGGCCGATCATCATCTTGATCAGGTTCACGAAGCCGGTACCCAGCGGCTTCAGGTCTTTGCCCAGCTCGGGCCAGATCAGGCCGACCGCGGCGCCGAGCACCACCGCGACGATGACCGCGATGTAGAGGAGATGGGTGCGGTCGCGCTTGCGGGGCGCGGGCTCGGGCGGGTTCTCGTCGCGCGGTGGGGGCGTTTCACCCGGCGGGGGAGCGTCGCCCGGTGGGGTCGGGTCGGCGGTCGTGCTCATGGGGCCTTCTTTCTGCGCGATGTCGTCGACGGCACGGCAGGTGAATTCTTTTCGACCGACCCCAGCGGGCGGTGTTCCGGCTGCGGGGATCATGAAGTTGAAAAGGGTTCAGTGGATTGGTGCCCAGAATCTCGGTCGAAGTGACACCGGTCACTGTTCTGTACATTGCGATCATGGCGTTACGTCCGCAGGAGTGGAGCCTGGCGAGGCAACTGTTCGCGCTGCAGATCACGGTGGTGACGGTTGTCGTCGCGGCCGGACTCGGTGCGGCGGTGGCGCAGGCAGAGCATTCCACGGAAGAGGGCGCGGAGAGCCGTGCGTTGGCGATCGCTCATGCGGTGGCCGCCACGCCGGACGTCCGCGACGGCTTGTCGGCGCCGAACCCGACGGCGGTGCTGCAGCCGCACGCGGAAAACGTGCGCCAGGCGACGAGCACGGACTTCGTGGTTGTGATGAACACCGCGGGCATTAGGTACACACACCCTGATACCACCCAGATCGGCAAAAAGTTCTTGGGTCACATCGACGTGGCACTGCGCGGCGAGGATTTCACCGAGACCTACACCGGCACGCTGGGGCCCTCTGTCCGTGCGGTGGTACCGATTTCGCTCGACGGCACGGTCCGCGGGCTGGTCTCCGTCGGCATCAAGCGCAGCGCGATCGACAAGAACCTGCAGGGTCAGCTCCCGGCGCTGGCGCTCGCCGGAGCGCTCGCACTGCTGGTGGCCGCGGGCGGGACGTGGCTGGTCAACCGGCGGCTGCGCCGCCAGACCCACGATCTGGGCCCCCGTCAGCTCAGCCGCATGTATGCCTACTACGACGCCGTGCTGCACGCCGTCCACGAGGGACTGCTGCTGCTCGACCGCGACGGGCGGGTCCAACTCGTCAACGACGAGGCCCGTCGGTTGCTCGGCCTGCCGCCGGACGTGGTGGGCCTCCCGGTGACGAACCTGCCGCTGGGCGAGTCGCTCGGCAAGGGCGAGGAACAGACCGACGAGATCCACCTGACCGGTGACCGTGTCCTCGTCGTCAACCAGCGGGCGGCCGGCGGCGGCAGTGTCGTCACCCTGCGCGATCACACCGACCTGCAGGCCCTCACCGGTGAGCTCGACTCGGTGCGCGGGTTCGCCGAGTCGCTGCGCTCGGCGGCGCACGAGGCGTCGAACCGGCTGCACACCGTCGTGTCGCTGATCGGCCTCGGCCGGGTCCCCGAGGCGCTGGAGTTCGCGACCGGTGAACTGGAGCTGAGCCAGCAGCTGGCCGACCGGGTCGTCGAGGCAGTGGAGGAGCCGGTCCTGGTCGCGTTGCTGCTCGGTAAGGTGGCGCAGGCCTCGGAACGGGGCGTCGAGCTGGTGCTCGATCCGGAGGCGACGGTGCCGCCCGGCGTCGCCGATCCGCGTGACCTGGTGACGATCGTCGGCAACCTGATCGACAACGCGGTGGACGCCGCGGTGGCCGCGCCGCCTCCGCGCCGGGTCGAGGTGGCCGCGTGGGTGTCCGAGGAGGAACTGGTGCTCGAGGTAGCCGACTCCGGCACCGGCCTGGACGCCGAGCAGGTGGAGCAGGCGTTCGCGCGGGGCTGGTCGACGAAGACCGACGAGCGGCTCATCGGCCGCGGGCTGGGGCTCGCGCTGGTCGGGCAGGCCGTGCACCGGCACGGCGGTTCGATCGACGTCACCGGTGACGGGGGTGCGGTGTTCACGGTGCGGCTACCGGTGCGGGCCCGGGTCACGGCGTGATCAGAGTGCTGGTCGTCGAGGACGATCCGATCGCCGCCGACGCGCACGCGGCGTACGTCGAACGCGTGCCGGGCTTCGCGGTGGCCGGTAAGGCCCTCACCGCGGCCGACGCGTTACGCGAAATGGGGCGCACGGAGATCGACCTCGTGCTCCTCGACATGCACCTGCCCGACATGCACGGCCTGGACATCTGCCGACGTATGCGCGCCCGGGGCCATCGCGCCGACGTCGTGGCAGTCACGTCCGCCCGTGATCTGAACACCGTACGTGCGGCCGTGTCGCTCGGCATCGTCCAGTACCTGATCAAACCGTTCGTGTTCCCCACCTTCGCGGAAAAGCTCGAGCAGTACGCGGCCTACCGTTCCAAGCTCGCCGGCGGCGGCCAGCTGAGCGGCCAGCACGAGGTCGACCGCGCACTGGCGCTGCTGCACGGCCGCGGCCAGACCGCGCTGCCGAAGGGCATGAGCCCGGAGTCGCTCGACGCGGTCACGGCCGCGCTCCGCACCGGGTCGGCGCCGCTGTCGGCGAGCGAGATCGCCGAGGACCTCGGGATGTCGCGGATCACCGCCCGCCGGTACCTCGAGCACCTCACCGACGCCGGCCTCGCGACGCGTGCCGCCCGGTACGGCCGCGCGGGTCGCCCGGAACTCGAGTACCGCTGGAATTTCTAGGGCGTCACCACGAGTCGCTTGCCGCGGAGGTCGGTGCGCTGCCAGGCGTCTTCGATGTCCGCGAGCGGGACCACTTCCTTGTCGAACGTCAGCGCGCCCTCGCGGGTCCACGCCAGGACCTGCTCGTACGCCTCCGCCATCCCGCCGCCGGCGAGGCCCTTCGAGGCGCCGTAGAGCTCGACGCCCGACGTCCGGAGGCTCTCCGCCGGCAACGTCAACGCGGCTCCCGCCGAATCGCCGATCTGGACGATGCGCGTCGGCTTTCCGAATGTGAATGAATCTGGCACCAGCGTCTTCAGCAGAACCTCGGTCGGTCGGCCCCATAGGAAGTCGACCACGACGTCGAACGGGCCGGCGTCCGCGAACGCCTGCTCGTTGCTGGTGTTGATCACCGCATCGGCCTGCAGGGACGCCAGCGCTTCGTTGTCGCGGCCGGTGGCCACGACCCGCCCGGCGCCCAGTAACCGGGCGATCTTCACTGCGAGCCTCCCCGCAACCCCGGTAGCGCCCTGTACGAGCACGGTCTCGCCGGGCACCAGCCCACCGGCGGTGCGCATTGCCATCCCGGTGATGGCCGTGGAGAGTACGACCACGTCGGTCGGATCGATCCCGTCGGGAGCCGGCACCGTGAACGCGCGCGGCACGACGACCTTGTCGGCGAGCGCTCCGTAGGGCGGCGCGACGTTGCCGAACCCCACCAGCGTGCCGTCGTCCAGCGTCCCGACGCCGTCGAAGCAGGGGATGAGCGGGTAGGTCGGCGCGGTGCTCGTGTAGTGCTCACCGGCGGCGACCTTCCGGTCGACGTTCTCCACCGCGACCGCCTTCACGGTGACGACGACGTCGTCCGGCCCCGGCTCGGGGTCGGCGAAGTCTTCGTAGATCGGGACACCGCCGGGAGTATGGACCACAGCTGCCTTCATCGGACATACCTCTCTACCACTGTTAGAGAGGGCTACTCTAACGGTGGTAGAGAGAGGATGTAAATGGCTCTGACGAAGGAGCGGATCGTCGCCGAGGCGCTCGCGTTGCTCGACGAGGGCGGTCTCGCGGGCGTGACGTTCCGGAAGCTCGCCCAGCGACTCGGGGTCCAGGCGCCTACGCTCTACTGGCACGTCACGAATAAGGCCGCGCTGGTCACGGAGCTGGCCGAGGCGATTCTCGAACCGATCGAGCTGCTCCCGATCGCGCCGGGTCAGCGCTGGCAGGACTGGCTCGCCGACCTCGCCGAGCGGCTACGCCGCGCGTTGCTCGCGCATCCCGATGGTGCGCAGGTGCTGTCTGCGGCGCAGCTCTCGCGCCGGATGGCTGCGCTCTCCGAAACGGCAATGTCGACGTTGGTCGAGAGCGGTCTGTCGCTGCGGGAGGCGCGGCTGACCGTTCTGGCGGTCGAGCGGTTCACTGTCGGGCACGTGCTCGAGGAGCAGGCCGGGGCGCCGGACGCCGCCGACTTCGACCTGGAGGCGTACACCGCCCGCTATCCGACGGTCGTGCGGGCGATCACCGAGTACTTCGAGCCCGGGCGCACCGTCGACGACCTGTTCCGCGACACGATCACGGTGATCCTGCGCTGAAGCGGCCCCGTTCCGGCGGGCCAGGACGCGCCTCTCCGGGGCCGCTCGAAGCGGTTCCGTTGCGGGGCGCCAGGACGCGCCTCTCCGGGACCGCTTCGGGCGGCTAGCTGAGCCAGTCGTTCAGGACCGAGTCGTTGTCGCGGCCCGGGGCTGGGGGTGGGGTGGGGGTGCCGGGTGGGGTGCGGGAGAACCGGGGGGCCGGGGCGGCCTGGGGGATGCCGTTCTGCTCCACGACCGTGTTCCGCGCGGCCACGTGCGGGTGGGCGGGCGCCTCCCCGAACGTCAGCACGGGGGTGACACACGCGTCGGTGCCGTCGAAGATCGCAGCCCACTCGTCCCGCGACTTCCTGGCGAACGCGTCGGTGAACCGCTTACGGATCTCCGGCCAGGTCGCGGGGTCGTCGCGATCGGGCACCTCGATCTCCAGACCCGCCAGCAGTGCCGCGTAGAACTGCGGCTCCAGCGCACCGACAGCCACGTACCGCCCGTCCGCGCACTCGTACGTGTCGTACCAGGGCGCACCACCGTCGAGCAGGTTGACGCCCCGCTCGTCGCTCCACACCCCGGCGCCCCGGAACGACCAGAACATCTGCGACAACAGCGTGGCCCCGTCGACCATCGCGGCATCCACGGTCTGGCCCCGACCGGACTGCTGGCGCTCGAACAGCGCCGACAGAATGCCGACGAGCAGCAGCATCGATCCGCCACCGAAGTCACCGACGAGGTTCAGCGGCGGCACCGGCCGCTCACCGACCCGCCCGATCGCGTGCAGGGCACCGGTCACCGAGATGTAGTTGATGTCGTGCCCGGCGGTGTGCGCCCACGGACCGTCCTGGCCCCATCCGGTCATCCGGGCGTAGATCAGCCGGGGATTGACCGCTGCGCAGTCGTCCGGGCCGATGCCGAGTCGCTCGGTGACGCCGGGTCGATACCCCTCGAGCAGCACGTCGGCCTGCTCGATCAGGCGCAGCAGCGTCGCTTTGTCGTCCGGGGACTTCAGGTTCAGCGCCACCGACCGACGGTTGCGCAGCGTCTGGTCGTTGGAGGCGCCACCCGCCGGCGGCCGGTCGACGCGCACGACGTCGGCGCCCAGGTCGGCGAGGATCATCGCGGCGTGCGGCCCGGGACCGATCCCCGCCAGCTCGATGACTTTGAGGCCGGTCAACGGGCCCATCTAGCGTCCCTTCCATACCGGGGCGCGCTTCTCGGCGAACGCGATCGACCCTTCGCGCGCGTCCTCGGAGCCGAGCACCGGCCCGACGATCGCGCCCTGCTTGTCCCACAGCTCGGCGTCGGTCCAGTCCTGCGACTGCACGATCAGCTGCTTCGACGCGGCGACCGCGAGCGGACCGTTCGCGGCGATCCTGGCGGCCAGCGCCTTCGCGCCCTCGAGTGCGCCCCCGGTCGGTGTCAGCGAGTTGACCAGGCCGTACTTGAGCGCGTCCGCAGCGGTCAGCGGGTCGCCGGTCAGCGCCAGCTCCATCGCGACGGCCGGGGGGATCCGGCGGGGGAGGCGCACCAGCCCACCTGCGGCCGCGACCAGCCCGCGCTTCACCTCGGGGATGCCGAACTTCGCGTCCTCCGCCGCGACGATCAGGTCGCAGGCCAGTGCGATCTCGCAGCCGCCGGCCAACGCCCAGCCCTCGACCGCCGCGATGACCGGCTTGCGCGGCGGGAGCGCGGTGATGCCGCCGAAGCCGCGCTTCTCGTCGCTCGGGTTCTCGCCCGCGACGAACGCCTTGAGGTCCATGCCGGCGCAGAACGAACCGCCGGCGCCGGTGATGATGCCCAGCGTCAGGTCGTCGCGCTCGTCCAGTTCGTCGAGTGCGGCCGAGATCCCGGCGGACACCGCGCCGTTGATCGCGTTCCGCGCCTTCGGCCGGTTGATCGTGATGATCGATACGCCGTCGGCGTGTTCGACCTGCACCTCGTCGCTCACGGGAACAGCCTTCCGCCGTTGGGGCTTTGGTTCGCAACGTATCGGTCGTGGACAGGTGCTGCCTAGGGATCCGGTCAGCTCTGACCGGAAACACGTGAGAGAGCGGTCACAGCGCCCATTTGTCGGGCAAACGGCGGGCTACCGTGCGGGTCGTGACGCAGACGACCACGGGTGCGCCCACGATCCTCGACCTCTTCGCTCTGGACGAGGTCGAGCCCGATCTGTACCGGGCGAACACCGTCTTCGACGAGGAGTTCCCGCTGTACGGCGGGCAGGTCGCGGCGCAGGCGCTCCGGGCCGCCGGACTCACGGTCCCGGACGGTCGGTCGCCGCACTCGCTGCACGGCTACTACCTGCGCGGTGGCGACTCCGGCCGCCCGACGGACTTCCGCGTCGACCGGGACCGGGACGGCCGGTCGTACTCGGCACGCCGGGTCGTCGCGCTGCAGGACGACACGGTCATCTTCACGATGTCGTGCTCGTTCCACGTGGAGGAGCACGGCAAGGACGTCGACGTCACCGACGTGTCCGAGGTGCCCGCGCCGGAGGCTCCCGGGTCGATGCCCCGGCTGTTCTCGATGGAGGGCACGCTGCCGCCGGCGCCGTACCCCGACGCCGAGTGGCCGACCCGGTTCTGGGCGCGGTGCGTCGCGTCGCTGCCCGACGATCCGCTGATCCACGCGTGCGTGCTCACGTACCTCTCGGACATCTCGACCGGCCTGGCGCCGTTGCACGACGAGACGTCCGGGTCGGGGTCGAGCCTCGATCACGCGATCTGGTTCCACCGGCCGATCCGGCTGGACGAGTGGGTGCTGATGGATCTCGTGCCGCAGTCGGTGGCGCGCGGGCGGGGGTTCTACACCGGCACGATCCGCACCGCGGACGGCACGCTCGGCGCGACCCTCACCCAGGAAGCTCTCTTCCGCCCCCGCGCGGCGAGCGTTTTCTACCGCTAAATCCTGTTGGAACTACATGCCACGATAGTACGTTTTGTGTTCGTGGAGACTACGAACACACCTCTGCCCCTGGCTGGTCGCCGTGCACTCGTCACCGGCGGGAGCCGCGGAATCGGCCGGACGGTCGCGCTGGCACTGGCCGCCGCCGGCGCGGACGTGGCGATCACGTTCTCGCGCAACACCGTCGCCGCTGCGACGACCGTCGACGACATCACCAAGCTCGGCCGCGTCGGCCGCTCCTACCAGGGCTCGGTAGCGATCGTCGCGGACGTGCACTGGCAGGTCGAAGCGGCCGTCCGGGACCTCGGCGGCCTCGACCTGGTCGTGAGCAACGCGGGCATGTCCGGTAGCGGCGACCCGGTCGTCGAGACCGACCCGGGCGAGCTCGAACGGATGCTGCGCGTCCACGCGTTCGGCCCGCACCACGTCGCCCAGGCGGCGCTGCCGCACCTGCGCCGCAACGACCGCTCCGACCTGGTGTTCGTCTCGAGCATCGCGACCGACACCTACCCGGCCAACCGCGCCCCGCACTCGATGGGCAAGGCGGCCGTGGAGGCGCTCGCGCGCACCGTCGCCAAGGAGGAGCGCAGCCGCGGAGTGCACGTGAACGTCGTCGCGCCCGGGCTGGTGGCCACCGAGATGGGGCTCGACTTCGCCCGGCTCTCGGACATGGACCTGCGCGAACGTGAGGAACGGTCACCGTTCCGGCACATGTGCACGCCCGAGGAGATCGCCGAGGGCGTGTTGTTCCTGGTCACCGCGTCGTACGTGAACGACGTCCGCCTGGTCGTCGACGGCGGCACGTTCTAGTCACCACCAGCCCCGGCGGTCGAGCGCGGCCGTCGTCTGCACCGCCTGTAAGCGCGGATCATCCGGACATCCATGCCCGCAGCGTGTCAGCGCTGGATGAACTGTTCATCGGCGATTCGACGAACTGTCGTAGGCCCTGCTTAGTCTTCTCGCATGACGCTGGGATTACCGCCCGCGATCCGGGCTTGCCTGTTCGACCTGGACGGCGTGGTCACTCGTACCGCCGCGCAGCACGCGAACGCGTGGAAGGCGATGTTCGACCGGTTCCTGGCCGAGTACGCGCCGGACCAGCGGCCGTTCGGCATCGAGGACGACTACGTGCGGTACGTGGACGGCCGGAAGCGGCTGGACGGCACGCGGGCGTTCCTCGCGTCGCGCGGCATCCAGCTGCCCGAGGGCACTGCCGACGACACCCTGGGTGACCACACGGTGCTCGGCCTCTCGAACACCAAGAACACGCTGGTGCTCCAGTTGATCGAGGAGCAGGGCGTCGAGGTGTTCGACGACGCGGTGGAGTACGTGACGGCGCTCCAGGCGGCGGGCATACCCCGTGCGGTGGTCACGTCCAGTGCGAACGCCCAGCAGGTACTCGAGGTCACCGGGCTGGCGCACCTGTTCGACCTGCGGGTCGACGCGCTGGTCGCCGCCGAGCGTGGCCTGGCCGGCAAGCCCGCACCCGACACGTTCCTGGCCGGTGCCGAGCTGCTCGGCGTGCGTCCCGAGGAAGCCGTGGTCTTCGAGGATGCGCTCTCCGGGGTCGAAGCCGGCCGCGCGGGCGGATTCGGCTTCGTCGTCGGCGTCGACCGGGTGGGGCAGGGGGCCGCGCTCAAGGAGCACGGCGCTGACGTCGTCGTCACCAGACTGACCGACCTGCTGGGGGAGCCGTGATCGGGTCCGGTCCGTACGCCATCGAGCCGTGGGCGGTGCGTGAGTCGTCCGTCGACCTCGAGCGGCTCGGTGTCTCCGAGTCCGTGTTCACGCTGGCCAACGGTCACATCGGCCTGCGCGGCAACCTCGACGAGGGCGAGCCGCACGAGCTGCCGGGCACGTACCTCAACTCGTTCTGCGAACTGCGGCCGTTACCGTACGCCGAGGGCGGTTACGGCTACCCGGAGTCCGGGCAGGCGATCGTCAACGTCACCAACGGCAAGCTGATTCGCCTGCTGGTCGACGACGAGCCGCTCGACGTCCGGTACGGGCAGGTCGTCGACCACGAGCGTGTCCTCGACTTCCGCACCGGCGTGCTCACCCGCGAGCTGCACTGGACGTCACCCGCCGGCAAGTCGATCACGCTCACGACCGAGCGGCTGGTCTCGCTCGTGCAGCGCTCGATCGCCGCGATCAGCTACACGGTCACCGCGGGTGACCAGCCGGTCCAGCTCGTCCTGCAGTCCGAGCTGTTCGCCAACGAAGAGCTGCCGCAGTCCGGGAACGACCCGCGGATCGAGGCGGCGCTGGCCCGTCCGCTGGTGCCGGAGATCCACAACAACAACACCACCGGCGCGACGCTGCTGCACAGCCTCGCGGGCACCGGCCTGCGGATGGCCGCCACGATGGAGCACGACGTCCAGGGCCCGGCGGGCACCGAGACGCACTCCAGCTCGAGCGAGAACATCGGGCGCACCACGGTGATCGGCCGGCTGGCGCCCGGCCGGTCGGTGCGCCTGGTCAAGTACCTCGCCTACGGCTGGTCGTCGCGGCGCTCGCTGCCCGCGCTCAACGACCAGGTGCGTGCGGCGATCACCGCGGCCCGCTACACCGGCTGGGACGGGCTGCTCGACGAGCAGCGCGAGTACCTCGACGACTTCTGGGCGAGCGCCGACGTCGAGGTCGAGGGCGACGCCCAGCTGCAGCAGGCCGTGCGGTTCGGGCTGTTCCACGTGCTGCAGGCCGGTGCGCGCGCCGAGGGCCGCGCGATCCCGGCGAAGGGTCTCACCGGCCCCGGCTACGACGGCCACACGTTCTGGGACACCGAGACGTTCGTGCTGCCGATGCTCAGCCACACCGTGCCCGACGCCGCCGCGCACGCCCTGCAGTGGCGTCGCGAGACGTTGCCGCTGGCCGAGGAGCGCGCCCAGACACTCGGCTTCAACGGCGCCGCGTTCCCCTGGCGCACGATCCGCGGCCAGGAGTGCTCCGGCTACTGGCCCGCAGGCACCGCGGCACTGCACGTCAACGCCGACATCGCCGACGCCGTCCTGCGCCACGTCGGTGCCACCGGCGACGACGAGTTCGAGCGCACTGTCGGGCTCGAGTTGCTGACGGCCACCGCGCGGCTCTGGCGCTCGGTCGGGCACCACGACGGTGAGGGCGGCTTCCGCATCGACGGCGTCACCGGGCCCGACGAGTACAGCGCGATCGCCGACAACAACCTGTTCACCAACCTCATGGCGCAGCGGAACCTGCGCGGCGCCGCCGACGTCTGCCGCCGCTACGCCGAGGAAGCCGCGGAACTCGGCGTCGACAACGAGGAGATCGCGTCCTGGCAGGACGCCGCCGACGCGATGGTCGTGCCGTTCGACGCCAAGCGCGGTGTGCACGCCCAGTCGGAGAACTTCACCGACCACGCGCTGTGGGACTTCGGCGGCACCCCGCCGGAGAAGTACCCGCTGCTGCTGCACTTCCCCTACCTCGACCTGTACCGCAAGCAGGTGGTCAAGCAGGCCGACCTGGTCCTGGCGATGCAGCTCTGCCCGGAGGCGTTCACCCCCGCGCAGAAGCAGCGCAACTTCGCCTACTACGAGCAGATCACCGTGCGTGACTCGTCGCTCTCGGCGGCCACCCAGGGCGTGATGGCGGCGGAGACGGGCCACCTGGGCCTCGCGTACGAGTACCTCTGCGAGACCGGCATGCTCGACCTGAACGACCTGGCCGGCAACACCGCCCACGGCCTGCACATCGCGGCGCTGTCCGGGGTGTGGTCGGGCGTCGTGGTCGGGTTCGGCGGCATGCGCCACCTGAAGGCCGGGCTCTCGTTCGCGCCCCGGCTGCCGGAGGAGCTCAGCCGGATCGCATTCATGATCCGCTGGCGGGGGCGCCGGTTGCGCGTCGAGGTGCACCCGGGCGAGGCGCGTTACCGCCTGCTCGACGGCGCCGACCTGGAACTTCTCCACCACGGCGAGCGGCTGACCGTCGGCAAGAGCGAGGTCGGCGCCCACATCCCGGCGTTCGGCCCGGTCGAGCCGGTGCGCCAGCCCGTCGGCCGGGAGCCGCTGGTCCGGCGTCTGCGGGCGGCAGGCCTGGGCTGAATCCTTTCGCGACGCCCCACAGCGTGCCGCGCGCGGCAAATGTTCCGCGCACGGGATACTGTGCCGTGTGTCAGCCTCTCGCGAGGATTCGGCGTTACGCCCCGCCGGGTCCGGACCGCTGCTCGGCGTCGATTTAGGGCTGACCAACACGGTCGCGCTCCTTCGGCGGCCCGACGGCCGGAGCAGTCCGCTCCTGTTCGACGGTGAGCCGGTCCTGCCCTCCTGCGTGTTACTCGGCGCCGACGGCTCGATCCGGGTGGGGCGGGACGCGGAGCGTGCTGCCGCCGCCGACCCGGACCACTTCGAGCCCGCACCGCGGCGCCACATCGCCGAGCAGAAGTTCCGGCTGGGCGAACGGGACACCACACCGACCGACCTGCTCGCCGGGGTGCTGGCCGCGGTCGCGGCCTCGGCCACGGCGACGCTCGGCAGCGTGCCGCCGGCCGCGCTGACCTACCCCGTGCGGTGGGCAGCGGCGGAGCAGGCGACGCTGCGGGAGGCGGCCCGGTACGCCGGATTCGCCGACGTCACGCTGATCCCGGAGCCGGTCGCCGCCGTGGCCGCGGTCGGGGCGTCGATGGCGGTCGAGCGTCGGCTCGTGGTCGTCGATGTCGGGGCGCGCGGGTTCGACGTCTCGGTGCTGGCCCCCGAGGCGGGACGGCTCGCGGTCGTCGCGGTCGGCGGGGATCCCACTGTCGGCGGGCGCCGGATCGACGCGGCGATCGCCGCGCACATCGCCGCCGCGGCCGGTCGTCAGCGCCGGGAGATCTGGCGGGCGATCGACCGTCCCCGCACCATCGATCAGCGCCGTACGCAACGGGAGTTCTGGGCCGACGTCCGGGCCGCGAAGGAGACGCTCGACGAGGCGGAGTTCGTGCCGGTGTCCGTGCCGGGCACCGCGGACATCGTTCCGCTGACCAGGTCCGACATGGAGCGGTTCGCCCGGCCGGTGGCCGACCGGGTGGCCCGGGTGACCGCGCGGGTCCTGCGCGAGGCCCGGGTGACGCCGGCCGAACTCGACGCGATCGTGCTGGTGGGTGGCTCGGCGCCGCTGCCGACGCTCTGGCTGACGCTGCGCGATACGCTGGGGATCGAGCCGGTGCAGCCGGATCCGCCGGCGTTCGCGATGGCGGGTGGCGCGCTCGGTCGGCTCGCCGCGGATCTCGCGCTGCCGGTCGGGACGCCGGCGGCGGTCGGGGCTGCGGCGATGGGTGTTCCGCGGCCGCCGCGGGTGGTCGCGCCGCCGCGTCTGCCGGTTGCCGGGGGAGTGTTCAACCGGGCCGCGAAGGCCGCCGCGCGGCTGGTGCGGCGTCCGGTCGCCGAGATCGCCGCGCCGCCGCGCCGGGCCGCGCTGCCCGCGCCGCGTCAGCCCGAGGACGGTCTGCCGGGTCTGTCCGCGCTTCCGGCGGTGCGGCGGTCGCCGGGGGTGCCGGAGCAGCGTCGCGTTCAGCACGCGGCTGCTCACCGGGATCCGTCCCAGCCGTACGAGCGCGCGGCCCACGTCTGGGGCCGCTTCGGCTGGTTCCTGGTGCTCCTCGCGATCCTCGGTGTCCTCGCCGTGGCCATGGCGGTCCTCGCGCTCTAGGGTGACCGCTTGTCGCAGGTTCGTCGCAAGCGTTCGCGGAGGCCACCGGGTCGTCGCGGGGTCGCATACTGGGGTCCGTGGTGGCGATTCTGCTGATCGAGGACGACGAACCGGTCCGGCGCGGGCTCCGGATCGCGTTGGGCAGACACGGTTACGACGTGCGGACGGCGGCGAACGGCGCGGAGGGCCTGCGCGCGATCCAGGAGTCGCCGCCGGATCTCGTCGCGCTCGACGTGATGCTGCCCGACGTCGACGGCGTCGAGGTGTGTCGTCGGATCCGGTCCTTCTCCCAGCTGCCGGTCATCATGGTGACGGCCCGCGACGACGACCTCGACGTGGTCCAGGGTCTGGAGGCCGGTGCGGACGACTACGTGGTCAAGCCGGCCCGGCCCAGCGTCCTCGATGCCCGGATCCGCGCGGTGCTGCGGCGTACCAGCGGACCCGCGGACGGTGTCCGGTCCTTCGGTGACCTGCGTATCGACACCACCGCGCTGACCGTCACCACGCGTGGCGAGGTGGTGGCGCTGACCCCGACCGAGCTTCGCCTGCTGCTGACGTTGTCCCGCGTCCCCGGCCGGGTGCTCAGCCGCCAGCAACTGCTCGAAGACGTCTGGGAGCACGACTACCTGGGGGACTCCCGGCTGGTGGACAACGGCGTCCAGCGGTTACGGGCGAAGATCGAGGCCGATGCCGCCTCACCGCGGTACGTCCAGACCGTACGGGGATTCGGCTACCGGTTCGGACCTCTGTGAGTCGACGGTGGAGGACGCGTGGGCTGCGTCCCCGGCTGGTCACCGCGTTCGTCGTGGTGACGGTCATCGGCGTCGCGGCGACGGCGTGGTCGAGCGCCCGGTCGGCCGGCGCCGCATTGGTCGACACGACCCAGCAACAACTCACCGGGACGCTGGCCGATCGGATCACCGCGCTCACCCCACAAGTCACGTATCCGCCGGACCAGGCCACCTTGGATCGGCTCCGCGCATCGCTCGGGCCGAACACGCTGGTCACGTACCAGGGGCTCCAGTCAGCCGACGGGGAGCGCATTCCACTGGTCACCGACGCGGTCCGCGAGGCCGTCCGGCTCCGCGGACGACTCGTCGCGCAGCGGATCACGGCGGACGGGACGCCGTGGCTGGTGATCGGCACCGCGGTGGTGACCACCGCACCGGACGGGACGACCACCCCGTCCGGGATCGAGGTCTACGCCGTGCGCGACCTCACCGACGTCGCCCAGCGAATCGACGCCCTCACGCGCTCCGCGATCGTGACCGCGTCGCTCGCCCTTCCATTGGCCGTGCTGCTGGCACTGTCCGCCGCGCGTCGCGTCCTGCGTCCGGTGCGGGAGCTACGGACCACCGCCCGCCGGCTTGCGGACGGAGACCTCGGCGCTCGGTCACCGCCCTCCGGCGACGACGAACTGGCCGACCTGGCCGTCAGCGTCAACGAGATGGCCGAGTCACTGCAGACCTCGATGGCGACGATGCGGCAGATGCAGTCCGACGCCCGGCGGTTCGCTGCCGACGTGGCCCACGAGCTGCGCACCCCGCTCAGCACGCTGACCGCTGTGGTGGAGGTGTTGGCGGATGAGGCCGACGGCATGCAACCGGACGCGCGTGAGTCCGCTCGGCTGGCGATCGCCGAGGTGGATCGGCTGGTGCGTCTCGTCGAGGACCTGATGGAGGTGGCCCGTTTCGACGCGGGAACCGCACGGCTCCGCGTCGAGGAGGTGGTTCTGGCCGACAGCGTCCGGGACTGCGTTCGGGCACGGGGCTGGACGGAACGTGTCGACGTGGTGGTGTCGGCCGAGCACCGGCTCCGCGCGGACAAGCGCCGGCTCGACGTCATCGTGGCCAACCTCGTCGGAAACGCGCTGCGCCACGGCCGCCCACCGGTTCGGGTGCGCGCGGCCAGCGACGCGGACGACGTCCGGGTCGAGGTCACCGACCACGGAGCGGGGCTGTCCGACGACGCGCTTCCGCACGTGTTCGACCGCTTCTCCAAGTTCGACCCCGCGCGGTCCCGGACCGCCGGCAGCGGGCTCGGGCTGGCGATCGCGCGGGAGAACGCCCGGCTGCACGGCGGTGATCTCACCGCGGAGAACATCGACGGCGGCGGGGCGCGGTTCGTCCTGCGGCTGCCGCGGAACGGGGCCGGGACGTGACGCGCGGGGTGGTGGCCGCACTCGTCGTCCTGCTGCTCGCCGGATGCGGGCTGCGGCCGTCCGGCGTCTCCGATGCCGGGCGACCCCCGACCGGCGTGGCACCCGGCGTCACGCTGTACTTCCTCGACGGAAACGGCGCGCTGCGGCCCCAGCTGCGCGGGACCGGTCACCTGGGCACGGTCTCCGAGGCGTTGGCCTGGCTCCTGACCGGCCCCGGCGACTCGGGCCTCGGCACCGGGATCACCGCGGGCGGCACCACGCAGGTCGTCGTCACCACCCAGCCGGGGCTCGTTGTCCTGAAGGTGCCGCTGGCGCTCTACGAGGTGACCCCGCGGGGCATCGACCAGATCGTGTGCACCGCGGTGGGGGTGACGACGCAGAGCGAGGGCTCCCGCGCGACCGAGGTGCAGGTGCGGTTCACCATCGACACTCCGGAGTCCGACGTCCGGCGGACCTGCCCGCTGTTCAGCTGAGGTGAGTCACGTCGATCGTGACCGGTGGTGGTTGCGGAACCACACGCCACAGCACGGCCAAGCCGATCATCACGACCACGAACGCCAGCAGACCGGTGCGGCCCCTCGCCCACCCCGCGCGGTACCGGATCGGGTCCTCGACCAGGTACTTCGACGCCACGGCCAACCCGATCGCCACCGTGCCCACCAGAAGCGTCCAGGTCCAGCCCTCCAGCCCGGTCCGCTCGGTGGACAGCAGCACGACGACCGGCCAGTGCCAGAGGTACAGGCTGTAGGAGATCAGTCCGAGCCACCGTAGCGGCGGCACGGCCAGGAGCCGGGCGACCGTCGAACCCGGGGCCCGGACGCACGCCCCGATCAGGGCGGCCGAGGCCAGCGAGTGCACGAGCAGGCCACCGGTGAACAGCCACTGGTCGTCGGCACCGTCGACGACCAGCCAGGCCGTGCCCAGCCCGGCGGCCAGCGCGGCGCTCCACGGCCCGGCCAGCCGTTCCGGAATGCCGGGCACGGCGGCCACCGCGGCGCCGAGCAGCAACGAGAACGCCCTCGTGTCGGTGCCGGTGTAGACCCGGGTCGGGTCGGCCGGATCGGCCAGCACGATCATCAGGATCGCGGAACAGATCGACCCGCCCACCGCGGCGACAGCGACCCGGCGCGCCACCCGTCCGCTTCGCCGTGCGATCACCAGCACGACGAGTGGCCACCCGAGGTAGAACTGCTCCTCGACCGCGATGCTCCACAGGTGCTCGAACACGCGGGCTCGGCCGAACCGGTCCCAGTAACTCGCGGACTCGGCCAGCAGGTGCCAGTTGACCAGGTTCGCCTGCACCCACGGGCCGTCCGCCGCCGTGGTGCGGACCAGGTCGGGCGGCCCGACCGCGACGGCGGCCAGGGTGGCGCCGACGAGCACCAAGACGAGCGCCGGCAACAGCCGCCGGACCCGCCGTCCCCAGAACGCCGCCGGCGACACCGTGCCCGTCGCGGCGGCCTCGCGCAGCAGCAGGTCCGTGATCAGGTAGCCGGAGAGCGCGAAGAACAGGTCCACGCCGAGGAACCCGCCCGGCAGGTGGCCGGTGTGGAACAGCAGGACACCGAGAACGGCTACGCCACGGAGGCCGTCCAACGCGGCGACGTGCGGACGCAGCGCCGGGCTGCGATCGACCACGATGCTCATGCCCGTCGACGCTGCCCGGCCGACGTCCGCCCGTGGTCCCTACGCTGTCGCAGGTTCGTCGCGACGCCGCGACACCACCGCGACCCGACCGGGACAGCACGGGGACATCGCCCGGTCAC
This sequence comes from Cryptosporangium sp. NPDC048952, assembly GCF_043197895.1. Taxonomy (NCBI): domain Bacteria; kingdom Bacillati; phylum Actinomycetota; class Actinomycetes; order Cryptosporangiales; family Cryptosporangiaceae; genus Cryptosporangium; species Cryptosporangium sp. NPDC048952. Next base: position 495,266 of record NZ_JBICTY010000007.1, on the reverse strand, counting down.
GGTGGACGCATGACCGTCCTTCCACGATTCGCGGTCGGCGTGGCCGTGCTGCTGCTCTCCGCCGCGTGCTCCGGCCCGTCGGCCCCCGACGTTTCCGAGCGAACCCCGGCGAGCAGGAGCAGCGTCTCGCCGGTGGTGCTGCTGGGCGACTCCGTCGCTGCCGGGCAGGCCTTACCGCTGACAGCGGCGTTCGCCGCGAGCGGTGTCCGCTTCCGATCGCTGGCCTCCGACGGCGGCGGCAACGTCGTCGGGCCGTTCTCCGACAAAACCTGGCCGACGCTGCCCCGACGAATCGCCGACGCCGATCCGTCCGTGGTCGTCTATCAGATCACCACGTACGACTGGGGCAGCCGGGACGAGCAGACCACGGCCTACCGCAAACTTCTGGCCACGGTCACCGCGACCGGCGCCGCGCTGGTTTTCGTCACGATGCCGCCGATCCGGCCCGACGACTTCTATGCGCCGCACGTCGCCGACCTCGACCGCACCGGGCCGGTCGCCCGTGCCGTGGTGAGTGGCTCGGGCGGCCGGGCCCACCTGCTCGACGCCACAGCCGTCTGGGGAAGCCACTACCAGCGGGAACGCGACGGAAGAGCCGACCGCAGCACCGACGGGATCCACGCCTGCCCGCAGGGCGCGGCCCGGTTCGCGAACTGGCTGCTCGGTGAGCTGGCGAAGCTCTACCCCGACTTCACCCCGGCGGAGCCGGACACGTGGGCCAACACCGGCTGGGCCAACGACAAGCATTTCGTCGGTTGCTGACACCGGATCCGACCCGGGGCCCGCTGAGAGCGCCGGTCAGCGGCACTCTCAGCGGGCTGTGCACTACTGGGCGGGGGCGTCGGCCAGGGGCCAGCCGCCGGCCGCGAGCCTCGCGGAGACTCGGGCCACGTCCTCCTGCGACGCCTCGTCGAGCGTTGCCTCGTTGATCAGCTTCTCCACGTCGGCCGTGGTGATCTCCTCGCCCTGGAGGGCGAGCAGCGCGAGGTCGTTCGCGATCGAGTGGACCTCGTGATCGGTCAGCTTGCGGCGCAGCAGACCGAGCAGCACGACGTAGTCCTGCTTCGGCACGCCGGACGGGTAGCCGGCGCGCAGCCACTCCAGGGTTCGGGTGACAAAGTTGGAGCGCGGTTCGCTCATCGTCAGTCCTTGTTCTGGATGGTCGGGTAGATGTGCTCGAAGCTCAGTTCCTTGCCGAATCCGTACGCGACGACGTACGTGATGCCCAGCGCGATGGCGAGCAGAACGAGCGCGAAGCACAGGATTCCGATGATCCGGCCGACCGGGTGCGGCGACGCGGCCGTGTCGACCTCCGCCGAGCCGCCCTGACCCCACGCCATCGTCCGGATGCCGAACGCGAACAGCGTCGGCAGGCCGGCACCGAGGACCAGGCCGATGGCGAGGACCTTCCAGGCCGCCTCGAACGCAAGAGTGATGTTGTGCCCCATGAAATGGTCTCCCGGATCAGACGGTCTCGGGGGTGCGGTCGCCCTGCGGGGCGCCTTCCCACTCGTCGTTGACGTTGCCCGCGTGCACCGGCTTCTGCCGCGACCGGTAGTACATGTAGCCGGCCGCCGCGAGGAGCAGCAGGAAGACCACGATCGCGCCGAACAGGCCGCCACCGAGGAGGTCACCGACGTACCAGAGCAGCGCACCGACGATCGCGGCGCTGGGGAGCGTGATGACCCACGCGGCGACCATGCGGCCGGCGACCCGCCAGCGGACCTCCGCGCCGCGCTTGCCGATGCCGGTGCCGAGGATCGACCCGGTGGCCACGTGCGTGGTGGACAGCGCGAAGCCGAGGTGGCTCGAGGTCAGGATGACTGCGGCCGAGGCGGACTCGGCGGCCATGCCCTGCGGGGGAGCGATCTCGACCAGGCCCTTGCCGAGCGTGCGGATGATCCGCCAGCCACCGAGGTAGGTGCCGAGGGCGATCGCGAGAGCACAGCAGGCCTTCACCCAGAACGGGATGCTCTCGGTGTCGGTCCAGTGCCCGCTGGCGATCAGCGCGAGCGTGATGACGCCCATCGTCTTCTGCGCGTCGTTGGTGCCGTGCGCGAGCGAGACCAGCGAGGCCGAGCCGATCTGGCCCCAGCGGAAGCCGGTGTTCGTGTAGCGCTCGGCAACGCCGCGCACGACCGCGTAGATCAGCCACGTTCCGGCCGCGGCGATCACGCACGCGATCACCGGGGACAACAGCGCAGGCAAGATCACTTTGCCGACGACGCCGTCGAGCTTGCTGCCGTCGCCGTTCCAGTTGACGCCGCTGAAGCCCAGGCCCGCGATCGTGGCGCCGACCAGACCGCCGAAGAGCGCGTGCGACGAGCTGGACGGCAGACCGAGCAGCCACGTCAGCAGGTTCCAGATGATGCCACCGGCGAGTCCGGCGAGCACGATGAACAGGAGCGCTTGGCCGCCGTCAGCGGTGAGCGCCTCCTTGGGTGATCCGTCCTTCTCCTGGATCTTGACTACAGCGTTCGTGACCGTGAGGGCGACCTCGACGGACAGGAACGCACCGATGAGGTTGAGGATCCCGGATAAGGCGACTGCAGTCTTCGGCTGCAGCGCCTTCGTGGCGATGGACGTGGCCATCGCGTTCGCGGTGTCGTGGAACCCGTTGGTGAAGTCGAACGCCAGCGCGGTAATCACGACCAGCACAAGAATTACCGTTGCAGCTGTCACGGGACCAGATTGCGCCCGCCAACCAAGCCGCAAAAGTGCCGAAGGCGAAGTCCGCGAAGTGTTTGCCTGCGGTTCACCTGTGACCGGGAACCCGCATGGAAACAGCTGTTTGCCCACTGGCAACCGCTGGTCAAACGCAGAATCGCCAGTTCACCTGCTGTTCCATTAAGGACCGAAAGTGACCGCACGGTCACGGGCTCCGCGCCTCCCGCGCGGAGCCCGTGACCGCGTCCTCAGCGGCGGATACCTTCGGTGCGGTCGCCGTCCTCGACGCCCACTCCGCCGGCCACCTCGGTGAGCGCGGTGGCCTCCTCGGGGTCCTTGTCGGCCTTTGCCATGTCGACGGTCGTGCGCAGCTCGACCTTCGGCAGGGCCACCGCGGCGAGCACACCCACGACCGCGATCGCGGCGGCGATCAGGAAGATGTGGCCGGTGGCGTCGCCGTAGGCCGCGCGCACGATCTCCTGGAACGCCGGCGGGAGCGCCTTGAGGTCCAGCGTGCTGGTGTCGCCGCCGGCGCTCGGGGACACCCCGGCCGCCCGCAAGTGGTCGGTGATGTCGGCGGTGACCTTGTTGGCGAGCACCGCGCCGAGCACCGACACGCCGATCGTGCCGCCGAGCGAGCGGAAGAACGTGATCGCGCCGCTGGCCGCGCCGAGGTCCGAGAGCGCGACGGTGTTCTGCACGACCAGCACCAGGTTCTGCATCGACATGCCGACGCCGGTGCCGACCAGGAACATGCCCACGCCGACGATGACCAGGTTCGTCTCGTGGTCGATCGTCCCCAGAATGCCGAACCCGGCGACCAGCACGACAGTGCCCGCGATGATGTACGGCTTGATCTTGCCGGTCGCGGTGATCAGCCGACCGGAGATCGTCGACGAGAGAAGGACGCCGGCCATCATCGGGATCGTCAGCAGACCCGCCTCGGTCGGGCTGTAACCGCGACCGATCTGGAAGTACTGACCGAGGAACACCGCGCCGCCGAACATCGCCATGCCGACCGAGAGGCTGGCGACGATCGCCAGCGCGGGCGTGCGCTGGGTGATGACGCGCAGCGGGACGACCGGTTCGGAGACCCGGCTCTCGACCCAGGTGGCGAACGCCAGCACGATCACACCCGCGCCGACCATCACCGCGGTCTGCCAGGACACCCAGTCGAACGAGCTGCCGACGAACGTCACCCAGATCAACAGGATGCTGACGCCACCGGCGATCAGGAACGCGCCCGGGTAGTCGATCGAGACGCCTTCGCGCTTCACGACCGCGAGGTGCAGCGTCCGCTGCAGGACGATCAGCGCGACGATCGCGATCGGCACACCGATGAAGAAGCACCAGCGCCAGCCGAGCCAGTCGGTGTCGACGATCAGGCCGCCGAGCAGCGGACCGCCGACCGTGGCCAGCGCCATGACGCCGCCGAGGTAGCCGTTGTAGCGGCCCCGCTCGCGGGGCGGGATCATCGCGGCCATCACGACCTGCACCAGCGCCTGCAGGCCGCCCATGCCGAGGCCCTGGAAGGCGCGGGCGGCGATCAGCTCGCCGGCGTTCTGGGCGAAGCCGCAGATGATCGAGCCGACCAGGAAGATCCCGATCGCGATCTGCACGAGCAGTTTCTTGCTGAAGAGGTCGGCGAGCTTGCCCCAGATCGGGGTGGTCGCGGTGGCCGCGAGCAGCGAAGCGGTGACGACCCACGTGTACTGGCTCTGCGTGCCGTCCAGCGCGCCGATGATCGTCGGCAGGGCCGTGGAGACCACGGTGGCGCTGGTCATCGCGACGAAGAGCACCAGCAGGAGGCCGGATAGCGCCTCCAGCGTCTGCCGGTGGGTCATGGCCTCGCCGGGTGCGGGTGGTGATGCGGTCTGCGCGGTCATCGGCGCGCGTCCTCCGAGATTGATTGACTGATGCAACCACACATTACTGCCCGGTGTGCAAGTTTGCACATCGGGAAACCAGCTGCGGAAAACGGTACGCTGACCAGCGTGAATGGATTGCGCGAGCGCAAGAAGACGGCTGCGCGCCAAGCGTTGCACGAGGCCGCCGTTCGGCTCGCGCTGGAACACGGACTGGACCGCGTGACGACCGAGGCGATCGCGGACGCGGCCGACCTCTCGCGGCGCACGTTCTCCAACTACTTCCCGAGCAAGGAAGACGCGATCCTGCACGGCGACGTCGAGCGCCTGCGGGCCTGGCTCGACGCGCTGCGCGAGCGACCGGCGGGCGAGCCGCCGTGGCGGGCGTTGCGGGAGAGCCTGCGCGCGCTGTACGGGCAGTGGGCCGACCCGGATTTGGCGCGCGCCACCGCGATGCGGGCGCTGCGCCAGCACCCCTCGCTCGTCGCCCGGCAGTCGGCGATCTACGGCGCGTTCGAGCGTGACGTCGCCCGGGTGCTGCAGGAACGGTCCGGTGCGGACGCTCCGGAGGTGCGTCGCGCCACCCGGGTGCTGGCTGCCGCGTTCTTGACGGGCCTCCGCGTCGCGACCGCCCTGTGGATTGAGGAACCCGAGGTCCGCGCGCTGATCCCCACGATCGACGAGGTGCTCGACCAGCTCGGCAACTCTTTCCGGTAAGCCTTTCGGTAACCCCGGGGCGCGTGTTACCGTGCTGTTGCTTTCAACAACCAAAGCAGTGGGGGACGCGCGCGGTGGTCGACGAGATGCTGCGGGCGCCATCCCCGCCGGACGCCCTCGCCACCCCCCGGTTCATCGTTCCGGTGCTGGCCAGCGGCGGCCTCGTCGCCGCGATCATGCAGACGATCGTCGTGCCGCTCATCCCGAGCCTGCCGACGCTGTTGAACGCCGCACCCGACGACGCGGCCTGGGTGCTCACCGCGACGCTGCTCGCCGGTGCCGTCGCCACTCCGGTCGCCGGCCGGCTGGGCGACATGTTCGGCAAGCGACGCATGATGATGGTCTCACTTGGCCTGCTCGTCGTCGGTGCCGTGTGCTCCGCGCTGAGCGGCTCGCTCGCGCTGATGGTCGTCGGCCGGGTGCTCCAGGGCGCCGGTGCGGGCGCGATCCCGCTCGGCATCAGCCTGATGAAGGACATCCTGCCCGCTGACCGCCAGGGTTCGGCGATCGCTTTCATGAGTTCGACGATGGGCACCGGCGCGGCGATCGGGTTGCCGGCGTCCGCACTGGTCGCCGAGCACGCCGACTGGCACTTGCTGTTCTGGGGAGCCGGAGCGGTCGGCCTGCTGGCGCTGCTGGCGGTCGCGGCCGTCGTGCCCGAGTCGGGGCTGCGCAGTGGCGGCCGGTTCGACGGGGTCGGCGCAATCGGACTCGCGGTGTGGCTGGCGGCCCTGCTGCTCGTCATCTCGAAGGGCAACGCGTGGGGTTGGACCAGCCCCGCCGTGCTGAGCCTCGCGGGTGTCTTCGTGGTGGTCGTGCCGCTGTGGACGGTGTTCGAGCTGCGGCGGAGGTCGCCGCTCGTCGATCTGCGGACGACAGTGCGGCGGCCGGTGCTGGTCACGAACTGCGCGTCGGTGCTGATCGGGTTCGCGATGTACGGCAGCGTGATGATCCTGCCGCAGCTGCTGCAGGCGCCGCGGAGCACTGGATTCGGGCTCGGTCAGACGATGCTCGCGGCTGGGCTGTGCATGGCGCCGAGCGGCATCGTGATGCTGTTCGCGTCGCCGCTCTCCGCGCGGCTCACGGCGGCGCGCGGGGCGCGGACCACGCTGATGGTCGGCGCCACCGTGCTCGGGTCCGCGTTCGCGGCCGCGACGTTCCTCATGCACGCGGTCTGGCAGATCGTGCTGATCGCGACGTTCACCGGCCTCGGCATCGCGCTCGCGTACGCCGCCATGCCGACGCTGATCATGCGGAACGTCCCGGTGGGAGAGACCGCAGCGGCGAACGGGCTCAACACGCTGATGCGCTCGCTGGGGACGTCGCTGTCCAGCGCCATCATGGCGGTGCTCCTCGCCGACGCGTTCGTCACCTCCGGCGGCGGGATGCTGCCGACCGGGCTCGGCGCATTCCGGCTCGCCTACACGGTCGCGGCGGCCGCCGCGTTAAGCGGCGCCCTGCTCTGCCTGCTGCTGCCCCGCGAGCGCGCTTGAGCCCGGGATCGTTCAACCCACTGGTGTGAAGCCTCGCTCGTGCCGTCGAGCCTCCAGCGGTCAGCCGCCCGCCCGGCCGCCCTGACGACCGAGACCCTGTCGCCCTCGATCGTCACTACCGGACGTTCGCCGGTCGTGCGGAAGACGTCCAGGACGAGCGCCGGGCCGGGGAACTGGGTGGTGCCCGGTGCGCCGACGAAGCCGACCACCGCGTAGTACGTGTCGTCGTACAGCCAGGTGCGCACGCGCGGGTCGCCTGACCACCGCTACGGACGGCGACGCGACGCGACGCGACGCGGTGCGGCGCGGCCGGAGGCGGCTCGGGCGGGTTCCCGTGCGGTCACCGCTCGCGCACGATGTTGCGCGCGGTCGCGAGCAGCCACGGCAGCGGCCGCTCGCGTGGCACGACGTCGATGCGCCGCCAGGCGACGAGAAACGTCTCGGCGACGACCTCCTCGGCGAGCGAGGTTCCGACCCGCGACACCGCGTACGCGTGGACGCGTAGTGCGCCGGGCGGGCCGAGAGTTACATCGGGTGGCTCGAAAGATAGTCGGTGAAGCGTTCGTCGACCTGCTGCGGGGTGAGGCCGAAGTCGTCGAGCGTGTACCGGTGGGCCGGCTTCCGGTCGCCGGTGCGGCTCTGTTCGTGCAGCGTGGCCATGGCGTCACGGGCGTCGGCGGTGAGGTACAGGCCGAAGTGCTCGTAGACGCGCTCCGCGGTGCCGAGCGGGTCGGCGACGAAGTCCGAATACTCGACGTCGCAGAACTGCGCCGGGTCGTACTTCGCGCGGTCGGCGCGGAACCGGTCGAGGCCGCGTGACCACAGGTCGAGCTGGTCCCGCCCGACGACGTCCCCTGTGAAGCGCGTCGACCAGCCGGTGGTCGCCGCCTGGGCCAGGCTGCACACCGACGCCATCGCGGTCCTCGGCGCGCGGTGCGTCTGGATCACCAGGGCGTCGGGATAGGCCTGAAACAGTGCGTCGAGCGCGAACAGGTGACTCGGGTTCTTCAGGACCCAGCGTTTGCCGGCGTCCGGTAGGCCGATGAGCTGCAGGTTGCGGCGGTGCCGCTGGTAGGCCGACCGCCAGTCCCGCGAAGCCAGCCACTGCGAGTACCTCGGCAGGTGCGCGAGGCACTCGAACGAGATCGACTCCATCGACTGGCGGAGCAGCTGCCAGCACTCCTCGACCTGGTCGGCCGACATGTAGTGCAGGCCCATGAACTCGGGATGCTCGACGTGGTGCGTCTCGAACGCGGCTTGGAGGCGCTGGTAGAGCGGGTCGGCGTCCCAGGTCTCGCGCGGTGGCCGGGGTTGGGGGACCTCGGTGAGCCACATCTCCAGACCCTGGTGCGCCGGGTCGGCGGTCAGCAGCCGGTGGAGTGCGGTGGTGCCGGTGCGGGGGAGCCCGGTGACGAAGATCGGTCGTTCGATCGGGTTGTCGGCGTACTCCGGGTGCTGTTTCCAGGCGGCCTCGGACAGCAGGCGGGCCACCAGCGCACCCCGGAGGAACGCGCGTTTCACCGCGTTGCCGAGCGGGGTGAGGGCGGCGTCTTCGGCGTAGGACTCGAGCAGGACGGCCAGACCCTCCTGGTAGTCGTCGTCGCCGAAGTCCGTGAGCCCGGTGATCTTCGTGGCCGAGGCGTGCAGATCCTCGACAGTGCCGACCTTCTCGCGTCCCGCCATCAGTGGTGCCACTCGCCGCAGTTGACGTCGAGGCACTGGCCGGTGATGCCGCTGGCCATCGGGGAGGCCAGGAACACCGCCGCGTCGGCGATCTCGTCCGGTTCGGGGAGCCGGCGCAGGTCGAGGTCGGCTGCGGTCTCGTCGTAGACGTCCTGCGACGTCACGCCGCGTTCCTCGGCGAGGTAGTTGAAGTACCACTTGAGGTTGTCGGCCCAGATGTAGCCGGGGGCGACGGAGTTGACCCGCACTCCCCGAGGGCCGACCTCGGTGGCCAGGTTCTGCGCGAGGGCGAGCAGGGCCGCTTTGGCCATCTTGTAGGGGCCGAACGTCAGGCGGGAGTGACGCAGCACCGCGGAGTTGATGAAGACGACCGCGCCCGCGCTGTCCTGCAGCGCTGGGAGGAACCGCCGGGTGAGCGCGAGCGCGGCCAGCACATTGGTCTCGAAGCCGCGCCGGATGCCGTCCGGGTCGACGTCGAGCAGATTCTCCAGGGGTGGGATGGCGAACGCGTTGTTGATCAGTGCGTCGACGCGGCCGAAGGCGGTGAGGGCGCCCTCGGCGAGCGCCTCGACGTCGTCGTCCCTGCGGATGTCGGTGCGGAAGGTGACAGCGCGGCGGCCGAGCGCCGTGACCTCCTTCGCCACCTCGGCCAGCCGTGCCTCGGTGCGCGCAGCCAGCACGACGTCCGCCCCGGCCGCCGCGGCCCGAACCGCAATGGACCTTCCCAGCCCTGGCCCGACCCCGGACACGACGACGACTTTGTCGCGCAGCAACTCGTTACCCGGCCGCGACCCCGCGGCCGCCGCGTTGCCGGCCGCCCCGCCGTCGGCCGCCGCATCTCCGGTGGCGGAGAGGGGCGCGCTCATCCGAGCATCCGGTTGTTCACAGCCGCCTGGCGGACGGCGATCCGGGCAGCCCATGCCTCGGGCGTGATCCGCTGGTCCTCGTAGAACGGCACGCGCTCCGGCAGCTCGGAGAAGGGCACCAGTTCGACGGTGGGGCCGTCGGCGGGGGTCATCTCGCGCGCCACCCGCTGCCAGCGGAGCTGCACGAACCCCCGATCGTGCCCCGTGCGCTCGATCCAGTTCGTCAGCCCGGGATTCTGCTCGCTGATCACGAACCGGATCAGCCCGTCCGGGTCCACGGCAGCCTGGTCAGCGGTGAGGCTCGTCTGGTGGTTCTGGTAGTCCAGCGAGATGTACCAGCGGCTCCCCAACTGCAGGCCCTGATACGGCGCATCCGACTTCGGCACGGTCACCACCATCGCGACGTCGTCGGGCAGCTCGTAGTGACCGACCGACGAGTACTGCGTGGACAACCCCCCAGGCGTCAGGCGAGGCGCGGTCAGCGTGTTCACCGGCAACTGCAGATAGAACCACTCGGGAAACTGCAGCCACGTCCGTAACCGCGACAGCAGCATCTTCCCGGCCACCGAATAGCGCTTCTGCAGCTGCGCCGCGGTCGGCAACGGAGGCGCCCCACCTGCGGTGTCGACCCGGTGGATCCGGATCTCGCCACGCTTCTCGGTCGCCCAGTCGCTGTAGACCTCACGCACCGCGAGCATCGTCGCGGCGGGCGCCAGCGTCACGTAGTTGCGCGCCGCCGGGCCGGGCCCGAACCGCACCTCGAACGTGCCGTCCGGAGCCACGTCGATCGACCGGTCGTCGAACGCGGACGGGCTGTCGGGCACCTCGGCCGCCGAGTAGTCCCCGGAGAGCACCTGGAAACTCAGGTCCCGCGTGGTGCCGCGCCGCCCGGTGACCACGTACTCCGCCTCGGGCCGCAGGTGCGCGTTGAAGTACAGCGTGTCGGGGTTGTCGAGCGCCATCTTCGTGTACGGCCCGGTGGACTGCGTGAAGAACGGGAACTCGCGCTCGTACGCCCAGGCCATGTGCAGCGAGGCTTTGATGCTGCCGGCGAGGTAGTCGTACCCCTCGAGCAGATCCTGCTCGGTTTTCACGTGCGGTGCGTCGGCGATGATCTTCTCGGCTTCGACGATGGCGTCCGCGAACGGTTGCGTGAACACCGTTGCACCGTAGAACCGGTTCTCATTATCGGTCAACGCTTGCCCACCGATTCGACGTGAGCCGGAACTTCGGGAGATCGTCGAGGGAGAGCGTCGCCTCGTACGTGCGGTCGTAGCCGGTGCGGCTGATCCGCCAGGTGCCGTCGCTGTCACGGGCGTATTCGTCCTCGTAGAACGCCGCGCCCTGGATCACGACCCGGTACTCCGTCGCGATGATCAGGTCGGTGAACGCCCACCGCCCGGTCGCGGTATCCCCGTTCACCGCGATCTCCGGCTGGCCCGCCGCGTGAACGCTGATCAGACCCGGCCCCAGGTTCTCCCGCATGAACGTGACGATCGCGATTCGGCCGGTCAGCAGTAACCGGTTGCCCATCGCGGGGGTGCCGTAGTCGGCGACCGCGTCCGCGGTCAGCGTGTCGGCTAGGTCGTCCCACGCCTTCTGGTCGACGCTGCGCAGGTAGCGGTACTTCAGCTGGCGGATGTCCTCCAGCGTGAGCAGGTGGTCCAGCGTGCGGCTCTCCATGTCGCACAGCCTCCCGCTTCCTGGCTTCACGCACAAGAACCTGTTCTAATTCGGAGCCATGACGGTGTCCTACGAGATGACCCACCTGCAGGCGTTGGAGGCCGAAGCGGTCCACATCGTTCGCGAGGTCGCGGCGACGTTCGAGCGGCCCGTGCTGCTGTTCTCCGGCGGCAAGGATTCCGTCGTGATGCTGCACCTGGCCGTGAAAGCGTTCTGGCCCGCGCCGCTGCCGTTCGGCGTGCTGCACGTCGATACCGGCCACAACTTCGACGAGGTGCTCGCCTTCCGCGACGAGAGCGTCCGCCGGCTCGGCGTCCGCCTCATCGTCGGCAACGTCCAGGACGACATCGACGCCGGTCGCGTCGTCGAGGAGACCGGCCCGGGGGCCAGCCGCAACCGCCTCCAGACGACTACCTTGCTGCGGACGATCGGCGAGCACCGTTTCGACGCGGTGTTCGGAGGCGCCCGGCGCGACGAGGAGAAGGCGCGCGCCAAGGAGCGGGTGTTCAGCTTCCGCGACAGGCACGGCCAGTGGGATCCGCGCGGCCAGCGCCCCGAGCTCTGGAACCTCTACAACGCACACCACCGGCAGGGTGAGCACATCCGGGTGTTCCCACTGTCGAACTGGACGGAGCTCGACATCTGGCGTTACATCCGCGACGAGCACATCGAGCTGCCGTCGCTCTACTACGCCCACCGGCGTCCGGTGGTCGCGCGTGACGGCATGCTGCTCGCCTCCACCCGGCACCTGGTCCTGCGCGACGGCGAAGAGCCGGTGGACGCGCTGGTGCGCTTCCGCACCGTCGGCGACGCGACCTGCACCGGCTGCGTCGAGTCGAGTGCGGCCACCCCCGACGAGGTGGTCACCGAGATCGCGGCCACCCGCGTCACCGAGCGCGGAGCCACCCGCGCCGACGACCGGATCTCCGCCGCCGGCATGGAGGACCGCAAGCGGGAGGGGTACTTCTAGATGAGGTCTTTGCGTGTCGCCACCGCCGGATCGGTCGACGACGGCAAGTCGACGCTGGTCGGGCGCCTGCTCTACGACTCCAAAACCACGTTCACCGACCAGATCGAGGCGGTCGAGCAGGCCAGCCGTGACCGCGGCGAGGAACTCAACCTCGCGCTGCTCACGGACGGCCTGCGCGCCGAACGGGAACAGGGCATCACGATCGACGTCGCCTATCGGTACTTCGCGACGCCGAAGCGCTCGTTCGTCATCGCCGACACCCCCGGGCACATCCAGTACACCCGGAACATGGTCACCGGCGCGTCCACGGCCGATCTGGCGCTGATCCTGGTCGACGCCGTGAACGGGCTCACCGAACAGTCGCGGCGGCACGCGTTCCTCGCCAGCCTGCTGGGCGTCCCGCACGTGGTGCTGTGCGTGAACAAGATGGACCTGGTGGGGTGGTCCGCCGAGCGGTTCGAGGAGATCAGCGCCGACTTCACGAATTTCGCGGCCCGGCTCGAGGTGCACGACCTGAGCGTCGTGCCGGTCTCCGCGCTGCACGGCGACAACGTCGTCCACCGTGGCGCGAACATGCCCTGGTACGAGGGGTTGCCGCTGCTCCACCACCTGGAGCAGGTGCACGTGGCCTCCGACCGCAACCTCATCGACGCCCGGTTCCCCGTGCAGTACGTGGTGCGCTCCCCGGGCTTCCGCGGTTACGCGGGAACGCTCGGCGGCGGCGTGCTGCGTCCGGGCGACGAGATCGTGGCGCTGCCGAGCGGGTTCTCGACCACGGTGCGGGCGCTGTGGGGGCCCGGTGGCGTCCGGCTGGAGGAAGCGTTCGCACCGCAGGCGGTCACCGTGCAGCTCGCCGACGACCTCGACGTCGGCCGCGGTGACCTGCTGTGCCGGCCGGGGAACCGGCCGCACGTCGGCACTGAGGTGGACGCGCTGGTCTGCTGGTTCTCCGAGCGGAGCGCGCTGACCGTCGGTGGGCGGTACGTGCTGCGGCACACCACCCGGGAGACGCGGGCGACGATCGGGGCGCTGGAGTACCAGCTGGACGTCAACACGCTGCACCGCGACCCGGACGCCACCGAGCTGCGGCTCAACCAGATCGGCCGGGTGCGCCTCGCCACCCAGCAGCCACTCACCTACGACCCCTACCGCCGCAACCGCGCGACCGGCGGGTTCATCCTGGTCGACGAGGTCACGAACGAGACGGTCGCGGCCGGCATGATCACCGGGCCCGCGGTCGCGTCGTCCTCCGTGCGCTGGCACTCGTCGGGCGTGACCCGTGACGACCGGGCCACGCGCGGTGCGACGTTCTGGCTGACCGGGCTCCCGGCGTCGGGCAAGTCGTCGGTGGCGGTGGAGCTCGAGCGACGGCTGGTCGCGGCGGGACACCCCGCGTACCTGCTCGACGGGGACAACCTGCGGCACGGGCTCAACGCGGACCTGGGCTTTTCGCCCGCCGACCGGGCCGAGAACGTGCGCCGCGTCGGCGAGGTCGCGAAGCTGTTCGCGGACGCCGGCACCGTCGCCGTCGTGTCGCTGGTCAGCCCGTACCGCGCGGACCGGGACGCGGTGCGCGCCGCGCACCACGCCGCCGGCCTGCCGTTCCACGAGGTGTTCGTGGACACGCCGGTCGAGGTGTGCGCCGCGCGCGACCCGAAGGGCCTGTACGCGCGCGGCGAGCCCGGCCTGACCGGCGTGGACGCCCCCTACGAAGCGCCGCTCTCACCCGACGCCGTACTCCGCCCGTCCGACGGCGACCCGGCGACGATGGCCGCGTCGCTCGTCGAACTGCTCCAGGGCTGACCGCCGACCAGGGTGGTTCGGACTTCCTGGAGGAGTTGCTGGTGGGTGATACGGCCGGGGGCGAGGAGGGCTGCGGGCGTCGGCGCACCCGGTCGTAGACCGTGCACTCGACGCCGTGGGCGGTCGCGACCAGCCCGCCCTCGCCGGTGACGGATCGCGCGCCGGTGGGGACGCCGATCACCTTCTTCATCGTCTCGAGCCCGGCGATCGGGACCGGGGCCGCGTCCTCGTACCGCCACCCGTGCTGACGCGCGAGGCTCTGCCGGCCGCCCAGCCGCCGCGGTGCGGGCATCCGCCGCCAGATCGCACGCCAGCCGGCCACGACGGCTGCCTCCAGCGCGATGACGGCCGTCGTCACGACGATCCAGTTCACCTCGAGCCGCTTGTTCGCCTCGATGATGACGATCAGACCGACGATGCCGAAGAACACCGCGGCCGGCACCTTCAGCTTCGGGAAGAAGAACGCCAGCCCGGTCGCGATCAGCGCGACCACGCAGTAGCTCGCCGCGAGCGCGAAGCCGATCGGCAACCCCGACGAGGTAGAACGGGAAACTCAGGAACAGACCACCGGGGACGCCCAGCACGGCGCACACGACGGCGATCCGCTTGTTGACCTTCTGCTCCTCGGGCAGGGGCGTGTCGGCCACGGAGAAGTCGACCGGCCGGTGCAGCTCGGCGAGGGCCGCGATGATCCGGTCGCGGTAGCTCTCGGCCTCAGCCGCGAACTGCAGCTTCGCTTCCCGGCCGTCGAGGATGTGACGCGCGCGAGCCACGCCAGGGCCCAGGCGACGCCGAACAGGATCGCGGCGACGATCAGGAACCCGAGGCAGGCCAGGACCGGGTTGGTTCCCTTGACGCCGATCTCGTAGTGGCCGAGGTTGCGGTTCGCGGCTAGAGCCCGCACGCGCTCCGGCGGAGCGGTTCGCCGGGGCGGAGGTGGCTTCCGTGGGCGGATTCTCCGGATTCATCCCCGTATTCCCATCGTCGACGACGAAGTCCCGCGCGGTGTTAGAGACGCAGCGCAAGCACGATCGGCACGGACAGCGACAGATCTGCAATGGACTGGGTCACACTCGACCCTGGACAGACCGCCTGCGGATGCGTCAGACTCGTTCGCGGCATACTGCATACAGTATGGCTAGGAGGTTCCGCGATGAGCTTCACCCTCGTTTCCGACTTCCACGGCCGGCAGTACCGGGTGGGGGAGAACGCCACCGAACTGATCGGCCGGTCCCGTGCGTGGATGCTGCGCGCACCGTGGCTCGCGATGGCCGCGGCCGGGTTGCTGCAGTACGGCCTGGCGGCGACGCTGCCCTCGCTGGCCCGCACGAACGGCTGGAGCAGCACCGAGGCGCTGTGCGTGCTCGGGTTGTGGGTCGCATGTCAGGCCGGGGTCGCAGCGCCGGCCACCTGGTTGTTCCGCCGGTTCGGTGGCCGTCTGTTGGCTCTCGCCGCGGTGCTGTGCGGGGTCGGGCTCGCTACGCCCGCCCACACCGGGAGGCTGGCGGTCGTGCTGCTGGGCTACTCGGTGCTCGGTGGGATCGGTGCCGGGTTGGTCTACGTCGTGTGCATCGGCGTCGCGACCGAGTGGTTCCCGGAGCGGGTCGCCGGCGTCACCGGCGCGGTGAGCGGGGCGTTCGGGTACGGGGCGGTGCCGTTCGTGGTGGTCGCGTACTTCGTCGACGCACGGCCGCTGTTGTTCGATGTCGCGGCCGTGCTGGTGTTCGGTGCGGTGTTCGCGGCCGCGCTGGTGGTGCGGCGTCCGCCGGAGCACTGGTGGCCGGCGCAGATCGATCCTCGGCTCTGGGCGCTGGATCGGCGTCTCAATCGGAGCATCCCGAACAATGCGCCGGCGTTCCGGTCGTACGGGCCGGCTGACGCGTTGCGCAGTGGCATGTTGCCGTTGATGTGGGTGTTGGTCGGCGTGATCGCGGCGATGGCGCTGTTCGATCTCGGCTATCTCGCTGCCTCCGCGAGCGGAGAAGGTCACGGCGTGGGGAGTGCCGCCTCGATCGGGGTGCTCGCGCTGACCACGGGGCTGGCGCGGGTGGTCACCGGGCGGCTCTCCGATCGCCTCGGGCGTCGTCGGATGCTGACGGCTGCGCTGTTGCTCGGCGGGCTCGCGCAGTTCGGCCTGTTGGCCGGGGTCGGTGGCGACGATCCTGCCGCGGTGGTGCTGTCGGCGGCGATCGCCGGTGCGGGCACTGGCGCCGGGTACTCGCTGCTGGTCGGCCTCGTCCGCGACTGGTTCGGCGACGAGGCCACGCTCTCCAACTACGGGCTCGTCTACACCGGCAAGGCGGTCGGGGGAGTAGGAGGCCTACTCCTCGCCGCCGCCGCGCCCGCGGCCGAGCGGGTCGACACCGCAGGGGGCCTCGCGGCCTTCGCCGTGGCGGGCGCGCTGGGCTTCGCCGGCGCGCTCGCTGCCGCCCGCCTCCGCCGCCCCGGCCGCCCTCTACTCCGCCTCCCAGGCCGCTAGCGCGAAACCGGCCCGAGTCGCGGCCGCTCGGGCCGCCGCCTCGGCCCCTGACCAGCTACTTCGGACTGATTCTGGCAATCGGTGGACACCGCAGTGTGAGGTACGCCACCATACTGATCACGTCATACGGTATGCAATATGCAAGCGCCCGACGACGCAGGAGGACGCCATGAGTAAGGCGCTCGACGGAATCCGAATCCTCGACATGACGCACGTCCAATCCGGACCTTCCGCCACCCAGTTACTCGCCTGGCTCGGGGCGGACGTCATCAAGCTCGAAACCCCGGGCCGCGGCGACATCACCCGCGCCCAACTCCGCGACGTGCCCGACGTCGACAGCCTGTATTTCACGATGCTGAACTGCAACAAGCGCAGCATCACCGTGAACATGAAGTCCGACGAAGGCAAGGAGATCTTCACCAAGCTCGTCGGCGAAGCTGACGTGCTCGTGGAGAACTTCGGACCGGGCGTCGTCGACCGCTTCGGCTTCTCCTGGGAACGGCTGCAGGAACTCAACCCAGGCCTGATCTACGCCTCGATCAAGGGCTTCGGCCCCGGCCGCTACGCCGGCTTCAAGGCCTACGAGGTCGTCGCCCAGGCCATGGGCGGCTCGATGAGCACCACCGGCTACGAGGACGGCCCGCCGACCGCCACCGGCGCCCAGATCGGCGACTCCGGCACCGGCGTGCACCTCGTCGCCGGCATCCTCGCCGCGCTCTACCAGCGCACGAACACCGGCCGTGGCCAGCGTGTCCAGGTGGCGATGCAGGACGCCGTGCTCAACCTCTGCCGCGTCAAGCTGCGCGACCAGCAGCGCCTTGCTCACGGCCCGCTCGGCGAGTACCCCAACGACAACTTCGGTGACGAGGTGCCGCGCTCGGGCAACGCGTCCGGCGGTGGCCAGCCCGGCTGGGCCGTGAAGTGCGCCCCCGGCGGCCCGAACGACTACATCTACGTGATCGTGCAGCCCACCGGCTGGGCACCGATCGCGAAGCTCATCGGCCGACCGGAGCTCGCCGAGGACCCGGCGTGGAGTACCCCGAAGGCCCGCCTGGACAAGCTCGACAAGATGTTCGCGCTGATCGAGGAGTGGACCGAGAAGCACACCAAGTGGGCCGTGATGGAGGACCTCAACGCCCACGACATCCCGTGCGGCCCGATCCTGTCCACCCGTGAGCTGATCGAGGACGACACGCTCGCGCAGCTCGGGTCGGTCGTCGAGGTCGACCACCCGGAGCGGGGTGCGTTCAAGACCGTCGGCATGCCGATCAAACTCTCCGACTCACCCGTCGACGTCGAGCGGTCGCCGCTGCTCGGCGAGCACACCGACCAGGTCCTGGCCGAGCTCGGCCTGGCCGACCGCGCCGACGCGTTCCGCGCCGCCGGCGCGATCTGAGGGGACTCCACATCATGGCCGTTCAGACCGAAGCGTCGTCGACCGCCGAATCCGGCCCGACCTATGACAAGGCCGCCGTACGGCGGATCCTCGATCAGATCCGCGCCGAGGGCCGCGAGAGTCTGACCGCGCCGGAAGGCCGCGCACTGGTGGCGGCCTACGGCATTCGCACTCCCGGCGAGGGGCTCGCCACGAACCCCGAGGACGCGGTCGCCGTCGCCACGAAGATCGGCTTCCCCGTCGTCCTCAAGATCGTCTCACCGGACATCCTGCACAAGACCGAAGCCGGCGGGGTCATCGTCGGCGTGGCCGACGGCGCCGCAGCCGCGGACGCCTACCGCACGATCGTGCGCAACGCCCGCGAGTACGACGCCGACGCCCGGATCGTCGGCGTCCAGGTGCAGGAGATGCTCACCAGCGGCCACGAGGTGATCGTGGGTGCGGTCACCGACCAGACGTTCGGCAAGATCGTCGCGTTCGGGCTCGGCGGTGTACTGGTCGAGGTACTCAAGGACGTGACGTTCCGGCTGGCGCCGACGTCGCTGGAGACCGCGCGGTCGATGGTCGACGGCATCAAGGCGGCGGAGATCCTCCGGGGTGTACGCGGCGCCGAGCCGGCGGATCTGGAAGGGCTCGCCCAGCTGATCCAGCGCGTCTCCGACCTGGTCACCGACTTCCCGGAGATCTCCGAGGTCGACCTCAACCCGGTGCTGGCCACCAGCGCCAGCGTCACCGCGGTGGACGTCCGCATCCTGGTCGACGCCGACGCCGCGAGGACCCCGCACCGGTTCACCCGCGACGAGATCCTCGCCTCGATGAACCGGATCATGCGCCCCGCGTCGGTCGCGGTGATCGGGGCGTCGGCCGAGGACGGCAAGATCGGCAACTCGGTGATGAAGAACCTGGTCAACGGGGGTTACCGGGGCCGGATCCACCCGGTGAACCCGAAGACACCGGAAATCCTCGGGCTCCCCACTGCCAAGACCATCAACGACATCGAAGACGACGTCGACGTGGCGATCTTCGCGATCCCGGCGAAGTTCGTGCCGGCGGCCCTGGAGGAGGCCGGCGCCAAGGGTGTGGCGGGAGCGATCCTCATCCCGTCCGGCTTCGGCGAGACCGGCAACCAGGACCTCCAGGACGAGGTCGTCGAGATCGCCCGCAAGCACGGCGTGCGCGTCCTCGGGCCGAACATCTACGGCTACTACTACACACCCGAGCACCTCTCGGCGACGTTCTGCACGCCGTACGACGTGCAGGGTGGCGTCGCGCTCTCCTCGCAGAGCGGCGGCATCGGCATGGCGATCCTCGGGTTCAGCCGCTCGGCCCGGATGGGCGTCTCGGCGATCGTCGGCGTCGGCAACAAGGCCGACCTCGACGAGGACGACCTGTTGACGTTCTTCGAGGACGACGACAACACCTCGCTGATCGCGATGCACCTGGAGGACCTCAAGGACGGGCGGGCGTTCGCGGAGACCGCGCAGCGCGTGTCGAAGCAGAAGCCGGTGATCGTGCTGAAGGCCGGACGCACGTCCGAGGGTGCGCGGGCAGCCGGCTCGCACACCGGTGCCCTCGCCGGCGACGACGCGGTCTACGACGACATCCTGCGGGAGAGCGGCGTCATCCGGGCACCCGGGCTGAACGACATGCTCGAGTACGCCAGGGGCATCCCGCTGCTGCCCACGCCGAAGGGCGAGAACGTCGTCATCATCACCGGAGCCGGCGGTTCGGGGGTGCTGCTCTCCGACGCCTGCGTCGACAACGGCCTGTCGTTGATGCGGATCCCCGGCGACCTGGACGAGGCGTTCCGTGCGTTCATCCCGCCGTTCGGTGCGGCCGGGAACCCCGTCGACATCACCGGCGGCGAACCGCCGTCGACCTACCGCAACACGATCGCGCTGGGCCTGTCCGACCCGCGGATCCACTCGCTGATCCTCGGCTACTGGCACACGATCGTGACGCCCCCGATGACGTTCGCCGAGCTCGTCGTCGACGTCGTCGAGGAGTTCCGGGCGAAGGGGATCCACAAGCCCGTCGTGGCCTCGCTGTCCGGAGACGTCGAGGTCGAGGAAGCCAGCGAACACCTCTACCGCCACGGGATCGTGGCCTACCCCTACACGACCGAGAAGCCCGTGGCGGTTCTCGGCGCCAAGTACCGATGGGCCCGCGCAGCGGGACTGCTCTGAGCTCGACCCGAACAGTGCTTTTCAGAAACGCGGCGGTGAACGTTCCGAAACCCCTGCTCCTGGAGGTCCAGCGTGAGTACTTCCGAAATGTCCAAGCCAGACGGACAGACTGATGGGTATCGAGAAGTAAAGGACGTGAACGGCCGGGTCTTCCGGATCGGGGAAACGGATCGGCAGATCATGGGCCGCTCCCGCCGCTGGATGGTGTTCCTGCCGTGGTTCGCGATGATGGCGATCTCGTCCTCGGAGTACGCGTTCTCCTCGGCGGAGGAGACGCTGTCCGGTGCCCACGGCTGGCACGGCGCACACATCTTCTGGCTGCTCGGCGTCTGGATCTTCTTTCAGGCCGCAGTGGCGTTCCCGGTTGGTGAGCTGCGTGAACGCGGCACGCTCTCGGCACGTAACGCGATGATGGTCGGCGCGTTCGGCACGGTGCTCGGCTACCTCGCGCTGGCCTACGCGCCGAACGTCTGGATCGCCTACCTCGGGTTCGGCTTCTTCGGCGGCTGCGGCGCCGGTGCCGTGTACGCGACCTGCGTCAACATGGTCGGCAAGTGGTACCCGGAGCGCAGGGGCGGGAAGACCGGTTTCGTCAACGGCGGCTTCGCGTACGGTTCGGTGCCGTTCATCTTCCTGTTCAAGTCGTACATGGACGTCGGGAACCTGGGCTGGATCCTCACCGCGGTGGGCTTCGGGCTGGCGGCCGTCGTCGCGATCGTCGGGGTCTTCTTCGTCGACCCGCCGAAGAACTGGTGGCCGCCGCACGTCGACCCGCTGCGCGCCGCGGCCGACGACCCGCGCATCCGTCGTTCGCTGCTGAAGAACCCGCCGGCGGTCAAGCAGTACAAGCCGTCGGAGGCGATCCGGACGCCCGTCCTGCCGCTGATGTGGTTCTGCCTGCTCTGCACCGCCGGTATCAACATCTTCGGCATCGCGTTCCAGGTGCCGTTCGGTGACGAGATGGGCTTCGCCGGTGGGATCGTGGCGCTGGCGATGAGCCTCAAGGCGATCATCAACGGCACCGGGCGAGGCGTCATCGGCTGGATCTCCGACCGCTACGGGCGCCGGCAGACGCTGGTCATCGTCTGCCTGGTGCTGGGAGGCGCCCAGTACGCGGTGTACTTCTCCGGCTCGATCGGCAACATGCCGCTGTTCCTGCTGGCCTCGATGGTGTCCGGGTTCGGTGGCGGCGCGATCTTCCCGTTGTTCGCCGCGATGACCGCGGACTTCTTCGGGGAGAACAACAACGCGTCGAACTACGGGATGGTCTACAGCTCGAAGCTGGTGTCCGGCCTGGTCGGGTCCGGTCTCGGCGCTGTCGTCGTCGCGGCCTGGGGCTACGGGGGCGCGTTCATCCTGGCCGGGACGATCGGCATCGTCACGGCGTTCCTCGCGATGCTCCTGCGGCAACCCGGCCGCGACCTCCGCGCCACCAGCCAGGAGTCCCTGGCACTGTCCGCCTGACCTCGCACAGGCCCGGCCCGGGCTTCCCCGCCCGGGCCGGGACTGCGCACTCCACGCCAGTTCTTGACGGGAGTCACCCATGAGGATCGCCGTGCTCGGTGCCGGGGCTATCGGCGCGTACGTCGGCGCCGCCCTGCACCGCGGGGGCGCCGACGTCCACCTGATCGCCCGTGGAGCGCACCTGGAGGCACTGCGGCGCGACGGCGTCCGCGTGCTCAGCCCCCGGGGCGATTTCACCGCCGCCACCCACGCCACCGACGACCCGAGTGACGTCGGCCCGGTCGACTACGTCTTCCTGGGCCTGAAAGCACACCAGTACGCCGGGTGCGGACCGCTGATCGCGCCGCTGCTCGGCCCGGACACCGCCGTGATCGCGGCGCAGAACGGCATCCCGTGGTGGTACTTCCACGGCCTGCCCGGCCCACTGCGCGACCGCCGCATCGAAGCGGTCGACCCCGACGGTGCCGTCTCCGACGTCCTGCCGGTCCGCCGCGCGATCGGCTGCGTCGTCTATTGCTCGACGGAAATCGAGTCGCCGGGCGTCATCAGGCACCTGGAGGGGACCCGGTTCTCGATCGGGGAGCCGTCCGGCGAGAGCTCCGACCGGTGTCGTGCGTTCAGCGACGCGATGACCGCCGGAGGTCTCAAGTGTCCGGTCGAGCCCAATGTGCGCGACGACGTCTGGATCAAGTTGATGGGCAATGTCGCGTTCAATCCGCTGTCGGCGCTCACTAGGGCGACAATGGTCGACATGTGTGGGCACCCCGGTGCCCGCGGCTTGGTCGCCGAGATGATGCGGGAGACCGTGGCCATCGCGGAGGCCACTGGCTGCCACCCATCCGTGTCGATCGAACGCCGCATAGCCGGCGCAGCTCGCGTCGGCCACCACAAGACTTCCACGCTCCAGGACCTGGAGGCCGGCAAGGAGCTCGAGCTCGAAGCGATCATCGGCGCGGTCGTGGAGATCGCCGCCCTGACCGGGGTTCCCGCTCCGACGCTGCGCAACGTCTACGCCGCAGTTGATCTTCTGGCACGAACGGTCACCGGCCCGCGCGCCGCGGTGGCTTGATTCCCTGGGAGGCTGGGATGACACGCACCGATGAGTCGCGGATCGATCCGCGCGAGCGCCGGAGGCGGCGCACCGAGCCGGCGAACCCGCTCGCCGGCATCGATCCGCAGCTGGTGCTCACGGTGCGAAGAGTGGTGGACGCTCATCGGGACTGGCGCGGGCCGCTGCTGCCGATCCTGCACGCGCTGCAGGAGGAACTCGGGTACGTGCCCGCGGACGCCACCCCGATCCTGGCCCACGAGCTGAACCTGTCGCGGGCCGAGGTGCACGGCGTCATCACGTTCTACACCGACTTCCGGTCCGAACCGGCCACGAACCGCACCGTGCGCATCTGCCGCGCGGAAGCGTGCCAGTCGGTCGGCTCCGAGCAGCTGGTCGCGTGCGCGGCGGAGCAGGGTCATCCGGTCGGCCGACCGGGGCCGAGCGCCGCCGAGCACGGTCACCCGGTCGGCGGGCCGGGGGCCATCACCGTCGAGCAGGTGTTCTGCCTCGGTAACTGCGCCCTCGGCCCGTCGGTCGAGGTCGACGGCCGGGTGCTGGGGCGGGTCACGCCGGACAAGCTGCGGGAGGTGCTGTCGTGACCGTCTACGTCCCGCGTGACTCGTCGGCGCGCTCGGTGGGTGCTGACGACGTCGCCGAGGCTCTGCAGGATCTCGGCGTCGACGTCGTGCGCAACGGCTCGCGCGGCATGTTCTGGCTCGAGCCGCTCGTCGAGGTCGGAACGCCGTCCGGCCGGGTCGGATACGGCCCGGTGTCCGCGGAGGACGTCCCGGAGCTCCTGTCCGCCGGAATGCTGGACGGCGCCGCGCACCCGCTGCGGGTCGGCGTCGTCGACGACATCCCGTGGCTGGCCCGGCAGAACCGGGTCACGTTCGCGCGGATGGGCGTCACCGACCCGCTGTCGCCGGACGACTACGTGGCCCACGGCGGCATCGCGGGGTTACGCCGGGCACTCGCGATGACGCCGGGCGAGGTCGTCGAGGAAGTTACCGAGTCGGGCCTGCGCGGCCGCGGCGGCGCCGGCTTCCCGGCCGGGATCAAGTGGAAGACGGTGCTCGGCTGCGACGGTCCGATCAAATTCGTCTGCGCCAACGCCGACGAGGGTGACAGCGGCACGTTCGCCGACCGGATGATGCTCGAAGGCGACCCGTTCGCGCTGATCGAGGGCATGACGATCGCGGCGCACGCGGTCGGGGCAGGCGAGGGGTACGTCTACATCCGGTCGGAGTACCCGGACGCGGTGGCGACGTTCCGCACGGCCATCGATCTGGCGTCCTCGCGGGGCTGGCTCGGCACGGGCATCCTGGGGTCCGCGCTCGACTTCGAACTCCACGTCCGCGTCGGCGCCGGTGCCTACATCTGCGGCGAAGAGACCTCGATGCTCGAGTCGCTCGAGGGAAAACGGGGCATGGTCCGCGCCAAGCCACCGATTCCCGCCATCGAGGGCCTGTTCGGCAAGCCGACAGTCGTCAACAACGTCCTGACGCTGGCCACCGTGCCGGCGATCCTGTCCGCCGGAGCCGCTGCCTACCGGCGGCTGGGCATGGAGCGGTCCCGGGGAACGCAGGTGTTCCAACTCGGCGGGAACGTGTCCCGCGGCGGCATCGTCGAGACCGCGTTCGGTCTCACGCTCGGCGAGCTGGTGCACGACTACGGCGGGGGAACGCGCACCGGACGCCCGGTGCGCGCCGTCCAGGTGGGCGGGCCGCTCGGCGCGTACGTCCCGACGACGCAGTTCGGCCTGCCGATGGAGTACGAGTCGTTCGCGGCGGCCGGTGCGATGCTCGGCCACGGTGGTGTCGTCGTGTTCGACGACACCGTCGACATGGCCGCGCAGGCCCGGTTCGCGTTCGAGTTCTGCGCCGAGGAGTCGTGCGGCAAGTGCACGCCCTGCCGCGTCGGCGCCGTGCGCGGCGTCGAGGTGATCGACCGGATCCGGACCGGTGAGGACCGCGACACGAACCTCGTCCTGCTCGAGGACCTGTGCGTGCTGATGACCGACGGGTCGCTCTGCGCGATGGGCGGCCTGACCCCGATGCCGGTACGCAGCGCGTTGAACCACTTCCCCGACGACTTCGAACCGCCCGCCCCCGGCCCGGTGGAGCCGGTGCCGGAAAACGCAGCCAAGGCCGCCTCCCGTGCGGAGCCGGCCGCCGACGACCTCGCCGCCACGGCGTCCGGCCGGGGAACCGACACCGGAACCGAGTCCCGCACCCCGGAGGTGCCCTCATGACGCTTCTCAAAGAGCCCGACTTCGGCACTCCCGCGCGGCCCGGCGAACCCACCGTCACGGTCGAGGTGGACGGGCTACCGGTCGTGGTGCCACCGGGCACCTCGGTGATGCGCGCGGCCGCCCAAGCCGGTGTGCAGGTCCCGAAACTCTGCGCCACCGACTCGTTGGAAGCGTTCGGATCGTGCCGCCTGTGTGTCGTCGAAATCGATGGACGCAAGGGCACTCCCGCCTCCTGCACCACGCCGGTCGACGAAGGGATGCGAATCCGCACGCAGTCGCCGCACCTCGAGCGGCTGCGCCGCGGGGTCATGGAGCTGTACATCTCCGACCACCCGCTGGACTGCCTGACCTGCGCGGCCAACGGCGACTGCGAGCTGCAGGACATGGCCGGAGCGGTGGGCCTGCGCGAGGTCCGTTACGGCTACGAGGGCGAGAACCACCTGGACGCCCCCAAGGACACCAGCAACCCGTACTTCGACTTCGACGAGTCCAAGTGCATCGCCTGTTCGCGCTGCGTGCGGGCCTGCGACGAGGTGCAGGGCACGTTCGCGCTGACGATCGCGAACCGCGGCTTCGAGTCCAAGGTCGCGCCCGGTCCGACGTCGTTCCTGGACTCCGAGTGCGTGTCCTGCGGCGCCTGCGTCCAGGCGTGCCCCACGGCCACGCTGCAGGAGAAGTCGGTCGTCGAGCTGGGCATGCCGTCCCGCACGGTGATCACGACCTGCGCGTACTGCGGGGTCGGCTGCTCGTTCAAGGCCGAGCTGCGCGGCACCGAACTCGTGCGGATGGTGCCCCACAAGGACGGCGGCGCGAACGAGGGCCACTCGTGCGTGAAGGGCCGGTTCGCGTTCGGGTACGCGACGCACCCGGACCGGGTGCTGACCCCTCTCGTGCGGGAGTCCATCACCGACCCCTGGCGGGAGGCCTCGTGGGAAGAGGCGATCGGGACCGTCGCCCGGGGATTCCGGGAGATCCAGAGCACGCACGGCCCCGGCTCGATCGGCGCCATTTCCTCGTCACGCTGCACGAACGAGGAGGTCTGGGTCGTCCAGAAGATGGTGCGGGCGGCGTTCGGCAACAACAACGTCGACACGTGCGCGCGGGTCTGCCACTCGCCGACCGGCTACGGCCTGAAGCAGACGTTCGGCGAGTCCGCCGGTACGCAGGACTTCAAGTCGGTCGCGCTGGCCGACGTCATCATGGTGATCGGCGCGAACCCGACCGACGGGCACCCGGTGTTCGCATCGCGGATGAAGCGTCGGCTGCGTGAGGGCGCCGAGCTGATCGTGGTGGACCCGCGGCGGATCGATCTCGTGCGCTCCCCGCACGTCGAGGCCGCGCACCACCTGCAGCTCACTCCCGGGACGAACGTGGCGATCGTGAACGCGCTCGCGCACGTCGTGGTGACCGAGGGTCTGGTCTCCGACGACTTCGTCTCCGAACGCTGCGAGGGCTACGACGAGTGGGCTGCGTTCATCGCGGGTCCGGAGAACAGCCCGGAGGCCGTGGAGCGCATCACCGGCGTGCCGGCGGCTTCGGTGCGCGCGGCAGCCCGGCTGTACGCGTCGGCGCCGAACGGGGCCATCTACTACGGCCTCGGCGTCACCGAGCACAGCCAGGGCTCGACGATGGTGATGGGCCTGGCGAACCTCGCGATGGCCACCGGCAACGTCGGCCGCGACGGGGTCGGGGTCAACCCGCTGCGCGGGCAGAACAACGTCCAGGGTTCCTGTGACATGGGTTCGTTCCCGCACGAACTGCCTGGCTACCGCCATGTCTCCGACGACGTCGTGCGCGGGCAGTTCGAGTCGCAGTGGGACGTGTCGATTCTGCCGGAGCCCGGACTGCGGATACCGAACATGTTCGACGCCGCGATCGACGGGTCGTTCCGCGGACTGTTCGTGCACGGTGAGGACATCGCGCAGTCGGATCCGAACCTGCAGCACGTCACCGCGGCGCTGTCGTCGATGGACCTGGTCGTCGTGCAGGACCTGTTCCTGAACGAGACCGCGAAGTTCGCGCACGTGTTCCTACCCGGGGCGTCGTTCCTGGAGAAGGACGGCACGTTCACCAACGCCGAGCGGCGCATCAACCGGGTGCGTGCGGTGATGCCGCCGAAGACCGGCAAGGGCGAGTGGGAGATCGTCTCGGAGATCGCGACCGCGATGGGGTATCCGATGTCGTACTCGCACCCCAGCGAGATCATGGACGAGATCGCCGCGATGACGCCGACGTTCGCCGGGGTGTCGTTCGAGGCGCTGGACAAGCTGGGCAGCATCCAGTGGCCGTGCAACTCGTCGGCCCCGTCCGGGACGCCGATCATGCACGTCGACACGTTCACGCGCGGGCTCGGGAAGTTCGTGCGGACCGAGTTCGTCGCGACGGAGGAGCGGACGACGCGGCGGTTCCCGCTGGTGCTCACCACCGGGCGGATCCTGAGCCAGTACAACGTCGGTGCCCAGACCCGGCGCACGGGGAACGTGGCGTGGCACCCCGAGGATCTGCTGGAGTTGCATCCGCACGACGCGTCGGAGCGGGGGATCACCGATGGTGATCTCGTCACGCTGGCGAGCCGGGTGGGGGAGACGACGCTGCGGGCGACGGTCTCCGACCGGATGCCGGTCGGAGTGGTCTACACGACGTTCCACCACCCGATCACCGGGGCGAACGTGGTGACGACCGAGCACTCGGACTGGGCCACGAACTGCCCCGAGTACAAGGTGACCGCGGTGCAGGTGGCGTTGGCGGCCCCGGTCCCGGCGGGGGTGGATTGATGCCGGCCGAACCGCCCGCGGCGGCCGCACCGGTCGCCGCGGGCGGAGCCCATACCGCCGTCGTGCCGGAGCGGCGGTTGATCAACGACATCGCTCGGCAGTTCGCGCATCTGCCGGCCGAGGTCGCGGCGGCAGCGGTGGCGGATCACGTGCGGCGGTTCTGGGATCCGCGGATGCGTGCGCGGCTGCTGGCGCTGGCCGACGACGGGGGCCTCGACCCGCTTCCCGCCGCGGCAGCGGCCCAGCTCCGCTAGCCGCGGCAGCGGCCCAACTCCGCTAGCCGCGGCAGCGGCTCAGCTCGCTAGCCGGAAAGCCAGTGGTCCGTGCGATGGCACGGGCCACTGGCCTGCGCATCCGGTATCCCATCGACTGTATGCTGGAAACCGAGCACAGCCCTCGACACACTGCGCATCGCCGGAGGAACCATGACCGAGCTGGCTTCGTCGGCGGGCGGTGGTCGCCGGCGCGCCGCCGAGAGCTCGCGCTCCCGACGCAAGCCGCTGGAGCGCCCGGCGCCCCTGCGGCAGGTCGTCACCGACGAGATCGCGGACATGATCATCACCGGCGAACTCCAGCCGGGTGAGCACCTCGTCGAGCAGGAGCTCGCGGCCCAGCTCGGCGTCTCCCGCCAGCCGGTGCGCGAAGCGCTGCAGCGGCTGCACTCCGAGGGCTGGGTCGATCTGCGCCCGGGCCTCGGCGCGTTCGTGCACACCCCCACGGCCGACGAGGCCGACCAACTCCTCGCCACCCGCACGCTGCTCGAGGCGGAGTCCGCCCGGCTCGCGGCCGCGAACGCCACCCCGGCGCTGGTGGAGCTGCTGTGGGAGCTCCAGGCCGTCGGCGAGGAGGCCGTGGCTGCGGACGACGACGCGGGCATGGTCGCCGCGAACGCCGCGCTGCACCGGCAGATCATGGAGATGTCGGGCAACAAGGTGCTGGGGGAGCTGATCGCGCTCGTCGACAGCCGGGTGCGGTGGTACTACCGGCCGATCGCGCGTTCGCGGGGCCGGGAGGCGTGGGACGAGCACCGTGAGCTCATCGAGGTGATCGCCGGCGGCAACGCGAGGAGGGCCGGCGACCTCATGCGCAAACACACCGAGCGCACGAGGAAGACGTATCACGTCCGCGCGGCGGAAGCCGAGAACACCTCACCCCCGGTCGAAAAGGGCGCCTAGACCGCTCCATCGTGGCCACACGAAAGCGCCCGCGGCCACCGGCCGCGGGCGCTCCGACGTGGGGCTACTTGTACATGGTTTGGTTCATGGTCCCCGGCGCGTAGGCGTCGGGGTCGACCCAGACGTTGATGAGCGAGGGAAGGCCCGACTCGCGGGCCCGCTGGAGCGCAGGGGCGATGTCCGCGGCATCGCGGACCTCCTCGCCGTATCCCCCGAGCATCTGCGCGAACTTGTCGTAGGGCACGTCGCCCAGCGTGTTCCCCACTCGCTGGCGCTCCTCGCCGTACTTGCGCATTTGCCCGTACCGGATCTGGTTCATCGACGAGTTGTTCCCCACGACCCCGACGAACGGCAGGTTGAACCGCACCAGCGTCTCGAAGTCCCACCCCGTCAACGAGAACGCCCCGTCACCGAACAGTGCCACGACCTCCTTGTCCGGCCGGGCGTACTTCGCTGCCAGCACGAACGGAATCCCGACGCCGAGCGTCCCGAGGGGCCCGGGGTCCATCCAGTGTCCGGGCGACTTCGGCTGCACCACCCCGCCGGAGAACGTCACGATGTCGCCGCCGTCGCCGATGTAGATCGAGTCGTCGGTGAGGAACTCGTTGATCTCGTGCGCGAGCCGCAGCGGATGGATCGGCGAGGCGTCGGACAGCTGGCGGGGGAGACGCTTCTGGTACGCCGCGTTCTCCTCGGCCCGCAGTTCGTCGAACCAGGCGCGCCGGGAAGGCCGGGAAAGCCGCCCGGAGGAAGCCGCCGTCACCGCGGCCAACACGGCCCCCGGATCCCCGACGATGCCCAGGTCGATGTCCCGGTTCTTCCCGACGGTCCGGTAGTCCATGTCGATCTGAACGACCGTCGCATGAGCGGGTAACCGCCGCCCGTACCCCATCCGGAAGTCGAACGGCGTCCCGACGATGATGATGACGTCGGCGTTGTTGAACGCGTACCGCCGCGACAGGTGGAAGTGGTGCGGGTCGCCGGGCGGCAGCGAGCCACGCGCCGAGCCGTTCATGAACACCGGGATGTCGAGCGTCCGCGCGAAGTCGATAGCCGCGTCGGTGCCGCGCCCGGTCCATACCTGCGAGCCCAGGAGCACCGCCGGCTTCGACGAGTGCGCCAGGACGTCGGCCAGCCGCTCGATCGCCGCCGGGTCACCGGCGCTGCGGGTGGAGGCGCGGTAACGGCCGGGTTCCGGAATGGTGCAATCGGCGAGAGAAACCTCCGCGTCCAGCACGTCCCGCGGAATCTCCAGGAACGACGGCCCGGGCGCCCCCGAGTAGCACTCGCGGAACGCCATCGAGATCATGTCGGCGCTGCGCGTGGTGTGCGGCACGGTCGCGGCGAACTTCGTGATCGGCGTCATCATGTCGACGTGCGGCAGGTCCTGCAGTGAGCCCATCTTGTGCTGGCTCAGTGCGCCCTGGCCGCCGATCAGCAGCATCGGGCTCTCGGCGCGGAACGCGTTCGCGACGCCGGTGACCGCGTCGGTGGTGCCCGGCCCTGCGGTGACCACTGCTACGCCGGGCTTGCCGGTCACCCGGGCGTACCCGTCTGCCGCGTGTGCTGCTACCTGCTCGTGCCGGACGTCGACGACAGCGATCCCCTCGTCCACGCAACCGTCGTAGATGTCGATGATGTGCCCGCCGCAGAGGGTGAAGATCACGTCGACGCCCTCGGCCTTGAGCGCTTTCGCGACCAGGTGACCCCCGGAGATCCGATCAGGATTCCCGCTCCGCGCCTGCAGGATCGCCGCAGTCGCGCCCGCTTCGGCATCCGTTGCCGCGGGGGGCTCCGTCGTCGTCTGACTCATCGTTCCTCAACTCCTCGATCGTGCCGCAGGATTGAAGACTGCATACCGTATGCGGCATTTCCATGGTCCCCCGGTGACGAGGGAGTGTCCAGAGCAGATTGTCGACTAGAATATTGCATACAGTATGGCGCTATCGCTACGCTGAGGTCCCCAACGGAGGGACGATGGCTGTGGACCTGTACGAATACCAGGCACGGGATCTGTTCGAGGCCCACGACGTCCCGGTGCTGCCGGGCGTCGTCGTCACCACACCGGAGGCCGCGCACGCCGCTGCGGCCGATCTCGGGCGTTCGGTCGTCATCAAGGCGCAGGTCAAGACCGGTGGCCGCGGGAAAGCCGGCGGCGTGAAGCTCGCGAAGGACGCCGCCGAGGCGCAGGCGCGGGCCCACGACATCCTCGGCATGGACATCAACGGCCACCGGGTCGACCGGGTGCTGGTCACCACCGCGACCGACATCGCCGACGAGTACTACTTCTCCTACCTCCTCGACCGTACGAACCGGACGTTCCTCGCGATGGCCTCGCTCGCGGGCGGCGTCGAGATCGAGGAGACCGCCGCCACGAACCCCGAGGCGTTGGTACGCGTCCCGATCGACCCGCTGACCGGCGTCGACGAAGGCATGGCCAGGAAGATCGTCGAAGCGGTCGGGTTACCCGAGGCGTCGGTCGAGGCCGTACAGAAGCTCTGGGCGACGTTCGTCGCGGAGGACGCGCTGCTGGTCGAGGTGAACCCGCTGGTCCGGGACACCGACGGGGCGATCGTGGCGCTCGACGGCAAGGTGACGCTGGACGACAACGCGTCGATCCGGCACGCCGCCCACGCCGACCTGCGTGATCCCGACACGGCCGATCCGCTCGAAGCGCGCGCGCACGCCAAGGGCCTCAACTACGTGCGTCTCGAGGGTCGGGTCGGGGTGATCGGCAACGGGGCCGGCCTGGTCATGTCCACCCTCGACGTGGTCGCCCACGCCGGCGCCCGGCCCGCGAACTTCCTCGACATCGGCGGCGGCGCGTCCGCCGAGGTGATGGCGAACGGCCTCGAGGTCGTGCTCGCCGATCCCGGCGTGCGCAGCGTGCTGGTCAACGTCTTCGGCGGCATCACCGCCTGCGATGCGGTCGCCGACGGCATCGTGCGTGCGTTCGCGCTGCTCGCGAGCCGCGGCGAGCCGGTGGACCGGCCGGTCGTCGTCCGGCTCGACGGCAACCGCGCCGACGAGGGACGCCGCATCCTGCGGACCGCCGGGCTACCGGGGCTCGAATTGGTCGACACGATGGACGGCGCGGCCGCCCGGGCCGCCGAACTCGCAGCCCGGGAGGCGTGAGATGGCCATCTTCCTGACCGAGAACAGCCGCGTCCTGGTTCAAGGGATGACCGGCGCGGAAGGCATGAAGCACACCCGCCGGATGCTCACCGCGGGCACCACAGTGGTCGGCGGCGTCAACCCACGAAAAGCAGGACGAACTGCTGATTTCGACGGGATGAAGCTGCCCGTGTTTGCTGGAGTCGCCGAGGCGATGCGGGAGACCGGCGCGGACACGACGGTGATCTTCGTGCCGCCGGCGTTCACGTTGAAGGCCGGGTTGGAGGCGATCGCTGCCGGGATCGAGCTCGCGGTGGTGATCACCGAGGGGGTGCCGGTGCACGACACGGCGGCGCTGTGGGCGCACGCCAGTGCCGCGGGGAACACGACACGCGTCATCGGGCCGAACTGCCCGGGACTGATCAGTCCGGGCAAGTCGAATGCCGGGATCATCCCCGCCGACATCACCGGGCCGGGACGGGTCGGGCTGGTGTCCAAGTCCGGCACGCTGACCTACCAGCTCATGTACGAGTTGCGTGACCTCGGGTTCTCCACGTGCGTCGGCATCGGCGGCGACCCGATCGTCGGCACGACTCACGTCGACTGCCTGCAGGCTTTCCAGGACGACCCGGAGACCGACGCGATCGTCATGATCGGCGAGATCGGCGGCGACGCCGAGGAACGGGCCGCCGACTACATCGCCGCGCACGTGACGAAGCCGGTGGTCGGGTACGTGGCCGGGTTCACCGCACCCGAAGGCAAGACGATGGGGCACGCGGGCGCCATCATCAGCGGATCGTCGGGGACGGCCGAAGCCAAACAGAAGGCGCTGGAAGCTGCCGGGGTCCGAGTTGGACGAACTCCTACTGAGACGGCGAAATTGCTTCGAGCGTTGCTATAACGTTCGATTCCGGCGATCTCTCGACGACGAGGGGAGCGTGCGGTGCGGTGGAACCTGCGGTGGGTGGCGGCGAACGCTGAGATCTGGCGTCCCGCGGATCTGCTGCAGGCGTGCCGTGCGGCAGGGTATTCACCCTCGTTGAGCAAGGTGGCGTCGTGGTGGAACGGGACGCCGTCGAGCGTGCGACTCGATGAGCTGGACATGATCTGTACGGCGCTGAACTGCAAGGTCGCCGATCTGCTCGAGGCTGAGCCGCCTTCGTCGTAAGCCTCTGTTGCCCGTTGTCCGTGCGCGTCCGCCCACTGCATACAGGATTCAATATGCTGCAATACGACGTGAACCTCTCGATCCTTTTCACTGAACTACCACTGCTGGAACGGCCGGCCGCGGCGCGGGACGCCGGGTTCGACGCGATCGAGTTCTGGTGGCCGTTCCTCGAGGCGGTTCCCTCCGACAGCGAGGTCGACCGGTTCGTCCGGGCCGTTCGGGATGCGGGCGTGCAGCTCGTCGGGCTCAACTTCTTCGCCGGGGACATGCCCGGGGGCGACCGGGGTGTGCTGTCGTGGCCCGGGCGTACCGGTGAGTTCCTCGACAGCGTGAACGTCGCGGTCGGGATCGGTGCGCAGCTCGGGTGCCGGACGTTCAACGCGCTGTACGGGAACCGGCTCGGAGGTGTCGATCCGGGGGAGCAGGACGACGTCGCGGTCGAGGCGTTGGTGCTCGCGGCGCACGCGGCGTCGCGGATCGATGGCACGGTGCTGATCGAGCCGTTGTCCGGGGCGCCCCGTTACCCGGTGCGTACGGCACAGGAGGCCCTCGCGGTGATCGACCGATTGCCCGGCCGGACGAACCTGCTGCTGCTCGCCGATCTCTACCACCTCGCAGTCAATGACGACGACGTCGACGCGGTGATCACTGCCCACACCGCCCGCATCGGCCACGTCCAGATCGCCGACGCCCCCGGCCGCCACCAACCGGGCACCGGCGCCCTGCCGATCCACCGGCACCTGGAACAGCTCGAGGCCAGCGGCTACCGAGGCTGGGTGGGCCTCGAATACACCCCCCACGGCCCCAGCGCGGACAGCTTCGCCTGGCTTCTCGCGGAGCAGCGCGCAGGGCTGCCCGCGGGGGATGCGCGATGAGCGCGCGCCGCGCATCCCCGTGTCCCTTGTCGAGCGAAGGAGGACTGCCATGAGTGCGATCGGGTTCGTCGGGCTGGGGGTCATGGGGGCGCCCATGGCTCGGCATCTCGTGAAGGCCGGGCACGACGTCACCGGGTTCGACGTCCACGCCCCCGCGGTCGAGGCGTTCGTCGCCGACGGGGGGAGCGGGGCGGCATCGGTGGTCGACGCGGTGCGGGGTGTGGACGTCGTCGTCACGATGTTGCCGAACCACCCGCAGGTCGAAGAGGTCGCAGCGCAGGTGCTCCCAGCGCTGGCCCCCGGCGCCCTGTTCGTCGACATGAGCTCGATCCGCCCCGAGACCTCGGTGCGCCTGGCCGCCGAGGGCGCGCGGCACGGCGTCCGGGTGATCGACGCGCCGGTCTCGGGCGGTCAGACCGGCGCCCAGCAGGCCACTCTCTCGATCATGGTCGGCGGCGCGGAAGCCGACGTGGCCGCCGCCCGTCCGATGCTCGAGGTCCTCGGCGTACCCCGGCACGTCGGCGGCCCCGGCGCGGGACAGGTCGTGAAGGCAGCGAACCAGCTCGTCGTCGCCGGCACCTACGCGCTGATCAGCGAGGCGATAGTGCTGCTGGAAGGCTCGAGCATCGACCCGGAGGCCGCGCTCGACGTCCTGGCCGGCGGGCTCGCGGCGAGCCGCATCCTCGACCTCAAACGCGAATCGATGCTCGCCCGCGAGTTCACTCCGGGCTTCCGCATCGACCTGCACCACAAGGACATGGCGATCGTCCTCGACGCCGCCCGCAACGCCGACGTCGCACTCCCGGTCACCGGTCTGGTGGCCCAACTCGTCGCCGCCGCCCGCGCCATGGGCCACGGCTCCCTCGACCACTCCGCACTCCTCACGGTCACCGAGTCCCTCGCCGGCCACCCGCGCTGACTTCGCGCCACCGAATCCCCAGGAAGGGGTCGTCGCATGCCCAAAGTTCCCGCGATGCAGGCGGTCGTCGAGATCCTCGAGTCGGAGGGCGTCGACACCGTCTTCGGCTGCCCCGGCGCGGCGATCCTGCCGCTCTACGCCGCGTTGCAAGAGCACGGCGGCATCGAGCACCTCATCGTCCGGCACGAAGAAGGCGCCACCCACATGGCCGACGGCTGGGCGCGCACCACCGGCAACGTCGGGGTCGCGATCGGCACGTCGGGCCCGGCCGGCACGAACATGATCACCGGCCTCTACACCGCCCAGGCCGACTCGATCCCGATCCTCTGCTTCACCGGCCAGGCCGTCTCCAGCAAGCTGCACCAGGAGGCGTTCCAGGCCGTCGACATCGTCGAGATCGCCAAGCCCGTCACGAAGTGGGCCGTGCAGGTCAAGGAGGCCGCCCAGGCCCCGTGGATCGTGCGGAAAGCCTTCCAGGTGGCGCGCGAAGGGCGTCCCGGTCCCGTGCTCGTCGACCTCCCGCTCGACGTCCAGAGAGAACTGATCGAATGGGACGCGACGATCGACGCGCCACTGCCCGTCACGCCGGTCACCCCGCACGGACCGCGCGTGGAACGCGCACTGGACCTCCTGCTGTCAGCGCAGCGGCCGCTCATCCTCGCCGGCGGTGGCGTGATCCTCGCGGACGCCGCGGACCAGCTCAAGGAGCTCGCCGAGTACCTGCAGGTGCCGGTGCAGGTGACGCTCATGGGCAAGGGCGCACTCGACGACGATCACAGCCTGCACGCGGGGATGACCGGGATCCAGACGTCGCAGCGGTACGGCAACGCGTCGTTCCTGGAGTCGGACCTGGTGCTGGCGGTGGGCGCACGGTTCGGTGACCGGCACACCGGGGCGCTGGACGTGTACCGCGGCGACCGGGTGTTCATCCACGTCGACGTGGAGCCGACGCAGCTCGGGAAGGTGTTCGGGCCGGACCTCGGGGTCGTGTCGGACGCGAAGCTGTTCCTGGAGGCGTTGCTCGAGGCGGCGCGCAGGAGGCGCGCGAAGCGCCAGCCGAACGGGTGGGTCACGCGCGTTCAGCACCTCCGTCGCTCGCTCACGCGGCGCGAGGACTTCGACGACGTCCCGGTGAAGGCGCCGCGGGTCTTCCGGGAGATCAACGACGCGTTCGGGCCGCAGACGTACTTCGTCACGGCGATCGGGCTGTACCAGATCTGGAGCGGTCAGCACCACAAAGTGCACGAGCCGCGGCGGTACCAGGTGTGCGGGCAGGCCGGGCCGCTCGGCTGGGAGATCCCGGCGGCGATCGGCGTGAAGAAAGCCGCGCCGGACGCCGAGGTGGTGGGCATCGTCGGGGACTACTCGTTCCAGTTCCTCGTCGAGGAACTCGCGGTGGCGGCCCAGTACGACGTGCCGTTCGTGCTGATCATGCTGAACAACGAGTACCTCGGGCTGATCCGCCAGGCCGAGATCCCGTACGGCATGAACTACGAGGTGGACATCCACTACGACGCGGTGGGCACCGACAACGTCAAGATCATGGAGGCGTACGGCTGTTCGGGGCGCCGGGTGAGCGAGCCGGGCGAGATCCGCGAGGCGATCGAGTGGGCGCGCAAGGAAGCCGCGCGCACCAGTCGCCCGGCGCTCGTCGAGATCGTGATAGAGCGCGAAGCGAACACACCCCACGGACCCGCGATCGACGCCGTGAAAGAGTTCGAACCACTGCCCTAGCGACGGCGTGCGCTAACGACCGCCAGGATCGCGACGCCGAGCCAGACCGCGGCCAGCAGAACGAGCAGACCGCGACCGTAATCCAGCGGAAGCGCGGACGGGACCGACGGATCCCGCCCGCCGCCGGTGAGGAACGGGGTCGCCACCAGCGTCAGGACGCCGCTGATGACCACACCCCCGGCTATCAGGCGGCGGCCGGGCCGCACCCGGCGGAGCAGCAGGTCGACGAAGGGCATCAGTACCAGGTCGGTGGCGAGGGTTCCGGCCAGGAAGAACACGAACCAGCGGACGAGTGCCGGCGGGCCCAGCGCACCGAGGAGCCCGTGGACGCCGTACGCCACGAGCGCGGTGCCGAGCACGGTGGGGAGTGCGCGCAGGGCGGTCACCGGGCCACCTCGATGCGGGCCACCCACTTGGTCTGCAGAACGCCGGGGCGGTTCGGGGCGATGAGTCGGCACGGGAATCCGTGGTCGAGGTCGAGCATTTCGTCGTTGAGGCGGAGCGCGAGCAGGGTGAGTGGGTCCTGCGCGAATGCCGCGGGCAGCGTGCTGACTCGGTAGGCGCCTGCGCGCTGCAGCGACTCGATCGTGACGTCCACGTCGGACGCGATCCCTGCTTCGGCGAGCAGGTCGCGCAGTCGGACGCCGGTCCAGCGTGCGGAGGCGCTCCACCCCTCGACGCAGGCGATCGGCAGTTCCGCGGTGTGCTGGGGGAACGCCGCGAGCGCGGCTCGGCTGAGTCGGAGCGGTCGGGGGCCGGCGACGACCAGTCGGTAGCCGGGGTGGGTGGCCGTGGTTCGGACGCCCGCGCCGGCGGCGGACCGGTTGACCGGCAAGCCCTGGGGCCCGAGGTCCGGGCGACGCGGGGCCAGCGCGGACGTTCCCGCGAGCGGACGAACGGTCTGCCCGACGGTCGCGAGCGTCACCACCCCTGCCGCGGCGGCCACCGTCACGAACACCGCCCGCCGCGTAAAACCCGCGTCGCTCGCGTCCGCCGCGTCGCTCGGCGGCAGGGCGGTGGAGGGGCGGTGGCGCTGGCGGAGGACGCGGCGGACGGTGGTGGCTTGGGCGGCGACGTGGATCACCAGGGCGCCGGTGGTGATCCACGCGGTCCAGAAGTGGGCGGCCGGGAACGCGAACCCCATCACCGCGTAGAGCCGCGCGGTGTTCAGCACACCGCTCGCGAGCTCGAACACCGCGCCCCCGACGAGCAGCAACAGCGTCCCGCGCGAGAGCGCATCGGCGGCGTCGCGCACCGGCGGCCACCGGAACAGGTTCGGGTGCACCGCCCACAGTTTCGCCAGGAGCAGCGGCACGGTCGCCAGCCCGGTCGCCACGTGCAGGCCCTGCGTCACCCGGTAGAGCGACACCGGCCGGGTCGGCCAGGAGAACCACCCCGGCGGGTGCTGGATCCCATGGCTGATCAAACCGGTCACCAGGCAGATCCCGAACGCGAGCCCCAACCAGAGCCCGAGCCACGCCGAGAGTGCCTCCGAGCGACCGGCCGTACGGATCGCACCGGGCGCGAATGGTCCCCGCCGCAGCGGAGGGGGCGGCGGGGGGAACGGGCGGCGCCAGATCGGCGTTCGTCGCGCCGGAGCGTACGGCTCGGACCGCGGGGTGGTCAGCCGCGGGTCAGTGTCGCGAACCATCGTCCCTCCGCCTCCCACTCCTCGTCGACGACGAGCCCGGCGGCGGCACCGGCCCGACGGGCCTCGTCCGCGCCGAGGTCCGCCCACGGCACCCATTCGCTGTACCGGCGGCCGTGCTCGAGTCGGAACCGGTAATGCCGCCCGGCCCCGGGCGGTGCCAGCTCGACGACGATCCGCCCGGCCGCCCCGATCAGGCCCGCCACGCGCCGGAGCAACCGCACCGGATCGCCACCGATCCCGACGTTGCCATCGGCGAGCAGCACCGACGTCCACCGCCCCTCCCCGGGTACGCGACCGAACACCGACCGCCGGAGTGCGGCAGCACCACGCCGACGAGCTGCCGAGACGGCGGCCGGGACGATGTCGACGGCCAGCACCGGGCGGCCGGCCAGCGCGAGCGCGGCCGCCAACCGGCCGGGTCCGCAGCCGGCGTCGAGGGTGGAACCGACGCACCGCGCCAGCAGGCTGTGGTCACCCGGCCGGGCGGTGCGGTGCCAGTCGTCGAGCGCGAGCGGCGCGATCCCGCCACGCTCGTCGCGAATCAGCAGCCGATGTGGCCGACCGGCCTCCAACGCGGCGATTCCCTCGCCGTACAACCGCGCAGCCGACGTCATGCGACACCGACCGGGCTGTCGACGCCGATCGACCACGCTGCCGACGTCCGGTCGTGCCGGGCGCGGACCCGCTTCCATGCCTGCGCGAACTCCGACCGCGGCGCGAGCGCGACCACCGCTGCCGCGTCGGCCGCGGTGTCGACGTCGCGTTCGGTCGGCGCCTCGGCGACACGGAGCCCGGCGGCACGCAGTGCGGCCCGAGTGGCACTGCCGGTGTCCGGCCGTGACATCGCCACGTCGACGAGCACGGCGGCGTGCCGGGCGTCGCGCAGGCCGAGCGTCCACCAACCGCCGTCGCACGCCGGACCCAGCACCGCGTCGGCGTCAGTGAGCAGGGCACCGACCGCCGCGAGGCGCTCCGGCCTCACTTGCGGAGTGTCCATCCCGATCAGCACCGTCGCGACACCGGGCACAGCGGCGTCGGCGAAAGCCGCCGCGATCCGCTCGCCCAGACCGTCGCCGCGCTGCGGCAGCACGTCGAAGCCGTTCACGGGGAGATGTTCGGCGGGTGCATCGATCGCCAGCACCCGGCGTCGCGCGGGTGTGGCGCGCACGACCCCCAGCGTGTCCTGCAACGCCGCGCCGGCGAGCATCGCGGCCTCTTCCGGAGTGCACGGTGGACACAGCCGGGTCTTCACCCGGCCGGGCACCGGCGCTTTTGCCAGCACGAGCAGTTGGGCGTTCATCGCGCCAGCACCCGCCCCATGTCGACGACGGTGCGCAACGTCCCGCCGACCGTGCCGGTGACCTTGGACTTGCTGCCCACCGTGCGCGGCGCGTAACCGACCTCCACCTCGGTCACGCACAGTCCGGCCGCCCCGGCGGCGACGATCGTCTCCAACGGGTACCCGAACCGCCGGTCCGTGAGGTCCAGCGCACGCAGTGCCGACCGTCGTCCGGCACGCATCGGTCCCAGGTCGTGCAGCCGCAGACCCGACCGGCGGCGCAAGCGCGCGGCGAGCAGTGCGTTGGCCCATCGGGCGTGTGGTGGCCAGGCTCCGCGCGCGGTCGCGCGGCGGCGTCCGATCACCAGGTCGGCGGCGCCGTCCAGCACCGGCTCGGCCAGCCGGGGCAACTCGGCTGGGTCCAGGGAACCGTCGGCGTCGCAGAAGCAGACCACTTCCGCGGTCGACGCCTCCAGCCCGGCGTGCGCGGCGGCGCCGTAACCGCGGACGGGTACGGAGACCACTGTCGCGCCGAGTGCTCGGGCGATCTGGGCGGAGGAGTCCGTGGAGCCGTTGTCGGCCACGAGTGCGCGGTAGCCGTCCGGTAGGCGGGACAGCAGCCAGGGGAGGGACAGTGCTTCGTTCAAGCACGGGAACACGACGTCGACGTTGGACATGCGGTGACCGTAGACCTGCCCTGGCCTGGGAAGACCTTACGGTTTCCGAACGTCGGCGCCAGTTCTTACGGTTCTCGAACGTCCGGCGCGCAGCGCGTGGCGTCGACCGGTTCGCGGCCTAGCGTGCGGTACGTGACCGTCTCTCTGCGTGGCCGCCCGCCGTCCGGAAACCGGCCCCACGACCAGCACGACCGGCACGACCGGCTCGCCGTCGGTGCGGCCCTCGGCGCGGCGGCGTTGGTGGCGGGCGTGGCCGCGTGGGGTGCCTGGCTGACTGCGCGTGGCGTCGACCTGCACCTGTCCGGAGGACAGCCGCTCACCGGTCGGCTCGACGTCCGGTTCCCGCCATCCGTCCTGCTTCCCGTGGTGGTCGGCGCCGCGTTGATCACCTGGGGACCGGCCGCGGCCGCCCGCTGGTCGTGGCGCGGTGTGCTGGTCGGCTCCTGGGTCGCCGGGATGGTCTGGGCGGTGTCGCTGGCCCTGGTCGACGGCTTCACCGCACTCGGTGCCCCGTTGACCACACGCTGG
Organism: Cryptosporangium sp. NPDC048952; assembly: GCF_043197895.1. Classification (NCBI taxonomy): domain Bacteria; kingdom Bacillati; phylum Actinomycetota; class Actinomycetes; order Cryptosporangiales; family Cryptosporangiaceae; genus Cryptosporangium; species Cryptosporangium sp. NPDC048952. The sequence continues at coordinate 454,798 of NZ_JBICTY010000007.1, read as the reverse complement.
GAGTACCTGCACGACGTCGGCCGGGTCAGTTCGGTTCCGGAGTTCCTCCGCACCTTCACCGACCACGTCCTGGGCGGATCGCCGGGCTTCCAGTGGGTGACACACGTGTCCGGGCACCCACCGGGTGCGCTGCTCGCGTTCGCCGGACTGGACCGGCTCGGGCTGTCCGGCGGGGGATGGGCGGCCGCGCTCTGCATCGTGACCGGTGCCTCCGCCGCTCCCGCGGTGCTGCTGACGGTCCGTTCGCTGGCCGCCATCCGCGCCGGCTCGCGCGCCGGCTCCGGCGACGGCAAGGACCTCGGCGCGGACGTTGCGCGGCGGGTGGCGCCGTTCCTGGTGATCACGCCGGCTGCGCTGTGGGTCGCCACGTCGGCTGATGCGTTGTTCTGTGGCGTCGCCAGCTGGGGCATCTGTGCGCTGGCGACCGCCGCGGCCGGGCGCGGGTGGGGCGCCGATCTGCGGGCGGTGGGGGGTGGACTCGCGCTCGGGATCACGCTGTTCCTGTCCTACGGGCTGGTGCTGATCGGCGTCCTCGCGGTGGTCGTCGTGGTGGTCCGGCGGCGGGCGCGTCCGCTACTCGTGGGCGGGGCGGCCGTGCTCGCCGTCGTCGCGCTGTTCGTCGCGTTCGGCTTCTGGTGGTGGGACGGGTTCACCACCGCAGCGGACCGGGTCCGCGAGGGGTCGGCGTGGATCGACCGGCCCACCGGTTACTTCGTGTTCGTGAACCTCGCGGCGGTCGCGGTCTGCGTGGGGCCGGCGGCGGTCGGCGGCCTCGCCCTCCTGGCCCGTTCGGCTTGGCGCCGCACCTGGCCGCTGCCGGGCATCGGGATGGCCGCGGTTCTACCACTCACCGCGTTGGCCCTCGTGCTGACCGCCACCGTCAGCACCCTCGCCAAAGGCGAGGTCGAACGGATCTTCCTGCCGTTCGCGGTCTGGCTGTTGGTCGCGACCGGCGCGTTGACGCCGCGACGACAGCGACGCTGGCTGGTGGCCCAAGGTGTCGTCGCACTCGTGGTCCAGCTGGGGTGGATGCTGAAGTGGTGAGCAACGAGGGCGGACGCCGGGTGCTGGTGGTCGACGACGACCCCACGGTCAGCGAAGTGGTGGGCCGCTACCTCGAACGCGCCGGATTTCTCGTCGACCGGGTCGGCGACGGCCCGGCGGCCCTGCGGGCAGCGGCAGCGGCGACGCCGGACCTGGTGGTGCTCGACCTGATGCTGCCGGGCATGTCGGGGCTGGAGGTCTGCCGCCGCCTCCGTGCGCACGCGGACGTTCCGGTCGTGATGCTCACCGCGCTGGGCGACGAGGCAGACCGAGTGGTGGGGCTCGAGATCGGCGCCGACGACTACGTCACCAAGCCGTTCTCACCACGGGAGCTGACGCTGCGCGTGCAGTCGGTGTTGCGCCGCGTCGGACGCCCCCGGCCTGCCGTGCCGGACCCGGTGCTGCGGGACGGCGACCTCCGGGTGGACCCCACGGCACGCCTCGCTTTCCGGGACGGTCGGCCGCTCGCGCTGACCGTCCGCGAGTTCGACCTCCTGGTGCATTTCCTGCAGCACCCCGGCCGCGTTTTCGCCCGCGCCGACCTGCTGGAACAGGTCTGGGGGTGGACGGTCGGCGACCAGGCCACCGTCACGGTCCACGTGCGCCGGCTGCGGGAGAAGATCGAGGACGATCCCGCGCATCCGGCTCGGATCGTCACCGCGTGGGGCGTGGGTTACCGCTACGAAGGGACGGGGCGCTGATGCGCGACGTGCTGGTCATCTGTGCGCTGGCGCTCGGGTCGTCCGGCGCGGTCGCCGCAGCCGGGCTGGCGGGACTCGGGTTCCTCCGGGGACGCCCGGTCTCCGCCCACCTGGGCATGCTACTGGCGGTGACCGTGGCTTCGGTGGTCACCGGGGTGGTCGTCGTCGCCGAGGCGATGTTCCTGAGCACTCACGACCTCGGGGTCGTGATGATGGTCCTGACCGTCTCGGGGTTGGTGAGCCTGGGGTTCTCGTTGATCGCCGGCCGTCGGCTCGCTCGCGCGAGCGTGTGGGCCGCGGAGGCGCGAGCCCGGGAGCAGGCGCTCGAACGCAGCCGACGCGAGGTCGTGGCCTGGGTGTCGCACGATCTGCGGACGCCGCTGGCCGGACTCCGCGCGATGGCCGAAGCGCTGGAGGACGGCATGGTCGAGCCCACTGGCGTGTCCGACTATCACCGGCGCATCCGGTTGGAGGCCGATCGGATCGCCGACCTCGTCGACGATCTGTTCGAACTGTCGAGGATCAACGCCGGTGCGCTGGAGTTGACGCTGGATGCCGTGCCGCTCGGCGAAGTCGTCTCGGACGCCGTAGCGAGCGCCGCCCCCGTGGCGAGAGCGAAGGGCGTCCGGCTGGTGGCCGATCACTCGTCCTACGGCGTGGTGCAGGGGAGCGAGCCGGAGTTGGGCCGGGTGTTGGGCAACCTGCTGGTCAACGCAATCAGGCACACGCCGCAGGAAGGGGTCGTGACGGTGGCCGGCGGCTTCGACGAGGGAACCGGCTGGGTCGCGGTGAGCGACGAGTGCGGTGGGATCCCGGTCGCGGACCTCCCGCGGGTCTTCGACACCGCGTTCCGGGGCGAGAGCGCCCGCACCCCGGCGGCACCGGACGACCCGCTGGGTTCCGGCGGAGGGCTCGGGCTGGCCATCGCGCAAGGGCTGGTCGAGGTGCACGGCGGGCGGATCGCTGTCGACAACACCACCAACGGCTGCCAGTTCACGGTCCGCCTCCCGGCGGCTTCCGTCTGACGTCGCGCGTCACCCTCGTAGGGGAGCGTGGGCGAACTGGGTGATGCCGTCGGCGAAGGGCACCGTTGCGACGAAACCGAGGCGCGCGGCTGCGCGCGCGGGCGAGGCGGTGACGTGGCGGACGTCCCCGAGCCGGAAGTCCCCGGTCACGACGGGAGCGGGTCCACCGAACGCGGCGGCGAGCGTACCCGCCATCTCCCCGATCGAGTGCGGCTCCCCCGACGCGACGTTGCACGCCAGCATCGAGCCGTCGGTGAGGGTCGGCAGCGCCCGCAACGCCGCGAGGTTCGCCGCAGCCACGTCCGTGACGTGTACGAAGTCCCGCAGTTGGGCGCCGTCCTCGAACACCCGCGGAGCCTCACCGCGCTCGAGCGCGGACCGGAACAGCGATGCCACGCCTGCGTACGGGGTGTCGCGCGGCATCCGGGGCCCGTACACGTTGTGGTAGCGCAGGGCCACCACCCGCGCCCCGGTGGTACGCGCCCAGGCCCCGGCGAGGTGCTCCTGCGCGACTTTCGTCGCCGCGTACACGCTGCGCGGATCCAGCCGGGCGCCTTCGTCCACCTGGCCCGGTTCCAACGCCTCTCCACACCGCGGGCACGACGGGTCGAAGCGGCCGGCCGCCAGATCCGGCGCTGTCCGCGGGCCTGGCGTCACGCCACCGTGCCGCTGACAGCGGTAGGTGCCTTCCCCGTAGACGACCATCGAGCTGGCCAGAACCAGCCTCCGCACGCCGTGCTCGGCCGCTGCCGCCAGAACGACGGCCGTGCCGAGGTCGTTGTCGCCTGCGTAGGCGGGCAGATCGGCCACGTCGACGCCCAGGCCCACCCGCGCTGCCTGGTGGACCACCGCGTCGACGCCGCGGAACGCCGCGGACATCGCGTCCGCGTCCCGGACATCGGCGCGGACGACCTCGTGGTCGTCGAGGACTGCGGACGCACCGGCCGGATGAAGACTTGGGGAGAGGGAGTCGACGACGACCGGCTCGTGGCCGGCCCGGGCCAGACATTCGACGACGTGTGATCCGATGAAACCGGCGCCGCCGGTAACCAGCACTCGCATGTCCCGACCGTAGAACCGGTCCGGGCCCCGAGCGGTCGGCAGTGCCGCGACGTAAGGAAACGGTGAGATCTAGCGCGCGCAGTCGATGCAGACGTTCGTCGACGGGCGGGCGGCGAGACGTTCGGGGGCGATCGGGGCGCCGCAGGACTCGCAGCGGCCGTAGTCGCCGGCCGCGTGGCGGGCGAGGGCGCGGTCGAGGTCGTCGAGGCGGGCCAGCGCGGAGGCCAGCAGCGAGGCGGTGTGCGCGCGCTCGTACGCGATCGTGGCGCCCTCGGGGTCGTGCTCGTCGTCGGTGTTGCTCATCGCGGCGGCCTCGATGATGCCGTCCAGGTCAGCGCTGAGTGCGCTGACCTGGGCCGCGGTGTCCGCGCGCTCCTCGGTGAGCGCGCGGTGCGTCTCGTCCACCTAGGGCAGCAACCCGCGCACGTAGTTCGCCTGCCCCGCGTGCTCCTTGCAGTCGTCGTCGACGCTGATCAGGCGGACGCCGAGCGTGACCGGCGGGTCCCAGTTCTCGTCGACGACCCGGTCGAGGTCCTCCGCGCTGAGCCCGCCGAGGTAGGCGAGCGTGCGGGCGTGCACCGCGTCGTAGTACTCGACGAGTGCCCGGTCGCTCTCCGGGTGCACCCCGGCGACCTGCGCGGGGGTGTGTCCGTAGCCGTGGTCGGACGCGTCGGACTTGAGGCCGAAGCGGGCGCCCCAGTCGCCGGCGACATAGATCTGGTCCTCGTCGAGGACGTCGGCGATCTGCAGGTCCTGGATCCGGGCCAGGTGCCAGACCAGCCAGCCGATCGTGTTCGCGCCGTCGGCCGGTGCCCAGCGCAGCTGCTCGGGAGTCAGGCCTTCCACGGCAGATCGGACCAGATCGGGCAGGCGGCCATAGGAGTCGGTGAGGAGCTCGTTGACGTTCATCGGTAGACGTGTTCCCCGCGTACGGCTCGGATAATCCGCCCGCGCGGCGCGGGCGGATGGGCGGCTCGCTCGCCGAGGGCTGCACGGACTTCTCGGTTCGAGCGGGCAGAATGGAAACATGGCACAACCCACGGGACCCATCGAGTCGTGGGTCGAGCGGCAGATCAGTGCCGCGATCGAACGCGGCGAGTTCGACGACCTGCCGGGTGCGGGCAAGCCGATCCCGGGCATCGACGATCCGCCGGACCCGCTGTGGTGGATCAAGCGCAAGATGAAGCGCGAGGGCCTGTCGGTGGTCCCGCCGTCGCTGGCGCTGCGCAAAGAGGTCGAGGACGCGCTGGACAAGGCGCAGGCGGCGCGCAAAGAGCAGGACATCTGGGACATCCTGGAGCCGATCAACAAGAAGATCCGTGCGGCGATCCGGGTCGCGCCGGTCGGGCCGCCCCTGAACCTCATGCCGATCGACATCGACCGAGTCGTCCGACGCTGGAACGAGCGCCGCACGGGCTGACGCGCCGCCCGCCGCGCCGCGCGCCGCGCGCGCCGCTCGCCGCGCTCGCCGCGCCACCCGCCGCGCTTCGCCGCGCTCGGCGACGGGTTCTCGGCGCTACGACGAGTTCCCGGCCCTACCGCGGCCGATCGTAGGCCCGCAAACCTGCGGTAGGGCCGAGAACTCGTCGCGTCGATCAGAGCGTCTTCGACAGACGGTCCGCCAGCAGGCGCGAGAACCGCGCGGGATCGCTCAGCTCGCCGCCCTCGGCGAGCAGGGCCATGCCGTAGATGAGCTCGGCCGCGTCGGCGTCCCGGGTGCCGGCGGAAAAGGCGTCCCGCAACCCCGTGACCAGCGGGTGCGTCGGGTTGAGCTCCAGGATCCGCTTCACCGGCGGCAGCGGCTGCCCCATCGCCCGGAACATCTTCTCGAGCGTCGGCGTGAGGTCGTCCGCGTCTCCGACGACACACGCGGGGGAGTCCACCAGTCGCGTCGAGAGCCGCACCTCCTTCACCGACTCCGACAGCGACCCCGACATCCAGGTCAGGAAGTCCTCGAACTCGGCCGGCGTCTCGGCCGCGGACTCCCCGAGGTCCACCTGCCCCTTCGCCACCGACTTCAGCGGGATCCCGTCGTACTCGGTGATCTGGTCGACCCACACCTCGTCGACCGGGTCGGTGAGCACCAGCACCTCGTACCCCTTGGCGCGGAACGCCTCCAGGTGCGGCGAGTTCTCGATCGTCGCCCGTGAGTCACCGGTGAGGTAGTAGATCTCGGTCTGCCCCTCGGGACGTCGCTCGACGTACTCGCGCAGCGTCGTCAAACCGTCCGGCGAAGACGTGGACGAGAACGACAGCAGATCCAGGATCACCTCCCGGTTCGCCGCGTCCTCGATCAGACCCTCCTTGAGCACCCGCCCGAACTCGCCCCAGAACGTCGCGTACTTCTCTGGCGACAGTTCCTTGATCGTCCCCAGCACCTTGCGCACCAGCCGCCGGCGCACGGCCTGGATCTGCCGGTCCTGCTGCAGAATCTCCCGCGAGACGTTCAGCGAGAGGTCCGCCGCGTCCACGACACCCTTGACGAAGCGCAGGTACTGCGGCACGAGGGCTTCGCAGTCGGCCATGATGAACACGCGCTTGACGTAGAGCTGCACGCCGCGCTGGGCGTCGCGGGAGTGCAGGTCGAACGGCGCCCGGGCCGGGAGGAACAGCAGCGCGTCGTACTCGAACGTGCCCTCCGCCTTCATGTGGATGGTCTCGAGCGGATCGGTCCAGTCGTGGCTGACGTGCTTGTAGAACTCGCTGTACTCCTCCTCGGTGACCTCACCCCGAGGCCGCGCCCACAGCGCCTTCTGCGAGTTGATGGAGTTCCCGTCCAGCCGGATGGGCCACGCGATGAAGTCCGAATACTTCTTGACGATCGACGTCAGCACCGCCGGGTCGGCGTAGTCGTGCAGCTGGTCGTCGGCGTCGGCGGGCTTGAGGTGCAGCGTGACCGCGGTGCCCTGCGGGGCGTCGTCGACGTCGTCGATCGTGTAGGTGCCTTCACCGGTCGACTCCCACCGGGTACCGGTGGACTCACCCGCTTTGCGGGTGACGAGCGTGACCCGGTCGGCCACCATGAACGACGAGTAGAACCCGACGCCGAACTGCCCGATCAGGTCTGCTGACTCCGAGGACGACTCCCGCAGCTTGCGCAGCAGCTCCGCCGTGCCCGACTTCGCGATCGTGCCGATCAGCGACACGACCTCGTCGCGGCTCATGCCGATGCCGTTGTCGGTCACGGTGAGCGTCCGGGCGTCGGCGTCGGGCGTCAGCGCGATGTGCAGATCGGATCGATCGACGTCGAGGTCGGAGTTGACGAGACTCTCGATCTTGAGTTTGTCCAGCGCATCGGACCCGTTCGAGATGAGTTCGCGCAGGAAGATGTCTTTGTTCGAATAGATCGAATGGATCATCAACTGCATGAGTTGCCGGGTCTCGGCCTGGAACTCGAGCGTCTCCACCGTTCTCCCTTTCTTGTCGGCGTCGGACGAAATCGTATGCTCGACCGCATGTCCAGCACGCCGGATGCCCCGCCGTCCACCGCGGGTGCGCGGCGGCCGCAGGCCGAGCGCAGCCAGGAGACCCGCACGCGGATCCTCGACGCCGCTGTCGAGCTGCTCGTCGAGGAGGGGTACGCGCGCGCCAACACGCTGGCGATCCAGGCCAAGGCGGGCGTGTCCCGCGGGCGGTTGCTGCACCAGTTCCCCTCCAAGGAGGAGCTGCTGGTGGCCGCCGCGCACCACGTCTGGCAGAAGCGACGCTCGGCGTCGGGCTCGGGCGAGTTGCTCCCGGACGACCCGGAGACCCGGATCGACGTCGTGGTCGAGGGCCTGTGGCTCTCGTTCAACGAGCCCCAGTTCTGGGCCGCGACCGAACTGTGGGTGGCCGCCCGCACCGAACCGGCCCTGGCCGACGTCATCCGGCCGGCCGAGCGTCGGCTGGGGCGGGAGATCTGGGCGTCGATGGACGCGCTGTTCGGGCCCGCGCTGGCCGCGCACCCGATGTACCAGGTCGTTCGCCACACGCTGTTCACGAGCATGCGTGGCGTCGCGCTGACGTACGCGTTCGACCAGCGCGACCCGTCCACCGAGCCGAGCCTGGCCAACTGGAAGCAGCTCGCGAAAGCGATCCTTCTGGATGACGTGGATCACGTGCGTTAATTTCCGGTCTGCCTTGACTGTTTCTGCGCAGCGCGACGACACTCGGCGTTGAGGAAGCGGGCCAAAGGAGGCACCTGTGCGTGACGCGGTGATCGTCGAAGCCGTCCGGACTCCGTCCGGCAAGGGCAAGCCCGGGGGAGCGCTCTCCGGCATCCACCCGGTCGACCTGCTCTCCGGTGCGCTCACCGCGCTGCTGGAGCGCACGGGCATCGACCCCACTCAGATCGACGACGTGATCGGCGGCTGTGTCGGCCAGGCCGGTGAGCAGGCGCTGAACATCACCCGCAACGCGGTGCTCGGCGCGGGTCTGCCGGAGTCGATCCCGGCCACCACCATCGACCGGCAGTGCGGTTCGAGCCAGCAGGCCGCGCACTTCGCCGCGCAGGGCGTCATCTCCGGTGCGTACGACGTGGTGATCGCGTGCGGCGTCGAGTCGATGAGCCGGGTGCCGATGGGTACGTCGGCGGCCGGCCAGAACCCGTTCGGCACCGGCGTACCGAAGCGTTACCCCGAGGGCCTGGTCAACCAGGGCGTGTCCGCCGAGATCATCGCGGGCCGCTGGAAGTTCGGCCGCGAGCAGCTCGACGAGTACTCGGCGACGTCGCACGCCCGGGCGGCGGCCGCGATCGAGGCCGGCGCGTTCGACCGCGAGATCATTCCGGTGGGCGAGTTCACCACCGACGAGACGGTCCGGGCGTCGACCACCGCGGAGAAGCTCGCCGGCCTCAAGCCGAGCTTCTACAACGAGAAGCTGGGGGAACGGTTCCCGGAGATCGGCTGGCACATCACGCCGGGCAACTCCTCGCCGCTCACCGACGGTGCCTCGGCCGTGCTGATCGTGTCCGCGGAAAAAGCGAAAGAGCTGGGGCTCGAGCCCCGCGCCCGCTTCCACTCGTTCTCCGTCGTCGGCGACGACCCGCTGCTGATGCTGACCGGCCCGATCCCGGCCACCCGCAAGGTCCTGGCGAAGTCCGGTCTGAGCATCGACGACATCGACGCGTACGAGGTCAACGAGGCGTTCGCGCCGGTTCCGCTGGCCTGGGCGCACGAGGTCGGCGCCGACCCGGCGAAGCTGAACCCGCGCGGTGGCGCGATCGCGCTGGGCCACGCGCTCGGCTCGTCCGGCACCCGTCTGCTGACCACGCTGGTCAACTACCTGCAGGACACCGGCGGCCGCTACGGCCTGCAGACGATGTGCGAGGGCGGCGGCATGGCCAACGCGACGATCATCGAGCGGATCTGAGATGCGGTTCTCTGACGACGACGTCGCGCTGATCACGGGCGGTGCGTCGGGCCTGGGTCTCGCCACCGCCGAGAAGCTGGTCGCGGACGGCGCGCGGGTCGTGATCCTGGACCTGCCGAGCTCGGACGGTGCGGCGGTGGCCGAAAAGCTCGGCGGGGTCTTCGCGCCGGGTGACGTGACGAGCGAATCCGACGTCACGCAGGCCGTGGAGGCCGCACAACGGCAGGGCACACTCCGGGTCGCGATCAACTGCGCCGGTATCGGCAACGCGATCAAGACCGTGGGCAAGGAGTACAAGCCCTTCCCGCTCGACGCGTTCACCACGGTCATCCAGGTCAACCTGATCGGCACGTTCAACGTCATCCGGCTGGCCGCGGCGGCGATCGCGCAGGCCGAGGAGGTCGACGGGGAGCGCGGCGTCATCGTCAACACCGCGTCGGTGGCGGCGTTCGAGGGGCAGATCGGGCAGGCCGCGTACTCCGCGTCGAAGGGCGGCATCGTCGGCATGACGCTGCCGATCGCGCGGGACCTGTCGCAGTACAAGATCCGGGTCAACACGATCGCGCCGGGCCTGTTCGACACGCCCTTGCTGGGCAGCCTCCCGGACAACGTCCGGGAGGCGCTGGGCGCCCAGGTACCGCACCCGTCCCGGCTCGGGTCGCCGGTCGAATACGGGCTCCTCGCGTCGCAGATCATCGCGAACCCCATGCTCAACGGCGAGGTCATCCGCCTCGACGGTGCGATCCGGATGTCTCCCCGATGAGCGTCCTGAACACCCGCTTCACGCAGCTGTTCGGCGTCGAACATCCCGTTGTCCAGGGCGGGATGCAGTGGGTGGGGCGCGCGGAACTCGCGGCAGCGGTTTCCGAGGCCGGAGGCCTCGGGCTGATCACCGCGCTGACGCAGCCGACGCCGGCGGACCTCGCGAAAGAGATCCAGAAGGCGCGGAAGCTCACCGACAAGCCGTTCGGGGTCAACCTCACGATCCTGCCGACGATCACGCCGCCGCCGTACGACGAGTACCGCCGGGTCATCGTCGACGAAGGCATCACGATCGTCGAGACCGCGGGCTCGAATCCTGAGCCGCACCTGGAGCTCTTCCGCAGCCACGGCGTGAAGGTCCTGCACAAGTGCACGAGCGTGCGGCACGCGCTCAAGGCACAGCGGATCGGTGTGGACGCCGTCTCGATCGACGGGTTCGAATGCGCGGGTCACCCGGGGGAGGACGACATCCCGGGGCTGGTCCTGATCCCGGCGGCGGCGGACAAGCTGACGATCCCGTTCATCGCCTCGGGCGGGTTCGGCGACGCCCGCGGGCTGGTCGCCGCGCTCGCGCTGGGCGCCGACGGCATCAACATGGGCAGCCGGTTCATGTGCACTGTGGAGTCACCGATCGACCAGGTCGTCAAGCAGGCCATCGTCGACGCGGACGAGCGCGACACCGAGCTGATCTTCCGGCCACTGCGCAACACGGCGCGGGTCGCGAAGAACTCGGTGAGCGTCGAGGTGGTCCGGATCCTGAACGAAGGCGGGCAGTTCGCGGACGTGCAGCACCTGGTCGCCGGCGCGCGGGGCCGCACCGTGTACGAAAACGGTGACGTCGAGGCCGGGATCTGGTCGGTGGGGATGGTGCAGGGCATCATCCACGACATCCCGACGGCCGGCGATCTGGTCCGTCGCATCGTGAACGAGGCAGCGGAGATCATCCGTGGCCGGTTGACATCTCTGGTAGCGCCGGTTGGGGTGGCCTCATGAGTGACATCACGGTGAACCGCGAGGACGCGATCCTGAACATCGCGATCAACCGGCCCGAGCGGTTGAACTCGGTCACGACCGAGGTGCTGAACGACCTCGCGGATCTCGTTCTCGAAGCCGGTGCGGATCCCGAGGTGCGGGTGATCACGCTGACCGGCACCGGTCGGGCGTTCAGCTCGGGCGCGGACCTCAAGTCGAGGGGGTCGGCCCCCGGCACCGACACGATCACTGCCGCCAACCGGCTGATCCGCGCGGTGCGGGATGCGCGTCAGCCGACGGTCGCGGTGGTCAACGGTCCGGCGGTGGGGGTCGGGTGTTCGCTGGCGCTGGCCTGCGACCTGGTGCTGGCGTCGTCGAACGCGTACTTCCTGCTGTCGTTCACCAGCATCGGCCTGATGCCCGACGGTGGGGCGACCGCGTTGGTGCCGACGGCGATCGGCCGGGCCCGCGCCATGGCGATGGCGCTGGTTCCGGAGCGGATTCCGGCGGCCGAGGCGGTCGCCTGGGGTCTGATCTACAAAGCTGTCGACGCCGAGGAGCTGGACGCCGCAGCCAAGGCGCTGACCGACCGGCTGTCGACGGGGGCGCCGCTCGCGCTCGCGGCGACGAAGAGGGCCGTCAACGAGTCGACGCTGACGTCGCTCGAGGGAGCGCTGGGGCGCGAACTCGAAGGCCAGGGCCGCCTGCTCCGGACGGCCGACGTGGCCGAGGCCGTCGCGGCCTTCGTCGACAAACGCCCCCCGAAGTTCACGGGCGCGTAGCTTTCGGGCTTGCACACTTTCGTGGCCTATGGAACCCGAAAGTGTGCAAGCCTCGGGGAGCTACGGCAGCGGGACGCTGACCGCCGAGTACGGCGTCGTCCGAGTCGGCGTCGTGGTGAAACGCGCGTTCGGGGTGTACAAACGGCCCCGGTACAGCGCGAGCGTCGTCGGCACGTCGAAGCGCGAATCGGTGATTTCACCGGTCACCGTGGCGCGCTGACCGTCCAGACTCAGCACCGCGATCTTGTTGTCCCGGTTCTGCACCACGAACAGCGTCTGGCCGAGCGTCAGGAGACCATCCCCGTTCGTGACCGGGTACTCCTTACCGCCCTTGGTGACAGCGATCGTGCTCGTCTTCCCGGTCGCGGCGTCGACATGGAACAACTTGCCGGCGTTCGACTGAACGATGATCAGCCCCCGCCCGTCCGGCGTCCGCGCGATCCCGTTCGCGTTGTTCCCCTCGCCGTAGACGATGTCGCCGGTCAGCGGGATCGTCTTCACGTCTTTCTGGGTCGGCACCCCGGTGCGCGGAATGTTCACCCGGTACAGCTGCTTCTGCCGCGAGTCGGTGAAGAAGGCCGCCGACCGGGTGAGCACGACGTCGTTGATGAACGTGTCGGTCGCGGTCGTCAGCCGCAGGTTCGCGAGCGTTTTGCCCGACTTCGTGTCGACGACACGAGCCGTGCCGGCGGACTGCCCGGCGACGAACAGCCGACCACGCTGGTCGAGCTTGAGCCCGACCGAGGCGGTGCCCGGCCCCTGCGCGATCACCTTCGAGCGACCGCTGCGCAGGTCCACGCGCAGGATGTCGCCGTCGGCGAGCGAACCGAAGTAGGCGACCGGTTCGTGTCCGATCGCGACTCCCTCGGGCCGGAATCCGGCGGGGAGTTCGTAGGTCGTCGGGGTGTTGGTGGCTGCTGCCGGAGACGCGGTGAGTGTGGTGGCCGTGACGCCGGTGAGCAGGGCGGCGACGAGGGCCACGCGCGACGCGGAGTTGGCTTTCATCAGCCCAGTATCTACTACAAACTGCTGTAGTAAAGCGCTCAAGGAACGAGCAACACCCGGCCCAGCTGTACCCGGTCGTCGAGGATTCGATGCGCTTCCGCTGCTTCAGCCAGGGGTAACCGGGCGTGCACGGCAGCGCGCAGGCGCCCCTCCACCCCGTACCGCGCCAGCTCGGCGACCGCGGCGCCGACCTGTTCTGGCGCGGCCGCCCACCAGGCCAAATACGAAAAGCCAACAACTGCCTTCAAGCCGAACAACGACGTCACGGGGACGCTGATCACGTCGCCACCGGCCGCCCCGTACACGACCGCCCGGCCGAACGGCGCGAGCAGTTCGACGCTCTGTCGCGGCACGTCGCCCCCGATCGCGTCGACGACGAGGTCCACGCCGTTCGGGGCTGCGTCTCGCACCTGGTCCGGCCAGTCCGGCTCGGTGTAGTTGACGCCGACGTCCGCGCCGAGCGTCTTCGTGAAGTCCAGTTTGGTGTCGCTGCTCGCAGTGGCGATCACTCGACCGGCGCCGAGAATCCGCGCGAGCTGGACGATCAGGTGACCGATGCCGCCGGCTGCGGCGTGCACGAGCACGGTTTCGCCGTTCTCGAGCTGCCCGAGACGCAGCGCGCCCAGCGCCACCGGTGCGGTGCCGGCCAGGACCGTGGCGGTCGCGTCGTCGACGCCGTCGGGGATCGGGGCGAGCCGGTTCGCGTCGGCGAGGCTGTAGTCGGCGTAGGCGTCCTCGGTGACGAGTGCTCCGACCCTCCGGCCGATCAGTGCCGGGTCGACACCGGGGCCGACCGCGTCGACGGGCCCGACGACGTCGCCGGTCGGACGGCCGGGGAGCGGCCGCTCGAACAGGGCGCCGCTGGCCGGACCGAGCCGGAACCGCGTGTCGACGAAGTTTGCGCCGATGACCTCGGCGCGGATCCGGACCTGCCCCGGGCCGGGCTCCGGGATCTCGGCGTCCTCGAGTTCGAGCACGCCCGGACCGCCGTACGCGTAGTAGCGGACACGACGCATGGATGCCTCCCAGCTAATCTGGACCGGTAGTCAATTTCAACCGTACTGGACCGTCGGTCCAGTTGTCACGGGGAGATCCATGCGCCGCGAACGTGCCGACGCCGCCCGCAACCGGCGGGCGATTCTGGACGCCACCGAGGCGCTGCTCGCGCGGCGACGGCCCGAGACGATCTCGATGGAGCTCGTGGCCGCCGAGGCCGGCGTCGGCAAGGGCACTGTGTTCCATCGGTTCGGCAGCCGGATGGGGTTGATGGTCGCGCTCATGCAGGAGCGTGCGCTCGGCCTCCGCGAGGCCGTCGAGAACGGCCCCCCGCCGTTGGGTCCCGGCGCGCCGCCGGCCGACCGTCTCCACGCCTTTCTCGACGCCGTGGTCGACGTCGTGGTGCGCAACAAGAATCTGCTGGCAGCCCTGGGCCACGCCGAGTCGCTGACCCCCCACGACCACGGCGACCTGTCCGACCACCCCGTCTACCAGTTCTGGCACGGCCACGTGACGACGCTGCTGGCCGCCGCGGCAGAGGGGAATGCGGGCCCTGCGACCGCCGCCGGCGGACGTGTGGTGGACGCGGAGACGCTGGCGCATCTGTTGTTGGCCGGGCTTCGCAGTGGCCCGGTGGTGGCGATGATCGACGGGGGTGAGGCGGAGCGGGTGAAACGCGCGCTGCGGTTCGCGGCGTCGGCGGTGCTGGACGGAACCGAGCGGCGTTAGAACGGTCGGCGACCGGCCATGCGTCGATTGTGCTCGATCGCGGTGGCCACGCGGTAGCGTCCGGGCGGTGACCTCGCCACCTGCGCCCCTCGAAGACGACGTCGACCGCACGCTGGTGTCGCTGCTGGCCGCCGACGGGCGTGCCACGCTCTCCGCGCTCGCGGCGGCGGCCGGGATGTCGGTGTCCGCGACCCAGTCGCGGGTCCGGCGCCTCGAACAGCGGGGTGTGATCCGCGGATACGCCGCCGACGTCGACCCCGACGCGCTCGGACTGCCGCTGGCGGCGTTCGTGAGCATCACACCGCTCGACCCGGCCCAGCCCGACGACGCCCCCGAGCAACTGTCAGCGCTCGACGCGGTCGAGGCCTGCTACTCGGTGGCCGGTGACGCCAGCTACCTCCTGCTCGTCCGCGTGCCGTCCCCGCGCGCGCTGGAGGAGCTCCTCCGCGAGATCCGCTTGGTCGCCAACGTCCGCACCCGGACGACCGTCGTCCTACAAACGTTCTATGAAAGGCGCCCGCACCAGTAAAATTTACGGTCTCGCCGTTGTGAAACCGTAAAGATCGTCTTAGCGTGGTGTCATGACGCAGATCGTGGACGCCCCCGGGACGGTCCGAGCGGGCAACGTACATGCCGTGATCGGACAGCATCTCCTCGCCGACGGTTTCGACTTCGTGCTGGACCTCGACGCCTCGCACGGCTCCACGCTCGTGGACGCCCGCGACGGCCACGAGTACCTCGACCTGTTCACGTTCTTCGCCTCGTCGGCGCTGGGGATGAACCACCCGGCACTCGCCGACCCGGCCTTCCGTGCCGAACTGCTCCGCGCTGCGACGAACAAACCGAGCAACTCCGACATCTACACCGTCGAGATGGCGCGTTTCGTCGACATGTTCGTGGACGTGCTCGGCGACGAGCGCCTGCCGCACCTGTTCTTCATCGAGGGCGGAGGCCTCGCGGTCGAGAACGCGCTGAAGGTCGCGTTCGACTGGAAGAGCCGCTGGAACGAGGCGCACGGCATCGACCCGGCGCTCGGCACCCGCGTGCTGCACCTGGAACACGCGTTCCACGGGCGCACCGGCTACACGATGTCGCTGACCAACACCGACCCGAACAAGGTCGCGCGCTTTCCGAAGTTCGACTGGCCGCGCATCCCGGCGCCGTTCATCCGCGAGGGCGCGGACCTGGACGCGCTGGAAGCGGAGTCGCTGGCCGCCGCCCGTGCCGCGTTCGAGGCCCACCCGCACGACATCGCCGCCGCCATCATGGAGCCGATCCAGGGCGAGGGCGGCGACAACCACTTCCGTCCGTCGTTCGTCCGCGCGTTGCGCGACCTCTGCCACGAATACGACGCGCTCTTCATTCTCGACGAGGTGCAGAGCGGCGTCGGGCTCACCGGCACCACGTGGGCGTTCCAGCAGCTCGACGTCGTTCCGGACGTCGTCGCGTTCGGCAAGAAGACCCAGGTCTGCGGCATCATGGCCGGCGGCCGGGTGGACGAGATCGCCGACAACGTGTTCGCGGTGAGCTCGCGGCTCAACTCCACGTGGGGCGGCAACCTCACCGACATGGTGCGGGCCCGCCGGATCCTCGAGGTCATCCGCGACGAGAAGCTCGTCGACCGGTCCGCGTCGCTCGGCGCGCGCCTGCTGGAGAAGCTCCGGACGCTCGGCGAGAAGCACGCGTCGGTGAGCAACGTCCGCGGCCGGGGCCTGATGTGCGCCTTCACGCTGTCCGACGCTTCGCTGCGGGACGCGCTGCTCGACGGCTTGCAGAAGGACGAGAGCGTGATGATGCTCGGGTGTGGCACGCGGAGCATCCGCTTCCGGCCCGCGCTCACGATCAGCGAGGCCGAGCTGGACGCCGGTGTCGCGGCGATCGACCGGGTGTTGGCACGTCTGGAGGGCTAGTGCGTCAATGGGAGTTGCGGGCGGCGTTCGCCCGCTCGCTGTCGGAGATGTACGGCACCGAGGTGCCCGCGTACACGACGTTGCTGCGGGTGTCCGCCGAGGTCAACGCCGACGTGCTGGCGAAGCGCGGCGCGGACGCGCAGCGCCTGGGCAGCATCGAGCGGGTCACCGCGGAGCGGCACGGGGCGATCCGGGTGGGCACGCCCACGGAGCTGCGGCAGGTCGGGCAGATCTTCGCCGGGTTCGGCATGTACCCGGTGGGGTTCTACGACCTGCGGGACGCGTCGGCGTCGTCGGTGCCGGTGGTGTCGACGGCGTTCCGGCCGCTGGACGCCGACGAGTTGGCCCGGAATCCGTTCCGGGTCTTCACGTCCGTGCTGGTCACCGACGACCGGCGATTCTTCGACGCCGATCTGCAGGCGCGGCTCGAGACGTTCCTGGGGCGGCGAGAGCTGTTCCCGGCCCGGGTGCTGGCTCTCGCGGCGCGGGCCGCTGCCGACGGTGAGCTTCCCGACGCGGAGGCGGTGGAGCTGCTCGAGGGGGCGACCGCCTGCTTCGCGCTCTCGCAGGAGCCGATCGATCGCGCCTGGTACGACGAGCTGGCGCGGGTCTCCGCGGTGGCCGCCGACATCGGCGGCGTGTCGTCCACGCACATCAACCACCTGACGCCGCGGGTGCTCGACATCGACGAGCTGTACCGGCGGATGAGCGATCTCGGGATCACGATGATCGACGAGATCCAGGGCCCGCCCGCGTGGGACGGTCCGGACGTGCTGTTGCGTCAGACCTCGTTCCGTGCCTTGGCCGAGCCGCGGCGGTTCACCGACGGGCCGGGGGAGCTGCGCGTGCGGTTCGGCGAGGTCGAGGCGCGCGGCATCGCGCTGACCGCGGCCGGCCGCGCGCTCTACGACCGCCTCCTGGCCGAAGTGGACACCCGCCGCACCACCGATCCCCGCCCCCGCGCCGAGGTCGCCACCGACGTCTGGCGCGAGCACCTCCCCACCACGGAGGAATCCCTCGACCGGCAGGGCCTCGGCGCCTTCACCTACCGCGCGGTGCCCGGGGTTCCCCGTCCGGACAGCCCCGACATCCAGGAATGGGTACGGGTGGGCGCGGTGATCAGAGAACCGATCGTGTACGAGGATTTCTTGCCTCGGTCGGCGGCCGGCATCTTCCAGTCCAACCTCACCGACGCGGGCACGCGGGACGACGCGCTCGTCGGCGCCGCTCGCGACGCCGGCTGGATGAGCGACGCGCTCGGCCGCGAAGTCGCCGACCCCATCGTCCGCAACGAAGAACTGACGCGCG
Organism: Cryptosporangium sp. NPDC048952; assembly: GCF_043197895.1. NCBI lineage: Bacteria > Bacillati > Actinomycetota > Actinomycetes > Cryptosporangiales > Cryptosporangiaceae > Cryptosporangium > Cryptosporangium sp. NPDC048952. The sequence goes on along the minus strand of NZ_JBICTY010000007.1, from coordinate 437,153 downwards.
CCTCTCTGCGGGCGCTCAACCTGGAGATCTCATGATCGACCTACGCGAGAGCGCTCGGAACGCGCTGAAGGCCTGTGGCGTCGAAGACGCCGCCCTCACCGGAACGCTGCCGGTCCGCACGCCGCTCACCGGCGCCGAGCTGCTGAGCGTCCGCGAGACCGAGGACGTCGAGGGCCCGATCGCGGCGGCCCACGCCGCCTACCAGCAGTGGCGCACTGTGCCCGCGCCGGTCCGCGGCGCGCTGGTCAAGCGGCTCGGCGAGCTGATCGGCGAACACAAGGACGACCTGGCCACGCTCGTGACCCTCGAAGCGGGCAAGATCCGCTCCGAGTCGCTCGGCGAGGTGCAGGAGATGATCGACATCTGCGACTTCGCTGTCGGCCTGTCCCGCCAGCTCTACGGCCGCACGATGCCTTCCGAGCGCCCGGGCCACCGGCTCATGGAGACCTGGCACCCGCTCGGCGTCGTCGGCGTGATCTCGGCGTTCAACTTCCCGGTCGCGGTCTGGTCGTGGAACACCGCGGTGGCGCTGGTCTGCGGCGATGCCGTCGTCTGGAAGCCTTCGGAGAAGACGCCGCTGACCGCGCTGGCCTGCTCCGCGCTGCTGGACCGGGCCCTCGCGGAGGCTGGTGCCCCCGCGGATCTGCACCGGGTGGTGATCGGCGGCCGATCCACGGGAGAGGCACTCGTCGACTCGCCGCTCGTGCCCCTGGTCAGCGCGACCGGCTCCACCCGCATGGGCCGCGAGGTCGGCCCGCGGGTGGCCGCCCGGTTCGGCCGCACGCTGCTCGAACTCGGCGGCAACAACGCCGCGGTCGTGACGCCGTCCGCCGACCTGGACCTCGCCACCCGCGCGGTCGTGTTCGCCGCCGCCGGTACCGCCGGGCAGCGCTGCACGACGCTGCGCCGGTTGATCGTCCACGAGTCGGTGGCGGAGTCCCTTGTCGACAAGCTGGTCACCGCGTACCGCAAGCTCCCGATCGGCAGCCCGCTGGAGGCCGAGACCCTGGTCGGTCCGCTGGTCGACAAGGCCGCGTTCGACACCATGAGCACGGCGTTGGACGCCGCCCGCGCGGACGGTGGCGAGGTGCTCGTCGGTGGCGGGCGCCGCGAGGTCCAGGGAGACGGTTACTACGCCGAGCCCGCGATCGTCCGCATGCCGTCGCAGACCGAGATCGTGCGCACCGAGACGTTCGCGCCGATCCTGTACGTCCTCACGTACGAGACGCTCGACGAGGCGATCGCGCTGCACAACGACGTCCCGCAGGGGCTGTCGTCCGGCATCTTCACCCGCGACCAGCAGGAGGCCGAGCGCTTCCTGGCCGCGGACGGCTCCGACTGCGGCATCGTGAACGTCAACATCGGCACGTCCGGCGCGGAGATCGGCGGCGCGTTCGGCGGCGAGAAGGAGACCGGCGGCGGCCGCGAATCCGGCTCGGACGCCTGGCGCGCGTACATGCGCCGCGCCACCAACACCGTCAACGCGTCGGGTCAGCTGCTGCTGGCCCAGGACGTGTCGTTCCTCTGAGCCGCTTTCGCGATGGCTTCGGCCTGGTGAGGCAGTAGCTGCCCGCCGTAGTTCTCGACGATCGGCAGGTACGGGTCCTCCACCTCGGTGCGGATCCCGCAGAGCTCTTCGACGACGGCCAGCCCGCAGAACGGCACCGCGAACGGCGAGTAACCACCCTCGTGGGTGAGCACCAGTCGCCTGTCGCAGTGCCGTTCCGCGGCGGCCTTCACCCGGCCGGTCATCCACCGGAACGACTCCGACGAGAGCATCTGCCGCGCCAGCGGGTCGAAGCCGTTCGCGTCGAAGCCGCAGGCCACGAGGATGAGGTCGGGTCCGAACCGGTCCAGTGCGGGCTCGACCACGTCGGCGAACGCGGCCCGGTACGCGCCGTCGCCGGAGCCGGGTGGCAGCGGGACGTTGACGATCGTGCCGTGCGCGCCGACGTCGCTCACCGGCCCCGATCGCGGCGGGTACACGCCGTCCTGGTGGATCGAGATCGCCAGTACCGAGGGGTCGTCCCAGAACGTGTCCTGCGTACCGTTGCCGTGGTGCACGTCCCAGTCGACGATCGCGACGCGTTCGATCTGGTAGGCCTGCTGCGCGTGCCTCGCCGCGATCGCGACGTTGTTGAACAGGCAGAACCCGCGGCCGTGATCCGGCGTGGCGTGGTGCCCGGGCGGCCGCACCAGCGCGTACGCGTTGTCCACCGTGCCGGCGAACACCGCCTCCACTGCGCTCAGCACCCCTCCGGCCGCCAGCAGCGCGATCTCGTACGAGAATTCGCCGAACGGCGTCCCCCCGCCGAGGTTCCCTCCGCCGGCGGCGGCTTGCTGCTCGACGTCGGCGACGTAGTCAGGCTCGTGGACGCGGGTCAGCTCGGCGACGGTCGCCGGACGCGGCGCGAGAACCGTCAGTCGGTCGAGCAGGCCGGAGGCCGCGACGAGGTTCGCGAACCGGCGCTTCGCGTCGGGAGCCTCGATGTGCGTCATCGGCTCGACCCACCGACTCACCGGCAACGGCCCACCCGCCGTACCGGTGTCGTGCCACATGTACCGCTCGCTCCACACCCACCCGGTCGCCATGGGAACCAGCTTTGCTCAGAGTGGCCGCCGCGCCGCCGATGGGGGAGTGAGAACTGACGAGGGGCGGCGGGGATGGCGCGGTTGCTGGTGGTGGAGGACGAGTCGGACCTGCGGGAGCTGCTTGTCCAGCGCTTCGAGGCCGCCGGCCACCAGGTGGTATCGGTCGGCACCGGCGCGGCCGCCCTCCGCGCCGTCGACGAGGACGGTCCGCCCGACGCCGCGGTGCTCGACGTCGACCTGCCCGGCAAGGACGGTGTGGACCTGCTGGCCGACCTGCGGACCCGCTTCCCGGCGCTGCCCGCCCTGTTCATCACCGTGCTGTGGTCGGGGGAGCTGCTCGCCCGGATGAAGGCGACCGGCTGCCCCTACCTGACCAAGCCGTTCGCTGCGAAGGATCTCCGCGAAGCACTGGCCGACCTGCTCGGCGCCGTCGGGCGAGACACGGCAGTCGACGCTCCGGAGAACACAGCGGTCACGCGCCCGGCGTCGGGATGAGCCGAGCCGTCGCCTCGGCACGCGCGGTCGGCTTCGCTGCTCTCTTCGCGCTCGCGGCGGCCGCAGGCCGGATGACGATCGTCGACGGGACGAACCTGAGCCTGGTCTGGCCTGCCGCCGGCGTCGCGACCGTCTGGTTCGTGGCCCAGCGGAACTCGCCGTGGCCGGCGGTCGATTGGACGCTGTTCGGGGTCATAACGCTGGTCGTGAACACCGTGACCGGCGCACCGCCGATTCTCGCGGTCGGGTTCCTGATGGCTAACGCAGTTCAAATCCTGGTGTTCATCGCGGTTTTCGGACGCCTCCGCCCGGACTGGCGCTCCGGCGGCGCCGTCCCGCTGAGCCGGTTGCCGGACCTGTGGCGGATGATCGCCGCAACGGTGGCAGGCACCGTCGCCGGCGGACTGATCGGCCCCACGTTGGCCAACTGGTACGCCGGTTCCTGGAACTGGCTCGCCGAGTTGGTCTGGTTCACCCGCAACGTGTCCAGCATCCTGGCGATCGGCATCCTCGGATTGCTGCTGATCGGCAGCCGCACCGACGAGCGGATTCGCGGCTGGCGGTGCGTCGAGCTGGTCGCGCTCGCGGCCTGCTCCGCCGCCGCGTACACGCTCGCGTTCGCGTTTTCGCATGGGCTCCCACTCGCGTTCCCGCTGCTCGTCGTCACGGTTTGGGTAGGAACGCGATTTCCGACGACGCTGGTCGCGCTGCACGGCGTCGCATTCGGGATGGTGGGGGTGCTGTTCACCCTGCACGGCGAGGGGCCGTTCGCGACGATCGAGTCGTACCCGCTCCGTGCGCTGGTCGCTCAGGCGTTCGTCGCGATGGTGGCGGTCCTCGGGCCGGTGCTGGCGCTGGGGCGCGACGAGCGGCTCGTGCTGGACCGTGAGCTGTCCGCCGCCGCGGCGGCCAGCGCGGCGCAGGCCAAGCTCCTGACGACGATCGTCGACTCGATCAGCGACGGGCTGGTCGTGGTCGCCGCCGATGGCCGGATCCTGCTGCGCAACCCGGCGGCCGTCGAGATGATCTCCGGCCTGGCGCAGCGACCGGACTACGTCAGCGAGAACACCGAGGTCGTGATCACCGAGCCGGGTGGCGACCCGATCCCGGTCACCGACCTGCCACACGCGCACGCGTTGGCGGGGGAGACGGTGGAGGGCCGGGACATCGCGGTGCGATTGGCGTCGGGTGCGGAGCGGGTCCTGCAGGTCTCCGCCGCGCCGCTACCGGACGAGGGGTTCGGGCGGCGAGCGGTGGTGCTCTACCACGACGTGACGTCCGACCGGCGGCACCGGGACGAACTCACCGCGTTCGCCGGGGTCGTGGCGCACGACCTGCTCAATCCGTTGACCACCGTCGAAGGCTGGACCGAGGCGCTGGGCGAGTCGCTGGCCGATCACCCGGAAATTCCGGAGGCCCAGGCCAGCATCACCCGGATCCGCCGCGGCTCGACCCGGATGCGCCATTTGATCAACGACCTGCTCGCCTACACGACCGCCCGTGACGGTGCACTGGCGCCGGCGCGGATGTCACTCGCGGAGTTGATCACCGAGATCGCGCACGCCCGTACCGACCAGGCGACGGCGGGCGCTCAGTTGCCGCCGCGTTTCACCGTGGGTCCGCTGCACGACGTGGAGGCGGATCCGGTGCTGGTCCGGCAGTTGCTCGAGAACCTGTTGGGCAATGCGATCAAGTACACCGCTCCGGGGGTGGTGCCGCACGTGACGGTGTCGACCGAGGTGGCGCCCGACGGGCGGGTGAGCCTGACGATCTCGGACAACGGGATCGGGATCCCGGCGGGCCAGCACGAAGCGATCTTCGCGAACTTCCACCGGGCGCACCGGGAAGCCGGGTACTCGGGCACCGGCCTGGGGTTGGCGATCTGTGCCCGGATCGTCGAGCGGCACGGAGGGACGATCGCCGCGTCCGACAATCCGTCCGGCTCGGGTTCCCGCTTCACCCTCACTCTCCCCGCCGCCCAGAGCGCCCCCGCCGCCCAGAGCGCCCCTGCCGCCCAGAGCGCCCCGGCCTCCGAGTCGCGCCCGTCCGTGGCGGCGACCTCCCGTTAGCCGCGGGGGCGGCGGACCTTGATGGGGGAGTCTTCGTCGTCGGGGGTTTCGTTCGGGGCGGTGCGTTCCTCGTCGGCGAGAATCTCGTAGCGGGATTCGTGGGCGCTGCGCGCACGCTGCCGAGGCGATCTTCGCTCCCCGCGCCTGGCCGCTCCCCGCGCCCGGCAGCGGCGCGGCGGCCGCGGCTGTGGTCGGCGGGGGCGTGGCCGGTGCACCCGGGGCCCGGTGGGTGGTGGGGCGGATTGCGGCGCGGGCCGCCGTCAGGATCGCGGTGAGGACGACTGTCACGCCGACAGCCTGGGTGGCGGTGAGGGCCTGGCCCAGGGCCAGCCAGCCGGCGAGGACGGCCACAACCGGGCTGAGGAGGCTGAGGAACGAGGTCGCGCCGGCGGGGAGGACCGCCAGACCGCGGAACCAGAGCAGGTAGGCCAGCGCGGTGCCGACGAGCGCGAGGTAGGCGTACCCACCGATCGCGGCCGCGTCCAGCCGCGGCGGCAACCCCTCCACGACGAGCGCGACCGGCGCCAGCACCAACCCACCTGCGATCAGTTGCCACGCCGTGCTCGCGAGCGGCGACACCGTGGGGACTGACCAGCGTTTGGTGAGGACTATGCCCAGGGCCATGGAGGCGGCTCCGGCGAGGGCGGCGGTGACGCCCAGCGCGTCGAGGCGGGCATCGGCGGTGAGCACGACGAGCGCAACCCCGGCCACACCCGCAGCCCCCGCCACGACGATGCGCGGGTGCAGCCGCTCGCGCAACGCAGGCACGGCGAGCCCCGCCACGAGCAAGGGCTGGATCGCCCCGGCGATCGCGGCGACCCCTCCGGGCAGCCGGTACGCCGCCACGAACAACAGCGCGAAGAACGCGCCGATGTTCAGCGTGCCGAGCACCATCGAGCGCCACCACCATGACCCTCGCGGCACCACCCGCACGATCGCGAGCAGCAACAACCCGGCCGGAAGCGCACGCAGCACCCCGGCGAGCAGCGGACGTCCGGCCGGCAGGAACTCGGTCGTGACCAGGTACGTGGTGCCCCAGGTCGCCGGGGCGGCGGCGGTCGCGATCAGCACGCGAGCACGATTGCTAAGCACTTAGCGATAATAGCTAAGTGCTTAGGTAATTGCTAGGGTCGGGCCGTGGCAGACCACGTCGACCGGATCCTGGCCCAGTGGCACCGCGAACGCCCGGACCTGGACGTCTCGCCGATGGCCGTGATCGGACGCCTGAGCCGCGCCGCCGTGGCCGTGCACGCGCGACTCGACCGCACGTTCGCCGCGCACGGCCTCGACCGCGGCTCGTTCGACGTCCTCGCCACGCTGCTGCGGAACGGCCCACCGCACCGGCTGACCCCGGCCCAGCTCGCGGCCGACGCGATGATCACGTCCGCCGCGGTCGCGCAGCGCCTCAACCGTCTCGAGGCTCGCGGCCTCGTCACCCGCGCACCGAACCCCGACGACGGCCGCGGCAGCCTCGTGTCCCTGACCGCGGACGGTAGGGCCGCGGTCGAGGCCACACTGCCCGCCCACCTCGCGACCGAACAGGAACTCCTCGCCGACCTCAGCCCCGACGAGCGCGAAACCCTGGCCGCACTCCTCGCCCGCGTGTCCCACGCCGCCGACGCCACCTAGGGCGGCGCCGCCGCGTTTCAGCCGATGGAGCCCAGGCCGATCGGGTAGCGGTAGATGCGGATCCAGTCGACCAGGGCGGTCGCGGGGAGGCGGGGTGCCGGGTCGTCGACGGCCAGTTCCAGCGCCAGGGTGTGGGGGCGGCGGAACGAGGCCCAGGCGGCGCCCGCCTCGGCGGCGAGGAGCTCCTGGGTGACGACGCCGTCGACCGACCAGCGCAGGTGGCCGTTCGCGCCGGGCTTCCAGTCCAGCGCGTAGACGTGCCAATCGGTGCCGGTGCCGTTGCCCGGGATCTCGTGGGCGCGTCCGTACGCCAGGTCGGGGCTACCGCCGTGGGCGAACTGACGCACGAGTCCCGAGCGCCGTCCGGTCACCTCGGCGATGTCGATGCCGCCGGACTCCGGCCAGGCGACGCTCGCGGCGTCCGCGCCGATCGTGCGGAAAGCGGGGCGCAGGGCCTGGTCTGCGGGGAGCTTCATCCGGGCGGAGAAGTAGCCGCCCTGCTGCGACCAGGCCGCGGCGCCGTCGTTGCCCGAGCGGTCGAGCATGCTCAGCTTGGCCGACACCGGGCCCGGGGAGGCGGTCAGGGCCAGATGGCCCAGGCCGTCGAGTTTCGCCTGGTCGATGGAGCAGCGGGCGTCGGTGCACGGGTCGTCGAACCACATGGCTGTCGACAGGCCGTAGTTCGGGCCCGCCTCGGGGGGCCCGCTGAACTCCTGCCGGAAGGTGAGCGGGTTCGTCCGGACCGTCAGGTACTTCGGTGGGGTGAGAGCCGTCCAGCGTCCGGCGATGCGGACCGCCGCGACGACCTGGTAGTCGCCCGGTGGGAACGTTCGCTGCCCGGTAGCGAACGCGTACCCACCGGGCGGGATCGTGGCCGGCCGTGCGCCGGGGAAGTCGAAGTGGCCGCCCTCCGAGTCGCGGACCGCGACCGTCACCGACTCGACGTCGACCGCCTCCGACTTCGCGTGTAGCCGGACGGTCGCGCCGATCGCCTGCCCCGACTCGGCCGTCGCCGGCACGCCCAACTGGTCCAGCACCAGCCCGGCATCAGCCACCGCCGCCGCCGACCACACCGGCCACCCGCGCCCCGCGATCGCGGGGGTCGGTGCCGCCACCGCAGCCGTGGTGCCGGCTACGGCCAGGACTATGGCGGTGGTTACCGCGCTGATCGTTCGGCGGTTCATCCCGGACACTCCCTCGTCGAACGACCCTGCTACTGGCAAGCAGCGTCATACCGCACTGAAAGGGTGTAATTCGAGCGGCGCGCGCAAGCTGGGAGATTGCTGCGAGCTTTATCCCGGTTCGCTCAATTACCACCGCAATTTGGCGTGTCGAATGCTCGCTGCAACGAGCGCCACTTTGAGTGTCGTCATGCGTCTTCACCACCGAACGGGCATCGTGTGCGCACTCGTCGTCTGCCTGCTGACGCCCGCCGCACCGAGCGAAGCCACCGACCGGCCGGCGTTCAACCGCTTCTCCGCCGCGCAACTCGCGCAACAGATCCTGGCGCTGCGCGCCTCCGGCCGGATCCGCATCCACGACTACTCGGCGAACAAGGCCGCCGACCGCCGCGACCGCTCGCTGGCCAGCCAGCAACTCGCGGACATCGCCGCGGGCAAGCGCGTGAACCTCTCCCGCCGGTGCCACGGCGGACGGCTGGTGAAGATCCGCCCCGACATCCGCATCCTCCGCTTCCTCGCCGACCTGGGGACGGCGTCCGGCGGCTACACGATCAACGTCCTGTTCGGGCAGTGCCACTCGCGCTCTTCACTGCACTACCGCGGCCGCGCTGTCGACCTCCGCTGCGGCCTCCGGGTCACCAAGGCCGACACGAAAGCGATCAGGTGGGGAGTGAGGCGAAATCCGGAGACGTGCCGGCGGAACTACCACTGGCACTACTCCGTCGGCGGACGGTGACCCCCGCCAGTAGTGGGGAGTGTGCACTACGTGGACGTCTAATCGTTCTGAAGGTCCCTGGAGACGGCACGGGCCGCGTCGCGCACGCGGTTGACCAGGGCAGTTCTCGGCCGTCGGCCGGGATCGCAGACGCGGTCGACGGCGCCGCTGACGCCGATCGCGCCGACGACGAGGCCGCCGTAGCCGCGAATCGGGACGGCGATGCCGGCCTGGCCGACGGTCATCTCCTCGACCTCGGCCGCCCAACCGCGTTCGCGGACCCGGTCGAGGGTGTCACGCAGATCGCGGGGGTCGGTGATCGTGCGGTGCGAGTACGGCGGCAGGCCTTTGGCGAGCACGACCGAGGCGTTCGGGGCGTAGGCGAGGAGGGCTTTGCCGAGCGCGGTCGCGTGCGCGGGCAGGGACGAGCCGACGTCGAGTTTCTGCTGTGTGTCGTCGGGGCGGAAGACGTGGTGGACGACGATCACCGCGCCGGCCTGCAGCGCCCCGATGCGGACGGCGAACCCGGTGCGCGCGGCCAGCGGGTCGGCCCAGTTGATCGCGTGCGAGCGCAGTTCGTTGAGGTCGAGGGGGCCGCTGCCGAGGTCGAGCAGCGCGGTGCCGATGCGGTACTTGCCGCCGGTGCCGTCCTGCTCGACGAAACCGACGCGGTGCAACGTCCGTAACAATCCGTGCGTCGTGCCCTTGGCCAGGCCGAGCGCTTCGGCCAGTTCGGTGACGCCCAGCGGGCCCGGTGCGCCGCCCAGCAGGCGCAGGATCGCGGCCGCCCGCTCGATGGACTGCACGGAGCCGGGCATGTCGGTAAACGTAGCGGTTCGACAATGTCGAACGCATGCCGTTGAGACCGTTACCGGTGGTTCCTAGCGTCTGTACCTGCCTGGCCGAGATGGCCAAAGTCGGCCCTCGGCCCCAGCCCCGGGAGGTCCCATGGCGGAACGGTTGAAGATCCCGAAGGTCCCCGGCACGGTCGGCGAGATGGCGGCGGAGTTCGCCGGAACGCTGATTCTGATTTTGTTCGGATGTGGTGTGGTCGCCCAGGTCGTGGGCGGCGAACTCGGTGACCACGACAGCATCGCCTGGGCGTGGGGTTTCGGCGTGACGCTCGGCGTGTTCGTGGCCGGCCGGATCAGCGGCGCGCACCTCAACCCCGCGGTGACGATCGCGCTGGCCGTGTTCAAGGGTTTCTCCTGGCGCAAGGTGCCGGCGTTCATCGCCGCGCAGACCCTGGGCGCGTTCGTCGCCGCGCTGCTCGTGCGCTGGAACTACAGCGAGGTGCTGGCGAAGGTCGACCCGGGCAACACGATCAAGACCCAGGGCGTGTTCTCGACGCTGCCGGGCAACGGCACGTACCCGGTGTCGGAGTGGGGCGCGTTCCGCGACCAGGTCATCGGCACCGCGATCCTGCTGTTCGTCATCCTCGCGCTCACCGACCTGCGCAACAACCCGCCGCTGGCGAACCTGACGCCGCTGATCATCGGCTTCCTCGTGGTCGCGATCGGTATGGCGTGGGGCACCGACGCGGGGTACGCGATCAACCCGGCCCGTGACTTCGGACCCCGTCTGGCCTCGTATCTCACGGGGTACGAAACAGCGTGGAGTGACCAGTACGGAAATCTGTATTTCTGGGTGCCGATCATCGCGCCGATCATCGGGGCTCTTGTCGGTGCCGCCCTCTACGGTCTGCTCATCGGTCGGTTCCTGCCGTCGGACGAGCCGCAGGAGCCCGGCGAACTGCCGTCGTCCGATGCCCGTGACGCCCGTCCCACCGAGAAGATCGCTTAACCCGGAGGAGCAATCCGCATGCCTGATTTCGTCGGCGCAGTCGATCAGGGCACGACCAGCACCCGGTTCATGGTCTTCGACCACGGTGGCAACGAGGTCGGCCGTCACCAGCTCGAGCACGAGCAGATCCTGCCGCAGGCCGGCTGGGTCGAGCACAACCCGGTGGAGATCTGGGAGCGCACCGCTTCGGTGATCCGCACCGCGTTGAACAACCTCAACCTGTCCGCGTCCGATCTGGCCGCGCTCGGTATCACCAACCAGCGCGAGACCACTGTCGTGTGGGACAAGCGCACCGGCCGTCCGTACTACAACGCGATCGTCTGGCAGGACACGCGCACCGACCGCATCGCGTCGGCGCTCGACCGCGACGAGCGCGGCAAGGTCATCCGCCAGAAGGCCGGGCTCCCGCCGGCCACGTACTTCTCCGGCGGCAAGATCCAGTGGATCCTCGACAACGTCGACGGGGTGCGCGAGGCAGCCGAGGCGGGCCACGCGATCTTCGGCAACACCGATTCGTGGCTCATCTGGAACCTCACCGGCGGCTCCCACGTCACCGACGTGACGAACGCGAGCCGCACGATGCTGATGAACCTCGAGACGCTCGACTGGGACGACGAGCTGCTGTCGTTCTTCAACATCCCGCGGTCCATGCTGCCGGAGATCCGGCCGTCGTCGGACCCGAGCGGGTACGGCGAGCTCGACGCCAAGGGTCCGCTGCGGGGCGCGGTGCCGCTCACCGGTGACCTCGGCGACCAGCAGGCGGCCACTGTCGGGCAGGTCTGCTTCTCACCCGGCGAGGCGAAGAACACCTACGGCACCGGCAACTTCCTGCTGCTCAACACCGGCAACGAGCTGGTGCGCTCGGAGCACGGGCTGCTGACCACGGTCTGCTACAAGTTCGGCGACCAGGCTCCGGTCTACGCGCTGGAAGGCTCGATCGCGGTCACCGGCTCGGCCGTGCAGTGGCTGCGTGACCAGCTCGGCATCATCAGCGGTGCGTCGCAGAGCGAGGCGCTCGCGCGCCAGGTCGACGACAACGGCGGTGTGTACTTCGTGCCGGCGTTCTCCGGGTTGTTCGCGCCGTACTGGCGATCGGACGCGCGTGGCGCGATCGTCGGGCTCTCGCGGTACAACACGAATGCGCACCTGGCCCGGGCGACGCTCGAGTCGATCTGTTACCAGAGCCGCGACGTGTCCGAGGCGATGGCGCAGGACTCCGGTGTCACGCTCGACGTGTTGAAGGTCGACGGTGGGGTAACGGCCAACAGCCTGTGCATGCAGTTGCAGGCCGACATCCTCGGTGTGCCGGTCAGCCGGCCGGTGGTGGCGGAGACCACCGCGCTCGGTGCGGCCTATGCGGCGGGGCTCGCGGTGGGGTTCTGGAAGAACACCGACGAGCTGCGTGAGAACTGGAACGAGTCGGAGCGCTGGCAGCCGAGCTGGAGCGAGGAACGGCGCAACGAGGGGTACGCGAAGTGGCGCAAGGCGGTCGAGCGGACGCTCGACTGGGTCGACGTCGACTGATCGCTGTTGCCGCGGGGCGGGCAGCCGCCCCGCGGACTCCCACGGAAGGAACGGTATGGACACCGGCAGGCTCTCGCCCGAGGCTCGGGAAGCCGCGCTCACCGCGCTCACCGACGGCGAGGAACTGGACGTCGTGGTGATCGGCGGTGGCGTCGTCGGCGCCGGTGCCGCGCTGGACGCCGTGACGCGCGGCCTCTCCGTGGCGCTCGTCGAAGCACGGGACTTCGCCAGCGGAACCTCCAGCCGGTCGAGCAAGCTCATCCACGGTGGCCTGCGCTACCTGGAGATGCTCGACTTCGGCCTGGTCCGCGAGGCACTGCACGAGCGGGGCCTGCTGGTGCAGCGCCTGGCGCCGCACCTGGTGCGCCCGGTGAAGTTCCTCTACCCGCTCAAACACCGCGCGTGGGAGCGGCTCTACGCCGGCAGCGGCGTGGCCCTCTACGACGTGCTCAGCATGTCCAGCGCCGGGCGCGGGCTGCCGCACCACCGGCACCTGACCCGGCGCGGAGCGCTGCGCGCCGCGCCGTCGCTCCGCAAGGACGCGCTGGTCGGCGCACTGCAGTACTACGACGCCCAGGTCGACGACGCGCGGCACACAATGTTCCTCGCGCGTACCGCAGCGGCCTACGGGGCGCTCGTGCTGTCGCGGTCGCGGGTGGTCGGGTTCCTGCGCGAGTCCGAGCGGGTCACCGGCGTCACGGTGCGCGACCTGGAACACGACCGCGAGTTCACGATCCGCGCCAAGCAGGTCATCAACGCCACCGGCGTCTGGACCGACGACACGCAGGCGATGGTGGGGGAGCGCGGGCAATTCCACGTGCGCGCGTCCAAGGGCATCCACCTGCTCGTGCCGCGCGACCGCATCCAGTCCTCCACCGGGCTCATCCTGCGGACGTCGTCGAGCGTCCTGTTCGTGATCCCCTGGGGCCGGCACTGGATCCTCGGCACCACCGACACCGACTGGGCGCTGGACAAGGCCCATCCGGCGGCCTCCAGCCGGGACATCGAGTACCTGCTCGGCGAGGTCAACAAGGTGCTGATCACGCCGCTGACGAAGGAAGACGTGGTCGGCGTCTACGCCGGGCTGCGGCCGCTGCTGGCCGGGGAGTCCGAGTCGACGTCGCAGCTCTCCCGGGAGCACACGGTGGCCTCGCCGCAACCGGGTCTGGTCGTCGTGGCCGGCGGCAAGTACACCACCTACCGGGTGATGGCCCGGGACGCCGTCGACGCGGCCGTCCACAACCTCGATCGGGGCGCGCCCAGGTCCTGCACGGACACGGTGCCGCTGCTCGGTGCCGAGGGGTACCGGGCACTGCGCAACCAGCGCCACACGATCGCGGCCCGCTCCGGGCTGCACGTGGCGCGCATCGAGCATCTGCTCAACCGGTACGGGTCGCTGCTCGACGAACTCCTGGCGCTGATGGCCGCGGACCCGTCGCTGCGGTCCCCGCTCGACGGCGCCGAGGACTACCTGCGGGTGGAGATCTCCTACGCCACGTCCCACGAGGGCGCGCGGCACCTGGAAGACGTCCTCACCCGCCGCACCCGGATCTCGATCGAGGTCCCCGACCGCGGCGTGGCTGCCGCACGGCCCGCCGCGGAGCTCATGGCCCAGGTGCTCGGCTGGAGCGAGGGACAGATCGATCGTGAGGTAGAGCATTATTTGCGACGTGTCGAGGCTGAACGTGCGTCGCAGGACCAACCGGACGACGAAACCGCCGATGCGAAGAGGTTGGGCGCGGAAGATGTGGTTCCTCTGATCACTCAGTAATAAGGTCGTTACGGCGGCGACCGGGAGGAGGCCGACATGGTGTCGCGGTACGTGATCGCGATCGACCAGGGAACGACCTCCACCCGGTGCATCGTCTTCGACCAGGCCGGTCGGCTCGTGTCGGTGTCCCAGCGCGAGCATCGGCAGCTCTACCCGAAGCCGGGTTGGGTCGAGCACGACGCGGCGGCGATCTGGCGCAACGTGCAGCGGATCGTGCCCCGGGCGGTGGCCGAGGCCGGTATCGACGCCTCGCAGGTCGTCGGCATCGGCATCGCGAACCAGCGGGAGACGTGCGTGCTCTGGGAGCGCGACACCGGCATCCCGATCGGGTCGGCGCTGGTCTGGCAGGACACCCGGGCCGACGGTGTGGTGGAGGAACTGGCGTCCCACGCCGACGCCAAGGACGTCGAGGCGCGCTGCGGGTTACCGCTCGCCACGTACTTCTCGGCGCCGAAGCTGCGCTGGCAGCTCGATCACGTACCGGGCCTGCGGGAACGGGCGGAGCGCGGCGAGGTCCTCTTCGGCACGATGGAGACCTGGCTGATCTGGAACCTCACCGGTGGCGTCCACGTCACTGACGTCACCAATGCCAGCCGCACGATGCTGATGGACCTGCGGACGCTGCAGTGGAGCCCGGAGCAGCTGGAGTTCTTCGGCATCCCGGCGGGGATGCTGCCGGAGATCCGCTCGTCGGCCGAGGTGTACGGGGTGTGCTCGTCGGTGCTGCCCGGCGTCAAGATCACCGCCGCGCTCGGCGATCAGCAGGCCGCGCTGTTCGGGCAGGTGTGTTTTGCGCCGGGCGACGCGAAGTGCACCTACGGCACCGGCAGCTTTCTCCTGCTCAACACCGGTGCGGAGGTCGTGCAGTCGACGCACGGCCTGCTGTCGACGGTGGGCTACCAGATCGGCGGCGCCCCGGCGACGTACGCGCTGGAGGGGTCGATCGCGATCACCGGGTCGCTGGTGCAGTGGTTCCGGGACTCGCTCGGCCTGATCAGCACCGCGCCGGAGATCGAAACGCTGGCGCGCACGGTCGAGGACAACGGCGGGTGCTACATCGTCCCCGCGTTCTCCGGTCTGTTCGCGCCGTACTGGCGCAGCGAGGCACGTGGCGTCATCGTGGGCTTGACCTCGTACATCACCAAGGGGCACCTGGCCCGGGCCGTGCTCGAGGCCACCGGCTGGCAGACCCGCGAGGTCGTCGACGCGATGAACGCCGACTCCGGCCTCGACCTGCGCACGCTGCGCGTCGACGGCGGGATGACGTCGGACAACCTGTTGATGCAGTTCCTCGCCGACGTGCTGGACGTGCCGGTCGTGCGGCCGATGGTCGCCGAGACCGTCTCGCTGGGAGCGGCGTACGCGGCCGGGCTCGCGGTGGGCTACTGGGCCGACCTCGCGGCCTTGAGGCAGAACTGGCACCGCGCGGCCGAGTGGCGGCCGGCGATGGCCGCGGACCGCCGCGTCCAGGAGTACGACAACTGGCAGCGCGCCGTGGAGCGCACGTTCGGCTGGATCAAGCCAGGCGCCCACCCCGGTTGACATCGGCGCCGCCGCGCGCAAAAGTAAACCATATGGTTCACCGTCAGTTCGCCGCGCTCGGCGACCCGACCCGTCTGGCCATCGTCGAGCGGCTCGTGCGCGGGCCGACGTCGGCTGGCGATCTCGCGGCGCCGACGTCACTCTCGCTGCCCGCCGTCCTCAAGCACCTGCGCGTGCTCGAGGACGCGGGCCTGGTGACGACGGTCAAGCGCGGACGGGTCCGCGAGTGCCGGCTCCGCGACGACGCGCTCGTCGCCGTGGCCGAGTGGACCGCACAGCACCAGGCGCTCTGGTCGACCCGGCTGGACGCTCTCGGCACGCTCCTGGAGGAAGACTCATGACGTTGTCGTTCGACCTCGACCGCACCTACCCCCAGCCGCCCGAACGGGTGTGGGAGGCCTTCACCCGCGCCGACCTGATGGAGCGCTGGGTCCTGCCCGACCCGGAGTGGCGCCTGTCGTCCTGCGAGGTCGACGCCCGCGAGGGCGGCGGCTACCGGCTGTCGTTCGGCCCCAGCGCGGCCGGCGACGAGTACCGCGAGACCGCGACGTTCACGGTCTTCGAACCCGTGGAGAAACTGGTGTTCGACGTGCACACCACGGGCGAGGACACCGACGACCGGTCCCGCTGCACGGTGCTGCTGATTCCGTCCGGCGGGGGCACCCGCCTGGAACTGCGGGTCGAGGGGCTGTCGGGCCCGCAGGCGCTCGAGCACCTGCGCACGGGCTGGCAGTGGTGTCTGGAGGGCATCGCGAAGCAGCTCGGAGATGCGGCATGACCAGCGCGGTGTCGGCGCGGACGGGTTACGCCCGGGTCGTCACCACCGGCCTTCTCGCCGCAGTGGGGGCCGTGGCGGCGACCACCCTGGTTGCGGCGGCTCTGAACGTCGATCTGGTGGGCTTCGAAGGCGAGACCATTCCGCTGTCCGGGTTAGCGGTGGTCACCGGTTTTTTCTCGCTGGTGGGCGTCGTCATTGCTGTTGTTCTGCTGCGGTTGAGTGCCCGCCCGGCGAGGACGTTCGTACGGACGGCCCTGGTGCTGACCGCGATCTCGCTGGTGCCGCCGTTGTTCACCGGGGGGAGTGCCGTTGCCCTGGTCGGGCTGCACCTCCTGGCTGCCGCTGTCGTGATCCCCGCCCTGGCGTGGAGCCTCAGGGCCTAGCGAACGCCCTGGCCGGGTTGGCGACCGTGATCGCGTGGGCGACATCGGCGCCGAACTCCCTGGTCAGCCGGGGGACGAGCGTGCCGAGCAGGTACGGCATGCCGGGGCCCTCGGCGGTGGAACGTGCTCGAGCCGTGGTGGTGTCGCCGCCGATCAGCAGCTGATCGACGGAACCGGCGTCGACGAGCGACACCAGGCAGTCGAACAGGTGCCCGTCGGTGGCCGCGTTGGCCCGGGACGGCCCGTCGAACGCGAGGAACGCCCCGCTGCGCGCCAGTTCGCGGTGCATTGTCGCGTCCGGAAAGCGGTTCAGGTGTCCGAGGACGATCCGCTCCGGCGGCACGCCCTCGCCCGACAGCAGGTCGACGACGTCCGGCGCGGCGCTGCCGGCCTCGTGGTGGACGGCGATCGGGGCGCCGGTGGCGCGGTGTGCCGCCGCGGCCGCGACCATCGTCCGGCGGGAGTGCTCGTCGATCCGGTGGTAGCCGCCGGCGACTTTCACCAGGCCGGCGCGCACACCGGTGTCGTGGATACCCACGGTGAGCTCGCGGACGAACAGCTCCTCGAGGTCGTCCGGCGTCTCTCCGGAGTAGTGCGCGGCGCGGTGGAGGCCGGTCGCGGCGACCACGTGGACACCGGTGGCCCGCGACGCCGTGACCAGGTCGTCGACGCGTCGGCCCAGGCCGTACGGGGTCCACTGCACGACCGCGCCGCCGCCGAGCGCACGGAACGCGTCCAGCTCGGCGGTGGCCGCGTCGACGTCGTCCAGCTCGTCGCCAGGAAGGAGGGCACTACGGAAGAACAGATGGTCGTGGGCGTCGCAGACGCCGAGATCCTCCGGAGCGATGTCGCCGAGGACGGTGCGGATCGCCGGTCGAGCACCGGCGCCGCGGCCCGGAGGCCGGCCAGCGCCTTCGGCACGCCGACGTACGGCGCGAGGTGTACGAACACCTCGACGATCTCCTGCGGGGTCATGCCGATCCGCAGGGACGTCTCGACGTGCCCGGCGAGCTGCGGCTCCACCCCGCCGAGCGCGGTCAGCGCCGCGAGATTGGC
Organism: Cryptosporangium sp. NPDC048952; assembly: GCF_043197895.1. Taxonomy (NCBI): domain Bacteria; kingdom Bacillati; phylum Actinomycetota; class Actinomycetes; order Cryptosporangiales; family Cryptosporangiaceae; genus Cryptosporangium; species Cryptosporangium sp. NPDC048952. The sequence continues at coordinate 419,615 of NZ_JBICTY010000007.1, read as the reverse complement.
GACCTGCCGGTCGCGCAGGCTGAGCCCGGGCCGCTGGTAGGTGCCTCCGAACAGGACGGTGACCAGCCAGTCGGGGAAGCCGGGGGCGCGCTTCTCGAGCCCCTCGAGGAGCTCGGTGCGGTACCGCTCGTTCTGCAGTTCGGCGAGTAACGCGTAACCGGCTTCGCGGTCGAGCGTGGCGTCTTCCATGGGTTCTCCTCAGAGTTCGGGGGTGCTCAGGTGGAGCACCTCGTAGGTGGTTCCCGGGTGCGTCGCCTCGCCGAGCGTGAAGCGAATCAGCGACCAGGTGTGGGTGTCGACGGCCAGGGCGGTCGAGTGGACGTCCGGACCGACCGTCAGGTCGTCGAGCGCCTGCTCGATCGCGGCCGACGGATCGCCCTCCGGCAGCGGGATCTCCTGGCGGGTGGCGGTCCGGGGTGCGGTCGCCGGGCCGCGGGCGAAGCCGAGTCCGATCCACTGCCGGACGGGCGGACGCCAGAAGTCCCGGACGATGTTCGCGAAGCCGCCGCCGTAGAGGAAGCGATTCATGCCCTCGACGTCGTTCCAGAGGTAGAACGGCGCGTACGAGTGCTCGCCGATCAGGTAGGCCTTGATGCGCAGGCCCGGGAAGTCGTCCAGCGCCGATCCGCGGGTGGCGACGCGGTGACGGATGATGCCCATGTCGTAGTCGGCGGGCAGGTTGAGCTCGTACTGCATGGCGAGCATCAGCGCCGCCCTCCGAGCAGGGCGAGCGCGCCCTCGACGGCTCGGGTGAAAAGCTCGGGGGAGTCGGCGGACCGGGCCAGGACGTAACCGCCCTGGACCACCGCGACGAGGGTGGCCGCGACGTCGTCGGGATCGAGACCGGGCGCGAGATCGCCTTCCGTGATCAGTTCGCTGATCCGCGATCGGAGCCAGCCGAGCGTCTCCTCCAGTGGCTCCCGCAGGTCGGGGCTCGCGACGATGTCGGGGTCCTGGGTGAGGCGGCCGACCCGGCAGCCGCGAAGCACCTCGCGGTCGCGGCGCAGGTAGGCCGCGATCCGGTCGTACGCCGAGCCGGGGCCGCTGAACTGCTCCTCGGCGAGGGCGCGGAGTTCGCTCGCGCTGCGGTCGATCGCGGCCCGCGCGAGGTCGGGCTTACCGGTGAAGTGGTGGTACATGCTGCCCTGACCGGCGCCGGCCCGCTGCTGGATCGCTTTCGGGCTGGTGCCGACGTAGCCGCGTTCCCAGAGCAGCTCCTGCGTGCTGGTGATCAGGCGTTCGGAAGCGTCCATGACCCTACTGTACATACTAGTAGGTACAGGCGTCCAGCCGAATACGATGGGCGCGTGACGATTCCTACGGACCGGCTGTTCGACGGTTGGTGCCCGGATCCGGAGCACCAGCGGCTCGAAGAGTCGATCAATCCGGTCAGCGAGCGGGACGCGGGATGGTGCGCGCAGTGCCAGGCGTGGTGGGCGCCGGACCCGTCGTGGCAGGTCGGCATCGAGTCGGTCGACCTCACGGTGCCCGGCCGCGGCGGTGACTTCACCCTCTGGCGCGTCGACGCGGGGGAGCTGAACGCGAGCCGCGGCGGGGTTCCTGCTGTGCTCGCGCGCTACCGCGACCAGACGCTGACCGGCTGGGGCGAGGTCGAGTGACGGTCGTCGAGCAGGTGGCCGCCCGGGTCTTAGGTCTTAGGGTGGCGGCATGACGCCGGACGAGTGTTTCGACGACATCCTCGACGAGTTGGCGCCCGAGGGTGTGCACACCGCGAACATGTTCGGGAGCCGGGCGCTCAAGCTCGAGACCAAGGTCTTCGCGGTGGTGCACAGCGACGACGCGGTGTTCCGGCTGGGCCGCGGGACGCCGACCCACGCCGATGCGCTCGCGCTGGACGGTGCCGAGCTGTTCGACCCGTCCGGAAAGGGCCGGGCGATGAAGGACTGGGTGCGCGTCCCGGCCGAGCACACCGACCAGTGGCTTCCGTTCGCGGTCGCCGCGCTCGCGTTCCTGCGGGACGCCTAGAGATGGCTACCTGGGACGACGTGCGGCGGCTCGCGCTCGCGCTGCCGGAGACCGCGGAGGGCACCTCGTACGGCAACCTGGCCTGGAAGGTGCGCGGCACGACGTTCGTGTGGAATCGGCCCGTGCACAAGGGTGACGCCGAGCCGATCCTCGGAGTGCACGTCGCGGACGAAGGCGTGAAAGCGGCGCTGATCGCCGACGACCCCGACGTCTACTTCACGATTCCGCATTTCGACGGGTACCCGTCGGTGCTGGTGCGGCTGGAGCGGATCGGGGTCGACGAGCTGGAGGAGGCGATCACCGAGGCGTGGCTGCTGCGCGCCCCGAAGCGCCTGGCTGCCGCGTTCAGCGCTCAGGCCGGCTCCAGCACGTCGCCGACGCGGATCACGCCGGGTGACACGACGTCGGCGTAGACGCCGAAGTGGATCCCGCGGCCGAGCTCCCCGACCGACACGCCCCGGTACCCCTTGATCAGGTGCAACGTCTTCAGATCGACGTCACCCCCGTCGGGGTTGCGGGTGGTGGCCGCACACCGCGGCACCGGCCCACCGACGCGCACTCGCGCCCCGCCCACCCGGAACTCGGACTCGGCCCAGCCGTCCTCGGCGTGCGGCGCCGCGCCCGCGAACCCGATCGACATCCGGAAGCGTCGCGCGTCCACCGACACCAGCCCGGCCTGCGCGGCCAGTTCGGCCACCGACGCGTCGCCGAGCAGCGTCAACGCGTGCACGTCGGTACCGCCGTTCGGCTCATCGGCGTGCACCAGCCGCACCGGCTGGCCGGCCACGTCGCTGAAGAACTCCGCCCACGGCCCCAGCACCTCGTGCGTCGGCACGGTCTTGAGCGAATAGAAGTCGGCGAGCACGGGCGGGCCCAGATCGACCGGCGCCCGCACGTCCGCCACTGCCAGGACGTCGTCGGCGAACGACGCCCTCAACCCCAGGAACGCTCCGGTCCGCGACGCGGAGAACAGCTTTCCGGCCGCGTCCACCAGGAAGAACTGCCGGTCACCGACGATGCCCGTCGGCGTCACGGTCACCGACGGCGGATGGCTCGCGTTCAAGCCTTTGACAGGGACGACGGTCAACGAACTGACGTGCATCATGAAGACATGGTGGTCGACGAATCGGTGCGCGGCAGGCCTGCCCCGGCGCTGCGGCCGTACGTCGCCTGGTATTCGGGCTATCGGCAGGCCGGTGTCGCCCCGGCGCGGCACCGTGGCCTGCCCTCGCCCTACCTCACGCTGATCGTCACGATCGACGATCCGCTCGTCGTCGAGGCGCACCCCGACCCGAACCAGCCCGGCGCCGAGTACACGACGCTGGTGGGGGGCCTGCACACCGTCCCGGCGCTGATCACGCACGACGGACGGCAGTCGGGCGTGCAGCTCGCGCTCCGGCCCCTGGGCGCCAGGGCGCTCCTCGGGTTGCCGGCGGGCGAGCTCGGCCACCTCGACGTCCGTGGAGAGGACGTGCTGGGTCCGCTCGCCGCCGAGCTGCACGAACGCCTGCGTGCGGCGTCTACCTGGCCGGCGCGTTGGGCAGTCCTGGACGCCGTTTTCTCCAAGATCTGCCGGCCCGACAACACCCCACCCCCCGAGGTCACCGAGGCCTGGCGGCTCCTCGTCGGCGGCGCCCACACGGTCGCCGAGGCCGCTGACGTCGTCGGCTGGAGCGCACGACGCCTCTCCGACCGCTTCGGCACCGAACTCGGCGTCTCCCCGAAGGCCGCGGCGAAGATCGCCCGCTTCGACCGCGCCCGGCGCCTGCTGATGACCGGCGACCGGACCGTGGCCGACGCCGCTGTCGCCTGCGGCTACTACGACCAGGCGCACCTGGCGCGCGACTTCCGCGACCTCGCCGGTACGCCGCCGAGTCAGTGGCTCGCCGAGGAGCGCCGATTCGTCCAAGCCCCGGACGACGTCACGAGGGAAGACTCCCGGTCATGACTACTCCTGTTCCCACCGTCTGGCCCACGCTCCGCGCCCGCGACGCCCGCGCCCTGATCGACTTCCTCGTCTCTGCCTTCGGGTTCGAGGAGGTGGTGGCCTACACCGCCGATGACGGCGCCATCCACCACGCCGAACTCGCCTGGCCCGAGGGCGGCGGCGTCATGCTCGGCCAGGAGCGCGACGACCCCGACAACCCGTGGACGCTCCCGCCGGGCTCGTTCGGCGCCTACGTCGTGACGAGCGCCCCCGACGCGGTGCACAAGCGGGCCGCCGCGGCCGGTGCCGAGATCCTCAAGGAGCCCTACGACACCGACTACGGCTCCCGCGACTTCGCCGCCCGCGACCCCGAGGGCAACCTCTGGTCGTTCGGCACCTACCCGGGGCACGGACGCTAGAGCGGTCCCGTTCGGGCGAGCCCGCGACCGCCCGAACGGGACCGCTTCACGCGCCGAGGATCTCCGCGCCGATCTGGCCGGAGAGCACCTCGGTGGAGTACGCCATCAGCTGCCCGGCCTCCGCGTCGCGCAGGTGCCGCTGGATCGGCGAGGTCTTCAGGTAACCGGAGGCCCCGCCGATCCGTACCCCGAGCTGCGCCATGTCCACTGCCACCCGGTTGGCCAGCAGCTTTGCGCGCGACAGGGCGCCGATCGTCGACGGTGACCCGCTGTCGGCCTGCCACAGCGCCGTGCGGAAGTACGCCTTCGCTGCTTCGAGTCCGCTCTCGGCCGAGGCCACCTCGAACTGCACCCACTGCTGGTGCGACAGCGGCTCGCCCTGGATGATCCGGCCCCGGGCGTGCTCGACCAGGGCCCCGAGCGCTGCGTCCGCGATGCCGAGTGAGATCGCGGGGAGTCCGGCGGGGATCGCGGCGAAGTCGAACGGTGAGAGGCCCCGCCCGCGCCGATCCGCCCGCAGCAGCGTGGCGTCGAACGAGAGCAGTTGGCTGCGCGTCGCCCGCAAGCCAAGCGTGTCCCAGATCGGGATCGTGGTGACGGTTTCGTCCGGCTCGACGCCGAAGAAGGTCGGCACGCCGTCCACCAGCGCGTTCACCAGGAGGTGCTGAGCGATTTCACTGCCGGAGACGAACCGCTTCGCGCCGTCGAGCGTCCAGCCGCCCTCGGCCGCCACGGCGTGCTGTTGCGGCATCAGGAACGTGTTGCCGCTGGCCGGCTCGGACAGCGCGTTCGCGAACCGCGCGCCGCCCAGGAACTCGTCCGCGTAGTAACTGCCGAGCGTGGGCGCGGTCAGCTGGGCGAGGGCGATGCCTGCGCCCGCGTGCATCAGGAAGATCGTCGCCGTCGACGGATCGGCCTGCGCGAGCACCCGGATCAGCTCGCCGAACGCCTGATAGCTGACGCCGTCCCCGCCCACGTCGGCGGGGAGCACGGACCGTTCGACCCCGGCGTCGGTCAGCGCCCGCAGGTGCTCGACGGGAATCTCGGCGCGCTGGTCGTAGTCCGCGGCGGTGGCCGCGAAGTTCTTGGCGAGCTCGGTGACGGTGTCCAGCAGAGTCTGCTCGCGCTCGCTGAGCGCAAAGGGGCTCGTATTCATGCTGCCACTATGGACGGTCCCGGCTCGTTAAACCCCGATGTATTGACTTGTCCCCATTAGGTCGTTCTTACTCTGCGTGGCGTTGCCGGGTGCACGGTCCGTTGGGGGACGGCGTGAGAATACTTCTGGGGATAGGTGTGCTGGTCGTGGCTGCTGCGGCAGCCGGGCGCGTACTCGCGGTGACGGGCATGCCGTTGCCGATCTACATCGCGATCGCCCTTGGTGTCGCTTTCGCCGCTCCGTTCGGGATCCGGAGCTGGCATGTGCGCCACCCTGATCGCTGCGAACACTGTCGCGGCCGCGGTGCGACGACGTTCATCGCCGCCCGCCGGTTACGGACGCGAATTTGTTCCTTCTGTCACGGCAGCGGCCGCGTAAGCATCTGACGCGTCATTTTGTTCTCCCCGCACATTTACGTGCGGTCCATCCCACTCATACCCTGACGTCCGGTCGGCTGAAGGGAACCCGCATGACTTCGACGACGCTCTCCCCGGTTACCGGTCCCTCTGCGTGGCGCGGTGACCAGCTACGACACGACCGCACCTGGATCTACCACCTCAACGAGGCCGAGGTCGCCGAGCTGGAGGCCGTCGGACGGAAGTTCGTACTCGACGACCCCGATCTGCGCACGGTCACGCGCGAGGACTACCCCCTGCCGGTCTGCGCACCCGCCATCGAACAGTGGGGGTACGACATGTCGCGGGGCCGCGGGTTCGTGCTCATCCGCGGCTTGCAGACCGAGCTGTATTCGGACGCTCTGTCAGGCGCCATCTTCTTTCTGACGGGGCTGCACCTCGGGGCGCCGATGCAGCAGAACGGCATGGGCGACCTGATCGACCACGTGGTCGCGACCTCGGACAAGACGATGGACGACCCGACGGCCAAGTCCGCCCGGGTCCGCGACAAGCTGGTGTTCCACTCCGACAGCTCGGACGCGGTGGCGCTGTTCTGCCTGCGACCGGCCAAGCAGGGCGGGGCGTCGAGCCTGGTGTCGGGCGCGCAGATCTACAACGAGATCGTGCAGCGCCGTCCGGATCTGGCTCCGCTACTGCTCGAGCCTGTGCACTTCGACTGGCGTCGGCAGGATTCGGACGCGCCGTCGAACACGTACGTGTCACCGATCGTCAGCATCGTCGACGACGTGTGCAGCATCTACGCCGGGTCGACGTACATCCTCTCGGCGCAGAACTACCCGGAGGTTCGCCCGCTGACGAGCGCGCAACTCGAAGTGATCGAGATGTTCGACGCGATCACGTACGAGCCCGGCATGGCGCTGGACATGGACTTCCAGCCCGGGGACATCCAGTGGGTGTCGAACTTCGCGGCGCTGCACTCGCGTACCGAGTTCGTCGACTACCCCGAGTGGCAGCGTCGCCGGCACCTGCTGCGGCTCTGGCTCGAGCGGGACCGGGACCGGCCGCGGGTGCCGAACTTCGGCAAGCCTGTCGTCGGCCGTTCCGAGAAGCGAGCGGACGAGTTGGCCACGATTCCAGACGTCGGCCAGTTCTCGGTGAAGACCGCTGTCATCCCGCGTCCCGTCTGATCCCTGTACTCCCGCGGCGCCCCGGAAATTCGTTTCCGGGGCGCCGCTCTGGTTCGTACCCTGGAACCTGTCAGCACGCAGAGCACCGACGACGACCGGAAGGAGCGCACGATGATCTCGCTTCCGGTTCAGCAGCAGGAGCATCGGCGGGAGTAGCGCGCGGATCGTCGCGCCAGAGCCTCCTCGCCGCCCTCCCGGATCCCCGGGACGGGCGGTTCTTCTTCGACAGATGGCTGCCGCGGGCCGCGCGTTCGCGCGAGCGGCGGCCACCACCAGCGCGAGGCCCCCGTGGCTCATCACCCGGGGAGCGCCGCCGGGCTCGTTGCGCCCAGCCGCGCCGCCCGCGCTGGTACCGGCCGGCGGGACCGCTACCCCGCCGGCCGGCCCACTTCGCGAAGCAACGGTCCCGGCCCCGGCAGCCGGTCCGCCGCGACCAGTGCGGGCTGGTGTAATCCGGCAGCACGACCGGCTCTGACCCGGTCGGTGGGGGTTCGAATCCTCCGCCCGCAGCAATAGAGTCGGTCCGGTGATCACGGACGCGGAGCTGGCGGTGACGGCAGCGCAGTCGGGGGCCGCGGTCGTGCGGTCGCTGCACGGAGCCGCGCTGGCGCGGATCGACAAGGGCGGCGGGGACTTCGCCACCGAAGCCGATCTGACGAGCGAGCGGGCCATCCTCGAGGTCCTCCGCTCCGCCCGCCCGGACGACGCGATCGTCGGCGAGGAGAGCGGACGGTCCGGTGAGTCCGACCGCGTGTGGCTGGTCGACCCGCTGTGCGGGACGCTGAACTACGCGGCGGGCACCACGCTCGCCGCGGTGAACGTCGCCCTGCGCGGCAGCGCGTCCGCGTCCGCCGACCCGTTCACCGGCGAGGTGTTCTGGACCGACGGCGTGCGTGCCTGGGTGCGCCGCGACGGCGTCGACGAACCGCTCACCCCGTCCGCCGAGTCGGCGCTCGTGGACGTCGACGTGGACCCACCACACCCGAACGATCCCGCGTTCCGCACCGTGCGCCTGCTGTCCGATCCGGGGTTCGCCGCGCTGTTCCGGCCGAGGGTGGTGTCGACGTCGCTCGCCCTGGTCTGGGTCGCCGCCGGTCGTCGCGCCGCATACGTGGCCGACAACGATCTCCGCGACAACGTGCACTTCGCCAGCGGCATCGCGCTGTGCCGAGCAGCCGGCTGCATCGTCACCGGCCTCCAGGGCCAGCCACTTCACGAGGGAGTAGGCGGCCTCGTCGCCGCCGCCGACCGCCCCACCCACGAAGCCCTCGTCGCCCTGATCGCCGGTCAGTTCGCCGAGCCGTGATCACCGTCGAATGTGGATCGACGCTGGTCCTATTCTCGGTGCATGTTCGCCCCGTCGACCACAGCCACGCCGCGATGGCGACTCGGGGTCGACGCGCTCGCGTGCTGGCGTCCAACGGACGCGCGTCTCCCGCTGCTCTGGCAGACCTATCTGAACGTCTGGGGCGGCTTCCTGATCTCGGAGTACATCGACGAGGAGCTCGCCGCGATCGGCGCGGAAGTGGGCCTCACCGCGGACGAGGTAGACGACGGCACCGCCTGAACGCGTACCCGGCCGGTGTCGACCGGGTACGCCTGCGTGAGCTGATCCGCGATCTGTACCCGCGGAGCCCCCGAATCGCCGACCGCCTGACCCGCTGGCACGACGTCGGGGTCGCGACCCTGCTCGGCACCGCGCGCTGACCGCGATCAGCCTTTGGTGCCCGTCAGGGCGATACCCTCGACGAACTGGCGCTGCATCACGACGAAGACCGCGATCACCGGCAGCGACGCCAGCAGTGAGCCCGCCATCAGCACCGGATACTCGGTGAGGAACTGCCCCTGCATCGACGCCAGACCCGCGGACAACGTCATCTTCTCGGGGTCGTTGTTCACCACCAACGGCCAGAAGAAGTCGTTCCAGGACCAGATCGTCGTCAGGATGCCGAGCGCGATCATCCCCGGCCGCGCCAGCGGAACCATCACCGACCACCAGATCCGCAGCGGGTTCGCTCCGTCCAGACGCGCGGCCTCGTCCAGCTCGGCGGGCAGGCCGAGGAAGAACTGACGCAGCAGGAACGTGCCGAACGCGCTGAACAGTCCGGGCACGATCAGTGCCGGGAGGCTGTTCAGCCAGCCCAGGTCCGCGATGATCTGGTACTGCGGAATGATGAACAGCTGCGGCGGCACCATCAGCACCGACAGGAACAGTCCGAACAGCACGGTGCGTCCGGGGAACCGGAGCCGCGCGAACGCGTACGCGGCGAGCGAGCACAGCAGCACCTGTCCGATCGCGCGGGCTGCGACCATCACGACGGTGTTGAGGAACTGGGACCCGAACGGCACCAGCGCGAACACCCTCGAATAGTTCTTCCACTGCCCGTCCGGCACGATCGTCGGCGGCACCGACGTGGCGTGTTCCAACGTCTTGAGCGACGTCAGGATCTGCCAGATGAACGGCGCGACCATCGCCAGCGCGCCGATCGTCAGCAAAAGATGCACGAGCCCGAGCCGTCTAGTCATAGGTGACCCACCGCTTCTGGAGGCGGAACTGCACAGCGGTCAGGGCGACGATGAGCGCGAGCAGAATCATCGCGATCGCGGCGCCGTAGCCCTTGTCGTTGTTCTGGAACGCCTCGGCGTAGAAGAGATAGACGATCGTCTCCATGCTCTCGAAGGCCGGGTTGGCCCGGGACGCCTGGTTCGAACCACCCGCGAGCACGTAGACCAGGTCGAACAGCTGCAGCGATCCGATCACCGACACGACCGAGACGAAGAAGATCGTCGGGGAGAGCAGCGGCACCGTGATGCGGAAGAACTGCTGGATCGGGCCGGCGCCGTCGATCTCCGCGGCCTCGTAGTAGTGCCGAGGAATGCCTTTCACGGCGGCGATGAAGATGACCAGGTTGTAGCCCAGCCCCATCCAGATCCCGACGATCACCATCGCGATCAACGCGGTGCGGGAATCGGCGATCCAGTGCGGTCCCTGGATGCCGACCAGCGACAACAGGTAATTCAGGATGCCGAAGTCGCCGCTGTAGATCCAGCGCCAGATCATCGCGACCGCGACCGGCGTCGTCACGACCGGCAGAAAGAAGAACGTGCGGTAGACGGCGACGCCGCGCAGTCCGGGGCGGGAGAGCAACGCGGCCACCACGACCGCGATCGGGATTCCGATCAGTCCCAGCGCGGTGTAGGCGAGGGTGTTGATCAGCGACCGGCCGACTTCCGGGTCGCTGACCAGCTCCTGGTAGTTCGCGAGCCCCACCCATTCCGAGGGCCCGCCGAACGGGCCGGCCTCGGTGAACGAGAGGTACGCGGTCTGCAGCACCGGCCAGAGGTAGAACACCGCGAGGCCGATGCCGGTCGGGGCGATCAGCGCGTACCCCCACGCCGCTTCGCGCCAGTCCGTGCGCCGGCGGGAGCGCCGCCGCGGCCCTCCCGCCGCGGCGGCGCCGCTCTCCGCGCCGCCCGATCCGGCGGCAGTCGTGTCGCGCGCGGCCGGCCCGGCCGTGGCGGGCCCGCGCACGGACCCGCCGCCGGTGTCGACGAGTGACACCTACTTTTCCTCGGCCAGTGCGTCGTCCATCGCGGTCGCGAGCTCCTTCGACGCGGCCGTGACGTCGGCCGTGCCGTTCCAGGCCGGCGTGAGGTACTTCGTTTCGAGCTCCTGCCAGGCGGCGGTGTTACGCGAAACCGGGTAGGGCACCGAGTACTCCACCTCGTCGAGGAACGCCTGCAGGTTGAACTCGGGGTGCGACTTCACCCAGGCGTCCTGCGTGCCGTTGTACGCCGGGATGACGCCGTTCTTCGCGAGCAGTTCCGCGGCTTCCTTCGAACCCAGGTACTTCACGAACTCGGTCGCCGCGGCCGGGTGCTTCGACTTCGCCGAGATGACGTTGGCCAGGCCGTGGATGATCGTGGCGCGCTTCTTGCCCTGCGGCAGCACCGCGACGTCGGCGCGGGTCTTGGTGTACTCGTTCGTCGAGAACTCCGCGGCGTTCCACGAACCGCCGTAGTACATCGCGATCTTGCCCGACTCGAACAGGTTGATCGCCTGGGTGTCGGTCAGCGTCTTGAGGCTGGGGGACTGGCCGGCCTCGATCAGGTCGGTCCAGAACTTCAGGCCCTCGATCGTCGCGGGGTCGGCGTACCCCGACTTCTTCCCGTCGTCGGAGAGGACGGTGCCCCCGGCCTGGTAGATGGTGTTGTACTGGTACTCCTGCGCCGACGTGAGCGTCGAGCCGATCGCGTACTGGCCCTTGGCCTTGTTCGTCAGCTTCGCCGCGGCGGCCTTGAACGTGTCCCAGGTCCAGGTGTCGTCCGGGTACTTCACCCTGGCGGCGTCGAAGAGCTCTTTGTTGTACCAGAGCCCGACGGTGTCGAAGTCTTTTGGTAACCCGTAGGTCTTGCCGTCGACCGTGTAGAGGTCGACGAGCGACTTCGGGTAGTTACCGGCGTCGACGTCCTCCAAGGGACGGAGCACGCCGTTCGTCGCGTACAGCTGGAAGTTCGGGCCGTTCATCCAGAACACGTCCGGCGCGGCGCCTCCGGTGGCGGCCGCCTTCATTTTCGTCCAGTACGTCTCCCAGGGGCTGAGCTGGACGTTCACCGTGATGTTCGGATGAGCCTTCGTGAAGTCGGCGGCGAGCTGCTGCATCGCCGGCACCTGGTTCTTGTCCCAGACCGCGTACGAGATCGTCGCTTTTGCGTTCGGGTCGTCGTTGGTGTCGGAGTCGCCACTACACGCGGCAGCGGCCAGCACTGCGACCACACCGACCAGAGCGCCGGTACGTCGGAACCATGACATGGGGAGGAGTCCTTCCACCGCGTGGGTTGGGACTATTAATGGACTCCATCAAAAGGATGTCAAGAGTGCAGGTGAGGCTCTACATGGTTGAGCGCGAGTTTTACCGCACCCAGTGCGACGCTCTCCTCACCCAGCGCTGACGCCAGCACTTCCGGCGTCCGAATGCAGTGCTTGTCGAGCTCTTTGCGTAGTGGCTCGAGCAGGACGTCGGCCGACCGCGAGAAACCACCGCCGAGGACGACCATCTGCGGGTCGAGCGCGAGCACGAGCGCGGCCGTACCGACCGACAGGTCGCGCACGTAGCGCCGCACGGCACCGAGCGCGGAGCGGTTCCCGCCGCGGGCCGCCGCGAACAGGTCGCCGGCTTCGCCGTCCCACGACTGCAGGTGCTCCTGCGCGCGGATCCAGCCGACGTTCGGCAGCGCGCCGATCTCACCGGCGGCGCCGCCGAAGCCGCGGTGCAGCTTGCCGTCGATCACCAGCCCGACGCCGGTGCGCAGACCGGCCAGCAGGTGCACGAAGTCCTTCGCGTACCGGGCGACGCCGCACCACTGCTCGGCGAGCGCGGCCAGCCGGCTGTCGTTGTCGACGACCACCGGGCACTTGTACGTGTCACCGAAGTGTTGCGCCAGGTCGAGGCCGGTCCACTCGGGGATCGCGACCGACAGCACCACGCGGCCGCCGGCGTCGATCAGTCCGCTGCTGGCCACGCCCACGGCCCACAGTTCGCTGCCGGGGAGCCCGGCCCCGCGGAGGGCTTCGACGGCCACGGCGTCGGCGGCGGCGAGTCGTGCCGAGCGGCCGGCTTCGGCGTCCACCGAGGCCTGGGCGCGGCCCAGTACGGTGCCGTCGAGGTCGGTGACCAGCGCGCGTACCCGGTGCCCACCGATGTCGACGCCGAGCGCGTGACCGGCGTCGCCGCGGAAGCGGTAGCGGCGCGCCGGCCGTCCCATCGCACCCGCGACCGGTGGCACCTCGGCCACCCAGCCCTGCTCGACCAGCGCACCCACCACGTCTTCGGTGGACGCCCGGGAGAGGCCGGAGCGGGCCGCGAGTTCGGTGAGCGTCGCGGAGTCGCTTCCGCGGAGCACGCGAACCATCGCCAGCGAATTGAGCTGACGCAGACGCGACAGGTCGCCGCCCGCGATCTCCTCGGCCATCCACACTCCCTTGACCAGATGCCGTGAGTCGAGCTACTAATCCTGGAGAGGATAGAAAGTAGGCCCCGGTGAACCAAGTCAGTTTAGTTGTCGTCGGCGCGGGACTCCGTGGCCAGGGCTACGCCAGACGTGCGGTGAGCAGCGGCGCCGCCCGGATCGTCGCGGTCGCGGAGCCGGACGCCGGTCGGCGCGCCCGGTTCGCGGACGAGTTCGGGGTGTCTGCCGTCTACGAAGACTGGACCGAACTGGCCGCCGCCGGGCGGATCGCCGACGGCGCGATCATCGCCACGCCCGACCAGCAGCACACCGGTCCGGCGATCGCGCTCGCCGACCTCGGCTACCACCTGCTCACCGAGAAGCCGATGGCGCCCACCGAGGACGAGGCCGAACGCATCGTCGACGCGGTGGAGCGCAACAAGGTGATCTTCGCGCTGTGCCACGTGCTGCGGTACACGGCCTACACGCGGGCGCTGATGGACGTCGTGGAGTCCGGGCGCATCGGCGAGATCATGAGCATCGAGCATCTCGAGCCGGTGGGGTGGTGGCACCAGGCGCACTCGTTCGTGCGTGGCGAGTGGAGCAACAGCCGGACGTCGACGCCGATGTTGCTGGCCAAGGCGTGCCACGACCTGGACTGGATGCTGTACGTGGTGGGGCGGCCGGTGGAGCGGGTGAGTTCGTTCGGCCGCTTGTCGCATTTCCGCCGGGAATCGGCGCCGGCGGGGGCGGCGGCGCGGTGCCTGGACTGTCCGATCGAGCCGACGTGTCCGTATTCGGCTCCTCGGCTGTATTTCGGCTGCCTGGGGGACGCCGACAAGGAGTTCTGGCCGTTGTCGGCGGTGACGTCGGACCACACGGAAACCGGGGTTCGCACGGCGCTGCGGGAAGGGCCTTACGGGAGGTGCGTGTACGACAGCGACAATGACGTCGTCGATCACCAGGTCGTTTCGCTGGAGTTCGCGGGCGGCGCGACCGGGTCGTTCACGATGACCGCGTTCTCGCCGTTCGAGATGCGCAAGACGCGGCTGTTCGGGACGCACGGGTACGTCGAGGGGGACGGTGTGCGGTTGCGGGTGGTGGACTTCCGTACCGGCTCGGAAGAGACGGTGGAGACGGGTGGGGAATCGGTGGACGCCGACCACACCGACGGCGACCATGCACTCGTGGACACGTTCCTGGAGGCCGTCGCGGCCGGTGACCCGACGCTGCTGAACTCCGACGCTGCCACCAGCCTCGCCGGACACCGCGTGGTGTGGGCCGCGGAGCGCGCCCGCGCTGCGGGCACGGTCGTCAGGCTTTGAGCGTCCTCGCCGTCGATCTCGGCGGTACGTCGCTGAAGACCGCGGTGATCGACGCCACGGGCGCCCCGTTGTGGGTTGGGCGCCACCCCACGGGGCGGGAGCGGGGGCCTTCCGCCGTGGTCTCGACGGTGCTCGAGGTGCTGGAGTCGATGCGCGACCGGGCGGTGGCTCTCGGGTCGGCGCCGCAGGCGATCGGGCTGGCCGTGCCGGGTCTGGTGGACGCTGCCGCCGGGGTGGCGTTGTGGTCGGTGAACGTCGGGTGGCGGGATCTGCCGCTGCGGTCCCTCGTGGAGGAGCGGCTCGGGCTGCCTGCGGTGCTGGCGAACGACGTCCGCGCGGGTGGGCTCGCCGAGGCGCGGGCGTCGGGCAGCGACGACGTGTTGTTCGTGCCGATCGGCACGGGGATCGCGTCGGCGCACGTGCTGGGTGGCTCGGTGGTGACCGGGTCGCGCGGCGCCGCCGGGGAGCTCGGGCACGTGGTGGTGCGCCCGGGTGGGCGCCGGTGCGGCTGCGGTCGTTTCGGCTGCCTCGAAGCCGAAGCCAGCGCCTCCGCCATCGAATCCCACTACCGCGAGGCGCTCGCCGCCGGTGCGCCCGCGGCTGGTGCGCCCGCGGCGGGGGCTTCCGCGGCGGGGGCTTCCGCGGCGGTGGGGGCCACCGCGGCGGATGTGGCTCGGATGGTGGAGGCGGGGGATGCGGTGGCTTCGGCCGTGTGGGGGGCGGCGGTGGAGGCGCTCGCGGACGGGTTGGCGAGTGCGGCGGCGCTGTTGGATCCGCAGGTCGTCGTGGTGGGCGGTGGGCTCGCCCAGGCCGGCGACACGCTCTTCACGCCCCTGCGCGCGGCGCTCGAGGAACGCGCCTCGTTCCTGCAAGCGCCCACCATCGTCCCCGCCGCCCTCGGCGACGAAGCCGGCTGCCACGGCGCCGCCCTGCTCGCCCGCGAGCAGCTTCTCGGGCCTACGACGACTTCCCGGCCCAACACCCGGCCGACGTAGGGCCGGAAACCCGTCGAGACCCCGAGAACTCGTTACTCCGGCAGGCCGCCGTGCCAGCCCAGGGCCCGGGAGATGCGGTCGGCGGTCTCGGTGACGTGCGGGACGTAGGTGCGACGCGCGTCGGGCGTCAGACGGTGGATGGGCCCGCACACCGAGATTGACCCCACGACCTGACCGTCCAGGTCGAAGATCGGCGCCGCCACCGAACCCGCCCCGGGCTGCCGCTCGCCCCCCGAATCCGCGGCCCCGTTCGACCGCGTCTCCGCGAGCAACGTCCGCAGCTGATCGGGGTCGACCTGCGTCGCCGACGTCAGCGTGCGCAGCTCGCCGTGCAACACGATCTCCACCTCCTCCGGCGGCAGGAACGCGAGAATCGCACGCCCCGACCCACCGGCGTGCAGCGGAAACCGACGCCCGAGCTCGACGGTCATGTTGATCTCGTGCGTGCTCACGACCTGGTCGAGATAGACCCGGCCGCCAGGCACCCGCGCGGACAGCGTCGTCGTCTCTCCCGTAGCGGACTGCAGCTCCCGCAGCAGCGGCAACGACACCCGCCGCAGCTTCGAATCACGCAGCGCCCGCGCCCCGATCGCCGCGGCCGCCGGCCCCAGGGAGTATGCCCGTGACGTCGAATCGAGCGACAGGAGCCCCCGATCCACCAGGGACCGCATGATTCGGTGCACGACCGCCTTGCTCAGATCCAGCTCACGCGCCATCGCGGACACACCCCACGACTGCGGACCGTCGACGAACCGGAGCAGCACGTCGGCGACCCGACCGGCACCCTCCGTACCGTCGCTGGCCATACGGCTCCTTCCACGTCGAAACCGGCCCGTAGACCGTACCTTCTCGCCACCGTTCCTCTAGCAGGAACACTACGACGTCGTAGATCAACAAGGTGTAAATGCTGCGTCTTGAGCGAACAAGACCCTTGACGGCTCCTGCCGAGGGTGGAACGGTCTGCGTTAACTAAAGCAGGCGTTCCGACAAGCGGAACGGGCCCAGAAGCGTTCGAGGGAGCGACATGGGTAAGCGGACTCTTCCGTTACTGGCGCTGGTGTGTTCCGCTTCGCTCGCTCTCGCCGGGTGCGGCGGCGGCTCGACGGGGTCCGGCGATTCCGGCGGCGCGATCAAGATCGGCACGCTCCACCCGCTCACCGGCCCGTTCGCGGGTGACGGCCAGCAGATGGAGAACGGCGTCAAGCTGGCGATCGACGACATCAACAAGGCCGGCGGCATCAAGTCGCTCGACGGCCGGAAGCTCGCGCTGGCCGGCGGTGACACCCAGGGCAAGCCCGACATCGGGCAGAGCGAGGCCCAGCGCCTGGTCACCGACGGCGTCACCGCGCTGGTGGGCACTTACCAGAGCGCGGTGAGCGCGAACGTCGCCCCGCTCGCCGAGCGCAACAAGATCCCGTTCGTCATCGACATCTCCGGTGACGACGGCATCCTCTCCCACGGCTACAAGTACGCGTTCCGGATGCAGCCGCGGAACACGGTCTTCGGCACCGCCGGCGCGCAGTACCTGCAGGAGATCTCGAAGGCCGCGGGCAAGCCGCTCACGAAGGTCGCGTACCTGCACGAGAGCACCGCGTTCGGCACCGGCGTCTTCACGGCGTTCAAGGCGGAGGCGGAGAAGGCCGGCATCACCGTCGACCCGGAGATCACCTACGACGCGGCCAGCGTCTCCGACCTGACGACGCAGATCACGCAGGTCAAGGCCAGCGGCGCGCAGGCGCTCGTGGTCACCGGCTACTACAAGGACGGCGTGCTCGCGGCGAAGGCCGTGCAGACCGTGAAGCCCACTCTCGACGCCGTCTACGGCATCGCGAACGGCGCGTTCGACCAGCCGCAGTTCCCCACCGACGCCGGTGCGGCCGCAACGAACTACTTCGACGTCAACTACCACATCAACGACAAGAGCCCCGAGGCGACGAAGTTCGTGCAGGCCTACACCGCGAAGTACGGGCAGCCGCCCCGCACGGGCGCGGCACTGGCCTACGACTCGGTCCGGGTGATCGCCGACGCGCTCGAGCGTTCGAAGTCCGTCGACGGCTCGAAGCTCCGGGACGCGATCGCCGACACCAGCCTCACGCCGCTGACGCTCAACGACGGTGCGATCAAGTTCGACGACAAGGGCGAGAACTCGACGGCGCTCCCGGCGCTGACCCAGGTCCTCGACGCGAAGCCGACCGTCGTCTACCCGGCGGAGTTCGCGACCACGAAGGTCAAGTACCCGGCGGGGCCGGGGCTGTGAGCGGGGCGGAAGCGGCCCCGGCGGCGCGGCCGGGCGCGGTCGGGCGTGCCTGGTCCGCGTCGCCGTGGGTCCCGCCCGCCGTGGCGATCGGCCTCGTGTTCGTGCTGGTCGCGGCTGCGCTGCTGAAGTCGGGCAGCGGCACGATCACCGGCCAGGCCGTGCTCACCGGGCTGGTGAACGGCGGTGTCTACAGCCTGCTCGCGATGGGGCTGACGCTGATCTTCGGCGTCCTCGACATCGTCAACTTCGCCCACGGCGCATTCCTCGCGGTCGCGTTGTTCACCACCTACCAGTTCGTGGCGAGCACCGGCGCGAACCCGTACGTGGCCCTGCCGCTCGCGATCGCGGCGCTGTTCGCGCTCGGGGCACTGGCGCAGTGGGCGCTGCTGAACCGCACGATGGGCCGCCCACTGGAAAGCCAGCTCCTGCTGACGCTCGGCATGTCGCTGCTGGTGTCGAACCTGCTGTTACTCGCGTTCGGCGGTGATCCGCTGTCGGTCGCGGTGGCCGGTGACCACGGCGTCCACCTGTTCGGAGCCGTTGCGAACCAGACGCGGCTGATCGCGTTCGCCGGAGCGCTCGTCCTTGCCGCCGGCCTGTACGTCCTGCTCAGCCGCACGCGGCTCGGGCGCGCGATCCGCGCGGTAGCGGCCAGCCGGCAGGGTGCCGGGCTCGTCGGCATCGACGTCCGGAAGATCTACGTCCTGACGTTCGGCCTCGGCACCGCGTGTGCCGGCGCCGCGGGCATGCTGATCGCGCCGTTCACCACGATCACCCCGACGGCGGGCGACCAGTTCAACATCCTCGCGTTCGTGGTCGTCGTGATGGGCGGGCTCGGCAACGTCGCGGGTGCGCTGATCAGCGGCATCATCGTCGGGCTGGTCGAGCAGCTGGGTGGCGTCCTGCTCACCGGGCAGAGCCCGCTGTTCGGCGTCTTCCTGGTCTTCATCCTGATCCTCGTGGCCCGTCCGCAGGGCCTGTTCGGGGCACGACAATGACGAGCACCGTCACCGCCCCCGACGCCGGGCAGCACGAGGGCACCGCGCGCCGCCGCTCGACGTCGGTGCGCGGAACGCTCGGGGTGCTGGCCGTGGCGACGATCGTCGCTGCCACCGTGCCGTTCGTGCTGCCGGAGTCGCAGCAGGCCGTCGCGATCCGCGTGTTGATCTTCGCGCTGATGGCCACCGGCTGGAACTTGATGAGCGGCTACGGCGGCATGTTCAGCTTCGGCAACGCGGCCTACTTCGGTGTCGGTGCCTACGCCGACGTCGTGCTGCTCGTGGGGCACGGCGTGTCCCCGTGGATCGGGATGGTGGTCGGCGCGCTGCTCGCGGCGTTGCTGGCGGTGGGAACCGGCTACGTCGCGTTCCGGTACAAGGTGCGGGGCGCGTACTTCGCGCTGGCCACGTTCGCGATCGCGGAGATGCTCCGCCTGCTGGCCACCGACACCACGTGGGTGAACGGCACGATCGGGTACCACGTGCCGCTGCTCCAGGAGGAGTCGTGGTGGATGTTCCAGTTCGAGGCCAACGCGCCCGAGTACTTCTGGATCGGCCTGGCGCTCGTCGTCGTCGCTTTCCTGGCAGTGCTTTTCTATTTGCGTTCCAAGGCGGGCCGGTACACGGTGGCGATCCGCGACGACGAGGACGCGGCGGCCGCGCTCGGCATCGCGGTGATGCGGTACAAGCTCACGACGATGGCGCTGGCCGCGGCGATCACGTCGGTGGCCGGTGCGTTCTACGCGCAGTACTACCTGTTCGTCGACCCCGACATCGTGCTCGGGCAGGCGCAGTCGATCCAGGCGATCGTTCCCGCCGTCGTCGGCGGCGTCGGAACCCTCTGGGGTCCGATCATCGGCGCCGTCATCGTGGGGCCGTTGTCCACGGTCACCGCTTCGGTTTTGCGGACGCCACCCGACGCGCTGTCGTTCCTCGCCGGCCGGAGCGGTCTGGACGTGGTGCTCTACGCGGTGCTCGTGATCGTGATCGTCCTCGCGCTGCCGAAGGGGCTGTACGGCACGATCCGTCAGTTCGTGATCGATCGGTGGCGGTCGCGGTGAGTGTTCTGAGGGTCGAGGGCCTGACCAAGTCCTTCCGTGGGATCGCCGCGCTGAGTGACGTCGACCTCTCCGTGACGGAGGGGACCGTGCTCGGCATCATCGGTCCGAACGGCGCGGGGAAAACGACGTTCTTCAACGTCGTTGCGGGGGCTTTCCAGCCGGACGCGGGAACCGTGACGCTGGACGGTCGGGACATCACGGGGTTTCCGGCGCACCGCGTGGCGCGCGCGGGGATGACGCGGACGTTCCAGCTGATGCGTCCGTTCGCGACGATGAGCGTGCTGGAGAACGTGTCGATCGCGGCGTCGGTGGGCGGCGGGTCGCAGCGGGCGGCGCACAAGCGGGCCGAGGAGGTCGTCGCGTCGGTCGGGATGGACGAGTGGGCCGACACGGTCGCGGGGACGCTGCACACGGCCGCGCTCAAGCGGCTCGAGTTGGCGCGGGCGCTGGCCACGCGGCCGCGGGTACTGCTGCTCGACGAGGTGCTGGCCGGGCTGGTGCCGACCGAGCGGCAGCCGGTGCTCGATCTGCTCGCGAGTCTGCGGGACGAGCAGGGGCTGACGCTGGTGTTCGTCGAGCACATCATGGCGGCGGTGATGCAGTTGTCCGATTCCGTCGTGGTGTTCGACAGGGGGCGGGTGATCGCGCGGGGTGCGCCGGCTGAGGTCGTGGATGATCCGGCGGTGGTCGAGGCGTACCTCGGCACCGCACCGGGCGGATCCGCGGACAGCCGGTCCGAGGCTGCGGCACCGACGCCGGGTGGCGGGCGCGCGGCCGAGGGTGCGGCGGGTCGGGAGGAGGCTTCCGATGGCTGAGGGTCTGAAGGTCGAGGGGGCTTCGGCCGGGTATTCCGGGCTGCAGATCCTGCACGGGATTTCACTGCAGGTCGACGCCGGGGAGCTGGTGTCGATCGTGGGTGCCAACGGGGCCGGGAAGTCGACGACGTTGCGGCTGATCAGTGGGTTGCTGCGGGCGTCCGAGGGCTCGGTGACCTACGGCGGGGAGCGGATCGACGGGCGGCGGCCGCACGAGATCGTCCGGCGGGGCGTCGTTCAGGTGTCGGAGGGACGTGATCTGTTCGGGCCGATGAGTGTCGACGAGAATCTGCGGCTCGGGGCATGGACGGTCCGATCTGGGGTGGCCTCTCGTGTGGACGAGGTCTATGCGCTGTTCCCGGCGCTGGCCGAACGCCGTAAGCAGGCCGCGCAGACGATGAGCGGCGGGCAGCAGCAGATGCTGGCGATCGGGCGGGCGCTGATGAGTCGCCCGAAGCTGTTGATGCTCGACGAACCGTCGACCGGGTTGTCGCCGAAGCTCACGTGGGAGGTTCTCGAGGCGGTGCGGTCGATCCGGGACCGCGGCGTGGCGGTGCTGCTCGTCGAGCAGAACGCCGCGCAGGCGCTGAGCATCTCCGACCGGGCGTACGTGCTGGAGAGCGGCACGATCGTGCTGGACGGTCCCGGTTCTTCGCTGGCCGAGGACCCCCGGGTCCGGAAGGCGTACCTCGGGCTATGAGTTCTTCGCCGCTGGAGAGCCTGGCCGCCTGGGCGGCTGGGCTTCGGGCGGGGGATCTACCGTCGTCGGTGGCCGAGCGGCTCGAGGTCGTGCTCGCGAGTGTTCTCGGGGTGACGGCGGTGGGAGCCGCGGATCGCGGGGCTCTGGTGGAGGCGTGGGATCCGCCGCCGGGGCCGAGCGTCCTGATCGGAACCGGGCGCTCGACGACCCCCGACGCGGCGGCCTGGCTGAACGCCACCGCGCTGGTGAGTCTGGAGCTCGACGAGGGCAACCGGTTCGCCGGTGGGCATCCCGCGGCGCACGGGTGGCCGGCGGTGCTCGCGCTGGCCGGCGCGCGCGACGCGGACGGGCCGACGACGGCTGCGGCGCTGGTTGTCGCGTACGAGGTGGCGGCCCGGTTCGGTCGGGCGACGCGGCTACGGCCCGGTACCCATCCGCACGGGACGTGGGGTGCGACGGGTGCGGCGGCGGGGTGTGCCCGGTTGATGGGGCTTCCGCCAGCCGCCATGGCAGCGGCCGTCGACGCCGCGGCGGGGATGGCGATCGCGGGTCCGTTCACGGCGGCGCTGGACGGCAACCCGGTGCGCGACGAGTGGGTAGGCGCCGCGAACCAGAGCGGCCTGGCCGCGGCCCGCCTGGCCGCCGCGCGCTTCGCCGAGGTCCCGTCGGCAGCCGGGCGGCCATCGGCCGGTGGGTGGCCGCTGGGGATGGCTCGGCATTCGCTGGGTGGGTTGCTGGGCACCTTCGACGAAGCGGCGTTGAGTGAGCGGCTCGGCGAGCGGTGGGACCTGGAGCTCGGGTACTTCAAGCGGCACGCCTCGTGCGCCTACACGCACCCGACCGCCGACGCGGTGCTCGAACTGCGCCCCCACCTCGCCCTGGACGACATCGACCGCGTCGACGTCGAGACGTACACCGCCGCGGCGAGCCTCGACCGGATCGAGTGCCCGACCCGACTGGCCGCGATGTTCTCGGTGCCGTTCGTCGTCGCGACCGCCCTGCGCGAGGGCGCGGTGCGCCCCGACGCGTTCACCCGCATCGACGCCGCCCGCCCGCTGATGAACCGGGTGCACCTCGCTGTCGACCCGGACATCGACGCCCGCGTCCCCGAACACCGCGGCGCACGGGTGCGGATACGGCTGCGCTCCGGTGAGACCGTCGAAGCCGCCGTCGACGACCCGATCGGCGACGCCGCCCGCGGTCCGTTCGGCCGCTCGGACGTCGAAGCACTCCTCGCCGATCTGCTCGGCTCCGCCGCGGACGCCGAGCGCGTCTGCGCCGTCGCGCAGGAGCTGCCCTGGATGGGGTCGGTCCGCCGGGCGCTGCAGGAGTTGCCGTGACTGGAGGTTCAATCATGCGGATCTACGCCGTGACCCCACTGCACGTCGGCGTGCACGAACTCGCCCGCAGGCAGGAACGGTACGACTGGATCGCCCCCGACGGCGTGGTCGTCGATCTGCACGATCTACCGGTCGGTGCGCCGATGTCGCTGGAGTCGCCCGAGGACATGCGCAACTCCGAGCGCTACGTGATGGAGGCGCTGGCCGACGCCCCCGGGGAGTACGACGCGGTGATGCCCGACTGCGTGCTCGATCCCGGCGTCGCCCGGATGCAGGCCGACCCGGCGTTCGGCACCGTGATCGGCGTCCTGCGGGTGACGGTCGCCCACGCCTCGGCGATGGGGGAGAAGGTGGCGGCGGTCGTCCGGAACCCCGCGATCGCCGACGAGATGCGCGCGGTGGTGGACGGTTACGGCTGGGGGGACGTGGTCGCACCCGTGCGGACCCTGGACCTGGACTTCGCCGCGGTCGCCGACGGGGACCGGTGGCGGGAACGCCTCGCCGAAGCCGCCGGCGAACTAGCCGGCACCGGAGCCACCGAGCTGATCAACGGCTGCTCCGCGGTGGGTGTCGGCACGGCCGAGGGGGCGGCGCCGATCCCGATCGTCGACCCGGTGATCCGCACCCTCCGCCTGGTAGCAGCCGGAACCGTCGCATGACCGCCCCGGAGGGGCCCGACTTGGTGGTGGTGGGGGCCGGCGGTGGGCTGTTCGCGGCTTTGCGGGCGGCCGAGCGGGGGTTGAGCGTGCTCGTGATCGAGGCGAGCGCGCACTATCGGCGCGGCAACAACACCTCGATGTGCACGGCGATGGTGCCGGGCATCGGCACCCGCTGGCAGCGGGCGGCAGGCATCGAGGACACACCGGAACTCTTCGTCGACGACGTCCGGCGCAAGACGGGCGGCGCGGGCGACGAGCGGCTCGCGGCCGCGCTCGCCGAGGTCAGCGCGGAACTCGTCGAGTGGATGGCTGACACGCTCGGCTTCGAGATGTCGCTGATGACCGACATGAACTACCCCGGGCACTCGGTGGAACGCTGCCACACGATCCCCGAGCGGCACGGTGCCGCGCTCGTCGACCGGCTCACGCGCCTCGTCGACGCGAGCCCGCTGATCGACGTGCTGGTGCCTGCTCGCGTCACCGACGTGCTCCTGGACGACGACGGGGCGGTACGTGCCGTCGTCGCCGGAGAGGAGGAGATCCCGACCAGGGCGGTCCTCCTCGCCACGAACGGCTACGGCGCCGACCGTGACCTCGTCCGCGAACACCTGCCCGAGATCGCAGCCGCGATCTACCACGGCAGCGAAACCTCCCGTGGCGACGCCCTCCGCATCGGCACCCGTCTCGGTGCCGAAACTGCCTATTTGGACGCCTATCAAGGCCACGCCGCACTCTCGGCGAAGGCGTCGACGCTGCTCGGCTGGGCGACGATCGTCCACGGCGGGATCATGCTCGATACGACCGGGCGTCGGTTCGGCCGCGAGACCAGCGGATACTCGGAGTTCGGCCCGGCGCTGGCGGCGCGTCCCGGCGCGACGGGGTGGATCGTCTACGACCAGGGCGTGCACGACGAGTGCCTGCCGTTCACCGATTTCCGGAACTGTGTCGAGGCCGGTGCGGAACTCTGGGCTTCGTCTCCGGAGGAGCTCGCGGAGGTGACCGGGCTGCCGGTGGAGGAGGTCCGGTCGGAGCTCGCGGACATCGAGGGGCTCGATGGGCGGCCCGATCGGTTCGGGCGGACGTTCGCGCGTGCGTTGCGGGCGCCGTACGCGGCGGTGCGGGTGCTGCCCGCGTTGTTCCACACGCAGGGCGGCCTGGTCGTCGACGGCGACGCCCGAGTGCTGCGCCCCAGCGGCGACCCGATCCCCGGCCTCTACGCCTCCGGCGGCGCCGCAGCAGGCATCTCCGGCCACGGCGCCTCCGGCTACCTCGCCGGCAACGGCCTGCTCCCCGCCTTCGGCCTCGCCTACCTGGCCGCCAACGCCGTAGCCGCCACCGTGCTCGCCTCGGACGGAGGGGAATCGTGATTCGGCCGGTTCGGAGTTACCTGTACGTGCCGGGGGACCGGGCTGATCGGCTCCTTGGTGCGCGGGCTCGGGGCGCGGACGCGTTGATCGTCGATCTGGAAGATGCGGTGGCGCCGGCGCGCAAGGCCGAGGCTCGCGCTCTGGTCGCGGACTGGCTGACGCCGGAGCCCGGGCCGCAGATTTGGGTGCGGATCAACGCCGAGTCCGTCGCGCAGGACGTGGCCGCGGTGGCGAGGCCTGGGCTGGACGGCATCGTCGTGCCGAAAGCCGATCCGGAGCTGCTCGCCGAGGTCGACGCCCGCCTGACCGCGGAAGGGTCGGACGCGGCGCTGCTTCCGCTCATCGAGTCCGCCGCGGGACTACTCCGCGTCGCCGAGGTGGCGGCCGCTCCTCGCGTGCTGCGGCTCGGGATCGGCGAGGCCGACCTGATCGCCGACCTGGGGCTGCGGCCCGGTCCGGATCGTGCGGAACTGGCACCCGTGCGGCTGCAGGTGGTGGTCGCCTCGGCCGCGGTGGGCATCGCCCGTCCGCTGGGCGCCACGTCCACGGACTTCCGCGACCTCGACGCGTTCTGCGAGAGCGCCCACACCCTCGCCCGCCAGGGCTTCCGCGGGCGCACCGCGATCCACCCGGCTCAGGTGCCGGTGATCCACGACGTCTTCACGCCCACCGACGACGAGGTCGCCACCGCCCAGGACATCGTCGCCCGCTTCGACGAGGCAGGCGGCGGCGGCGCCGTGGACGCCAAGGGCCGCTTTCTCGACGCCGCAGTAGTGCGCTCCGCCCGCGAAGTCCTCTCCCTCGCCAGCCCCACCTAGGGTGAGTGCGTGGAGCGTGCTTGGTTGGGGGAGTTCTTGCGACGCCGCCGCGAGGCACTGTCGCCCCAAGACGTCGGCTTACCCGCGCGACCCCCCGGCCGCACCCCCGGCCTCCGCCGCGAAGAGGTAGCCGCACTAGCCAGCGTCTCCACCACGTACTACGAGCGCCTGGAACAGGGCCGTGGCCCCAACCCCTCAGCTGCCGTCCTCGCCACCCTCTCCACAGCCCTCCGGCTGACCCCCGACGAAGAGGCCCACCTCCACCGCCTGGCCGGCCACACTACGCCGGCCCGCCCGAACCGCACCACCCAGCTCGATCCCACACTCGAACACCTGTTGACCGCCATCGAGGAAACGACCCCAGCCTTCGTCACCGATGACCTCGGCAACGTCCTCGCCCAGAACTGGCTCAACATCACCCTGCTCGGCCGCTACCAGGGGAACCTCATCTGGCGCTGGTTCACCGACCCCACCTGGCGCCACCGCCTCGACCCACCGGACCGCCAGGAACAAACCGGCTTCGCGTACGTCGCCGACCTGCGCGCGGTCCTCGCCGAGCACGGCCCCGACGGACCCGCCGGCGAGCTGCTCCAGCGGCTGAACGACGCCAGCGCCGAGTTCCGCACCATGTGGGACCACCACGCCGTGGCGTCACTCCACTGCCCCACCAAGGTGGTGCACGACCCCGCGTCGGCACTATCGAACTGGACTGCGCGATCGTCACCAGCCCGCTCACCCGCCAACGCATGCTGATGCTCAAACCCGTCCCCGGCACCCCCAGCGCCGACCGGATCGCGGCGCTGCACGCGTGGAAATCATCCCCGCACAATCAGGACGTGGTTGTCGCCGTCGGCCGCCCCTAGCATCTCGGACCATGCACAACGTCGTACTTCTTCACGGTTTCTGGCACGGCACCTGGTGCTGGACGCCCATCACGACCCGACTCGCCGCACGGGGCATTCCGTCGCTGGCGGTCGAGCTGGAGGGCCACGGTCTCAGCGCGGTGTCCCCGCAGTGCCGCTGGTCGGTCCCCTTCGACGCCGCGGCGTACGCCACCGAACCGTCGCCGGTCGCCGGCGTCACCGCGTCCTCGGCTGCGGACACCCTCCTGAGCCAGCTGAACGGTCCCAGCGTCGTCGTCGCACACAGCATGGCCGGACCGGTTGCCACACTCGCCGCGGAACGGGCACCCGAGCTCTTCGCCCACCTGCTCTACGTGGCCGCGTTCACACCGGTCAGCGGCCTTCCCGCCGCTGCCTACATCGGCGCACCCGAGAACGCGGGCGACATGGTGGGTCCGCTGCTCACGGCGGACCCCGCCACCATCGGCGCGCTCCGCCTCCCGGTATCGGACCGTGCGCGCCACCCCGAACTGCACAAAGCGTTCTACGACGACGTCGATCAGACCGTCGCCGACGCCGCCATCGCCCTGCTCAGCCCCGACGCCCCCGCGGGCATCGCGGGAGAGGCGTTCACCGTGACCCGCGAGCGGTACGGCACCGTCCCGAAGAGCTACGTGTTCTGCGGGCGGGACAACGCCGTGCGCCCGGATCTGCAGCGCCGTCTGATCCGGGAGATCGACGCGGTCTCGGCACAGCCGACACGAGTTCACGAGCTGGACTCGTCGCACTCACCGTTCCTGTCGAACCCGGATGCGCTCACTGCCATTGTGGAGGGATGCGACGTTCGTTGATTCTGCTCGGCATCGTGGTGGCTACCGCCGCCGTCAGCGCGGGCATCGGTTCCGCCCTGGCGGCTGCGGACGGCCGATCCCTGAGCGCCAAGGACGCAGCCCTCGGCGCCGGCGTCGGCATCACCGTCGGCCTGGTGCTCGCCTGCCTGGCCGGGCTCGTCGTCGCAGTCGCTCGAGCCCGCGGGATCAAGCTGGCCTCACCCATCAACGACCTCAACCGCGAGGATCGGCTGGCCGTCATCGATGCGCTGCGTCGCCCGCTGAAGCTCGACGACCCCTGGCTGCGATCCGTGGCCGACAACGAGGCGAACCGCCAGGTCAAGGTCCTGCGGTTCGTGCTCTCGTCCCTCCCGATCGCGGCGGTCGGCGCGGTCTGGCAGGCCGCCATGGGCGACAGCACGATGATCCGCGTCGTCGGCGTCTTCCAGGTCTTGAGTTTCACCCTGCTGATCACCATGTTCTGGGTCCAGTGGCGTCGGGCGAGGCGGTATCTCGCCATCAGTGACTGAAACGGTACGGACGACGAAGAGCTGTCCATGATGGAGCTTCGCTGGCAAACTCCGCTTCCTCGGTGTTGGCAAGGAGGCCCCCGTTGCGATTGCTCATCAGTGGTGCGTTGGCCGTAGCGCTACTCGTTCCGGCCGGAACCGCCCAGGCAGCCCCGACCGTCACAGCCACCCCACTACCCGTCCCCGCCGGTACCACCGATTCCGCCGTCTACGACATCAACAATTCCGGCGTCGCGGTCGGTAACGCGACCGTCGGGGGCACACCCCAGGCTCTCCGCTGGGAGGGCAGCAGCTACACCGCGCTGCCGGGCTCCACCCAGCGTCCCGGCGCGTCCGCAGCGAGGATCACCGACTCCGGCGTGGTCGTCGGCTCGGTCGGGGAGCCCGACATCAATCAGCGCGCGATCCGCCACTGGCGCGCCGACGGCACGACCGGTGACTGCTCGCTCGGCACCTGGGCTCCGCTCGGCGTCCAGGACCTGAACGAGAGCGGCGCCGCGCTGGTGAACACGGTCACGTCCGGGCGGCGCTTCAGCGCCACGGTCTGCCGCGCGGACGGCAGCACGACGACCACAGCCCTGTCCGTCGCCTACGCGATCAGCGACGACGGAAGCGTCGCCGGTGCCCGCACCAACACCAACTACACCTACGTCCCGACGATTCTGAGCACCGGTGGCACCACGACCGACCTGCCGGTCCCGGCCGGGCAGGCCGGCGTCGCGTACGGCTTCGGATCCGGTGACACGGTCGCGGGTGCGCTCGGCACGATGCAGTTCGGCACCGGGCCGTCGATCTTCTTCGTTCCGCGGGTCGCGGTGGTCTGGAGTGGTGGCCAGCTCACCGAACTGGGCACGCTCGGCGGTTCCACGAGTGTTCCGGCGAACACCGGTCGGGCGGTTTCGAGCAGCGGCGACGTCATCGGCACGAGCACGACCGCGTCCGGGGACACCCACGCGTTCCGCTGGCACGCCGGCACGATGACGGACCTGGGCACGCTCGGCGGCTCGAGCAGCACGCCGACCGCGATCAACGACCAGGGCCAGGTCGTCGGCTTCAGCACCACTGCGTCCGGTGAGAACCACGCGTTCCTGTGGTCCGACGGCACGATGGTGGACCTGGGTGCCCCGGGTGGCACGTCGAGTTCCGCCGTCGACGTCAACGACGCGGGCGTCGTGGTCGGCACGGTCACCACGTCGACCGGCTCCCGGGCCGTCCGCTGGACGGTCACCTGACCAACGGCGATTCGGGGCCGCGCCGCACCGGCGCGGCCCCGAATCGTTGTCGCCCGCTCACCCGCCGACCGCGGCGTGGACCGGCGCCGCGCTACTCGCCGGCCGGGAGTGCCGTGGGCCGCCGCACGTACTGGCCCCGCGGTGACCCGACGACAGCGCCGTCCTTCAGCACGGCCGAGCCCCGCAGGTACGTGTCGGTGACCCGCGCCGACAACTCGAACCCCTCGAACGGCGAGTACTCCTGCGCCGACTCGGAGTCGGACGCGTGCACCGTCCACGAGGACGTGTCGTCCACCAGGCAGAAGTCCGCGTCGTACCCCGGCGCCACAGTGCCCTTCGAGAACAGCCCGAAGCGCTGGGCCGGGTTCCACGACGTCAGCGAAGCGATCTGGCCGTGCGACAGGCCTCGCCGCCGCCCCTCGCTGATCAGCCCCGGCAGCAGGTACTCCGTGCCGCCGAAGCCGCTCTTCGCGGTGAACACGTCGTCGCGCGGGTCGCCGAACTTCATCTCGTCCTTGCAGCACGCGTGGTCACTGGTCACCCACGAGAAATTGCCGGCCAGCACGTGCTCCCACAGCGCCTCGACGTCCTCGCGCGGACGCAGCGGCGGGTTCACCTTGCCGCCCAGCCCGCTCGCGGTGGAGATGTCGGCGACCAGGTGCCCGATCGTCACCTCGCGCCGGAAATTCACGTGCGGGAACGTCGCCTGCATCATCATCGCCGCCTCGATCGCCTTCCGCGACGACAGGTGCAGCAGGTTGATGTTCGGTAACTCGGTCTCGTGCGCCAGGTACGACGCGATCGTGATCGCCAGCCCCTCCGAGTGCGGCGGGCGCGACGCACTGTAGGCCGCCAGATCGCGCGGCCCCCCGGCGTCCTCCACGATCTTGGTGTAGGCGCGCATGATCTCGGCGGTCTCGCAGTGCAGTGACAGCGAGATCGCGTCGGCGAAGCCGGCGAAGCGTGGGTCCTCCCGCGCGGCCTGGATGCCCCGCATGACGAACTCGAAGTGCGCGAAGTCGTACGACTCGTCGTCGGGCAGCATCAGGAACGACTCCTGCTTCGACGACCTCCCGTGCAGCCCGTGCGACCCGTAGAACATGAAGATCTTGAACGACGGGACGCCGAACTCGCTGATCAGCGCCGGAATCTCGTCGATGTGCCGCTTGAGGATCGGCGCGACGTGGAACGCGTAGTCGACGTACGCGTGCCCGTCGGTCTGCTTCAGCACGTCGGGGAAGATCTCGGCGTACGGCCCGGTGCGGTTCAGGTAGTACTGACCGGTGCGGATGTAGGTGATCCCGGTCGTGACACCACCCTGCGCGGACGCCCGGCTCTCGGTGTTCGCGTCGTCGGTGAGGTCGTTGTAGATGCCCCAGTGCTGGTGCACGTCGACCACACCCGGGTACAGCAGCTTGCCTCCGGCGTCGAGCACGGTTCCGGCTTCCGCCGGGTCCAGCGTCCCGAGCTCACTGAACTTCCCGTCTTTGATGCCGACGTCAGTCAGCGCGACGTCGGCGGCGCCGGGCGTGACCACGCGGGCGTTCGTGACGATCAGGTCATAGGTCATGCGTCGACCTCCCGGAGCGGTTCGAGCAGAGCGGACAGATCAGTGGTGTCGTGCAGGCGCGCGATCGCGTCCGCGAGCTGACCGACCGTGTCGGCGGACAGCGCTCGCTCGGCATTGTCGCGGAACTTGGTTGCGAGCTCGTCGAACGAGAGCGGATCCCCCGGGCCGCCCCGGTTGACCAGCACCTCCTCGGTGAGCTCCGTGCCGTCGTCGAGCGTCAGCGTGACGACGGCCGGGAACTGGTACGGGAAGATCTCGGTGCACTTCTCGTCGGGCTCGACGTCGACCAACCGCATCAACGCGCGCCGGTGCGGGTCGCGGGCCAGCTCGTCGGTGAAATCGTCCAGCCCGACGCCGAGCCCGCCACCGCCGAGCAGGCCCGCCACCAGGGTGTACGGGCCGCTGAACTGGGCCATGTAGCCGGTTTCGGGGGTGCGCTTCACCTCGATCGGCTGTCCGACCGTGGGCAGGTTCTGGCGGGGCACGCCGAGCCGGATCTTGCTGATCTTCGCCGGATCGACGCCGGTCGCGCGCAGGCGGCGGGCGGCGTCGATGCCGGCGTGCGTGAAGTGGTTGGCGGGGTAAGGCTTGAAGAAGATGCCCGGGACTGCCCATTCTTCGCCGAGGCCGTCGGTGATCTGGTCGGCGTCGAACACGCCGTGCAGCCACGCCTGGAAGAAGCCGAAGCGGCCTTCGAGCACTGTGGGTGGGCCGGTGAAGCCGTGCCGCACCAGGCCTACCGCGCTCACTGCGGCGTGCGCGGCCCAGCCGCAGTGCATGCGTTTCACGGTGCCGCCGGTGCGGTTGGCCTCGATGAGTCCGGACGCCATCGACGCGACGACGCCGATGACGTTCGTGATGCTCGGGGCGTCCATCCGGTGCAGTTTCGCGGCGGAGACCGCGCCGCCGACCGCACCGCAGATCGACGTGGCGTGCTGGCCGTGTTCGAAGAACACGGAGTTGTTGGATTGTTTGTCGTAGCCGGCCATGCCGAGGCGGACTGCGGTTTCCAGGCCGACCGCGATGGCGGTTTCGAGCTCCGCGCCGGTCGCGCCGGTGGCTTCGGCGGCGGCGAGGGCGGCCGGGACCACCACGGCGCTGGGGTGCAGGACGGACGGCAGGTGGGTGTCGTCGTAGTCGAGGGAGTGGGCCAGCACGCCGTTGACGAACGCGGCCTGGGCGGCCGGGAGCTTGTCGGGGAGGCCGATCGCCGTGGCTTCGGGTGTTCCGCCCTGCTCGGCGGCCCAGCGGCGGGCGGCGCGACTCGTCTCGAGCGAGGCCGCGGCGGCAGCGATGCCCACGATATCGAGCACCCGCTTCCGCACACTCTCAGTGACCTCATCGGGTAGGGCGGTGGACTCGGCCGCGAACTCCCCGAGCCGCTGCGCGAGCGTGGCCTCAGCCATGCGCACCACCCGCGGCGAGCGCGCCGCCAGCCGCGCCGCCGGCGGCCGACCCCGCGGCCGCGGACACCACGGCTGCGGGGTCGGAGATCAGGGCGAGGGGGCGGACGGGGGAACCCGTGGCGCCGAGGAGCTTCAACGGCGCCAGTACGAAGGTGAATTCGGTGGCGTCCGCGGCGGCCAGTTCGTCGAGGGCCATCGCCTCGATCAGGTAGATGCCGTGTTCCACGAGCAGGACGTTGTGCGCGGGCAACAACGCGTGGCCCCCGCCCGGGGCGAGGCGCTCGAACGCGATCGTGTCGGCACCGGCGGCGTGGATGCCCTTGGCAGCCAACCACGTCGCCCCGGCCTCGGAGATACCGGGCACCCCGGACTCCTTGCCGACGTACGCCGCCGCACCGTCGTCGAACCGGCGACCCCAGCCACTCCGGATCAGTACGACGTCCCCGGCACGCACCTCCGCGCGGGCGGACGCCTCCAGATCGGCGACCGTGATCTCGTACCCCGGTTCGCACGCGTCGCGGCCCAACGCCCGAGGCACGTCCAGCAACACACCCCGGCGAACCATCGGTGCGATCGTGTGCACGCCGTGCTCCAGGTACTTCCCGCCCACACCGGCCTCGTAGGCGTCCACCCCGCCGTGCAGCTTCCCGCCGAACGAGACGTGCGCGATCGCATCGATGTGCGTCCCGACGTGCGTACCGAGCACGATCATGTCGTTGGCGGCGGACGCACCGTCCTCCCGCACCATGTCGCCGTGCCGGCGGGGCAGCGTGTGCGTGTACGCAGGATGGTTCGGGGACTGCGGCATACCCGGGAAGAACGTGCGCCCCAGGTCGAAAACCGTGACCCCGGCAGCGACAGCACTCAGTAACGCATCACTCATCGAATCACCTCGGGTGGGCGCGGATCGGCGATCTTCGGCAGTACGGCCGGTCATGGCCGACGTTCCGTCGGCCGCCGGGTCGTCCGGCCGCGGCGGGACTCCCGCGCGGTCACCTGATCACCTCGCGGTCGCGGAGAGACCGGATCTCGTCGGGGGTGAGCCCGGCTTCGGTGAGGACCTCGTCGGTATCGGCGCCGAGTGCTCGGCCGGGGAACCGGATCCGGCCGGGCGTCTCCGACATGCGCCAGAGGACGTTGTGCTGCAGCACGGTGCCGAGTTCGTCGTCCTCGACCTCGGTGAGCATCTGCGTCTCCCGCACGTGGACGTCTTCCACCAGGTCCTTCGCGGTGTAGACCGGTGCGATCGCCGCACCGGCCCCGGTGAACGCGTCGAGCACCTCGTCGCGGGTGCGCGCACCGATCCAGTCGCCGACGTACGCGTCGAGCTCGTCGACGTGCGCAGCCCGGCCGCGGCCGGTGGCGAACCACGGCTCGTCGATGACCTCCGGATGCCCGACCAGCCGTAACACCCGCTCGGCGATCGACTGCGCGCTGGTGGAAACAGCGACCCAGTCACCGTCAGCCGTGCGGTAGGTGTTGCGCGGAGCGTTGTTCGTGGAGCGGTTGCCGTGGCGCTGCTCGATCTCGCCGGTCTGCTGGTACACGGTGGGGCCCGGCCCGACCGCTGTCATGATCGGCGCGAGGATGCTCAGGTCGATGACCTGGCCTTTTCCGGTCGCGTCGCGGTGGCGTAACGCCATCAGCGCGGCCGAGGACGCGGCGAGGCCGCAGATGCTGTCGGCGAGGCCGAAGCTCGGGAGCGTGGGCGGCCCGTCGGCGGCGCCGGTCAGCGCCGCGAAGCCGCTCATCGCCTCCGCGAGCGTGCCGAACCCGGCGCGGGAGGAGTAGGGCCCGGTCTGCCCGAACCCGGTGAGCCGAACGAGAACGAGGCCCGGGTTGATCTCGTGCAGGGTCTCGGGGGACAAGCCCCAGCGCTCCAGCGTGCCCGGACGGAAGTTCTCGACGAGCACATCGGTGTCGCGTACCAGCCGCCGAAGGGCCGCCGCGCCGTCCGGATCGGACAGGTTCAGCGCGACCGTCCGCTTGTTGCGGCTGATCTCTTTCCACCAGATCGGGACGCCGTCCTTCTGGCCGCCGTGCCCACGCATGCTGTCGCCGGTGCGCGGGTGCTCGATCTTGATCACGTCGGCGCCGTAGTCGCCGAGGACCTGGCAGGCGAGGGGCCCGGCCAGGATCGTCGAGACGTCCAGGACTCTGAGTCCTTGGAGCGGTCCGTTCTCCGGGCGGGTAGTCATCGTTCCGCTCCAAGAAACGCCATGCGAGGACCCTATACCCGCTTGCAGCCCCTAGTGAAGGTCACCAGCATCGCAAATGTATCCACCCGTACCGTCCAGCGGAACGGTGGTGCGACTTGGGGGACGGGAGTGACGAAGGACGTATGATCGTCATACAATCTGGCCATGGAGCTGACAGCTGTGGTCACCGGGGCGGCGCGGGGGATCGGACGGGATGTGGTCGTCCGATTGCGGGCGGCGGGGTATCGGGTCGTCGCGGTGGACGTCGACACTGCGATCGCGGAGCAGGCCGAGGACGGGTGGGTGGTGCCGGTCGTCGCGGACGTGACCGCCGACGCGACGCCCGCCGACACGATCGGCCGGGCGCTGGCCGAGTTCGGGCGCCTCGACCTGCTCGTGAACAACGCCGCCCGCTTCCTCCGGCGGCCGATCCTCGACACGACCGACGACGACTTCGACGCACTGATTGCGACGAACGTCCGGCCGGCGTTCCGGTTCGCCCGCGCGGCCCTGCCGCACCTGGAGGCGAGCCGCGGCTGCATCGTCAACACGGCGTCGATCTCCGGGCTCATCGGCGTCGCCAATCAAAGCGCGTACGCGATGACAAAGGGCGCGATCGTCCAGCTCACCCGGCAGCTCGCGATCGAGTACGCCGGGCGCGGGGTCCGGGTCAACGCCGTTGCGCCCGGCGCCGTGGACACCGGCTTCATGGACGAGGCGCGCGCCGCGGACCCGGACCCCGCGGCGAGCCTCGCCGTCACCCTGAGCAACCATCCGATCGGCCGCGTCTCGACCCCCGACGAGGTCGCCCGCGCGATCGTCTTCCTCGCCGCCCCGGAGTCAGCCGGCATCACCGGTACGATCCTCAGCGTCGACGGCGGCTACATCGCCCGCTGATCACCGGCCGCGTCGATTTCCTCCTGCAGGATCGGCGCGGCCGCGGTGACCGCGTGGATCCCCAGCACGGATGCGATCTCCATGACCTCGAGGATCTCCTGCG
This sequence comes from Cryptosporangium sp. NPDC048952, assembly GCF_043197895.1. Taxonomy (NCBI): domain Bacteria; kingdom Bacillati; phylum Actinomycetota; class Actinomycetes; order Cryptosporangiales; family Cryptosporangiaceae; genus Cryptosporangium; species Cryptosporangium sp. NPDC048952. The sequence goes on along the minus strand of NZ_JBICTY010000007.1, from coordinate 384,692 downwards.
GCGTCGCGCCGTAGCCGATCGCGTTCTCGATGTGCAGCTTCAGCCCCTTGACGTACAGATGCGTCGCCGCCGTGTCGAACGCGATGTAGACGAGCTCTTTCACCTTGGGTTCGAGGGTGCCCGACCGCCACGGCACCGATGAGAACTCGGTATAGGCCGCGAACATCTCGGGGTCCAGTTCCAGCATCTCGTCCCAGAACGAATGCCAGTACCCACGCGTCTTCGCGAAATCCGCCTTGATCTGTTCCTGGTATTCGGTCAGCGGTGCGGGTCCGGTTCGCAGACCCTTCTCTTCGAGCACTTCGACGAGAATCGGCACGCCGATGTTCATCGCGTGGATGCCCAGCGTGGCGGTGAGTTCGAGCACCTCCATGATCTCGGCGGGAGTGGCGCCCAACGCCAGCGCTGCCTTGATGTGCTGACGCACTCCGGGCAGATACATGTGCGTGGCGTTGGCGTCGATCGCGATGTAGATGAATTCCTTGACTTTGTCGTCGAGGTGGTTCTTGCGCCACGGCACGGCCGAGAGGTTCAAATAGGCCAACAGGAACTCGGGATCGAGTCGTAGCACGCTCTCCCAGGTGTCGCTCCACGCGCCGCGAACGCGAATGAACTCCTGCTTGATCTCTTCCGCGTTCATGACGACCCCTCTCCAGCAGTCGATTCAGCGCTGCGCAGCCAGTTCACGATCTCGGTGTGGTCGGCGGTGTCCTCGAGCTGTTCGGCGGCGCGGGTCCACAGTTCGACTGCCGCGTGCCCGAGCGGATCGGGCGCCCCCACCTCGTCGGCCAGGCCGGTGGCGATGCGCATGTCCTTGAGCATCAGGCGGAGCCCGAACCCGGAGTCGAACGTGCCGGGCAGGATGAAGTTGGGCCATTTGTTCTCGGTGGATCCGCTGCGGCCGCTGGAGCCGTTGAAGATCGACACCATCGTTTCCGGATCGAGGCCGAAGCGCTCGCCGGCGAGGATCGCTTCGCTGGTCACCAGCAGGTGGGTGGCGCTGAGCAGGTTGTTCAGCGCTTTGACGGCGTGCCCGCTGCCGACGTCGCCGGCCCGGGTGACGGTGCCCAGCTCCGCCAGGATCGGTGCGACGCGGTCCAGGTCGGATGGCTCTCCGCCGGCCATGATCGTCAGCTTCCCGGTCTTCGCGCGTGCGACCCCGCCCGACACCGGGGCGTCGATCAGCGTCACGTTCCGCGAGGCGAGCTCGGCGGCGAGCGCTCGGGTGCGCAGCGGCTCCGACGAGCTCATGTCGACGACGATCGTCCCCGGCGCGACATCGAAGCCCTCGTCGTGGAGAGTCGCCGCGACGGCGTTCGAGTCGGGCAGCATCAGTACCACGACAGCCGCGCCCCGAACGGCGTCCGCCAAGCTTGCAGCCCCGGCCCCGACCTCCGTCGTGGCCCCGGCCCCGGTCTCAGTCGCGGCGGCGCCAGCCCTGGCTTCGGCCGCGGCGAGCGCAGCCTCGGCGAACACCTTGCGCGCGGGCACGGAAAGATCGAATCCCCGCACCTCGTACTCTGCGCCGACGAGGCGCGCTGCCATCGGCGCGCCCATGTTCCCCAGCCCGATGAACCCAACCGCTCCGGGCGACCGGACGTTCATGACGCGTAGTCCGTCTCGGAGACCTCTTCGGCCCAGCTGGTGGTGCCGAGCGAGATCGCGGTGTGCGACAGGAACGAGTCGGGCGCGGCACCGTGCCAGTGCCGCTCGCCGGCGGGCACCCACACCGTGTCCCCGACCGCGAGAACCTGCGGTGTCCCGCCGTCGGAGCAGATCAGCCCCCGTCCGGAGAGCACCTGCAGGATCTGCCCGTGCTCATGCGTGTGCCAGAACGTCCGCGCGCCCGGCGCGAAGAACACCGTGGTGATCACGGTGCCGTCGGTCGCAGGCAACACCGGATCGAACCAGGCCGAGCCGGTCACGTTCGCCGGACGCTGTTCGGAGGGACCCTCTCCACGAATGATCCTCATGATGATGCGCCCCCCGAGTGCAACCGAACCCCACCGGAGAGGTCACCGAGCGCGTCGACGACCGTGTTGCTGATCTCGTCCGCGTACCCGAGCGCCCGGGCGAGACCGAAACTCGCCAGCGGTCCGGACGAGTTGGGGCTCACCACCCCCAACCGCGCCACCAGCTCGACGTACAGGTTGACGTCCTTGAGCATCAGCGTGTTCGTCAGGCCCCCGCGCAGGTAGTCACCGTGGACGATCTTCGGAAAGCGGTTCAACGTCGCGAAGTTGACGCCCGACCCGGCGTTGAGCACGGCGAGCAGCACGTCCAGGTCGAGCCCGGCCTTCTTCCCGGCGACCATCACCTCGGCGGTGGCCGACAGCGCGATCGCGTTGAGGAAGTTGTTCAGCAGCTTGACGACGTGCCCCGAGCCGCTCGGTCCGCAGTGGAAGATCGACCCGGAGAACAGCTCCAGCACCGGACGCGCCTGCTCCAGAACCTCGGCCGAGCCGCCGACCATCAGCGTGAGCGCGCCTTTCTCGGCGGCCGCCGCGCCGCCGGAGACACCGGCGTCGAGGTACGCCGCTCCGCGTGCGCCGAGCAGTTCGTGGAGTCGAGTGGTCGACTCCGGTGAGGCGGTGGACAGATCCACGACGATCTGGCCGGAACGTGCGCGCGGGAGGACACCGGTCAGCACCACGTCTTCGACGGCCCGGCTGTCGGGCAGCGACAGCAGCACGATGTCACTGCCGTCGGTGACCTCCTCGATTGACGCCGCCGGTGTGGCTCCGGCGGCGGTCACGTTGTCGGGAAGGACGTCGAACCCGAGCACGGGTGAGCCCGCCCCGGTGATCCGGGCGGACATGCGCCCGCCCATGTTGCCGAGCCCTACGAAGCCGATCCTCATCAGCTCTCCTCTCCGATCGTGGCCGCGAGACCGGCCAGCGCACCGTCGGTGACCGGCGTGAATCGGCTCAGCGTGTCCGGGTCGTGGCCGGTGACCAGGTGACGCACCTCGCCGCTGTCCAGCTGCCCGCGGATCCGCTCGAACGCGGCATACATCGCGATCACGTCGGCCACCTGCGTGAACGGCATGCTGCGCTCGAGCTCCTCGTAGTAGTGCACCGAGTCCGAGGCCAGCAGGACGACACCGTCGGTCGTGTTCACGGTGACCACGCTCTGCCCCGGCGTGTGACCGCCGACCCGCGTGACCCGGACACCGGGGGCCACCTCTGCGGAGTCAGCGAACATACGTAACCGGCCGTCCGAATGCGCCTGCCGCAGGCCCAGAATCTCCGCATCCTCCACCGAGTGGTGCACGAGCGTCCGGTCCGCATACGGGCCGGTCCAGAACTCGTACTCCGCGGCAGCGATCGTCAGCGGCGACGACGGGAACAGACCCACGTTCCCGATGTGGTCGTAGTGGGCGTGCGTGATCACGACCGGCGGCCCGGCGCTCCGGTCGATCCCGAGTGCGTCGAACGCGTCCACCGGCTCGATCAGCGTCGTCCGCCGGCGTCGTGCGCCACCCACAGCCGAGAAGCCCGTATCGACGACGATCGTGCGCGAGGAGTTGCGCAGCACCCAGAAGAAGTAGTCCATGCCGATCGGGCCGTCGGGTTCGGCGTACAGGTGGTGGTTGAGATAGACGTCGCTGCGCACGGTCTCCCGGGTGCCGTACCGCACGATCGTCACCTGGTAGGACTCGGTCATCGAAGGAGGAGCTCGCCGCCGTTGACGCCCACCAGCTTGCGGATGTCGTCCTCCGCGAGACCGGCGTCCAGCAGACCGCGCACTGCCCGGCGGTACAGCGTCACCGGCAGGGGATTGGTCTTTTGACCGGAGTCCGACGACAGGACCGTCTGGTCGACGCCGACCGCCTTGATGAACGACAGCAGCTCGTCGAGGCTGCGGCGGCGCTCGGGTTTGCCCCAGTACATGATCACGCAGTGCTCGATGTAGACGCCCTGCCGGGCCCAGGCGGCGGCCTGCTCCACCGAGGCGCCCACGACGAACACCGGGTGGTTGATCAGGATGCGTCGGACACCGGCCTCGATGGCGGCGTCGATCAGCTTCTGCGACTCTCCGACCCCGAGGTGGCCGCACGTCATCACGGCGTCCTCGGCCGCGATCACCGAGAGGATGTCGCGCACCTCCGGGAGCACCGCCCCGCCGTCGTCGAGGATCGAGATGACCTCGTTGTCCCGCAGCGACACTTCGGGCGTGGGGAAGCCGGTGTCGTGGTGCTCGTGGTGGTCGACGTGCGCGGCTGAGGACAGCGTCGGGAACCACACCATCCGGCCTCCCATGCGCAGCGCGAGCTCCACCGCGTACGGGTTAAGGCCACCGACGGTGCGGTTCAGCGCGATCCCGCCGTAGACCTCGGTGGAGAGCTCCGCCAGCCCGGCCGTCTGCAGCGCCAGGATGTCGGTGACCATGCTGTGGTGGTGGGACTTCGCCACGATCGCGCGGAAGCCTGCCGCCGACGCGTCCCGGGCTGCGTCGAGGATGCTCATCCGCCGCGGGAACGGGCTGGGGCCGGGGTGCTGGTGGAGGTCCACCGCGCCGACGAGAAGCGCGTCGGCCTCCTCGTCGGGCGTCGCGCGGTCCTCGTCGGCGGAAGGGTTGAACGGGTAGTTCATTGGAGCGTCCTTACCTAGGAGGTGACCGGAACCTCGTCCTCGGGCCGCCAGTGGGCGGTCACCCGGGTGCCCGGCTCGGCCGTCGACGGGGTGCCGACGGGCAGCACCGCGCAGCCCACCGAGTCGTCGGAGAACAGCAGCTCGATCCGGGAGTACGTGCCGTAGAACGAGACGTCGGTGACCGTCGCCGGCGCGGTCTTCGCGCCCGGCGGCACCGAGGCTTCGTCGACGACGAACGCCATGCGCTCGGGCCGTACGACGACGTTGTCGAACACGTTGGATTCGCCCAGGAACCGCGCCACGAACGTGGTCGGCGGCCGGTGATAGAGGTCCGCGGGCGTACCGAGGGCGACGATCCGGCCCTCGTTGAAGATCGCGATCCGGTCCGAGAGCGTCATCGCCTCGTCCTGGTCGTGCGTGACGAAGACGAACGTCAGCCCGAGTTCGTCGTGGAGGCGTTTGATCTCCCGCTGCAGCGACTGCCGGAGCTTGCGGTCGAGCGCGCTGAGCGGCTCGTCGAGCAGCAGGACGCTGGGGGAGAAGACGACGGCCCTGGCGAGCGCGACCCGCTGTTGCTGACCGCCGGACAGCTCGTGGGGCCGGCGGTCGTCCATGCCCGTCAGGTCGACGAGGTCCAGCGCCTCACCGACGCGCCGGGTGATCTCGCCGGCCGGGACCTTCCGCTCGCGGAGCGGGAACGCGACGTTCTGCGCCACGGTCATGTGCGGGAACAGTGCGTAGTTCTGGAACACCATGCCGAAGTCGCGCTTGTTCGGCGGCACCCGGGAGATGTCGCGCCCGTTGAGCTTGACGCTGCCCGACGTCGGCTCGGTGAAGCCGACGATCATGTTGAGCGTCGTCGTCTTCCCGGAGCCGCTCGGGCCGAGCAGCGTGATGAACTCGCCGGGTTCGATCTCCAGGTCGATCGAGTCCACCGCGGCGTTGCCGCCGTACCGTTTGCTGAGCTGCACCAGCTCGACGCGGCCGCCGCGGGCGCTGATCGTCGGCGCCTCCGGAACCGCCGTTTGGAGCTTCACCGCGTACCCCTCCTTCGAACGACCTGTGCGATTCCGATCGGGACGCTGACCAGGACGACCATCAGGCTCGACGCGGCGGAGATCGTCGGGTCGATCTCGACGGTGACGCTGTTGAACATCTGCACCGGCAGCGTGATCGCGCCGGGGGCCTGCAGGAACAGGGCGATCACGACCTCGTCCAGCGACGTCACGAACGCCAGCACCGCGCCGGACAGGACTCCGGGGAGCACCAGCGGCAACGTCACCTTGCGGAACGTCGAGACCGGGCCGGCGCCGAGGCTGGCCGCCACTCCCGGCAGCCGGCCGTCCATGCCCTGCAGCCGCGCGGTGACAGCGATGATGACGAACGGCAGCGCCACGGCCGTGTGGGCCAGGATGATGCCGATCAGCGTGCCGTTGAGGCTCACCCGAAGAAATGCCGCAAAAACCACCAGTCCGACGAGAATGTGCGGCACGATCATCGGCGAGAGCAGGAACCCGTTCAGCGGGCCTCGCCAGCGTGGGTGCAGTCGCGCCAGCCCGAACGCGGCCGCGGTGCCCAGCACCGTCGCGAAGAGCGCGGTGACCAGGCCCGCCTGGAGCGAGTTGAGGATCGCCGCGATCCAGTCCGGTGACGTGAACAGCTCCTGGTACCAGCGCAGCGACCAGTCCTCCGGCGGGAACCGGAACGTCTGCGACGCCGAGAAGCTCATCGGGATCACCACGAGCGTCGGTGCGGCCAGAAGGATCGCGACGATCGTCGTGTGCACCTTCAGCCAGGGCCGCATCTCCGACGACTGCTCACCACCGCCCCGGGAGCGGGCGGGGGCGCCGGCGACCACGGCAGTCGTTCCGGCCAGCCGCCGGCTGAGGCCGAGGACCACCAGCGTGACCGCGAGCAGGAAGATGCCCATCGCCCCGGCACCGCCGAAGTCCAGCAGGTCCTTCGTCCGGACGTTGATGACCTGGGCGATCATCGCGTTGCGCGTGGAGCCGAGCAGCGCGGGCGTGACGTAGAAGCCCAGCGCGAGCACGAACACCAACGACATGCCCGCGACGACGCCCGGCATGGACAGCGGCAGGTAGATCTTGCGGAACGCCCGCGCCCGGGACGCCCCGAGGCTCTGGCCCGCCGCCACCAGCCGCCCGTCGATCTGTTCCATCGCGCTGTACATCGGGAGCACGAGGAACGGCAGGAGCACCTGCGTCATCGAGATCGTGACGGCGGCGGTGCTGCCGAGCAGCGTGACGTCACCGAACCCGAACCAGCCCAGGAACTTCTGGATGACGCCGCCGTCCTGCATCAGCACCAGCCAGGCGAAGTTGCGAGCCAGCATGCTCGTCCAGAACGGGATGAGCACGATCGTGACCAGCACCGCGCGCATCGCCGGGCCGACCAGCGTCATCGCGTAGGCGTACGGGTAGGCCAGCACCGCGCCGATCACCGAGACCGTCGCCGCGACGAGCAACGTCCTGCCCAGCACGCGCAGCGTGTAGCCGTCCGTGAACAGCGACGCGTAGTTGCCCAGGCCCGTGTCCGGCTCGGTGAAACTGTCCACGACGATGCTGAGGAGCGGGAAGACGAACAGGATCCCCAGGGCGACGAGCGCCGGCGCGAGAAGGAGCCACCCGGACGCCCGCGCGCGGGCAACCCTGGCCGGCGCGGGCGGAGCCGGAGCCGGAATGGTCGGCGCGGCCATGGATCAGCCGACCTTCCAACTCGTCCAGCGCTTCATCAGCGCGTCGGTGTTCTCGATCCACCACTGCTTGTCCTGCTCGATGGTCTTGCCGCGATCGGGCAGGAAGGCGTTGAACTCCTTCTGCTCGTCGGTGTAGCCGATCGAGTTCAGGTCGACGTCGGCCCGGGCCGGGGCCGTGCCGGTCAGCTTGGCGTACGCCTTGGCCTGCGCGGGCTCGGTGATGAACGCGAGCATCTCCTGGGCGAGTTTCTTGTGCGGGCTGCCCTTCGGGATGACCTGCACGCCGATGTCGGTGGTGTTGAAGTCCCAGACCGGAACGAGATTGGCGCCGCTCTGCTTGGAGACGATCGTCCGGGCGGTCACGGTCAGGACCATGCTGGCCTGCTTGTCGACGACCATCTGCTGGATCGCGCCGTAGCTGGGGGCGAAGACCAGCGAGCTCTTGATCGTGTCGATCTTCTTGAACGCGCGGTCGAGGTCGAGCGGGTACACCTGGTCGGGTGCCACGCCGTCGGCGACGAGGGCCGCCTCGAACAGGCCGGCCTTCGGGTAGTCGTAGACGACCCGCTTGCCCGGGAACTTCTTGACGTCGAAGAAGTCCTTGATCGAGGTCGGCTTCGCACCCGGGTAGAAGTCGGCGTTGTAACTGAAGATGTTCGCGTACCGGTAGGTGGGCACGAAGCAGTCGCCGGTGGTGCCCGCGGGGAACTTGCTCCGGTCGAGCGCAGGGTCGTCGAGCTTCTCGAACAGCTCGCCGCAGTAGGCGCCCGCGTAGATCCAGCTCATGTTGGCCAGATCCCAGATCGTCTTCTTGGCCTTCACCATCGTGCGTACTTGCGCCTGCTCGGCCGGGCTGATGTTGGTGAACGTCGTACCGGTCTTGGCGGTGAAGGGTTCCTGGAGGGCCTTCTTCTCGTCCTCCTGGAACTGCCCGCCGGTGCTCGCCCAGGTGAGCTTCTTGTCCGACGAGTCGCCGCCGGAGTCGCCGCCCACACCACAGGCTGAGAGCACCAGCGCACCGACGGTTAACAGGCTGAAGAAGCGGAGTGTTCTCTTCATGGGGTTTCGCCTTTGCAGAGACTTCGGTGTCAGCTGGCGTCGAGCGGATTGGCCATGCGCCGGGCGATGGTTTCGGCGCCCGCGAGGAGGGCGCGTGCCACGGGGCTGTCGAGTTCTTCGGGGAGGAACTGGGCGATGCCGACGACGGCCAGAGTCGCGACGATCTGGCCGGCGGGGTCGCGGACGGGGGTCGCCACGGCGCCGACGCCGTTCTCGCGGCTCATCCGGACCGCGACTCCGGTGCGGACGGCGTCCGCCAGTTCCGCGTCGGTCGCGTTCACTGCGGGTGCGCCCGCGCGGAACCGGTAGAACGACTGGTCGCGGAACGCCCAGAAGACGAGCGTCTGCGCCGCGTCCGGCCCGAGCAGGCTGCCGACCGGGATCGACACGTGCGCGGTCCGGCTCCGGTCTTCCCGGACCTGCGCCACCACGGGGGCGTGTCCGTTCCAGACGCTGAGGACGACGGTGTGGCGCACGGCCACACTGATCTCCTCCATCACCGGCCCGGCGAGATCGAGCACTCCGAGCCGGGACAGAGCCATGGTGCCCAGCTCGGCGAGGAGTACGCCGAATTCGTAGTGGTTGCGGTCGCGGCGCTGCAGGAGACCGTGGTTCTCCATCGACGCCAGGTAGCGGTGTGCGGTGGACTTGCCGACACCCAGGTGCTCGGCCGCCGAGACCAGGTCGATCGTCTCGTTGGCCGCGAGCAGGCGCAGCAGCTGGACGACCCGGGCGACCACCTGGAGGTCCCCGCTGGCGATCTCCATCCAAAGCCTCCCTTGCCGTTGCTGTCCCGCAATGCGGGGTGGCTGTCCAGCTATCCGGTACGGGGAATGTAGGGGATCGTGCTGGAGGCGTGTCAAGGGTTCACGTCGAACTGGTCGAATTATTGTATGGTTGTCGGACAATCTTGAAGAAGGAGAGACCATGCGTGGACTGGCCGGCAAGGTCGCTGTCGTGACGGGCGCGGCCGGGGGTATCGGCGCGGCCACGGTTCGGCGGCTCACGGACGAGGGCGCTCAGGTCGTCGCCGTGGACCTCGAGGTGCCGGCCTCGGCGGAGGGGTTCTGGGTGCAGGCCGACGTGTCCACCGAAGAGGGTGTGGCCGGCTACGTCGACGCCGCGGTGGAGCGGTTCGGGCGGATCGACCTGCACCACCTCAACGCCGGGATCGCCGGGTCCCTCACACCGTTGCCCGACGTGCCGGCGGCCGAGTTCGACCGGGTGATGGCGGTGAACGTCCGCGGCGTCTTTCTGGGGGTGCAGGCCGCGTTCCGGCAGTTCTCCGCGCAGGGGAGCGCGGGGAGCATCGTCATCACCGGGTCGATCGGCAGTGTGCGGGGCAGTGCCGACCTGCTCGCCTACCAGACGTCGAAACACGCCGTGGTCGGGATTCTGCGTGGCGCGGCGGTGTACGGGGGTCCGCTCGGGGTGCGCGTGAACGCGGTTGCGCCGGGCATCGTGCCCACGGAGCTGTTCGGGGCACAGGGGCAGGACGACATGACGCGGCGGGCGTCCAGTACGCCGCTGCGCCGGGCCGGTACCGGCGACGAGATCGCGTCGGTCGTCGCCTTCCTGCTCAGCGACGACGCTGCCTATCTCACGGGGGAGTTGGTCTCTGTCGACGGTGGCGCGAGCGCCGTGAGTACGGTCCGGCCCTCGGGTGGGGCCGGGGCGTGGGACTTCGCCGCGTACGACAGTGCGCTCTACGGTGCGAAGGGCTGAGGGGCGATCACCTCGATGTCGGTGTGGACGTCGAGGATCACCGGGCGGTCGGCGTCCAGGGCCTGGGCGAGGGCTTTCGGTAGCTCGCCCGGCCGGTCGACGCGGATGCCCAGGGCGCCCATCTCGGTGCCGATGCGGGCGAAGTCCACGTCCTCGTAGGTCCAGAGTTCGCGGGAGCGTGCGGTGGGGTGGCCGCCGTAGGCGCGGTCGAAGCCGCGTTTGCTCTGGTTGCCACCGTGGTTGTTGTTGACGACAGTGATCAGGTTGATGCCGCGGCGGGCGGCCGTCTCGATCTCGCCGAGGTGGTAGTACAGCCCCTTGTCGCCGCTGAACGCGACGACCGGCCGGTCGGGTGCGGCGCACTTGGCGCCGATCCCCGCCGAGAAGGCCCAGCCCAGGTGGCCGGCGCTGCGCAGGTAGTCCTGCTCCGGCGCGGTGACGTCGTGGAACTGGGCCATCCACATGCCGGCGTGCCCGGTGTCGACGACCAGGATCGCGTCGTCGGGGAGCCCCGCGGTGAGCTCCGCGGCGATGCGCTCCGGCCGGATCGGCACCGCATCACTGGTCAACACGTCGCGATACCGGTCCTGCCAGGCGGTCTTCACCGCGTTCACCTCGGTCAACCAGCCGGCGCGGTCGGCGCGCCCGCCGTCGGAGGCCGCTGCGCGGGGAGACGGCGCGGCAGAGAGCAGCGCGAGCATTCGCGCTAGGGCGAGTTTGGCGTCGGCTACTACGGAGGCTCGTAGCGGGTAGTTACGGCCCAGGTGGGAGGGTTCGATGTCGATCTGGATCGCCGGGGTGCCGATCGGGGGGACGGTCCAGACGTGGGTCGTCATGCCGCCGGTGCGGGTGCCGACGAAGCAGACCAGGTCCGCGCGGGCGACCACCTGGTTCGCGGACTCGCGCGAGTACGTACCGACGACGCCCACCGACAGCGGGTGGGTGCCCGGGATCGTGTCCTTCCCGTTCGCGGACGTGGCCACGGGGATGCCGAGCTTCTCGGCGAGCGCGACGAGTTCCGCACCGGCGCGGGACGCGCGCACACCACCCCCGGCGACGATCACCGGCCGTTGCGCCTCGGCCAGCAACCGGAGCGCTTCGATCAGACTTTCGTCGTCGGGGATCAGACGCACGGCCGGAACGCGCACGTGCGCCGGATCGACCAGCGGCTCGGCGTCGGTCTCCGCGGTGTCGAGCTGGCCCTCGTTGCCCTGCACCTGCAGGTGCACCGGCCCCGGGGGCCCCGTGGTGGCCACCCGGAACGCGTGCCGCAGCATGTCGGGGAAGCGGTCCACGTCGTCGATCGTGGCGTTGTACTTGGTGACCGGGTCGAACGCCGGTAGATCGTCGATCTCCTGGTAGACCTGCCGGAACTTGGTGGCCGGGGTCCGGCCGCCGGTCAGTGCGATCACCGGCGAACCGGCCAGGAACGGTTCGCGGAGGCCCGCGGCGAGGTTCAGCGCGCCGACGACCTGCGCCATCGCGATGCCGGGGCGCCCCGAGACGCGGGCGTACCCGTCGGCCATGTACGCGGCCGACGCCTCGCCGTGGGTGACGACCGGTTCGATGTGCGGATGGTGCAGTTCGAGCTCGGCGTGCGTGCGACGCAGGATCGCCGGAACGCTGAAGACATGCGTCACCCCGTATCCGGCCAGCATGTCCGCAACAACCCGTGCCCCCGTACCCCTCACCGCGCCACCCCGTCGACCACGGCCTCCGGCCGCGCCCCGTCGGTGGAGGCGTCCGGCGGCGCCCCGTCGGCCGTGGCGGATTCGGCGCGGACCTCTTCGATGGTGCGCTCGGCTACGCGGAAGGACTCGAGGGCAGCGGGGACGCCGCAGTACGGGGCCGTCTGTAAGAGGGTCTCTTGGATCTCGGTCACGGTGCACTCGTTGCGCAGCGCGCCGCGGACGTGCACGGCGAGCTCGTGCGAGCGGTTCAACGCGGTCAGCATCGCGAGGTTGAGCAGGCTGCGGGTGCGCCGGTCGAGCCCGGGGCGCGACCAGACGTCACCCCAGCAGGTCGACGTCACGTACTCCTGCACCGCCCGGGAGAAATCCGTGGCCTTGGCCATCGACCGGTCGACGTGCGCATCGCCGAGAACCTCGCGCCGGACCGTCTCGCCGCGCGCCAGCCGGCTCTCGTTTTCGTTCATGGAGTGCTCCCGTCTCGGATCAACGACGTACGATGATCATACAATCTGACGGTCGAGCAGGGATGCAATCCGGGACGGACCAAGTCCCTACCCGGCGAGGGTCAGGCTCGAGCGCGCAACCTGGAGGTGGGCACCTTCGGAGGTCAACCGGGAGGCGCCCTCCAGCACGTTGACGCCGATCCGGGCAGCAAATCCGCTGTCGTGCGCAACGACGGTGCCGGTGAAGCTGGCACGCTGGCTGGCACGGACGACCACAGGGGACTCGCCGGAACCGGTGATCTGCACCCAGATCCGGTCGAGCGGGCCGCTGCCCACCCAGAAGCCCTCGTCTGCCGGGACCGAGAGCACCAGCACCTGCTGGGCCTCGGCGGTCCGCCCGACAGAAGAACGCAAGGTGCCGACGTGATCGTCGTTGGCCGGACGGGGCACGACGACGGTGGAGCCGATCGTCAGCTGTCCGGGACCGGCCACCTCGGCCGGCGCCAACGGTTGCGCGGTAGCGGACGCCGATCCGGCAGACGGGGCGTCGTCGTCGCCAGCCCCGCGGAACAGCAGTGCCACCACGATCAGCACGACCACGATCGCCGCGGTGCGGCCCGGGCCGGATCGAAGAAGCGAGCGGATGTCGGGAGCAGCCATCGAAGGCCCCTTCGCTGCGGGGAGTTTCCGATCTGCTGATACCCATCCACTGTGTGGCGAACCGGTCGTACCGCGCACTACGGGCGCGTCGCTAGGCTTCGTTTTGCTCCGCTAGCGCGATGAGGCCGGCGCGACCAGCCTCTTCGACGTGCTTCGCGCAGGCCGCAGCGGTCGCGTCCGCGTCGCCGGCCAGTGCGGCGTCGACAATGGCGTGAAGTTCGTCGACGCTGTGCGACAGGCGGCCGGGGACCGACATCGACAGCGACCGCAGGACGCTCACCCGGGCGTGCAGCCCGTTGACGACCGCGCGCAGCGCGTCGTTGCCGCCGCCCTCGAACAGCACGTCGTAGAACGCGTCCTTCGCGGCCAGGAGTGGTGCGCCCTTCGCGGCCAACCGATCGATCTTCTCCAGCGCGCGCACGAGCGCCTTGCGGTGGGCCGGGCCGGCGTTCTCGACGAACAGCCGCCCGGCGAGCGCCTCCAGCGCCGACCGCACCTGATAGAGCTGGCGCGCTTCCTCGGCGCTGACGCTGGTGACGACCATGCCCCGGTTGGGAATCGCGGTGACGAGGCCCTCCGCGGCCAGTTCGCGCAACGCCTCCCGCACGCTGGTGCGCGAGACCCCGGTGAGCTCGACCAGTTCCCGCTCGATCAGACGCTGACCGGGGACGAGCCGCCGATCGAGGATCGCCTGCCGGAGGTTGTCCAGGACCTGCGAGCGGATGAGGGCCGGGTTCCGCTCGATGTGGAACGCGTCGGCTCGTGTCACCGCTGTCTCCCTCCCCATTTCCGCGTGCACGTCATCGTACCGTTGTTTCAGATCGTATGACGATGCTACATTTTTGCGACCTCAAAACCCTGGTGAGGAGCACTATGTTGCGAACGGGTTTTGCTCGTCGATTGCTGAGCGCCGAGCGCTGCCTCTACGGAACCTGGGTCAAGACCCCGGCGCTGGAACCGGTGGAGATCCTGGCCGACGCCGGGTTCGACTTCATCGTGATCGACCAGGAGCACGCGCCCCTGACGTTCGAGTTCGCCTACGCGGCGACTGTCGCGGCGCAGGGTGCAGGCATGTCCGTGCTCGTGCGCGTGCCCGATCGCAGCGGCAGCCACCTGCAGCGGCTGCTCGACGTCGGCGTCGATGGAATTCTGGTGCCGCGGGTGACGACGGTGGAGCAGGCGAACGCGGCGGTGCGGCAGATGCTGTTCTCGCCGACCGGCGAGCGGGGCATCGGCATCACGTCCCGCGCCGGACGGTGGGGCGGTCTTCCCCGCGAGGAGTACCTGCGCTTCGGCGACGAGGAGGTGCTGCGCGCGGTGCAGCTGGAGGAACGCGGCGCGATCGAGTCGGTCGAGAAGATCCTCGACGTCGACGGGCTCAATGGCGTCTTCCTCGGCATGGGAGACCTCCAGCTCTCGTCCGGTCTGCCCCAGTCGGATCCCGAGATCCAGAAACTCGCCGACCGATTACTCACTGCCGCCCGCGAGCGCGGAGTGCCGGCCGGCACCGCCGTGCAGACCGCGGCCCAGGCCCGAGCGGCCGCCGACCGCGGCTTCCGGTTCGTGATGGTCAGCAACGACACGAGCCTGCTGCGTACCGCAGCGACGTCGATCGTCGGGCAACTCTCCGATGAAGGAGCAACTCATGGCGTATGACCCCACCGACCTGCGTTCCACCCTGCCGACGAGCGCCGCGGCGACGCCGGATCTCGTCTCCGACTCCGAGCACATCGAGTTCCGCAACGTGGCCCCGGTCGACGGGGTCTCGTACGCCCGCGGCCAGAACTTCGTGATCGGGTACTCCGAGGTGGACGGCAGCACTCTCATCGAACGGAAGAACCAGCCGGACGAGTACGTGGTCCTGCTGACCGACGACGCGCTGGAAGCGACCGTCCGGGCCGGCGACGAGGAGGTCTCGGCGAGCGGCAAGACGATGCTCGTCGTGCCCCCCGGCGACAGCACGGTGACCGTCACCGGCCGCGGTCGGGTCGTCCGCCTGCTGACGACCCGCTCCGCCGACGTGGCCGCGCTCGCCGCCAACGCGGAGTCCTACGTCGAGCCGCACGAGAACATCCCGCCGTTCCAGCCCTGGCCGGAGCCGGTGGGCGGCTACCGCATCCGCAGTTACGACCTGACCGTGCCCGCCCTGGACAATCCGAAGTTCCGGCTCTACCGGTGCACGACGTTCATGGTCAACTTCATCGACCCGAAAGAGGGTCCGCGCGACCCGGCGAAGCTCTCGCCGCACAAGCACGACGACTTCGAGCAGTGCTCGCTCGTGCTGGCGGGGGAGTACGTGCACCACATCCGCTGGCCGTGGACGACGAACAAGGCGAACTGGCGGGAGGACGAGCACCGCACCGTGAACGCTCCGGCCGTCACCGTGATCCCGCCGCCCTCGGTGCACACCAGTGAGGCGGTCGGCGCCGGGACGAACCACCTCGTCGACATCTTCTCGCCGCCGCGCTTCGACTTCTCCGCGAAGGAAGGCTGGGTGTTCAACGCGGACGACTACCCGGCGCCCCGATGAGGGTCGCGATCATCGGGGCGGGTCTCGGCGGCATCGCGGCCGCGGTGAAGCTGAAAAGCACACGAGCCACGGTGACGATCTTCGAGAAGTCCTCCGGGGTCGGCGGCACGTGGTTCGACAACCGCTATCCGGGCTGCGAGGTCGACGTGCACTCGCACGCCTACTCGTTCTCGTTCCTGAAGTACGACTGGCCGCGCACCCACGCGACCCAGCCGGAGCTGCTCGAATACGCCGAGTACGTCGTCGACCGGTTCGGGCTGCGGCCACTCCTGCGCCTGAACACGCGGGTCACCGACCTGGTGTGGGAGGAGTCGACCAGCACGTACACGCTGTCGACCGAGCACGGCGACACCGAGGAGTTCGACGTCGTCATCTCGGCGCTGGGCCTGCTCAGCGTCCCGCAGTATCCGGACTGGCCGGGGCTCGACACGTTTGCCGGACCGTGTTTCCACACCTCGCGCTGGGAGGACCACGACCTCGCGGGTAAGTCGGTCGCTGTCGTCGGCACCGGGTCGACAGCGGTGCAGATCGTTCCGGCGATCGCGCCGACCGCCGCGAAAGTGCACGTCTTCCAGCGCCAGCCCGGCTGGATCGAGCCGAAGAACGAGCGCGACTTCAGTGCGCGCGAGCGATGGGTCTACCGGCACGTCCCGCTCGCGCAGAAGCTGAACCGGGCCTGGATCTTCCACAAGGGCAACCGGCGGTTCAAGGGGTACGACACAGGGTCGCGGCGCCAGCAACGGATGCGGTCGGCGTGCACAACCTTCATCACGAACGCCATCGAGGCGCCGGAGATCCAGAAGGCCGTGACCCCGGACTACCCCTGGGGCTGCAAGCGGCCGGTCCTCTCGTCGACGTTCTACCCGTCGCTCAACCGCGAGAACGTCGAACTCGTGCCGCACGCGGTGCGCCGCGTGACCCCGACGGGCGTGATCGACGCGACCGGCGTCACCCGGGACGTCGACGTGCTGATCCTCAGCACCGGATTCCAGCCGACCCGCTTTCTGGCCGGCGTGGACGTGAAGGGGCGCGACGGGCGCAGCATCCACGACGTCTGGCGGGAGCGGGCGGCCGCGTTCCTCGGCATCACCGTGCCGGGCTTTCCGAACTTCTTCATCCTCTACGGACCGAACACCAACGGCGGCGTGTCGGTCATCGCCCAGCTCGAGCGACAGGCGGAGGTCGTCGTGCGGGCCGTTCGCCGGCTGGAGCGCACCCGCAGGGCCAGCGTCGACACGTCACCGGAGGCGGCCCGCCGCTTCACCGCGTGGATCGACCGGCGAATGGCGTCCAACGCGTCGGCGATGGACGCCGGGTGCCACAACTACTACCACGACCCGGCCGGCCACAACGTGACGCAATGGCCGGGTGGCCACCTGGCCTACGCGCTCACGACCCGCTTCCTCGACCGCTGGGGACTACGCTGACGTGCCCAGCGGCCAGTGACACCTCCGCCACGTGCAGACCGTCGTCCCACGTGGCGGAGGGGAAGCGGTTCCAGACGGCCGCCTCGTGGAACGGCAGCACCCGTCGGACGTCGCCGCCGACGCTGGTCAGCATCTCGTCGGCGAAGTCGAGCCAGGTGGCGGCGCTGCCGGTCGTCATCGCGATCGGGGCGAGCACACCGTCCCCGGCGAGCCCCTCGAGGTTCTCGTAGCTGTAGACGTTGTCACCGGCGAACACCCACGTGTCGTCGACCACGACCACCTGGGAGCCGGCGGTGTGGGTGTCGAACGCGGGCCGCAGCTCGATTCCGGGCGCCGGGCTCGCCACCCCGTCGACGAGGGTGGCCGGGCGGTCGGCCAGCTGCTGCGGCAGGTCCGCCTGACACGACCGGGTCAGGAACTCGAACCGCGCCGGCCGCCGCGTCGCAGCCACGTAGTTCTCGATCTCGCGCCGCTGGATCCAGACGTGGGCGTTCGGGAACGCGTCGACGCAGCCGGCGTGGTCGAAGTGGTTGTGGGTGAGCAGGATCGTGTCCACCTCGGCGGCTGCTACTCCCACCCGGGCGAGGACGTCCACCGGGTGGGCCCAGCGGGTTTCGCCGTACTTGGCGGTCAGCCGCTCGTAGATCGCGGGGTCGGCGAACCCGGTGTCGACGAGGATGCAGCGGTCGTCGCTCCGGACCAGGCCGAAGCAGTACGGCATCCGCCGGTATCCGGCAGTGGGCTGCGCGGCGAACAGGTTGCTCGCCGGGAACCGGTCGACGTAGCCGTACTCGAGGATCCAGGCCGAGTGGCTCATGCCGGCGGCTGGACGTCGAAGACCGCGAGCTGCAGCGCGACCAGGTTGTAGTAGCCGACGATCGTGGTCAGTTCGAGCAGACCTGGTGCGCCGAGCACGGTGGTCGCGTCGCGGAACTCGTCGTCGGTCAACGTTCGGTTCCGGAGCATCGACGCCGTCGTGCGGAAGACGCAGGACTCCACCTCGGTCGCCTCGGCCGGTTCCGTGCCCTCCGACAGCGCCGTCAGGTCGTCCGGGGTCAGACCGGCGGCCGCACCGGCGAGGCGGTGCGCGTACAGCTCGAACGCGCTCTCGTGGTGGTGGCCGACGAGCAGGATCGCGATCTCGCGGGCGCGCACCGGCAGCGCCGACTCCCAGCGGACAGTGCTGCCGAGCTGCTGCAACGCCGTGCCGAACGTCGGGTGGGTGATCCAGATCGCCGCCGGGCCCTGCAGCCTGCCGTCCGCGTCGACCAGGGTGAACGGACTGCCCGGAGCCACCCGGCGCCCGGTGGTGTAGAGGTCGTACAGGGGCTGCTGTGCTGCGGACAGGTCCGCGGGGTCGACGGCGTCGACTCTCATGTCTGTTCTCCCAGGAACGCGCGGGGATTGGTGGCGACCATCGTGTGGATCTGCTCGGCGGTCCAGCCGAGGTAGGCGAGTTGTTCGACGAACATGCGGAGGCACTCCGGCTCGGGCGGTACCCAGCGCGAGAACACGTCAGTGGTGAGCACGGCCCGGTCGGGGCCGATGCTTTCCAGCGCCGCGTGGACGTCGCGCACGGTGAGGTGTGCGTCCGGGTGCACCAGCGGTGCGTTGCAGAACTCCACGAACGCACCCATGTCGACGTAGTCGCGCAGGTCGGTCGTGTAGTGCAGCGGATGGGTGATCAGGAGGCGCTGACCGATCCCGGCGCAGTACGCGGCGACAGCGCGGCTCTCCGCCGCGGAGGCGTGGCCCGTCGCCAGCGCGAGGCCCAGTGCATGACAGGCGTCGATGACCGCTCGCGCTCTGCCGGTGAGTGCGCCGTTCGCGTCGCAGAGCGCGATGGCGTTCCGGGCGGCGTACTCACCGAACGACGGCGAGACCCGCCCGAGCAGCGTCGCGATGTAACCGCCGCGCTCGACGTCGGCGGCGGCGCCCCACGTCGGCAGGAAGACCACGCGTGCGCCGTGGGCGGCGGCGAGTTCGACCACGCTGGGCTCCAGCCCACCGACCGGAGGGTTGAGCGTGATGCTGCCGTGGACGTCGAAGTCGGGCACGGTCAGCGCTCGGGCCCGGTCCATCGTGGCCCACAGGTGCGATTTCAGCACCCATCCCGACATGCCGTACGCGGACGCCAGACGCGCGACGTCGTGGTCGTCGCCGCGGTTGGGCGTCCCCGCGGACAGGTCGGGGTACCCGTGGACGTGGAGGTCGATCGCGCCGCGGAGCAGTTGGTCGAACCCGGTGGGCAGCGCGTCGATCATTGTATGACGGTACTACATGAACACGGTTTCGGGCGCGTAAAAATTGTTGAACAATGCTTGCGGGATTGTTCAACAATCTCGTACGGTACTCGGCATCCGCGCACTATCCGCCCTCGACTCGAGGAGCGCACCGTGGCAACCGATACAACTCAGAAAACCCGCCGGTCCGCGCTGCTCGGCGCGATCTTCCTGATGGCCACGAGCGCCATCGGCCCGGGCTTCATCACGCAGACCACGACGTTCACCGTCTCGCTCGCCGCCGCGTTCGCGTTCGGCATCCTGGTGTCGATCCTGATCGACTTCGTCGTCCAGATGAACGTCTGGCGGATCATCACGCTCAGCGGGAAGCGCGCCCACCAGATCGCCAACGCGGTGGTGCCCGGCGCCGGTTACCTCCTGGCGACGCTGATCATCCTCGGCGGGCTGGTGTTCAACATCGGCAACGTGGCCGGCTCGGGGCTCGGTCTCAACGCAGCGCTCGGGCTCGACCCGAAGATCGGCGGTCTGCTGTCGGCCGCGCTCGCGATCCTCCTGTTCGCGGTGAAGCGCGCCGGTGCGGCGATGGACCGCGTGCTGATCGTCCTCGGTCTGCTGATGATCGGGCTGACGCTCTACGTCGCGATCGCGTCCGGGCCACCCGTCGGCGACGCGCTGAAGCAGGCGGTCTGGCCGGACACGATCGACTTCGCCGCGATCACGACGATCATCGGCGGAACGGTCGGCGGGTACATCACGTACTCCGGTGCGCACCGGCTGCTGGACAGCGGCACGACCGGACCGGAGCACATCGGCGAGGTCACGCGGGGTGCGCTGGCCAGCATCGCGGTCACCGGCGTCATGCGGTTCCTGCTTTTCCTCGCGATCCTCGGTGTCGTCGCCAGCGGCGTCGTCCTCGACACGGCAGGCAACGCGACGGCCGACGCGTTCCAGTCCGCCGCCGGTGAGTTCGGCCGGCGTGCGTTCGGGCTCGTGCTCTGGGCGGCCGCGATCAGCTCGGTGGTCGGCGCGGCCTACACGTCGGTGTCGTTCTTCGACGCGTTCTCCGCGCGGCTGAACCCGCCGCGACCGCGGGCCTGGGCGACCGTCGCGTTCATCGCCGTGACCACCGCGATCTACCTGGTGATCGGGACGGCGCCGGCCGCGCTGCTCGTCTTCGCCGGTGGGTTCAACGGCCTGATCCTGCCGATCGGCTTCACGATCCTGCTCTATGCGGCCTGGCGGCGTCGGGACGTGCTCGGCGTCGACCGCTATCCGACCTGGCTGCTGGTGCTGGGGGCGGTGGTGACCGTCGTGACGTGGTACATGGGCGTGGTCTCGGTGCGGACCATCTTCGACTACCTGGTGGCATGAACATGGACATCGACCTGAACAGCGACCTCGGCGAGAGCTTCGGCACCTGGCGCCTCGGGGACGACGCCGCGGTGTTGAAGCTGGTGACCAGCGCGAACGTCGCGTGCGGGTTCCACGCGGGCGATCCGCGGACGTTGCTGTCCACGTGCGAGCGCGCGGTGGCGGCCGGGGTCGTGATCGGAGCGCAGGTCGGGTACCGGGACCTGCCCGGCTTCGGTCGCCGGTTCATCGACTACGAATCGGCGGACCTCGTCGCGGACCTGCTGTACCAGCTCGGGGCGCTGGAGGGGTTGGCCCGAGTATCCGGTGGCAGGGTGCGGTACGTGAAACCGCACGGGGCGCTGTACAACACGATCGTGCACCACGAGGAGCAGGCCGCCGCCGTGATCGAGGCGGTCGTCCGGTTCGATCCCGGGCTGCCGGTGCTGGGGCTGCCCGGGTCGGTGTTCCTACAGGCCGCGGAGGAGGCTGGTCTCCGGACGGTCGCGGAGGCGTTCGTCGACCGCGCCTACACGCCGGCCGGGACGCTGGTGTCCCGCCGGGAACCCGGCGCGGTACTGCATGATCCGGACGAGGTCGCCGAACGGATGGTGCGGCTGGTCACGCGTGGGGAGATCGTCGCGGTGGACGGGAGTGTGGTGAACGTTCGCGCCGACTCGCTCTGCGTCCACGGCGATTCGCCGGGCGCCGTCGACATGGCGGGGTCGGTCCGCCGCGCCCTCGCCGACGTCGGCGTCACCATCTCACCGTTCGTCGGAGACGGCGGCGCTGACGGCGGGGCCGGCCGATGAAGGCCGCGTCGGCGGCGGCGGCGGCCGCTGGCGGGGCTTCGGCGATGTGGCGGCAGCGGTTCCGGGACGGGCTCACCCGGCCGACCGCCGGGCTGGCCCCCGGGATGGCGCAGGCCAACCTGATCGCGGTACCCCGCGACTGGGCCTGGGACATGCTGCTCTACGCCCAGCGCAACCCGCGCCCCTGCCCGGTGCTCGACGTCAGCGACCCGGGGGACCCGCGAACGATCCTGGCGAAGGACGCCGACCTGCGCACCGACCTCCCGCTCTACCGCGTCTGGCGCGACGGCGAACTCGTCCGCGAGGTCGCCGACGCGACCGACGTCTGGCGCGACGACCTCGTCGCGTTCCTGATCGGCTGCAGCTTCACGTTCGAGACGCCGCTCCTGGCCGCCGGCATCGACGTCCGGCACATCTCCGCCGACTGCAACGTCCCGATGTACCGCACCGACCGCGAGTGCCGGCCGGCCGGGCGTCTGCGTGGCGAGCTGGTGGTGTCGATGCGGCCGATCCCCGCCGACCGGGTGGCCGACGCCGTCCGCATCAGCGGCCGTTTCCCGGCGGTGCACGGCGCACCCGTCCACGTCGGCGACCCGGCTGCGCTCGGCATCGAGGACCTGAACCGACCGGACTTCGGTGACCCGGTCGAGGTTCTCCCGGGAGAGCTCCCGGTGTTCTGGGCCTGCGGTGTCACGCCGCAGGCGGCCGTGATGGCCTCGGCCGTGCCCTACGCGGTCACGCACGCCCCGGGTCACATGTTCGTCACCGACGTACCGGATCTCGAGTATCAAGCATGATGCGGTTCCGCCGGTGCGGACGGGAGGCCGTCCTCGTCGAGGTCGCCGATCTGGACGCGGCGCTCGCGCTGTACGACGCGGTGCGGGCGGCGAGCCTGCCGGGCGTCGTCGACCTGGTGCCGGCGGCGCGCACCGTGCTCGTGCGGCTCGATCCGGGCGTCACGTCACCGGCGGTGGTGCGTGAACGGATCGCCGGGCTCAGCGTCGGCGAGGGCGGACTGGCCGACAACGGCACGGTGGAGATCGACGTGCACTACGACGGCGAGGACCTGGCGGAGGTCGCCGCCCATTTGGACGTCACCCCCGAGGACGTCGTCAGCCTGCACACCGGATCGACCTGGACCGCCGCGTTCTCCGGCTTCGCGCCGGGCTTCGCGTACCTCACCGGCGGTGATCCGCGGTTGGACGTCCCTCGCCGCGGGACGCCACGCACGCGGATCCCCGCCGGTGCCGTCGCGCTGGCAGGCACGTTCTCCGGGATCTACCCGACCGACAGTCCGGGCGGCTGGCAGCTGATCGGACGGACGACCACCCGCCTGTGGGACGTCGACCGGGACCCACCCGCGCTGCTCGTCCCCGGCGTCCGGGTGCGGTTCCGCGAGGTGACCGGATGACGATGACTGTCGTGAAGACCGGCCCGCGGACGGTGCTCAAGGACGCCGGGCGGCCCGGTCACGCCGAGTACGGCGTCGCGGAATCGGGGCCGGTCGACCGTGCCGCGTACGCCGCCGCGAACCGTCTCGTCGGCAACGCGGCTGGTGCGGCGGTGCTGGAGTGCCTGCTCGGCGGGCTGGTCGTCCGTTTCGACGGTCCCGCTGTGGTGGCTCTGACCGGCACCGACGCACAGCTTCAGATCGACGGTACCCAGGTGGCCGCCGGGAGCGCGGTCACCGTTCCGGCGGGTGCCCTCGTCGAGGTGACGATCCCGCGGCACGGATTGCGGAGCTACTTCGCGGTCGCCGGTGGTTTCGCTGTCGCGCCCGTGCTCGGCTCGCGGTCCACCGACGCGCTCGGCGGCGTCGGTCCGCCGGTGCCGCAGGAGGGCGACGTCCTACCGATCGGCACGGCGGCCGGTGACGGGCATCCGGTGCCGCTGGGGAAACCGGGCGACGGGCCGATCGTGGCCACCGTCGACCTCGGACCCCGCGACGACTGGTTCGCGCCGGAGACCGTCGCCACGTTCCTGACCGCCGAGTACACGGTCGCCCCCGCGAGCGACTCGGTCGGCGTCCGGCTGTCAGGTCCGGCGTTGCCGCGTTCGCGCACCGGGGAACTGCCCAGTGAGGGCGTCGTCCGCGGAGGGGTGCAGATCCCGCCGGACGGGCAGCCGATCGTCTTCGCCGCCGACCATCCGCTGACCGGTGGCTACCCGGTGATCGCGGTCGTGCACCCCGCGGACACCGACCGGCTCGGACAGGCCAGACCCGGGCAGACCGTGCGGTTCGCGCTGGCCACCGACTTCCTCGAGTATCCCTGAGTGGTTCACTGGAGCCCATGACGATGGTTCTGCGCGCCGGGTCCGCGGCGCGCGCGGTGGCCGAACTCCGCGAGCGGGTGACCGCCGGGCACCTGACCCCGGGCACCCAGCTGTCCGAGACCTCGCTGACCGGGCCACTGGGCGTCTCCCGCAACACCCTGCGCGAAGCGTTCAGCACGCTGATCGAGGAAGGGCTACTGGTCCGCATCCCGCACCGCGGAGTGTTCGTCGCGACGCTGACCGCCGCGCAGATCGCCGACATCTACCGGGTGCGCACCCTGCTGGAATGCACCGCACTGCGGCAGGCCCCCGTCGACCCGCCGCTCGCCGAGGGTATGCGCGCGGCGGTCGTCGACGCCGAGCAACACGCCCGGAAGGACGAGTGGCAAGCCGTCGGGACCGCCAACATGCACTTCCACGAGCAGATCATCGCGCTGGCCGGTAGCCCGCGGCTGAACCAGTGGATGAAGCAGCTCACCGCCGAACTGCGCCTGGCGTTCGTCACCGCGGACGCCGAAACCCTGCACCGCCCGTTCGTCTCGCGCAACGCCGAGATCGTCGCGACCTATGAGGCGGGGGAGGCCGGCCGGGCGGCCGACCTCCTGCACGACTACCTGCAGATGTCCGAGCGCGTGGTGCTGGGGGCACTAGGTTAGGCTCCCCTAAGAAGGACCGCGGATGGTCGGGGGAGGCGCGGGCGTGACGACGCTGGTCGAGCAGTCCCCGCAGGTCACGGTCCGGCGCGGCACCCTGGTGCTGGGTGCGTTCGGGCTGCTGCTCGTCGTGTGCGTGCTGTCCCTGCTGCTCGGCACGCGGACCGTGGGTCCGGTCACCGTATGGGACGCGTTGTTCCACTACAGCGGCACCGACGACCAGTCGGTGGTGCGGGAGCTGCGGGTGCCGCGGACCGTGCTCGGGCTGCTCGCCGGCGTGGCGTTCGGGGTGTGTGGCGCGGTCATCCAGGCGGTCACCCGCAATCCGCTCGCCGACACGCAGATCCTCGGGCTCAACTCCGGTGCCACGCTGTTCGTCGTGTTCGCGATCGGGATCCTCGGCTACCGCAGCCTGTGGTCCTACGTCTGGTTCGCGTTTCTCGGCGTCGGGTTCGCGTTGGCGCTGGTCTACGCGCTCGGGCGGGCCGCGGCGACACCGATCCGGTTGACGTTGGCCGGGGTCGCGATCGGCGCGGTGCTCGACGGTGCTTCCCGTGCGATCCAGCTGGTCCGTCCGCGGGCCTTCGACTACCTGCGGTTCTGGGACGTCGGGTCGCTGGCCGGGCGGGGCGGGGAGGTCGCGGGCGCGGTGGCGCCGTTCATCGCTCTCGGTCTGTTGCTGGCCGTGATCACGGCACGGTCGCTCAACGCGGTGGCGCTCGGTGACGACATGGCCACCGGGCTCGGCGTCAGCCTGAACCGGACGCGGATCCTGGCGCTGATCTCGGTGGTCCTGCTGGCCGGGGCGGGGACGGCGGCGGCCGGGCCGATCGGGTTCGTCGGGCTGATGATTCCGCACCTCGCGCGGTGGGTCGTGGGCACCGACCAGCGGTGGATCCTGGCGTTCACGGTGGTGGGCGCGCCGATCCTGCTGCTGGTGGCCGACATCGTCGGCCGCCTCGTCCTCCGCCCCGGTGAGCTACGGGTCGGCATCGTCACCGCGTTCGTCGGCGCCCCCGTGCTGATCTGGTGGATCCGCACCCGCCGAACGATCGGCGGCCCATGAGCACGAGTTCGGCCCGCCCGCCGACCGAGCCGGAAGCCGGCGGGCGCGGGCCCGCGACTGGGTTTGCCGTGCTCCGCTCTGCGGACGCTCTGTCGCTGCGGTTCCGGCTGCGCACTGCGCTCGTGGTCGTGGTGCTGGTCGGTGCGGCGTTGTCGGTGGCTGTGGTGGCGCTCGGGTCCGGGGAGGTGCCGCTCTCGCCCGGGGAGGTGATCGCGTCGCTCGTCGGGCGGGGATCGCCGATCGCCGACCTCGTCGTCCTCGACCTGCGCCTCCCGCGCGTCCTCCTCGCGCTCCTGATCGGAGCCGCGCTGGGCCTCTCCGGCGCGATCTTCCAGGCGCTGACCCGCAACCCCCTCGGCAGCCCGGACGTCATCGGCTTCAGCACCGGTGCGTTCACCGGTGTCCTCGTCGTCACCGTCGTCTTCGGCAACGGGTACTTCCTCGTGGCAACGGGCGCCCTGGTCGGTGGCCTGGCCACCGCCCTCGCCGTCTACCTGCTCGCCTACCGGCGCGGCGTCCAGGGCTTCCGCCTGATCATCGTCGGCATCGCGGTGAGCGCGGTCCTGACGTCGATCAACGAGTGGTTCATCATCAAGGTCGACCTGCAGGCCGCGTACGCGGCCACGATCTGGGGCCAGGGCACGCTCAACGGCCTCGACTGGAAGCAGGCCCCGGCGGTAGCGGCGCTGGTCGTGCTGCTCGCGGCCGCACTCGCGGCCTGCGGCCCGCGGCTGCTACTGCTCGAGATGGGCGACGACGTCGCCGGAGCGCTCGGCGTCCGGGTGGAACGAGCGCGCCTCACCTACCTCGCGCTCGGCGTCGCCCTGATCGCGGTGGCGACCGCGGCCGCCGGCCCGATCGCGTTCGTCGCGCTCGCCGCCCCGCAACTGGCCCAGCGGCTGACCGGCTCGGCCGGCATCGCGCTGGTCCCCTCGGCCGCGATGGGCGCGCTCCTGCTGATCGTCAGCGACTGGGTGGCGCAACGCGCGTTCGCCCCCACCCAGCTGCCGGTGGGTGTCGTCACCGTGACGCTCGGCGGCGCGTATTTCGTCTGGATGCTGGCTCGAGCGGCCAGAACCACCTGAAAGGACGTTCATGGCCGATCCGGGGAACCGCATTCTCCGACGGGCTGTCTCCCGTAACCGCCGCCGGTTGACGATCGGCGCGGTGCTGATCAGCGCGCACCAGATCTGCGAGACGACGGTGCCGATCCTGATCGGCGTCATCGTCGACTCCGCGGTGTCCACCGGCGACCGGGGCAACCTCGTCGGCTGGATCGGCGCGCTGGCCGGGCTGTTCACGGCGCTGACGCTGGCCTACCGGTTCGGCGCGCGGCACCTCCTGCGCGCGATCGCGGAGGAGGCGCACCAGCTGCGGATGGAGGTGTCCGCGAAGATCCTCGACCCGCGCGGCATCGAGACCGATCTCCCGGCCGGCGAACTGCTCACGGTCTCGACGTCGGACGCGGACAACACCTCCGAGCTGCTGGATCACATCCCGCGAATCGCCGGTGCTGTCGTCGCCACCGTCGTGTCCGCGGCGGCGCTGCTGTTCATCTCGGTGCCGCTCGGGTTGCTGGTGCTGGTCTGCACGCCGATCGTGCTCGGCGCACTGCAGCTGGTGTCACCGCGCATCACCGAACGGGTGGCCAGCCAGCAGGAACTGGCCGGCCAGGCGACGTCGGTCGCCACCGACCTGGTCAGCGGCGTGCGTCCGCTGCGAGGCATCGGGGCGGAACAGGCGGCGTCGTCCCGCTACCACGAGGTCAGCCGGCGTTCGCTCGGCGCGACGCTCCGCGCGGCCCGCACCCAGGGTGCGTACCTGGCGGCGTCGTCGACGCTCTCGACGTTGCAGGCCTGCGGTGTGGCGATCCTGGCCGGCTGGTTCGCGCTCACCGGCCGGATCACCGTCGGGGAGCTGATCACGGTCATCGGTCTGGCGCAGTTCCTGATCGAACCGTTCGGGCTGCTCGCGTTGATCCCGAGCTGGGTGGCGTCGGCGCGGGCGTCCGCGCGGCGGGTGGCGACGGTCGTCGACGCCGCACCGCTGCTGCCTGCGGCCGTTACCCCGTTGCCGTCGGGGCCCTGTTCGGTGGAGTTGTCGGGGCTCACCTACGGGCCGTTGCGGGAACTCGATCTCCGGATCTCGCCAGGGGAAGTGGTCGGCATCGTCGCCGCTCAACCCGCCGAGGGCGAGGCGCTGGTGAAGCTGCTCTCCGGTCGCGTCCCGCCGTCGGAGTTCTCCGGACGAGCCTTGCTCGGTGGTCACCCCTTGCACGATCTGGATTCGGATGCCGCTCGCGGTGCCCTGCTGGTGCAGCCGCACAAGTCCGACCTGTTCGGCGGCACGATCGAGGCGAACATCGCCGCCGGTACGACCGAACGTGAGCACTGGGACGACGTGCTGCGCAGCTCGGCCGCCGACGAGGTGATCGACGCCCACCCGGAGGGACTCGACCACGTCATCGTGGAGCGCGGCGCGAACCTGTCCGGTGGCCAGCGGCAACGGGTCGCGCTCGCTCGGGCACTGTTGATGCGTTCCCAGGTGCTCGTGCTGCACGACCCGACCACGGCGATGGACTCGGTCACCGAGCACGTCATCGCCCAGGGGGTGCGCTCTCTCCGCGGCGGAGCTTCGTGGACGACGGTGCTGGTGGCGAGCAGCCCGGCCCTGATGGCGATCACCGACCGCGTGGTGATGCTGGAGGGCGGCCGGATCGTCGCCACCGGTACCCACACCTCGCTGGGTTCCCACGACGGGTACCGGAAAGCAGTACTGCGATGATCCTCCCCGTTGCCACCGCCCGCCGGACCGGCGCCTGGCTCTGGGCCGAGCTGCGCGTCCGCAAGGGCGAAGGGCTGGTCGCGCTCGTCGTCGGCCTGGTCGCCGCGGCGTCGTCGATCGTGCCGGTCTACACGCTGGGCTACCTCGTCGACCAGGTGCGGGCCGGGGGCTCCACCGACGTGATCGTCGGGGTGTCGGTCGTCGTGCTCGTCGCCGCGGTGATTTCCGGCTGCGCGATGGGCCTGTCGCTGATCCTGATCGCCCGCCTCTGCGGACGCATCCTCGCCGACCTGCGCGAACAGGTCGTCGACCGGGCGCTCACGCTGCCGACGCCGGTGCTGGAACGCGCCGGCAGGGGTGACCTGCTGTCCCGCGTCGGGGCCGACGTCTCCGCGATCGGCAGCGCGGTCACGCAGACCGTGCCGAACATGGTGTGGTCCGTGTTGCTCGGCACGCTGTCGCTGGTGGCCATGGTGGGCATCGATTGGCGTCTGGGCCTGGCGGGGGCGCTGGCCGTTCCCGCCTACACGGTCGCGCTGCGCTGGTACCTGCCGCGCTCCGCTCCGGGGTACCGGGCCGAGCGGGAGTCGGTGGCCGAGCGTGGGCAGTTGCTCGTCGACAGCGCGCAGGGGTTGCGCACCGTGCACGCATACCGGCTCGAGCAGAAGCACCTGGCCGACATCGACCGCGCATCGGGCAACGCCCGGGACGTGCTGATCAACCTGTTCGACCTGTTCACGCGGCTCGTCGGCCGGGTGAACCGGGCCGAGTTCGTCGGGCTGTCGGCGATCCTGATCGCCGGGTTCTTCCTGGTGGACGCCGGTGCGGTGACGGTCGGTGAGACGTCGGCGGCCGCAGTGCTGTTCCACCGGCTGTTCAACCCGATCGGCATGCTGCTGTTCAGCTTCGACGACATCCAGGCCGGTGGCGCGAGCCTCGCGCGGTTGGTGGGCGTCGTCGACATGGAGCCCGGTGTCGTGCCCGCGGAGGGCGCCGCACCGGCGGACGCGTCGCTTGTGCTCTCCGACGTGGACTTCAGTTACGACGGTGCCGCGCAGGTGCTGTTCGGGGTCGGGCTGCGGATCGAGCCGGGGGAGCGGGTCGCGCTCGTCGGGTCCACGGGGGCCGGGAAGTCGACGCTCGCGCTGATCGCCGCGGGTTCGTTGCAGCCCACGCACGGGGTGGCGTCGGTCGGTGGGGTGCCGGTCGGCTCGGTGGCGAACCTGCGCGAGCACGTGGCGGTCGTCAGCCAGGAGACGCACGTGTTCTCCGGCACGTTGCTGGAGGATCTGCAGCTGGCGCGTGCCGGGGCCTCCCGGGAGGACGCCTCGTCCGCGCTGGAGAGGGTCGGGGCGCTGGGCTGGGTGGCGGCGCTGGAGTCCGGCCTGGACACCGCGGTCGGCGAGGGTGGGCACGAGCTGACGCCCGCCCAGGCCCAGCAGTTGGCGTTGGCGCGGCTGGTGCTGCTCGACCCGGCGATCGCGATCCTCGACGAGGCGACAGCGGAGGCGGGGAGCGCCGGGGCACGTGACCTGGAGGAGTCGGCGGCGGCCGCCACCGCGGGCCGGACCACGCTCGTGGTGGCGCACCGGCTCACGCAGGCGGCGTCGGCCGACCGCATCGTCGTGCTCGAACGCGGCCGGATCGTCGAGCAGGGCGCGCACGCGTCGCTCGTGGCCGCAGGCGGCCGCTACGCCCAACTCTGGTCCGCCTGGGAGGGCCGGACACCGACCCAGGCCCCGGCGACGCGCTGAAGCGGTCCCGTTGCGGCGCCCGGGGGCGCGCTGCAACGAGCCCGCTTCGAGCGGCCCCGCTACGGGGCGCCGGAGCGCGCCGCAACGGGACCGCTTCGAGCGGCCCCATGTCGGCGCCCTCAAGCGCGCACGAGCGGGACCGCTTCGGGCGGCTACGGCTGGGCGGTTGCCGCTGCGAGCTGGGGGACGAGCTCGTTCAACGCGAAGAGGAGTGCGTCGGGGCCGCTGTACGAGAGGGCGCCGGCGAGCGGGGTGTCGAACCCGGTGTAGATCGTGCGACCCTCGGTGACCACCGGGAGCTTCGCGAAAACCGGTCGCTTCAGCATGTCCTGCTCGGTGGCCCCGTTCAGGAACAGCACGTCCCTGTCGAGCACGTCGAGGCGTTCCTCACTCAGGTCACCGGACTCCGGCTGCGTCCTGAACCCCAGCGCGTCGAACAGCGAACGACGCGGATCGTTCGCCCCGATCAGCCAGTGCGACCCGTTTTCCGGTCCGTAGTCCTCCACGAGCGTCTTCCCGGCGAACTCCGGGTGCGCGCTCTTCGCCGCCGCGACCGCGTCGTCGACCTTCTTTGTCAGCGCCGAAGCCTCCGACGAGCGGCCGAGAGCCTTACCGATCGTCGCCAGCTGCACGTCCCAGGGCGTCTCTTCGTCCTGGTAGTCCGAAGCTTGCACCACCGTCGGCGCGATCGCCGAAAGCTTGTCGTAGACCTCGCGCGAGATCGTCTCGTAGATCGCCAGGATCAGATCCGGCTTCTGCTTGATGATCGCCTCGTAGTTGATCTCCGCGGAGAACGTCGGCACGGCCTTGCCGCCGGTCTTCGCCGTGACCCACGGGTAGGTCGAGTACTCCTCGAACCACTCCCGGGTCGCGATCGGCACGACACCCAGCGACAGCACGAAGTCCTGGTCGTTCCACCCGACGGTGAGCACCCGCTTCGGCTCGGCCGGGACCGTCGTCGATCCGAACTTGTGCGCGATGGTGACCGGGAACACCGCGCCTCCGGAAGAGGCGGGGGTGGCGGTGTCGTCGGACGACGACGAACACGATGCGGCCAGAACGACGACAACAAGCCCTGTGACCAGGCGTAACCAACGTCTCATGCTGGTTAGGTTAGCATCGCCTAAGTTACGTGAATGTCTTGATGAAGCCGTTGACTGCCGTTGATTGTTAGGTAAGCCTGACCTTGCACGCCTGCGGGTCGGCTGTGTTCCGGCGTCGACAAAGGATGGTTCGAATGGTGCACGCGATCAGAGAGTACGACGTCATCGGTGTCGGATTCGGACCGTCCAACCTCGCGCTCGCCGTCGCGCTGAGCGAGTCCGACGACGCGCCCTCGGCGCTGTTCTTCGAGCGCCAGGCCACGTTCGGCTGGCACCGCGGCATGCTGCTCGACGACGCGACCATGCAGGTCTCGTTCCTCAAGGACCTGGTCACCCTGCGCAACCCGACCAGCCGCTTCAGCTTCCTGTCCTACCTGCACGAACGGGGCCGGCTGGTCGACTTCATCAACCACAAGACGCTGTTCCCGCTGCGGGTGGAGTTCCACGACTACCTCGAGTGGGCCGCGCGCCAGGTGGACGATCTGGTCCGGTACGGCCACGAGGTGATCGGCATCCGCCGGGTCGCCGGGGACGACCTGGTCGAGCTCCTCGTCGACACCGGCAGCGGCACGACCGTGTACCGGGCCCGCAATCTCGTCCTGGCCACCGGTTTGCAGCCGTCGCTGCCGCCGGGTGTCGTCGCCGACGAGCGCATCTGGCACAGCCGTGACCTGCTGCACCGGGTTTCCGCGCTCGGCGAGGAGCAGCCGAAGCGGATCGTGGTGGTCGGTGCCGGTCAGAGCGCCGCCGAGGTGACCGCGTTCCTGCACGACCGGTACGCCGACGCCGAGGTGCTGGCCGTCTACTCGCGGTTCGGCTACAGCCCCGCCGACGACAGTTCGTTCGCCAACCGCATCTTCGACCCGGCCGCCGTCGACGACTTCTACGACGCACCCGGCTGGGTCAAGGATCAGTTGCTGACCTATCACGCGAACACGAACTACTCGGTGGTCGACTCGGACCTGATCGCCGAGCTGTACCGGCGCTCGTACCGCGAGCAGGTGCTCGGGCGGCAGCGGCTGCGGATGATGAACGTGTCGCGGCTGGTCGGCGCGGTGTCCACGCCGGACGGCGTGCAGGCGACGGTCGAGGCGCTCACCACCGGTGAGCAGACCGTGCTCGACGCCGACATCCTCGTCTGCGCCACCGGGTACGACCCGGTCGAACCCGCCGCGCTGCTCGGCGAACTCAACAGCTTCTGTCGACGTGATGCCGCGGGCCGTCTCGAGGTCGACCGCGACTACCGGGTGGCCGCCGACGACGCGTTGGGCGTGGGGATCTACCTGCAGGGCGGCACCGAGCACAGCCACGGAATCAGCTCGTCGCTGCTGTCCAACGCGGCGGTGCGGTCGGCGGAGATCCTCGCCGCGATCGTCGCGCGCGAGAGCGCGCCCGGCACTGGGGCGCGCGAGAGCGCGCCCGGCACGGGGGCGCGCGAGGGCGCGCCGCGGGTGAAGGTGGCCCAGCTGTCGGATTGAGATGGGGGGACAGCCTCCGACCACCCGTGGAACACTCTCGGGGGTGGGGGTGACCGGACTGCGGATCAGGGTGTTCGGCCGGGCCGACGTGCTCGTGGACGGACAGCCGCTGCAGATCGCGCGGCAGGAGGCCACCGTGCTGGCGGCGCTGGTGGCCGTCGGCGGTCCGGTCCGTCGCGATCAGCTGATCGACGCGGTCTGGCCGGACGACGCCCCGCGAGGGGACGGTTTGTCGCCGGTCGTCGCCCGGTTACGGAAGCGTTTGTCGGCAGGCGGCCTCGACATCGCGTACGTGCGGGATCGGCGGACGTACGAGCTGGTCGGTCCGCTCGGGGCGGGGGAGTCGTCCGTGGTGGACGCCGCCCGGTTCGTGCACTTCGCGGACGCCGGTGACCGCCTGGCCGCGCAGGGCCGTGACCTCGACGCGTTGGCGGCCTACCGCGCCGCCGTCGACGAGTGGATCGACGCGCCGTTCGGCCTGTTCGGCGACGAAATCCCGGAACCGTGCCTGCGGCTGGCCGCGACGCTGGAGCGCCGCCACGCCGAGGTCCTGACGCACCTGGCCGAGGCCGGTCTGCGGCTGGGGCGCTACGACGTCGTGGGCGACGGCGACTCCGACGCGCACTGGATGGCCCGCTTCCTGCTCACGCTCCGCGACAGCGGTGGTCCCGCCGCCGAAGAGCTCATCGACGCCCGTCGAGCGGTGGCCGGCTACGACGACGTGGCGACCCGGGCGTTCGACCTGCTCTCGCTGTTCGAGTTCGGATTCGACGTCCCGCGGGCACATCTTCTCCGCGACGGTCCGGGCGATCGCGGCGATGCCGCGGCCCTACTGCGCAAGGTCCTGACGTCAGCCGACGCGTTGGGCATGACGGACGTGTCCGCGCGTGCCCGGGCGGTGGAAGGCCAGGTTTCGTAGCGCTGTCGTGAGGCGTCCTCCTCTCGTCGGCCTTTCGGCGGCCGGGGCCGTACCGGGACGCGCGGCGCCCCCTCCCTCGCCGTGCGCCCCGGTACGGCGGGATGAAGGTCTGCGTCCCGCCCGGCGTCGACCATTGTGGTCGTTGAACCTTGCACGACCCTTGCACGCGTCTCACCACCGCTTGCGCCCGCGGCGCGCCGCCCCGGCCCGCGCCGGGCGCCCGGAGTCAGACGCGGAAGCCGCTCACCGAGTCGTTGAGGGCGCTCGCGGTCAGGGCGAGCTCGCGGGCGGCGCCGGCCGCCTGGGCAGCACTGGCGTTCGACTCGTCGGCAGTCTGCGACACGTTCCCGACCGTCTGCGCGATGTGATCGACACCGGTCGCAGCCTGACCGATGCTGCGGTTGATCTCGTGCGTCGTCGCGGTCTGCTCCTCCACCGCCGACGCCACCGTCGTCTGGTGCTCGTTGATCTGCTCGATGATCGCGTTGATCTGCCCGAGCGCCG
This sequence comes from Cryptosporangium sp. NPDC048952, assembly GCF_043197895.1. Taxonomy (NCBI): domain Bacteria; kingdom Bacillati; phylum Actinomycetota; class Actinomycetes; order Cryptosporangiales; family Cryptosporangiaceae; genus Cryptosporangium; species Cryptosporangium sp. NPDC048952. The sequence goes on along the minus strand of NZ_JBICTY010000007.1, from coordinate 350,906 downwards.
TCGCGGCCTCGTCACTGCTGGCCTGCATCGCGGCGATCTTCCGGGTGATCTCCTCGGTCGCCTTCGCGGTCTCCTGCGCGAGATCCTTCACCTCGGTCGCGACGACCGCGAACCCCTTCCCGGCCTCGCCGGCCCGCGCGGCCTCGATCGTCGCATTGAGCGCGAGCAGGTTCGTCTGCTCCGCGATGCTGTTGATCACCTTCACGACGTCGCCGACCTCGACACTCGCGGCCCCGAGCGCGGCCACCGAATCATTGGTCTGCTGAGCGGTGTTCAGCGCCTGCTGCGCCACCTCCACCGCGCTGGCCGCACTGCGCGAGATCTCGGCGATCGCGGCGCTCATCTCCTCACTCGCCGCGGCCACCGTACTGACGCTGGCCGCCACCTCGTTGGCCGCCGCCGACGCGGTCTGCGACCCGCTGGCGGTCGTCGTCGCCCCGGTCTCGATCCGCGACGCAACCGCACTGAGCTCGTGCGACGCCGCCGTCACCCGGCTCGCCTGCTGCAGCACCTCCGCGACGCTGGACCGTATCGACGTCAGCGTGCGCTTCACTCCACGTGCCATCATGCCGACCTCGTCCCGGGTCCCGGGGTCAGGAACCGTCGTGGTGAGGTCCCCGTCAGCCATCCGGTCCAGCGCTGCACCGACACCACGCAGCGGCCGGCTGATCCCCCGAGCCACCCACAGCGCGAGCACCACCCCGATCGTGATCGCGATCAGCAGCCCGGCGACCGAGATCGTCACCGCGCTCGCGTAGCGGCTGTCGAGCTCGTCCGCCCGTTCCTTGGCCTGTGCGTTCTCCGCCGCGGTGATCTTCTGCAACGTCTCCTCGGAGGCCGCGTACGACGCCTTGGCCGCGCCTTCTTTGACGCTCACGTAGCGCGCACGGTTGCCCGCCAGCGCCGCGGGGATCATCTGCGTCGTCGCGATGTCGTCGTACGTCGTGAACGCGGCGATGAACTCGTCGACGAGCTTGGGTTCGGCCGCGGTGGAGCGGTACTTCGCGGCCAGCGCGGTGATCGTGTCGCCGTCGTCGCTGATCTGCTCGGCCTTCTGCGTGCTCGCTGCGCTCCCCGCTTCGAGCAGCGCGAGGGCGTTCTGGTCGGCGCGAAGCAGGCGGAACGAGTCCCGGAGCTCCCCGACGGTGATCAACGGGCCGACGTTGTTCGTGTAGATGGACTTGCCGATCGAGCGGACGTCGCCGGTCTGCAGCAGCGTGATCAGGGTCGCGGCAGACGAAATGGCCAGCGCGGCGAGCACCGCGATCGTGATCTTCGCCCCGACCTTCAAGTCGCCCCAGATCCGACGCTTACCCGCCGAGCTCTCGACGGTGTCCGGCTGCGCCACGACGACCCCCCACGCTGTTCTCGGAGAATGCACCTCTTCTCTCGTCGGCGCCCGACCTGCAGCTCTGAGCAAAACCCGCGCTCACGAGGTGTCGTACTGGTGTGCTGTGATCATCGCCCACGCGAGGATCGGAGTTCGATGCGTCTCGTAATGGTGCTGGACTGCGTCGACGCGGACGCGTTGGCCGACTTCTGGGCGGTCGCTCTCGGCTACCGTCGCGGCCCGTTCGGGGCGCCCTACGTCCGGCTGACCGATCCCGGTGGGCGGTGGCCCGATCTCCTGGTGCAGCAGGTACCCGAGAGCAAGAGCGGCAAGAACCGGATGCACCTGGATGTGCAGGTACTCGACGTCGCAGCGGAAGTCGAGCGCCTGGTTGCGGCAGGAGCCAGCGTCGTCGAGCCGGCACACGACGACGACGGCTTCCTGACCGCAGTGCTGGCGGACCCGCAGGGCAACGAGTTCTGCGTGATCAGGCCTCCGGACGGCGACGACCGTCTCGCCGAAATCTGATCGGCGAACGCTTCGACGCTCGCCGAACGATTCGCCCCCTTCCGTCGCGCCACGATCTCGCTGCGGATCCGGCCTCTCCTTCGGGACGCCGGTCGTGCTGCTGACCACCGAAAACCCTGACGGCTCGGTCAACCGCGCGCCGATGTCGTCGGCCCGGGCGCGACAGCGCCACTCGCCGGGCCTCACGCCAAGCGGGCCGGGTTCATTCGTGAACATCCGGGACGGCGCACGGGTGGGCCAGCCGCACGTCGTCGGCCGTTCGACGAGTTCTCGGGCTTACGACGAGTTCTCGGCCCTACGACGGGTTCTCGGCCCTACGACCAGCGGGCGTAGGCCCTGAAACTCGTCGTAGGCCCGAGAACCTGCAGGCGTTACCTCCACAACAAAGCCCGGAGCGCTGGGCTCCGGGCTTCGGGTGGTGCTGGAGGCTCAGTTGCAGGGGTTGTAGTCCCAGCAGTCGTTGTAGCGCTTCTTGTGGTGGCGGCGACGGCGCGGCTTGCACTCGTTGTAGTCCCAGTCGTTGCACTGGTTGTAGTCGTAGTAGTAGCCGCTCATGTCGTCCAGCCTCCTGAAAGTGTGTGTGTTCCCCCTGCTGTGCCAATAGCTTCGCGCGGACGGAGCCGCGGCTCGATCGCCGCGATGACGCCACGAACGTTCGGTTCACAACACTCGGCGCGAGGTCACCGCGGAGTGACGGCGACGGCGCGGAACGAATACCCGTCCTGCGCTCCCACCTCCCAGGTCAGCTCCACTGCCTCGCCCACCCGCAACTCTTTGTAGCCATCACCCTCGACATGGCTGAAATGCACCCAACACCCACCGGGCGTCTCGGTCGAGTCCACCACACCCCAGCCCTCTTCGGCATTCCACTCACGCACCACTCCAGCAACGGACATCGGCGCAGCATAGGAGCCCTACAGGGTGTCCCACCAGCGAGTTGGACCGACATCCGGCGGTGGGTTGAACGGCCAGTCGGCGGGTCCGGTCTTGATCGCGGTGCCGTCGAGGTAGGTCTGCTCGGCCTCGTCCCACGGGCGCCGCAGAAACACGGCCTCGCGTCCGGCGAGGGCACCGAAACCTGGGCGGCCGCGCTGCGCGTCCCGCTCTTCACGCCAGCCGGCCAGACCGGGCGGCAGGAGCGAGGCGTCGATATCGACGTCGGGCAGTTCACCGCTGGAATCGCTTCTTCAGCTGATCCGCCACGAACGACGATCGTGCCAGGAGAGGAAGTCGAGCAGAACCTCGGCGAACCGCTCCGGTTGCTCCTCGGCGGGGTAGTGGCCACAGCCGTCGAGAACCACCGCGGTGACGTCGTCCGCTGCCAGCTGCATGGTCTGGGCGGCACCCGGACCGCTCCAGAGTGCACCCCCGACAGCGAGCACCGGAATCGTCAGCCGGGTCCTGCCGCGTCGCTCGTTCTGCGCGATCGTCTCGTCCAACGCCCGGTAGTACTCGAAGCTCGCTCGCAGCGCGCGGGGATCCGCAGCGATCGCGTCGACGTAGACGTCGACGGCGTGCGCGGGAATCGCGGTCGGGGTGGCGGCTTTGGTGGCGAACTGCCAGCCGAAGAAGACTCGCTCCCGCCCCCGGACCAGTTCCTCGTTGAGGTCGGTGAGCCGGTTGAAGCCGAACTGCCAGAGCTTCTGATTGAGTGCGCTCGGGTTGAACGCCGGCGGGGACGGCGTCAGACCGGGAATCAATGCTTCGACGACGGCGAGCCGGCCCACCCGCTCCCGGTGATCGGCAGCGAGCGCGTAACTGGTCCACGTACCGATGTCGTGCCCGACGACGTCGAACCGGTCGTGCCCGAGCGCGACCATCAGCGCGACCAGGTCGGCGGCCAGCGTGCCGGCGTCGTAGCCGTCGTCGGGCTTGTCGGAGAGCCCGGCTCCGCGCGAGTCGACGGCGACGACGGTGTGCTCGCGGGCGAGCGCCGGCATCACTTCGCGCCAGGCGTACCAGGTCTGCGGCCATCCACCGACCAGCAGCAGCGGCGGACCGTCCCCGCCGGTGACCGCGTGCAGCCGCAGCCCGTCGACCTCCACGAAGCGGCTCGTGAAGACGTCGGTGAATCCGACGGGCAGCGGTAACGAGCTCAGAGTTGCCATGTCGGGGACCATACTCATCTTGGAACGATCAGTACAAGATGTGTAGGCTGACGACCATGGCAGGCCGCAAGCAGTTCGACGTGGACGAGGCGCTCCGCCGCGCGATGCACGTCTTCTGGCGTTGGGGCTGGTCGGAGGCCTCGATCGACCGCCTCACCGAGGGCACGGGCCTGGGCCGCGGTTCTCTGTACGGCGCCTTCGGTGACAAGAGCGCGCTTTTCCGGAGAAGCCTTCAGCGCTACGCGGAGACCTACCACCCGCTCTACGAGCAGGCGCTGTCCGGCCCTCATGCGAGCCCGGGCGACGTTGCGGCCGCCTACCTGCAGGTCACCCTGAACCGCATCGCTGATCCGACGGTCCCCGACGGCTGTCTGCTCACGATGTCAGCAGCTCAATTCCCTGCTCTCGACGCTGAGAGCCAGGCTCTGGTCCGCGCCATGATCGACGGCTTGCGGGCGATGCTGGAGCAGGCGTTCCTGGCGGCGGGGGCCGACGAGCAGGAGGCAGCCGAGCTGGCGTTGCGCACGGTGGCGGCGAACAAGTCCCTGGCGGTGCTGAGCCGCGTCGGTTTCTCGGGCGACGACCTGGCGATCGTCGCGGCAGGAGCGGGTCGACAACCCGGCTAACCTGCCACCATGGCGAGCGCGGAGCTGGATGAACTGATCGTCGCGGACGCCGAGGAACTGCGCGCATGGTTGTCGGTCAACAACGCCACGTCACCCGGAGTGTGGCTGGCCCTGACCAAGAAGGGCGGCACGGTCACGACGCTGACCTGGCAGCAGGCCGTCGACGAGGGCCTGTGCTTCGGCTGGATCGACGGGCAGGCCCGGAAGCGGGATCACGAGACGTCGTGGATCCGTTTCACCCCTCGGCGGGCCCGCAGCTCCTGGTCGCAGCGCAACGTCGCCCACGTGGCCCGGCTGGAGACCGAAGGGCGAATGCAGCCCTCGGGCCGCGCCGCGGTGGACGCCGCGAAAGCGGACGGGCGTTGGGCGGCGGCCTACGCCCCGCCGTCGGAAGCCGAGGTACCCGCCGACCTTCTCGCCGCCATCGCCGTCGTGCCGGCTGCCCAAGCCATGTTCGACGTGTTGACGAAGGCCAACCGGTTCGCCCTGATCCACCGCGTCAACGGAGTCAAAAGGGTGGAGACCCGCGAGCGGAAGATCGTCGAATTCGTGGCCATGCTGGCCCGTCACGAGACGTTCTATCCGCAGAAGGCCAAGCCTCCGAACGCGCCGTGATTCGCGTCCGCCCAGGCGCGAAATGTCCGGAGAGGACGCCCGAGTAACGTCGGCGCGACGTCGTTGACGTGCGCGTCGTCGTAGCCGCCGCGGCGGAAGAACTGGAAGAACGCGTCCACCATCTCTGGTGGCATCGACTCCTCCATGCGGACGCGCGCCTGGTCGTCCGGCTCGGGCTGGAGTTGGATCGGCCGCTGGAGCACGGCGCCGAGGATGGCCGCCCGTTCGGCCGGCAGTAACACGTCGGGCCCGGTCAGGCGGTAGCTCTGGGCGTCGTGGCCGGGCGTCCGCAGTACCAGGCTCGCCACCGCCGCGATGTCGTCCGGGTCGATGACGGCGATCGGCACGTCGGCGAACGGCTCGCGAACCACGTCGCCGGTGCGCAGTTGATCCACCCATTGCAGGGTGTTGGACATGAAACCGCTGGGCCGCAGTACCGTCCACGGCAGCCCGCTGTCGCGCACCGCAGCTTCGGACACGACGTTGAACCGGACGACGGCATTGTCGAGGTCGCCGCCGACGACGCAACCACTGGACAGCAGTACGACTCGCTCGACGCCGGCAGCGTTCAGGTCGGCCAGGATGCCTGGCATGTCCGGGTAACCGGCGAGCAGGAACGCCGCCTCGACGTCCGCGTAAGCCGAGCGCAAGCTGGCACGGTCGTTGAGGTCGGCTTCGACCACTGCGGCACCCGCGGGGACGGGGCCCTTCGACCCCGGACGGACCAGCGCGCGTACCGGGCAGCCGGCGTCGAGCAGGTGCCGGGTCACACCACCGCCCACGTTGCCGGTCGCGCCGGCGACCAGAAAGATGCCGCGACCTCGAGTCATGCCGTCAGTCGTTCCGTCATGTGCATGCCTTTCGCCGGTGGAATCCAACGGTAGACAGCTCGAGGGAACCGCGAAGTGCCCAACCGACGCTCAGAGCTCGGCGAGCTCATCCGCGTGCGTTTCGGCCCACGTGGTGAGCGCGGTCAGCGGCACGAGCAGCGAGTCACCCAGAGCGCTCAGCGCGTAGGCACCACCTCGTCTGTCCGGCCGCACCACCAACCCGCTTCCGACAGCCTTGGCCAACGTCTGGGTGAGCATTTTCTTGGTGATCCCACCAGCCCGTCGCTGCAGATCGGAGTACCGCTGCGGGCCGTGCGCGAGTCCCACCAGGACGACGATCATCCAGCTCCCCGAGATCAACTCGAGCGTGGTTCGGGCCGGACAGTCGGCGAGCAGAACGTCGTACTCGGTCACGGCATCCCACTCTATTGCCGCGCTTCCCGACACAGCAGTGAGGCCCCGAGCTTGTGCTCGGGGCCTCACTCGTTGAGCTGTCAGCTGCAGGGGTTGTAGTCCCAGCAGTCGTTGTAGCGCTTCTTGTGGTGCCGGCGACGCCGCGGCTTGCACTCCTCGTACGAGTAGTCGTTGCAGTCGTTCGAGTAGTCGTAGCAGCCGCTCATGTCGTCCAGCCTCCAAGTATTGGTTCGGGGTGTGTTCCCCGTGTGCCAATAGCTTCGCGTGGATCGATGGCGGCTTCGTTCGGCGGCGGAACGGCTGGAACGTTTGCTTCCCAACAGTCGCGCGTACTCGTCGCTCAGCCGGGCGCGACGTATGGGAGCTGCCAGAGATTCGGCGTCGCCCCGTCGAGGTCGGAGGATGTGCACGACACCGCCGGGGTGGCTAGCGCAGTGGTTCACCTGCCGATTCGCGACGCCGACGCGGCGTTTGCGGGCTGCCCAGCAGGGCAAGCACCTCGACGTGATGGTGACCGTGTGGCGCGAGGGGTGATGGGGCGGTGCCCGAGGGAGACACCGTGTTCCTGCTCGCCCGTAAGCTGAACGACCGGCTGCAAGGTCAGGTCGTGCGCCGCTCGGACTTCCGGGTTCCGCGCCACGCCACCGCCGACTTGTCCGGCGCCACCCTGCTCGCCACCCACACCCACGGCAAACACTTGCTGACCAGGTTCGACGACCCGCACAGCGGCCTCCTCACCCTGCACACCCACCTGCGGATGGATGGCTCCTGGACGGTGCTCGGCCCCGGCAAACGGCTGCCCCGTCGGATCGTCCCCGACGTGCGCGTTTTGCTGGACTTCCAGGACGGTCGCAGCGCGGCCGGTCTCAAGCTTCCCGTGGTCGAACTGGTGAAGACCGCCGACGAGGGACAACTGACAGCTCACCTCGGTCCCGATCCGCTGCGCGAGGACTGGGACCGCGCCCTGGCCATCACCCGGCTCACCGCCGACGCGGACCGGGCGGTCAGTGCCACGTTGCTCGACCAGACCCGGATGGCCGGCCTGGGCAACCTGTGGGTCAACGAACTGTGTTACCTGCGCGGGATCTCCCCCTGGACGCCGATGCGGGACGTCGACGTACCCGTCCTGGTCGACCTGGCCGCCCGGCTGCTGCGGTTCTCGGTTAGCACCCCCGGCGCCACGCAGGTCACCACCGGTGACCCCCGCCCCGGAAATAGTCACTGGGTGGCCGGACGGTCCGGGCGTCCGTGCCGGCGCTGCGGCACCCCGATCCAGGTGGTGGCCGAGGTCAGCGGCGACGCCGAACGCCGCCGCACCTGGTGGTGCCCGCACTGCCAGCCCGGCCCGCCTCCGGAGACGGGGCGGGCGAGGTGAGCGTCGAGTCGTCGATCCTGAATTTGCTGGCGCAGCGCGCTGCGGGGGCCACCATCTGTCCCTCCGAAGTAGCACGGCAACTGGGTGGCGAGGAGTGGCGATCGATGATGGAACCGGTGCGGGCTGCCGCCCGGCGCCTGGTGGCGGCCGGGGAGGTCGAGATCACTCAGGGCGGCGAGGTGGTCGACCCCGAAACGGCGAAGGGCCCGATCCGGATCCGCAGGACTACGGGATAGCCGTCCGGGCCCAGGTGGCGCCGGTGGTCAGCGTGCGGATCCGATAGACGCTGGTGGACGCGGTGATGTAGAGGTCGGTGCCGTCCGGGCCACCGAAGCACAGGTTGGAGATCTTCTCCGGTACGGGAATCCGGCCCACGAGTTGGCCCTGGGGCGAGATCACCTGCACCGAGTCCAGGCTCGACGTCCAGATCCGGCCGTCCACGTCGACGCGGAAGCCGTCGGAGCAGCCCGGCAGGACGGTGGCGAAATCGCGTCCGTTGCTCGCCGTGCCGTTGGACATGTCGTAGACCCGGATCAAGCCGCGAGACGTGTCCACCGTGTCGGACACGTAGAGCAGGCTCTCGTCCGGGGAGAACGCCAGCCCATTCGGGCGCTCCAGGTCGGTGATCGCCGGCTGGAGGGTGGCAGATTCGGGCTCGTATCGGAAGACCCAGCACCCCCCGTACTCCATCGTGCCCGGATGACCTTCTTCGGGCTTGATGATCCCGTAGGGCGGATCGGTGAACCAGATCGCCCCGTTGGAGGCCACGACGATGTCGTTCGGTGAATTGAGCCGATGTTCGCGCCAGTGGTCGACGAGCGTCGTCGGCACGCCGTCGATCTCCACTTCGACGCAACGACGCCCGTGCGAACACTGGAGGACCCGTCCGGCCAGGTCGAGCGTCCGTCCGTTCGTGAACTCGACGTTCTGCCGGTGGACGTGGGTCTGCCCGGACCGGGCGTCGAACTCGTAGATCCTGTTGCCGTGGATTTCGCTCCACCGCAGGCTCTGGGTCTCGGGTAGCCACACGGGGCCCTCACCCCAGCTCCCGCCGGTCCACACCCGCTCGAGCTGGGCTCCCGGCGCGATCAGCTCTTGTACCGCCGTCATCAGGTGATCGAAGCTCACATCCGGCCCGATGTCGACCGATTCGGCCGGCGTCGTCAGCGATCGAGCGCTGACCAGGCCGCGACCTTGCCCGGTGGCCGACTAGCTTCGGTCGGTGGGGAGAGCCAGCGCCGGGCTGGGACGTTCCCCGATGCGGCTCGGATCGTTGATCGCGTCGACGTGCCAGGGCAGCACCGGGATCGGCGGCTTCACCAGGCGGCCGCAGCGCATCGGCAAGGAACGCCGAGTCCCACGCCGACACGAGGAAGGAGCCAAGGTCGTTGGCGCGGCAGGGTTGGCTGGTCAGCTTGGCCGCGGCGTCGAGCGTGCAGGCGTGCACCCGCAGACGTCGTTGACCCGCTGAACGAAGTCGGCGACGTCGGCCATGTGTAGCAGCCGTGCGTGACACCCGCGAGCCAGTCGGCGCGCGTCCAGCCGAGGAATGCCAAAGTCGGCGTCTGCATGGCGAGGATCACCTGGTGGGTGATCGTCAGTTTCTCTTTCGGGCGGAGCCGACCGGCGATCGTGTCGGAGATCAGCACCGGAAGAACCATGGCGGCCACGGACACCGCCAGGGCGCGGGCCTGTGTGCTGCCGGCGAACATGTTGGCCACGAAGACGGTGGCGGTGGCGGTGGCGAACACGATGGCGGTCGCGCTGAGCAGCGTCGGCAGAGCGGCCAGCCACGAGTGCGCCGTGTGACGCCGACGCCGGTCGACGCGGGCCCGCGCCGCCCAGCCGGAAGCTCGTCGGGCCCACGACGGGTCCTCGGGCCTACGACCGGTTCTCGGCCCTACGACGGGTTCTCGGGCCTACGAACTGCGGGTTTATGCCCTGGAACTCGTCGTAGGCCCGAGAACCCGTAGGGGCTACCGACGCGACAAAGCCCGGAGCGCTGGGCTTCGGGCTTCGGGTGGTGCTGGGTGATCAGTTGCAGGGGTTGTAGTCCCAGCAGTCGTTGTAGCGCTTCTTGTGGTGCCGGCGACGCCGCGGCTTGCACTCGTCGTACGAGTAGTCGTAGCAGCCGCTGATGTGGACCCTCGATCGCCGCGATGACGCCGCGAACGTTCGATTCGCAACACTCGCGCGGCCCCCGCGGCGGCACGCGCGAGACCGTGGCGGAGTTCAGGGCCGCACCAGGCCGCGGCCGGTGACCAGCGGCAGGTCGAGGGCGGTGAGCAGGCCAGGCGCTGCGGCAACCACCGCGGGCACGGAGTTGACCAGCCGCATCGCGGTGGCTTTGAGCCCTGCGGTGTTGTGATCCCCGTCGGACGCCAGCATCGTCATGTCGAGCGTGTAGTTCGGCTCGCCGCTGACCACCACCCGGTACCCACCCTGCCCGGTCGGCTGCGGCCAGTCCGGCCCCAGATCCGGACGCAACCGCGTGACGTGCTCCAACACGCACACGGCGCGGCCACCCCGCATCCCGCGAACTTCGAAACGCAGCGCGGCCGCAGTGCCCTTACCGATCGACCCAGAGGGGATGTCGAAGTCCTCCGGCGCCGGCAACCGCGTGAACGACGATTCGACCGCGTCCAGCGAGACACCGAGCCCTGCCGCCAACTGGCGCACCACCGACCCCCACGCGATCCCCAGTACTCCGGGCTGCAGAAGCATCGGAACATCGTCGATCGGCTTCCCGAACCCCATGATGTCGAACAACACCGTCGGGTTGTCGTAGGTCGAGTAGTCGAGGATCTCCAGGCAGCGGACCTCGTCGATGCGCTCGCACAGGCTCGTGAGCGTCAGCGCCATCCAGTCATTGGCGAATCCCGGGTCGATGCCGTTGACCCAGAGCGACGCTCCGCCAGAAAGCGCCGCCGCCCGGATCGGGTCGGTCAGGCTGTCGGGCACCACGCCGTCGGGGTACTGCAGGAACACCGGTCCGGACGACACGACGCTCACGCCCGCACGCAGGAACCGCGTGAGGTCGGCGATCGCGTCGGGCAGCCGGTCGTCGGCCATCGCGGTGTAGACGACGCAGTCCGGCCGTGACGCGAGCAGGGCGTCGGCGTCGTCGGTGGCCGCCACCCCCAGCGAACGTCCGAGGCCGGCCAGCTCACCGGCGTCGCGTCCCACCTTGGCCGGGTTGGAGACCCAGACACCGGCCAGCTCCAGGTCGGGGTGGGCGTCGATCCCGGCGATCGTGTGTCGCCCGACGTTGCCGGTGCTCCACTGCACCACGCGATACACCACGAGAAGTCCCCTCTACAGGTCAGGCAGGCCGAGGTCGAGGTTCGGGGTGCGGAGGCCGCCGTCGACCTCGAGGATCGCGCCGGTCACGTACCCGCCGGCGGGGGAGGTGAGGAACACGACCGCGGCGGCGATGTCCTCGGGGTCACCGATCCGCTTCAGCGGTGTGTTCTGCTCCATCGTCGTACGGAGTTCGTCGTTGTCGAGAACGAGTTCTAGGGCGGACGTGGCCACCGAGCCGACAGCGATCGCGTTGACCCGCACCCGGGGAGCCAGGTCGGCGGCGGCGAGCTTGGTGTAGTGGGCCAGCGCCGCCTTCGCCGTGCCGTACGCGGCGTAACCGCGGGCCGGGAGCCGGCCCATCACCGACGAGATGTTGACGATCGCGCCGCCCGTTTCCAGCAGCGCGGGGACGGCGGCAGTAACCAACGCGTGGGCCGTCGAGACGTTGAAATGGAACGATGACTCGAGTCGCCGGACGCTGGTCTTCATCAGCGGCCGCGGCATCTCACCGCCGACGTTGTTGACAACGATGTCGAGGCGCCCGAACGTGTCGACCGCGCGCTCGACCAGGCCCGGGGCCGCACGAGTGTCGCTCAGGTCTCCCGCCACCACAGCCGCCTTGTGCCCCGTAGCGGCGACGCGGTCGGCAACAGCGCGCAAGTCGTCCTCGGTACGGGACGCGATCAGCACGTCGGCACCGGCCTCGGCGAGGGCGAGCGCGGTCGCCGCGCCGATTCCCCGCCCCGCCCCGGTGACCACCGCGACCTTCCCGTCGAGCCGGAACCGGTCCAGAATCATGCGCGGAACTGTAACAGGTTCTACCCCCGCGAAAAGACGTTTCCCCAGACAGATGGTTGAGTGGACCCATGCACCACCGAGGAGGGCACATGACCGAGGACTGGGTCACCGACGCGCTGAGAGCGGACGTCGAGCTCGGTGCCGTCGACGTCGACGGCGTCCCGATCCACTACCGCGCCTGGGGCGAGCCCGGCGACGAGGCCGGCATCGTGCTCGTCCACGGCGGCGCCGCGCACAGCCGCTGGTGGGACCACATCGCGCCGTTCTTCTCCGCCGACCGCCGGGTCGTGGCGATCGACCTCTCCGGGCACGGCGACAGCGGCCGACGCGACGAGTACCTGATGGCGCGCTGGGCCGACGAGGTCCTGGCCGTCGCCGCACACGGGGGAGCGGGTCCGCACCCGCTGGTCATCGGCCACAGCATGGGCGGCATGGTGGCGATCACCGCGGCCCGGCTGCGCGGCACCGAGCTCGCGGGGGCGGTCGCCGTCGACACCCCGTTCTGGGAGGACCAGCCCGAGGAGCAGGCCGCCGGCGCCCAGCAGGCGTTCGGCCCGCTGCGCCGCTACGACAGCCGCGAGTCCGCGCTCAAGCGGTTCAAGCTCATCCCGGAGCAGGACGGGAACGTCGCCGCCGTCTACGCGCACATCGCCGAGACGTCGCTCAAAGAAGTGGACGGAAGCTGGACCTGGAAGTTCGACCCGAACGTCTTCCGCGGCCGCGGCCGTCCCGTGCCCCTCGAGCTCCCGCAGTGCCGGGTCGCCGTGTTCCGCGCCGAACACGGCCTGGTCCCGCTCGACATGGGCGAGCGCATCGCCGAACGCCTCGGCCGGGTCGTGCCGGTCGTCGAGATTCCGCTGGCCGCGCACCACGTGATGATCGACCAGCCGCTCTCCCTCGTCACCGCGCTGCGCACGCTGCTGGCCGACTGGACTCACTCGGAACCGCACAAACCGTCGGCGTAAGGGGTTAACGTCGGAAGATGGACCTCGTCGCGGCGTTGCAACGGGTGGTCGGTGCCGGCTGGACCTACACCGACCCGCACGAGCTCCGCACGTACGAGTCCGACGGCCTGCTCCAATACCGCGCGATGCCCCGCGTGGCGGTGCATCCCGGGTCTGCCGAGGAAGTCCAGGAAGTCGTGGGGCTCTGCGCCGAAGCCGAGGTCCCGTGGGTGGCCCGGGGCGCCGGTTCGGGCCTCTCCGGCGGCGCACTTCCCGTCGCGGACGGCGTCCTCATCGTTTTGACGAGGCTCAACCGCATTCTCGACGTGGACCTGGACAACGCGCGGGTCTGCGTGGAACCCGGGGTGACGAACGCGGCGGTGTCCGCGGCGGTCGGGCCCGGCTTCTTCTACCCGCCGGACCCGTCCAGCCAGATCGTGTGCTCCATCGGCGGCAACGTGGCGGAGAACTCCGGTGGGGCGCATTGCTTCAAGTACGGCTTCACGACGAATTACGTCACCGGGCTGGAAGTTGTCCTGACGGACGGGGAAAAAATCACGCTGGGCGGAACAGACCTGGACACCCCCGGCTACGACCTCCTCGGAGCGTTCGTCGGCTCGGAGGGAACCCTCGGCGTCGCGACGAAGATCTGGCTGCGGATCGTGCCGTCCCCCGAGGCGATCCGGACGCTCGTCGCGTTCTTCGACTCCACGCACGCGGCCGGTGAGGCGGTGTCCGAGATCGTGCGTGCCGGGGTGGTGCCGGGCGCGATCGAGATGATGGACGCGGTGACGATCGACGCCGCCGAGCGCATGGCGCACGCGGGGTATCCGGTGGGGCGCGGTACGGCGCTGCTCGTGGAGCTCGACGGGGCCGAAGACGAGTGCGAGGCGCTGTTCTCCGACGTCGTCGCGATCTGCGAGCGGTGCGGCTCGGACGACGTCCGGGTCAGCAGGGACGACGCCGAGCGCGCGCTCTTCTGGAAGACGCGCAAAGCCGCGTTCCCCGCCATGGGGCGGATCTCGCCGAACTACTTCGTCCAGGACGGCGTGATCCCACGGACGCAGCTGCCCGAGGTGCTGGAGCGGATCGAGAACCTCGCTACCGAAGCCGGCCTCACCGTGGCGAACGTGTTCCACGCCGGGGACGGGAACCTGCACCCGCTGGTCTGCTACGACGGGCGTGTCACCGGCGAGGCCGAGCGCGCCGAGGAGCTGGCCGGCGCGATTCTGCAGGTGTGCCTCGACGCCGGCGGCTCGATCACCGGTGAGCACGGGGTCGGCGTCGACAAGCGCAAGCACATGTCGAAGATGTTCGCCGAGGCCGACCTGGACGCTTTCCAGCGGCTGCGCTGCGCGTTCGACCCGGCCGGCCTCGCGAACCCGGGCAAGGTCATGCCGACACCCCGACTCTGCGGCGAGGTGCCCGGGCCCTACCGGCAGCACCCGATGGAGGCCGCCGGCCTGGCGGAGCGATTCTGATGGCCACGTCCGTCGCGAACGGCGCGCCCGGTGCACTTCGGCCCGCCTCCGTGGCCGAGGCCGCCGAGACGCTGCGGGAACTCGGCGCCGCCGGCACCCCCGTGCACCCGGTCGGGTCCGGAAGCCGCGCGGGCTGGGGCGGTGGTTCCGCCGGTACCGAGCTCAACACCCTGGGCCTGAACAGGATCCTGGAGCACAACCCGGGCGACTTCACCGCCATCCTCGAGTGCGGCGTCCAACTCGCTGAGGCGCAAAAAGTCTTCGCCTCCGCCGGCCAATGGCTCGCCTGGGACCCGTCACCCGGCGGCACGATCGGCGGCCTCGTCGCCACCGCCGACTCCGGCCCCGCGCGCCACCGCTACGGCGGCGTCCGCGACCTGGTCATCGGCGTGACCCTCGTCCTCTCCGACGGCACCGTCGCCCGCTCCGGCGGCAAGGTCATCAAGAACGTCGCAGGCTACGACCTGGGCAAGCTGTTCACCGGCTCGTACGGCACGTTGGGTCTGGTGGCAGAGGTCGCCGTCCGCCTGCACCCCCTACCGGCCGGCACTGCGACCGCCGTCGCTTCCTACTCGGACCCGTCCGCGCTGGCTCAGGCCGCGTCCGACCTTTCCCGCCGTCCGCTCGAAGCACTTTCGATCGACGCCAGGTGGCGCGATGCTGCGGGGCGGCTATTGGTGCGGTTCGGCGGCGTGACGGCGACGAGCCAGGCGTCGCGGGTGGCGTCGTTGCTGGCGGACGCGCCGGACGTTACCGTCGTCGACGACGACGAGCCCCTCTGGGAGGCCCAGCGAACCGCCCAGCGCTCCCCGGATGGCGCGGTCCTGAAAGTCTCCCACCGCCCCACCGCCCTGGCCGCGGTCCTCCGCGCCGCCGACTCGGTCGGCGCCTCGGTAGTCTCCCGAGCCGCCCTCGGCCTCTCCTGGCTAGCCTTTCCCGCGGCAGCCGGGCAGCCGGTGGCGCCGGCGGCAGCCGGGCCGTCCGCGGGCAGCGGGCCGGAGGACGGTCCTCCCTCCTCGTCCACCGCACCGCACGACGCCGAGCTCACGGCGAAGGTGGCGGCGGTGCGGGCGGCGTTGGCGCCCGCGGCGGTCACCGTGCTGGACGGTGGGGACCGGGTATCGGCGCCGTGGCCGGACCTGGACGCGGGTGTCGTCGCTGTACAACAGCGGGTCAAGGCTCGCTTCGACCCGGCGCGGATCTTCCGCCCCGGCGCGTTCGTGGGAGGGCTCTGATGACCGCTGACCTCTCGAACACCACCCCCTCGGGCGGGGATCAGCCCGAAATGATCGGCATGCCCACCGGCTGGGACGCGCACCGCCCACCCGACCCCGAACTCATCAAGGACTGCGTCCACTGCGGCTTCTGCCTCCCCACCTGCCCGAGCTACTCGGTGTTCCAGGACGAGGCCGACTCCCCGCGCGGCCGCATCGTCCTCATGCGAGTGGGCCACGACGACGCCATCGGCCCCACCCTCCAGACGCACTTCGACCGGTGCCTCGGCTGCATGGCCTGCGTCACGGCCTGCCCGTCCGGCGTCCAGTACGACCGCCTGATCGAACAGGTCCGCCCCCAACTCGAGCGCAACGTGCCCCGCACCCGCTCGGACCGGGCGTTCCGGGCCCTGATCTTCGGGGTCTTCACCCACCCGGGCCGGGTCCGTGCCCTGATCCCGGCCCTGGCGGTGCCGGGCAAGCTCGGCGCCCGCCTGGGTCGCCTCCTCCCGGCCGGATCCCGCCTGCGCGCACTGATGTCCCTGGCGCCGCCGGTCTCCCTCGGCGCCACCGTCCGGCAGCTGGACCGCGTGACACCGCCCGCTCCGGGCACCGAGCCCCGGGGCAAGGTCGCGTTCCTGCAGGGCTGCATCCAGCGCGCTCTCTTCGGCGACGTCAACGCCGCAACCGTCCGGGTGCTGGCCGCCGAGGGCTTCGAGGTCCACGCCCCGCGCGCCCCGCGCTGCTGCGGCGCGCTCCAGCTGCACGGCGGCGAGGAGGAGTCCGCGCTGGTCGAGGCCCGCAAGGTGATCGCCGCGTACGAGGACTTCGACACGATCGCGGTCAACGTCGCCGGCTGCGGTTCGGCGATGAAGGACTACGGCCACCTCTTCTCCGACGACCCGGCCTGGGCGTCACGCGCAGAGGCGTTCTCCGCGAAGGTGAAGGACGTCCACGAGGTGCTCGCGGCGGTGGAGCCGCAGGCGAAACGGCACCCGCTGTCGATGCGCGTGGCGTATCACGACGCGTGTCACCTCGCCCACGCCCAGGGCGTCCGGTCGCAGCCGCGCGAGCTCCTCCGCGGCATTCCGGAGTTGACGCTGGTCGAGCCGGCGGAGTGGGAGATCTGCTGCGGTTCGGCGGGCATCTACAACCTGACCCAGCCCGCCGCGGCAACGGAGCTGGGGGTGCGCAAGGCCGCGAACCTCGCGGCCACCAAGGCAGACGTGATCGCCGCGGCCAACCCGGGCTGCGCCCTCCAGATCGCGGCCCACCTGGACACCCCGATCCCCGTCTACCACCCGATGGTCCTGCTCGACGCCTCGATCCGCCGCCTCCGCCGCACCTCCTCCTGACGCCGCCTGTCGCCTGCAGGGCGGCCTGCGTACGTGCCGGCGATGTTCGGCATCGGTCGATGGGCTGCGGGCACCGGATACGGTGCGCGGCATGGACGAAGACGTGCGCGAGTCGGCGATCGACCACATCCGCACCCAGGTCGGCCGCGGCTCCCGCACGTTCGTCGAGGTCGTGGACGACACCGTCGAGTACCTCGGTGACGAGGCGGAGCCCGGCGAGCTGCGCCCAGTGGCCTGGTCGATCGCGAGCGACGAGTTCGCGGCCGCCCTGGCCGCCCAGGCGACCTGGCCCGAGCGCACCGACAACGACCGCCTCACCGAGGCGTTCCGCGCCCTCGACGCGGCCGGCATCGTCGCCCGGCAGGACTTCGCCTGCTGCCAGAACTGCGGGCTCGCCGAGATCGGCGGCACCGTGCCCGACCCGGCCGCCGCCCGCGGCTACGTCTTCTACCACCAGCAGGACACCGACAGCGCAGTCGCGGGGGAGGGCGTGCACCTCGCCTATGGGCTGTTCGGTGCCCCGCCGACCACCGAGATCGGCACCGAGGTCACGACCGCGCTGACCGCCGCCGGCCTTCCGGTCAACTGGGACGGCACCACGGGGCAACGAATCCACGTCCCGCTCGACTGGGCGATCCGCCGCCACGGCCGGTTGGCCGCGTTCGCCGCCGCACCCGAGCCGCTGCCGGACGTCGACATGGAAGTTGCCGAAGGCGGGCAGTATTTTGCAGCCGAGGGCACAACCTCCGCCGAGCTACTCGCGCTGCTCGAACTGCCCTGGCTGCCGGCCGAGGTCCGGTTGCGGATCGAGCCGCTCTCGCTCGACGTCGACCGGACGCCGATCTTCGTCCACCGCGAGTTCGACCGTCTCGTGACCGACGACGGACGGGTCGCCGGCCGCTTCGACGGTCTTCGCCTGCTCCGGCGCGAGCCGGTGGCCGAACCCGTCGACGAGCCGGACCTCCTCGAGACCCGCTACGACGACGGCACCTACCACCACGACCGCCCGATGCGACTCGCCGAGGCGCTGGACGTGCTGCGCGGTATGCCGCTGGGCAACACGTGGTTCTGCGCGCAGGCCCGCAGCCGGGCCATCGTCCAGCTGAACTGGCCCGGGGGTCGGCTGTGGGTGGAGTCGCCGAACGCGGCCGAGCAGACGACGACCGGCGCCCACGCCTCACGAGCCGACGCCGAACGAATGCTCGCCGTGCTGGCGACCGAGGGTCGTGCCGCGGTCGACGAACTGCCTGGGGTCGGCACGCAGCCCTGGTAGCTCACACCACGTGGGGTGAGCGGACGTGTTCGAAGATCACGCTCGTGTTGACGTCGGCGACCTCGCGGCGTTCGGTGAGGCGGTCGATGACGAACGCGTAGAGCCCGTCGTTGTCGGGCACCGCGACGTGGATCAGGAAGTCCCAGCCGCCGGCGGTCACGAAGAGCCCGATCGTCTCGGGCAGCGCCGCCGCCCACTCGCGGAACGCGCTGATCACTGGCCGGGACGGTGGCCGGATGCGCACCGAGATCAGTGCCTGGATCGGTCGCCCGACTGCGGCGAGGTCGATCTCGGCGCGGTAGCCGGAGATGACGCCGGTTTCCCGTAGCGCGCGGACGCGCAGCAGCGAGGTGGACGGCACCACCCCTACCGCGGCGGCGAGGTCGCGGTTCGTGGTCCGCGCATCGTTCTCCAGTTCCCGCAGGAGAGCGCGGTCGATCGCATCAAGCACTGTCATTTCCCCAATCCATCGAACGACATTCGATGCGCGTCCCGAACGACGCAACAACAGCCTACGGTTCGTCCGCAGGGCGCGATTCCGCGCCTAGAGGAGGAGCGCGAGAGATGACAACCACATCCACGGAGCCCCACGAGGTTGCGGGGGTCGGTGCAGAGGTGCTGGCCATGACTACGCGGCAGCAGCGCACGAAGTGGGTGGTCGTGGTCGACCGTGACCTGCCGGTTGGGTTGATCGCGAATGCCGCTGCGTGCCTGTCCGCGACGATCGGCCAGCAGCGGCCCGACCTGCTGGGTCCCGTGACCGCTGACGCGTCGGGCGTGGAACACCAGCCGCTGCCGTTCATCGGCTGCTCGATCCTCGGCGCCGACGCCGAGACCGTGCACCGCGTCCGCACGAAAGCTGCCACCCGGCCGACACTGCTCGTCGTCGACATGCCGCAGCTCGCGCAGCAGGCCACCGCCTACACGGAGTACCAGGCGACGATGGCGGCGACACCGCACGAGGAGCTCGCGTACTACGCGGTGGGGCTGGTCGGACCACGGAACCAGATCGACAAGGTCGTCGGTGGCCTTCAACTCCTCCGCTGATGGGCATGGACGTGAGCGCCTGCGTCGACACGGTCACCCGCCTCGCCGCCACCGAGCCCGATCAGCTCGTCGCATCGTCGGTAGCGCCCACCGCGCGGGGCGGCCTCGCGGTGGCTCTCCGGTTCGCGTCGGGCGCCGAGTTCCGCTGGCGCCAAGCCCCCTCGGACGAGTCGACCACCACGGATCTGGAGGCCGCCCTGCGCACCTGGATGACCCACCCTCACTAGCCCGTCGGGCCCCCGCCACAGACGCAGGCGCCCGGAGTGGGCGCGGTGTGGCGGGCTTCGGGTTGCTGGTGGGGGACCGGTCAGCGGGGGGAGGCGGCTAGTTTGAGGCCGAAGGCGATCAGGGCCGTGCCGGCGATGCGGTCGATCGCTCGGTGAACGGCGGGGCGACGGAGCCAGCCGCGCATGCCGTGAGCGGCGAGGATCAGCGCGGTGAACCAGAGCATGCCCTCGGCGTTGTGCACGAGCGCCAGCGCGAGCCCCATCAGCAGCGGCGGCGCCTGCTCGGGCAGGAACTGCGGGATCACCGCGATGTAGAACGCCCCCACCTTCGGGTTCAACAGACACGTCAGCGCACCCCGCGCCCAGGCCCGCCGACTACCCACCCGCTCGTCAGCCCCCGACTCGCGCGCCGCGGGAGTGCCGGGGGCTCGCCTGCGGCGGGGGCCGGCCAGCGTCGAGTGGAGCATGTGGGCG
The DNA here is from genome assembly GCF_043197895.1 of Cryptosporangium sp. NPDC048952. Classification (NCBI taxonomy): domain Bacteria; kingdom Bacillati; phylum Actinomycetota; class Actinomycetes; order Cryptosporangiales; family Cryptosporangiaceae; genus Cryptosporangium; species Cryptosporangium sp. NPDC048952. The sequence goes on along the minus strand of NZ_JBICTY010000007.1, from coordinate 330,964 downwards.
CCCAGCCAGATCAGGTAGGTCGCGCCGGCGATGCGGAGTGCGGTGTATGCGACGGTCGACGCGGTGAGCAGGGTCGAGACTCCGACGGCTGCTGCCGCGCCCCAGGCCAGGGAACCCGTGCCGATGCCCAGGGCGGCGGCGAACGCGGGCCGGCGCCCGCCGACGACGGCTGTGCGCAGGACGTACGCGGTGTCCAGTCCCGGGACGATCGTCAGTAACGCGGCGACTGCGGCGAAGGAGAGCAGGGCGGACGTGACGGTCATGTCGCCAGTCTGCCCGGAGCCCGGCGCCCTGTGACGCCGGTCACCTGAGTTCACGGTCGGAGTCTGCTGGTCCGTCTCGTGCTCGTCAGTCCGTTCGACGGGAAGGCGAGAGACGATGAGCGAGATCGTGGTGCTCGGGGCGGGGTATGCGGGGTTGGCGGCGGCGGTGAGTCTCGCTGGTCGGCTGCGCCAGCGGGACGACGCGCGCGTCACCGTGGTCAGCGCGAGTGACCGGTTCACCGAGCGGTTGCGGCTGCATCAGGTCGCGTCCGGTCAGCAGGTTGCCGACCTGCGGATCCCCGACCTGCTCGACGGCACGGGCGTGGCGTTCGTGCAGGGTTGGGTGACCGGCCTGGACGCGGTCGGTCGTATCGTACGCATCGACGATGAGCGCGAACTGTCGTACGACACGCTCGTGTACGCACTGGGCGCGGTGGCCGACACCGACGCGGTTCCCGGCGCTGCCGACCACGCCGACACCCTGGACACCTTCGACTCCGCCACCTCCTTCGCCACCCGCCTGGCCAGCCTCGCCACCCGCAGCGGCACGGTGGATGGGGCCCCGGGGCGGGTTGTGGTTTGTGGGAGTGGGCTCACCGGGGTGGAGGCGGCGGCGGAGATTGCTGAGCGGTATCCCTCGCTGCGCGTCACGCTGCTCGGGCGGGACGCGCCGGGCGTCACGCTGGGGGCGAAAGCGCGGAACCACGTCGCGCAAGCCCTTGCTCGGCTCGGTGTCGACGTCCACGCGGGAAGCGCCGTTGCCGTGCAGCCGGGTGGGGTGCGAACCGAGAGCGGCGAGACGGTGGCCGCGGATCTCGTGCTCTGGACCAGCGGCGTCCGCGTCTCCCCGCTCGCCGCGAAAGCCGGCCTCGACGTCGACGACACGAACCGCATCGTCACCGACGACACCCTCCGCTCGGTCTCGCACCCCGAGATCTATGCGGTGGGAGACGCGGCGGCCGTGCGCCAGACCTTCGGCACCCTGCACGGCACCTGCCAGAGCGGCATGCCCACCGGCGTGCACGCGGCGGCCTCCGTCGCGCGCGAGCTGGAGGGCAAGACGCCGAAACCGTTCCGCTTCGGCTACCTCCACGCCCCGATCAGCCTCGGCCGCAACGACGCGGTCGTCCAATTCACCTACCCGGATGACACCCCGAAGCGGCTGGCCCTCACCGGCCGCGCCGCCCGGTGGTACAAGGAAACCGTGAGCGCCGCCCCCTGGCCCACGTTCGGCCGCACGTACACGTCCCCGGGCATAGCGATGCTCGGCTGGCGCCGGGGAGGTCGGCACACCCGATGACGGTCTTCGACGACCACCGGAACCTGCTCTTCTCGGTGGCCTACCGCATCCTCGGCAGCGCCGTCGACGCCGAGGATGCGGTGCAGGACACCTGGGTGAAGTGGTCGGCGGCCGACCGATCCAAGGTCGCCGATCCTCGTGCCTACCTGGTGCGGATCGTGACGAACCTGGCCATGGACCGATTGAGGAGCGCACGGCGCGAGACCTACGTCGGCCCGTGGCTGCCGGAGCCCATCGTGACGACCGAGGACACCGCGGACGACGTCTCGATCGCGCTGTTGATGGTGCTGGAGAACCTCACCCCGCTCGAGCGGGCGGTGTTCGTGTTGCACGAGGCGTTCGGCTTCACGCACGCGGAGATCGCCGCGGCCGTCGACCGGTCCGCCGACACCGTGCGCCAGGCCGCCCACCGCGCCCGCGAACACGTGAGTGCTCGAAGGCCTCGGTTCCCGGCAACCCGCGCCCGCCACCGCGAGGTCACCGAACGCTTCTTCGCCGCCGCGACCGGCGGCGACCTGAACGCACTGCTCGACCTGCTCGCGCCCGACGTCACGCTCTGGACCGACGGCGGCGGCAAGGTACGCCAGGCGATGCGCCCGGTGGTGGGCGCGGAGCGGGTCGCGGCCTGGTTCGCCGGCGTCGCGACCCGCCCGTACGAAGGGGTCGACCCGGCCGACATGGCCGCGGAGATCGTCGAGCTCAACGGCGCGGCCGGCATCGTGTTCCGAGCCGCCGACCGCGTGATCGCGACGCTCACCCTCGACCTCGACGACACCGACCGGATCGCCGCGATCCACAACGTCGCCAACCCGGACAAGCTGTCGAGTCTCTAGGAATCACAGCACCCGACCGATGCGTTTGCTTGCGTTAGCGGCAGGATGGGGGGCATGGAGTCGCAGCCGGTGCTGACGCCGCTCACCGAAGCGGCGATCTTCCTCGTCGTCGTGATCCACGAGGGCGGCGAGGACACGGTGCGCGACCTCATCCCCGACATCGCGGGCATCGGCCGCTCGGTGGGGTTCCGCGCGCCCGAGGGCGACCTGAGTGTCGTCACGGGGATCGGCTCCGACGCCTGGGACCGCCTGTTCGGGGGCCCGCGCCCAGCGGAGCTGCATCCGTTCCGTGCGCTGTCCGGGAAGCACACGGCCCCGTCCACCCCCGGCGACCTGCTGTTCCACATCCGCGCCCGCCGCATGGACCTGTGCTTCGAGCTCGCCACCCACCTGATGCGGCGACTCGACGGAGCCGCGACCGTGGAAGACCAGACCGTCGGCTTCCGCTACTTCGACCAGCGCGACCTGATGGGCTTCGTCGACGGCACCGAGAACCCGACCGGCGCGTCCGCGATCACAGCCGCCGCGATCGGCGACGAGGACCCCGACTTCGCCGGCGGCAGCTACGTGATCGTGCAGAAATACCTGCACGACATCGACGCCTGGAACGCGCTGACCGTCGAGGCGCAGGAGAAGGTCATCGGTCGCACGAAGCTCGACGACATGGAGCTCGCCGACGACGTGAAACCGGCGAACTCACACGTCGCGCTCACCACGATCGAGGACGAGGACGGCAACGAGCTGCAGATCGTCCGCGACAACATGCCGTTCGGCTCGGTCGCGGACAACGAGTTCGGCACCTACTTCATCGGCTACGCCAAGACGCCGTCGGTCACCGAGCAGATGCTGCGGAACATGTTCCTCGGCAGTCCGCTGGGCGTCACCGACCGGATTCTCGAGTTCTCCACCGCGGTCACCGGCGGCCTGTTCTTCGTCCCCAGCGCCGACATGATGGACGACCCGCCGGAGGCGCCCGCACCGGTTTCGACCGACGAACACTCGCTACGCATCGGCAGTCTCAAGAGGAGCACCGCACCGTGAACAACCTGTACCGCGAGCTCGCCCCGATCTCCGACGCCGCCTGGGCCGACATCGAGACCGAAGCCAAGCGCACGTTCACCCGCCACCTCGCCGCCCGCCGTGTCGTCGACGTGCTCGGGCCGTCCGGGGAGGAACTCTCGGCCGTCGGTACCGGCCACCTGAGTGACCTCGCGGCGCCCGCGGAGGGGGTGCTGGCTCGCGCCCGGGTCGTGCAGCCGATCGTCGAGTTCCGCGTTCCGTTCGTCGTGGATCGACAGGCTGTGGACGACGTCGAACGCGGCGCGAAGAACTCGGACTGGCAGCCGGTGAAGGACGCGGCAAAGGCGCTGGCGTTCGCGGAGGACCGCGCGATTCTCGACGGGTACGCGGCGGCGGGTATCACCGGGCTGCGGCCGGGCAGCTCGAACTCCACGATCGTGCTGCCGGACGACGTCCGCGAGTACCCGAACGCGGTCGCGCAGGCGATCACGGCGCTACGCCTGACCGGTGTGGACGGACCGTACAGCCTGTTGCTCTCGGCCGAGGCGTACACCGCGGTCGCCGAGACCGCCGACCACGGCTACCCGATCCACGAGCACATCGCCCGTGTGCTGCGCGATGGCGAGATCATCTGGGCGCCGGCGATCGACGGCGCGGTGGTGCTGTCCACGCGCGGTGGCGACTACGAGCTCTACCTCGGCCAAGACGTCTCGATCGGCTACCTGTCACACGACGCCACCAGCATCGAGCTGTACTTCCAGGAGTCCCTCACCTTCGTAGTCCAGACCACCGAAGCCTCCGTCAACCTCACCGTTTAGGGGGCGGCCCGCCCAGAACGACGCTGCCAGGCGAGCGCGGACCCTTGAGTATTACCTATACGCGGCGGGTCCGCGCTCGACTGGCAGCGCCGCCCTGGGCGGGCTCCAGGTTCATGCCAAAGCTAGGCGTATTGCTCGCGGAGTTTGCCCTTCACGAGTTTGCCCGTGGGGGTTCTCGGGAGGGCGTCGGTGAACTCGATGCGGCGGGGGACCTTGAAGCCGGCGAGTTGTTCGCGGGCGAACTCCGCGATCGACGACCGGGTGTCGTCGTCGGGCGACGCCGACGCCACTAGCTGCACCACCGCTAGCACCGACTCGCCGAACTCCGGGTCAGGCACCCCGATCACGGCCACGTCCAGCACCGCAGGGTGCTGGAGCAGCGCGTCCTCGATCTCCTGCGGGTAGATGTTCACGCCGCCGGAGATGATTGTGAAAGCCTTGCGGTCGCTCAGGAACAAATATCCCTGGTCATCGAGGTAGCCGACGTCGCCGACCGTCGTCCACGTCGGATGCTCGGGGTGCTGTGCGCTGCGGGTCTTCTCCGGTGCGTTGTGGTAGACGAACGGCAGGTCGTCGCGCTCGAAGAAGATGAGCCCGGGCGTGCCGGTCGGCACCTCCGCCCCCGCGTCGTCACAGATGCGCGGAATGCCGATCATCGGCTTGCCCACCGACCCGGGGTGCTTCAGCCACTCCTCCGACCCGATGAACGTGCCCCCGGCCCCCTCGGTGGACGCGTAGTACTCCTCGAGGATCGGCCCCCACCACTCGATCATCTGCCGCTTCACCTCGACGGGGCACGGCGCGGCGGCGTGGATCGCGGTCTTGTGCGAACTCAGGTCGAAGCCGCCGCGCACCGACACCGGCAGGCGCAGCATCCGGACGAAGTGCGTCGGCACCCACTGGCTGTGCGTCACCCGGTGGTGCGCGATGGCCCGCACGGCGCGCTCGGCGTCGAAGGACGGCATGACGACGACAGTGCCGCCGAGCGACGTCACGACCATGCCGAAACGCAGCGGCGCCGCGTGGTAGAGCGGCGCGGGGGAGAGGTAGGTCGAATTCTCGTTGAAGCCGTAGAGGGGGCCGAACACCCCGACGTAGGGGTCGCCGGGCTCGTGCACCTGACGTTCGGGCAGGTGGGGCTTGATGCCCTTCGGCCGCCCCGTGGTGCCCGACGAGTAGAGCATGTCGCCGCCCCGCGGCTGGTCGGCCGGCGGTTCCGGCGACGAAGCTGCGAGGAGCTCCTCGTAGTCCTGGAAGCCGTCCTGCGTCGCACCGCCGATCTGGATCCGGGTGTGCAACGCGGGAAAGTCGCCCTCGACCAGCGCCAACAGCCCCTCGGAAACGACCAGCGCCGACGCGCCGCAGTCCGCCAGGATGTACTCGACCTCGGGCTTGGCGAGATGCCAGTTCACCGCCGTCAGGTACAGCCCGGACCGTAAACAGGCCCAGTACACCTCGAAGACACGGGGGCTGTTCTCGGTCAGCAGCGCCACCACGTCGCCGCGCTGCACACCGGCGTCCCGGAAGGCGTTGGCCAGGCGGACGGAGCGTTCTTCCAGCTGGGCGTAGGTCAGGATCTCGCTGTCGTCCTCCATGACGACGGCCGGCTTGTCGGGGGAGGAGGCGACATAGGCTCCTGGGTACACGGGCAACACCTCACGCGCTCGGAGGAAGTGGCTCAGGCATCGTGACGCGGCCCACACCCCTCTGTCGAGAGTCGTCGTTAACTTTTCCGGGCCCGATCTCCTGGCGCACTGCACCGCACGGTCGGGGTGCCTCCCGGGACATACTTCGTCGGTGGAACCGACAATCCTGCTCGGCGGCGCTGAACGGATCATCGCGCACCTGCAGTCACTGTCGATCGCCCCTGGCTGGCGCGGCTCCGGCCTCGGTACGGTGCTCGCCGACCGGGTCGACGCCGAACTGGAGGCCCGCGGCGTCCGCGATCTGATGCTCGACGTCGTCGAGGGCAACGTCGGAGCGGAGCGCTTCTACGAACGCCGGGGCCTGCGCAAGGTCATGACGATCTACGCGCGGTTTCCAGGGCAGCGGAGTTCAGGAGAACCGGGGTAGGACCTCTTTCTGCCAGGCGGCGAAGAACGCCTCCTGATCCGGGCCGATCTGCTGGACGTACACCTCGTCGAAGCCCGCGTCGACGTACTCCTGCACGGACTTGGCGTGCTGGTCCAGGTCGGGGCCGAGGGGCAGGGGCGAGGAGTCGATGATGTCCTCGGTGATCAGCTCGGACGCCTGCTCGAAGAGGAGGGGTGTGGCCAGTTCCTGAGCGAGCTGTCCGGGAAGCTGCTCGTTGGGCCAGAGCCGGTGCACGGTCGTGACGGCCGACGCGCGGTCCGGCGCGTAACAGACCTTCATGCCGCCCTGGGTCGGGCCCTTGCCGCCGGCCTTCCGGTATGCCTCGACCAGTGCGGCGTCGGGCTGCGTCGTGCAGAACCCGTCGCCGATCTCCGCGGCCAACTTTGCCGCCTTCTCGCCGAATGCCGAGACGTAGATCGGCACGGATTCCGAGGGGAGTGTGTAGATCCGGGCGTTCTCGACGACGTAGTGCTCGCCGTGGTGCGTCACGAGGTTCCCGGTGTGCAGCTCACGGATGAGCGCGATCGCCTCTTCGAGCATGTCCTGACGCACGGGGGCCGGCGGCCAGGCGTCGCCCAGGATGTGTTCGTTGAGGGCTTCGCCCGAACCGACGCCGAGCACGAAACGGCCCTGCAGCTGCACCGCGGCCGTGGCCGCGGCCTGGGCGATGATCGCCGGGTGGATCCGCACGGTCGGGCAGGTGACGGCCGTGGTCACCGGCAGCGAGACGGCCTCCGAGAGCGCACCGATCACCGACCAGACGAACGGGCTGTTGCCCTGCTCGCCGTTCCACGGGTGGAAGTGGTCGGAGATCCAGAGGCGGGTGAATCCCGCCTGCTCGGCGCGACGGGCCTGATCGACCAGCTCGCGCGGGCCGAACTCCTCGCAAGACAGGAAGTATCCGATGCTCACCATGTCGCTCGGATGCCCACGAACCGGCGCTTGACACGTTCAAATCTGGCTGTTTGAAGGGGACCAATCGGGGCATCCGGACGCCGTCAACTACAGGGACGCGAAGGAGAAGCCACGGATGCCTGCCGAACGCCAACCTGACCAAGGCGCGCCGAAGACAGTGAGCCCCACCGGCCGCACCGAGCGCGAAGGGCTGCTCGGCGGAGATCCCCGCGCTCAGGCGGGAGACCACCTCACCACCGCCCAGGGCCTGCGGCTCTCGGACACCGACCACTCGCTCAAGGCCGGTCGGCGGGGCCCGTCCCTGCTTGAGGACCACCACCTGCGCGAGAAGATCACCCACTTCGACCACGAGCGCATCCCGGAGCGTGTCGTGCACGCCCGCGGCGCGGCGGCCCACGGCACGTTCGTGTCCTACGGCAGCGCGGCGACCGCCACGAAGGCCGGGTTCCTCGCCGAGAAGGGCAAGGAGACCGACGTCTTCGTGCGGTTCTCCACGGTTCTGGGCTCACGCGGGTCCGCTGACACCGTGCGTGACACCCGCGGCTTCGCGGTGAAGTTCTACACCGACGAGGGGACGTTCGACCTCGTCGGCAACAACATCCCGGTGTTCTTCATCCAGGACGCGATCAAGTTCCCGGACATCATCCACGCCGGCAAGCCGCACCCGGACCGCGAGATCCCGCAGGCCCAGTCGGCGCACGACACGTTCTGGGACTTCGTGTCGCTGCACACCGAGGCCACCCACCACGTGTTCTGGAACATGTCGGACCGGGGCATCCCGCGTTCGTACCGGACGATGGAGGGCTTCGGCGTCCACACGTTCCGGTTGGAGAACGGCGACGGCGAGACGTGCCTGGCGAAGTTCCACTGGAAGCCGATCGCCGGTGTGCACTCGCTGGTCTGGGAGGAGGCGCAGATCGCGGCCGGTGTCGATCCGGACTTCCACCGCCGCGACATGGCCGACTCGATCGAGAACGGAGCGTTCTTCGAGTACGAGCTGGGTCTGCAGCTGTTCCCCGACACCGAGGACGAGACGTTCGAGGGCATCGACCTGCTCGACCCGACGAAGATCGTCCCCGAGGAGCTCGCCCCGGTGCAGCTCGTCGGCAAGCTGACGCTCAACCGGAACCCCACGAACTACTTCGCCGAGACCGAGCAGGTCGCGTTCCACCTCGGCAACCTGGTTCCGGGCATCCACGTGACGAACGACCCGCTGCTGCAGGGCCGGTTGTTCTCGTACCTGGACACGCAGCTGACCCGGCTGGGTGGCCCGAACTTCCCGCAGCTGCCGATCAACCGGCCGCACGCGCCGGTCAACGACAACCTGCGGGACGGCATGCACCAGACCGCCGTGCACCGGGGGCTGGCGCCGTACCTGCCGAACTCGGTCGACGGCGGCGGTCCGTTCACCACCGACGGGTACGTCGAGGTGCCCCGCGCCATCTCGGGGAACGCCGTGCGGGAGAACCCGTCGTCGTTCGACGACCACTTCAGCCAGGCGGCGCTGTTCTACCACTCGCTGACGCCGGTCGAGCAGGTGCACATCATCGAGGCGTTCACGTTCGAGCTGGGCAAGTGCTACGAGCAGGCGATCAAGGAGCGCGAGCTCGAGGTACTGGCCAAGATCGACACCGCGCTGTGCGAGGCGGTCGCGGCCGGGCTCGGGCTGCCCGCGCCCAAGGGTGAGCCGGTTCCGCACGGTGCCGTGTCCCCGGCGCTGTCGCAGATCCCGGCTGAGCCGGGCCCGATCACCGGGCGGATCATCGGTGTCGTGGCCGGCCCGGGTGCCGACATCTCCGGGGTCAAGAAGCTGCGGAAGGCCCTGGAGGGCCTCGGTGCGGTGGTGCGCGTGATCGCTCCGCACGGCGGCAACCTGAAGGACGAGATCGTCGAGCGGACGTTCCTGACCGCCCGTTCGATCGAGTTCGACGCGGTCGTCGTGGCCTCCGGCGTGGCTGAGACGCCGGATGCCGGCGACATCAAGGCGCGGATCCTGCTGCTCGAGGCGTTCCGTCACTCCAAGGCGATCGGTGCCTGGGGCGACGGCGCGAAGGTGCTGGCCGGGGCAGGAATCGCGCCCGGGCCGGGTGTGCTCCTGGGTGACTCGCCCGACAAGGAGTTCACGGCCGGGCTGGTGACCGCGCTGGGCATGCACCGGGCGTGGGAGCGGGCCGACGCGGTGATGGCGTCGGACGTCCCGCCGGCGTAGTGGTTCGAGCGCTGCACGTTCTGTGCCCCTATCCGGGTCCGGAACGTGCAGCGCTCACCTCGATTCCGATCTGGCGCTCTTCGTTTGTTTCGACGACCAACACCGGGACGCCGTCGTGTGAGATCAACCCGTCCTGATCGACGGCGTCTTCGCCGACCGGGTGGATCCCCAGGATCGCCAACTCGGCGCAGACCGCGGCTCGGACCTCGGGCTGGTCCCAGCCGATCTCGCCGGTGAACACGAGCCCGTCCAGGTGGGGCAGCGACATCGCCATGGCCCCGATGGCCCGGCGGACAGCGTGGGCATACGCGTCGAGCGCGGCCGCCGCGGCGGGTTCTGCCGTTTTCACCAGCTCACGCGTATCGGCAGACAGCCCACCCGACATCCCCAGCAGCCCAGAACGTTTCTGCAGCCCCTCGCTCAGCTCGTCCAGCGACAACCGCCCATCGAGCAACCACAGCAACAGCCCCGGATCCACCGCCCCCGACCGCTTGCTCATCGGGATGCCGTCCAGTGGCGTCATCCCCATCGTCGTGTCGACGCTCCGCCCACCGGCGACCGCACACACCGACCCGCCGCCGCCGAGGTGCGCGATCACGAGGTTGGGTGACGGTACCCCCAAGAGCGAGGACGCCCGCCGCGTAGCCCACGCGTACGACAACCCGTGGAATCCGTACCGGTGCAGACCCCACCGCTCCCGCCACTCCGCCGGCAGCGGCAGCATCGCGGCTGCGGGCGGGAGCCCCGCGTGGAACCGGGTGTCCGGGCACACGTAGTGCGGTACGTCGGGCAGCGCCTTCCGTGCCGCGGCGAGCAGCGCCAGCGCCGGTGGGTCGTGCTGCGGTGCCAGGTCGGCCACCTCGCTCAACGCGTCGGCCAGAGTGTCGTCGATCTCCGTGGGAACGGCCACCAGGCCGCCACCGTGCACCAGCCGATGGCCTACCGCTTCCGGCTGCGCCGGAAGCCTTTCGAGGAACGCGCGCAGCGCGTCCGAGGCGTCACCGGGGTCGACGTCGAGGGTCTCCGCCGCCAGTTCGTCTTCGCCGTCGAACAGCGCAATGCCGACGCTGTGCGAGCCGGCAGTGATCGCGAGCACCCGTGTCATGCCGGTGGGGCTACCCCGTGCAGGGCCGTGATCAACCCCTTGACCAGCTCGTCGGGGGTGTGGCCGTGGCGGGCGCGGGCGCGGCCGGTGGGGGAGCGGCACCAGTTCCACCACGTCGGTAGGGCGTCCAGGCCGTCGGCGGGGAGGATGGCGGGCCAGTCGAGCGCCTGTGCTTGCGCGGTCACCTTGGCGCCACCGTCGACCGGGTCCACGGCCAGGACCGGCACGCCCGCCTGCAGACCGAGCACCAGGCCGTGCAGACGGGTCGTGACGATCACGTCCAGGCGGTTCAGCACCGAGCGGAGCTGGCCAGGCGTGGCGGCCAGACGCCAGTCGCGGGTGTCCAGGCGGGTGTCGAGAGGGAGCCGGGCCACGTCGAGGCCGTGCAGCCAGCCGGTGAGCGCCTCGGTGACCGCGCCGTGCCGCCGCCGGACGCCGTACTCGTGCTGACCGTCGGTGAGGATCACACCGACTACGGGTACGGCGTCCGGCTCCGGGGCAGCCAACGCGAGGTCGGCCACCGGCTCGCTCCCGGCCCCATCCCGGGAGAGCACGACGTCGAAGCCGGTCACGGCAGGGTCCGAGGGATCCGGGACGGACACCCCGACCGCGATCCGGCGACAGTGCGCGAAGCGTTCGTGCAGGTCGAGCAGGGGGGCGGGTGGGTTGCTGTGGAGGGGGCCGCAGGCGAACACGACGGTGTCGTAGTCCTGCGGGATCGTGTCCTCCCAGTGCAGCGCGCCCGGTCGGAAGCCCGGTGACCAGACGACGTCGTAGGTCCGGCCCAGTGAGTCGAGGGTGGCTGTCACGGCGTCGCCGGCCAGGACGTCGCCGGACGTCGCTTCGCCGTGCAGGAAGCTGTACCAGCCGGTGACGAGCACCTTGCCGGCGCGGGGAGCGCCCGCGCCGAGCGCCGACGGTTCAGCCGACATAGGAGCGCGCTCCCGACTCGCGCTGGGGTGCTTCCAACGCGCGCAGGCCGCGTTCCACCCGGTCCGGCGCCGGGCGCCGTTCTCTCAGCACCCACGGCAACCCCGCCGCTGCCTCGGCGAACGCGAGCAACGAGGTCCGGTCTCGCGGCACTGTGGTCGCGAGGAACACACTGCGTCGCACCGCCCTGCCCACCGGTCGCCGCAGCCACGTGAACCACAGCGTGTTGCGGATCCCGTGCCGACGCCGCAGCGTGGCGTCCCGCGCGGGCGAGGGACGGTGGTGGATCGTCAGGTCCTCCGCGTACACCAGCCACCAGCCCTCGGCGGCCAGGTCGACGGCCAGCAGCTCCTCCTCGCCCCCGAGCCACAGCCGGGTCGAGAACCCGCCGGCCGCACGGAACGGCTCGAGACGCACGACCGTCGCCCCCGCCAGGAACGACCCGAGCGCCGGTCCCGGGAGCCAGTCCGGCCGCGGCACCGGCGAGTCGCGCAGCTCCGCCACGATCGGGTCCTCGAACGGCTCCCGACCGACCTCGTGGACGAGGATCCGCGCGGTCACGGCCGCGACCATCGGGTTCGCGTCGAGCAGGTCGGCGGCACCGGCCAGCGACTTCGGCTCCCACCAGGTGTCGTCGTCGCAGAACGCGAGGTACGGCGTGGTGACCTCGCGGGCGGCCAGGTTCCGGCCGGTCGCTCCGAGGTTCCGCCCCGGCTCGATCAGCCGGACGGCGGGGTAGTTGTGTCGAACGGCCTCGGCGGTGCCGTCCGTGGACGCGTTGTCCACCACGATCACCCGCGGCAGCTCCGGCAGCGCCGCCAGTTGATCGAGCGTGTGCAGCAGTTCGTCGCGTCGGTTGTGGGTGATCACGGCGACCGTGACGCGGTCGTCGAACATTTCGTCTCCTCAGAGAAGCGTCAGGTCCTTCTCGACGCGGCCCGGAAGGCGTCGGCGGTCCAGTACGGCGGTGGGCAGTTTCACAGCTGCGGCGGCGAGCGCGCGCAGCGCACCCGGATCGTCGCGGGCGGAGCGGGCGAGTGCCGCGGTGTCCGCGGCCACGACCGGCCACGGCCGGCGCAGCCAGGTGGTGAGCAGGGCGTTGCGCCGCAGCCGCACCTCGCGGCCGGGACGTACGCCGGTGTCGGGGTGGTGGTGCGCGACCACGTCGGCGCAGTACGCCACGCCCCAGCCGGCCGCGTTGAGGTCCATCGCGAGCAGGGTCTCCTCCGCTCCGAAGTGCAGGATCTCCGAGAAGCCGCCGGCCTCGAGGAACGCGGTGCGGCGCAGGATGCTCGCGCACGCCAGGAAGCCCAGCACGGACGGCCCCGGCAGGTCTGCGGCCCGGCCGAGCGGTGAGGTGGCGAGCACCTCGTTGAGCGGGTCATCGGCGTTCTCGGGGCCCACCAGGGTGCGCGCGGCGATCAGCCCGAGCCGGGGGCTCCGGCTGAAGTGGCGTTCCGCTGTCGGTATCGCTTCCGGTGCCCACCACGAGTCGTCGTCGCTGAACGCCACGTACGGGGTGCGCAGCAGTTGTGCGCCGAGCGTGCGGGCGGTGGCGCCGTGGTTGCGCTGGCTTCGCACGGTGTGCACGTGGGGGTGGCGCTGGTGCACGGCGTCCGCGGTGCCGTCGGTGGAGGCGTTGTCGACCACGACGATCGGTGGGTGCTGCGGCAGGGCGGTCAGTCGGTCGAGCGTCTGCAGGGTGCGTTCCCGCCGATTGCGGGTGATCAGCACGATGCCGGTTGCGGTCACTGCGCGGCCCCGCTCAGCGCCGGTTCGGTCGGGATGCCGAGTGCATCCAGTTCCTCGAGCACGTCTTTCACATCGACGCGGAGCAAGCGGGCGTCCGGGGTGGTGCCGTGGGCGTCGCCCGGGCGCAGGACGGTCGGGTCATCGGGGTGCCAGATCACTCGGTGCCGTGAGTGTTCCGGGGGTCCCCAGAGGGCGGGGGAGACCGGTCCGAACAGGACCACCGAGGGGGTGCCGACCGCGCTGGCGAGGTGCGCGATCCCGGTGTCGCCCACGACCACCGCTCGCGCTCCGGCGATCCGACGAGCAAGCACCCCGAACGGCACGTCCCCACCGCTCGCGTCCGCCTTCCCGTCGTCGGCCTTGCCGTCGCCGGCCGCGGCGGCACCGACGGCGCCGTCGGCCGTGGGGTGGGCTCTGGTGGGGCTGCCCCCCACCACGGTTTCCGGGGGTAGGCCGGCCAGGGTGGCTACTGACTCGGCCAGGGCGCGTTCGCCGTGGCCGGCGGTGATCAGAACGGGGAGACCGGCGGCGGACAGGGCGCGGGCCACCGCGGCGAAGCGGTCAGGCGGCCAGCGGCGGGAGGCCGCGTCGGCGCCGGGATGGAGGAGCACGGCGCCCGGGCCCGGTGGGCACACCACGTCGAGCCGGACGTCGTCGGGATCGGCGGTGATCCCGTGCCACCGCAGCAGGCGGCACCACCGCACCCGCTCGTGCTCGTCTTCGCGCCAGGTCGGGCCGTCGTGGCCGGGGTGTGCCCAGCTGATGATGTGTCCCGGGCGCAGGGTGTCGAGCAGGTCGTGGCTCAGGGGGCCGTTGCCGTGCAGGTCCACTGCCACCTCCGGCGGTGGACCCTCCCAGTCGAGCGAGGTCGGCACCTCGCGGGCTGGCGCCACCGTCGGCAACAGCCGATCGACCGCGTCGATCGCCGCGACCACGTCCGCGAACCGCGCGGGCGCTGCGAGCACGATCTCGTGCTCCGGGTAAGCCCGCCGCAACCCCCGCAGCGCCGGCACCACGGTCAGCAGATCTCCCAGTCCCAACGCCCGCAACACCACCACCCGCGGCCGCGTGCCCGCGGCCCCGGACGCGCGTGCCCCCGTGGCCGGCTGGGCCGTGGGCGGCTGGGCGTCGGGGGCGGTCATCGGGTGGCTCCGGTGGTGGCTCGGTTGACGATGTTCGTGGTGGAGTGGCCGTCGAGGTACGGCAGGACGACGGCCTCGCCGCCCCAGGAGCGCACTACCGCTGCCTCGGGCAGGGACTCGACCGTGTAGTCGCCGCCCTTGACCCAGCGGTCGGGGCGCAGCTGTTCGAGGACACGCTCGGGGGTGTCCTCGTCGAACACGACGACCGCGTCGACGCTGGCCAGTCCGGCGAGAACGCGGGCGCGGTCGGCGGCGGTGTTCAGTGGCCTGCCGGGCCCTTTGAGGCGGGTCACCGAGGCGTCGGAGTTGAGGCACACGATCAGGCAGTCCCCGGTGCGCCGGGCCGCTTCGAGCAGCCCGACGTGCCCCGCGTGCAGCAGGTCGAAGCACCCTCCGGTGGCCACGACCGTCCCACCCCGAGCCTGCACCCGCTCCACCAGCCCCCGAGCCTCCGCCACCCCGTGGCTCCCTCCACGCGCCCCCGCGCTGTGGGGCCCCGCGCTGTGGTGCCCCGCGCTGTGGTGCCCCGCGCCGTCGGGCCGCGCCCCGTCGGGATCCGTGGCGCGGGTCCCCGCGGCGATGGGAGGCCAAGCGGCGGCGCCGCCGGCGTCGACGAAGGCGGAGGCGGCGGCTACGGCGCGGGCCACGGCTTCTTCGGGGAGCGCGCCGTCGGCGAGGGCGACCGTGACGGTCGCGGAGAAGCAGTCGCCGGCACCGCACGGGTCACCCGAGGCCGCGAACGGCGCCGGCACGAGCATCGGCGACGCCGAGCCACGACTCAGCATCGCGCCCCGCGACCCCATCGTGACCGCCACATTGGACGCGCCCCACCGAACCGCCAGGTCCGCAGCGCTCGCCCCCCCGGCTTCCGCCGAGTTCGGCGTCACCAGCCGAGCCCCGGCCACCGGCTCCTGCCCCCGAGGATGCGGATCCCACACCACGGGCACCGCCCGCCCCACCGCCGACGACTCACCAGCCACGCGTCCACCCGACGCACCATCCACCGGCCCGGTGGCGGCCGCTGCGAGGGCGGGGCGGAGGACGGTTGCTACGCCTCGGCCGTAGTCGGCTACGAGGATGGCGGCGGCGCTGTGGAACAGGGCGCCCAGGTCGGTGTCGGACGGCTGCGGGATGCCGTCGCCCCGGTCGACCCGGAGCAGGGGGCGGCCGCCCGCGCGGACGCGGGTCTTCACCGGCAGGGTGCCGCGGAGCGGGAGCTCGACCAGTCGCACGCGCCCCTCCAGCAGGGCGCGCAACGTGTCCGCGTCCGGGCCCGAGCCGATCGCGGTCACGAGCACGACCTCGCGCGAGGTCCGCTCGGCCGCGAGGCACGCGGCGAGCGCGGCGCCTCCCGGGCGGGCACGCTCGCCGGTCAGGTCCACGACCGGCACTGGCGCATCCGGCGCGAGTCGGGTCGCGTCCCCGTCGAGATCCCGATCGAGCAACGCATCCCCGACCACGACGATCGGCCCCGTCACACGATCACCTCCCGACGACCCGAACCGGTCCCGCTCGCGCGTGCCGGAGCCCGCGCTTCCGGGCCCGCTTCGCCGGGGCGCCCACCGGTCCCGTTCGCGCGTGCCGGAGCCCGCGCTTCGGGGCCCGCTTGGCCGGGGCGCCTACCGGTCCCGTTCGCGTGAGCTAGAGCCCGCGTTTCCGGGCCCGCTTGGCCGGGGCGCCCACCGGTCCCGTTCGCGCGGGCTGGGGCCGGGGGGAACGGGGTCGCTCGGGGGTGGGGGCGGGTCATGCGGTGAGCCGTTGGCGGGTCAGGGCCGCGTCGAAGGCCGCGCAGACGAGGTGGAGCGCGACGAGGTGGGCTTCCTGCACGGTCGCGGTGCGGTCGGCCTCGACGCACAGTGCCGCGTCGGCCGCGGCCGCCAACGGGTTGGGCTGCGGGCCGGTCATGGCCCACACCGTGATGCCGAGTTCCTGCGCCACTTCGGCGGCGCGGAGCAGGTTCCGGCTGCTGCCGGACGTCGACATCGTGACGAGGACGTCCCCGGGGCGGCCGTGGGCCGCTACCTGACGGGCGAACAGCTCCTCGAAACCGTAGTCGTTGCCGATCGCGGTGAGGGTCGAGGTTTCGGCGTGCAGGGCGATCGCCGAGTACGCCGGCCGCTCGTCCTGGTAGCGGCCGACGAGCTCGGCGGTGAGGTGCTGGGCCTGGGCCGCGCTGCCGCCGTTGCCGGCGGCGAGGAGCCGCGACCCGGCCGAGAGCTGGTCGGCGAGGGTCGCGCCCCACGCGTTCAGGAGCGGCAACTGGGTCGTGCGGAGCCGGACGAGCGTCTCCTCGAGAGCGACGCAGTGCGCCACGGCGCGGTCGAGACCGGCGTAAGCGGGCCGGTCGAGCTGAGAGGTCATCGTGCTGCTCCTGTCGCGGTGGCGGTCGACGCGCTGCCCGTCGCCCCGTTCCGGGACGCCGCGGAAGCGCTCGCGCCGGAAGCGGTGGCTCCGGCGGCGGTCGCGCCGGTGCGGGGTGGCGCGGAGGTGGTGGGGGAGGCGGTGCCGGGGGAAGAGGTCGTGGGGGGCTTGTGGCGGCGGAGGGGTGGGATGCGGCGGGGGGTCGGCCAGACCAGGTCGCGGTAGGCGACCTCGGTGGCCGCGGCGACGCGGTCCCATCCGTACCGGGATTCGACCCGACGCCGACCCGCGGCGCCGAACGCCTCCCGCGTCGACGGCGAGTCCAGCAGCGACGTCACGGCCCGGGCCAGCGCCTCGGGATTCTCCGGCGGCACCAGGTACCCGGTGCGTCCGTCGGCGACCGTGTCCAGGTGCCCACCCACCGCACTCGCCACGACCGGCCGGGCACACGCCATGGCCTCGAGCGGCACGATCCCGAACGGCTCGTACCGCGGCGGGCACAACACGACGTCGGCGCTGCGGAACAGTGCGGGCATCCGGTCGCGGTCGACGCCCCCGAGCAGCACCAACCGGTCCGCGACCCCCAGCGACTCGGCGAGTGCCAGCAGCCGCTGCGCCTCGGGGTCAGCGCCCACCGCGTCCAGGTCCGGCCCACCGGCGAGCAGCAGCTCCGCGTCCGGAATCGACAGCAGCGCGCGCAGCGCGATGTCCGCGCCCTTCCGCGGCACCAACCGGCCCACCTGGAGCAGTCGCGGCCGGGATCCCCGCGCCTCCACCGCGCCCGACGGCGAGAACATCTCCATGTCCACACCGCACGGCACCACCCGGATCCGGTCCGTCGGCACGTCCATCGCCCGCAGCTCCCGCACTTCGTCCGTGCAGGTCGCGATGATGCGGTGGACGCTGCGCGCGATCGTCCGCTCGACGGAGATCCGGCCCTCCGGGCTGGTGTCGTCGGCGCCCTGGTGGCGCTGCTTCACCGACCCGAGTGCGTGGAACGTCTGCAGCACCGGTACGGGGTGCCCGTCGAGGTGCCGGGCACCGCCGAGCGACGCCAGCCCCGACATCCAGAAGTGCGCGTGCACGACGTCCGGGCGTTCGGCCCGCCAGTAGGCGGCGAGCTCCTCACCGAACGTCGTCATGAACGGCAGCAGATCGTCCTTCGGCACCGACGTCGGCGGCCCGGCGTCGACGTGGTGCACCGTCACACCGGCGCCGAACGGCACTGTCGCCGGAAGCGAGGCGTCGTCGCGGCGCGTGTGGACGGTCACCTCGTGACCGCGGGCGGCCAGGCCGGTCGCCAGGCTCGCCACGTGCACGTTCTGCCCACCGGCGTCGACGTCACCGAGCACCGCGAGCGGACTGGCGTGTTCGGAGACCAGCGAGATCCTCATGCGGCCACCTCGGTCAGCAGCGCGTCCCAGTCGTCGAGGAATCGTTTGAGTCCGTAGCGGTCGAGGGCCGCCTGCCGGGCCGCGGCGCCGTGGGCGGCGGCCAGGTCCGGGTCGTCGAGGTAACGGCGCGCGGCCACCGCCAGCTCGGCGGGGTCCGTGGAGATGACGCCGGCGCCCGGGGGCACGGCGCGGACCACCTCGGTGGTGGCCAGCGCGACCACCGGCACCCCGAGGTGCATGGCCTCGAGCAGCGACAGCCCCAGCGACGTCCAGCGGATCGGGTGCACGTAGCAGCGGCGCGCGGCCATCGCGTCGTGCAGTTCGGACTGTGGCAGGTCGAACGTGCGGACGTTCTCCAGCGAGAGCTGTTCGGCACGCATGCCGAACACGTCCAGCGGGACGACGTCGGCCAGCCCCGGGAGCAGGTCGGTACCCGTCCAGCGCCCCCGCCGGACCGGGTCGTTGACCACGACGGCTGCCCGCTCGATCGTGCCGGTGTACAGGTGACCCGGGTCCACGATGCCGTGTTCGATCACTGTCGTCCGGCTCGTGCCCGAGTCCCAGAACAACCTGTTGAAGTGCGTCACGTGGACGATCGGCAGGCCGGCGTCGGCCATCGGGTGCCGGGTCTCGGGAACACCGCCGGTGCCTGTGCCGTCCGTACCCGGCGCGTTGTGCTCCAGGTAGATCGCGGGAACGTCGCGTCCCAGCCACTCCCGGGCCAGTGCCGCCTCGTGCGGGCGCTGCAGCACGACGACGTCGACATCGGTTTCGCGCAGTTGTTCGGGGGTCACTTCGACGGCTGACTCCGGCCAGTCCCAGGTGCGGGCGCGGCCGAGGCCGTCGGGCCCGCGATCGGGCGTCACGGGCAGCAGGTAGCGGTGGGGGCCGTGGACGAACGCGGTGGTCCACGATCCGTGCACGTGCCAGAGCAGGATGTTCACGCGATCACCTCCCGGGTGGTCAGAGGGGTGGTGGGCCGCTGCTTGACCCCGGCGACGAGCGAGTCGACGGCGGTTGCCACGTCCGTACCGCGTATCGACGACAAACACGGATGACCCGGCACCGGACACGTCCGCGCACGCGTCTCCGCACAGAGTGCGTGCTGGTCCCCGAGCAACACCGAGGGAACGCCGTACGGCGCCCAGCGCTCCGCTGGAACGACGGGCGCGAACAGCGAGACGACCGGCGTTCCGACCGCGGCCGCCAGGTGGGCCGGGCCGGTGTTGCCGACCACCACTGCGTCGGCACCGGCCAGGATCCCGGCCAGGCCGTGCAGACCGGTGCGGCCACCGAGGTCCTCGGCGCCGGTGCGGCGGGCGATCGCGGCGGTCAGCGCGGTCTCGTCGGGGCCGCCGGTCAGCAGCACGCGGTGGCGTTCCTGCAGTGCGGTGGTCAGTTCGACGGCGGTGTCCAGGCTCGGCGCCCGTGCGGGCACCGCGGCTCCGGGGTGCACGACGACGTACGGCGTCGAGCCAGTGAGCGCCGTGACGTCCGGGGGAGGCAGGATTGCCAGGCCACCGGTGTCGTCGGCGCGGAGCGCGAACCCCGCGGCCTGCGCCAGGTCGAGCGCGGCGTCCGCCTCGTGACGGTGGGGTGCGCGCTGGTGGCGCAGGTCCAGGAGCGAGCCGGGGTAGTCGACGCTGTCGGCGCCGATCCAGCCGATACCGGCCAGCCGGAGGACGAGCGCCGTGGGCAGCGGGCTCTGGTGGAAGCTGGTGAGGACCAGCGCCTTGTCGACGTACTCCACGGCGAGCGCCTCGACGAGCGTTTCGATGTCGGCCGGGCGAACCGGGGGTGGTTCGAGCCCGACCCAGGGTGCTTCCCAGACGATCACCCGATCGACGCCCGGCAGCAGGCGGGCGGCGGCCGCGCCCTGGGGGCCGCACAGGAACGTGACGTGACTCGAGGACGCGGCGGCGGCTCGGACGGCCGGACCGGCCAGGAGCACGTCGCCGGCGCTGTCGAGGCGGACGATCAGCGTCCTCATGCGACCGCCTCGTGCCGGCGGAGCAGGGAGTTCACGGCGGTGAGGAGGTCGGGAGCGACGGTGGGGGCGGTCGCGATCTCCTCGGCGCGGGTGACGGGGGTCGGCACGAGGACGCTCGTGGCTCCGGCGGCTGTTGCGGCGCCGATGTCGGCGCCGATGTCGCCGATGAGCGCGGTTTCGTGCGGGGGGACCCCGAGGGCGTCGGTGGCGGCGAGCACCATGCCGGGGGCGGGTTTGCGGCACGCGCAGCCGGCGGTGGGGAGGTGGGGGCAGAAGACCCAGGCGTCGAAGGTTCCGAGCAGTTGCTCGATGCGGTCGGCGACTGCTTCGACGTGGTTGCGGTTCAACCTGCCTCGGCCGACGCCGGACTGGTTGCTGACCACGCCGATGCTGACGTCGTGCGCGCGGAGGACGTCGAGGGCCTCGCGGGCGGTGGGGCGTAGTTGCACGTTGGCGGGGTCGCCGTTGTACGGCGGGTCGTCGACGGTGAGGGTGCCGTCGCGGTCGAACAGCACGAGCCGTGGTGCGTTGCCCGTGCCGCGCGGGCGCGGGGTGTGCTCCGGGTTCACGTACAGCCACGCCTCGGGCGCGGACGCCGACGCGCGCGGTACGGCGATCACCGTGCCACCTCCGCCGCATCGGCGGCTGACCCGCTGGCCGCTGACTCACCAGCCGCGCGGGCGCCGGGAGCCGGCCCGCCGGCCGCGGGGTCCGTGGCGGTGCGGTCGTGTGACCCGCCGGCCGCGGGGATGCCGGACCAGGGGGTCGGGTTGCGGTGGTGCCACCTGCCTCGGACGTGGTGGGCCACGGCGGTGGGCGGGATGAGGATGCTGGTCGCGACCATCGTGGCGACCTCTCGGCGGGTGCGCGGGCCCGGCGCGATCCGCGCGAGCGCGAACTCCGCGGTTCCCGCCGCCCACACCGCGGCCGCGATCCCGGCACCCCACCGGAACCCCGCCCCACGCCCGGCGTGCCCCCTCGACGCGCCGGACGCGAGCCGGGTGGTCGCGCGGCGTCGGCGGCGAGACGGCAGGGCTGCGGCAGTCGCCAGGCCCAGGGCGGTGGTGGCGGCGACTGTGAGGACGGTGTGGCGGGTGAAGCGGCCTCGGGGGGCCTCGGCACGGTCCCACCAGGTGGGGCCGTGCAGGCGCGTCATGAGGACGTCGTCGGCGTTGCCCGCCTGGGCGCGGACGGAGGCGAGTGGGCCCTCCGGTCGGACCGGATGCGTGGTGACACGTTGCCCGGTGACGAGCGACCACCCGGCGTCCTGCACCCGCAGCGCGAGATCAGCGTCCTCGCGGAACGCGCGCCGGAACCGCTCGTCGAACCCGCCGACGGCCTCGAGCGCCGCTTTCCGGTACGCGATGTCCGCCGTGATCCACTTCGACTCCGCCAGCCCCGCGGTATTCCGCTCCGCATCAGTAGGCCGCCGCCCTCCCGGCAACGGCACCACGATCAGCCCCGCCACCGCCCCGGTGGCGGCGTCGGCTCGGGACAGGTCCGCCGCCAGGTCGGTGGTCCAGGTGGGGGTCGGGATGACGTCGTCGTCCAGGAAGGCGACCCAGGGGGTGGTCGCGGAGCGCCAGCCCAGGTTGCGGGCGGCTGCTGGGCCGTTGCCGCAGCCGTACTCGACGCGGACGTGGAGCTCGGGCGGCACGTCGACGGGCAACCGCCCACACTCGGTCAGCGGCCTGTCGTCGATCACAATGACCTCAGCCGGTGACGGGCCGCCGGCCCGGACGCCGTCGGCCAGAGCCGCAAGACATGCGGCCAGCGACGGACGCCCGATGGTGGGAATGACGGCTGACCAGGTCATCGGCCGTCCCCGCGCCGGAACAGCGCCTCGCGGCGGACGACGAACGGGCCGAGCGCGAGCAGGTCGACGGGCGCGGAGCCGAAGCATTCGAGCGCGTCGCGCGGGTCGTCGACCATCGGTCGGCCGGCGGTGTTGAGGCTCGTGTTGACCACGACGGGCAGCCCGGTACGGCGCTCGAACCCGCGCAGCATCGCGGCGACGACCGGCTCCACTGTCGAGTCGACGGTCTGGATCCGCGCGGTGCCGTCGACGTGCACGACAGCGGGGATCCGGTCGCGCCACTCGGGCTTGGTGTCGTGCACGAACAGCATGTACGGGCTGGGGAACGGGCCGCTGGTGAAGATGTCGGGGGCGCGTTCGGCGAGCACCATCGGGGCTACCGGGCGGAACTGCTCACGGCCTTTGACGTCGTTGAGGCGTTCGAGGTTGCCGGAGTGGCCGGGGTGTGCCAGCAGCGATCGATGTCCGAGAGCCCGGGGGCCGAACTCCGCACGGCCCTGGAACCACGCCACGATCTGGTTCTGCGCGAGCGCGGCGGCCACCGCGTCGGCGACGTCGTCGGGCCGCTCGTAGGGCACCGCCGCCGTCTTGAGCCACGCTTCGAGCTCGGCATCCGACCAGCCGCGCCCGAGGTCGGCACCGGCCATCGGCTCGGGGTCGGCGCCGTGCATCGCGGAGAGGTAAACCGCGGCACCCAGCGCGGTACCGGCGTCCCCGGCGGCGGGCTGCACCCAGACCCGAGAGAACGGTCCTTCCCGGACGATCCGGGAGTTCGCGACACAGTTGAGCGCGGTGCCACCGGCCATCGTGAGCAGCTCGTCGCCGGTCTGGCCGTGCAGCCAGCGGACCAGGTCGAGCAGCGTGTCCTCGAGTACGAGCTGGGCGGAGGCGGCGACGTCGGCGTGAGCGGACGTCCAGGCCTCGTCGGCGCCACGCGGCGGGCAGAACTCGGTCCAGTCGATGCCGCTGGTCCGGAACCCGCCGTCCTCCGTGGAGTACACGCGCCGCCGCAGTTCAGCAGCCATCCGCGGCGAGCCGTAGGAGGCCAGCGCCATCACCTTGTACTCGTCCGACGAGCGGAGGAAGCCCAGGTGCGCCGTGAGGTCTTCGTAGAACAAACCGAGCGAGTGGGGGAGCCGCTGGGACGCAAGCGTCCGCAGCTCGTTGCCGACCCGCTGCCCCGCCAGGTGCGACGTAGCCTCACCGCGCCCGTCGAGCACCAACACCGACCCGGTCGCCGAATTCGGCGCGGCATAAGCGGCCGAAGCGGCATGTGCCACGTGATGCTGGACAAACTGGACTTTCGCCGGGTCGAGGCCGGGGAGCGCCTCGGCCAGGAAGCCAGGGGCCTCGCGCGCGTACATCTGGCGCAGGTGGTCCCAGGGGTCGTTCAGGCCGAGCGCGTCGGCCGGCTCGGCGAGCGCCGGGTCGTAGGAGTAACCGACCAGATCGACGTCGCTCGGGCGCAGTCCGGCCTGGGCCAGGCACCACGTGGCGGCCTGCTCGGGCAGCTCCCACGCGGAGAACGGAAGCGGGCGCTTGCCGTGCTTGCGCCGGGAGAAACGCTCCTCCTCGGCCGCTGCCACCAGCTTGCCGTCGACCACGAGACAGGCCGAGGGGTCGTGGAACAACGCGTTGATACCGAGAACACGCATGCGAAAGTCCCTTTCGGCGGCAGTCGTGCCAATGCGGGGAGCGCTGTGTCGCCGAAACGGTTTAACCGTGTGTAGTCACTACCGCCTCACACGGGACCCGACGGCTCCATCCGCACCGAGGCACTTACCCCACCGGTGGGGGATAAACGTCGGCTTCCTAACGAGTGCGGCGATTCAACTGTCAGGCCTGTGGGAGACGCCTGTAGCTCTCGGCTGCGTTCAGTAGCTCTCATCCAGCGTTCACGTGAAGGCCGAGCGTGGCGAGGAGCGTGTCGAACACCGCGGGCATGTCGATCGCGTCCGGTTCGAGGAGCCATTGGATTTGCAGACCATCCATCACCGCGATCAGCGCAGTGGCGATCATCACTGGGTCCCGATCGGCCGGGACCTCACCGGAGGCCTGCGCTTCGGCGACGGCAGTGGCCATCAGGCTCCGCAGTTCCCGGTACCGCTCGACGAACGGCTCGCGCGCCGGGTGACCCTCGGCGACCGCCTCACCGGACAAAGTGGCATAGAGCTGGACGAGGCCGGGCACCGTCGTGTTGTGCCGCACCTGTCCGGCCATTCGCAGCAGGGCGTCGCTTCCGGTCCGCGGCGCGCCGGGCGGGAACATGCGGGCGCCGTCCTCGGCGTCGCGTTCGGCCAGAACCTCGGCCAGCAGCTGCTCTTTCGACGTGAAGTGGTGCAGCAGCCCGGCCTGGCTCAGCCCCACGCGCTCGGCGATCTCCTTGAGCGATCCGCCCCGGTAGCCGGACTCGGCGAACACCCGCACGGCCTCGCTGAGGATCTCGGCTCGCTTCGCGCGGCCCTTGGAGTAGCTGCCTCGGGGTCGGCGTCGTGCTGTCGCCTCGGGTGCGGGACCGTCATCCTTCGTCACAACCGCACGTTAGTCCCACCGCAGAGGAGCGGCTCATGACAGCGCTGTCGTCGCGTCGCCGGACGTCGCTGGCCGTCTTCGGCGCGACCATGCCGCTCGCCGGTTTCGGACTCAACCTCGCGTTGCTGACGCCGGTCGTGGTGACGCTCGCGCTGAAGGTCGAGGCGATCGCGCCCGACACCAAGGAACGCGACCTGGGGCTCGTGCTCGGCGTCGGTGCGTTCCTCGCGCTGGTCAGCAACCCCGTGTTCGGGCGGTTGTCCGACCGCACGACGTCGGGGTTCGGGATGCGGCGCCCGTGGCTGCTGCTCGGCGTCCTGTTCGGGGCTTTCGGCCTGGCGATCGTCGCGCTGGCGAACAGCGTGCTGGTCGTCGGTGTCGGGTGGTGCGTCGCGCAGGTCGCGTACAACGGGGCGCTGGCGGCGCACTCGGCGACGCTGCCGGACCAGGTCCCGCCCGCGCGACGCGGTGCGGTGAGTGGGTTGGTCGGTATCACGACATTGGTGTCGGTCGTGGCGGGAACGGTGCTCACGGCCGTGTTGCGCGGCGACGTGGCAAGGTTCCTCGTCCCCGCGGTGATCGCGCTCGTTCTCGTCGGGCTGTTCGTCGTCGTGCTGCGGGACCGGGTCACGCCGGTGCGACAGCCGCTGAGCCTCTGGCGGAGCTTCTTCTTCGACCCGCGCCGCTACCCCGACTTCGGCTGGGCCTGGTTGACCCGCTTCACGTTCGTGTTCGCTGCCGCGACCGGCCTGACGTACCTGCCCTACTTTCTGTCCGAACAGCTCGACATCCCGACGGACGACGTTCCCCGGCGGGTCGCGGTCGCCACCGTGATCGCGATGGTGGCCACGGTGCTCACCAGCGTCGGCGGCGGATTCGTGTCGGACCGGATCGGCCGGCGCAAGCCGTTCGTGATCGTGGCGGCGATCGTCGCGATGGTGGGTCTGATCGTCGTCGCGCTCGCCGGGTCGTTCACCCAGCTGTTGATCGGTGAGGTCATCCTCGGTCTCGGGACCGGGTGCTTCTACGCTGTCGACCTCGCGTTGATCACCGAAGTACTGCCCAATGCCGACGACGCGGGCAAGGACCTGGGCGTGATCAACATGGCCAACGCCCTTCCCCAGTCCCTGGCGCCGGCGATCGCGCCGGTGTTCATCGCGATCGGCGGCTATCCGATGCTGTTCCTCGCCGGGGCCGTCGTGGGGATCATCGGCGCGCTGCTCGTCACCCGGATCCGCAGGGTAAGTTGAGTCCATCCGGCTCAACTTCGGGGAATGAATCAGGCGCACAGAACGTCTTCCGAGCTGGACATAGCTGCGTGACGAAGGAGCGGAAGGTGGCCACCACCACGAGCGACTACTACGAGGTGCTGGGCGTCGAGCGATCGGCGAGCCCGGAGGACATCCAGCGCGCCTACCGGAAGCTGGCCCGCAAGTACCACCCGGACGTCAACTCCGAGCCGGGAGCCGAGGACACGTTCAAGCGGGTCAACGAGGCGAACGAGGTGTTGTCGGACGCGGGGATGCGTGCCCGCTACGACAAGTTCTCGCCGCAGTTCGGGGATGACTGGCGGAAGGTGCCGGAGGACTATTCGCCCGGCGCGACGCCGTTCGGCGGTGGTAGCGGCTTCGGTCCGGGTGGCGACGGCGGCTTCTTCGCGGACGGTGCCTTCGGTGGGCAGCGGGTGTACTTCTCGGGCGGCGGCCCGGGGTTCTCGCGCGGAGGCTCCCCGGGAGACGGCTCGGAAGCCAGCTTCGAGGATCTGCTCGGTGGGCTGTTCGGCGGCTTCAGTGGCGCGGCCAGTGCTGCGGGCGCCGACATCGAGGCCGAGCTCGAGCTCTCGGTGGAGGACGCCTACACCGGTGGACGCCGCAGCCTGACGATGCAGACCCCGTCCGGCGCGCGGACGATCGACGTCAACATCCCGGCCGGCGTGCTGGACGGCCAGCGCATCCGGCTGGCGGGCCAGGGCGGCGAGGGCGAGCCGCGCGGTGACCTCTATCTGCTCGTGCGGCTGGCACCGCACCCGCGGTACCGGGTGAGCGGCCGCGACGTGACCGTCGAACTCCCGGTGACTCCCTGGGACGCCACGCTCGGCGCCAAGGCGCCGGTGGAAACGCCGGGCGGGCGGGTCGAGGTGAAGGTACCGGCGGGCTCGTCGTCGGGACGCCGCCTGCGCCTGCGCGGCCGCGGCCTCCCCAACCCCCGCGGCGCGGCCGGCGACCTCTACGCCGAGGTGAAGATCGTGACGCCCCAGCGCCTCACGTCCGAGCAGCGCGCGGCCTGGGAAGCCCTCGCCGCGCTCTACACCCCCTCCGACGAGGCCGCAGCCTGATGCATTCAGGGCCGGTTCCCCGTGCGGAACCGGCCCTCGGGTCTGTGGAAAACATGCCCGACAACGTCCTCCGGCGCCTGACCGCCGAGGCCGAGCGCCGCGGCGTGCCGCTGGCCGATGTCGTCGCCGATCTCGCCGCGCATTTGCCGCCGGTGGCACCGCGCACGCGCAGGAAGCTCGCGTTCATCGGCGTGGGCAGCGCGGAGTCCGGTTCGACCGACATCACAAATCATGCGTCGCGCTCCTCGAGAGCGATCCCGGTCCGCTGGTCAGCTCGCCGATGGTGATCGCCGAGGCCGCGTATTTGATCGATCGGTAGTTGGGGCCCGCCGCTGAGATGGCGCTGTACACGTCGATTCTTGACGAGGGGCTACTCGTCGAGGGCCTGACGCTGGAGGACTGGGGTCGAGTCCGGGAGCTGGTCGGCCGCTATCGAGATCTGCCGCTGGGCGGGACGGACGCGAGCGTCGTCGCGCTGGGTGAGCGGTACGGCGTGGATCGGGTGGCCACTCTGGACCATCGGCATTTCCGTGTGGTCCGGCCGATGCACACCGCGGCGCTGACGCTGCTGCCGTGACCGCGTGTCCACCGACCGGTGGACAGGCGGGTTCAGTCTGATGGTCGTCCCTGGTGGGCGCGGCTGACGGGACGCTCGATGCATGGCTGTCATCGAGGTATCCGAGCTCCGTAAAGCGTACGGCGGACACACCGCCGTCGACGGCGTCGACCTGCGGGTCGAGCGCGGCGAAGTGTTCGGGCTGCTGGGCCCGAACGGCGCCGGAAAGACCACGACCGTGGAGATCCTGGAGGGCCACCGCCGCCGGGACGGCGGTGAGGTGCGTGTCCTCGGCGAAGACCCCGGCACCGCCGGGCGGCGGTGGCGTGCGCAGCTGGGCATCGTGCTGCAGAGCGGGTCCGACGCTCCCGAACTCACGGTCCGCGAGATCGTCCGGCACGTCGCCGGCTACTACCCCGACCCCCGCGACCCCGACGCGGTGATCGCCCAGTGCGGCCTCGACGAGAAGGCCGGGGCGAAGCTCCGCACGCTCTCCGGCGGCCAGCGCCGCCGCGTCGACGTGGCGCTCGGGATCGTCGGCAATCCGCAGTTGCTCTTTCTGGACGAGCCGACGACGGGGTTCGACCCGGAGGCGCGCCGGAGCTTTTGGACGCTCATCCGCGGGTTGGCGGACGACGGTACGACGATCGTGCTCACCAGCCACTACCTGGACGAGGTCGAGGCGCTGGCCGGTCGCCTGGCGGTGCTGGTCGGCGGGCGGGTCGTCGCCGAGGGGACTCCGCGGGACGTCGGCGGGCGCAACGGTGAGTCCACGGTGAGCTGGCGGGATGCGAACGGTGAGCACCGGGTGGCGACATCCACCCCGAACGACGTACTCGCCACCCTCGACCACCCCACCGACCTGCGGGTCGAACGCCGCAGCCTCGAAGACGTCTACCTCGACCTGATCGGAGAGGCACGATGAACACTCTCACTGCCCCGCTGCCCTCGACGCTCAGCCTCGGGATCTCGCGTGGGTTCCTCGAGATCAAGCAGTTCTTCCGCGAGAAGGACGCGGTGATCTTCACGTTCACGCTGCCGGCGTTCATCCTGCTGATGCTCGGCTTCATTTTCGACGAGCCGCTGGACGGGTTTCCCGGGACCACGGTGTCGCAGATCTTCGCGGCGAGCATGATCGCATACGGCATCCTGTCGACGGCGTTCCTGAGCATCGGCACCGGCATCGCCACCGACCGCGAGGACGGCACGCTCAAGCGGTTGCACGGCACGCCGGTCACCGCGTCCGCGTATCTGATCGGCAAGATCATGCTGGTCACGGTCACGACGGCGGCCGAGATCGCGCTGGTGCTCGGCGTCGGTGTCGTGGTTTTCGACCTGCAGTTGCCGTCCGACATCGGCCGATGGGTGACGCTCGGCTGGCTGTTCGCGCTGTCGGTGATCGCGTGCACGCTGTTCGGGATCGCGGTCAGTGCGATGGTGCGGTCGGCGAAGGGTGCCGCGGCGGTGCTGAACCTGCCGGTGCTCGGGCTGCAGTTCGTCTCGGGGATCTTCGTCGACATCGGCTCGCTTCCGGAGACGATGGTGAAGATCGCATCGGTCTTCCCGGTGAAGTGGATGGGGCAGGGGTTCCGGTCGGTGTTCCTGCCGGACGAACTGGCGGCGCAGGAGGTGGCGGGGCAGTGGGAGCTCGGGAGGGTCGCCCTGGTGCTGGGCGCCTGGTGCGTGGCCGGTCTGATCCTCGCGCTGGCGACGTTCCGCTGGAACGACCGGCGAACCCGGTGACCACCCCCCACCCGCCGGCCGCCGGGCACCCCCCGGCGGCCGCGGCCGCGCCCGCGGCCGCCTCGGCCGCGCCCGGCGGTGGCGCCTCGGCCACACCCGGCGCGGCGGGGCTCGTGCGGCGGGTCGCGCGCGCCTTTTCGGTCGCCACCGATACGTCGCGGCGGTGGCTGTGGCCGTGGGACGCCTACCTCGGGGTGTGCCTGACCGCGCTGATCGTCGTGGTCGGCTCGGACAGCGAGGTCTCGCACAACCGGCGCGCGATCGCGATCGGCTGCCTCGCGCTGATGGCGGTCAGCTGGGCCGTCGCCGGCCGCCGTGTCGCCCGCGACGACGACCTCGACCGCGCCCCGGACTCCCCGGGCGCACGCCTGTACGTCGCCGCGATCATCGTCCTCTTCTGCGCCGCGGTACTGGCCGACGGCCTCGCGTCGTTCGCGCTGTTCGTCGGCTGCCCGATCGCGTTCCTGTGCCTTCGCCTGCGCGCGGGAATCGTCGCCGTCACGATCCTCAACCTCGCCCCGATCCCGCTCAACGCGATCCGCGAAGGCTCGCTCGACGAGGCCAAGGGAACCATCGGCATCGCGGTACTCGGCCTCGCTTTCACGGTGCTGATCGGCGTCTCGATCGTCAACATCAGCAAGCAGAGCGCGGAACGTGCGCAGCTGATCGCTGAGCTCGAAGCCAGCCGGGCCGAGGTGGAGGCCCTGTCCCACCAGGCGGGGGTGGCGGCCGAACGCGCCCGGCTCGCCGCGGAGATCCACGACACGCTGGCGCAGGGCTTCACCAGCATCGTCACGCTGGTGCAGGCCGCCGAGACCGAGCTCGACACCGACCGCCCGGCCGCCGGGAGGCGCCTGGCGCTGACCGTCCGTACGGCGCGGGAGAATCTCGCCGAGGCGCGGGCGATGGTCACCGTGCTCGCGCCGGCCGAGTTGCGGCCGGGCACGCTCGTCGAGGTGATCGAGAAGCAGGTCACCCGTCTGACCGAGGAGACCGGCATCGACGCCACGTGCGCCGTCGACGTCCCGTCGACTCTGCCTACGCGTGTGGACGTGGTACTCGTGCGGGCCGTTCAGGAAGCGCTGACGAACGTGCGCAAGCACGCCGGTGCCTCGAGTGTCACGGTCGACCTGATCGCTCACGACGACGTCGTCACGCTCACGATCGACGACGACGGCGCCGGGTTCGACGTCGAGGCCCACCCGCCCGGCTACGGCCTGCCCGGCATGCGCAGCCGGGTCGAGCAGCTCGGCGGCACGCTCACGCTCCGCTCGGCGCCCGGCGCGGGCACCACAGTGACCTGCGAGGTACCCCGATGATCACGGTGCTGCTGGTGGACGATCACCCGGTCGTCCGGGACGGGCTGCGCGGCATGCTCGACGCCGAGGAGGACCTCGAGGTCGTGGGGGAGGCCGGGTCCGGTCCGGAGGCGGTGGTCCTCGCCAGGACGCTGCTGCCGGACGTCGTCCTGATGGATCTGCGGATGCCGGGTGGGGACGGCGCGACCGCCACCGGTCGCATCCGGGCGGAAGTGCAAACGACGCACGTCGTGGTTCTGACGACGTACGACACGGACGCGGACATCCTGCGCGCCGTCGACGCGGGAGCAGCCGGTTACCTGCTGAAGGACGCGTCGCGGGCGGAGCTCACCGCGGCCGTGCGGGCGGCGAGCCGGGGTGAGACCGTGCTCGCGCCGTCGGTGGCCGGGCGGCTGGTGCGCCAGGTGCGCAGCCCGGCCGCACCGCAGCTGTCGGCGCGGGAGATCGAGGTGCTCGGCCTGGTCGCGCAGGGACTCACGAACGCCGACATCGGCAAGCGCCTGCACATCAGCGAGGCGACGGTGAAAACGCACCTGCTGCGGACGTTCACCAAGCTCGACGTCTCCGACCGCACGGCCGCGGTGACGACGGCGATGGCGCGCGGGTTGCTCTAGTTCTACGGTCGAGGCATGTGCCGGAACATCACCGAGCTCCGTGGCCTGCAGCCGCCCGCCACCGAGGACGAGATCACCGCGGCGGCGGCCCAGTTCATCCGCAAGATCACCGGGATCGGCAAGCCGAATCCGAGCGTCGCGCCCGCGGTGGACGAGGCGGTGCAGCAGATCGCCGAGATCACCCGCGAACTGCTCGCCCAGCTCCCCGCGCGCCGCGGCGAGCCCACCACCGTGCCACCCCTGCGCCGCCCCGCGGTCCGCGCCCGCCTCGGCCTAGGCCCCTTCGAAGGCTAGCGTCCGGCTGATCACCAGGCGCTGGATCTGGTTCGTGCCCTCGAAGATCTGCATGATCTTCGCCTCACGCATGTACCGCTCGACGGGGAAGTCACGCGTGTACCCGTAACCACCCAGCACCTGCACGGCGTCCGTGGTCACCTTCATCGCCGCATCGGTAGCGACCAACTTCGCGACGCTCGCCTGGCGGCTGTACGGCCTGCCCGCGTCACGGCGGCGGGCGGCGTCGAGATAGGTGGCTCGGGCGGAATCGACGGCGGCGGCCATGTCCGCGAGCAGGAACCCCAGCCCCTGGTGGTCGAGGATCTTGCGGCCGAAGGCCGTGCGCTCGTTGGCGTAGGCGGTGGCGGTGTCGAGGGCTGCCTGCGCGAGGCCGGTCGCGCACGCGGCGATCCCGAGCCGGCCGGAGTCCAGCGCGCTGAACGCGATCTGCAGCCCCTGGCCCTCGGCGCCGATCAGACGGTCCTCGGAGAGGAACGCGCCGTCCCAGTACGCGGCCGTCGTCGGGATCGCGTGCAGCCCCATCTTCTGCTCCGGCGCACCGAATGTGAGGCCCTCGACGGCGCCCGGGGCGTGGAAGCAGCTGATACCGCCCGGTGCGCGCACGAACAGCGCGTAATAGTCGGCTTTCCCGCCGTGGGTGATCCACGCTTTCTGACCGGTCACCGCGTAACCACCGGCGGCCGGCTCGGCCCGGCACATCAGTGCGGCCGCATCCGAGCCCGCCTGCGGCTCGGACAGGCTGTACCCACCGATCAGCGAACCCCCCAGCATCGACGGCAACCACCGCTCCTGCTGAGCAGCGGTCCCGAACGTCGCCAGCGGATGACACGACAGTCCGTGCACGCTCGTGGCCACCGCGACCGCCGCCCACCGCGCCGCCAGCTCCTCGAGCACCTGCAGGTACACCTCGTACGGCTGCGCCCCGCCACCGAACTCCTCGGGATACGGCAGCCCGAGCAACCCGGCCTCGCCGAGCGTCGCGAACAGGCCCTCCGGATAGGTCTCGGCGCGTTCGTGCGCGTCGACCCGTGGCGCGAGTTCCTTGTCGGCGATCTCCCGGGTCAGGTCGAGGAGGTCGGCGGCTTCCGACGTGGGGAGCAGACGGTCAACGGGCATGCCGTTTACGGTACCACTAACGGTACTGTGGGACCCGTGACAATAGCCGTGGCACAATCTCGCGACGTGACTGTTCGCCGCGGCGCCGCCCGGCGCACGGAACTGCTGGACGCACTGGTGGAGCTCCTCCTCGCCGAGGGCTTCGCGTCGTTCACGCTCGACGACCTCGCCGCCCGCCTGCACTGCTCGAAGCGCACGCTGTACGCGCTGGCCAGCAGCAAGGAGCAGCTCGTGCGTGCGGCCGTGGTGCACTTCTTCCGGAACGCCACGGTGACCGTCGAACAGGCCACCGCAGGCGTCTCCGATCCGGCGGGCCGTATCGCCGCTTACCTGCAGGCCGTGGCCGACGCGCTGCGCCCGGCGTCGGCAGCGTTCATCGACGACGTGGCGGCGTTCGCACCGGCCACGGAGATCTACGAGCGCAACACCCGTGCCGCCGCGACGCGGATCCGCGAGTTCGTCGACGACGGCGTCGCCGCCGGGGCGTTCCGCGACGTGCACACCGGCTTCGTCGCGGACGTCGTCGCCTCGACGATGGTGCGGATCCAGCGACGCGAGGTGGCCGCGACCACGGGGTTGTCCGACGCCGAGGCCTACACCGAGCTCGCCGTGCTCGTCACCACCGGCCTGCGGATCACCGAGTCAGCAGGTCACGGATCGCCTTGATGACCTCGGCCGGGGCTTCCTCCGCCATGAAGTGCCCGGCGGACACCAGGCGGTGGTCCAGGTCGGCCGCCCACGCGCCCCAGATCCCGGCGGCGTCGAAGCCGAGCGCGGCGCCCCAGTCCTGCTGGAGCACGGTGACGGGCATCTGCAGTTTGTTGCCTGCCGTCTGGTCCGCCAGATCGTGCTCGATGTCGATGCTCGCCGTAGCGCGGTAATCGGCCACGATCGAGCGCACCGCGTTCCGCGACGCGCGCAAATACTCGGCGCGCACGTCAGCCGGAATCGCGTCCGGATTCTGCGCCCATGCGTCGAGGAACGAACCGAAGAACTCGTCCGGCACCGCGCCGATCATCTTCTCGGGCAGACCGGGCGGCTGCGCCATCAGGAACAGGTGGTACCCGACCGCCGCGTTCACCCCGTGCAGCACGTTCCAGCTCTCCAGCGTCGGGAGCACGTCGAGCGAGGCCAGGTGGGTGATCGTCGCCGGGTGGTCGAGGCCCGCGCGGATCGCCACGAGCGCGCCACGGTCGTGCCCGACCAGCGCGAACCGCTCGTGCCCCAGCGCCTTCGCGAGGTTCACGACGTCCGCCGCCATCGTCCGCTTGGAGTAGTCGTCGGCGGGCTTGTCGCTGTCGCCGTACCCCCGCAGGTCGGGAACGATGACCGTGTGGTCCGCGACCAGGTCGGCGGCCACGTGTCGCCACATCAGGTGGGTCTGCGGGAAGCCGTGCAGCAGCACGATCGGGGTGCCGGTGCCCGCCGTGGCCACGTTGAGTGCGACCCCGTCGGCGACGGGAACCTGCTGGTAGTCGAATCCTTGGATGTGCATGGGACCTACTGTGCGCCGGGTTGATCAGCGGTCGATCAGCAGCGACTGAGTAGGGTTCTCCTCGTGCTGCGGTTCGGTGTGCTGGGTCCGCTCGTGGCACACGCCGATTCAGGTCCGCTGGACCTGAAAGGCCCCAGGCACCGGGCGGTACTGGCCCGCTTGCTGGTGGCACGCGGCCGCATGGTTCCCGTTGATACTTTGATCGACGATATGTGGGGCGCCGCTGCACCGATGGGTGCGGTCGGCGCAGTGCAGACATTCGTCGCGGCGCTGCGGAAGTCCTTGGAGCCCGACCGGGCGCCCCGGGCGCCCGCGAGCGTACTGGTGACCTTGGGCCGGGGCTACGCCCTCCGGATCGCCCCCGAGGCAGTAGACGCCCTACGCTTCGAAACCACCCTCACGACAACCCGAGCCCTCCTGACCACCCCGCGCGCCACCCCCGCCCACGCGCCGGGCGGCGGTGGTGTGGGCGGCTCCGTGCCGGGCGGCGGTGGTGTGGGCGGCTCCGTGCCGCGGGGCGGTGGTGTGGGCGGGGACCCGCCGCTGGACGCCGGGGCGACTGAGAGTGCGGAACAGGCGCTGGAGCGGTTGGATCGTGCGTTGGGGGAGTGGCGGGGGCCCGCGTATGCGGAGTTCGCGGACCTCGCGTGGGCGCGGGGGGAAGCGGCTCGGCTGGACGAGCTGCGGCTGCTGGCGTTCGAGCGTCGGGCGGAGGCGCTGCTGCTGCTCGGGCATCCGGCGGAGGTGGTGCCCGACCTGGAGGCGCAGGTGGACGCCCGCCCGGGCCGCGAAGGGGCGTGGCGACTGTTCGCGCTCGCGCTCTACCGCTCCGGGCGCCAGAGCGACGCACTGGCCGCCCTCCGCCGCGCCCGACGAGTCCTCGCCGAGAGCGCCGGCCTCGACCCGGGCCCCGACCTCCAGCGCCTGGAAGCCGACATCCTGGCCCACTCGCCAACCTTGGCGCGACCGGACCCCCTCGCCCACGCCGCACCAACGGTCACCCCAAACCCTGCGGCCACACCGAACGCAGATCGCGCGCCCCACGACGGCGCCACCACGGCGCTCCCAGAACAAGCAGACGCGCCCGCAGCAACGACGAGCCCGACTGCGGCGCTGTCGGGGCGGTCGGGCGAGACCGCGGCCCCGATGGGCGAGACCGCGGCGCCGATGGGCGAGACCGCGGCCCCGATGGGCGAGACCGCGGCCCCGATGGGCGCGACTGCGGAGCTGACGGGGTGGGCTGACGCGACCGCGGGGCTGACGGAGTTGGCGGGACTGGCGGGCGCGACTGCGGGGCTGTTGGGGCTGGTGGGGCGGGTGGGTGAGATCTCGCAGCTGGCAGCGGCGGCCGCTGACGTGCGGGCGCGGCGGGTGGCGCGGCTCGTGCTCCTGTCCGGCGAGGCCGGTGCCGGTAAGACCGCCCTGGTGAGCGCCTTCGCCGACCACCTCAGCAGGGAGGGCTGGACCACCGCCTGGGGCACAAACCCCGACGACCCCGGCCTCCCGGACAACTGGGCCTGGACCCAGATCCTCGAAACCCTCCCCACCACCCGCCCGGGTACGGACCGCCCGGAAGCGCGGGAAGTGGCACCAGGTGCCGCGGCCACGCGGTTCGAACGGCATCGGGCCGTGATCGACCGGCTCGAGACGGTCGCCCGCCACAATCCGCTGCTGATTGTCGTCGATGATGTGCATTGGGCAGGAACCGAGACGCTGGGGATGCTCGCCGCCGCGGTGACCGAACCACCAGCCGGACCGGTACTGATCATCGCGACGTACCGCTCGACGGACCTGCCGCCGGGGCTCGCGGAGACTCTCGGCCGGGTCGCGCGCGCGGAGCCCACCCGGGTCTACCTGGGCGGACTCCCCGCCGGCGACGTACCGGCGCTGGTGCGCGCCACGATCGGACGCAGCGTCGACCCCGACACCGCAACACTGATCCACCGCCGCACCGGCGGTAACCCGTTCTTCGTCCGGGAGCTGGCGCGGCTGGTCGCTGCGGACGGCGACCTGACCGCTGTGCCACCGGGCGTCCGGGACGTGGTCCGCTACCGGCTCGCGGCCCTGCCCGGACCGACACAGGCGATCCTGCGCCAGGCCGCAGTGCTCGGTCCGGACCTGGACACCGCACTCCAGACCGTGCTCTCCGACGACGCGAACTCGGTCCTGGACGCGGTGGACCTCGCCACCACCCGGGGCTTCCTCGTCGAACGCGACCCGCACCGCTTCGCGTTCGCCCACGCGCTGGTGCGTGACGCCCTCGCGTCCGACGTGTCCGCCGCCCGCCGCGCGAGCTGGCACGCCGCCGCCGCGCGGGCCCTCGAGACCCTCCGCCCGGACGACGTCGAAGCCCTGGCCCACCACTACCTGCTGGCCGGCGACCCAGCCGATCGCATCGTCCACTACTCCCGCGCCGCCGCCGAACGCGCGGAACGTCGCGCGGCCCCCGCCGACGCCCTCCGCTACTGGACCGCGGCCCTCACCGCCTATGACGCGGGGGACGTCCGAATCCGGCTGGACCTCGTCATGGGCACCGTCCGCGCACTGGCCTTGACCGGCCGACTCGCCGCCGCGCGAACCCGCCGCGCCGAGGCGGTCGATCTCGCCGACGCGATCGGCGACCCCCTCCTCACCGCCCGCGTGATCGCCGCCTTCGACACTCCGGCGCTGTGGCCCGACGCCGACGATCCGGCGCTGGCGCGGCACGTCGCCGAGGTCACCGAGCGCACGCTCGCGGCGCTCCCCACCGACCGGATCGCCGACCGCAGCCGCCTGCTCGCCACGCTCGCGCTGGAACTTCGCAGCGCCGGGGGAGCCCGGGCCGCCGATGCGGCCCACGAAGCCGAACGCCTCGCCCGAGGGCTCGGCGACTCCGGTGTGCTCGCGTTCGCGCTCAACGCCCGGTTCATGCATTCATTCGGACGCTCTGGGCTTGCTTCCGAGCGGGCTCGTATCGGTGCGGAGCTGGTCGAGCTCTCGGCGCGGGACGAGCTCCGGACGT
Organism: Cryptosporangium sp. NPDC048952; assembly: GCF_043197895.1. NCBI lineage: Bacteria > Bacillati > Actinomycetota > Actinomycetes > Cryptosporangiales > Cryptosporangiaceae > Cryptosporangium > Cryptosporangium sp. NPDC048952. The sequence goes on along the minus strand of NZ_JBICTY010000007.1, from coordinate 294,014 downwards.
TCGAGATCCTCGGGCACCTCATCGCGATGCAGGCACGGTCCGCTCTCGCCGATTTCGTCGCCGCGGACGAGCACGCGGACACCGTGGACCGGCTCGGTGAGCGGTACCAGTCCCCACTGGTGACCGTGTTCACCGACTGGTACCGGGCGATGCGGGCGTCGGTGGTCGGGCGGTCGGATGCGGCGGCCTTGTATCGCGCGGCCGCGGTGCATCTCGGGGGGACGGAGATGTCCGGGATGGATCGGGGGATCGCGCCGTTCGCGCGGTTCTGCGAGGCTTCGCGTCGCGGCGAGCCGCTCGCCCCGTTCGCGGGTGAAGACTTCGGCTCGTTCACCCCGTGGACCCGCCCGTTCCTTCACGCCGACCTCGCTCCCGCACCTGACGCGGCGGGACCCGGCTCCGCGGAGGCTGCGGAGGTGCCGGAGTCGCCCCGGGACCTCCTGTACGAGGCGCGCACGTGTCTGCACGCGCTGGTCGCGCTCCGGGGCCGTGACCGCGAGCTGATGGAGCGCCTGTACGACGCGCTCCTGCCCGCCCGGGACGAACTCGCCGGCGCGGGCAGCGGCCTGCTCACGCTGCATCCGGTAGCCCACTACCTGAGCGACCTGGCGAGCGCGCTCCACCGCCCCGCCGAAGCCGCCGCCCACCACCGTCAAGCCCTACGCGTCCTGCACCGAGCCCAGAACGATGTGCCGTTGGGCTCGCTATGACGAGCCCAACGCCACATCGTTCGGGCGGGACTAGCGGTAGCGGAAGCCGTCGAAGAAGCGGCGGAACACGCCCCCGGAGCGGGGGAGCGGCGCGGCCTGGGGCGGGGCGGTGGCCATGCGCCGGGCGATCGGCTGGTCGTAGTCGGTGCGGACGATCGCGTCGATCGCCTGCTGCTCGTCGAAGTACTCCGACCCTTCGATCGTCGGCACGAACCCCACCAACACGCCGTTGCGCATCACCTGGGCCTCGAGGCCGGCGGTACCGTCCGAATCCCAGATCGCCTGGCGCCCCTGCGACAGGTTCACGCCCACCCCGAACTGGTACACGCTGACCTTGGCCGGAAACGCGTCCACACCCCGGTCGCGGAGGGCGTCGACCACCCGTCGTGCTCGGTTCTCTTCCAACGTGCCGCTTGCTCCTCGTGAGTCCGCCGATCCCTACGATCATGCCCGGCACTAACCAAGATTCTGCTGTGACCGGCCTTTCGGTGGACTTTCGCCGTCGAACGGGACGTGCCCCCCTTACGACACCGACGTCGCCAGTTCCACTCGGTCTCGACCGTTGCGTTTTGCGGCGTACAGGGCGAGATCCGCCGCCTCCAGCAGGGCGTCGGCAGCAAAAGGACCGTCACCACAGGCGACGCCCGCGCTGAAACTGACCCGCACCGAACCGCCGGCGACCTGCAGTGGCGTGCCCGCCACGATCGACCGCAGCCGGTCGACGCACGTGTGCGCGTCGTCACTGGTCAACCCAGGTAAGAGCAGCACGAACTCCTCCCCGCCGTAGCGCGCGAGCACGTCGCACGGCCGCACCGCGGACGCGAGCAGGTGCGCCACCGCGACCAGAACCCGGTCGCCTGCCGCATGTCCGTAGCGATCGTTCACCTGCTTGAAGTGATCGACGTCGATCAGCGCGACGCTGAGCGGACCGGTGTGGTTCCGCTCGGCGTCGGACAGGACGCTCATCAGGTGTCGCCGGTTGTGCAGCCCGGTGAGCGCGTCGCGCACCGCCTGTTCGGCCAGGTCGGCGCGGAGCCTCTCGATCGTCGCGATCTGTCGCCGGAGCTGGTCGTTCGCGGCCTCCAGGGCGCGGTGTTGTTCGCGGTACTGGGTGACGTCCCGGGCGATCATGACCCAGCCCGCGAACGAGCCGGTGCGGTCCCGGATCACCCGGGTACGGATCTCCAGCTCCAGGCCGAGCCGCTCGGACGCGAACACGAAGTCCGCGTCGACCTGCGTGAGCAGGGGAAACGTGGGGTCGATCGAGTCGACGTGCACGCCGATCGGATCGGCGATCCAGGGCGCGGTGCCGATGATCATCTCCCGGCCGGCCTCGTTGGCGTCCGCGACGCAGCCGTCCCGGTCGATCACGACGACGCCGTCCGCCAGTGCGTCGATGAGTTGCGCGCGGGCGATCGGCAGCAGTTCGATCGAATTGCGGGTCAGTGCGCCGTACGCGAGGGCGGAACTGATCACGGTGCCGATCAGCGTCAGGTCGTTGTTCTTCACGACCAGGGCCGCGAGCAGGTTGACCACTATCGGCGGCATCGCGATGACGAACAGCCAGCACGACGCCCGGCGCGTGAACGCCGATCGCCGGTACGCGTAGCGCAACGACCGGTACGCGCAGCTCAGGGTCAGCGCGTAACAGTAGACGTAATGCAGCCAGTAGCCCACGCCGAAGACCGGTTGCCAGGAACCATCGGCGGCGCGGTGGACGCCGTCGAAGAACACGCCGGTGGCCAGCGCGACGACCACGAGCACGGGCTCGACGCCGAGCAGCAACAACACCCGGCGGCGTGGACGCCACGGACGACCGGCGAAGACCTCGGCGAGCCCCAGGTAGCCCACCACGATCAGCGCGTGCCCGGCGACCCCGACGGTCGCGAGGGGCAGGGCCAGGTCCGGATCGCCCTGGTGGGCGTTGATCGCGGCAGCCACCGACCAGCCGGCGATCCCGGCGGTCGCGACGGCCAGGGGGGTGCCGGCCGGAACGACGGCGCGGTTGCGGTACGCGAGGGTGGCCGTGAGGGCACCGATGACCGCGCTGGCGGAAAAAGCGGCTGTGAGGACCACACCCCACATGGGCCCCGCCCCTCCCTCGTGCTCCGCCACCGCGAAGGGCCCCACACTAGCTAACTCAACGAACGGCCGGATGCACTCTGCGCGAGATACGGGGCTTTCCCGAATACTCCTCGCGTTCGTCGGGCTGCGCTCCGCCGAGCCGGGCCAACGCGCGCTCGGCGTCCTGGCCGCGCTGACGCAGGAGGTCGACGCTGCGCCGGATCGCGTCGCTGCCGTCGGCGGTACGCGTCGCCAGGTCCTTCACCTCGGACGCGACGACGGCGAACCCGCGTCCGGCCGCACCGGCGCGAGCGGCTTCGACGGAGGCGTTGAGCGCGAGCAGCTTGGTCTGTTCGGCGACGCTGTGCAGCAGCGTGACGAACGCCTCGATGTCGGCGCTCGCCTCCACCACCGCGCGGATCGCGTCGGCGGATTCCTGCATCGCGTCGCCCGTCTGCACCGCAACCCCCTGTAGTCGTCGACCCATGGCTACAGGTCGGCCGGCGCGGAGCCCGGCTGAGCGGATGTAGCCCGGATCACGCCTTCTGGTGCTGGTGGGAAATCTGGGACGAATGAGTCCGTTACTGCTCTGAACAGGGAGCCGTCGCGCTGCGTGTACGGCATGGGGGCACCGCACGAGCCGAAGAAGGTAGCCATGCCAGACGTCGTCTACGCGCTCTACGGCGATCCGGGGACCCGGGCCGACCGGCAACCACGCTGGGTGGTGTGTGCCGACCAGCTGCCCGCCGCGCTGGCCGCCCTGCACCAGTGTGGACTGTGTGATCTGCAGGTCCGCACCGGTGACGGTCGTCCGCTCGCCCACGCCGACCTCGCCACCCGGTACGTCGGAACCGACGAGTTCTGCGGCTTCCACGTCTTCGAGGCGGCGGTGACGCTCCAGGGCGAGGAGCTCGTCCGCACCCGGTACGCGGTGCCGGACTGCGCGTGCACCGCGATGCCCCACCGCCTCGCCGTGACGACGGTTTGAGCCCGGAACCTATTTGTTATCTATTTCTGTGAATTCCGGTTGCGGTCCGTGTTGATTCGCACGTCTCCTGTGATCACACGGGAGGAGACGCGCGACGATGCGACGACCGGAGAGATTCTTGACCGTAGGTGTTCTGGCTGTAGCGCTCGCGGCAGCGGGCTGTAGCAAGAACACCGGACAGAGCGACGACGAAGAGAAGCAGGAAGCCGCCACCCAGACCGCGGTACTGGCGGAGAACTCCGATGGCCCCGCGCCGGATGTTCCCGGCGCCAAGGCAGGCGGCACCGTCACGATCTACACGAGCGGCGACTTCGAGCACCTCGATCCACAGCAGAACTACGTCGTGCCGTCGCAGACGACCGGCTCCAACCTGCTGTACCGCAGCCTCCTGCAGTACCGCGAGAACGGGGACGGCAAGCTCGAGCTCGTCGGTGACCTCACCACCAACACCGGTGAGGAGTCCAACGGCGGTAAGACGTGGAAGTTCACGCTGAAGGACGGCCTGAAGTACGAGGACGGCTCGGCGATCACGGCGAACGACGTGGCCTACGGCGTCGCCCGCTCGTTCAGCCCCGACCTGCCCAACGGCCCGCACTACATCCAGCAGTGGCTCGCCGGCAGCGGTGACTACAACGCCAAGTACAAGGGTCCGTACGACGGTGGCGCGAAGATCCCGCCGAACGTCGAGGTGCCCGATGCAAAAACAATAATCTTCAACTTCCCGACGCCACACGCGGACGCGCCGTTCGCGATGGCACTGCCGACGACCACGCCGGTGCCGCCGAGCAAGGACACCAAGGTCCAGTACGACAACCGGCCGTTCTCGTCCGGTCCGTACAAAATCGAGGAGTACCGGCGCGGCCAGAAGATGACGCTGGTCCGCAACACGAACTGGGACCCGAAGACGGACCCGATCCGGCACCAGTTCCCGGAGCGCTACGTCATCGACTTCACCCGCACCGCCGAGCAGGCCAGCGAGCTGCTGCTCGCCGACCAGGGAGCCTCGCAGAGCGGGTTGTCCTTCCAGGACGTGCAGGTTCCGGCCAGTGTCTACCCGAAGGTGATCGCGAACCCGGACGCGAAGAAGCGGATCCTCACCGGCACGACGCAGTTCGTCTGGATGTTCGACTTCAACATGCAGCGGGTGAAGGACATCAACGTCCGGAAGGCGTTCAACTACGCGCTGGACCGCGAGGGCCTGCTGAAGGTGTGGGGTTCGTACTCCGGTGACCCGGCGACGACGATCCTGTCGCCGACGACGTCCGGGTACGAGGAGTACAACGCGTACGACGGTGGGAAGAACGGTGATCCGGCCAAGGCGAAGGAACTGCTCGGCGGTAAGCGGGTACCGCTGACCTACGCGTACCGGAACACCGAGCGCAACCAGGCGGTGGCGGCGTTCCTGCGCAGCAGCATGAAGGAAGCCGGGTTCGATCTGACGATCCAGCCGGTCGACGAGGACCAGTACTACACGGTGCTCGGAGCGAAGGACAACCAGTTCGACGTGTACATGCAGGGCTGGGGGTCGGACTGGCCGGGCGGTGCCGCGATCATTCCGCCGCTGTTCGACGGGCGGGCGATCACGCCGACCGGTAACCAGAACCTGTCGTACCTGAACGACGACAAGGTCAACAAGGACATGGACGAGATCCTGGCGCTGCCCGACCTCACCGAGGCGAGCAAGCGGTGGGCGGCGCTCGACAAGGACATGATGACGCGGATCGTGCCGATCGCTCCGGCGATCTACGACAAGCAGACGACGATGTACGGCTCGAGGATCGGGGGCATCTATCTCAGCGCCCCGTACGGCAACTCGGGCCTGAACAACCTGTTCGTGAAGTGAGCCGCCGCCGGGGTGGCCGCGCCGACGCGCGACCACCCCGGCGGGGTCGGGCGCCGACACTGGTCGGTGGTCAGCCGACGTCTCGGCGGCGGAAGCCTATGAGACCGGCGGCGCTCAGCGCCGCCGCCACCACCGTGAGCCACCCGAGCGGTGCGAAGCGGAGGGAGTCGCCTGGGAGTTTGGGGATGTGGGCGAAGGGTGAGACGTCGATGAGCCACTGGCTCAACCCCAGCAGGGCGCCGAGTTCGAGCGCGACGAAGCACGCGATGAGGCCACCCCAGGTCAGCACGCTCAGGCGCGGCACGAGCCCGAACAGCGCCGCACCGAACCCGGCGAGCACCCACGCAGCGGGCGTCTGCACGAGGGCCGCCTCGAGCAGCCGGGGCACCTGCCCGCCCACGTCCGACGTCGCCAACCCGTACGTCACCCCACCGGCCAGCCCGGCCACTGCGAGCAACAGCGGCGTCCCGAGCACCGCGAACGCCAGATGGCTCAGGACCCACTGCACGCGCCCGACCGGCGTCGCGAGCAGCGGCTCGACGCGCTGCGACGCCTCCTCGGAGTGCAGCCGCAACGTCGCCTGCACCGTGTAGGCGGCGATCGTCAGCCCCAGGATCCCGAACACCGCGGCCAGGTACGCGTCGGTGATCCCGGCGTCCCCACCGAGCCGCGCCAGCACGTCGTTGAGTTTCTCGTTCGACGACACCGAATCGGTCAGCCCGTTCGCCGAGCCACCCAGCACGGCCCCGGCGAACACCATCGCGACGATCCACCCGAACAGCACCCCGCGCTGCAGCCGCCACGCCAGCGCGAACGGCGAGCCGAGCGTGCCGGCTTCGGGCGCCGCCCGCTCCGGCACCAGACTCGCCCCCACGTCCCGGCGCTCGACGAGCGCGTACGCCACGCCCACGCACCCGAAGGACACGGCCAGCGAGAGCACCGGCACCCACCAGCGCTCGTCCGCGTAGGCACGCGTCCGCATCGCCCACCCGAGCGGAGACACCCAGCTCACCCACGTCGAACCGGTATCTCCGAGCGCCCGCAACAGATAAGCCGCACCGAGCGCACCGGCGGCGATTCCGGTCGCGGAGCGGCCGGCTCCGACCAGCTGCGCGGCAACGGCGGCCACCCCCGCGAACAGCAGCCCGGTCACCGCGGTGGCCAGTCCGAACGCGACCGATCCCGCAACCGCCAACCCGGTCGCGGCGAGGAAGGCGGCCACCAGGACACCAGCAACGACATTCGCGATCGACGCCACGAGCAGCGCCGCGGTGAGCGGTGCGTACCGCCCGGTCGCCGCCGACCCGACCAGCTCCAGGCGGCCGGTCTCCTCCTCGGTGCGGGTGTGCCGCACGACGGTCAGCAGGCTCATCAACGCGACCAGGATGAACTCGGTCGCGCCGATCTTCCACGCGGTGAGCCCGCCGAGCGTCACCGAGAACAGCGAACCGTTGATCGCCTCGAGTGCGGGATTGGCGAGGATGCCGCTGACGTCCTGAATGTCTGCGTCGGTGGGGTAGAGGTCCATGTACTGCGCGGCGGTGGCCGCCGGCAGGACCGCGAGCACGAGGACCCAGATCGGGAGGCGCACCCGGTCGAGCCGCAAGCCCAGGCGGAGCAGAGTCAGAGTCCCGGCAAACATCAGGCCACCGCCTCGTAGTGCGAGAGGAAGAGCTCCTCCAGCGTCGGCGGGCGGCTCTCCAGGCTGCGGATCCCTATCCCGGCGAGCTGGCGCATCACGTGGTCCAGGTCGGCGTTGTCCACCGTGAACGTCACGCGGTCCCCACGGACCACCAGGTCGTGGATACGGTCCAGGCCCGTCGCCGGCGCCGCCAGCTCCGCGCGGATCGACGTCCGGCTGAGGTGACGCAGTTCGGTGAGCGTGCCGGACTCCACCGCGCGCCCGTCCCGGATGATCGTCACCCGGTCGGCGAGCGCCTCCACCTCGGACAGGATGTGGCTGGAGAGCAGGACGGTACGGCCCTCCTCGGCGATGAACTCGGTCACCGACTCGCGGAAGACCTCCTCCATCAGCGGGTCCAGACCGGACGTCGGCTCGTCGAGCAGCAGCAGTTCCGCCTCGGACGCGAACGCGGCGACCAGCGCGACTTTCTGCCGGTTGCCCTTGGAGTACGCGCGGCCCTTCTTGCGCGGGTCGAGCTGGAAGCGTTCGAGCAGCTCGGTGCGGCGCTTCGGGTTGATGCCGCCGCGCAGCCGCCCGAGCAGGTCGATGATCTCGCCGCCGGAGAGGTTCGGCCAGAGCGTGACGTCGCCCGGGACGTAGGCGAGGCGCCGGTGCAGTTCGGTCGCGTCCTTCCACGGGTCACCGTCGAGGAGGCGTACGGTGCCGCCGTCGGAGCGCGCCAGCCCCAGCAGGATGCGGATCGTGGTGGTCTTCCCGGCGCCGTTCGGGCCGAGGAATCCGTGGACCTCGCCGGTGCGGACGGACAGGTCGAGGCCGTTGAGTGCCCGGGTAGGGCCGAAGTTCTTGGTGAGACCCGACACGGAAATGGCGTCGGACATCATGGGCTCCCTTATGGAGTTTCGGGGTAGAGGGCGGCTCGCGCTTGTTCGGCGAGTTCGGTGCTGATCAGGACGTGCGAGTAGATGTCGAGCATCGCCATCGCGACGCGCCGGTCGCCGTCGTCGGAGAGGATGTCGACGCCGAGCACACGGGACAGGTGCTCGTGGAGCAGCGGGATGCCGAGGACCATTGCGGTGTACAGGGCGCCGCGGGTGTGGTGGTCGGTGAGGGGTTGGTCGGTGCGGGTCTCGTCCGCGGCGGCGATCCACTGCGTCGTCATCGCGGCGATCTGGTCGAACATGATCGCGATCGTCGGTGAGCCGTCCAGCAGCCCGCGAGCGAAGTAGCGCTGGAACGGCCGGAGCGCGTCGCGGTCGACCGACGAGGCGAAGTTGCCGGTCTTGCTCGCGGACGAGGCGTCGTCGTTCGCGCGGCGGATCTCGTCCATGACGTAGGCGTCCACGGCGTCCCGCAGCGCCTCCTTGGACCCGAAGTGGTGCCGGAGCAGTCCGGGGGAGACCCCGGCCTCGGCGGCGATGCTGCGGATCGTGGCTTTCTGGAAACCGACGTCGGCGAACTGTGCCAGCGCGGCCTGCCGGATGCGGGCGCGGGCGGTGAGGTCGTCGGGGTCGGGCACTACGTTGTCCCTTCGGCTATACGTTTGGATAGCCGACTGTACGCCTGTCTAGGGATTCATGACATACCGTGCCGGGATCTCTCCGCCGCCGTGCACGGCGAGGTCGGCTCCGTTGACGTAGGAAGCCAGGTCGCTGCCCAGGTAGAGGCAGGCGTTCGCGATGTCGGCGGGTTCAGCGAGACGTCCGGCGGGGATCAGGCTCGCGGTCTGTTCCGTGTAGCGGTCCGCCTCGGTGCGGATCAGACCCGCGGTGATGTGGTTGACCCGCACGCTCGGGCCCCATTCCAGCGCCAGCGCCTTCGTGAGGGTGAGTAAGCCGGCCTTCGCCGCGGAGTACGCCGCCGTTCCCGGCTGCGGGTCCGTTGCCGAGACACTGCCGATGTTGACGATGCTCCCGCCACGGTTCTTCATGACGTCGTACGCGGCTTGGGAGACGTAGAACGGCGCGAGCAGATTGAGCGCGACGATCTTCTCGAAGAAGCGTGGGGAGACCGTGGCGGCGTCGGCGTCAGGGGAGCCGCCGGCGTTGTTGATCAGGACGTCGAGGCGGCCGAAGTGGTCGAGGGTGGTGTCGACGAGCGCTCGGCAGGACGCCGGGTCGCGGACGTCGGTCCGGACGAACAGGCCGGGGGTGGGCTGTGGGGGTTCGTTGCGGGCGCACACCACGATGTCCGCGCCGGCCTTGCCGAACGTCTCGGCGATCACGCGCCCGATGCCCTTGGTGCCGCCGGTGACCAGCACGGTCCGTCCGGTGTAGTCCAGCGCCGCCATAGCCGCTCCTTCGCGTCGGTGTGCGGCGACCCTACTCAGTTACGACGCGACGGACAGCCGTCGCACGGGGCCGGCGGCTTGGCGGGCGCGTCCCATGGCGGCGTCGGCGTCGTCGACGATCTCGTCGAACGAGGCTCCGGTGCCGGGAGCGCGCAGCGCGACGCCGATCGAGCCGCCGATCGTCACCGTGTGACCGTCGGCGGTGATCGGCGCCCGCAACACGCCGATCAGGCGTTCTGCGACCGCGGTCGCGGCGTCGGCGTCCAGGACCCCGCCGAGCACCAGCCCGAACTCCTCCGCGCCGAGCCGCGCGGCGACGTCGCCGGGCCCGACCATGCTGCGCAGCCGGTCGGCCACCGCGCACAGCACGTCGTCCCCGGCGCGGGGGCCGAGCGTCGCGGTGATCTGACCGAAGCGGTCGAGGTCGAGGAGCAGGAACGCGGTGAAGCCGTCGGCGTGGCCTTCGTGCAGGGCCGATTCGAGGCGCTGACGCAGCAGGTCCCGGTTGGCCAGGCCGGTGAGTGGGTCGTGGTACGCGCGGTGCAGCAATTCCTCGGTGAGCGCGAGCCCGGCCAGGCTCGCCGCCACCTGACTGCTCCACGAGCTGATCGCCGCACGCACCTGCGGGCTGAGCGGCGTGTTCGCCGCCACCGACAGGGCGCCGACGTCGCGGCCGCCGGCGCGCAGCCGGATGACCAGGACTCCACCCCGGCGCGGCGCGAGGTCGGACTCCTGCCGCTCGAGGTAGATCGCCTCGCCCCGGCGGAGCGCGGCGACCAGGTGCTCGGGGAGTTCGTCGAACTCCACCGTGCGACCGATCGCGCTCGCGGTGCGCTCGCCGGCCGTGGCGACGATTTCGTGGCGCAGGTCGTGGCCGATGCCGAGCATCACCCGGACGCCCTTCGCGCCACCGCTGCGAGCGATCGCCGCCGCCGTCTCGACCGCTGTGCTCTGCACGACGTCCCGGTCACTGACCGCGGCGAGCCGGGCCGCACCCTCCGCGACCGCCCGCTCGCGCTCCAGGGCCTGGTCGCGCAGCGCTCTCTTCGGTCGCTGAACGCGCATCACCGGTCGGTACGTCGGTCGGTGGGTAGACCTCGGTGACCGGGGCCGCACGGACTCCAGCTGATCACCGACGCCGACCTTCCCGACGCCGGGAAATGCCCCCGCAGGCGTCGGAACGTTTCGCCGCCCGATCGGCAGCCGAGCCCTCCACCTGAGCCGAACTCCCACCCGGCGTCCCGCCGGAGCCGCGCGGCCGGCGTCCGGGCGGGCCTCGGCGAGGCCGGATGCCCGCGGCCGGGCGCTATGCGCGGCGGAGGAGGGTTTCGGCGTGGCGGAGGACGGGGGAGTCGACCATGCGGCCTTCGAAGCGGAACACGCCGCGTTCGGTGCGGGCGGCTTCGAGGACGCGCCGGGCCCAGTCGACCTCCCCGGCCGGGGGCGTGTAGGCCGCGCGGATCACCGGAACCTGCGACGGATGGATCGCGACCGTCCCGTCGAACCCGACCGCTACCGCGTCCTCGGCCTCCGCGCGTTGCCCGTCGACGTCGGCGATGTCGAGGTGCACGGTGTCGAGCGCGAGCCGCCCGTACGACTTCGCGGCCAGCAGCGTCGTGGACCGGACGTGCTGGTGCACGTCCCGGAACCGCCCGTCGGCATGGCGCGCGGAACTTCCACCGAGCGCGGCGGTCAGGTCCTCCGGCCCCCACATCAGGCCGATCGTGTTCTCCGCGGCGGCGAGTTCCGCCGCTGCGAGGGCACCCCGCGGCGATTCGATCAGCGCGATGACGTCGAACGGGCGAAGCGCGTGAACCTGAGCCGCGGATTCGGCCTTCGGCAGCATCACCCGCTGGTACGGGGTGTCGCGGAGCGCCTTCAGGTCCGAGGTCGGGTCGCCCGCGTTGATGCGCACGACCGTGCGCGCCGGATCGAGCGGCGTCTCGGCGAGCGCGCGCCGCGCAGCGTCCTTGGAGTCCGCGGCGACCGCGTCCTCCAGATCGAGGATCACGACGTCCGCGGCGGCCGCAGCCTTGCCGTACCGGTCGGGCCGATCGGCCGGACAGAACAACCACGCCGGCCCCGAGGGCACCCACTCGCTCATCTGACCCCGCTACTCAGTTAATCGTGACTAACCGAAAAAGACCGTAGCGGCTTTCTCACGCGAGTTGAAGCGGCTGCAGCAGTCGGTGCGGTTCACGCAGGGCGACGCTGACCCGGTCGGTGCGGAGGAACTTCGTGTCGGGGCCGGGTTCGACCTGCGTATCGGCAGGAGTCACGGTCCTGCCGCAGACGTCGCACGCGACGAATCCGGCCAGGACGCCGCCGCAGCCGACGTGGCGGAAGATGCGCAGCGACTGCGGCGAGTCCAGGTGCCGGTTGCCCCAGGAGGTCAGCTGGAACAACACCGGCCAGAGCTCGGTACCGGCGTCGGTGAGCACGTACTCGTCGCGGGGCGGCGAATCCTGGTAACGCTGCTTCGTCAGCACGCCGGCGTTGACGAGCGTCTCGAGCCGGTCGGCGAGCACGGCACGGGGTGCGTCGAGGTGCGCGAGGAAGTCGCCGAACCGGCGGACGCCGTAGAACGCGTCGCGGATCACGAGCAGCGTCCAGCGTTCGCCGAGGATTTCGAGCGTGCGGGCGAACGTGCAGTTCTGGCCCGAGTAGTCCTTACCGAGTCCCACGACGTCATCGTAGCGCTTCGGTTCGTTCACTGAACCGTGCTGCTCATTACGGTTCGTTCATTGAACTCACTCGGGTATGGTCATCGCCGTGACGACGATGACGGAGGCGCCGACGGGGCGCCGCGAACAACTGGTGCTGGCGGTGGTCAGCGCGGCGACGCTGCTCACACTCGCCGACTACACCGCGCCGGCGGTCGTGCTGCCGACGCTGACCGCGGAACTGCACGCGAGCGCGACGGCCCAGGTCTGGGTGCTCAACGGCATCACGTTCGGGCTGGCCGTGCTCCTGCTCTCGGCCGGCAGCATCGCCGACGACTACGGGCGGCGCCGGGTGTTCGTCGGTGGCGTCGTGGGGCTGGCGCTCGGGATGGCGGCGAGCGCCCTCTCGTCGACGGCATGGGTATTCGTCGGTGCACGTGTCGTGCAGGGAATCGCGGGCGCGGCCATTCTCGCGGCGGGCCTCGGGCTGGTGGCCGATGCGTTCCCGCCCGGGCCGCACCGGGCACGCGCAGCCGCTACCTGGGGATCCATGATCGGGCTGGGGATCGCTGTCGGTCCGTTGCTCGCGATCGCCGGTGGGCACGTCGGCGGCTGGCAGACGTTCTACTGGGTCGCCGCGGTGGTCGGGCTCGTGCTGGCGGGGGCGGCCCGGGCGGTGCTGAGCGAGTCGCGGGCGGCGCGGGCACGCCGGATCGACCTGCCGGGGATCGTGCTGCTCGGGGCAGCGCTGGTCGCGCTGCTGGTCGGGGCCACGAACGGGCGCACCGGGTGGCTGCGGCCGGCCACGGTGCTGCCGATCGTCCTCGCGGTGGTGCTGTTCGGCGTGTTCGCGCTCCGGGAGTCGCGCGCCCGCGAGCCGATGATCGACCTGACCCTGTTCGGCCGGCCGCCGTTCCTCATTGCGACGCTCGGCGCGCTGGCGGCCGGGGTCGCGGTGATCGGGCCGATGACGTTCCTGCCCACCGCGCTGCAGCGGGGGAGCGCGTGGAGCGCGGCGCACACCGCGGTGCTGGCGTTCGTCTGGGCGTTCACGAGTTTCCTCGTGGGGATGGCCGCGCGGCGGATGCGGTCGACCGAGCACGGTGGGCTGGAGCTCGGGGTCGGGTTCGTGCTGTCGGCGGTCGGGAGCGTCGTGGCGCTGGTGGCTGTCGGGCACGCGTGGGGGTGGATGTTGCCCGGGATGGCCGTGGCCGGGATCGGCGCCGGGTTGATCAACGCGACGTTGCCCCGGTTGGCCGTGGGCACGGTGCCGCCGGAGCGGAGCGCGATGGGGTCGGGGGCGAACAACACGGCGCGGTACGTGGGATCGGCGCTCGGGGTGGCGGTGACGGCGTCGCTCGCGCCCACGCGGCCCGGTGAGGCGCTCGTCGTCGGGATCGTGTTGTGCGTGGTTGCCGCGCTGGCCCTGGCGCCCCTCGCGGCCCGGGCCCGCGTCCTTGTCCCGGCTTAGTCTCGTCCCGGCCTAGGCCTTGCGGCGGCGGGCGGCGCGTTCTTCTTCGACGCGCCGCTTCCAGGCCTCGCGCGCTTCGGGGCTGTGGCCCTGGATGGCGCCCTTGACCGTCGGCGGTCCGAAGATCTGGAACAGCCACGCGCCGCGGCGGCGCTCCTTCTTGGGCTTCGGGTCTTCGCTCATGCAACCCACTGTACGCCAACCATTGGTGCACCAATGGTTTGTGCAGCAGGTAGTGTTGCGACATGACCGTTGCCCACGATCCGCTCGCGCTGGACCGACAGGTGTGTTTCGCCCTCGTCGTGGCCTCGCGCACCGTGAACGCGATCTATCGGCCGCTGCTCGAGCCGATGGGGCTGACGCATCCCCAGTACCTGGTGATGCTCGCGCTCTGGGAGCGCGCCCCGCGGTCGGTGCGCGAGCTGAGCGACGTGCTGCAGCTCGACCCGGGGACGCTCTCGCCGCTGCTCAAGCGCCTCGAAAGCGCGGGCTACGTGCGCCGTGAACGCGACAAGAGCGACGAGCGGATGCTCGCGGTGACGCTCACCGACACCGGCGCCGCCCTGCGCGCTCAGGCCGAGCTGATCCCCCCGGCGATCGTCGCCCAACTGGGCATGGACGTCACCGAGCTGGAACAACTCCACGCGTCCCTCACCCGGGTGATCGAAGCCGCCCGCAACGCCTAGTCGGGCGCTGAGGCGCTCACGGAGACGGCCGGGTGGCCGCCGTCGTGGGGGGACGCGGCCAGGAGGGTGACGCCCAGGGCGGCGCCGGCGGCGCAGGCCAGGGCGAGCGCGGTGCCCGGGTAGCCGCCGGTGATCTGGTCACCGAGCAGCAGGATTCCGATGAACGCCGCTGCGATCGGGTTCGCGATCGTGCTCACCGCCAGCGGAGCGCCGAGCCCGTCGCGGTACGACCGCTGGGTGAGCAGCAGCCCCGCGACCGTCAACACGGCCACCGCCGCCCCGGCGATCAGCACGAGCGGCGTCAGCACCGCCGATAATCCCGCGTCGGTGAGGCGCACGGTGATCGTCTGGCTCACCGCCGACGACGTACCGAACGCCACCCCGGCGGCCGCGGCACTCCACAGCAGCGACGCCCGGGGCATCCGGCTGAGCCCCTCCAGCGCGACGAGCACCCCACCGGTCACCACCAGCAACACGACGAGTTGCGTCATCGTGAGCACGCCCCCGGTACCGGCCGAGCCGATCAGCAGCACCAGCCCGACGAGGCCGGCCAGCGTGAACACGATCCCTTTCCACTCGAGCAGCGACACCCGCCGGCGCCACGTGGCCGCCGCCATCGGCACGGCCATCGGGAGCGTCAACACCCCGAGCGCCTGGATCAGCGAGAGCGGCCCGGCACGCAGCGCAGCCAGGTGCAGGATCGCCGCCACCCCGTTGAGCGCGGTCGCGATCCACCACCGTGGGTTCTTCGCCAGCCCGCTGACCGGTAACTCCGCGAGCCGCTCCTGCACGACGGCCGCCGATGCGTAAGCAACTGACGACAGCAGCGCCAGCGCGATGCCGATCACTACGTTGCTCACCGTGCTCCCCGTCGTCGTCAGTGAATTAGTCGTCGCTGACGGCGGAGACGTTACGGGGATCCGGGCCTTCCGCGCGTGATCCGTGAGTCGTATCTCTGTGTACTGCGAGAGCAGTACGGGGGTCATTCCGCAGTCGGAACGTCATTCCAGCGCGAGTCGACCGCCGGCCACCGCGTCGGGACCACAGTCGACGCCGGGCATCTGCAACCCGTCGAGCAGGATCGCCAGATAGCGCTGCCAGAGCTCGGGCTCGACGTTCTCCGCGTACTCGGTCATGTTGCTCAGCACGAACTGCAGTGCGGGCAGGTCGGACGGCTGCATTTCCGGCGGGACGACGCCCGACTCGCGGGCGCGCTCGACCAGGCGCGTGAGGCCGGGGAGGAGCCGTGTCCGCGCCGTCTCGGCGGCCTGCGTGCCCGTGGACTCGCCCTGGAGCAGCATCCGGAGCCCGGAGTTGCGCTCCTGCATCTGCGCCGACTGGCTGAGGAAACCGAGAAAGCCCAGTAGCGCGTCGGGGTGCTCGGCGGCGTCTTCGGCGGCCGTGGCCAGGTCGCCGAGAGCCTGCTCGAACAGCACCTCGATCAGCTCGTCGCGGGTGGGGAACGCGCGGCGCACGGTGCGGATGCTCAAACCACCGAAGCCGGCGATGTCCTCCAGCGTGACGTCGAGCCCGTAGACGGCGAACACTTCGCGCGCGGTTTCCATGATGCGGGCGCGGTCCCGGTCGGCGTCGCGCTGTGTGCGGCGGACCAGCGCGCCGGACGCGAGGGGCACTGCGGGAAGTCGAGGGTGGGCAACAACCGGAGGCACAGTCTCCATGTGGAGATCTTACCTTCACTTCGTCGGGGCAGCCATTGGAGTGACCGCCGTTACCAGGGACAACGGCTGACGATAGATCGGAGCGCCCGTGGCGGCCAGGCATTTATGAGGCTCGCGACCGCCAAAAACCTTACCCGATTCAGGTGCTTTTCCAAAGGCGAGTTATTGACGGAAAGCCGACCCGAAAAGCGGCCGCTTTTCTGCCCGCCGATCGACAGAATTCACGCACGGTAAACGTCGCTCCGACTGCAATTCCCGGTTTGCTGATATCGGTGCCGGTGGAGCGCGCGAGCGTGAAAGAGTTCCGAAAGAGGCTGTGGCGCAGGTCACCGGGAGGCACCGATGCTGAAGTTACCGTCCTACTCCAGCGGAACCTCAACCGTTCCGCTGCTCGGCGACACGATCGGCGCGAACCTCGACCGCACCGCCGCGCGTGTCGGCGATCACGAAGCGTTGATCGAGTGCGCCACGGGGCGTCGCTACACCTACCCGCAACTGGTCGCGGAAGTCGACGCCTGCGCGCTCGGGCTGGCCGCTCTCGGCGTCACGAAAGGCGACCGGGTGGGCATCTGGGCGCCGAACTGTGCCGAGTGGGTGTTCGTCCAGTACGGCACCGCGAAGATCGGCGCGGTGCTCGTCAACATCAACCCGGCGTACCGCACGCACGAGCTCGCGTACGTGCTGAAGCAGGCGGGCATTTCGGTGCTGATCTCGGCGCCGGAGTTCAAGACCAGCGACTACCGGGCGATGGTCGACCAGGTCCGCGACGACTGCCCCGACCTGACGACGACCATCTTCCTCGGCGACCCGTCGTGGGACGCATTGCTCGACGCCGGGCGCGCCGGCGACCCGAGCACGCTCCCCGACGACCTGGACCCGGACGAGGAGATCAACATCCAGTACACGTCCGGCACCACGGGCTTCCCGAAGGGCGCGACACTCACCCACCACAACCTGCTCAACAACGGGTTCTTCGTGGGGGAGGGCTGCGGTTACACCGAGGACGACCGGGTCTGCATCCCGGTGCCGTACTACCACTGCTTCGGCATGGGCATGGGCAACCTCGGGGCGACGTCGCACGGCGCGACGATGGTGATTCCGGCGCCCGGGTTCGACCCCGCCGCCACGCTGCGCGCCGTGCAGGAGGAGCGCTGCACGTCGCTCTACGGGGTGCCGACGATGTTCATCGCGGAGCTGAGCCTGCCCGACTTCGCGACGTACGACCTGTCCAGCCTGCGCACCGGGATCATGGCCGGGTCGCCGTGCCCGGTCGAGGTGATGAAGCGGGTCGTCGCCGAGATGGGGATGACCGAGGTCACGATCTGCTACGGCATGACCGAGACGTCCCCGGTCTCCACCCAGACCGGTGCGGACGACAGCCTCGACCGGCGCACGTCGACGGTAGGGCGGGTCCATCCGCACCTGGAGATCAAGGTCGTCGACCCCGCCACCGGGCGGACGGTGGCCCGGGGCGAGACCGGCGAGTTCTGCACCCGCGGCTACTCGGTGATGCGCGGGTACTGGAACGAGCCGGAGAAGACCGCCGAGGTGCTCGACGCCGCCGGCTGGATGCACACCGGCGACCTGGCGACGATGGACGACGAGGGGTACGTGAACATCGTCGGGCGGATCAAGGACATGGTGATCCGCGGCGGGGAGAACGTGTATCCGCGGGAGGTGGAGGAGTTCCTCTACACGCATCCCGACGTCGTGGACGCCCAGGTGATCGGGGTGCCGGACGCCCGGTACGGCGAGGAGTTGATGGCGTGGGTGCGGCTGCGGCCCGGTGCTGCGCCGTTGACCGCCGAGTCGCTCCGTGCGTTCTGCACGGGCAAGCTCGCGCACTTCAAGATTCCGCGGTACGTGAAGATCGTGGACGGCTTTCCGATGACGGTCACCGGGAAGATTCGGAAGGTGGAGATGCGGGAGACGGCCGTGACCGAGCTGGGCCTCGAAGCCGAGGCCGCCGCCCGAAACGCGTAGCGCGCGCCGAGCGGCTGGTGCGCCGGGCGGCTGGTGCGCCGGGCGGCTGGTGCGCCGGGCGGCTGGTGCACCGGGCGCGCCTAGGTCGCGGCGAGGTCGAGGACCAGCGTGGCTACGGCCACGCTGGTGAAGACGGCCCAGCCGGCCAGCTTGCGGGAGCCCACCCGCAGGTGGGCGACGAGCGCGCCGGCGAAGTACAGAACCAGGCCGACGGCGGCCAGCGTGCCGAGCCACGGCACCGCGAACCCGACGAGCAGGCCGATCGAGCCCGCAGCCAGCAGGGAGCCCAGGAGCGGCATCCACCAGAGCGGAAGGCGCTTCATCCGGACCATGGCCTTCGGATAGTCATGGCCGATCAGGTACGTGACCGCCGCGGACCCGTCGAGAAACGCGGCGACGATCGTGACCGTGACGTAGGCAGCGAACATGGGCCCTCCCCTGTGGTGGCTCCACAAGGACGAGCGAGCCCTTCCAGACGTGACGGCTACGCGTTGATCGTCGGCTGCTGTTCTTTGGTGATCTCGTCGCCCCAGGGGGCGAGGTGGGGGTATGCGGCGTCGAACGCCGGGCGCTCCGAGCGGATCCGCGGCAGCTTGACGAAGTTGTGCCGCGGCGGCGGGCACGACGTGGCCCACTCCAGCGAGCCGCCGAACCCCCACGGGTCGTCGACGTTCACGACCCGGCCGAGCTTGTACGACTTCCACAGGTTCCACAGGATCGGCAGCGACGAGATCCCGAGCACGAACGCGCCGATCGTGGAGATCGTGTTCAGCGTGGTGAACCCGTCGCTGGCCAGGTAGTCGGCATACCGGCGGGGCATGCCCTCGTTACCGAGCCAGTGCTGCACGAGGAACGTGGTGTGGAACCCGATGAACGTCAACCAGAAGTGCAGCTTGCCGAGACGTTCGTCGAGCATCCGCCCGGTCATCTTCGGGAACCAGTAGTAGATGCCGGCGAACGCGGCGAACACGATCGTGCCGAACAGCACGTAGTGGAAATGCGCGACCACGAAGTACGTGTCGGAGACGTGGAAATCGACGGGCGGACTCGCGAGCAGCACGCCGGTGAGGCCACCGAACAGGAACGTGACGAGGAATCCCACCGAGAACAGCATCGGTGTCTCGAACGTCAACTGGCCGCGCCACATCGTGCCGATCCAGTTGAAGAACTTGATACCGGTGGGCACCGCGATCAAATAGGACAGGAAGCTGAAGAAGGGCAGCAATACCGCGCCGGTGACGAACATGTGGTGCGCCCACACGGTCATCGACAGCGCCGCGATGCCGAGCGTCGCGCCCACCATTCCCTTGTAGCCGAACAACGGTTTGCGGCTGAACGTCGGGATGACCTCGGTGATGATGCCGAAGAACGGTAGGGCGAGGATATAGACCTCGGGATGGCCGAAGAACCAGAACAGGTGCTGCCAGAGGATCGGGCCGCCCGTCGCCGCGTCGTAGACGTGGCCGCCCAGGTGCCGGTCGGCCATGAGGGCCAGGAACGCAGCGGCCAGGATCGGGAACACCATCAGCACGAGGAGGCTGGTGACCAGCATGTTCCAGGTGAAGATCGGCATCCGGAACATGGTCATGCCCGGTGCGCGCATGGTCAGGATCGTCGTCACGATGTTCACGGCGCCCAGGATGGTCCCGAGGCCCGACAGAACGAAGCCCATGATCCACAGGTCGACGCCGGCGCCCGGCGAGTTGATCGAGTCGTTGAGCGGGGCATAGGCGAACCAGCCGAAGTCGGCGGCGCCGCCCGGGGTGAGGAAGCCCGCGAGCACCATCAGACCGCCGAGCGCGAACGCCCAGTAGGCGAACGCGTTCAGGCGGGGGAACGACACGTCGGGCGCGCCGATCTGCAGCGGCACGAGGAAGTTCGCGAACGCGAAGCCCAACGGGGTGCCGAAGAGCAGCAGCATGATCGAGCCGTGCATGGTGAACAGCTGGTTGTACTGCTCGTTGGAGAGGAACTGCAGGCCCGGGCGGGCGAGTTCGGCGCGCATGAGCAGCGCCATGATGCCGGCCGCGGCGAAATAGAAGAACGACGTGACCAGGTACAGGATGCCGATTTGTTTGGCGTCGGTGGTGCGGATGATGCGGCCCAGGGCGCTGCCCTTGACCGAGGCGCGCACGGGCCAGGGCCGGACGACGATCGGCTCCGGCGCCGGTAGCTGCTCTTTGGTGCGCTCCGCCTCGGTGGTCATCGTTGACGCTCCTGTGGTTGGCTCAGCCACACACTTTTACCGCAGGATTCAGCTCACCAGATTCGCCCCGGCCACGCTCCACAATCACCAGATTTCCCGCGCCCGAGCCGTGCACACTTCGGTGGCCTATGACCCCCCAACCCGTGCAACCCTCCCGCGCCGCGCCGTCAGATGGTGAGGTGCGTGGCGCGGCCGGCGACGAAGGTTGCCGCTACGCGCATGTCGCGCAAGTGCGCGGCGACCTCGGACGGATCGCCGATGGCTAGGGGATCGGCTTCCACGAGCACCAGGTCGGCGGGGGAGCCCACGGCCACCGTGGCCTGGCCGTCCACGCTGGCGCGCAAGGCCTGGGCCGGCGTCAGGGACTCGGCCGGGTTCCACGGCTCCCGCGCATCCGCCGAGCGGTGCACCGCTGCCGCCATCGCCAGCCACGGATCCAACGGCGACACCGGCGCATCCGACCCGAGCGCCAATTCGATTCCCGCCGCCAGCATCGACCCGAACGCGTAACACCGATCGACCCGATCCGGCCAGATCTCCGCGGCCACGTCCCGGTCGTCGAGCAGATGCGCCGGCTGAATGCTCGCCCGCAGCCCCAGAAGCGCCATCCGGTCGAAGTCCGCGAACCGCGCGAGCTGCACGTGCTCGACGCCCCCACGCGCACCCGTCGCCTCGAACGCGTCCAGCGCCGTCGTGAGCGCGGCGTCGCCGATCGCGTGCAACGCCACCGCCAGCCCCGACGACTGTGCCCGCCCCAGCAACCGCACCAACTCGTCGAGCGGATAGTTCTGCACGCCGAACCGACCGTCCCCGTACGGCTCACAGCACCGCGCCGTGCGCGAATTGAGCGACCCGTCCGAGATGATCTTCAGCGGCCCCATCGTCGCCAGCCCACCGAGCGCGGACCCGGTCCGCAACCCTGCCGCGATCACGTCCTCGAGCCCCTCGGCGTACGTGGCGGTACGCACGCGCAACCCGTCGAACCCCGCGGCGAACCGCGCCGGCCACGCCCGGAACCCCGACTCGAATTCCATGTCCACGACGCCCACCACACCTCGCGCGGAAGCGTCGGCCACCGCGAGACGGTAGGCGTCGTCGAGGTCCGCGGCGAGTAGTTCCTCCAGGTGGGGCACCAGGTCGAACCAGTCGTTCTCGTCCAGTACTCCCTCTCGCGCGGTCACTCCGAGCCACCGCTGCGCCGCCGAATTGAGCCACCCCGAGTGCACGTCCCCACTGATCAGCACGATCGGAACAGTGCTGCTCACAGCGTCGAGATGAGCAGTTGTCGGTTGCTCTGACCAGGTGGCGGGCCGGAACCCGGCCCCGACCACGACGGCGGACCGGCCGTCGACGTGTTCCCGAACGCGCGCGACCGCCTCCGCCGGACCGGTAGTACCGCCCACATCCAGGCGCAACCGCGCCTGCGCCCACTGCCGGAAGTGCACGTGCTGGTCCCACAGGCCCGGGATCAGCCAGCGACCGTCGGCCTCGATGACCTGCTCCGCCGGCTCCCCGAGCTCAGTGACCTTCCCGTCTTCCATCCGGACGTCAGTCAGGTCACCGGACGTCGCAGCGGTGACCGGGACGAGGCGCACGTTCCTGAGCAGCACGCTCATGTGCGCAGCAGTCCGAGGATGCGGGCGAGTTCGGCCTGGTCGTCGGCGGAGAGCGCGCCGAACATCTTGTCGCCCTCGGTGCGCCGGGCGTCCATGATCGCGGCGCCGACCGTGCGGCCCTGCTCGGTGACCGTGACGAGCGTCGCGCGGCGGTCGCTCGGATCGGCCTGCCGTTCGACGAGTCCGCGGTCCTCGAGCCCGTCGACGACCTCGGTGGTGGATCGGGGCGCGATGCGCAGGTGCTCGGAGAGGGCGGAGAGCCGGATCGCGCCGTGGCGCATGAGCACGCCGAGCGCCCGGAACTGTCCGGGCGTGATGTCCCACGGGTCGAGCGCCTCTTTGGTGAGGTGCCGCAACTGGCGGGCAACCGACCAGAACGCCTCGGACAGGCTCTCGGTGTCGTGCTCGATCACGCGGAATACCGTACCAGGAGGTCTTGTTGTTTCCTCATGTTGAGGTAACCTCAGCATTAGTCGAGCTCGAGGAGATCTACTTGGATACGCCTACTGGCCGCCGTGGCGGCCCTTCGAAACTGTCCGAGGCCGAGAAGGCCCAGGCGCGCAACGTGTCGCTGCGCCGCATCGCCCGATTGTTCTCCACCCACCGCTGGCAACTCGCCGTCGTCACCGCGATCATCGTCGCGTCGTCGATCGTGTCGCTGGCCTCACCTTTCCTGCTGCGCGAGGTCATCGACGTCGCGCTGCCCTCCCAGAACGTGAACCTGCTGGTCTGGCTCGTGATCGGCATGGTCGCCGTCGCGGCCGTGACGTCCGCGTTCGGCGTCGTCCAGACCTGGATCTCGACGACCGTCGGGCAGCAGGTCATGCACCGGCTGCGGACCGAGGTGTTCTCGCACCTCCAGCGCCAGTCGATCGGGTTCTTCACCCGCACGCGCACCGGTGAGGTGCAGTCGCGGATCACCAACGACATCGGCGGCATGCAGACCGTCGTGACGTCGACCGCGACGTCGATCGCCTCGAACCTGACGACGGTGATCGCGACGATGGTCGCGATGCTGGCGCTGTCGTGGCGACTGTCGCTGGTCTCGCTCGTGGTGCTGCCGCCGGCGATCTACCTGACCCGGCGGGTCGCACGGATGCGCCAGGCGATCACCGCCCAGCGCCAGCGTGAGCTCGCCGACCTGAACGTGACGATCGAGGAAGGTCTCTCGGTCAGCGGTGCCCAGCTCGCGAAGACGATGGGTGCCGGTGGGATGCTCGTCGAGCGGTTCAGCGCGTCGTCGTCGCGCCTGATCGACCTGGAGTTGCGCTCCGAGCTGGCCGGTCGCTGGCGGATGGCGACGATGAGCATCATCTTCGCGGCGATTCCCGCGGTGATCTATCTGAGCGCCGGTCTGCCCGGTACGGCCGGGACGTTGAGCATCGGTACGTTGGTCGCTTTCACCGGCTTGCAGGGTGCGCTGTTCCGTCCGCTGACCGGGTTGTTGAACACCGGGGTGTCGGTGGCGGCGTCGTTGGCGCTGTTCGCGCGCATCTTCGAGTATCTGGATCTGCCGGTGGAGGTCGCCGATCCGGTGTCGCCCCGGGCTCTGCCGCAGGCCGACGGGCATGTGCGGTTCGAGGACGTGACGTTCACGTACCCGGGGAACGACGTGGCCGCGGTGGCCGGTGTGTCGCTGGACGTGCCGGCTGGGACGACGCTGGCGCTGGTCGGGGCCACCGGGTCCGGCAAGAGCACGATGGCCGCGCTGATCGCCCGGCTCTACGACCCGACCGGTGGGCGCGTGACGCTCGACGGGGTCGACCTGCGAGATCTGCGGCTGAGTGACCTGTCGTCGATCGTCGGCGTGGTCTCGCAGGAGACGTACCTGCTGCACACGACCGTGCGGGAGAACCTGCGGTACGCGAAGCCCGACGCCACCGATGCCGAGATCGAGGACGCGGCGCGGGCCGCGCAGATCCACGATCTGATCGTCGCGCTGCCGGACGGGTACGACACGATGGTCGGGTCGCGCGGGTACCGGTTCTCCGGCGGGGAGAAGCAGCGCATCGCGATCGCGCGGACGCTGCTGCGTGACCCGCGGGTGCTGGTGCTGGACGAGGCGACGAGTGCGCTCGACAACACGACCGAGCGGGCCGTGCAGATGGCGTTCGACGCTTTGTCGGCCGGTCGCACGACGGTCACCATTGCCCACCGGCTCTCGACCGTGCGGAACGCCGACCAGATCGCCGTGCTCGACCACGGCCGCATCGTCGAGACGGGCACCCACGCGGAGCTGCTGGCCCGAGAAGGCCGCTACGCCACCCTGGCGCTCGCCGCATGAGCGCTCACGGCACGAGCACCGCGCGCTTCGTGCTGTTCAGCTGGGCTGAAACGCGGTGCGGGTGTGAGCCAGGGGATCGAGACGGAGCGCGTGGGCGCGGCCCTTGAGGCGATAGCGCACGATCTGCACGGCACCGAGCCCCCACAGCACGTACTGGAACGACATCGCCCACCGGAACGCGTCAGGCGTGTAATCCGCGGTACCGCCCCCGCTACGCCAGTCGAGAATCGCACCGACCGCGACGACCACCGTGAGGCTCGCGACGAATCCGGCCTGGTTAATGATCCCGGTCGCGCTCGCCAGCCGCTCCACCGGATTCGACGTCCGACCCAGATCGAACCCGATCATCGACCCCGGCCCACCGAGCCCGATGACGACGACCAGCAACACCAGCACCGCAAGCGGCGCCCGCCCCGGCCACCCCAGCACGAGCGTCCACGCCGACACGATCGCCCCGACCACCACCAACGCGATCGTCGACCGCTGCCACGGGTAGCGCGCAGTGAGCCACCCCATCACCGGACCGGCCGCGATCAGCGACAACACCATCAACGTGATCAACACCGACGCGACGTTCGGCGAGAGCCCCTCCCCCTTCACCAGGAACGGGAACCCCCACAGCAGCGCGAACATCGTCTGGCTGAACTGCGTCGTGAAGTGCACCCAGAATCCCAGCCGGGTACCCGGCTGCTGCCAGGACGTCGCGAGGCTGGTGCGGATCGCGCCGAACGACAGCGACGGACCGCGCAGCGTGCGCGTACCCGGCTCGTCGTGCAGGAACAGCAACCCGGCGATCGCGGTCGCCAGCCCCAGCGACGCGGCGATCCCGTACGCCCAGGTCCACCCGAGGTTGCCCAGCGCCCAGGTCATCGGCACCGCGGCGAGAATCGCGCCGAGCTGCCCGGTGACGCCGGTGAGCTGTGTGACCAGCGGCACGCGCCGGGGCGCGAACCACACGTTCACCAGGCGCAGCACGCAGATGAACGTCATCGCGTCACCGATGCCGACGAACGTGCGGGCGAGCAGCGCGGCGCCGTACGAGTCGGCCAGCGCGAACCCGGCCTGACCGACGGTCAGCACCGCCGCACCGGTGAGCAGCACCGTCCGGGAGCCGAACCGGTCGACGAGCAGCCCGACCGGGATCTGCATCGCGGCGTACACCAGCAGCTGCAGCATCGTGAACGTGGCGAGCTGCGCCGCGGTGATGTCGAAACGTTCGGTGGCGACGAGGCCGGCTACGGCGAGGGAGGAGCGGTGGAAGACGGCGACGAAGTAGGTGGAGAGGCCGACCAGCCAGACGATCCAGGCACCTCGAGCCTGATTCGACACAGAACGTTCCTTTCTGGGTGCGGAGGGGTGGGCGCATCTCACGATGCGCTCTCTGAATCGATCAGCTCGGAGCGCCCCCCGGTCGTTCCCGGGGTGCGTTTGGCCCGCGTCACACTTTTGGTGACGATCACCGCGGCGCAGGTCAGCGCGGTGCCGACAGCGATCGCTGTGAGGAATGCGACGACGTGCCCGACGCTGAAAAGCGCGAGGACACCGCCGTGCGGGGCGCTCACCGTGGCGTGCGTGCCGAGCGCGACGGCACCGGCGGTCGCGGAACCGAGCACCGCGGCCGGGACGACGCGCGCCGGGTCGGCGACCGCGTAGGGGATCGCACCCTCGGTGATGAAGAGCGCGCCGAGCGCGGAGGCGGTGGGGGCGTGGGAGCGTTCCTCATCGCTGAAGAGGCGGGGTCGGATGCGGGTGGCGAGCGCCAGGGCGAGTGGGGCGCACATGCCCGCGGCCATGACCGCCGCCATCGCGGCGCCCGACTGCGCGACGGCCGGGGTGGCGCCGGTCGGGGTGATGGCGATCGGGGCGGCTGCCGGGGTGAGCACGGTGTTGGCGAGGGGGGTGGTCAGGCCGGTGGCGGCGAAGGTGTAGGCGACCTTGTTGACGGGGCCGCCGAGGTCGATGGCTGTCATCGCGCCGAGGACGGTGCCGAGGAGGATCGCGGAGGAGCCGTCCAGGCCGCCGAGCCAGCCGGTGAGTGTGCGGGTCGCTGCGGCGAGGGGCGGGCCGAGGATGCCGAGCATGAGTCCGCCGGTGACGAGCGTGGCGACGACCGGCAGCGCGACGATCGCGACCGGTCCGTGCGTCCACTGCGGGGTGCGGAGGCGACTGAGCGCGGCCGCGACGAGCCCGGCCACGAGGCCCCCGACGAGTCCGCCGAGGAACCCTGCGCCCACCGCCGAGGCGGCGACGCCCGACGTCAGACCGGGCACCAGCCCGGGACGCCCGGCCAGCGCATAGGCGACGGCGGCCGCCAGCACCGGCGCGAGCAGGCCGAACGCGAGCGTGCCCACGGAGAAGGCGAGTGTGCCGGTGCGCTGCAGGGGGCTGAAGGGGGCGCCGGTGACGGTGTCACCGGCGAGCAGGAGCCCCAGTGCCTGGAGGATTCCGCCGGCCGCGACGAACGGGATGGCATAACTGACGCCGACGAGCAGTGCCCGGCGGATCGGGAGCGCGTGCTCCCGGAACGGTGTGGTCACGAATTCGCTCCGAACGGTGCGAAGGGTCATCGAACGAGAAACTCCAGCCCGGGATAGGCCCGAACCTCCGGCGCGCCACCCGCCGCGCCCGCCGGGCGTACGGGGCGTGGGCGGGATTGGTCGGTGGTCAGGGCGCGGTCGGAGGCGTCCAGTAGGAGGGAGAGGTCGCCCACTGCGGCGCCGAGGCGGTCGGCGGTGAGGGTGGCGCCGGCTCGGGCGCGGGAGCGTAGGGCGGTGGCGACCGTCGTGGCGTCCGGAAGTTCCACCGCCACCACGACGGAGAGAACCGCGGCGACCAGCGCCAGGGCGGTGATCGTGGAGAGCGCGGCCGGTAGGCCGGCGTGGGCGGCTAGGAACCCGACGACGGGCGGGCCGCCGAGCAGGCCGCTGTAGCCGACCGTGGAGGCCAGCCCGACGGCGCGTGGGCCCCCGACGAGCCCGGCTCGTCCGATGACGAGCGGGAACACGTTCGCGAGCCCGACGCCGACGAGTACGAAACCGCCGATGGCGACGAGTTGGTTCGCGGCATGGGCCGCGCCGGTCGCGCCGATCGCGGCGGCGACCGACCCGGCGACGAGGACGCGCGTGTCGCCGAACCGGATCACCCAGCGGGCTCCGGCGAGTCGCCCGCAACCCATGGCGAGGCAGAAGGCCGCGTAGCCGGCGGCTGCGACGCCCGGGGTGGCGTGGAGCGTTTCGCGCAGGTGGAGCGCGCCCCAGTCGGACAGCGCCCCCTCGGCGAACGCGGTACTTCCCGCAACCGCCCCCAGCAGCACCACCAAAACCACCGGCCCCCGCCCCTCATGTACCTCGGGACTGGGTCGAGGGGCGTCGGGGATGAAGTCGAGGGCTCGCAGGGTGGGGCGGATCGCGAGGGCTAGCGCCGCGGCTGCTGTGGCGATCAGGGCGAAGTGGGTGGGGACGGGGAGGAAGGTGGAGGCCAGGCCTCCCAGGAGGGCTCCGGTCAGGCCGCCGAAGCTGAACAGGGCGTGCAGGGCCGACATCACCGGGCGGTGCTGCTGCCTGCCCAGCCCCACGCCGAGGCTGTTCGCGGCGACGTTCGCGGCTCCGGTGGCCGCACCGAACACGGTGAGCGCCACGCACAGCGCGCCGAAGCTCGTGCAGAACCCGGGCGGTACGAGCGACAGCGCGACGAGCGCACCAGCGATCCCGCCCACCCGGCCGGCGCCGAAGCGTGCGCACCAGGTGCCGGTGAGGCGCATGCTGACGAGCGCTCCCAGCGAGACGCAGAAGAGGGCGGTGCCCAGTGCGGCGTGGGTCGCGCCGACCCGGTCCGCCACGTCAGGGACGCGGGCGGCCCAGGTGCCGAAGATCGCGCCGTCCAGCGCGAAGAGGGTGGCGACAGCGAGGTACTGCCGCCGGGGAGACGGCGTGCGGTTCGGGCGCGCGGACGCACGCGAACGCACTGCCGACGAGGCAGCGGTCACGATGAGGAGACCCTTCGAAGTGCAGCGGCCCCGGCCGGCGGTGCGAGCGCAGTCTGCGACTCGGCGGGGCGGGATCAGCCGGACTCCGACGTCCAAGCTCTTCTGACTCGATTAAGAATGCTCGTGGTCACCCGGTGGGGTCAAATTCTTGCGCTGTGTACTGAGTCACGGCGTGTCGGGGCTCGTTGCACCCTGAACCGTGTTCGCTCGAGTGCATGGGGCATGCGACGAAGCCGATGATCATCGGGATCAGTTCTCCGACGAACATCATCACCAGGCAGATCGACGGCGCCGCGCTCGCCGGGCCGCCGCGGCACGACGTGCTGGTGATGCAGCACTACACCGCCCGCCTCGACGTCACGGTGTGCGACGTCCGGGACGAGGCGGACGCGGGCGATCCCACGTTCCACCTCGTGCACGAATCGCAGGAGGTCGTGGCCGCTCCCGACGTCGCCGACTGGATAGTGAGCCGCTACCCCTCCGGCTGACCCATCTCGTCGCGCCTGGGGGCGGTGGCGGAGCCGGGGTACTGGACGGCGATGGCGGCTGCGTGGACGGCGGCGGTCAGGGCGTCGTCCATGGACGAGCCGGAGACCAGGCGGGCCAGCAGGACGCCGGTGTGGATGTCGCCGGCGCCGGTCGTGTCGACGGCCGGAACGACCGGAGCCGGCACCGTCACCACCCGCGACCCGAGCGGACCACCGGTCGCCACGCACCCGTCCGCGCCCTCGCGGACGACGACCAGGACCCCCGGCGCTGCCGGGACCGCGCCCAGCAACGCAGCGCCCGACGCCGACGAGCCACTCAGCAGCCGGGCCTCGCGCTGGTTCACGGTCAGCAGGTCCAGCCGCGCCGCCACCCGGTCCCACCGGTAGGCAGGCACCTCGAGCACGAGCGGCCCCGGGTCCAGCGCCACCAGCACCCCGGACTCCAGCGACGTCAGCCAATCCGCCAGCACCGGCCCACTGCCGGGATACGCCAGGTCGTACCCGGAGACGACAACCGCGTCCCCGGCAACCGGCTTGATCGCCGTCAGATCCTCCGGCGTCAGCGCGGACTCCACCCCTGCGTTCGTCACGAACGTCCGCTCGCCGTCCGGCTCCACCAGCGCCACCGCGAATCCGGAGTCTCCGTGCGTGCGCGGTAACGCGGTGATCGGGATGCCTTCCGCCGCCAGCGCGGCCCGGATCACGTCGCCGTACTGGCCGACGCCGATCGGCGCCGCGTGCACGCAGCGGACGCCCTGCCGCGCCACCGCCGACGCGAGGTTGAAGCCACCACCCGCGTGAATCCGGGTTCCGGTGGCGACGACGTCGCCGCCCCGCTCGGGCAGCGCGGGGACGTCGATGGCGACGTCGACCAGGGCGCTCTCCAGCGAGTACACGGTCGGTTCCACCAGCCCAACCGTACTGATCGCCGGGCGGCAACGCTCAGATCGGTGCGTTCGCGCCCGATGTGATTTCCGAGGCTCCCGTCTGCGGTTAGAGGAGTTGCGGGAGGTGAGTGTGGGGGACTTCCGACGGGTCGCCGCTGTGGTGCTCGCGGTGGTCGGAGTCCTCTTCGGCGTTTACCTGGCCGGCGACGAGTGGGCGCGCGCCTCGGTGGTGCTCGTCGCCGACGGCGGAGCCGCTGTGCTGGTGCTGATCGGCGCGGTACGTCACCACCCGGCCGGACCGTTGCCGTGGTTGCTGCTGGCCGGTGCGCAGTCGTTCGCGGTGATCGCCGACAGCCTGTTCTACGGTGGCTTCCTGTTCGACCGGGCGTGGAGCTTTCCCGGCCCGCCGGATCTGTTCTTCCTCGCGCGGTATCCGCTGTGGTTCGCCGCGGCCCTGATCTGGGCGCACCGGTCCAACCGCCGGGCCGGCTCGCGACCGCGGATCGACGTGACGCTCATCGATGTCGCGATCATCGTGGTCGCGGCCGCGTTGCTGTCCTGGATCTTCGTGATCACGCCGCTCACGGCCGGCGCGCCCGACATGACGATGCTCGCTCTCAACGCGGCGTACCCGGTCGGTGACCTGATCCTGCTGGCGGTCGGCATGCGGATCTGGTTCGGGGGTGGGCAGCGGAGCCCGGCGCTCGGGCTGCTCGGTGCGTTCGCCGCGTTCTGGCTGTGTGCGGACACCTGGTATTTGTTCAGTCTTGCGAACGGGACCTTCCGGACGCTCGGGTTCACCGAGCTGGTCTGGATCGCGGCCGCGGTCATGGTGTCCGCTGCTGCGTTGCATCCGTCGATGACGACGGTCGGCCGGCCGTCGGCGGACGGGCACCGGTTCGGCACCGGTAAGCGGCTGGTGCTGCTCGGGGGAGTGTCGCTGCTGGCGCCGGCGGCGCAGTTGGTGCAGTACCTGCGGAACGACGAGTTGCACGTGCCGATCGTCACCGCCACGTGCGCGATCCTGTTCGTACTGGTGATGCTGCGGATGAGTCTGCTGCTCGGTGAGCAGCGGCGGATCGCTATCACCGACACCTTGACCGACCTGCGGACGCGGCGCTTTTTCGAGGAGCACCTCGCGTTGGAGTTCGAGCGCTCGTCGCGGTTCGGTAGTGCGATGGGGGTGTTGCTGGTCGACATCGATCACTTCAAGACCGTGAACGACCGGTACGGGCACAAGGCGGGGGACACCGTGCTGCGGGAAGTCGCGCGCCGTCTGCGGAACTGCGCTCGCGCGGGTGACGTCGTCGCGCGGTACGGGGGCGAGGAGTTCGCGCTGCTCGTGGCGCCGACCGATCGGGCCGGCGCGGCGCGGCTCGGGGAGCGTCTGCGCGACGCGGTCGGTGGGGAGTCGTTCACGCTCGACGATCGGACCGAGTTGCTGGTCACCGCCTCGATCGGCGTCGCCCTGCTACCTGACCACGCGGCGACGCCCGACGAGCTCACGGTCCGTGCGGACCAGTGCCTGTACCGCGCCAAGAACGCCGGACGCAACCGCGTGGTCGTAGCGGGTGAACTCCCGATCAACCGTTAAGCCGCCGCGCGGACCGGGCGCGCGTCGAGGTGTACCGGAACCCGTTCGCCCGTGCGGACGGCTTCCACGCCTGCTGCGCAGACGGCAACCGCGGCGTAGCCGTCCCAGGTACCCGGGCCGTCGACCGTGCCCCGCCGTGCCGCCCGCACCCACCGGTGCAACTCGGTGTCGTACGCCGTCGCGAACCGTTCGATGAAGCCGCCGGTCTGCAGCCGCCCCCGCACCCCGTCCGCCCGCGCCACCAGCGGACCCTGATCGAGCCCGATCATCACGTTCCCGCGCTCGGCGACCAGCTCCGTACGCACCTCGTACGCCACCCGGCTACGCCCCGAGATCTCCACGTCGACCAGCCGCCCCGACTCGGTCTCGAACAACACCAGCATCGGATCGCTCACCCCCGCCGGCGCCTCCCGGGTGGCCCGGGGCCGCTTCACCGTGACCGCGACGATCTCCTCGTCGAGCAGGAATCGCGCCACGTCGGCCTCGTGCACCACCGAGTCACGCATCATCATCTCGGAGTTGAACGCGTCCGACTGCGCGGGATTGCGGTGCACGCAGTGCAGCAGCAGCGGGGCTCCCAGCTCGCCCGACGCCACCAGCGAACGCAGCGCCGCGTACTCGGCGTCGAACCGGCGCATGAACCCGAGCTGCACCAGCGGTGCCGGCAGCAGCGACTCCCGCTCGACGATCCGGTACGCGGTGTCAGCGGCGAGAGTCAGCGGCTTCTCGCAGAGCACCGGGATCCGCCGGTCGAGACACGCCAGCACCTGCTGCTCGTGCGCGAACCCCGGCGACGCGATCACGACGGCATCCACGTCGTCGGCGTTGATCGCCGCGAGCGGATCCGCCTCCACCCGGGCACCCACCGCGTCGGCCACGCCCTCGGCGCGTTCGCTGTCCGCGTCGGACACCACGGTCACCCGGGCGTGCGCGACGCGCTCCGCGAGCGCCAGTGCGTGGTACCCGCCCATCACCCCGACGCCGAGCACGGCGACTCGCAAAGCACTCACGATGGAGCTCCCAGGGAGATCGGCGCGCCGCTGCAGCCGGACAGGTACGTGTGGGTGCGCCGCGCGATCGGCAGCGGACGCTCCGGCTCGCAGGGGTACATGTCCTGCTCGACGATCGCGTACAGGTCGCGGTCGAGCGTCCCGACCGCGTCGAGCACCGCGCCCAGGTCGGGCACGCCGTTCGGCGGCTCGCACATCACGCCGCGCCGCACCGCCTCGGGGAACACCAGGTCCTCGGCCTCGACCTGCTTGGCGATCTCCGGGTCCACCTGCTTGAGGTGCAGGTAGCCGATCCGCTCCGGGTAGCGTCGGATGAGATCCAGGCTGTCGCCGCCGTAGTAGGCCACGTGCCCGGTGTCCAGGCACAGGTTGACGTAGGCCGGGTCGGTGTCGGCGAGGAACCGCTCGATGTCGCGCTGGTGCCCGATGTGGCTGTCGGCGTGCGAGTGGAACTGCAGCTTGAGCCCGTACTCGTCCATGATCCGCCGACCGAGTTCCGTGGTCCCCTCGGTCAGCCGAGACCACTGCGCGGACGTCAGCGTCGGGCTTTCGAGGTTCTCGCCGGTCTTGTGGTGCCGGTACAGGTCCGGAATGACGACGATGTGCTGCCCGCCGACCGCGCGCGTCAGCGACGCCACATCGGTGACCTGCTGCCACACCGCGTCCCAGGAGTCCGGACGGTGCAGCGCGGAGAACACCGTGCCGGCCGAAACCCGCAAACCGTGCGCCGACAGCGCCTCCTGCAGCGCGACCGGGTCCTTCGGGAGATAGCCGTAGGGACCCAGTTCGATCCAGTCGTAGCCGGCGGCCTTCACCTCGCCGAGGAAGCGGTCGGCCGGGGTCTGGGCGGGGTCGTCGGCGAACCAGACGCCCCACGAGTCGGGCGCGGATCCAATGGTGATCATGAGGCCTCCGTAGGGCGTAGGAAGGGGCGCTGGGCGGCCTTGTGCTCGGCGTACGTCTCATATGCCGAGCGCGTCGAGTCGAGCGTCGACACCTCGCTGACCGGCACGTCCCACCAGGCCCCGGTGTCGGGCGCGCCGTTGGCGAACGGATCGGTCTCGACGTGGATCAACGTGCTGGCGGGAGAGGCCTTCGCGGCGGTGATCGCGGCCTCCAATTCCTCCCGGGAAGCGACCCGCACGACCGGCATCCCGAGGCTCGCGGCGTTGGCGGCAAGGTCCACGGGCAGCAGGTCGCCGTCGAGGCGACCGGTCTTCGTCCGGTAGCGGTAGCGGGTGCCGAACCGCTGGGAGCCCAGCGATTCCGACAGTGCGCCGATCGACGCGAACCCGTGGTTCTGCACCAGCACCACGACGACCTTGAGGCCCTCCTGGAGTGCGGTGACCAGTTCGGTCGCCATCATCAGGTACGAGCCGTCGCCGACGAGCACGAACACGTCCCGGTCGGGGCAGGCGAGGGCCACGCCGAGGCCGCCGGCGATCTCGTAACCCATGCAGGAGTACCCGTACTCGACGTGGTAGCCCTTCGGGTCGCGCGTCTGCCAGAGTTTGTGCAGGTCACCCGGCATGGAACCGGCGGCGCAGACGACGACGTCCCGGGGGTCGGAGAGGTCGTTGACCGCGCCGATGACCGCGCTCTGGGTGAGTTCGTCCGCGTCGTAGGCGGCACGTACCGTCGCGTTCCACTCCGCGTCGAGGCGCGTGTACTCCGCCCGGTACGCGGGATCCACCGCGTAGTCGACAGTCAGCGCCTCCAGGAACGTCCGCGCGTCCGCGCGAACTGCCCACCCCGCGTGCTTCACCGCGTCGATCGGTGCCACGTTCACGTTCACGAAATCGACGTCGGGCGCGGCGAACGCCGTGCGGCTGGCCGTCGTGAAGTCGGAGTACCGCGTGCCGATGCCGATCACGAGGTCGGCCTCGGCGGCGATCGTGTTCGCGGCGGTCGTGCCGGTGGAGCCGATCGCGCCGAGGCACTGCTCGTGATCGAACGGCAGGGCGCCCTTGCCGGCCTGGGTGAGACCGACCGGGATGCCGGTGGCCTCGCAGAACGCGGCCAGTGCGTCGTTCGCGCCGGAGTAGCCGACGCCGCCGCCCGCGACGATCAGGGGACGTCGCGCGTTCCGGATCAGCGCCGCTGCGTGCGCGAGGTCGGCGGGCTCCGGTACGGGCCGGGCGACCCGCCAGACGCGGTGCGCGAAGAGCTCGTCCGGCCAGTCGTGAGCCTGCGCCTGGACGTCCTGCGGGAAGCAGACGGTCACCGCGCCGGTCTCGGCCGGGTCGGTGAGCACACGCATCGCCGAGAGCAATGCGCTGGGGAGCTGCTCGGGCCGGTGGACCCGGTCGAAGTACTTCGACACCGGCCGGAACGCGTCGTTGACAGTGACGTCGCCGGACCAGGGCACTTCGAGTTCCTGCAGCAGGGGAGCAGCGCTGCGGTCGGCGAACGTGTCGGCGGGCAGCAGGAGCACCGGCAGGCGGTTGACGGTCGCGAGCGCGGCGCCGGTGACCATGTTGGTGGCGCCCGGGCCGATGCTGGTGGTGACCGCGTAGGTCTGCAGGCGGTCCTTCATGCGGGCGTAGGCGACAGCGGAGTGCACCATCGCCTGCTCGTTGCGGCCGAGGACGTACGGCATTTGCTCGGGGTCGTCGAGCTCCGCCTGGAGCAGCGCCTGGCCGAGGCCGGCGACGTTGCCGTGGCCGAAGATGCCGAAACAGCCGGCGATCAGTCGCTGCTGCACACCGTCACGTTCGGTGTACTGCGCAGCGAGGAACCGGACGGTGGCCTGCGCCACGGTGAGCCTCATCGCCTGCCCTCCAGACGGGGATCGATCCTCTGGTCGGCCCAGGTGCCGCGCACCCAGGTGTGGTCCGGGTGGTCGGAGATCAGCCAGGCGCGCTCGTCGCCCGGGCCGGCCATCACGTTGAGGTAGTACATGTCGAAGCCGGGGGCGGCGATGCACGGGCCGTGCCAGCCGTAGGGGACCAGGGCGGTGTCCCGGTCGCGGACCTCGGCGAGAACGTCGATCTCGCCGGCGTCCGAGGAACTCGTGCGGTGGTAGCCGAAGCCCGGTTCGCCGGCCGGGCCCGCCGCGATCTCGAAGTAGTAGATCTCTTCGAGTTCGGACTCGGAGTCGGTGGCCTCGTCGTGTTTGTGGGCGGGATAGCTCGACCAGTTGCCGGCCGGGGTGACGACCTCGCACGCGATCAGCGCGCCGGTCTCGAACGCGTCGACAGTGCCGAAGTTGCGGACGAGCCGGCTGGAGGAGCCCGCACCGCGCAACTCGACGGGAACGCCGTTTGCCGGGCCGTACCGGAACGGCAGTACCGTGTCCGTGCGAGCCCCGCACAACGCCACCCGGCCATCCACCTCGAGCCGCACGGTGGCACCGACCGGAACGTAGGCGAAGTCGGTCGGCCCGGCAAAGACGTTCTCACGGCCTTCGAGCCGGAACGATTCCTCGCCGACGGTGACGGTCGCACCGCCCTCGAGCGGGACCACGAGGAACTCTTCCGGCCCGGTCTCGATCGTCCGGGACGTGCTGAGTACGCGGAGGGACGAGTAGGCCCACCCCGCGTTCTCCGGGGTGACCTGCACGTCGTAGCCGTCGGCGGCGGCCGTGCCCGCGGGGCGGAACCAGTTGGTCATGCGGCGGTCCTCACCAGCGACACGGCGGTGTCCACCGCGCTGACGACGTCGTCGTCGGGGGGATAGAGCAGCGCGCGCCCCACGACCAGGCCACGCACCGACGGGAGCGCGAGCGCCTTGGCCCACTCGGCGTACGTCTCGTCGGGGTGCGCGGTGGGGTCGCCGCCGAGCAGCAGCGTGGGCAGCGTGGTCGACGCCATGACCCGCGCCATGTCCCGCACGACCGGCAACTTCATCCACGTGTACGCGCTGGACGCGCCGAGCCCCTGGGCGATGTGGACCGCCCGGATCACGGCCTCGGGGGAGAGGTCGTTGACGACCTTGCCGTCGACCCGGTTGGACAGGAACGGCTCGACCATCGCGATCAGCCCGGCCCGGCTCAACTCCGTGATCGTCCGCGCGCAGGTCTCCAGCGTGGCGGCGGAGGCCGGGTCCTCCAGATCGACGCGGAGCAGCATCTTCGCGCCGTTGAACCCGGACTCGAGCACCGTCCGGACGTCGTAGGCGGTCATCCGGTCGTCGATCTCGAACGCGCTGCCGGCCAGCCCGCCGCGGTTCATCGACGCGACGACGACCTTGTCCTCCAGCGCGCCGAGAAGCAGCAGGTCCTCGAGGACGTCCGCGGTGGCGAGCAGCCCGTCGACGCCCGGCCGGTCGAGCGCCGTGCGGACGCGGGCCAGCATGTCGCCGCGGTCGGCCATCGCGTTCGCGTGTCCCCGGACCCCCAGCGCGCCGCGGGCGGGATGATCACAGGCGATGAGCATGAGCCGACCATCGGCGGGAAGCGTAGGGCGGGTGCGACGAGCTGCCAGCAGTGTGGCGATCCGGCCGGGCTCACGTGCCCTGATCTCGGTGACTTCGGAGAGGCTGTCGGCGAAAGCGCTGTGGACCATGCTGCCTCCGTCGCGGTGGGCGTGCCGCGGGAACGCGGCGTCGGTGCCGCTGAAAACGCTAGGACGCCAGCCGGAATGGCGTCAAGACTTTGTTAGGACATCAGATCCTGTTGACACGGGCTGTGGGGTCTACCACACTCACCGAACGATCGACCCTTCTGCGTCGCCCCCAGGAGAACTCAATGAAGAAGTTCGCCGTAGCCGGAGTGGTCGTCGGGCTGTTCCTCGCCGTGGCCGGATGCAGTGGCACCGGCCAGGACAAGGGTGCCGACGACGCGAACGATTTGGACCTCACGTACGCGATCGTCACGCACGGCGCTCCCGGTGACGCGTTCTGGGACCGGGTCAAATCCGGTGCCGAGCGCGCCGGCAAGGACTACGGCGTCAAGGTGGAGTACTCCTCGGACGCCGACCCGGCCAAGCAGTCGCAGCTCATCGACGGTGCGGTGGCCGACAAGGTGGATGGCGTCATCGTCTCGATGGCCAACCCCGACGGGCTCGAGCAGTCGGTGAAGAACGCGGTCGCCGCCGGTATCCCGGTGATCACGATCAACTCCGGCATCGAAAAGTGGAAAGAGTTCGGCGCGATGACCCACATCGGTCAGAGCGAGGAGATCGCCGGTCAGGCGGTCGGCACCCGGCTCAAGACCGCGGGTTGGAAGAACGTGCTCTGCGTGATCCAGGAGGCCGGCAACGTCGGGCTCGAGGAGCGGTGCAAGGCCGTGACCTCGACGATGGGCGGCAAGGTCACCAACCTGCAGGTCGACGGCACCGACGACAACGCCGTGCAGGCCACGATCACGTCCAAGCTCCAGGCCGACAAGGCGGTCGACGGCGTGCTGACGCTCGGCGGCCAGTACGCGATCGACGCGGTGAGCGCGGTTCAGGAATCAGGGTCGTCGGCGAAGGTCGCCACGTTCGACCTCTCCGCGGACGTCATCAAGAACATCCAGGACGGCAAGATCGAGTTCGCGGTCGACCAGCAGCCGTTCGTGCAGGGCTACGCGGCCGTGACCGCGCTGTACCTCAAGAGCATCAACGGCAACGACTTCGGCGGTGGCCAGCCGGTGTACTCGGGACCGGCGTTCATCACCAAGGAGAACGCGGAAGCGGTCGGCAAGTTCGCGGAAAAGGGCACGCGGTGACCTCAGTCGCACTGGACGAGCGGCTGGCTTCCAAGGGCCTCTTCGGGCGCGTCCTCACGAGGCCGGAAGTCGGCGCGCTCGTCGCCGCGATCGCGGTGTTCGTGTTCTTCGCCGTCGTGACCGACACGTTCGCGACGGCGTCGGGTGCGTCGACGTGGCTGCGGTCGGCGTCGACGATCGGCATCATGGCGGTGGCGGTCGCGCTGCTGATGATCGGCGGGGAGTTCGACCTCTCCGCCGGGGCGATGACCGGCTTCACCGGGCTCGCGGTCGGTGTGATGACCACCCAGTGGGGTCTGAACATCTGGGCGGCGATGCTGGTGTCGCTGGTGCTGGCGCTGGCCGTCGGCTTCCTGAACGGGCTGCTGGTCATGCGCACCGGGCTGCCGAGCTTCATCGTCACGCTCGGGACGTTCTTCGTGCTGCAGGGGATCGACCTGGCGGCGGTGAAGGCGGTCATCGGGCAGGTCGCGATCCAGGGGATGGCGAACGTGCCGTTCTACTCGCAGCCGCACGCGGTGTTCGGCTCGGCCGTGACCGTCGCGGGCGGCCGGGTGTACGCGTCGGTGTTCTGGTGGATCCTGGTCACCGCTGCGGCCACCTGGGTACTGCTCAAGACCCGGGTGGGCAACTGGATCTTCGCGGTGGGTGGTGCGCAGACCTCGGCGCGCCAGGTGGGCGTGCCGGTGGCCCGTACGAAGATCGCGCTGTTCATGACCAGCGCCGGAGCCGGATGGCTGGTGGGCATGCTGCTGCTGTTCACGACGTCGACGGTGCAGTCGAACACCGGTGTCGGGCAGGAGTTCATCTACATCATCTGCGCGGTGGTCGGCGGGTGCCTGCTCACCGGGGGCTACGGCTCGGCGGTGGGGGCGGCGCTCGGTGCGCTGATCTACGGCATGACCAACCAGGGCATCGTCTATGCCGGGTGGGACAACAACTGGCTCAAGGCGTTCCTCGGTGTGATGCTGCTGGGCGCGGTGTTGTTGAACGAAGCAGTACGTCGGCGAGCGGAGCGGTCGCGATGAGCACTCCTCTGATCGAGGTTTCCGAGATCGGTAAGCGGTACGGGAACATCATCGCGCTGGCGGACGTGTCGACGTCCGTGCATCCCGGTGAGGTCACCTGCGTGCTCGGTGACAACGGGGCCGGCAAGTCGACGTTCATCAAGATCCTGTCCGGGGCGCACGCGCACTCGGACGGTCGATTGCTCGTCGACGGGGAGGAGCGGCACTTCGCGTCGCCGCGGGAGGCGCTGTCGCTGGGGATCGCGACGGTGTACCAGGACCTGGCGGTCGTGCCGTTGATGCCGGTGTGGCGGAACTTCTTTCTCGGGTCGGAGCCGACGCGTGGCTTCGGGCGTCTCGATACGAAGTTCATGCGCACGACGACGAAGTCCGAGTTGGCCGCGATGGGGATCGACCTGCGTGACGTCGATCAGCCGATCGGGACACTGTCGGGTGGTGAGCGGCAGTGCGTCGCGATCGCCCGGGCGGTGTACTTCGGGGCGCGGGTGCTGATTCTGGACGAGCCGACGGCGGCGTTGGGCGTGAAGCAGTCGGGGGTCGTGCTGCGGTACATCGCGCGGGCCCGGGACAAGGGGCTCGGGGTCGTGTTCATCACGCACAACCCGCACCACGCGTATCCGGTGGGGGACCGGTTCATGCTGCTGCGCCGCGGGCGTTCGATGGGGGACCACCCGAAGTCGGAGATCACGTTGCAGGAGCTCACGGCGTTGATGGCGGGTGGGACCGAGCTCGAGGCCCTCAGCCACGAGCTCGCCGCGGAACTCGGCGAGGACTCCTCGGTCGCGCAGACGCTCTCGTCGGAGGTGTCCGAGCTCAAGTCCCAGTGATTTCTGCCGGAACTTATGGCACTCGGTGACGTAATGGCCGTACTGTGGGGGCAACACCCCCGGCGCGGGCAGCGAGGCCGCGTCACCGAGTCGAGAGCCGAAGACACATGGCGAGCACCAGGGATTGGTTCGAGACCGTCGCGGAAGCGCAGCGGCGGGCGAAGAAGCGGCTGCCGAAGCCCGTCTACCTCGCGCTGCTGGGCGGCGCCGAAGCCGGCGCGACGATGGACGACAACGTCAGCGCCTTCCGCGAGCTCGGGTTCCGTCCGCGCATCGCCGACCTGCCGGCCAGCCGCGAGCTGTCCACCACCGTCATGGGGCAGGAAATCGCCTTCCCGGTCCTGATCTCGCCGACCGGCGTCCAGGCCGTCGACCCCGACGGCGAGGTCGCCGTCGCCAAGGCGGCGTCGCAGCTCGGCACCGCGATGGGCCTCTCCTCCTTCGCGTCCAAGCCGATCGAGGACGTCATCAAGGAGAACGAGAAGCTCTTCTTCCAGTCGTACTGGGTCGGCAGCCGCGACGCGATGCTCGCCCGTGCCGAGCGCGCCCGTTCGGCCGGCGCGAAGGGCCTGATCGTCACGCTCGACTGGGTCTTCGACTCCCGCCGCGACTGGGGCAGCCCGTTCATCCCCGAGCGGATCAACGCCGAGGCGGTCCGCAAGTACGCGTTCCCGGTCGCCGCGAAGCCCGGCTACCTCTACCGCTGGATTCGCAGCGGCGCGCTGCCCGACCTGGGCGTTCCGAACCTGGTGCTGCCGGGCGAGGAGATACCGACGTTCTTCGGTGCCTACGGCCAGTGGATCCAGACCCCCGCCCCGAGCTGGGACGACCTGCAGTGGCTGCGTGAGCAGTGGGGTGGGGAGTTCATGATCAAGGGCATCACCCACCCCGACGACGCCCGGCGCGCTGTCGACATCGGCGCCACCGCGATCTCGGTCTCCAACCACGGCGGCAACAACCTCGACTCGACGCCGGCGACGATCCGCCTGCTCCCGGCGGTCGTGGACGCGGTCGGCGACCAGATCGAGGTGCTCCTCGACGGTGGTATCCGGCGCGGCAGCGACGTCGTGAAGGCGCTCGCGCTCGGGGCGCGCGCGGTGCTGATCGGGCGCGCGTACCTGTGGGGTATGGGCGCCAACGGGGAGAAGGGTGTGAACAACGTCCTGGTGATCATTCGTGACGGGATCAGCGAGACGCTCTACGGGCTCGGCAAGTCGTCGATCCACCAGCTCACCCCAGATGACCTGGTGATTCCCACCGACTTCACCCGCAGCGGCAAGAAGCACTGACCGCCGGCTCCACCGGCGCGCGCCGGCGGGGGTGTGGGGGCGGTGCCCCACACCCCCTCGCGCGTCAGTTGCGCGAAGCGGCGACCAGGCCGTGGGGGTCCAGCACGAACTTCTGGGCTACGCCGCTGTCGAACTCGGCGTAGCCGCGGGGCGCGTCGGCCAGCGGGATGACTGTCGCGTTGACCGCGTCCGCGATGTGGGCCCGATCCGCCAGGATCGACTGCATCAGCAATCGGTGGTAGCGCATCACCGGACACTGGCCGGTCGTGAACGAATGCGACTTCGCCCAGCCGAGCCCGATCCGGATCGAGAGCGACCCCACCTTCGCCGCGTCGTCGATCGCGCCGGGGTCACCGGTGACGTAGAGCCCGGGGATACCGAGCCGCCCCGCCGCCCGGGTGATCTCCATGATCGAATTCAGCACCGTCGCCGGCGCTTCCTCCGCATCCGCGCCGTGCCCGCGCGCTTCGAAGCCGACCGCGTCGACAGCGGCGTCGACCTCGGGCTCCCCGAGAATCTGTTCGAGCTGCTCGGGGAGCGTCCCGCCCGCCGTCAGGTCGACGGTCTCGCAGCCGAAGCTCCGCGCCTGTTCCAGGCGGTCCTTGTTCAGATCACCGACGACGACCACGGCGGCGCCGAGCAGCTGCGCCGAGTAGGCCGCTGCCAACCCGACCGGACCCGCACCGGCCACGTAGACCGTCGACCCGGTCGTCACGCCCGCGGTCACCGCACCGTGGTACCCGGTCGGGAAGATGTCCGACAGCATCGTCAGATCGAGGATCTTCTCCATCGCCCGGTCCTTGTCGGGGAACTTCAGCAGGTTCCAGTCGGCGTACGGCACCATCACGTACTCCGCCTGCCCGCCGACCCAGCCGCCCATGTCGACGTATCCGTACGCGGACCCGGGTCGGTCCGGGTTGACGTTCAGGCAGACGCCGGTGTGCCCTTCCTTGCACATCCGGCACCGGCCGCAGGCGATGTTGAACGGGACCGAGCACAGGTCGCCGACCTTGATGAACTCGACACCGGGCCCGGCCTCCACGACCTCGCCGGTGATTTCGTGCCCCAGCACGAGCCCGGCCGGAGCGGTCGTGCGCCCGCGAACCATGTGCTGGTCGGAGCCACAGATGTTCGTCGCCACGACCTTGAGGATCACCCCGTGCGGGACTGTCCGGCCCACATTTCCGGGGTGAACCCCGGGGCCGTCCTTCAGCACCAGCTCGGGATAGTCGATGGACTCGACGGTCACCTTCCCCGGACCCACGTAGGACACTGCCTGGTTGCCAGCCACGATGCTGTCTCCCTTCGGCTTTCTCCCAACGGCCCTTTCACCTTGCGCCTCCATCGGTACGAAGGTGGCCGTTCCCACACGAACCCACAGGCGTCGTGCCCGAACGGGCATTGGTTCCGGATGGCGAGAACTAGCCTCCGGATCTACAAAAGATCCTCCGCGCGTTGACCGCACGTCCTACCCTGACCACCCACGGTGATCAGGGAGGATGCCGTGACGGGGGAGAAACCGAACGGGAACGAGCGGCCGCCGCGCCGCGTCCTGGTGGCCTTCCTGCTGGGCGTCGTGGCGCTCGCGGGGCCGGCGATGGCCACCGATCCTCCGCACGAGGTCTGGTCGTGGACGCTGCTGATCCTCGCCTCGGTCGCCGGATCCGCGGGCGCGGTCGAGGCGGTCTATGGTCGTTTCTCGGACTGGTGGCAGAAGATCCCCGGCCTCGGTGACCTCCTGCGTCGCCTGCGCGAACTCTGGACGGGAGTACCGGCGCTCGTGCGGCTCGTCGTGCCGATGGCGATCGTGCTGGTCCTGACGATCGTGGTGGGTTTCCTGGTTCCGCCGATCCGGGCGGACATCGAGTTCTGGTACCACGGCTGCCGCCCCCCGCCGACGCTGCGCGTGCTGACCACCCCGGAAAGCCTCTCCGCCGTCTCCGCGCTGGCGACCGTCTACGAGCAGACCACCGCCGACGCGCGCGACGGCTGCGCGGCCGCGGACCTGTACGTCTACGCGGCGGACCCGGTGACGGTCCGGGAGGCCCTGCTCGCGGGCTGGAGCATCGATAGTCTGCGGCTGATCGGTCCGCGCCCGGACGTCTGGATGCCCGACTCGACGGTCGACGTCGGGCGGGTCGAGGCGGGTGCCGAGCAGACCGGCGCGAAGTCGCCGGTCGTGTCCAAGCGTTCGATCGCGGTCTCCCCGGTCGTGCTCGGGATCCCGGCCGCGCTCGTGGAGAAGGACCCGGAGCGATGGGCGACCCGCCGAACCTGGGGTGAGCTGCTCGAGGAGGTCGGGACGGACAAGCTGCCGGTCGTGCGGCCCGACCCGACGCGGTCGATGACCGGGGCCATCGCCACCGAGGTGGTCTATCCCAGCGTCGCGGGCACCCGGACCGTGCCGGTCACCCGGGAAGAGGCCGCGGACATCAACCGGGGTCTGGAGCGGGCGATCGGCCGGGCGCTGGACAGCGGAACCTATCCGCTGGGCGACGCGCAGGCCGTGCTGTGCCGCTACCGGGCGGACACCGCACCCGTCGGGGCGGTGATGACCACCGAGCAGCAACTGGTCCAGTACAACCTGGGCGGGGCGCTGGGGGACAGCTGTCCGGCCGCACAGGACCCGCCGGCCGCGAAGAAGCTGGTCGCGGTCTA
Source organism: Cryptosporangium sp. NPDC048952 (assembly GCF_043197895.1). Taxonomy (NCBI): domain Bacteria; kingdom Bacillati; phylum Actinomycetota; class Actinomycetes; order Cryptosporangiales; family Cryptosporangiaceae; genus Cryptosporangium; species Cryptosporangium sp. NPDC048952. The sequence goes on along the minus strand of NZ_JBICTY010000007.1, from coordinate 250,473 downwards.
CCCCCGCGACACCGTCGCGCTCGACCACCCCCTCGTCGATCTCGACTGGCCGAACCGCACCGAACGGCAACTCGACGCCGGACGGGAGTGGAGCCGGTGGCTGAGCAGCGACGACGGGCGCCGTGCGCTCAACGACGTCGGGTTGCGTCCGTCCGGCGGCACGTCCACGTCGCTGCCGGTCGTCGAGCCGCTGACCGCGAAGTGGGGCGCCCGACCGGACGCGCTGTTCGTCCGGGTCAGCCCGTCGGTCAACACTGTCGACACCGCGTTGAAGAACTACGCGGTGGCGAGCCGGCCGGCGCGGACCCTCGTCCTGCTCGACACGTCCGGATCGATGAACACGCGGGTCACCACCCAGCGGCTGACCCGGCTGGACGCGGCACGCAAGGCACTGCACGCCGCAGCCGATCAGGTCGCGCAAGGTGACCAGGTCGCGCTCTGGTCGTTCCCGGCGGGCAGCGCGCCGACGCGCGTGCTGGTGCCGCTCGGATCCCGGCCACCCGACGCGGGTGCAGCCGCGTTCGACCGGGCGCTCGCCGGCGTCACCCCGAAGGACGGCACGCCGCTCTACCGGGCCGTCGACACCGCACTCACGGGCCTCGGCCCCGAAGACGACCGGACGGTGCGGACGCTGATCGTGATCACCGACGGCGAGGACACCGGCTCCGGACGTCCCACTCCGGACCAGCTCGCCGCGCTGGCCACCCGGCAGGGGATCCGGGTCTCGATCGTGGCGCTGGGCGAGGCCACCTGCACCGGCCCCGCGCTGCGGACGCTGAGCGATCACACCGGCGGGGACTGTGTCGACGCCGGCACCGGCGGGCTGTCGAACGCGCTGCTCGGACTGTTCGACGCGGTGGGAGGCGGCCGTGGCGGGAACTAGGAGGCGAGCCCTGGGTGCCTGGATCCGCCGCGCCGGGCGGTCCGCGAGAAGGCACCCCGGCCGTACCGGCGCCATGGCGGGCTTCCTCGTCGGCGTGCTCCTCGTCGGCCTCGTGCTCTACGCCTACCCGAGCCTGACCGGCGACGAGTGGGAGGACGGCGAGATCGTCCTGCTCAGCGGTCAGGACGACAGCGCGGGCGACCAGCGGCAGGCGCTGATCGAGGAGTGGAACCAGCTGCACCCCGACCACCGGGCGCGGATCGAGGAGGTCAACAGCATCGCCGACGCCGAGCGCAGCGAGATGCTCGCCCGCGCGGACGGTGACGGCAGTGACGTCGACGTGCTCAACCTCGACGTCGCCTGGCTGCCCGAGTTCGCGGAGGCCGGGCTCCTGCGGAAGTTCCCCGACGACCGCGTCGACCGGGATGCATTCCTACGGCAGCCGCTGACGAGCTGCGAGTACGACGGAACGCTGTGGGCGTTGCCGTTCAACACCGACGCCGGGCTGCTCTACCAGCGCTCGGACCTGGTCAAGCGGGCCCCGACGACGTGGGAGGACATGCGCGCGGAGACCGCCGGTGTACTGGGCGGCGATCCGCCGAAGGGCACGGTGCCCGACGCCGGTTTCGTGACCCAGCTGGACGACTACGAGGGGCTCACGGTCAACGCGCTGGAGGCGGTGTGGAGCACCGGCGGCGAGATCGTGGACGACGAGGGTGAGGTCCGCGTCGACTCCGCAGCCGCGTCGGAGGGGCTGCTGCGGCTCGTGAACGGTGTGCGCCCGGACGGTGACGCGTGGCCGATGATCCTGCGCGAGTCGCTGGTCCTGAGCGAACAGCCGAGCACGACCGCATTCCGCAACGGCCGTGCATTGTTCCTGCGCATGTGGCCGGTGGCATACCGGACGCTGACCGACCCGGGGGAGTCCGGAACCACGGGCGTGAAGTTCGCGGTGTCGCCGCTGCCGTGGCCCAGCGTTCTCGGCGGGCAGAACCTCGCGATCGCGAAGCGCTCCGAGCACCCCCGCGCGGCTCGTGCGCTGATCGAGTTCCTCACCGACTCGCGCAGCCAGCAGATTCTCTTCGAGCGCGGTGGTTTCGCCGCGACGCGCAAGGTCGTCTACACCGACGCCGAGGTGAAACGCCGCTACCCCTACGCCGACGAGCTGTACAAGGCCGTCGAGGGAGCGAGACTGCGGCCGCGCTCGCCGCACTACGCGCTGTTCAGCGAGGTGCTGCGGGAGGCCGTGCACGAGGGCCTGGTGACCGGCGCATGGCCACCGCCGCACCTGGCCGACGATCTGCGGGCCGCGCTGCGCGGACAACGACGGTAGCCGTTCGGCGCGCGGATCGCGCCGTTCAACGCTCAACCTGATTAACGCTGCGTAGATAGGGCAGGGTTGCACACTGAAACAAACCGGTGACACCGGTTTGACCCAATTAGCAGCTCCACCTCGCTGCGGAGGGCGCCTTGTCTTTTTTATCCGCACTTGATCGACGTCACACCGTGGCGTCGGAGGGCTTCAACCGCTGGCTCATCCCGCCGGCGGCCCTGGCCGTCCACCTCTGTATCGGGCAGGCGTACGCGACCAGCGTCTACAAGAACTCGCTGGTCGCCCACTTCGACGTCAGCCAGACCGCGATCGGCATCATCTTCAGCATCGCGATCGTCATGCTCGGTCTCTCCGCCGCGGTCGCCGGTACGTGGGTGGAGACGAACGGCCCGCGCAAGGCGATGTTCGTGTCGGCCTGCTTCTGGGCCACCGGCTTCCTGGTCGGTGCGCTCGGTATCGGCACCAAGCAGCTCTGGCTGGTCTACCTCGGGTACGGCGTGCTCGGGGGCATCGGTCTCGGTATCGGCTACATCTCGCCGGTGTCGACGCTGATCAAGTGGTTCCCCGACCGTCCCGGCCTGGCCACCGGCCTCGCGATCATGGGCTTCGGCGGTGGCGCGCTGGTCGCCGGCCCGGCGTCGCGTCAGCTGATGTCGTACTACGACTCCGGCTACGACCCCTCCAATGCGAAATCGATTGCCGACGGTCATGCGCTCGTCCTGCTCTTCGTGACGCTCGGCCTCGTGTACTTCGTCATCATGATGTTCGGTGTCTTCAACATCAGGGTGCCGAGGGACGGCTGGCGGCCGGACGGGTTCGACCCGGCCGAGGTAGCGGCGAAGCCGCTGGTCACCACCGCGAGCGTGTCGGCGGCCAACGCGATCAAGACGCCGTCGTTCTGGCTCTTGTGGGTCGTGCTGTTCTGCAACGTCACGGCCGGTATCGGCATCCTCGAGCAGGCCAGCCCGATGATCCAGGACTTCTTCCGCGACGGCGACGCGTCGACGGTCGGCGTGTCCGCGGCGGCCGGGTTCGTCGGCCTGCTCTCGCTGTTCAACATGGGCGGCCGGTTCGCCTGGTCCTCCACGTCGGACATTGTCGGCCGCAAGCGCATCTACATGCTCTACCTGGGCGTCGGCATCGTCCTCTACGTGCTGCTGGCCTCGGTCGGGGACTCCGCGACCTGGCTGTTCGTGCTGCTCGCCGGGTTCATCATCTCGTTCTACGGCGGTGGTTTCGCGACCGCGCCGGCGTACCTGCGTGACCTGTTCGGCACGTTCCAGGTCGGGGCGATCCACGGGCGGTTGCTGACCGCGTGGTCGGCGGCCGGTGTCGCCGGTCCGCTGATCATCAACGGCTTCCTCGACGCCCAGGGCGAGCCCGGTTCGCTCACCTCGTCGGCGTACCGGCCGGCGTTGTTCACGATGGTGGGCGTGCTGGCCGTCGGCTTCGTCGCGAACCTGCTGATCCGGCCGGTCGCGGAGAAGTTCCACGAGAAGTCGGCCCCGGCCGAGCCCACCGCCGAGGCTGTGCCCCAGTCAAAGGAGGCAAAGGCATGAGCGAGCAGACACAGCGAATCCGGTTGGTGCTCTCCTGGCTGTTGGTCACCGTCCTGCTGGGCTACGGCATCATCCAGACACTGATCACTGCCGCAAAGCTGTTCGAGTAAACGGAACGCCTCTCCTCCGGCGTCCTACAGAGGACATCGGAGGAGAGGCGTACTGATGACATCTGACGGGGAGTCCTTCGACTCCTACGTTGCCGCGGAGGGCGCTGCCCTGCTGCGGTTCGCCCACGTGCTGACCGGTGACCACCACCTGGCCGAGGATCTCGTCCAGGAAGCGTTGGTCAAGGCTCATCGGCGCTGGAACCGGGTCGACCGGCCGGGCGCCTACGTCAAGAAAGCCGTGCTCCGGCAATACCTCTCGTGGCGCCGCTGCCGCTCGTCCGGCGAACGACCCACCGACGTCTCCCTCGAGGGCAAATCCACCCAGGCCGACGTCGCCGAGCAGGTCACCGACCGGCACGCGCTCCGCGCGTTGCTCGCCACCCTGCCGCGCCAGCAGCGCGCCGTGCTCGTCCTCCGCTTCTTCGAAGATCTGGACGACGCCACGATCGCCGACCTCATCGGCTGCTCGACCACCACTGTCCGCGCTCATGCCAGCAAAGGCCTGAGCCGGTTACGCCAGTCCGCCCAGACCGTCGTCGCGGAGTGAGGAGAACACCATGACCGATATGGAGATCCAGCTCCGCGGAGCGATGGACGACCTGGCCGACGACGCCCCCTCGGCGGAAGGCCTGCTGGACGCCGTGCACCGGCGCGGCAGGACGGTGCAGCGTCGCCGGGTCGTGCTCGGCGTCGTCGCTGTCGTCGCTGTGGTGCTCGTCGGAAGTTCGCTGCTCACGCTGGGTGGCCGGGACGAAGCGGTGGAGCGGCTGAAGGTCGCCACGCCGGGCCCCTCGGCGGTCAGCGGATCGGCCTCGCCACGCCCGGCGACCGACCTCGGGAAAGCACCGTCCCCGCAGGTCGATTTCGGCTGGTTGCCCGACGGCTTCCCCGAGCCGACCGTCCGCCTGCTCGGCCCCGGTGCCTGGGGCCTGGACACCCGGCGCGACGAGGGGCTGGCCGCACTGCAGCTGCAGATCATGGCGGCCGAACCGAAGGTGCGCACCTCGCCCGGCGAGCTCACTGACGTCGATCTGAAGGGTAGTGACGGAAAGTTGTACTGGGTGCCGGTGCACGCGGCCGGCGACCCGAAGTGGGGACACACCCCTCCGGAGGCCGAAGGCCCGTACGCGGAGCTCAGCTTCCAGCGACAGCCGGGCCAGTGGATCCGGCTCATCCTGCAGAACTCCGCCGGAGACGTGGACACCGGGATCACCAGGGACGACCTGGTGAAGATCGCGACGAGCCTGGTCGAGAAGGAGCGGCCGGTGCCGGACGCGATCCGGATCGGCGCGGTGCCGGCGGGACTGACCTGGGGGACGCTCACCAACGACGACTACCGCACCGGCGCCGGCTTCGTCGACGCGGACGTCCGGCCGCAGGCGGTGAGCCAGGAGGAGCAGCCCAACGGGCACAACGGGAGCGTCGCGACGTCGCTCAGCGTCTCGATCTTCCCGGCCGACGCCCTGGAAATCACGCTCTACCTGCCGAACCAGGATCCGGGGAACGTGACGATCCCCGGCGGCACGACGGTCACGAAGCTGGACGGGCGGACCAGCGCGATCACCACGCTGCGGAGCAATCCGAAGCTGGCCGTCGTGGTCAGTGCGAACGACGACCTCGGCATCTCCGACGCCGATCTGACGGCGATGGCGGAGACCACCGAGCCCGGCCCGGACGCCGCTGTGAAACCGGCCCGGTAACCGAACCACGCCACGCGACTCCTCCCGCGTCTTACGTTGTGACACGGGAGGAGATCGCGTGCCGATGACAGAGTCGTTCGACTCCTACGTGATCGCCGACGGCGCCGCGCTGCTGCGGTTCGCGCACGCGCTGACCGGCGATCACCACCTCGCTGAGGATCTTGTGCAGGAAGCGCTGGTCAGAACGCACCGGCGCTGGCACCGGATCGACCAGCCGGGCGCCTACGTGCGCAAGGCGGTGCTCCGGCAGTACCTGTCGTGGCGGCGTCGCCGCTCGTCCGGCGAGCGGCCCACCGACGTCGCGCTGGAGGAGCCGGTGAGCGCCGACCACGCCGACGTGCTCGCCGACCAGGACGCGCTCGCGGCGCTGCTGGCCACGCTGCCGCGCCAGCAGCGCGCCGTACTGTTCCTGCGCTTCTACGAGGACCTCGACGACGCCGCGATCGGCGAGCTGCTCGGCTGCTCGGCCGTCACCGTGCGCGGTTACGCCAGTCGCGGCCTGGCCCGGTTACGCGAATCCGCTCCGGACTCCTTCGCTCGCAACGGGAGGACATCGTGACCGACCTGGACACCGCACTCCGGGACCTCTACACCGGACGCGCCGACCGGGCGCCGTCCGGCTCCGACCTGCTGGACGCCGTGCACGACCGGGCCCGCCGGGACCGGCGCAAGCGGATGCTCGCTGGGATCGCGGCCGTCGTCGCCGTGGTGCTGCTCGGCGGTCTCGGCACCGCGATCGCATTTCGCCCCCGGGAGGACCGCACGCTGCAGATCACCGACGGCAAGTCGATGGCACCGCCCCCGGCGCCGATCAGCGTCGGCTCGCTGCCCGAGGGCTTCGTCGAGCCGGACGTGCAGTACCTCGGTCAGGCGGTGTGGGACATCGAATCCCACCGCGCCTCCTCGGCGCTTTCCGTGCAGGTGATGAGCTACCAACCGGCGGTCCGCCCGGGCTCGGGCCGGCGGGAGACCATCCGGGTGGGCGACGCGGAGGGAACGCTCTACTGGCTGCCGCCGTCCGCGGCCGCGGACCCGGCGTCCCCGGATCCCACCGGCCCGTTCGCCGAGCTGACGTACCAGCGCAAGCCCGGTCAGTGGATCCGGATCGTGGCGGTGGACACGGTTCGGACGATGTCCCAGGCAGCGGTGATGCTGGTGCTGATCGCGTCGGGCATCACCGACGAAAAGTCACCGGTCGTCGACACGATCCGGATGACGCTGCCGGCCGGGACGACCTGGGGTCGGGTGCTCGGCAACGGCCCGCACTCGCGTGTCACGCTCGACGACGCCGGGACGCGGCCCGCCGCGGTGGGCCTCAACGATCTGCCGAACAGCCACCGGACCGAGCAGCGGAGCCGGCTGATCGTCGAGGTCCTCGACAAGGACAGTGAAGACGTGGCGCTCCTCCCACGGTTCGCGGGTCAGGACCGCAGGTTGAAGTCGTCGGAGATCCCACCGGAGGGCATCGTGATCGCGATCGGTTCCCAGCTGATGTTCGTGCACCTCGTGGCCGGGAGCGATCGGGCGGCCGTGATCATCAAGGTCGACGCGAGCGAACCGCTGGCGGACGGCGGCACGATGCGCACGCTCGCGGAGAGCGTGCGCCTGGGCGTCGACGCGAAGATTCGCTGAGATTCCGCGCTGCGGATCGCCCCTCCTCCCGCGTCCTACATCTGACACGGGAGGAGAGGCGTGCCGATGAGTTCGAACTTCGGCTCCTATCTGGAGGCCGACGGCGCCGCGCTGCTGCGGTTCGCGTACGTCCTGACCGGCGATCACCACCTCGCCGAGGACCTCGTCCAGGAGGCCCTGGTGCAGGTGCACAAACGCTGGTCGCGGATCGACGAACCCGGCGCGTACGTCCGCAAGGCGGTGCTCCGGCAGTTCCTGTCCTGGCGGCGTCGCCGGTCGTCGGGGGAGATCCCCGCGCAGGACGCCGCCGGACACGCGGGGGCAGACGTCGATCACGCCGACCGCGTGGCGGACCGGGACGCGCTGTGGAGCGCGCTCGCCACGCTTCCGCGTCAGCAGCGCGCCGTGCTCACGCTGCGCTTCTACGAGGACCTGGACGACACCGCGATCGCCGCGCTGATCGGCTGCTCGCCGCACGCGGTGCGGAGCTATGCGAGCCGCGGCCTGGCCCGCTTACGCGAGTCGTCAGCTGTCGTCGGATCGGTGAGGGGAGAGTCATGACGAATCTGGATCGCGACGTGCGCGCCACGATGGCTCACCGGGCCTCGTTCGCACCCAGCGCCGACGGGCTGATGGACGCGGTTCTGCGGCGTCGTCGTCGGCAGCGGCGTCGCCAGGTGATCGCCGGTGTGCTGTCGCTCGTCCTGCTCGCCGGTGCCGGCGCCGCGTTCGTCTTCCGTCCCCAGGAGGACCAGACCCTTCAGATCACGGACGGACGAACTGACTGGCCGGGCCCGGCGCCGATCGGCGTCGGCTGGCTGCCGAGCGGCTTCGGCGAGGAGAAGGTGCTGTATCTGCGGCCGGGGGTGTGGGGCATCGGCGCTCGTCGGGGTGAGCCGGTGGCGGCGTGGCTGTCGGTGCAGGTGATGAGCCGCGAGCCGGAGATCCGCAAGGGCACCGGCGAGGTGCGGACCGTCGACGTGAACGGCACGGACGCGACCCTCTACTGGTCACCGGAGGGCGAGGCCGCGAGCGCCGGGCCCGAACTCGGCAACCCGTTCGGCCCGTTCGGGGAGCTGACCTATCAACGGAAGCCGGGCCAGTGGGTCAAGGTGGCTGCCACGGTCGACACGAACGGTCCGCTGGGCGTCACCGGGGACGACCTCGTCAAGGTAGCGGAGAACCTCACCGACGAGCAGCAGCCCGTCGTCGACGTCATCCGGATGACGCTCCCACCCGGAACCGAGGTGGGACGGGCGGTGAGCGGCCCCGCCATGCTCATGCTGGTGCCCGCCGGGGCACCGAGCGAGCCGGTGAGCCTGGCCGAGTGGCCGGGCACGTACAACACCGAGTCCGCGCCGGCCGGAGTCCGGTTGACTGTCGACATCACCAGGGCCGACGACCCGAACCTGACGGAGCTGCGAAACACCGCGGAGACGAGGCCCGGTAAACGCTCGTACGAGGAGTTGATCGGTCCGGTGGCCGTCCCCCCGGAGGGTCTGACCTACCGGAGCGGCTCCACCCTGTGGTATCTCCATCAGCTCAGCGGCCACGCCGGCTGGCTGATCGCGCTCCGGGTCGACGCGAGTGACCCGCTGGCGTCCACCGAGAGGCTGCGGGCGATCGCGGAGACCGTCCGGCCCGGCCCGGACGCCCGACTGGGGCCCTGATGCCGGCTGGATCGGGGCCGATGGCCCCGATCCAGCACGGATCAGCTGCGGCGAGCGGCGCGGTACCGCCGGATGAGGGCGTTGGTCGAGGAGTCGTGGGCGAGCTCGGGCTCGCTGGAGGACTCGAGCTCGGGCACGATCCGCTGGGCCAGCGCCTTGCCCAGCTCCACGCCCCACTGGTCGAACGAGTTGATCTGCCAGATCGCACCCTGCACGAACACCTTGTGCTCGTACAGCGCCACCAGCGCGCCGAGCGTCCGCGGTGTGAGCTTGTCGACGACGAACGTCGTCGACGGGTGGTTGCCGGGGAACGTGCGGTGCGGCACCAGTTCGGACGCGACGCCCTCCGCGGCGACCTGCTCGGCGGTCTTGCCGAACGCCAGCGCCTCGGCCTGCGCCAGCACGTTCGCGGTGAGCAGGTCGTGCTGGTTTCCGACCTCCTCCGCCGGGTGCAGGAACGCCAGGAAGTCGACCGGGATGAGCGTCGTGCCCTGGTGGATCAGCTGGTAGTACGCGTGCTGACCGTTGGTGCCCGGCGTGCCCCAGACGATCGGCCCGGTCTGGTAGTCGACCGGCGTGCCGTCGCGGCGCACCCGCTTGCCGTTGGACTCCATGTCCAGCTGCTGCAGGTAGTCGGTGAACCGGGAGAGGTAGTGCGCGTAGGGCAGCACGGCGTGGCTCTGCGCGTCGAAGAACTCGCGGTACCAGAGGCCGAGGACGCCCATGATGACCGGCAGGTTCTGCTCCAGCGGTGCGGTCGCGAAGTGCTCGTCGACCGCGTGCATGCCCGCCAGCAGCTCGCGGAACCCGTCCGGTCCGATCGCGACCATCAGCGAGAGGCCGATCGCGGAGTCGAAGGAGTACCGGCCGCCGACCCAGTCCCAGAACCCGAACGTGTTCGCGGGGTCGATGCCGAACTTCTCGACCTCGGACAGGTTCGTGGAGACCGCGACGAAGTGCTTCGCGACCTCGGCTTTGTCGCCGAGCTGAGCGACCAGCCAGTCGCGGGCGGCGCGCGCGTTGGTCATCGTCTCGAGCGTCGTGAACGTCTTCGAGGCGACGATGAACAGCGTCTGCTCGGCGTCGAGGCCCTTGAGGTTGGAGGCCAGGTCGTCGCCGTCCACGTTCGAGACGAAGCGGCAGGCGATGTTCTCGTCGGCGTAAGGCTCGAGCGCCTGATAGGCCATCCGCGGGCCGAGGTCGGACCCGCCGATTCCGATGTTGACGACGGTGCGGATGCGGCGGCCGGTCGAGCCGGTCCACTCGCCGCTGCGGACGCGGTCGGAGAACGCCGCCATCCGGTCGAGCACCTCGTGCACGAGCGGGACGACGTTCTCGCCGTCGACGACGATCTCCGCGTCCCGGGGCGCCCGTAGCGCGGTGTGCAGCACGGCCCGGTTCTCGGTCGTGTTGATCTTCTCGCCGCGCAGCATGGCGTCCCGGTGGCCTTCCACGTCCGCGGCACGGGCCAGCGCGAACAACGCGCCCAGCGCGTCGGCGTCGACCCGGTGCTTGGAGAAGTCGGCCACGAGGCCGGCGGCCTCGACGGTCAGCCGGTCGGCGCGCTCGGCGTCGGCCGCGAAGAGGTCTCGCAGGTGGGTGCCGCGCAGACGGGCGGCGTGTTCGCCCGCCGCGGCCCACTCGGGTGTCGCATCGATCTCGACCGTCTTCGGGGACATGGGTTCTGCCCTTCCTGTGGCTCAGCGTCATCTCCGACTACGCGGTCCCTACCCCGCAGGTTCGAACGTATCCGAGGAGGATGAACCGTTCACGTCACGGGAGCGCGTTGCTCGACGCCGACCGACGGCTGGCTCAGCGCCTGCTGGGCCAGGGCCGCGTGGATGAGCTCGGGTTCGTCGGGACGCCCGTGCAGCCAGCCCTGGTTCTCGTCGCACGCGTGGTGGCGCAGGACGTCGGCCTGGTACTGCTGTTCGACGCCTTCCGCGACGGTGGTGAGCCCGAGCGCGTGGGCCAGCCCGGTGATCGCCGCGATCAGCGGAGCGCCGTTGTCCTGCGGCTTGATCGTCGAGACGAACGAGCGGTCGATCTTGAGGATGTCGGCGGGCAGGTGGTGCAGCCGGCTCAGCGACGAATACCCGGTGCCGAAGTCGTCGATCGCGATCCGGACGCCGTCCGCGCGCAGCCGGCGCAGGGCGTCCAGCGCGACCGGCGAGTCGGCCTCCATCGTGCTCTCGGTGACCTCCAGCACCAGGCGCTGCGGCGGCAGACCGGTGCGGATCAGCACGTCGACGACCTGCTGGTAGTAGTCCGGCTGGTGCAGCTCGCGGCCCGAGACGTTCACGGTGACCTTCGCCGGGACCGCACGCGGCCACGCCGCCGCCTCCCGGCACGCGGTCTCGAGCACCCAGTGGTCGAGCTTGCTGATGAACCCGCTGCTCTCCGCGATCGGGATGAACTCCGCCGGGGACACCGGTCCCTTGCCGGGCCGGTTCCACCGCAGCAGTGCCTCGGCGCCGGTGACCAAGCCGGTCGCGCCGTTGACGATCGGCTGGTAGACGACGTTGAACTCGCCGTTGGTCAGCGCGGAGCTGAGCAGCATCCAGCTCTCTCCGCCGGCGTCGTTGCTGCTGAACGTGCGGCCACCGCCGCTGCTCTTGGCCTCGTAGAGCGCGATCTCGGCGCGGCTGGCCAGCAGCGAGGGGGTGTCGCCGGTCTGCCAGACCGCGACACCGGCGGAGAACTCCGGGTGGGTGCCACGGAACGCGTCGAGCTGCTTGGTGAGCTGCCCGGACGTCCCGCCGGGCCAGATGATCGCGAATTCGTCGGCGCCGTGCCGGGCCATGACCGCGTCCTGCCCGGCCTGCGCGACCCAGTCCCGGGCGAAGTTCTGCAGCCACTTGTCGCCCTCCGCGCGACCCTGCTGCTCGTTGATCGCCGTGAAGCCGTCGAGGTCGAGGATCGCGACGGTCAGCTGCCCGCCGCCGCGTTCGGCGTCGGTCAGTGTGGTCTGCAGGAGGCGGTCGAACCCGCGCCGGTTGGGCAGGCCGGTGAGCCCGTCGACGTCCGCGTCGGCGGCGGCCCGGATGAGCGCGCCGGTGATGCCTGCCACCAGCAGCGTCAAGCCGACGAGGGAGACGACGCACACCCACGGGACCGCGTCCCACCAGAGCTTCGCGACGACGATCGCGGCCAGCGCGTGGCTCTCGGTGAGGACCGCGGCCGTCCAGTCGAAGAAGAACGCGGTGTACATGACGACGACCACCAGCAGCGACGCGATCGCCATCGCCTCCGGCCGGCCCTTCACGAGCCAGACGCCCACGGCGAGGACCACGACCGAGAGGTGGCTGATCGCGTAGAAACCCCATTGCGGGAGCCGGCTGCCGACCAGGATCAGCGCGCCGCCGACGAGCAGGGCCGCCAGCGAGACGCCGAACACCCACTCCATCCCGTGGCGGTCGGCGCCGCTCCAGTCGTAGCGGGCCACCCACGTGCTCAGGAAGCCGATGACACCGCCGGTGACGTAGCACGCCCCCGCGGTGCGGGCCATGGCCGGGCCGGTCGCGATCACCGACGGTCGGATCCGCCGCCGGACGCGCTGATTGGCTCTGCCGGACTCTTCCAGCTTCACCGGTGCACCACCGTTCTGTCGGCGTCCTCTGCTCGGTCGGCGTTCGCCGGCTCGGGTACGGCGGTCCGGTTGGCTGTCGAGGTGACCCGGTTCCGCCCGGTCTCTTTGGACGCGTAGAGCAGTTGGTCGGCCAGGAGCACGAGGTCGTCCACCGACGTGGCGTCCTCCGGCATCGTGGCGACGCCGATCGAGACCGCGACCGACACCGACGTCGTGGGGCTCACTGCCATCGGCACCTCGCTGATCGAGAGACGGACACGTTCGGCGATCTCCCGTGCGATCGGCGGCAGAGTGTTCGGGATGAGGATCGCGAACTCCTCACCGCCGTAGCGGGCGACGAGGTCGCCGCCGCGCATCGCGACCTTGAGGCGGCGGGAGACCTCGCAGAGCACCCGGTCGCCGCCGTGGTGGCCGTACGTGTCGTTGATCGCCTTGAAGTGGTCGATGTCCAGCAGCAGGACGGCCAGCCCGGCGCCGCGGAGCGCACGCTCGCCCTCGACGGCGAGGCTGTGCTCGAAGTAGCGCCGGGTGTGCAGCCCGGTCAGCCCGTCGGTGATCGCGACCTCCCGCTGGGTGGCGACCAGCCGGGCCATCCGGCCCAGCACGAGCAGGAACAGCAGCGCGCAGGTCGCGCACACCAGTGGGACGTGCAGCGGGGCGCCACGGAAGTACTGGATGAGCAGCGTCGTCGGGGCGAGCAGGGACGCGACCGCGAGCAGGGCCAGGCGGCGGCTGCCGGCTTCCGGGTCGGCGGTCGGGGAGAGCTCCTCCACGGCCCGGACGCTCGGGTGCAGCCCGGCGGTGCCGAGCGTGACCGCGGCGATCACCCACATCGTCTCCGGCCAGTGGCCCCCGAGCACCAGCGTGCCGTTCAGCGATTCGACGCCCTGCCCGGTGTCGCCGACCGCGATCAGCACGAGGTAGCCGGCGAGCAGCCACAGCGAGGGCGGCCGGAGACCGGCGCCCAGCATCAGGCGCGCGCCGACCGCGAGCAGCAGGACGTCACCGAGCGGGAACGCGGCGATCGCGACCTCGTCGAGCATCGTGAGCGTCGGGTCGGCGGTGAGCGGGGAGATCAGGTAGACCCACGACAGCAGCGAGGCCGACACCGTGAGGATCGCCGCGTCGATCAGGCTGGCGACGTCCCACGACGGGGCCCGCCGCTTGATGAGCAGGAGCAGGCCGACGCCGGTCAGCGGGTACTGCGCGACGTAGATGACGGTCAGGAGGCTCGGGAAGCCGGGCTTCTCGAACCCGAACAGCGGTGCCAGGTAGACGGGGAGGCTCCCGCAGAACAGCGACAGCTGTCCCGCGCCGAGCAGCAGCCAGGCGACGTACGCCTTCGGCCGGTGTCGCCACACCCCGGCGCCGACGGCTGCGGCCCCCGCGAGGACGAGCAGCAGGTAGAGCAGGCTCTGCGCTCCTCCGGACGGAACCAGCCGGAACGCCACCACGGCGACCAGCCCGGCAGCCAGGAAGGCGAGCCAGGCAGGTGGACCTTTCCGCAGCGTGGTGGCCATCCAACCTCCGTGGTCCAGGCGGATCTTTCCTAGCCTGCCCAGCTACGGGAGTTGTTGAGGTGCAGCCCGGTTGCAGAATGGTTGCGGCATTTAGGCTTATTTGAGTAGAGGGTCGATTTTCAGGAGCTCGCGGGTCCCCTCCAGCTCGCGCGGACGTAGGCGCGGATCGCCTGGCGCGTGATCCCCTCCGACCGCTGAACGTCTTGGGGGCCTATGGGCCCCCAAGACGTTCATCCCTCAGGCGGCCGCCGTAGCGAGCTCGCGCCGCGAGCCGGCGTCGAGCGCCAAGCGCTGGCGGTCCGTCGCCGGGGTGGCGGTGTCGAGCGCGAGCGCCGTCGGTGCGGCGGGAGCGGTGGTGGTCGGAGCCACCGCCGGGCTGACGGGGGCGGCGGCGGCCCGGCGGCGCTTGAAGAGGCGGTAGCCGAGGACGGCGATGCCCGGGAGGGCAGCGACCAGGGCGAAAAGGCCGTAGACGACGGCGATCGTCAGGCCCTCCTGGGCGCCGAGCCCGGCCAGGCCGAACGCCCAGGCCATGAAGCCCTCACGGGGCCCCCACCCACCGACGCTCAGCGGCACCGCCATCACCAGCAACGCCAGCACCATCAGCGGCAACAGCTGCCCGACCGGCGCGGTCGCCCCAGCGGCACGCGCCGCCAGCACGAACGTCGCCAGGTGCGAGATCACGACCACCGCGGACGAGAACCCGACCCAGATCCAGTTCCGCTTCGCCAGGAGCCCGTGCCGCACGTCCCGGCCCACCGCGGCGGCCTTCCGCCGTAGCCCCGGCCGCGACACGACGAGCAGCGTCAGACCCACGACCACCCCGGCGAACGCCACCAGGAACGACCCCGGCACCCGAACCCACACGTAGTGCAGCAGCCACGGGTGCGCCAGCAGCACGGCCCCACCGATGACGAACATCGCCACCTGCCCGGCGAACCGCTCCAGCACGACCGCCCGGACCCCGCGACCGACGTCGCCGTTCTCGCGTCCGTTGCTCACCGCGCGGTGGACGTCACCGAGCAGCCCACCGGGGAGCGTCGCGTTCAGGAACAGCGACTGGTAGTAGTCCGCGACCGCCGTGTGCAGCGGCATCCGGATCCCGAGACCCCGAGCGGCGAGAACCCAGCGCCAGGCGCTGGCAACTGTCGCGAGCAGCCCGATCCCGAACGCGCCGAGCAGCGTCCACACGTTGATGACGCGCAGCCCGTCGAGGAACGCGCTCGACCCGAGCCGCCACAGCAGGACGCCGATGATCGCGACTCCGCCGAGCGTTCGGACCCACGCCCAGATGCGTTGCTTCATCATGCTGCCCCAAGAAGTGTCGTCGCCCCGTGCGGAAGGGCGAGCAGGTCGGTGTGGTGGACGGTGGCCCGGAGCTCGCCCGTGGCGAGGGCGTCGAGGCGCCGGGTCAGATAGCTTTCGGCATCGAGGCCGGGACGCCGCGCGGCGGCGGCCGGAACCCAGCCGCGCAGCCATTCCGCGGTCAGGTCGGCGTGCGCTGCTCCGAGCTGCCAGACGCTCGACCGCTGCTCGACGATCCAGCCGCGCTGGCTGAACTCCTCCGCAGCGGCCGCGCCGGCGTCGGGACCGAGCAGCTCCCGGCCCTCGACGTGGGAACGCAGGTGGTCGGCGAACCCGGCGGTCAGCTCGTCGTCGAGCGGGTCGGCCGGCGAGAAGTCGATGCCGCCGGTGACCGACAGCGTGATCAGCGCCGGGCACCCGGCCTCGACGCAGGTCGAGACCAGCCGCTCGATCTCGTCCCGGCTGAGCAGGTCCAGCAGCGCCGACGCGGTGACCAGTGACGTCGACAGCAGATCACCGGCGGAGAGCTGGGTGAGGTCGGCGTGGCGCGGCATCACCGTGACGCGGGAGGCGTCCGCGGCGAGCGTGGCGGCGTTGGCCGTGGCGAACGCGAGCAGGTCGGCGTCGTGGTCCTGCAGGATCCAGCGCTGCGGGCCGTCCAGCTGCGGTGCGAGCCAGCGCTGCATCGAACCGGTGCCGCAGCCGAGGTCCCGGATCAGCAGCGATCCGCGGGTCGTGAGCGTCGCGGCCAGGTGCTGACGCAGCGGGTCGATCAGGTCGCGCGCGCGTGCGTCGGCGTCGGCGGGTTCACGCAGCTCCAGCCAGGTCGGCGCATAGCGCGGTGCGTCCGTCAGGGTCACCCGATCTCCGCTCATGAGGACTGGCCTACCCCGACGAACGGCTCCGATGCCGGAGCGGTTCGAACAACAGCAGTCTCAGTCGTGTGCTTGCGGTACAGGGACAGGATGTCGCGGCCGAACGAGAACGTCAGTACTGCGAGCGACACACCGGCGATCGTCGTCATGACGGAGTCCGGTACGACACCGGCCGCGGCGACGATCAGCACGATGCCCTGAACAGCTGCGATGGCGCTGCGCGACTGCCGCCGGGGCAGCTCCGCGCGCAGCCAGGGGAGACCCCAGCCGGCCATCAGGAACAGGTAGCGGTACGCGCCGATCGCGACGACGACCCAGAGGCCGAGCGAGTCCGCGACGTAGACGCTGAGCACCAGGGCCAGGATCGAGTCGACCTCACCGTCGAACCGGCCGCCCAGCTTCGTGGTGGTGCCGGTGCGCCGGGCCACCTGCCCGTCGATGCCGTCCATCAGCCAGGCGACGACCGCGAGCGTCACCAGCACGACCACCGGCGGGTGGTCGTTGGCCAGCGAGTCCGCGACCAGCGCGGTGACGCCGCCGACGAGCGTGCACCGGGCGAGCGTCACCGCGTTGGCCGGCCCCAGCGACGTCGCCCCCGATCGGATCAACGCGCTGGACAGCACAGCCCAGGTGCTCACCGCGAACGCCGCGCCGGCCAGCCACCCCGAAGGGCCGAGCCCGACACCCGCTGCGAGACCGCCGAGCACGGCGGTCTGCAGGAGCACTCCCGCGGCGACGCCGCAGAGGGGACTCGCTGTGCTGACTCGAACATCTAGCGTCACTGATCCACCCGTTCAGCCTTGACGTGACCTCGTGTCGCGTCGCAGGAAGCACGGGCGATTACCCGGGAAGGTTCAGAGAATTCGGTCAGACAAGCGACAGAACGTGCCCCAGACCGCGCGGACCCGTCGGATTCGGCCGGGGGAGCAGGAACGCGTGCATTCCGACGGCGATCGCGCCCGAGTCCGTGAGGGGGTTGTCGCCCACGAACAACGTCCTGGTCGGATCGACCTCGAGCTGATCGCACGCGGCCAGGAACACCGGGGTCGCGGGCTTGCACATGCCGTGCTGGAACGACATGACGACCGTGTCCACGTAGGTCATGATGCCCAGTCGTTCCATCGCCGGGCGGATGTCGAAGCCGGTGTCGCTGACGATGCCGATCTTCGTGCCGCGCTCGGAGAGCGTGCGGAGCGTCGGCACGGTGTCGGGGAACGCCTCCCAGGATTCGGCGGCCACCGTGAGGGTGTAGAGCGCCTCGGAGAGCCCGTCCGCGAGCTGGTCGATGCCGGCGCTGGTGTAGAGCGCGGTCCACACGTCGTGGTGCTTGTCCTCCGACAGGTCGCGGCCCTTGGCCATTTCCTCTGCCGTGCTGCTGCGGTCGAGGACCCGCTTCCAGACGTCGGCGACTTCGCCGGGGTCCAGCGGGGCCACGCCCAGGTTCGCCGCCGCGCCGTGCAGCAGGGTCTCGCCGCTGCCGGCGAGGCGGATCAGGGTGTCGCCGGCGTCGAACAGGACTGCCTCGAACTCGCTCACGTCCGCGTCTCCTCCACTACGGCCCGGATCTCAGTGAATAGCACGCGGGCCGTGTCGTCCCAGTTCGGAAAGGATTCCGATCGGGCTTTGGCGGCGGCGGCCATGGCGTGTCTGCGTGGTTCGTTCTCCGCCAGCTCGCGGAGCGCCTCGGCGAGAGCTCCGACGTCGCCGGGTGGGACGGCGAAACCCTCGATGCCGTGGCGGGCCAGGTGCGGGAGGTTTCCCGCGTCCCAGCCGACTACCGGGAGGCCCTCTGTCATCGCCTCGCCGTAGACGGTTCCGTAGGGTTCGCGGACGCTGGCCAGTGCGAACACGTCTGCGGCGCGGTAGAAGCCGACGACTTCGGCGGGGGTGACGAGGCCGTGGGTGATCACCCGGCCGGCCAGATCGGGGGTGGCGAGCCGGGCGCGGACCCGGGTCGCGTAGGTGGGATCGATGTCGGGGTCGCCCAGGAGGTGCAGGGTCACTGCGTCCCGGGGGAGGGTGGCGACGGCCTCGAGGAGGTCGAGGAGGCCCTTGCGTTCGACCCAGTTGCCGACGGAGAGGACTGCGGCTTTTCGCCCCTGCCGCAGGTCGGTGGCGGGGGTGACCGGGTGGTCCGCCGGGTTGCGGCCCGGTGCCACGACGGTCAGGAGGTCCGCGGGCATTCCCGCTGCGCGCAGGGTGTCCGCCAGGTCTTCGCTGGCGATGAGCAATCTGGACGCAAAGCGATAGGCCCGCTCGTCGAGCACCTTCTGTACCCACCGTCGCATCCCCGAGTGGTCGATCCCCCCGGGCGGTTGGTGCAACATCCCCACGATCGGCGCCACCCCCCGCGCCCGCCGGCGCCACCGCCCGCCCGTGCGCCCGGCCGCCCCCGACGGGGCGGCGGTCGGACCCGTGGGCTGCGGCGCTGCGGCGCGTAGCCACGGGCCGATGTAGGCGGCGGCGATGCTGTCGAGCAGGATCGCGTCCGGATTGCGCCGTGCGAGGTCGGCGAGGAGGGCGCGGCCGGCGGCCACGGAGGCCGGGAAGGAGCGGTCGGGGACGGAGACGAACTCCAGGTGCGCGTTGTTGGCGGCGGCGCGATCGGCGACGCGCCGGTGGTAGAGGTAGCCACCGGTCATCGTCGCCGGATCACCCAACGTCAGCAACGCCACCCTTATCGGGCCTACCGATAACGCGCTCAGGCGAGCACACCCGAGTAGCCACCGAACTCGGTCGCGTTCTCGTACACCCGCACCGCGAGGCCCGCACCGGGCGCCCCGATCGCCGCCCCGATCTTCCCGTGCACCCAGTGCGCGAACGCCTCCACGGTGACCGCGTCGGCACCGATCTCCGTGCCGATGATCGCGTCCAGGTCACCCTGGTCGAGCCGCTTCGTGAGGTCCTCCAGCGCTCCGACGAGCACGTCGAGGTCCACGACCATGCCCCTGTCGTCGAGCTCCTCCCGGGACACGACGAGCGTCAACCGGTAGTCGTGCGAGTGCCGCTCACCCTCCGGGGGCGGCATGTCGGGCATGACATGGAATGCGGTCACTTCGCGCTCGGTGCCTGCTTGGTACATGCGTTATTCCTATCGTCAGTAGTGGAGCGCTGTGTGCAGAATGCCGGGGTCGCGGCGGTCGATTGCGGCGTAGGCGTCCGCCGCGTCGGAGAACGCGAACTCGGTCGTGGCGAGGGACTTCAGCGGGAGTTCCGAGAGCAGCCCCCGTGCGGTGGTACGTCGACGGGCGTTCGTCCACCGGCCCTGCGCCGCGTACGGAATCGTCGACACCTGGCTGCTGCGGATCGTGAGCCGACGCCGGTGGAAGTGCTCACCGAGCGGCAGCGGCACCGGCTTCGTCCCGTACCAGGACCCGACGAGCGCGGTGCCCTCGTGGGCCAACAGCGACAACCCGTCCGCGAGCGCGCGCGGCGCCCCGGACGTCTCGATCAGCAGCGGGACGTCACCGGGCGCGTCGTCGGGGGACACCGCCCGGACCCCGAGCTCGAGCGCCCGCTCCCGGCGCGAAGACTCCGGCTCGACCGCGACCACCGACGCCCCGGCACGCACGAGCAGCAACGACGTCAGCAACCCGATCGCGCCGAGACCCGTGACGACCACCGTGTCCTCGAGCACCGGCCCGGCGTCGAGCGTCAACTGCAGCGCGGTCTCCACCAGGGGGAACAGCGTTGCGATCCGCGGATCGACCCCGTCCGGGATCACCACGACGTCGTCCGGCGCCGCGACGAACCGGGTCTGGTGCGGGTGGAACGCGAAGACGGTCCGGCCTTCCAGCGAGCCGGTCTCGACCACGCCCACGCAGCTGTAGCCGTACTGGAACGGGTAGTCGAAGCCGCCGTCGGCGAGCGCGGAGAGCGTCTCGTCCCGCTCGGTGGACGGGTCCAGCTCACCGCGGTAGGCGAGCAGCTCCGTGCCCGCGCTGATCCCCGAGTACACGGTGCGGACCAGCAGGTCGTCCGGGCCGGGTACCGGATCGGGCACGGGACGGATCTCGATCTCGCGCGGTGCGGTGAACCAAAGGGCATGCGTGGTCATCGATCTCCTGACTGTTGGCTCGCTCAGTGTGCAACGGCCCTGGTGGGGGCCGTGGTTCACCCGACGAGTGTGAGTTTCACCAGGCGCAGGTCCCCCGTGTCGGCCTGGAAGTACGTCAGGTACTGCACCAACCCGTCCTGTTCCGCGTATTCGGGGTGCGAAAACCCCGCGTAGTTGATTCCCGCTCCGCGCGTGGTGAACAGCGGGAACTCCGCCGACCACGGCCCCGCCGGCGACCCGCCGATCTGCGCCCGCATCACGTTGTCGCCGTACGGCAGGTAGACGTTCAACCAGCCCTTCAACCCCGGCACCGGAACAATCGTATTCCCCGCGGCACCGGCCTCGACGGTGTCCACAGCGGCCCCCGCATCCGCGGACCACCGCCCCCCGCCGGCCCAGAACCGCCACCGCGACCGGTCACCGATCCGGTCCAGTGGCACCCGCGCCAGATGACACCGCTCGGCGCACGCGCCGTAGACGTACGCCTCGTCGCCGATCACCAGCGCCGCGGTGTTGTAGGCGTCCGACGGCGGGAAGAACATCGTCGGGTCGGGGCCTTCGACGCTGAGCACGAGGTCCGTGCGCGCCGCGCTCAGGCGGGTCACCTGCTTGGTGCGCATGTCCACCGCGGCGATCCCGGTGCCGAGCGGCCGGCCGTACTGCCCGGAGCAGGGCGTTCCCTCGCCGCCGTTGCGGCAGAGCTTCACGTAGAAGACCAGCACCCGGCCCCGCCGGGGGTCGGCGATCACCGGCCCGGGCCAGAACGCGAATCGCGCGCCGCAGTACAGGTCGGTCGTGGGTGTGCAGGCACCGCCGTGCGCCAGCTCGAACGCCGACTCCGCCGGGGTGTGCGTCACGACCGGCGCCGGTTCGGTGCCGCGCAGGTCGATCCCGTCGGCGGCGCGCCGGTCCGTCGTCGACGACTCGCTGTTCGACAGGAACCCTTCCGGCCGGCGCAGCACGGTGTCACCGAACACCCACACCGAGCGGTCCCCGTACGCGGTGCTCTGCCCGTTGTCCCGCGCGGTGACCCGCCCGTTCTGCGCCAGCGAACCCAGTTCGACGGCGCTGCGCACCGTCGGGATCGGCGGCAGACCCCCGCCGCCCGGCAAGCGCTCCGGTTGCCGAAGAACGACACCGGCGACGACCAGCGCGACGCCGAGCACGACAGCGGCCACTCCGGCCACCAGCGGGCGATCGGCGACTCGCATAACGTAAAAATTTAGCTTTTGGAAGCGACCACTGTTCGCAGCAGGATCAACCCCAGCACCGAGCAGCAGGCCGCGGCCGCGAACGCGGTCCGGTAGCCGCCGAGCGCGGCGGCCTGCCCGACGATCAACCCACCGAGGCCGGTGGCGACGTCGAAGAACATCGTGAACGTCGAGACGGCAGCCGGGCGTTCGGACTCGCTGACACGGCTGATCGTCAGCGCCATCAGGCCGGGGTACTGGAACGCGATGCCGGCGCCGAGCGGCAGGATGCCGACGTAGATCCAGAGCGGCGACTGCGCGGCCGCGATGATCACCAGACCGACGACCACCCCGACGGTGGCCAGCGTCCCTGCCCGGACCGCACCGATCCGGTCCGGGAGCCCACCGGCGAAGATCCGGGCGGCCAGCACGACGATCGAGTACGCCAGGAACATGAACGCCGGGTTGGTGCCGCGCAGTTCGTCGACGTAGAGCGGGATGTAGGCGTTGAAGGCGACCACGCCGATGATCCCGAGCGCGAGCACCGCACCCGGCCAGAGCGCCGCGGTGTGGAACCGGGGCACCTTCTCGCCCGGGTCGCGGTGGTTCGTCACCAGCAGGATCGGGAGCGTCCCGGCCAGCTGCAGCACGCCGGCGAGCAGGAACGTCGGACCGAAGCCGAACGCCTCGTAACACGGCTGGCCGATCACCGGCCCCAGCCCGAGCCCGAGGTAGGGCGCCACCGAGAAGTAGCTCGACGCCTTCGACCGGTGCTCGGCGGGAGCGGTCGCCATCACCCGGGCGATGCACGCGACGAACATCACCGCCAGCGCGGCACCGGTGAGCAGGCGGAGCGCGAGGAGCACCGGGAAGCTGTCCGCGAACGCGTGCCCCGCGATGGCCACCGCACCGGCGACGCCACCGGCCAGGACGAGCCGCTGGAAACCCCAGTTCTGGATCGCCGGCGCGGTGAACGGCCGGATCAGCACCGCCGAGACCGCCATCGAGCCGACGACGATGCCGATCGCCAGGTCGCCGCCGCCGAGATCGCGCACGAAGTACGGCAGCACCGGCAGCGTCATGCCCAGCGCGAGGAAGACGCCGAGCGCTGCGACGAGCAGGAGGCTGAACTCCTTGGTGATCAGCCGGGCGTCGCCCCGATCACGCAAGGTAGCCATGCGTGCCCCCTCCGCAGTGGAATGTTGCTAACAGATTCCTAACTGCGGAGTGGGCACCTCTGGGGCGCTATGTGGCCGACCTCACCGGAAAATCGATTTCGTCCACGTCGAGGGATCCGTGAACGTGCCGACCGGTGTGGCGCTCGCGGCCAGCCGACGACACTCGGCCTTGGTGGCGACGGTCGAGGCCTCGGTGTCGTCCGGACCCGTGCACTGCAGCCACATCTCCGCTCCGGGCCCGAAGTCGAAAATGATCGACGACAGGCCGGGATACAGGTCCTCGCGGATCTTCCGTCCACCCGGGAGCGTGACGTTGGGCTTCGGCAGGTTCGTCGCGGTGCGTGCCTTGCCGACCCCGACGAGCATCGACGGTCGCTTCCAGCCCGCCGACGCGAATTCGACGATCGCGCTCTCCGACGTCGCGCCGGTGCGGACCACCGGAATGTTCGGCTTGCTCATCTGCAGCGGCATCGCGAACGGCTTCGGACGGTCGAGCCGCACCGACCGGGCGATCTTGGCGGCGACGTCCATCGGGTTCTTCACGTTGGTGAGGTCGACCTGGGCCATTCCACCCTTCGCCCACTCCCAGCGGAGCACGCCCGCGTTCTTCACCGCGCGGGTCGGCTTCGTCGTGGGCGACGGCGGCACCGCGCCGGGTTTGGCCGCCGGAGCCGCCGGCACGGGAACCGGCACCTGGTACCACTTGCTCGGCTGCCCGTTGATGTCGGGACCGTCGACGGGCTGACCGAAGAACTCGACGGCGGGGAAGCCACCCTTGCGCGGAATGGCGTACACCGACACGGAAGTGCCGTTCTTACCCCGGTAAGTCATGAATTCTGCGGTGACCGCGGAGTTTCCGAGCGGGTCGGACAGGCCGCTGGGAAGCCAGCCGATCTCGAGGCGGGGGTTGAGCGGGTCGAAGGACTGGGGCGCGGTGCCGAACGGCGGCGCGCTCACGACCGGGGCCGGCTCGGCCCGGTCGTCCGGCGTGAACGCGGTCACCACGCCGAGCGTCACGACGAGCACCACCGCGGCCGCGGCGGCGATCACCATCCACTGAGTGCGGCGGCGCTTCTGCTGCGCGTGGGCGATGGCACGGTCGACGTCGACGGTCGAGGGAGGAGCCGGGTCGCTCGCCATTCGGCTGAGCGATTCTCGGATCTGCAGTTCGTTCATCGGGGGGCTCCTCGGTGGGGCGCAGCGGGCTCCTCGTCTGGGAGTGCACGGCGGAGGGCGGCGAGCGCCCTGGACGTTTGGCTCTTGACGGTCCCGGCCGAGCAGTTGAGGGCTTCGGCGGTCTGGTCGACCGAGAGGTCGGAGTAGAAGCGCAGGACGATCACCGCGCGCTGGCGCGGTGGCAGACCGGCCAGCGCGGTGCGGACGGCCACCGCCGCCGCCGGGTCGGGATCGTTGACCGCGGTGGAGTCCTGCGCGGAGTCGATCAGCACGACCCGGCGGGCCCAGCTGGTTCGTCTCTCGGACAGGAACACGCGGACGAGGACCGTACGCGCGTAGGCGTCCCGGTCGGTGGCGGCGGCGACCCGCTCCCAGCGGAGGTACAGCTTGACCAGGGTGTTCTGCACCAGGTCGTCGGCGCTGTGCCAGTTCTGGCAGAGCAGATAGGCCAGCCGCCGCAGCATTGGTTGTCGGTCCGTGACGTACTCGCGGTACGCCTGGTCCGGTTGGTCGGTCACCCGTCGCCCTTCGTTGTCGGAAGAAGCCTTCCCTGTGCAGAGGGCGACGGGTGCGTTTTCGGTTGTCGTCGTTTTGGATCGACGTCAGTCGAGTGCCGCCGGAGGCGGGGTGCGGTGGAGGACACGGGCGATGGCCAGGGCGGCGAACGCGGCGAGGGCTCCGCCGACCACGTCGAGGACCCAGTGGTGACCGGTCACCAGTACATCGACGCTGGTGATGAGCGCGTGCAACCAGGCCAGCGCGCGTAGCCAGACGTTCGCGGTGAGCGCTCCGACGGCGAGCGCGGCCCACACCGCCCAGCCCACGTGCATGCTCGGGAACGCCGCGTACGGGTTCTCCAGCCCGGAGATGATCGGGGCGTCCGCGAACCCTTCGACCAGGCGCGGCGGCGCGGTCGGCCAGAGCCACGAGACGGCGACGCCGAGCATGCTCGCAGCGACGAACGCGGTGCGGAAGCGGGGGTAGGCGTCCGGACGGAACAGCACGAGAAGCCCGAAGAGGACGAACGGCACTGCGAAGTGCGCGGTGACGTAGTACGCGTCGGCGATCATCGCGCGGGTGGGATCCTCGGCCCACCAGCTCGCGAGCCCGACCTCGACGTCGAGCCCGAGCAGGCTCTCGACGCCGATCAGTGTCCGCGCGTGTGCGGTCGCGACCTCGCCGCGGTCGCCGGCCCCCACCGCCACGGCGAGATACGCGCCGACGCCGAGCAGAATTATCGCGATCTCGGTCGTCACCACGCGGATCCACACTCGCAGCGGCGCGGATATCGCCGTCGACACCGTCGATGCCGCGGTCGTGCTCAGAGTCGCCACCTACGCCCTCCTAATTCGGAGGTGGCGTGATCCCCCGCAAATCGACGCAGTACACCTACTGCGTGCGACATCACGCCCGGGGCGCGGCCCCCGAGCGGCGAGTTTTCGGCCCTACGACGGCTTCCCGGCCCTACCCGCGGCGGGGGTTGGGCCGGGAAGTCGTCGTAGGGCCGGGTAGTCGTCGGTCAGGCGGTCGCGGGTAGGTGGGTGGCGGTCTGTTCGGGTGTGCGGCCGAGGTCCGCGGTGGGGACGTGGGCGGTTTCGCGGGCGGTGGCGGTCGCGGCGGCGGAGAGCACGCAGAGCACTGCGAGCATCACGGCCACCGGCACCCACCCGCTGCGCCCGTCGCCGGCCACTGCGGCACCGATCGTCGGCGCGAAGCCCCCGATCGCGAACCCGATCTGCGTCCCGATCGCCATCCCCGACAGGCGCACCTTCGTCGTGAACATCTCGCCGTAGAACGCGGGCCAGGTCGAGTTCGGGGCGCTGTACACGACACCGGACAGCAGGATGCCGATGGCGAAGATCAGGACCCAGTTGCCGTGGCCGATCGCGGACAGGTACGCGAACATCAACGCGGCGGAGCCCAGCGTTCCCCCGATCATCACGGGCTTGCGTCCGATCCGATCGGACAGCGACGCCCAGAGGGGGATCGCCCCGAGCGCGACGACATTCGCCAGCACGCCCACCCACAACAGCGTCGAGCGCTCCAACCCGGCGGTGTCCGTACCGAACGACAGCGCGAACACCCCGAAGATCGTGCTCACCGACGCGACCGTCGCCACCAGGATCACCCGCACCACCGACACCCAGTGGTCCCGGAACAGGATCGCCAGCGGCATCTTCGCCACCTGGTCGCTGGCGGCTTCCTCCACGAACGCGGGGGTCTCCTCCATCCGGCGCCGGATCAGATACCCCACCGCCATCACGACGACGCTGAGCAGGAACGGGATCCGCCAGCCCCAGCTCAGCAGCGACGACTCCGGCAACGCCGCGACCGGCAGGAACGCCGCGGTCGCGAGGATCTGACCCACCTGTGTGCCGTTCAGCGTGAAGCTCGTGAAGAACCCGCGACGCTTCTCCGGCGCGTGCTCCAGCGTCATCGAGTTGGCGCTGGCCTGCTCACCCGCCGCGGAGAACCCCTGCGCGAGCCGCAGCGCGACGAGCAACGCCGGCGCGAGCACCCCCACCTGGTCGTACGTCGGAAGGCAGCCGACGAGGAAAGTCGAGATGCCCATCAGCATCAACGTGAACACCAGCACGCGCTTGCGCCCGAACTTGTCCCCGATGTGACCGAGGATGAACGCCCCGATCGGCCGGGCCGCGTACCCGACGCCGAACGTCGCGAGCGCGAGCAGCGTGCCGGTCGCCGGATCGGAGTCGGGGAAGAACACCTTGTTGAAGACCAGCGCGGCGGCGGTGCCGTAGATGAAGAAGTCGTAGTACTCGAGCGCGCTGCCGATCCAGGCCGCTAACGCCGCCTTGCGCGGTTGCGCGATGGGGGTCTGTGACACGAGGGCTCCCTGGAGGTTTGCGTCAGTGCAAGACACAGCGAGGGCCGCGCTAATGTACCGTGCGGTTAGGTACCAGAGAGTGAGTTAGTCGCACGGGTCCTGTCAAGGGGTGCGCGGTTACGCGCGGCCGACGTGGGCCGTGAGGTACTCGAGGAGCAGGTCGCCGATCATCCGGCGGTGGTGGGCGCTCTGCTCGGCGTCGAGCATGTCGCGCCCGAAGATCGCGTCGAACGTGTACCGGTTCGCGGTGCGGAAGACACAAAAAGCACTGATGACCATATGGACGTCGAGCGCGTCGACGTCGTCGCGGAACAGTCCGGCGTCGCGGCCGCGTTCGAGGATCTCGCTGAGCACGTCGACGGCGGGCGCCGCGAGCGTCGGCAGGATCGGCGAGGTGCGCAGGTGCTCGGCGTGGTGGATGTTCTCGATGCTCACCAGCCGGATGAACGCCGGGTGCGACTGGTGGTGGTCGAACGTCAGCTCGGCCAGCGCGCGCATGGCCCGCGCCGGGTCGAGGTGGTCGACGTCCAGCTCCTGCTCCAGGCGCCGGATGCCGCCGTACGCCCGCTCCAGCACCGCGAGGTAGAGCCCCTGCTTGGAGCTGAAGTAGTAGTAGATCATCCGCTTGGTGGTGCGGGTCTTCGCCGCGATCTCGTCCACCCGACCGCCGGCGTACCCGCGACTGGCGAACTCCTCGGTCGCGGCGTCGAGAATTTCCGCGCGCGTGCGCTCGGCGTCGCGCTGGCGTTCCGGCGAAACGTCCTCGGACGATGCTGCGGTCACGGTGCCGACCCTAGTGGGTACCCCTTTCCATCGGAGCTGCCGTGAGCTACAACTAACCAATCAGTACATTATTCGGAGGAGAGCCGTGTCCCTCTCATCCCTTGCATCCCGCGGAACCGACCAGGTGGTCGTCGGCCTGATCGGTTCGGGCATCGGCCCGTCGCTGTCACCCGCTCTGCACGAGCGGGAAGGCGCCGAGCTCGGGCTCGACTACTCCTACCGACGCCTCGACCTCGACGAGCTGCACCGCTCGCCCGAGGCGGTGGGCGAACTGGTCGACGAGGCCCGGCGCGCCGGGTACCGCGGCCTGAACATCACCCATCCGTGCAAGCAGCTGGTGATCCCGCACCTCGACGAGCTGTCCAGAGCGGCGGGGGAGATCGGGGCGGTGAACACCGTCGTGTTCGAGCCGCGCGGTGGCACGACCGGGCACAACACGGACTGGTCGGGGTTCCGCAACGGGGTGATCGCCGGCTTGCCGGGCGTCGATCTGAGAGCAGTTGTGCTGTTGGGGGCGGGAGGCGCCGGAGCGGCGGCCGCCTACGCGCTGCTCGCGCTCGGTACCGAAACCGTGCACGTGGTGGACGTCGACGCCACCCGGGCCCATACCCTGGCCGCTCGCTTCCGACCCTCGCACACCGCTACCAGCGCTCGGGTCGTCGGGCACGGGACTGACGAATTGGCCGGAGTACTGGCCGGCGCGGACGGGTTGGTGCACGCGACGCCGGTGGGTATGGCCGAGCATCCCGGATTGCCGCTGGACGCCGGGCTGCTCCGGCCGGAGCTGTGGGTCGCGGAGATCGTGTACCGGCCGCTGGAGACCGAGCTGCTGCGGGTCGCCCGCGCTGCCGGCTGCCGGACGCTCGACGGCGGTGCGATGGCCGTGCACCAGGCGGTCGCGGCGATGCGGCTGTTCACCGGGATCGAGCCCGACGCCGGGCGGATGACCCGGCACCTCCACGAACTCATCGAGGCTGAGAATGCGCACTGACATCGCCACGGTCTGTCTGTCCGGGACGCTCGAGGACAAGCTCGTCGCGGCGGCGGACGCCGGGTTCGACGGGGTGGAGATCTTCGAGCCGGACCTGATCGCGTCGCCGAGCAGTCCGGGGGACGTGCGGGTGTTGTGCCGGGACCTCGGGCTCTCGATCGACCTCTACCAGCCGTTTCGTGACCTCGACTCGGTTGATCCGTCGCAGTTCGCGGCCAATCTGCGTCGCGCGGAGCGCAAATTCGACGTGATGCAGGAGCTGGGTACGGACACCGTGCTGGTGTGTTCGTCGGTGGGGGCGGACGCGGTGACCGACGATGCGTTGCTGGCTTCCCAGTTGGGGGAGCTGGCGTCGCGGGCGGCGGACCGCGGGTTGCGGATCGCGTACGAGGCGCTGGCGTGGGGGGCGCACGTGAACACGTACGAGCATTCGTGGGACGTGGTGCAGCGCGCTGATCATCCGGCGCTCGGGGTTTGCCTGGACAGTTTCCACATCCTGTCGAAGGGGTCGGATCCGGCGGGGATCGCGGGGATTCCGGGGTCGAAGATCTTCTTTCTGCAGTTGGCGGATGCGCCGCATCTGTCGATGGATGTGCTGCAGTGGAGTCGGCACCATCGGTTGTTTCCGGGGCAGGGGGCGTTCGATCTGCCCGCGTTCCTGCGGCCGGTGCTGACGGCGGGGTATGCGGGGCCGTTGTCTCTCGAGGTGTTCAATGACGTGTTCCGCCAGGCGGACCCGGGTCCGACCGCTGTGGACGCGCGCCGCTCGCTGCTGGCCTTGGCCGAAGCGACAGCGGCCGCGCTGCCCGCGCAAGAGGTGCCGCGTGCAGCGGCCGTGGCGGGTGGCGCCGGGGTGGATCCGGTGGCGGCGCCGGCGACCGTGTTGAGTGGATATGCGTTCGTGGAGTTGTCGGCGGCTCCCGAGGAGGCGGTTCGGCTCGGGGGCGTGTTGGAGGCGCTCGGATTCGAGCGGACGGGGCGGCACCGGACGAAGCCTGTGGAGCGGTGGGAGCAGGGGCGGGCGCGGGTGCTGGTCAATGCGGCCGGTACCGGGGGAGCGGCGCTCGGTGCGCTCGCGGTCGAGTCGGCGGATCCGCCGGCCGCGGCGCTGCGTGCCCAGCGACTCCTCGCGCCACTGCTGCCCCGGGAGCGCGGCCCGGCCGAGGCAGACCTCGCCGCGATCGCCGCCCCGGACGGCACCCCGCTGTTCTTCGCCCGCACGACGGGGGATCCCGGGCCCGTCGCCCGCCCGGACGCGGACCCGGAGGGCGGTGGCCCGGGAGGGTGGAGTGGTGATTTCGTGCCTACCCCGGACGGCAGCCGGACCGGAGCCGGCGTCACCGGCATCGACCACGTCGGACTCGCCGAACCGTTCGACCACTTCGACGAAGCCGCACTGTTCTACCGGGCAGTGCTCGGCCTCACGCCGATCACCGCCGGCGAGTTCGCCGCCCCGTTCGGTCTGGTCCGCGGCCGCGCCCTCACCGACTCCGCCCGGAGTGTGCGCCTGGCCCTCACCGTGGCGAGGCTCCGCCGCGGCGACTGGGCCCCCGCGGTCGCCGACCCGCAGTACGTGGCCTTCACGACCGAGGACGTCGTCACCGCCGCCCGCAAGGCCCGCGAAGCCGGCGCACCCCTCCTCGCCATCCCCGACAACTACTACGACGATCTCGGCGCGCGCCTCGACCTCGCGCCAGAACAACTGGCCACGTACCGCGACCTCGGCATCCTCCACACCGCCGACCACCCCGACGGCGGTGCCTACCTCCAGGTGAGCACGCAACTCCTCGGTGGCAGGCTGTTTCTGCTCCTCGTTCAGCGCCTGGACGGCTACGACGGCTACGGCTGGGCCGACGCCCCGGTCCGCATGGCCGCCCACCGCCGCAACCGCCTGGCCCGAACCCCCACCTGACCCCCGCGGCGGGGATGTCGCGGGGAGGGGCGAGCGAGGATGCTGGGTGCATGAAGACCGCTCGCACTGACGTCAGCGTCGACGACTTCCTTGCCACCGTCCCCGACGAAACCCGCCGCGCCGACGCGCAGACCGTCCGTGACTTGATGGCGCGCGTCACCGGCGATCAGGGCGCCATGTGGGGCGCGAACATCGTCGGGTTCGGGCGGACCGAGCTGCGGTACGCCTCCGGCACGACCGTCGACTGGTTCCGCATCGGCTTCTCGCCGCGTAAAGCCGCGACCACCCTCTACCTGGGTGACGACTTCCCCCGCAAAGACGAACTGCTCGCCGACCTCGGCCCGCACACCATCGGCAAGAGCTGCCTCTACGTCAAACGCCTCGAAGCCGTCGACGCGCGCGTCCTCGAAGAACTCGTCACCGCCGCCGCGGCCCCGTGAGGTTCTGGACCGCCCGTACCGGGGTCGGTCAGCCGCTCGTCCTGTGTCACGGCGGCCCCGGCATCTGGGACTACTTCGACGACGTCGCCGCCATGTTCGAGGACATCGCCACCGTCGTGCGCTGGGACCAGCGCGGCTGCGGCCGCTCCGAGCGCCGCGGTCCCTACACCGTGTCCCAGTTCGTCACCGACCTGGACACGATCAGCGCCCAAGCCACCGTCGGGCCGGGCGCGAGCCGCGCCACCGATGCGCCCGGGCCGGCTCGGGTCAACCTTCTCGGGCACTCTTGGGGCGCCCTGCTCGCCCTGTTCTACGCGCTCGATCACCCCGATCGCGTCGACCGGCTGATCTACGTTTCCGGCGTCGGAATCGACCCGGACCACACCTGGAAACCCGCCCACCACCGCACCTTCGCCGCGCGCGTCGACCCTCGCTGGAACGAGCTCGACCAACGCGACCGCACCCCTGACGAAGACCGCGAACTGGCGATCCTGCAGTGGGCGACCGACTTCGAAGACCCCGTTCACGCCGAGCGTATGGCCACTCCCTGGCACGGCCTGAACTGGGAGTGCGCGCAGAGTCTGAACGCCGACGTCAAGCGAATCGTCGACGACGACCTCGCCGCCCGCTGCCGCAACCTCACCGTCCCGACGCTGATCGTCGACGGCCGCCACGACCCCCGCCCCCGCTCAGCGGTCGACTCGCTGGAGCACGCGCTCCCGAACGTCCGGCGCGTGACCCTCGACGCCGGCCACAGCCCCTGGGCCGAGGATCCGAGCGGCTTCCGCCAGGCGATCCGCGACTTCCTGGCAGACTCGCCCGCGTGCCACCCCTGACCGAGCACGACCTGGAACGCCACCGCCAGGAGCTGCGCGTCCACTGCTACCGCATGCTGGGCTCCTACACCGACGCCGAGGACCTCGTCCAGGAAACCTTTCTGCGCGCCTGGAAGAAGCGCGACACGTTCGAGGGCCGCTCGACGGTCCGCGCCTGGCTCTACCGCATCGCCACCAACGCGTGCCTCGACTGGCTCGACGGCAAGCCCCGCCGCGTGCTCCCGCACCACGTGACCGGGCCGTCCGACCCGAGCGTCGGCTTCGGGCCGCGCACCGACGTCCCCTGGCTGCAGCCGTTCCCCGACCACGAGCTGGTGGCGCCGTCCGAATCGGATCCCGAGGCGGTGGCGGTCCGGCGCGAGACGATCGAGCTCGCGTTCCTCGCCGCACTGCAGTTCCTGCCCGCTCGCCAGCGTGCCGCGCTGGTACTGCGTGACGTGCACGGCTGGCCCGCGTCTGCCGTCGCCAGTGCTCTGGACGTGAGCGTGCCGTCGATCAACAGCGCACTGCAACGGGCGCGAGCCACCCTCCGGGAGAACCTGCCGGAACGTCGGTCGGACTGGCGCGCCGCAGGCGAGCCGACCGCGGAGGAAAGGCAACTGCTCAACCGCTATCTGGACGCCGTGCAGCGCGCCGATCTGGACGCGGTGGCCGCGCTGCTGGCGGAGGACGTCCGCACGACGATGCCGCCGTGGCCGATGTGGTTCCAGGGACGGGAAAACGTGCGACGGGCGCTGGCGTCGAGCTGGGATCCGGCGCTGGAGGGGTACGTCGGGGAGTTCTCGGTGCGAGTGGTGGGGGCGAACCGGCAGTTGGCGGCGGCGTCGTACACGCGGATGCCCGGGGAGGCGAGTTTCCGGCCGTTCGCGATCTCGGTGGTGGAGGTCGAGGGTGGGCTCTTCACCGAGATGACGGCGTTCCACGACCCGGCGCTGTTCCCGGTGTTCGGGCTGCCCGCAGAAATTTCGCCGGGCGACCGATGAGTTTTTCGCGGAGGCACCGTCTCAACGAGGGCCCGTTTGCGAACTCGGAGGAGATGAACGATGGGAAAGCTGCTTTACGGCGCCACGATGTCGCTGGACGGCTTCATTGCCGGCGTGAACGGCGACATGCAGTGGCTGGGCGATTTCCTCGGGGGTCCGGACCCGATCGCTGACGAGTTGGTCGCGAACGTCGGTTCGTGTCTGGTCGGTGGGGTGTCGTACCGCGGTGACGATCCGAACATGGGCACCGAGAAGGAGGGTCCGTTCGGCGGGGCGTGGGAGGGACCGCAGTTCGTGCTGACGCACAATCCGCCGCCGACGCCGGTTCCGTCGATCACGTTCGTCACCGATCTGGCGACCGGGGTGAAGGAAGCCAAGGCCGCCGCCGGGGACAAGTACGCGTGCATCATCGGCGCCGACGTGGGGCGGCAGTGCCTGGAGGCCGGCGAGGTGGACGATGTGCTGATGTTCGTGGCGCCGGTACTGCTCGGCGATGGGACGCCGATGTTCCGGCATCTCGGGGGTACGAAGATCCGGCTGAACGAGCCGCGGGTGCAGGCGTCGGGGCAGACGGTGGCGCTCTGGTACACGGTTGCGCGCTGAACCTCGCACGGCTCCACGCACGTATCATCGTGTATGAGCTCCAGCGCCGTCGTATCCTCGCTCCGCGCGAACCCGGCCGTCTCGTCGATCCATCAGTCCCTCGACTTCTACTGGGGGAACGACGTCCGCGACGCGGCGATGGACGCGTTCCACGCGTCGCTGGTGCGGCCCGGTGACGTGGTGTTCGACATCGGTGCCCACGTGGGTGACCGGGTGGCGAGCTATCGGCGGCTCGGGGCGCGGGTGGTTGCGCTCGAGCCGCAGCCGCTGTGCAGCCGGGCGCTGACCGAGATCTTCGCGGACGACCCCGGGGTGCGGGTGGTGGAGGCCGCCTGCGGTGCCTCTGCCGGGAGCGTGACGTTCTACGTGAACACGGCGAATCCGACGGTGTCCACCGTATCGAAGGACTTCGTGGAAGCCGCGTTCGGCGCGAACGGGTGGCGCGGGCAGGTGTGGGACACCGAGATCTCGGTGCCGACCGTGACGCTGGACGATCTGATCCGTGAGTACGGGGAGCCGTCGTTCGTGAAGATCGACGTCGAGGGGTACGAGCACGCGGTGCTGTCGGGGCTCTCGCGGGCGGTGCCGGCGCTGTCGTTCGAGTTCACGACGATCGAGCGGGACGTGGCGCAGCAGTGTCTGGACCGTGCGGTCGCGCTGGGGTTCGCGCGGTTCAACGTCGCGTTGGGCGACACCATGGGGTTCGACTTCGCGACGTGGGTGTCGGCGGAGCAGGTTGCCGCTCACCTCGCGGGGTTGCCGCACGAGGCGAACAGCGGGGACGTGTACTGCCGCCGCTCGTAGGGCGCCGCGCTGGGGCGGTTGCCGCGCGGGCGTCGCCCCGCCTCGGCCGGTGGGTCAGGCGTCGCCGTAGACGGGGATGCGGGCGCCGCTGATGGGGGATGCGTCGTCGCTCAGGAGGAAGGCGATGACCTTGGCGACGGCGGCGGTGCTCACGGCCTTGGCGACCAGGTCGGGGGACATCCAGCTGCGGTTGGCCGGGGTGTCGAGCACTGACGGGAGAACCGTGTTGACGCGGATCCCGGCTGGGCGAAGTTCGTCGGCGAGGAGCTCGGTGACCCGCACGACCGCGGCCTTGCTCGCCGCGTGCCCGACCGGGGCCTTGCCGGTCACCGCGGTCTTCGACCCCACCGTGACGATCGAGGACCCCCGCGGCATCCGCGAAGCCGCCTGCTGGGCGCTCCAGAGCAGCGTCGAGACGTTGCCTTCCCAGAGGCCGGTGAACGTGTCCTCGTCCAGGTCGGCGAGCTTGCCTGGCGTGAACCCACCGGCCAGCGCGACGAGTCCGGTGGGTGCCCCGACCTCGTCGACGCGTTTCCACGCGTCCAGCACCGAGCCCCGATCCGCGAGGTCCACCCCGATCGGATGGATCCGGCCGACGCCATCGACGTCGGGTCCCGGCGTACCGGTCGCACGGCCGAGCGTGTCCGGCGCCGCGCCTGCGCGGTCCGTCTCCGCGACGGTAGACCCGAGCGCGTCGAGCGCGGCGCTCGCGCGGTCCAGTGCTACGACCGTGTCGCCCCGCTCGGTGAGCGTGGCGAGTACCGCGCGGCCCAAGGCCCCGGCAGCTCCGGTGACGACTGTGATGGCGGCCATTCATCCCCCTCCGGACGCGGGCGTCCGATGTGATCCTAGCCAGGGGCTATTGCCCCGTACGCTTCACCCGGCGTTCACCCGAGGGGGCGAGGCTGCGCATCGGCACCGGTACTTTGGGCACGGCCACAAACCCAGGGAGAGAGTCACCATGACCGCCGCCACGACCCACGCTCTGCCGTTACCCGGTACGTACAACGTCCGGGACGCGGGCGGCTACCGCACCGCCGACGGCGGCACGGTCCGGCGCGGACTGCTGATCCGCGCCGACGGCCTGGCCGGCCTGGACGACGCGGGGCGCGCCCAGCTCGCCGAGCTCGGCATCGCGACGGTGATCGACCTGCGCGAGGACGCCGAGGTCGAGGTCGCCCCCGACGCGCTCGGCGACCTGCCGGTCACCTACCGGCACCTGCCGGCCTTCGCCGGCATGGCCGCGGAGGAGCGTCCTCGGTCGCTCGAGGACGCGTACAACCTCATGGTCGACGAGTGCGGCGACGCGCTCGCCGGGGTGATCGCCGCGCTCGCGGAGCCCGGCGCGCTGCCCGCTGTCGTGCACTGCACCGCGGGCAAGGACCGCACCGGGGTCGTGATCGCGCTGGTGCATTCGCTGCTCGGCGTGGATGCCGCCGACCTCGAAGAGGACTACGCGGCGACGGCGCGGAACCTCTCGACCGGCTTCGCCGACAAGATCCGCGCGACGATGCCGCAGGGCGAGCACACCGACGCGATGCTCACCGAAATGCTCGCCTGCCCACCCGAATTGATCCGTGCCACTCTCGCCCGAATCGGCAACGTCGAGGACTACCTGACCCGTCACGGCCTCCCCGCCGACGCCGCAGCCCGCCTACGCGCCACCCTCATCGAGCGCTAGTCGGAAGGGTGTGGGGCGGGGCCCCACACCCTTCGCCCTCTCCGCGAAGCGCTCGCTCCGCGCCCGCCGAGCCCGCCCCGTGCGCGGCGGGCGCGTGGGGTCAGGAGCGGAGGGCGTCGTCTCGGTATTCGGGGATGTCGGGGGTTGAGGCGTCGTAGCGATCCTGTTCCAGGGTGCGGAGTTCGACTCGGCGGATCTTGCCGGAGATCGTCTTCGGGAGGTCGGCGAACTCGATTCGGCGCACGCGCTGGAACGGCGCGAGGTGCTCGCGGGCGTACGCGAGGATTGCCTCCGCCGTCGAGGACGACGGCTCCCACCCCGCCGCGAGCACCACGAACGCCTTCGGCACCGCGAGCCGGATCGGGTCCGGCGCGGGCACGATCGCGGCCTCGACGACCGCCGGGTGCTCGAGCAGCACACTCTCCAGCTCGAACGGGCTGATCTTGTAGTCGCTGGCCTTGAACACGTCGTCGGTGCGTCCGACGTACGTGATGTATCCGTCCGCGTCCCGGGTCGCGACGTCACCCGTGTGGTAGAAACCACCGGCCATGGCCTCTTCGTGCCGCGCCGGGTCGTCGGTGTAGCCCACCATCAGATTGACCGGCCGGGCAGCGAGGTCCAGGCAGAGCTCGCCCTCGGTCGGAGACACCTCACCGGTGAGCGGATCCACCAGCACCACCGGCACCCCCGGCAGCGGCCGTCCCATCGACCCCGGCCGAACCTCCTGCCCCGGCGTGTTCGCGACCTGCACCGACGTCTCGGTCTGACCGAACCCGTCCCGGATCGTCAGCCCCCACCGCTCCCGCACCTGATCGATCACCTCGGGGTTGAGCGGCTCCCCGGCGGCCACGACCTCCCGCAGCGCGCCCGGCCCACCCGACAGGTCCGCCTGGATCAACATCCGCCACACCGTCGGTGGCGCGCAGAACGTCGTCACGCCGCAGCGGCGGATCTGCTGTTGCAGGGCGTCGGCGTCGAAGCGGGTGTAGTTGTAGATGAAGATCGTGGCTTCGGCGATCCACGGCGCGAACACGTTGCTCCACGCGTGCTTCGCCCAGCCCGGCGAGCTGATGTTGAGGTGCACGTCGCCCGGCTGCAGCCCGATCCAGTACATCGTCGAGAGGTGACCGACCGGGTAACTGACCTGGTTGTGTTCGACGAGCTTCGGCCGGCTCGTGGTGCCGGAGGTGAAGTAGACGAGCAGCGTGTCGTCCGAACTCGTCACCGACTCCCGCCGCGTGCCGGGGAACCTCGCCGCCTCCGCGTAGGAGCGCCAGCCCTCCGCGCCGCCGACAGCGAGCTTGCCGTACTCACCGGGCACCTCGGCGAACTTGGCGGTGTCCGCGGTGTTCGCGATGACGTACGCGGCCCGTCCCCGGTCGATGCGGTCACGCAGGTCGGCGGGGCCGAGCGCGGTGGTGGTCGGCATGATCACGGCGCCGAGCTTCGTGATTGCGAGCACCGACTCCCACAGCTCGACCTGGTTCGACAGCATGAGCAGCACCCGGTCGCCGGTGCCGACGCCGTCCGCGGCGAGCAGATCCGCGAGCCGGTCCGAGCGGCTGACCATCTCGTCGAACGAGTACGTGTTCTCGGAGCCGTCTTCCTCGACGATCCAGAGCGCGGTGCGGTCGTTGCCGCGTGCGTAGGCGTCGAACCAGTCGATCGCCCAGTTGAACGGGCCGTCGAACGTCGGCCAGGTGAATTCCGTGACCGCGCGGTCGTAGTCGGTGCGGTGGCGTAGTAACAGGTCGCGGGCGTTCCGGTACGTCTCGGTCGCGGACATTTACCCTCCTCGGAAGTGCTCGCGACGCTAAGGGGTCGTGCCCCGCGCCGTCACCCCCCTTGGGGGCAGACCTCGTGGAGGTCGCACGCCTTAGTTGTAGGTCAAGCGGCCGCCGAGGTTCACAGCCCACCGCCGGGGGAGCAGGCGCGCGACGCTGACCGCGATCCGGTTGGGGACGCCGGCGACCGCGCTCGGCGCCCGGCCGTCGAGGGCACGCAACGCACCGGTCACGACCTGCGCCGGGGTCTGCCAGTTGCCGCCGCCGGCGTCGCGGGTGCCGACGACGTCGAAGAACTCGGTCTCGGTGGCGCCGGGGGAGTACACGAGCACCCGGATCGGCGTGTTGCGCAGCTGGTAGGCGAGGGCCTCGGTGAAGTTGAGGACGTACGCCTTCGTCGCGCCGTAGACCGGCATCGACGGCGTGGGGCTGTACGCGGCGATACTGGCGATGTTGAGCAGCGTGCCCTCGCCGGCCTCGACCATGCCCGGCAGGAACGCGCGGCTGATGTCGGTCAGCGCGGTGACGTTGACTTGGATCATCGCGTCGAGCTTGTCGGGGTCTTCGTCGAGCAGCGGCCCGTAGTTGCCGAACCCCGCGTTGTTGACGAGCAGGTGCACCGGCTGGGGCACCTGCTCGCGCAGGGTACGCCCGGCGCCCGGCTGCGACAGGTCGAGCGGGACCACGTCGACGTGCACCCCGGTCAGTTCCGCGGCCAGTGCGTCGAGGCGGTCCGTGCGGCGGGCGACGAGCACCAGGTTGGCGCCCTGCGCGGCCAGGCGGCGCGCGAACTCGGCGCCGATGCCGGCCGAGGCGCCGGTGATGAGAGCGGTCTTGCCACGGATGTCCATGGCGTCAAAACTAGGCAGTGTCAGGATACTTGTCAATGACAAGATGCGGCTAGAGTGATCGGGTGGCGTACCACCACGGAAACCTCCGCACCGACCTGCTCGCCGCGGCCGAGAAGTCGCTGGCGACGGTCGGCGTCGACGGGATCTCGCTGCGCAGCCTGGCCCGTGACCTGGGCGTGTCCCACGCGGCGCCGAGCCACCACTTCCGCGACAAACAAGCGCTGCTGGACGCACTGGCCGTCGAGGGGTTCACCCGGCTGGCGGACAGGGTGACGAGTACGGACACCCCGGCGAACGACTTCCGCGCCCGCCTCGACGCCATGGTCCGCGCCTACGTGGGCTTCGCCGTCGACCACGAACCCCTGCTCGCCCTGATGCTGGGCACGAAACACCACCCGGAAGCCACCGAGGCGCTGGGCGCCGCAGCGGCCCGCGGAGTGATCGTCGCTGTCGATCTGATCGTGGCGGGGCAGGCCGCCGGCGAGGTCCGCGACGGTGACCCCTACACGCTGGCGATCGTGGCGGCCGCCCAGGTGCACGGCGTCGCCTCGATGGCCGCACGCGGCCTGATCGGCGACATTCCGCTGGATGTGGCGATCGACACCACCGTTGACCTCGTGTTTCGGGGACTCTCCGGCTGAGTTCCTCGTTTAGGTAGCGCAACGTCTACCAGCGTTATGGGGAAGAACTAAGCATGGTCGAGTGGCTATTGGTGCTGCTGGGATTGCTGCTCGTCGCGGCGTGCGGAGTGTTCGTCGCCGCTGAATTCGCGTTCGTGACGGTGGACCGCGGGGCGGTGGAGCGGGCCGGGGCGAAAGGCGTGGATTCCGCGCTGCGGACCCTCTCGACCCAGCTGTCCGGTGCCCAGGTGGGCATCACGATCACGAACCTCGCGATCGGATTCCTCGCGGAACCGTCGATCGCGGCGTTGTTGGAGGGGCCGCTCGGAGCCCTGGGGTTGCCAGACGCGGCCGTCACGGGCGTGGCGGTGGCTCTCGCCCTCACTCTCTCGACCCTGATCACCATGCTGTTCGGCGAACTCGTCCCGAAGAACATCGCGATCTCCAAGCCGCTGGGCACCGCGATCGCCGTCGCACCGCTGCAGCGCGGCTTCACGCGGGCCACTCTGCCGCTGATCCGGCTGCTCAACGGCATCGCGAACGGCATCCTGCGACGGTTCGGCATCGAGCCCCAGGAGGAGCTGTCCTCGGCCCGTGCGCCGGAGGAACTGGTGTCGCTGATGCGGCGGTCGGCGCAGTTGGGCACGCTGTCCGGTGAGACGGCGGAGTTGCTCGGCCGCACGCTGGGTCTGGGCCGGCTGACCGCTGCCGACGTGATGACGCCCCGCGGCCGCCTGACCGTGGTCAACGCCGACGACCCGGTCCGCGAGGTACTGACCGCGACCGGCCGCACCGGCCACTCCCGCTTCCCCGTCGTCGGGGACGACATCGACGACATCGTCGGAATCGTGCACGCGAAGCACGCCGTGGGGGTCGCGCGGGACGCGCGGCACGCGGTGCCGATCCGCACGGCGATGCAACCGCCGGTGTTCATTCCGGGTTCCGTGCCCGCCGACGACCTGTTGCCGCAACTCCGGCGCGAAGGATTGCAGCTCGCGGTCGTCGTCGACGAGTTCGGCGGCACCGAGGGCATCGTCACGCTCGAGGACCTGATCGAGGAGATCGTCGGCGAGGTGGCCGACGAGCACGACCGCTCCCAGCCGGCGGGTCTGCGCCGCCGCCCCGACGGCGCCTGGACGCTGAGCGGCCTGCTCCGTCCCGACGAGATCCGCGGAGGGGCCGGTGTCCCGGTCCCTGACGGGCCCGAATACGACACGTTGGGTGGGTACGTGACCGTCCGCCTGGGTCGCCTGCCCCGTCTGGGTGACGCCGTGGAGGTGACCGCTACAGGGCCGGGTGATCCGGTTCCGGCCGGCGTCGACGGCCTGGAGCCGGCGCGTTTCCGGCTCGAAGTGGACCGCCTCGACGGCCGCCGAGTGGACCGCGTACTCGCGATCCCTCGCACGGTTGAGGCTGACGGGGGCGTCCGATGAGTGACTGGGCCGGAGTTGCGCTTACGGCGTTCCTGCTGCTCGCGAACGCCTTCTTCGTCGGGGCGGAGTTCGCGCTGATCTCCGCGCGCCGCACGACGATCGAACCGAAGGCGCTCGCCGGATCCCGTGCCGCGAAAACCACGCTGCGGGCGATGGAGAACGTCTCACTGATGATGGCGGGCGCCCAGCTCGGCATCACGATCTGCACGCTCGCCCTCGGCGCGATCGGCGAGCCCGCCGTCGCGCACCTGCTCGAGCGTCCGTTCGCGGCCGTCGGCGTACCCGACGACTTCCTGCACCCGATCGCGTTCGCCCTCGCGCTGATGCTGGTCGTGGGCCTGCACGTGGTCGTCGGCGAGATGGTGCCGAAGAACATCGCGCTGGCCGGCCCGGACCGCTCGGCGATGATGCTCGCGCCCCCGCTGGTCGCGATCGTGACCGCGCTCAAGCCGGTGATCTTCGTGCTCAACGCCGTGGCCAACGCCGTCCTGCGGCTGGTCAAGGTCGAGCCGAAGGACGAGGTCAGCAGCACGTTCACCCGCGACGAGGTGGCCGACCTGATCACCGAGTCACGCCGCGCCGGGCTGCTCGAACAGGCCGAGCACACGCTGCTCACCCGCGCGCTGAGGCTCGACGAGCGGACCGTGCGCCGGGTCGCGCTGCCGCTCGCCGACCTCGTCACCGTGCCGCGCTCGGCGACGCTCGAGGACGTCGAGGACGTGGCCGCCCGCACCGGGTTCTCCCGGTTCCCGGTGGTCTCACCCAGCGGTGTGCCGGTGGGCTACCTGCACCTGAAGGACGTCGTCATCGACACGGTGACCGAGGGCGTGCCGTACACCGCACCGATCCCGGACGACATCGTCCGCCCGCTGCCCACCGTCGAGGAGGACGCGACCCTGCGGGAGGGCATCGCGGCGCTGCGCCACAGCGGAGCGCACCTGGCCCAGGTGCGCGGCACGGACGGCGTGGCGCTGGTCGCTCTGGAGGACATGCTCGAAGAGCTCGTCGGTGAGATCCACGACAGCGCTCACACCTGAGCCGTGCACGCTTCGGTGGCTTAGGGGCCACCGAAGCGTGTACGCCTCAGAGGTCGCGGGCTTCCGGGGTCTCGGTCTCCGCCGGGGTGTCGTCCGCGCGCTCCGCGGGAAGTTCCCGGTCCTCGGCCAGGCCGCCGGCCTTGCCCGTCGCCTCGTCGATGTCCTTCTCGTGTTCGGCGACGAAGTCCTTGGCGTTCTCCAGAGAGCTCATGACCACGTCGTTTCCCGGCGGTGGGCCGGCGAAACCGTTCGCTCCCTGCCGTTCGGCGCGCGGCCACGTGAGCGGGTGACTCGTGTACACCCGGTGCTCGTAGCCTCATCGGTGTGACCGAGTGTGACGCGTCGCCAAGGCCTCTGATCTCCGCTCATCGAGGCGGGCCGGAGGGGATCCACCGCCCCAACAGCCTCGAGGCGATCCACGCTGCGGTGCAGCTGGGCGTCGATCTGATCGAGTTCGACGTGCGCCGGGCGCCGGACGGGTCGTTCGTGATCGTGCACGACGCGTACCGGGATCGGGGCGCCCGGGATCGGGGTGCCGAGCGGCCGCCGAGCCTGCGCGCCGCGCTCGAGGCGATCCGGGGGACGCGGACCAAGGCGCACGTCGACCTGAAGGAGACCGGTGACGAGGTGGCGATCGCGCGGATGTGCGAGCGCTACCTCGGCAGCGACGGGTTCTTCCTGACCACGCTCGAGGACGAGAGCGTGCGGGTGCTGCGGGCGAAGATGCCGCATCTGGCGGTCGCGTTGTCGCTGGGTAAGGTGCACCCGCTGCTCGCCGAGCTGTTCCCGAGCGGGCGGATCGCGCGGTGCTCGCCGACGATGCTCGCCGTGAACCACCACCTGGCGCGTGCCGGGCTGCTGCGATGGGCGCACGAACGCGGGCTGCGCGTCCTGGCCTGGACACTGAACACACCCCGGCAGATCCAGTGGGCGCACAACGAGCCCAGGCTCTGGGCCTTCACCACCGACCGCCCCCGCTACGCCCTCTCCCTTCGCGATCCCGCCCCGGTGCGCCACCCCACCGCTGTGTAGCGACTGTGTAGCGCCGGGTGTTCCCCTGTGGAGGGTGGACGCCCTCATACTCTCGGCGTTGCAGGAGAGCGCGACCCCGGCGCTCTACCGCCGCAACGCGTTCCGCGTCACCGGCCTGCCGACGAACGTCGACGAAGACGTCGTGCGGCAATTGCGGAGTACCGCTCGTTCCCCGGAGGCCGTACGGGCTTACGACCGAATTCTCGGCGACCCACGTCGACGGTTGATCGAAGAACTGTTCTGGCTCTGGGACACCGAAATCCTGCGCTGTGCGTGTCCGGGAGCCGTTCATCGCGAGCACGACGCCGCGGTCCGCGCCCACAGCAGTGCACTGAGGCTCGAGTCCCGCAGCGCCAAGCTGTCCGACGGCGAACTACGTCGCCTGGACGAGGTGTGGATCACCGCGGCACGGGCGTGGGATGAGCAGCTCGAGCGGCTAAGCCTCGTGGAGCAGCACCTTCTGCACCGGATGCGCGTGCTCGACGAGCGGCTCGACGGGGCGGTGCTCGAGGGGCTGCACGGCGAGCTCCGGAAGACCCTGTACCGGCCGTTGGTCTCGCTGTACGCGACGGTCCAACCCGAACGTCGGGCGGCGCTGGGCCGGGCCGCACTCGCATGGCCTGCTCCACCGGATTTCGGCCGTGACCCGCTGAGCTACCAGGCCGAGCCGCTGTCCGAGAGGATCGAGGCCGTCATGCGGGACGTCCGCCACAGCTTGGACGCCGGTGATCTCGCGGCGACGACGAAACTGCTGCGCCAGTCGCTCCTGCCCGCGATCCGCCAACTGTCCGCGGTAGCGCCTCCCGAACGGCACCCACGCACGAGCAATCTGCGTAACGAGGTCGCGCTGCTGATCAACGAGTTCGGCCTGCAGATTCTCGAATCGAGGGGCTCGACGGCGGAGAAACTGGCACGTCGATGGTTCACTACCGCGGAGCACTTCGCGGCCGACCCGCAGACCCGCCGGATGGTCATCGCGAACAACAACTTTGCCAACGAGATCGTCGACCAGGAGCGGCATCTGGGGCTTCAACCGCCGATCGACGTACCGGTGTACCGGCGGCCGCCGTGGCCTCCCGCTCTGCGCTGGACGGTCGGCGTGCTGGCGGTGGTGTTGGTCGCGCTGCTCATCCCCTGGCTGATGTGGGCATGGAACTACGGCCGCTAAGATGGCCGCGGAACTCCGAACCGGTCGTCCGAGAGATGCGTCGCAGAGGACGAGCGGCCCCGCCCGTGCGGGGAGGAGGTGGCGACAGTCACTGTTGGCTGCCCATT
Source organism: Cryptosporangium sp. NPDC048952 (assembly GCF_043197895.1). NCBI lineage: Bacteria > Bacillati > Actinomycetota > Actinomycetes > Cryptosporangiales > Cryptosporangiaceae > Cryptosporangium > Cryptosporangium sp. NPDC048952. The sequence continues at coordinate 206,783 of NZ_JBICTY010000007.1, read as the reverse complement.
TTCGGAGAACCTCATGGACATCGGCCTCGGCCTGCCGATCAGCAACCCCGCCCGCCTCGTCGACTGGGCGACGCGCGCGGAATCCGCCGGCTTCGACACGCTGGCCCTGCTCGACCGCCTCGCCTACAACAACCCCGAACCGCTGGTCGCCCTGTCGGTACTCGCCGGCGCCACCTCGCGGATCCGCCTGCAGACCGAGGTGCTGCTCGGTCCGCTGCGGTCCACCGCGCTGCTGGCGAAGCAGGTCGCGACGCTCGACCGGATGTCCGGTGGGCGCTTCACCCTCGGGATCGGCGTCGGCGGCCGCGAGGACGACCACGCCGCCGCCGGAACGCCTCTCGACCAGCGGGGACGCCTGCTCGACGCACAACTCACCGATCTGCGCGCGATCTGGCGCGGCGAGCCGTACCCGGCAGCGCGACCGGGCACCGGGATCGGGCCTCGGCCGTGCGCGCCGGGTGGGCCGCAGATTCTCATCGGAGCGTTCGCACCCGCTGCGCTGCGCCGGGTCGCGTCGCACGGGGACGGGTTCCTCTGCGCCGCTCCGCTGCAGTGGGCGGGCGGACTCGTGCAGACCGTGCGTGAGCAGTGGACGGCCGCGGGGCGTTCCGGGCGCCCCCGCCTGGTCTGCCAGGTGAACGCGGCCACCGGACCGGCGGTCGACCAGGCCCGCCGCGCGATCGCCGACTACTACGCGTTCACCGGCCACACTAACTGGGGCGAACCGCTGACCGATCCGGCCGAGATCGCCAACACCGTGGCCGCCTATCGCGAGTTCGGCGCCGACGAACTGGTCCTGTACTGCTACGGCGACGACGTGGCCCAGGTAGAAGCCCTGGCCTCCGCGGCCCTCCACTGAGGAACGCCGTGGGTCTGGTGCTGTCCTGGCAGCACCAGACCTACGCCGTTCCTGATAGGACCGGTCACTGACCGCCGCGTCGAAGGCGGAGGGCGCTCACGGTTGCCAGCAGTGCGGCCGCGACCAGGTACAGAGCCAGTTCCAGGAGTTGGAAGAGCCAGTAGCGGCTCGCCGGGTGGTAGGCGACGTCCACGTGGGCGCCGAGCGCGGCGATGCAGGCCGGGGCCGTCTCGGGGGAGCGGGACACGCACGCGTGGTACCGATCGAGGTCCACGAGACCGCCCGACGGCCCCAGGATCCGGCTCGTCGACACCACCATCGCGCCCGGCACGGTCAGCCCGCTGATGTCCGCGTCCGAACCGAGGAACCGTAGGTTCGCGACCACCTCCGCGGTCATCGGCACCGCCCGGTTCTCGGGCGTCAGGTAGTGCGGCCGCAACAGCGTCGGAACCAGGATCTGGACGACGATCAGCACCAACCCCGCCAACGCCATCGTGCGGACCGTTCGCCGCAATAACAAGCCCAGACACGCCCCAAGCGTGAACGCGAAAACCGCGTACCCCACCGGCGCGAGGTTCCGCACCCCGAACAGCAGCCGCGTGAACCGGTCACCAGCGACCTCGTCGTACGGACTCGCCGCCCACGTCAACAAAAGACTGAAAACACTGCTCACGGCGACGCAACCCGCGCCGACGACCAGCAGCTTGACGGTCAGCCACCGGGCACGCGTCACGCTCTGGTTCCACACCAGGCGGTGCGTTCCGGCCTCCCACTCGCGGGCCACCAGCGGCGCGCCCCAGAAGATTCCGATCAGCACCGGGAGCACCAGCAGCCCGGCGTCGACGAAGTACAGCAGGTTGACCCACTTGTCCTGGAACTCGGCGGCGAGGCTCGCGCAGTTCTCGGTGCAGCGCACATAGGGGTCCTGGCGGATTGTCGTGCCCAGCGTGATCAGTGCGGCTGACGTGACGCCCAGGGCCACCAACGCCACGATCGCCTGGCCGCGGAACTGCCGCCAACTCAGCCAGATCATGCGCGGCTCAGGTACATGAGCACCATCTCCTCGAGCGTGCTGTCGGAGTGCGCGGTGAGCAGCGACTTCACGTCACCGGCCAGTTGGACCCGCCCGCCGGCGAGGACGATCAGGTAGTCGCAGACCCGCTCCACGTCGGACAGCAGGTGGGAGGAGAGCACGGCGCTGGCGCCGAGTTCGGTGACCGAGTCGCGCAGGTGGCGGAGGAACTCGGTGCGGGCGAGCGGGTCGAGCGCGGCGGCGGGTTCGTCGAGGACGAGCAGGTCGGGACGCTTGCCTGCGGCGACCGTGAGCGCCAGTTGGGCGCGTTGGCCGCCGGAGAGGCGACCGGCCTTCCGCCGGGGGTCGAGGCCGAGCGTGGTGATGCGACGCCCGGCGAGGGCGGCGTCCCAGCCGGGGTTGAGGTGGGCGCCGAGTTTCAGGTGGTCGGCGACGGTGAGGTCGGCGTACACCGGTGCGTCCTGGGCGACGAAGCCGACGCGGGGCAGGAGCGTTCCGGGTGGTCGGCCCAGGACGCGGAGCGAGCCGGACGTCGGGGTGAGCAGCCCGCAGACCAACTGGAGCAGCGTCGATTTGCCGGCGCCGTTCGGTCCGACCAGCCCGATGACGCGGCCGCGCGGGACGGCGAGGGTGCAGTCGGTGAGTGCGGCTCGTCGGCCGTAGCGTTTGCTCAGGCCCTGGGCCTCGAGCAGGGGTGTGTCTTCCATGCGGTCCACGGTTCGCGATCCGGGTGGCCCGTGCGCCGGTCCGAAGCATGGTTCCGCTCGTACTTCTGACCGGTTCGGAGGCGGCGTGGTTTTCGTAGCCTGCTTGTCGTGAGGATGCGACAGGCCGCTCTGGTGATCGTCGGCGCGCTCGGCGTGGTGGTCACGGCGGGGGCGATCCGGGTGAGTTGGGGCGGGTCGTACTGGGTGTTCGGTGCGGTCGTCGGGGTGCTCTCGGTGGCGTGTGCGGTGGCGGGGCTGCGGTGGGTGGGGTTCGTGCTCGCGGGTTCGGCGATCGTGGTCGCGGCGGTGGCCGGGTTACCTCGGGAGCCGGGGCCGGCTACGGCGTTCGCGTTGGGTGTGGTGGTGGCGGTCGCGGTGCGCGGGGAGCGGATCCGGGTGGCGGCCTTGGTGGTCGCGGCCGGGTTCGCGGTGGTGGTCGGCAGCTTCGTGGCCGGGGGGCTGACGACCGTGCCGGCGTTGAACGCGACCGGGTGGGTGGTTGCCGTGGGTACCGGGCTCGGTTTGCGGGCGGTGGACGCGCGGCGGCGGGCGGCGCGGGAGGCGGTGCGCCGGGAGGAGCGGTTGGAGCTCGCTCGTGAACTGCACGACGTGGTTGCGCACCACGTCACCGGGATCGTCGTGCAGGCGCAGGCCGCTCAGCTGGTGACGCGCCGGTCCTCGGCGCCTCCGTCGGTGCAGGACGCGTTGGCGGGGATCGAGTCCGCCGGGTCCGAGGCTCTGGCGGCGATGCGCCGCGTCGTGGGGGTCCTGCGTGATCCGGGCGACGCGGGGCAGGTCGCCGCCGAGCCGGAGGACCTGGGCGTGCTGCTGGACCGGTGGCCGGGGCCGCGGGTGCTGCGGGACGTCGCGGTCGGCGACTGGCCGCCGGAGGTGAGGAGCACGGTGTACCGGGTCGTGCAGGAGGCGCTGACCAACGTGTCGCAGCACGCGCCGTCGGCCGGGTCGGTGTCGGTGTCGGTCGCCGCGGACGCCGAACTCCTCACCGTCGACGTCACCGACGACGGCCCCGCCGGTCCACCGCGTTACCACCGCACGGGGTACGGCCTGGTCGGCATGCGCGAACGTGTCGAGTCACTGGGAGGCGCCCTCGCCGCCGGCCCTCGTAGCAGCGGAGGCTGGTCGGTTCACGCGACCATCCCCCTGCGCGAGCACCGCGCGGTCGACGGCCGGCCGCGCCCGGCGGACAGCGCGGCTGTGCTGCGCGGCGAGTCGGCTCCGGCGCCGAGTGAGGCGCCGTGACGATTCGGGTGCTGGTCGCTGATGATCAGGGGATGGTTCGGAGTGGGTTGCGGCTCATTCTGGAGGACCAGGACGACATCAGCGTGGTGGCCGAGGCAGCGGACGGGGTGGAGGCGGTCGCGCTGGCCCGTGAGCTACGGCCGGACGTCTGTCTCGTCGACATCCGCATGCCCCGCCTCGACGGCCTCGACGTCACCCGCGCACTGGCCGGTCCGGACGTCGTCGATCCGCTGCGGGTCGTCGTCGTGACGACCTTCGACACCGACGAGTACGTCTACGGCGCACTGCGCGCGGGCGCGGTCGGCTTCCTGCTCAAGGACGCCGGCCCGACGCTCCTCGTCGAGGCGGTCCGGGCCGCGCACGCGGGCGACGCTCTCGTCTCCCCGTCGGTCACCGTGCGCCTGCTCGCGTCGATGCGTGACCGCGTCCCCGCACGAAAACCGGCCCGCCCGCTCTCCGAACGCGAACTGGAGGTGGTTCGCGCGATTGCCCGCGGCCACACCAACCGCGAGGTCGCCGCCGAACTCTTCATCTCCCTGAGCACTGTGAAAAGCCACGTCTCCGGCATCCAGACCAAACTCGGCCTCCGCAACCGGGTGGAAGTGGCTGCCTGGGCGTGGGAGAACCGCGTGGTCAACTACGGTGCTCCCTAACTGTCCTCGGGAGGGCCTCGTGTCTGTTCTGTCCGCTTTAGTGGCCGCGCTGGGATCCGCCGACGTCGCGGTCGTCGACCTGACCGCGCCGCTCAGCCCGTCGACGCCGATCCTGCAGCTGCCGCCGCCGTTCGCGAACACGATCCCGCTGAGCCTGGAGGCGGTCAGCGCGTTCGACGACGCGGGCCCGGCCTGGAAGTGGAACAACATCCACACCGGCGAGCACACCGGCACCCACCTCGACGCCCCGGCGCACTGGATCACCGCCCGCGACGGCGAGACCGTCGACGCGATTCCGCCGGCGAAGCTCGTCGGCCCGGCCGTCGTCATCGACGTGCGCGCGCAGGTCGCCGAGAACCCCGACTTCCTGCTCGAGCCCGAGCACGTCGAGGCCTGGGAAGCCGAGCACGGCCGGGTGCCCGACGGCGCCTGGCTGCTGCTGCAGACCGGATGGAGCGCCCGCCAGGACGACGCGGCGGCGTTCGCCAACGCCGACGAAAACGGCCCGCACACCCCCGGTCCGTCCGCGAAGGCCGCGCAGTGGCTCGCGTCCGAGCGCACGATCACCGGCTTCGGCGTCGAGACGGTCGGTATCGACGCCGGTGCCGCCGGTGGGTTCGAGCCGCCGTTCCCCGCGCACCACTTCCTGCTCGAAGCCGGTACGTACGGGCTCACCCAGCTCCGGAACCTGGAGAGGTTGCCGGCCACCGGTGCGGTGCTGGTCGTCAGCCCGCTGCCGATCGTCGGGGGCACGGGCTCGCCGAGCCGGGTGTTCGCGCTGGTCGAGAAGTGACAACAGTTGCCGACGTCGTCGGGTCGCTCGTGGTCCGTCTCGGTGCCACCTCTGCGTTCGGCGTCGTCGGCAGCGGTAACTTCCACGTCACGAACGCTCTGAAGCGCGCCGGCGTCCAGTTCGTCGCGACGCGGCACGAGGGCGGCGCCGCGACGATGGCCGACGCCTACGCCCGCACCTCCGGCGTCCCTGGCGTGCTGTCGCTGCACCAGGGCTGCGGGCTCACCAACGCGATGACCGGCATCGCCGAGGCCGCCAAGTCACGCACGCCGCTCCTTGTGCTCACCGCGGACACCGCGGCCTCGGCGGTGCGCTCGAACTTCCGCATCGACCAGGACGCGCTCGTGCGCAGCGTCGGTGCAGTGCCCGAGCGGGTGTACGGCGCGTCGACAGTCGTCGCCGATGTGGTGAGGGCGTGGCGCACCGCCCGCGAGGGTCGGCGGACCGTCGTCCTCAACCTGCCGTTGGACGTGCAGACCCAACAAGCTGAGCTCGGCGACGTACCTGACCTGGCAACACCGGTGCCCGTACGGCCGGGAGCCACCGCGGTGGAAGCGTTGGCCGCGGCGATCACCGCCGCCAAACGGCCGGTGTTCATCGGCGGGCGCGGTGCCCGCGGGCACGGCCCGGTGCTGCGGGAGCTCGCCGGGCGCACCGGCGCGCTGGTCGCCACCTCGGCGGTCGCGAAGGGCCTGTTCAGCGGTGATCCGTTCGACCTCGGGGTGTCCGGCGGTTTCTCGAACCCGCGCACCGCGGAACTGATCCAGGGTGCCGACCTGCTGGTCGGCTGGGGTTGCTCGTTGACCATGTGGACGCTTCGCCACGGCCGTCTCATCGGTGACGGCACCCGCCTGATCCAGATCGACGACGAACTGGACGCGCTCGGGGCGAACCGGCCGATCGACCTCGGCGTGCACGGCGACGTGGGGGAGACCGCAGCGTGCGTGCTCCCGCTGCTCGAACAGCGCCAGGGATACCGCACGGCCACTGTGGGTGAGCCGGGCTGGGGGCCGTTCGACCTGTCGACGGCCGACCGCATCGACCCGCGCTCGCTGTCGGCCGAGCTGAACCGGCTACTGCCCACGGAGCGCACGGTGGCCGTCGACTCCGGCAACTTCATGGGCTACCCGGCGGCGTTCCTCGACGTGCCCGACGAGGCGGGGTTCTGTTTCACGCAGGCGTTCCAGTCGATCGGGCTGGGGCTGGGCACCGCGGTGGGCGCGGCGCTGGCCCGCCCCGACCGGCTGACCGTGCTGGGCACCGGCGACGGCGGCCTGCTGATGGCCGCCGCCGAACTCGACACCGTGGCCCGGCTCGGGCTGCCGCTGCTGATCGTGGTGTACGACGACGCCGCGTACGGCGCCGAGATCCACCACTTCGGTGCCGACGCGGACCTGTCGACGGTGACGTTCCCCGACACCGACATCGCGGCGATCGCGCGCGGTTACGGGCTGCAGGGCGCGACGGTGCGCACGCTCGGCGACCTTCGCGGCGCGCTGAACAGCTGGGATCGCCGCTCAGCCCTGCTGCTCGACGCGAAGATCGCGAACGACGGTGGCTCGTGGTGGCTCGCGGAGGCGTTCCGCGGCCACTGACCAGGGCGTCATCCGCAGCAGTCGAACTCCGTTCCGAGGCTGATGCCGCTGATGAAGCGCGCCATCTCGTCGTCGTCGTAGGCAGTTTTCTCATCGGTTTCGACGGTGATCCAGCGGTGGTCGTCGATCTTGACGACGTAGGTCGGGCCTTCGCGGTACCCGAGGCTGCGGTACTTCGTCGCGGTCCAGCGTCCGGCTTCGAGCGTGCTGACGCGGACCGGGTCGTCGTGCTCGGCGGTCGCCCGGACCTTGACGCTCACCAGCCCGAACGGGACGCGGGTGCCGTGGTCGGGGAACATCGGGTCGTCGGGTTTCTCGGGGTCGACGAACTTGTAGTTCGAGCCCTGGGGCGTGGTGTAGGCGCCGCCCATCGTCAGGCCCGGTGGGGACGTGGCGAAGCGGAGCATGTCGGTGAGCGGGTCCTGCTGGTCGGTGATGCCGCGTGCCAGCGCCACGACGTCGTCCGCGGTGATCGTCAGCGGAACGGTGTCCGCGCTGTGGGACGTCGAAATCTGGATCCAGCTGCCGGAGGCGCGCTGATAGGTGAGCTCCAGGTACGGACCGCCCTTGAAATTGCCGCTCAGCATGCGCTGGGGGCGCGGGGGTACGACGTAGAGGTCGGCGCGGCGGTCGTCGACCCGGACCGAACTGTAGGTGCCGAGGCCCTCGGAGGGCACCAGTCGTTTCCGGCTGACGCGGATCATGATCCAGGGGTTCGGCGCCGTCCTCGTATCGGCGGTGTAGACCCAGCTGTCCGGTGTGTCGAGCGCGAGCAGGGGGACGGGGAACCCGTCGGGCATCCGGCCGACGCTCACCGGGGACGGTGGGACGGACCCGGGGCCTTCGGTCGGCCGTTCGGCGGGGACGAGCCGGTCGCCGCGGTCGGCGGACCACGCCACAGTTCCCGCGGCGAGGATCGCGACCACGGCGAGGGCGCTCACCAGGGCCCGACGCCGGGTACGACGCCGACGGATCTTCGTGTGGACACCGGCGAGCAGCGTGGTGGGCTCGGCGACCGTGTCCGCCTTCTCGGTCAGCATCCACCGCACGGCCTGGTCGACCTCGTTCATCGGACTTCGCCTCCTACGGTGTGGATCTCGTCGCGGAGCCGTGCGAGTCCGCGACTGACGTGGCTGCGGACCGTGGCCACCGAGCAGTTCAGGAGGCCGCTGATCTCGTCGTCGTTCAGGTCCTCGTAGAAGCGGAGGACGACGGCGGCGCGTTGCTGGCGCGGTAAGCCTGAGAGCGCGTGCCAGAGGGCATCGCGTTGGGCGAGCGTCTCGGCGTAGTCGGTGTCGGCCGGTGCGTCGAGGGAGAGCTCGGAGGGGGTCTCGCCGGACGAGCGGCGTCGGCGCCAGGACAGGTACTGGCGCAGGATCGCGGTGCGGACGTACGCGTTCGGGTCGTCGTCACGGCGCAGGCGTGACCAGCGGCCGTGCACTTTGGTCAGTGCTTCCTGCAGCATGTCTTCGGCGAGGTGGTAGTCGCCGGTGAGCAGGTAGGCGAACCGCAGCAGCGCTCCGCCCCGCGCTGTCACGTAGTCGTCGAACCCCGTAGGCACTTCGGCCCCTCTCGTTCCGCCGTCCTCTTCTCTACGCGGTGGGAGCTCGATTCGTGGAGTGCGAATTTCTTGGACTTGCGTCAGGTGGTGCGGCGGCGGGCGCGGGAGGCGCGGAGGTTCGGAGCGTTGCCGCATCGTGCGGCGTCGTGCCAGACCGCGCTGGAGTTGCGGGACCGGTCGTAGAAGGCGGTGCCGCAGGCGTCGTTGCGGCACACCTTGAGCCGCGGCCACTCGCCCGTGAGCTGCGCGTCGCGCGCCGCGATCAACACCGCCCCCACCACGTACCGCCATCCGTCCCCGGCCGGCCGAGCCACGATCCCCCCATCCGAGGCCATCCCCACCTCGACCGCCGCGCGCCCGGCGCCGTCCGCGACGGCGGTGGCCGCGGCGCCCGCGGCTGCGCCTTCGGCGCCGGGATGGAGGGTGGTGCGAAGGGTGGTGCGGAAGGTGCGGAGGTGTTCTGCGTCGGACGCGGTCAGGGAGGGCGCATCCGGGCCGAGGGTGGCGTGTGCCCACGAACTCGCTGAGTCGGCGTTGGACAGGAGGTCGTCGGGGGTGGGCCGGCCGGCCGGGGCGTCGGTGTTCAGGAGGTCCTGTACCAAGGCGAGCCCGGACGGAGCGGTCCGCAGACCGAATCGCTCCGTCGCAGGCCACATGCGAACCACCGTATCCTCAGCTCCCGAGCGCCAGATTCTCGACCGGCCCGGACAACGCTGCCTTCACGACCCGGCTGACCTCGTCGGCCAGAACCTCGGTCTCCCCGCGCTCGACCGCCCTTAGCGTGTCCCGTGCCACCTGCCGCGGGTCGTTCTTCGGCACGTCGAGCGCCCGGGTCATGTCGGTGTCGGTGTACCCGAGGTGCACCCCGACGACCTGCGTCCCCTGAGCGGCCAACTCCAGCCGCAGCGAGTTGCTCACCGACCACAGCGCGGCCTTCGAGGCTCCGTACACGCTCGAACCGGCCAGCCACGACAGCACCGACGCGATGTTCACCAACGCCCCACCGCCGTTGCGCGCCAGGATCGGCGCGACCGCCTGCGTGACCGCGACGACGCCGTAGACGTTCGTCGCGAACACCTCGTTGAGCTCGTCGAGCGTCGCGTCCAGCAGCGACGTGCGCACGGTCGTCCCGGCGTTGTTGATCACGAGCGTGACGTCACCGACCTGCTCGGCGAGCGCCGCGACCGACGCCGCGTCGGCCACGTCCAGCGCCACCGGCACGACCCGGGGATCGTCGGACCCGACAGGTCTGCGCGCGGTCGCGTAGACCTTCGCCGCGCCGGCGGCCAGCAGTTCGTCGACAAATGCTTTACCGAGCCCGCGCTGCCCACCGGTGACGAGCGCGACGGAGTCCTTGATCGAAGTCATGACAGAACCGTACGCCTTTTACTTCTGTCTGGCCACGAACCCCTCGATCAGCGCCGCCAACGCGACCGGCCGGTCGCTCTGCACGGCGTGCCCCGCGCCCTCGACCACCTCGATCCGCAAGGTCGGCAGCCGCCGCTTCGCCTCCAGCGCGTCCGCGTCGGTGACGAATGCCGACTCCCCACCGCGGACGAGCATCGTCGGCATCGTGAGCGTCGACAGGTCGTCCCACAGGAGCCCGCCCGTGTCCGCGAGCGTCCGGTCGTAGCGCCACGTCCACCGCCCGTCGGGCAGCTGTTTCGTGTTGTGGACGACACCCCGCCGGACCGCGGCGGCCGGGCGCCGCGGCGAGGCGGCCACGGCGGCGTCGACCATCGCGTCAAGACTCGGGAACGTGCGGGGACCGCTGGTCAGCGCCACCGCACCGCGCTCCCGGTCGGTCATCCGGGCGTAGGCCGCGCGCGACCCCGGCGTGGCGTCGACCAGCATCGCCCGGCGCACCAGGTCGGGCCGGGCGGCCGCAACGCGCACGGTGGTCAGCGCGCCCAGCGACATGCCGATCACCGCGTCGGCGTCGGGGGCCCGGCGCTCGATCACCGTCGACACGGCGTGGGCGTTCCGGCCCGGCCCGTAGTCGTGGTCGCTGCGCCAGGACGAGTGGCCGTGGCCGGGCAGGTCGAGCGCGATCGCCGGGCGTCCCAGTAACAGGGCCACCAGGTCCCAGGTGTGCGCGTTCTGCCCACCACCGTGCAGGAACACCAGCTGTGGCTCCGCGTCACCCCAGGTCAGGACGCTGACGTCACGTCCGGGGGAGACTTCCACCGCGCTGCGGGTGACGCGCGGGATGCGGTCGTGCGACAACCCGAGCTCGTCGGCGACCTCGGTCAGGATCGAGAATTCGTCCACTGTTCGAGAGTATGCACTCGGAGCACCGCGAGGACGACGTCGTCCTCACTGGTGGGTCCGAAGGCCCCCAGAAGGTGGTCACAGAGCTCGTCGGCCGACGCGTGCTGCCGGTCGGCCAACGCGTCGACGAGACGGCCGAGGCCATCGTCGAGTGACTCGCCTCGCCGCTCGACCAGACCGTCGGTGTAGAACACCAGACTGGAACCGGGTTCGAGCACCACCGTGTGGTCCGTGCGCGGCGCAGCCGCGTGCACACCGATCAGCAGTTCCGGCCGCGTCGTCAGCAGCGTCACAGTGCCGTCCGGGGCCACCAGCGCGGGCGGCGGGTGCCCGGCGTTCGACCAGCGCACCTCCCGGCGCCCCTGCGGACCCTCCCGGTCGACGTGCGCGAGCACGACCGTGGCGAACGCGCCGACGTGCAGGCCGTGCAGCGCGTCGTCCAGTCCGGCGAGCACCCGCGACGGGAAGTGGCGCAGCGTGTACGAGATACCGCGCAGCAGGTTGCGCAGCTGGGCCATGAGCGCCGCGGCATCCAGATCGTGGCCGGTGACATCGCCGACCGCCATCGTCAACCGGCCGTCCGGAAGCAGGTACGCGTCGTACCAGTCGCCGCCGACCTGCGCCTGCTCCAGCGCGGAGCGGTAGCGCACCGCGATGTCCAGGCCCTCGGCCTTCGGTGGGGGAGTGAGCAGGCTGCGCTGCAGGCTCTCGGACATCTTGCGTTCGAGCTCGGCGGTGCGACGCTCGGCCTCGCGCTGACGGGCGCGGCTGAGCGCCTGCGACAGCGACGTCCCGATCAGCCGGACGAACCCGAGGTAGCGCTCGTCGAGCGGCAGGTGCGGGCTCAGTCCGGCGACGAACGTCGCGTCGGGTCCCGCGCTCAACCGCATGTGGATCACCGGGCCGGCTTCGACCGCGAAGTCCTGGCCGGGCGGCAACGAGCCCGGGACCCGGATCTCGACGTGCCGGAAGTCGTCCGGATCCTCGCGCAGCACCGGCAGCGCCACCGCGTCGAGTTCCTGCGGGTGGTCGAGGTCGCCGAGGCGGTCGGACAGCCGGCTGAGCAGCGCCAGCCGCCGCCGGTCGAGCAGTTCGTGTGTCGTCTCCGACGCGATGTCGAGGACTCCCTCGATCGTGCCGTCGGGGCCGTGCACGGCGGAGTACGAGTAGGTGAAGTACGCCTCCTCGAGGAACCCGTGCCGGTCCATCATCAGCTGCTGGTTCTCGACCCAGGTCGTGCCCTTGCCGGCCGCGACCGACTCCAGCAGCGGCCCGATCGTGTCCCAGATCTCGCCGAACACGGCCTCTGCCGGGGCGCCGAGCGCCGCCGGGTGCTTGTCACCGATCAGCTCGACGTAGGCCTCGTTGTAGACCAGCACGAACTTACGTCCCCACAGCAGCGTCACCGGGAACCGGCTGGCCAGCGCGAGGTCGAGCGTGCCGCGCAGCGTGGGGCTCCACGTCTCGACCGGGCCGAGCGGCGTCGAGGTCCAGTCGACGTCGCGGTAGGCGCCGCGCAGGTCGCCCGCCGCATCGAAGAGGTCTCGCACGCGGCGAACTGTAACCAGCGTGACAGGCGTTCGCCCGTGCTGGGCGGCCGTGTCGGACCTGGGAGTATGCGTCCATGCGGAGTGAGGCCGTCACGTCACGGGCGCTGCGCCTGCTCGGCGCGTTCGACAGCGAGCACCCGCGCCTGCGGCTCTCCGCGCTGGCCCGGCGCAGCGGGCTGCCACTGAGCACCGCGCACCGGCTGGTCGCCGAACTCGAGGAATGGGGTGCGCTCGACCGCGAACCCGACGGCGCGTACGTCGTCGGACGGCGCATCTGGCAGTTGGCTCTGCTCGCCCCCATCCATGGTGAGCTTCGGGAGATCGCGATGCCGTTCCTGGAGGACGTGCACCGTGCGACCGGCGAGAATGTGCACCTGGCGATCCGCGACGGGGTGCACTCGCTTTACATCGAGCGGATCTGGAGCCGGGCGTCGGTGCCGCTGGAGAGCAAGGTGGGGCGGCGGTTGCCGTTGCACGCGACCGCGGCGGGGAAGGCGCTCCTGGCTGCCGCGCCGGTCGGTGTCGTGGACGAGGTTCTGGCGGCCCCGGAGCCGGTCACGCCCCGCACGATCACCGACCCGGCGGCGTTGCGTCGCGACCTCGCCGAGGTGCGGGCCCGTGGTTACGCGTACAGCGCCGGGGAGGCGACGCCGGGCACCTGGTCGATCGCGGTCGGCGTTCCGGGGCCGTTGCGCACCACGCTGGCGTCGCTCGCCGTCGTCGCCGGTGGGCCGGACGACCCGGACCGGGACTCAGTGCCCGCGACCGGGCCCGAGGTGCGGCAACTCGCGGCCGTACTGATGGTCGCGGCCTCGGCGCTGGGCCGCGAACTGGCGAAAACGAGTTGGTCGGGCGGGTCAGCATGAGGTCATGGAAGCGGCGATACACACCTATTACGAACGCCTCGGCGAGCTGACCCGCCTCGAGGCCGGCAACGGCCGTCTGGAGTTCCTGCGCACGCAGGAGATCCTGCGCCGGGTGCTCCCGCCGGGCCCGATCCTCGACGTCGGCGGCGCGACCGGCGCCCACGCCCGCTGGCTGGCCGCCGACGGCCATCCGGTCCGGCTCGTCGATCCGGTTCCGTCGCACGTGGCGCACGCCGGGTCGATTCCCGGCGTCGACGCCGTGCTGGGCGACGCCCGGCAGCTGGACGAGCCGTCCGACACGTACGCGGCGACGCTGCTGCTCGGGCCCCTGTATCACCTGACCGAGCGCGGGGATCGGATCGCGGCGCTGCGGGAGGCGGTGCGGGTGACCGCGCCGGGAGGGGTGGTCGTCGCGGCGACGATCCTGCGGCACGCGGGGATGTGGGACGCCGTGTTACGCGCCCGCTATCTGCAACCGGCGGTCCGCCGCATCGTCGACGCCGAGCTGGCCACCGGGATCCACGACGGGCTCGACGAGGAGCTCTTCACACTCGCGTACTTCCACACCGCCGACGAGATCCGCGACGAATTCGCCGAAGCGGGGATGCCCGGCGCGACGCGGTACGCGGTGGAGGCCGCGGCCTGGCTGTTCGCCGGGCGGGAGGGCTGGCTGGAGGACGACGAGTGCACCGCGGCGCTCCTGGAGGCGGTGCGCGCGGTCGAGCAGGACGAGAGCCAGTTCGGGATCAGCTCGCACCTGTTGACGGTGGCTCGGCTTTGAGCGAGCGGGTGAGCCACTCGCTCATCAGCATCCGCTCCGCGTCGGTGAGGCCGGGAAGCTCCGGTATCCGCGTCCCGAACGTGACGGCGACGGTGCGCAGCGAATCGTCGTCCGCGGCCGGCTTCGTGCTGAGAACGCTCCCGGCGACGGCGTCGAACATCGCGTCGGTGAATCCGGGGTCGCTCCGGTCGGCGGCGCCGTCCAGCACCGCCAGCACGGCTCCCACACCGGCCGCGTGCACCATCGCGAGCGCGCGGTCCTCGTCGACCCGCAGCAACCCCGCGGTGGCGAGTGCGCGGATGCGGTCGCGGAGTTTCTCGATACCGGCGGCAATCGCCGGTGATTGCGCGACGCGCTCCGACGAGTAGATCAACGTGAACAGGCCGGGGTTGGCCAGACCGAACTCGATGTGCGAATGCCAGCCGGCGCGCAGGTCGGCGACCGGGTCGCCGTCGACGTGGGTCTGCAGTTTCGCGGCGACGTACGCGCTGAGGACGTGTTCGGCGACCGCGTCCACCAGGCCTTCCTTGTCGCCGAACAGCCGGTAGATCGTCGGGGCCTGGACGTCGGCGGCCTCCGCCACGGCGCGGGTCGTCACCGCGCGGATCCCCTGCTCGCGCAGGAGCTTCGCGGCGGCCTCGACGATCTTGTCTCGCATGAATCAATGATAACAATTTGCGGTTAGCGGTGGAAGCGAACCAGTGCTAACGTCCTGGACGTATCAATGGAAACATCCAGGGAGTCAGCCATGTATGTCATCACCGGAGCCACCGGACAGCTCGGATCACGGATCGTCGAACGGCTGCTCGCGCGGGTTCCCGCCGCGAACGTCGGCGTGAGTGTGCGGGAGCCCGCCAAGGCATCGGCACTCGCCGATCGGGGCGTGCGGGTCCGCGCCGGCGACTTCACGTCACCCGCGGGTCTCGCGGATGCCTTCGAGGGCGTCGAGACGGCGCTCGTCGTCTCGGCGGGAATCTCCGACACCGAGGCGGCGGTCGCCGCCAACAAAGCCGCAGTCGACGCTGCTCGAGCGGCCGGAGCGAAGCGGATCCTCTACACCAGCCACCAGGGTGCGTCGGCGTCGTCGCTGTTCGGCGCGATGCACACCCACGCGCGGACCGAGGAGCACCTGGCTGGACTCGACGTGCCGTTCACGGCACTGCGTAACGGCTACTACGCGAGTGCGATCGGGCTCAGCCTCGGCGGGGTGCGCGAGTCCGGCCGGTTGGCGGTGCCCGAGGACGGTCCGTTCTCGTGGACGTGGCACGACGACCTGGCCGACGTCGCGGTGGCGGCGCTTCTCGGGGACGGCCTGCTCGAGGGCGTCACCCCGCCGCTGACCGCGCCGGACGCGCTCGACTTCGATGCGGTCGCGGGCGTGGTGGGTGAGGTGCTCGGGCGGACGGTCACGCGGGTCGTCGTGGGTGACGACGAGTGGAAGGCCGCCACGGGTCTGCCCGAGCCCGTGGCCGACTTCATCCTCGGCATGTTCCGTGCCGCGCGCCAGGGGGAGTTCGCGGTCACCGATCCGACGTTGGAGAAGGTCCTCGGCCGCCCGGCGACACCCGTGCGCTCAGTGGTGGAGCGTCTGCTTCACGCCTGAACGATCGAGAATTCGACCACGGCCAGCTCCTGGCGTTCGTCACCCTCGATGCGCACCGCCGTGAGGCGGTGCAGACCCCACTCGACGAACGTGACGTCGGTGAGCTCGATGACCCGCGGCTCGTGGATCGGCGTACCCGGGATCTGGTGAATCGTGTTCACCACGAAGTGATGGTCGACGTGGCCGAGCGACTTCGTCGGGCCGTCGATCTCGATGCGGATCAGCGGCGTGCGATCGACCTCGTCGGGCGTCACGCCGAAAACGGCGGCGAACGTGACGTTCGCGGTCTCGGGCAGCGCAGGGAGCTTGGCCCACTCCCAGCCCGCGCCCTCCACGTACAACAGCCCCGCTTCCACATGGGCTGAATGCGCGACCATCGCCGCCACCGCTCGCATCGAGTACGTCCCCTCGCTCCCAGGTTCTTTCCATCGAGTTTCGCAGGTCGGTGCACGACCGGGCCGGTCAGGTTACCGGGATACCGTGGGGCGCGTGGAACCGCGCGAGCTGATCGGTGAGTGGACGATGGCGCGGCGGGTCGTCGATCGGTCGGCCGGGACGTACGGAACCGTGGCCGGGACGCTCGTGGTTTCGGCCCTCGATTCCGGTGTCCGGCTCGCGGAGAGCGGCGTTCTGCGGTGGCAGGGCTCCGACCTCCCGGTGACCCGGGTGTCGCTGCTGCAGCCGCTCGACGGCGAGTGGTGGATGTTCTTCGAGGACGGTCGGCCGTTCCATCCCTGGCGGCCGGGGGTACCGGTCGTGCACCCGTGCGGCCGGGACACCTACGACGGGGTGGTCGCGCTGGACCGGGACGGCCGTCGCCTACGGACGCTCTGGGACGTCCACGGCCCGACGAAGAACCAGCGGCTGATCACGCGTTTCCGGCGTTTCTAGATCACGGCCTGGTCGCGGTGCGGCGCGGCGGGTGTGTCCGGATCGTTCCGAAGGGCGACGATGCCGGTCATCGAGGAGGTCGACGATGACTGAGACCGAGGTTCACGAACCCACGACGGTGGTGGAAGCACCCGGCTTCGCGGTGGCGGTGACGCTGGGCGGACAGCTCGCGCCCGAGATCGCGCGGTACGCCCGCACGGCGATCCGGACCGCTGTCGGTGACCGCAGAGGCCCGGTGCTCCGCGCCGACGTGCGGATCGTGCGGTACGACGACCCGTCGTTGGACCGGCCCGTGGCGTCGTACGCGACAGTGAACCTCAACGGCACGCGGATTCGCGTCCACACGACGGCGAAGACCCCGCACGACGGGTTGGACCAGCTCAGGCACGAGCTCCGCGCGGCGATCGACCGCTCCGAGGAGGACCGGCGCGCGGATGCCCACCGTCGGCCGGTGGCGGCGGACGTGCCGGCGGCGCCGCGGATCCGGGTGCCGGGCGTGGTGTCGGGGGAGTGCACCGTCGACGAGGCGATCGCCGTGCTGGACCTGCTCGACCGCGACTTCGAGCTGTTCCGCGACGCCGACAGCGGCGAGGACACGATCGTGCACCGCGCCGGCCCGACCGGGTACCGGCTCGTGCAGGCGCGGCGGGCGCCGATCGACACGTGCCCGGCGGTGGCGGTGTCGATCGAGCGGGAGCCGGCGCCGCGGCTGAGCGTCGAGGTGGCGGCGATCCGTCTGGCGCGCAGCGAGCAGCCGTTCGTGTTCTTCACCGACGTGGCGACCGACCGCGGCACGGTGCTGTACGTCCGCCGCGACGGCGACTACGGCATGGTCACGCTCGCCTGACCGCTCGTCACGCCGCGGCGCGGAAGTCGGCCAGTTCGGGGCCGTGTTGGCGGCGGAGTTCGGCCGCGAGGGACTCCGGGGCGGTGTAGTAGCCGACCAGGTAGCCGCGGCACGACAGGCGCAGGCGTGGGACGTCGTCCAGGGTCACCGGCTCGATCATCCATTCGCCGCAGCACGCGCACCTCATACGGCCAAACGTGCGTCGCTTAAGTTGCAGGCCGATCGGCCGCAGGGTGGGTCTTTTACCCCGTGCGGTGGTACGTGTACGCGGCTTCGTGCACCGCCTCGTCGGACTCGAGCCCGGCGCCGAGGGCCCCGCCGACGGTGGCGAGCGAACTGGTCAGGAACGCCAGCTCGAGGTAGTCCGAGAACTGGGCCGGGTGGCCCAGGGAATCGCCCAGCAGACCGGGCACGACCAGCGCCAACGCCAGCAGTATCGCGAGCACGAAGAGCACGGTGTACAGCACCAGCACGCCCAGCACCACGGTGACCGTCGTCGTGATGTTGAACAGCGCCACCTGCCGACGCTGACCCGGGTGCCGCGCCCGCTCCCACAGATTGCCGCCGACGATCAGCGTCACGGTGATCGCGAGCACCGACACCACAGCGATCGCCGACAGCCGCACCGACCCGTACGCGTCCGCGAGCGCCCAGATATCGGGCGTGACCAGCGCGAACGCCCCCGCGGCCAGGGTGGCGGTCAGTGCTCGGGTCAGCCGGATCGCCAGCCGCCACGGACGGTTGGCGCGGATCATCCCGGCCAGCAGCCGGATGTTCCCGGTGACCAGCCGGGAGACCCGGAACTCGCCCGGCTCCTCGGCGAGCTCCCGCAGCCGCTGCGTGCTGCGCCGCCGGTCGTCCTCGTCGGGCGTCGGGTCCACCATGCCGGAAAGCTGATCGATCAGGTCGGCGACCACCGGCAGCGCCCGCCGCCGCACGTTCACTGCCCCGAGCGCCGGCACCGACACCACTCCGACGCTGTGCGCCGCGCTGGCCTGCGCCACCACCGGGCGCCGAGCCTCCGAGAGCGGCAGGTTCGTGAGCCGGATCGCGAGGTCCCAGTTCTCGTCGAGCAGCCGGTCGCGGGCGTCGCCCATGATGTCCGTGGCGTCCCCCGCCCCGTCCACCACGACGAACCGCCACCCCAGCTCGGGATGGCGGCGGCGCAGTTCCGGCTCCAGCTCCGAGGCCAGCGACCGGGCCAGGTCCGTCGGCGCATCCGGCTCCGCGATCAGCCCGACTTCCACTTCAACATCCGTCGACACATGCCCCTTCATGCCCCCCGACCACTCCTTTACGCTCCCGGAACATGGTGGTGCCGCTTCGGGTTGCGACGTTGAACATCTGTGGGTTGCCGACCGTGCTGTCGGGGCTGCCGCCGCTCGCGGTTCGGGCGGCCGAGATCGGGCGGCGGCTCGAGGCGTCCGACGTCGATCTGCTGAACGTTCAGGAGCTGTGGGGACGACGTGGGCTGGCGACGTTACGGCGCCATCTTCCGTCGTTCGAGCACGTGGCGAGGCATCCGGCGATCTCCGGCGGACCGGCTGGGGGTGTGGCCACTTTTTCGAGGCATCCGCTCGGCCGGGCGCACTACCGCTCGTTCGCGGGCACCGCTCCGCGCACCAGCACGGCGCGGTTCCGCGCCGGGCGGGCCCTCAACGCCCGGCGCCAGGGCACGCTCGCCGTGACGATGGGCGACACCCTCGTCGTCAACACCCACCTCACCGCGAACAAGGACGGCCGCTGGACGACCGACAACCGCTACTTCCATTTCCACCGCGACCAGCTCGAACGCCTCCACGCGTTCGTCGAGGAGCAGCCCACAGCACTCCGTACGATCCTCACCGGCGACTTCAACATCGCCAGCCGCTCGCCGCTCGACCCGTTCGTCACCGAGGACGGCGCCTGGCACGACCCGTTCGAGCACACCGACCTGACGACGTTCCGCGCCGAGTTCCTCCCGCACGGCTCCACCGTCCACCGCATCGACTACATTCTGCTCAAAGGCGCCACCGCGCTCGACGCGAAGCCCCTGTTCGACGACGAGGTCCTCTCCGACCGCATCGGCCTGACGGTCGGCCTGGAGCTACCCGTCTGACCGGCGGTATCCCCGCGGCGACACCCCCACCACCCGCTTGAACGCGGTGCTGAACGCACTCTCCGACCCGTAGCAGCCTGCTCACGCCCGACTACTACAAGACCCCGGTGCAGGGCGCGGCGACGTCGATCCTGCTGGCGACCGCGTCGACGACCGGCGCGTACTACGAGGACGAGCACCAGGTCGCACTCGAGCCGTTCGCACAGGACCGAGACGCCGCCGACCGGCTCTGGCACCTGGGTCTCACAGCCCGGTGAGCTTGACCGGGTTCAGCACCCAGTAGATCTCGGTGATCCCCTCGTCCGACGCGGTGACGGTGCCGACGGCGACAGTGGTGCCGTTCCGCGACAACACGGCCGCGACCTGGCCGTTCACGTCGCCCCAGCGCAGATCGGTCGCGCCGAAGAACTCGCGGAACGCGTCCTGCAGCCGGGCGACCTTGGCCCGGCCCTGCACCGGAACGCGGGCCGCACGCACGGCGTCGCCTCCGTCGGAGTACCGGACGACGTCCTCCGCGAACAGCTTCTCCAGGTCGGCGACGTCACCGGCGCGGGAGGCCGCGAGGAACGCCTCCAGCAGCCGCCGCTGCTGACCGGGATCCACCGTCGCGCGGCGTTCGGACGCCAGGTGCTTGCGGCCCCGGCTCACCAACTGGCGTGCGGACACCTCGGACACCTCGATGACGTCCGCGATCTCCTTGTACGAGTAGTCGAACGCCTCACGCAGGACGTAGGCGGCGCGCTCGGTCGGCGTCAGGCGCTCCATCAGGTGGAGCACCGCGATCTCCAGTGCCTCGGCGCGCTCGGCGCCCAGCGTCGGGTCGGCGCTGGTGTCGACCGGCTCGGGCAGCCACGGCCCGAGGTAGGTCTCGCGGCGTCTGCGCGCCGACTGCGCCGCGGTGATGGCCAGACGGGTCACCGTCGTCGACAGGAACGCCCGCGGTTCGCGCACCGACGCGTGGTCGTAATCCTGCCAGCGCAGCCAGGCATCCTGAACGATGTCCTCGGCTTCGGCGACGCTGCCGAGCATCCGGTAGGCGATACCGAACAGGCGGGGCCGGAGCGCGGTGAAGTCTTCCAGCGCGGTCACGAGGCGGGGGTCCACCCCAGCGCCGGGCCGAGCTTGCCGGCCATGTCGGTGAGGATCTGCACGTAGTCCTCGTGTTCGAAGCTGAACGGCAGCGCGAACGCCACCTCGCTCACCTCGGGGAACGCGGCGTGGGCATGCAGCTGCCCGGCGATCTCGTCGGACGAGCCGATCAGGTCGCGGGCGAACAGCATCCGGCCCGGACCCTGCGGCGTCAGCGTTCGCGGGGTCCGCGCCTCGACGTAGGCCCGGTACTTGGCGCGCTGCTCGGCCGTCGCGCTGTCGGTGGGGATGACCACGAGGCCCTGCGAAACCCGACCGTCCGGGTTGGCTGCCCGGAACGTCCGGATGTGCGAGAGTTGGATGTCCGCGAAGTCTTCGGACTCTTCCGCCTTGACCACGCTGCTGGTCAGGAAGTTCATGCCGTTCTCGCCGGCCCACTGCGCCGAGCGCAGGCTGGCGCCGCCGTACCACATCCGGCTGCCGAGGCCAGGGGAGTGCGGCTCGACCCGGTTGGAGAACACCTCGAAGCCCTCGGTGCCGGCCTCGGTGACGTCCTCGCCGCGGACGAAGCGCAGCAGCCGCGCGACCCGCTCGTAGCTGAAGTCCTCGTCGGTGTCGGGGTAGAGCGCCGGCTTCACCCGGTCGTAGTGCATCGGCGGGCCGACGCTGATGCCCGGCTCCAGCCGTCCGCCGGACAGCAGGTCGACGGTGGCCAGGTCCTCGGCCAGCCGCAGCGGGTTCTCCCAGCCCAGCGGGATCACCGCGGTGCCGAGATGGATGCGGCGGGTGCGCTGCGACGCGGCCGCGAGCACCGCGACCGGCGACGAGATGCCGTACTGCAGGTGCCGGTGGCGCACCCAGGCGCTGTCGAAGCCGAGCTCCTCGCCCAGCTGGATGATCTCGAGCGTCGATTCGTGGCCGGGACGCGGATCCGCGCCGTCGAACAGCCCGATCGTCAGGAAGCCCAGCTTGCGAATTGGCACGTGGCCCATTGTGCCCCGGTCGGAATTCGGTGGACGACGGTGATGGGGTGGGGTGGTGAGTACTCGTACCTTCCGCATCATCGTCCGCGGTTTCTTCGACGGCCTGAGCCCCGAGCAGCGGGCCGCGCTGCAGGCGGACGCCGCTCAGCACGACGTGTTCAACGCCGCGTTCACGCCCGAGGGCAGCCTGACCTACGACATCGCCGCGCGGGACGCGTTCACGTTCCGCTTCCAGGACACCGGTGAGGACGAGGAAGACATCCTGCTCGCGACCGAGCAGGCCGAGGAGAATGCAGCGGCGTGGCTCACCGAGCGTGGGTACGGCTACAAGAACCTGCGGTCGACCGCGCAGGACCTGTCGATGGCCCCGCTCGGCAAGCGGCAGCGCCGCGAGGCCCAGCGTCGGGAAACTACTCGCTGAGCAGGCGGGAGCGGCGGGAGCGGGCGGCCAGCCAGCTGTAGAGCAGCCGTCCGCCGTTCGTCTCGAACGCGGCGGCGCCGGGCTGCAGCGACGTGTCCGCCGCGCCGCGCCATCCGCGCGGCCGCCCGTCGACGTCCTCGTCGAGGAACGACGCGAACACGGCCGACAGCGTCTGCGCGACCTCGACGTACTCGTCCGGCCGGGTGACCCACGGCCTCAGCACGCTCACGATCGTCGCGACGGCGAGCGAATCGATTGTGCCGCTCGGTGCCGCCCGCCCCAACAGCATCGTCAGGTGCGCGGCTTCCCACGACTCCTCGGAGCCGGCGATCAACGTCCGCCGCGCGCTGTCGTACTCGGTGCCGGCGGCGGCGTCCCGGAACACCCGCTGCAGCGCGACGAGCAACGACAGTGCGGCCCTCGGCCCCGCGTCACGGAAAGCGCGCAGCAAGGCGTCGCGATCGGCGTCGGAAGCCGGAACGACCGGTCGGATCGGACCGCGGGTCGCGGCGAGCTCGGAATAGCTGACCGCGGAGCGCAAGCCGCGGGGAACCCCGAAGTCGGCCGCGTAGCGGCCGGTGGCGGCGGCCAGGCCCCAGCCCTGGTTCTGGGCGTCGACCACCCGAGACGGTTGTTGGATGACGGTTCACTCCTCCCGCGTGGCGACGCTGATCATCGTGTACATGTATCCGCAGAAAACGGTCGCCAGGAATACGAACAGCGACATCCGGAGATCGCTCGTGAACTGATAGGTCGCGATCCCCACAATGATGCTGAGAACGAGCGTTGCGATTGCGCGTGTCGTGACGAATGTGCTCCGCATGCATTCGACGGTGCCACGCTCCCGGGCCGATCAACCCCCATCTGAATCAGCTCGTAGATGCCTCCTGGCCAGGACTTACGTCTGTTAGGAAACCGTCAGGTTCGCGGTGTCGTTCCTGGACCGATTATCAGGTGGTGGTAACTGACAACCGATGTTTATGAGAGAACGTTCAGCCTTGAGGTGGGGGTGTCGGAGGGGACTGATAGCGTCCGGGCCGTGAAGGGTGGGGAGCAGGCCTGGACTGTCACCGGGTCGCCGACGCGGCGGCTGCGGGCACCGGCGATCGACTTCGGCGCCATCCGCACCGAGTTGGGCACACCGCCCGACTTCACGCCGGAGGCGCTCACCGAAGCGGCCGCCGCCCCCGCTGAGTTCCCTCGCGTCGATCTCACCGACGTCCCGTTCGTCACCGTCGATCCGCCCGGCTCGCGCGATCTCGACCAGGCGTTGCACCTCGTCCCGGACGGCGACGGATTCCTGCTGCGCTACGCGATCGCCGACGTGGCCGCGTTCGTCCGTCCCGGCAGCGCGCTCGACCGTGAGACCACGGGCCGCGGCGTCACGCTGTACCTGCCCGACGGCCGGATCCCGCTGCACCCGGCCGTACTCAGCGAGGGGGCGGCCAGCCTGCTGCCCGATCAGGTGCGGCCCGCCGTCGTCTGGACGGTCCGTCTTTCTGCCGACGCCACGCCGCTGGACGTCGCAGTCGAACGAGCGACAGTGCGCAGCCGGCAGCAACTGTCCTATCCCGAGGTCGAAGCGGGCGCACGGCCGGAAGCCCTGACGGCGCTGGAGGCATTCGGCAAGGTTCGCGTCGAGCGGGTGTTGGAGCGCGGCGGCATCGACCTCGACGTGCCCGAACAGGACGTCGAGCGCACCGACGACGGTGGGTGGCGGCTCGTGCTGCGCGCGCAGAGCCCGTCCGAGCGGCACAACGCGCAGGTCTCGCTGCTCACCGGCGAGTGCGCGGCGGCGATCATGCTCGGCGCCGGCGTGGGTCTGCTGCGCACGTTGCCGCCCGCAGCGCCCGCGGACGTCGAGCGGCTCCGCACCGTGGCGCCGAGTCTCGGCGTGGGCTGGCCCGACGGTGCATCCCCCGGTCGCGTGGTCGCCAGCGTCGACGCGGCCGATCCGCGCGGCGCCGCGTTCCTCGACGTCGCGGCGACGCTGCTGCGGGGCTCGGGCTACACCCCCTTCACCGACGGGCCGCCGCCGCAGCCGTTCCACGCCGGCGTGGGGGCGCCGTACGCGCACGTCACGGCGCCGCTGCGTCGTCTCGCGGACCGGTACGCCACCGAGGTGTGCCTGGCTGTCACTTCTGGTTCCCCGGTGCCGGCGTGGGTGCTCGAGGCGCTGCCCGAGCTGCCGGCGGTGATGGCCGGCGCGACCCGTCGCGCCGGGGAGTTCGAGCGCGCGGTCGTGGATCTCACCGAGGCCGTGCTCCTCGCCGAGCGCATCGGCGAGGAGTTCGACGCGGCGGTCGTCGACATCTCCGGCGAGGGCAAGAGCGGCACGGTGGCGCTGGACGATCCGCCGGTGTGGGCGAAGTGCGCGGGGCCGGGGTTGACGGCGGGGGAGCGTCTTCGGGTACACCTGATCGAGGCCGACCCGACGACGCGCCGGGTCCGCTTCGCGCGCGCCTGAGCTACAGCACGACGGGGTTGACCACGTCGGCGGCCACCGTGAGAAGCGTGAAGGCCGCGAAGATCAGGACGGCGACGTAGGTGAGCGGCGCGAGCTTGAGGTAGTCGACGTGGCCCGGATCGGGGCGGCGCAGGCGCGCGTAGAGCCACGACCGCGCCCGCTCGAACCACCAGACCGACACGTGCCCACCGTCCAGCGGCAACAGCGGCACCAGGTTGAACGCCGCGAGGAAGAAGTTCAGCCCGGCCAGGAGCAGCACGAACGACGACCACTCACTGCGTTCCGCGAGCTGGCCGCCGAGGTGACTGGCGCCCACCATGCTCACCGGCGCTTCCGGGTCCCGTTCGTCGCCGGTCAACGAATTCCACACCGCCGGAACCCGCTCCGGCAGATGCGCCAGCGCGCTGAGCGTCCCCGTGATCATCGTGGCGGTCTGGGTGCCGGTGAGGCCGACCGCGTCGACCGGCCCGGCCACCGTACGCGGCACCTCCGCGGTGACCCCGAGCCGGCCGGCGCCGTCCACCACCGGAAGCGTGGCCGACGCCGACCGCGCGCTGCCGTCGCGCTGGTAACCGATCTCCAGCGTCCGACCGCCGGACGCCCGCACCGCGTTCGTGAACGCGTTCCAGCCGCGGATCGACCGGCCGTCGAGCGTCGTGATCACGTCACCCGGGCGCAGGCCCAGCTGCGATGCGGCGCTGGCCTCGGCCACGGTGGCAACCGTCACCGGCTCGCGCTGCAAGCGGTCACCGTCGGGCAGTGGCGTGAACGAAAACATGCCCCAGATCAGGACGACGCCGAACGCGACGTTCGCCGCCACCCCCGCCACCATCACGACGGTCCGCTTCCACAGCGCGTACCGCCACATCGCCCGCGGATCGTCGTCGGTCTCGTCGAACTGCCGCACCATGCCGACGATCGACACGAACGCCCCGGCGGGGATCGCCTTGACGCCGTACTCGATTTCGCCGCGGCGGAACGAGGCGAGCGTCCGCCCGTACCCGACGAAGAACCGGGTGACCTTCATGCCGAACAGACGGGCGGCACCGAGGTGGCCGGCCTCGTGCAGGCACAGCGACAGCAGGATGCCCAGCGCGAACACCACGATTCCGAGGAGCATCCCCGGACCGTATCGGGCGAACGCTAGAACGGGGTGTTGTCCAGCCAGGTGCGCCAGACGGTGTCGTCACCGAAGAGTTCGAGGGAAGGATCGGACCGGCGGCGGGTGATCGCGAGCAGGAGCTCGGTCGCCGGGCCGCGGACCGCGGCGGTGGCTTTGGAGTGCGACGGCTCGAACGTCAGACCCGCGGCGGTACCGCGAACCGTCCATTCGGCGTCGACGTCGGTCGCGTGCAGGTGCAGGCTGACGCCGTCCGGCAGCGGCTGCTGTTCGACGACCAGCAGTTCGATCCACTCCGTGACGCCGTCCGCGGCCAGGTCCGCCGGTAGGGAGTACGGCGCGCCGAGCGCGATCGCGGCGTCCGCGCGGTGCACCGTCGACTCGTGCAGGCGCCGGCGGATCCACCACGAGGCCGGCCGCGGCCCCACCGCGGTCCAGACTCGCGTATCCGCGTCTGCGGCGGCCACCGCGTCCAGCACGATCTGACCGCCGCCCGCGACCCACTCCAGCGCCCCCTCGTCGTCGGCCGGCGGCTTGCCGCCTTCGACGGCGCGAGGGTCGATCGGCTCGGTGCTGTGCTCCCGGATCATCTGGGCCGCCCAGCGGTGCCCGCGCCCGAGGTGGCGCAGCAATTGGGTGAGCGTCCAGCCGGGACAGGTCGGAACCGGCGCGCTGAGGTCGGCGCCGCGCAGCATGTCGGCGAACTGCCGGTCCTGGTCGACCAGCGCGGCGGCGTAGTCCATTACTTGTCTTCGGCCAGGGTGTACCCGACCAGCGCGTTCGCGTGGCCGTGCCCGAGGCCGTGCTCGGCCTTGAGCCAGTTCACCAGCTCCATGTGCTTGGTCAGCGGCGAGGCTCGGATGAGGTCCTGCCACTCGCTGATCGGCCGGCCGTACTTCTTCTCGATCGACGGGAAGTACGACGCGGGACCCTTCACCGGCTCTGCCATGCGGACACTCTACGACCAACCACGTGGACGTCCGCTATATCCGATTAGTTGTAGTATCAGCAGTGATGACGACGCGTAAGCACTCAGCCGTGGAGCCCGACCCGGTGGTCCGAGGAGTCCGGCTGCGGACGTTCGACCCCAGCGCCTCCGAGGACATCGACTCGGCGGCTCATCACCTCGCCGCGCTCACCGCACTGGCCGCCGGGGTCGCCGCCGGGTTGATCTACGTCGCCGAAGACAGTTTGTTGCAGATGATCGGCGCCTGCGGACTGCGCGACGGCTGGCAGGTGCTGCAGGGCATCCCGGCGTCAGAAACCGTCGCCGGGCTGGTGCTGATCCGCCGACGCCCGATCGTCATCGACGACGTTCTGACCGACGACCGGGTACCGCCGGACGCGCCGATCTTCGACCACGGCGGCCGCGCCTATGCCGGCTACCCGGTCGTCGACGGCGACGGCGAGATCGTCGGGGTGTGCGCGGCGATGGACTACCAGCCACATTTCTGGCAGCCCCGGGAGCTGGCCGGAATCGAGGCGTCGGCGCGGGTCTGCGGTGAACTCGTCGGGCGGATGGATCGCCTCGACGCCGAGCGCTTCCTCGCGACCGAGCGAGCGGTCCGGAAGGCCCTGGCCGAGGCGGTGGGGATCGAGCAGGCCGGTCCGACCGTCCTGCGAGCGGTCTGCTCCACGCTCGGGTGGTCTGCCGGCGAGCTCTGGATGACCGACGACGGTGACGTCCTGCGGCCGGTGGCGGCGTATCCGGACGGACACTCCCCGTGCTCGGGTGCCCTCGCGACCCCGGCGTGGGAACGCAACGAGCCGGCCTGGTCCGGCAGCGGGGTGGCGGTACCGGTGGCGGACGCCGGAGGTGCGCTCTGCTTCGTCACCGACGTCGTCAAGCACGAGCAGGGCGCGGTCACGGTGCTGCTGTCCGGCATCGCCGGGCAGATCGCGCAGTTCCTGCAGCGTCGCCGCGCCGAGGACGCCGAACTCGCGCTGGCGCGAAGCAAGGACGAGTACCTGTTCCTCGTCGGGCACGAGCTGCGGACGCCGCTGACGTCGATCGCCAGCTACACCGAGCTGTTGGCGGAGACGCCGGGTCTGGACGAGGAGAACGTCCGATTGCTGGGCGTCATCGACCGCAACACCAGCCGCCTGCGGCACATCATCGACGAGTTGCTCGACCTGGCGGCGCTCGACTCCGGCCACGCCGACCTGGTGTGGGAGCCGCTCGACGTGGGCGCGATCGTCGACGCGGCCCTGGCCGACAGCCAGGCGACCGCGGACGAGGCCGGCGCGGTGCTGCGGGCGGAGGTCGAGCCGGGGCTGCGCATCGACGGTGACGGCGAGCGGATCCGGCAGGTGCTCGACCACCTGCTGCGCAATGCCGTGACGCACAGCCCGCGGGGGATTGTCACGGTGTCGGCAGGGTGCTCGGCGACCGGCACGGTGGAACTGGTCGTCGCCGACACCGGCATCGGCATCCCGGACGACGAGGGCGTCGAGGTACTGAATCCCTTCTACCGCACCGTTCTCAGCCGCGAACAGCAGCTTCCGGGCGCGGGCCTCGGGCTCGCGCTCAGCCGCGCGATCGTCCAGGCGCACCGCGGCACGATCCGGCTCATGCCCAACCGGCCGCAGGGCACCCGCGCGGTCATCCGCCTGCCTCGGGCGTAGTCGAGGGCTGTACGGATCTGTACGAACGTCTCCCGAAGGCTGTCGGCGGAACCGGAAACGCGGTGCGATGACACCGTCCGGCGTGCGCCCGGACCGGCGCGCCGGAGGGGTCGCGCTGGTCCGCGGCCCGCCTACTTCGCTGTTCTCGACGAGCCGGTAGAGGCTGACCTTGGACAGAGCGTCCTCGTCCTGGCCGCTCGTCTCCGGCGACGACAGTTCGAGCGTGCCCGTCAGCAGTCGTTTCAACGTGGCCAGGCGGACGTCTTTCACCAGCGTGTACAGCCACCAGTGCGGCAGGATCCCGACGAGCAGGGTCATGACCGCGGCAAGGAGCGGAAACACCGCGACCGCCACGGAGACAACGCTGCTGTCGTCCGGATTGGGTACGTTGAGCGCCGTGATTTCGGCCGTCCCTAAGCAGGCGAGGATAGCGGCGGCGCCGAACGTGTAACCCGCGCTCAGTTCGACGACTCCGGGTGTGCTCGCCGGTGAGAACCACACCATCTCGAGGTCGCGTCGGGAGAGCACGCGACGGCCGAATTCGAAAATGACCAGCAGCCAGTGGGTCAGGTGGCCGCCGACTGCGCCGGTCCAGCCGACGGCGACGTACGAGACCGGGCTGAGTTCGCGTTCCGTCCCGATCGACGCCTGAGCCGACCACAGCCAGTACGTGCAGCTGAGCCCGCCGACAGCCGCAGCGACGAGCTGGCGTCGTACGGAGAGCGCGGAAGCGAGCCAATCGACGACGGCGAACTTGTCGCCCGAGGAGGAGATCAGGTCGTTGATCTGCGCACAGGGCCGCTGCAGAAGCGTCCACGCCCGCCAGGCGATGGCGAGCGCAGCGCCGGCCATGCCGCTCAGAGCAACAAGCCACACCAATGCCGACGCTGAACGCAAAGCCCACGCGGGAGCCGGATGGCCGTACAGCTTCGTACACTTGTGTCCACACGAGACCCGGGGGGGCCTGAGTGGATTCGTCGTGGCCGGAACCTCAAGACGTCAACAGCCGTGAGGAGTTCGCGGCTGCGCTCACCGGCCTGCGGGAGCGGGCCGGGCGCACGGTGCGGGACGTGGCGAAGCTGACCGGGGTGCCGGCGAGCACCGTCGGCGGCTACTTCGGCGGTCGGCACCTGCCGCCGCTCAAGCCGGTCGACGCGCTGCCGCGATTGCTCGAGGCGTGCGGCGTGCACGACCCGGCCGAGGTGGCGGCGTGGGTCGCCGCGCTGAACCGGATCCGGCGAGCGCCGGGACCGCGCCCGAGCGGTGCCCCGGCGCCGTACCTGGGGCTCGCCAGCTTCCAGCCCGAGGACACCGACCGATTCTTCGGACGGGAGGAACTCACCGCCACGATCCTGGACCAGTTCGAAGAGGTCTTCACCCTGTGTGCGGACGAGACCGAGCGGTCGGAGTTCCTCCGCGCGCTGGGTGACGCCCCGACGCTCCGCGTCGTCCTCGGCCTGCGGGCGGACTTCTACGCCGACGCGCTGCGCGTACCGCTGCTGGCCGCGGCGGCCGAGGTCGGCCAGGTGATCGTGCCGCCGATGAGCGTGGACGGGCTGCGCCGCGCGATCGTCGAGCCCGCCCGGCGCGACCGGATGGACGTCGAAGAGGGATTCGTCGACGTCCTGCTGCGCGACACCGGGCACGAGGCCGGCTCCCTACCGCTGCTGTCGCACGTGCTACTGGCCACGTACGAGCTGGGCCGGGGCCGTCGGCTGACGCTCGCCGACTACCACGCGACCGGCGGTCTGCATGGTGCCGTCGCACGGACCGCCGAGAACGCCTACGCCGAGCTCGACCCCGACGAACAGGACTTCGCCCGCCGCCTGTTCCTCCGCCTCGTCCAGGTCTCCGACCACGGTTCGGACACCCGCCGCCGGGCTCCGATCGCCGAGATCCAGCGGGCCGGATCACCGGTGCTGGACCGATTCGTCCGACGCAGGCTCATCACGGTGGAGCAGGACGCCGTCAGCCTCAGCCACGAGGCGCTGCTCTCCGCCTGGCCGCGGCTGCGGGAGTGGCTGGACGCCGACCGGTCGACGCTGATCATGGCCCGCCGGCTCGCCGAGGCCGCCGAGATCTGGGACCGGGAACAGCGCGACCCGGCCGCGCTCTACCGCGGTGCCCGGCTCGTCGCCGCCCGCGACTGGCTGGCGGCAGGGGGAGACGGCCCCTTGGTCAGCGACTTCGTCGAGGCGGGACTGCGGCGCGAGCGGCGCCGCAACGCCCGGCTCTACCAGACCGTGGCCGTACTGATCGTGCTGCTGCTCGTGGCCGTCGCCGGAGTCGTCGTCGCGGTGCAGCAGCGACGCACCGCCGAGACCGAGCGCAACCTCGCGCTCTCCCGGCTGGTCGCGATCCGGGCCGACCGGGTCAGGCAGACCGACGTGCCGTTGGCCGCACAGCTGAGCCTGGTCGCGAACCGGATCGCCGACACCCCGGAAGCGCGCGCCAGCCTCATCGACGCGTCGGCCACCACCGCGTCGCCCCGGATGCTCGGCGGCAACGGTGTGATGCAGTCGATCAGCGTCAGTCCGCGGAAGCGGTTGGTCGCGGCCGGCAGCGCGGACACGACAGTCCGTCTTTGGGACGTCACCGATCCCGCGCATCCGCGCACGCTCGGCACCCCGCTCACCGGCCCCACCGACGTCGTCTACACGACGGCCTTCAGTCCGGACGGGCGGCTGCTCGCGGCCGGCAGCGGCGACCACCGGATCCGACTGTGGGACATCGCCGATCCGCACCACCCGCGGGCCGTGGCGGTCCTGGGCGGGCCGGCCGCCGTCGTCTACTCGGTGGCGTTCAGCCCGGACGGGCGTCTGCTGGCCGCGGGAAGCGGCGACAACACCGTGCGCCTCTACGACGTCGGTACGCACCGCCCGGTGGCGGTCCTCGACGGCCTGACCGGCTTCGCGCAGGCCGTCGCGTTCCGCCCGGACGGCCGGGAGCTGTCCGCCGGGCTGGCGGACGGGTCGGTGCAGCGGTGGGACGTCACCGCTCCGGCGCGTCCCGTCCCGCGTCCACCGCTGACCGGCCCGGACGGAAAGATCTTCGCGATCGCCTACAGCCCCGACGGTCGGACGTTGGCCGCGGGCAGCGCCGATACGAAGACGTACCTCTGGAACCAACAGGGCACGGTCCCCGAGCGTCTCGCCGGAACCGACAGCTGGATCAACGGCGTCGCGTTCAACGACGACGCCACGAAGCTCGCGGTGGCGAGCTCGGACGGCACCGCCCAGGTGTGGGACCTGGCCCGGCGGGTGGTCGTCGCCCGGCTGATCCATCCCGGTCCGGTCACGGCGGTGACGTTCGACGGGACGCGCCTGCTCACCAGTGCCGCCGACGGCGTCGCCCGGGTGTGGCATCTGCCCGGTCCGGTCCTCACCGGGTTACCGGGAACAGTCAACATGGTCGCCTTCCGCCCGGACGGCGCGGTACTGGCGGTCGCCGGGCACGACGTCTCGTTCTTCGATCCGCGGAACCACCAGCGGATCGGCACGCCGATGACGGCGCCCGACCTGGCCACCTCCGTCGGGTACAGCCCGGACGGCCGGACGCTCGCGGTCGGCTTCGGCAACGGCGCGGTGCGGTTCTACGACGTCACCGACCCCCGGCGTCCGGTGCCGCACGGGCAGGCCGTCGTGGCGCCGGGCTTCGTCGTCGAATCGTTGATGTTCAGCCCGGACGGACGGAGCCTCGCCACCGGCAGCGACGACGGCACCGTGCAGGTGTGGAACGTGGAAGATCCGGCCCGGTCCATTCGGCGGGCGGTCGCGGCGACGTTCAAGTCGTACGTCTACACGGTTCGGTTCAGTCCGGACGGAGCGTTGTTGGCCGCCGGGAGCGTGGACAAGACCGCACGGCTCGTCGACGTGTCCGACCCGGACCACCCGCGGGCGCTCGGTGGCCCGCTCCGCGGCCCCGATCACTACGTGATGGCGCTGACCTTCAGCCCCGACGGCCGGACCCTCGCGATGGGCAGCGGCGACCACACCGCGCGCCTGTACGACGTCACGGACCCGGTCCGCCCGCGGCGGACTGGGCCGGTTCTCGAAGGCCCGAATAACTACGTTTACGCCTTGTCGTTCAGCCCGGACGGTCACATGCTCGCAGGTGCTGTCACGGACGGTACTGTCTCGCTGTGGAACACCCGGGATCTGGCACGACCTGAGCTGCTGGGAACGCTCACCGCCTCAGACAAGGCCTTGTACACGGTCGCGTTCGCGCGGGACGGCCAGACGGTAGCTGCGGCTGGAAGGTCAGCCACTGTGTGGCTGTGGACGATCGACCCCAAAGCGGCCGCTCGACTGGTCTGCCGGGCGAGCGGGGACGGTCTCACCCGCGCCGAGTGGGCGAAGTACGTGCCTTCGCTGCCGTACCGGGCGCCGT
Organism: Cryptosporangium sp. NPDC048952; assembly: GCF_043197895.1. NCBI lineage: Bacteria > Bacillati > Actinomycetota > Actinomycetes > Cryptosporangiales > Cryptosporangiaceae > Cryptosporangium > Cryptosporangium sp. NPDC048952. Next base: position 174,321 of record NZ_JBICTY010000007.1, on the reverse strand, counting down.
GCCCTTGACCTCAACCGGAGTTCAGGTCCTACGTTCGGGCGCGTGACGATGACCGACACTGAACTCGCGAACCAGCCCGCCGGTTACTGGACCGGTGTCGCCTACGAGGCGGTGATCGCCTTCATCCGCGCGCGACAGGCCGAGCTGGGCTTCACGCAACCGCAGTTCTGGTTGCTCCGCAACTTGTCGACGGGAGACTTGTGGCCGTCCGGGAGCCCGCGGAGCATCCCGGAGTTGTACGAGGCGATGGCCACGTATCTCCGGCCCGAGGACGACCTGGCCGCCGAAGCCGAGACGCTGCTCGAACGCGGCTGGATCACCCGCGACGACCGGGGGCGCCTCACGATCACCGCGGCCGGCGACGCGGCCAAGGACACCGTCGCTGCGCAGGCGCCAGCGGTGCGCGCCGCGATCCACGACGGCATCGACGACGCCGACTACGTGACGACGCTCAAGGTGCTCCAGCGCATGATCCGCAACGTCGGCGGCTCAGTAGCCTAGTCGGACCCGCCGAAGGACCTCGCCGCGGACCTACGGCGCCTTTTCCAGTCGGTGAGCTGAGCGGGCCCAGACGGCCAGCAGCAGCACGGTCGCGACCTCGGCGAGGCCCAGGATCCGTTCGACGCCGCCGAGGGGGATCGCGCGCCACCAGCGCACACCGGTCCACGGCTCGGACACCAGTGCCCACAGGATCGGCGTGAAGCAGAGGAACGACACGGCGCCGCCCGCGGCGACCCAGCGGGCGGCGTCGGACCGGCGCAGTTGGGGGGCCGCGGCCAGCAGCGCGCCGGCCGGCAGGCTCAGGAACGCCAGCAGGCTGGCGGCGCGGTGGATGTCGCCGTTGATCGACGGGCCGACGGCCCAGTTGTGCTTCTCGAACCAGACGACGCCGACGAGCCCGACCACCCAGAGCAGCAGGGCCACGGCGGCGCCGCGGGTGAGGAGCCGCGAGGTCCACAGCGCGGCGAGCACGGCCAGGGATCCGCCCGCGAGCAGCAGGGTCGCGGTGTCGAACAGCCAGCCGTTCGACAGCAGCGCGTACTGGCTGATCGTCCGGCGGGACCAGTCCAGCTCGGCCGAGGGCGGCACGAAGTGCAGCACACCGAACAGGAGGAGGGACACCAGTACACATCCGGTACCGAGAACGGACAGCGATCGAGAGCTCATCACCCCCTAGCGTGCCACCGCCAGCAGCGAGAACGAGTTCGGCAGCCGGCCGTTCCAGGAGGCGGCGGTGACCCCGCCCATCCGCCAGAACGGTTCGGCGTACTCCTCGAGGTGCAGGATCCGCAGGCCGGCCGTGGCCACGGCCGTCACGATCTCGCCCAGCGTGTGCTGCCGCTGGACCGCGCCGTTCGCGGGGAAGTCGTCGTTGACGTGGCTCGCCGCGAAGTAGTCGCGGTCCGGGCGGATCCGGGGTTCGTCGGGGTCCCAGGTCCAGAGCGCGAACGCGGGGTGCTCCTCGTAGAGGAACAGGTGGCCGCCGGGGCGCAGCAGGCGGGCGACGTCCGCGGCCCAGGCGTCCAGGTCCGGGAGCCAGATCAGGGCGCCCTTGCCGGTGTAGACGAGATCGGCGCTGCCACCGGCCAGCGGAGCGCCGGGCAGCACCCCCACCACGTAGCGGCACGGTGCACCCAGTTCGTCGGCGCGCCGCTGCGCGGCTCGCGTCGTGACCTCGCTGAAGTCGACGCCCACCACCGACCGAGCCCCGGCGTTGGCCAGTGCGACGTCGTCCGTGCCGTTGCCGCTCTGCAGGTGGACGACGTCCGGTGCGGCCGCCAGAACGTCCCGCAGCAATTCGCGTTCGACGTCGAGGAGCGACGAGCCGTCCGCGGCGACGGCGAGCCAGACGTCGTGCTCCTCGACGTAGGTGCGCGCCGCCGTGTCCCAGGCGCGCCGGTTCGACCGAATCGTGGGGTCCATGGGTTCAGGCTGCCTCCGCGGTCAACGCATCACGCGAAGCGGGGCGAAAGGACGGGAAGGCGCGCTAATGCGCATCGAAGTAGGCTGAGCACATTCGGTGGTGGTGTAGCGCCGATGCGTAGCAAAACCGGGGGACCTGATGTACACCGATCGGTGCACGCCCCCGCGCCGCGGGCCTGTCCAGGTGATCAGTGACCCCACTGGCACGTTGAGCGCCCGGCTGGGCACCCGCTACCGCTGCATGCTGTACGCGCTCGAGGGCGACGTCGACGCCCGCACGGCACCCTGGCTCACCGATCAACTGCTCGGCGCCTGCCGCGACCAGAGTGGGGACGCGCTGGTGCTGAACCTACGACACCTGTCGTTCTTCGGCGCCGCCGGGCTGCAGTGCCTGAACACGGTCGCCGAGGTCGCGCAGGTGCTCGACATCCACGTGTCGATCTGGGACCCGCCCCCGTTCGCCCGTCGGGTACTGCGCGCCGGGGACCTGCATCCCTCGGTGCTGGTCGAACCACCGGACTGAGCGTGGGCGCGGTGTCGTACGACGTTCGCGCCGATCGTCAGGTGACGATCGTCCGGTTGCGGGGTTTGCTGGCGCTCCGGGACGTCCCGACCGTGCGGGGTGTCCTGCTCACGTGCCTGACCGACTGTCCGGTCGCGGTGATCGCCGACGTCTCCGAGCTGAGCGTCAGCGGGCCGGTCGTGCTGAACGTGTTCCCGGCCGTGCAGCGGCAGGGTGAACCGTGGCCGAACGTGCCGCTGCTGCTCGCCGGGGTGACCGGGCAGCTGGCGTCGGCGCTGGCCCTCACGGCCGTCCCCGAGCACCTGACCGTCTGCCGCACGCTTCCCGAAGCGCTCGCGCGCGCCGTGGGGCCGCCCGTGCGGGGGCGGCTCCGGTTCGCGCTGCGGCCCACTCTGCAGGCCGCCGCCGACGCCCGCCTGGCCACTCGGAACGCCTGTACGGCGTGGGACCTGGACCATCTTGAGTCGGCGGCCGCGCTCGTGGTCAGCGAACTGGTCGACAACGCGGCCGTCCATGCCCGCACCGACGTCGTCGTGACGCTCATCTACCGGGCGAACCTGCTGCACGTCTGCGTCGCCGACCGCTCGTCGACGCCGGCCCGGCGCATGGAAGCCGTGCGGCCGGGGCGGAACGGGAACGGTCTGCGGCTGGTGGAGGAGTTCGCTTCCGGCTGGGGCACGATGCCGACGCCGGAGGGCAAGCTCACCTGGGCGACGCTCCGTACCGGGCTCAGCCGGTGATGACGCTGACCGCGATACCGATCGTCGCGGTGTTGTACAGGAACGACAGGACGCTGTGCGAGAGCACCTGCAGGCGGATGGCGCTGGTGCGGGTCTCGACGTCGGACACCGAGAACGTCGTGCCGAGCGTGAACGAGAAGTACGCGAACTCGACGTAGGAAGGCTTGTCGATGTTCGGGAACGACAGCGGGGGGTTGGCCGGGTCGGCGGCGTAGTAGGTCTTCGCGTACCGCTCGGCGTACCCGAAGTGCAGGATCGCCCAGGCGAGGATGACGCACGGCAATCCGACGGCCGACGCGAACCACTTTTCGTCGCCGCCGCCGCTCACCGCGATGTCGAGACCGGCGCCGATGCCGATGAGGCTGGTGAGCACGGTGAAGGCCAGGCCGACGCGGCCGCCGAGGCTGCGGGTGAGCCAGACGTCGTCGCCGCGCCGGTTGCTGCGGCGTAAGCGGTACATGCGGGTGGCCAGGTAGAAAATCGCGATGCAGTCCCAAAGCAGGATCCACCCGACGGTGTCCTCGGCGAAGATCGTCCCGATGCCGAGTAGGAGCAGGAGCGTCTCGATCGAGCGGGACAGGAAGTAGGTTGCCTTGCTGGTCATCGGTGTCCTTCGGTCTGAAGCGGAACGCTCCTGACACTAGGGACGACACCTGTCCCGAACCTCCGCCCCGGGTGCGAACCGGTCCTCTATCGATGGGTAGAGGTACGGTCTGCGCATGCGTATTCCGACGGCGGCGATTGCTGCGGGTTCACTCATCGGGGGCTGGCAGGTGGCGCGGCGGACCGGGATCCGACCCCTCGGTGGGGTCGTGCTCGCGGTGGGTGGCGCGCTGGCCGGACGCGAGTGGGCACGGCGAACCAGCCCCGCGGTGACCGGGGCGTTGGTCGCGACGTATTTCGGAGCGTTCGGGCTCTCGCACCCGCTGGCCAAGCGCATCGGCGGCTGGCCGTCCGTGCTGACGGTGTCCGCGCTCACCGCGGCGGCGTCCTACGTCGCCGCTGACCGCCAGGTCGCCGACGACTGACGCGGCACACCTACGCACCTGCGGTTCGCTAGCGCGGAGCGGCGGCCAGGACGGTTGCGGCCAGGGCGATGCGGTGGTCCTTGGTCCAGGGTGGGCCGGGTGGCCGGGGGAGCGGCGCGCCGAGGAGGCGGGTAGCTTGCGCTTCGACGTCTTTGGCGTCGAAGAGGTGCACGGCCCAGCCGCGGGCTTCCGCGGACTCGGCCAGCACCTGGCGGTACATGACCGAGTCCGCGCGCGCCTCGTACGGCACCCGGCGCAGCACCGCGATGTCGGTGGGAAAGTCCGGTGACCAGGCCCGCAGCGACAGCGACAGGATCGGCTCGCCGACGTCGGCCGCGAGGGCGTCCAGCGCCTCGCCCGTCGCCCGGATCGCTGACGCCCGGACCTGAGCCACGAGTGCCGACGCCGCCGCGTCGTCGAGCGCCTTGCCGTCGGAGTGGAACGGGGCGACCGCGACGCCGGGCTCGACCAGCGCGATCCGCCGCCGATCGACGATCCGCTGGTCGGCCGACGCCGTGACGGCCACGGCCCAGCCGAAGTGGTGCGCGACACCGACTCTCATGATGCAGTACACCATCTGATTGAACTGTCGGCGACGGATCGGCCGAAGGTGCCACGAAGCGGTGCGCCGTCCGGTATCGAGAGTGCGTGATCAAGCGAGTTCTATCCGTAGCCGCGGTGTGCGCGGCGATCATCGGTACGGCACCGGCCGTCGCGGTCGCTCACGACGAGCGCGCGGTCCGCTTCGCCACCTACAACCTCTCACTCAACCGGCCCACCGAGGGCCTGCTTCGTGAGCACCTGGCCGCTCCGGACGTCGACGACGTCTACCGGCGCCAAGCGCACAACGTCGCAGAGGTGATCCAGCGCGCGCACCCGGACGTCGTCCTGATCAACGAATTCGACTACGATCCCGAGGCCGCGCGGCTGTTCGCCGAGAACTTCCTGGCGAAGTCGCAGAACGGTGCCCCGGCGCAGCGCTACCCGTACCGGTACGTCGCGCCCTCGAACACCGGCATCTCGTCCGGCTTCGACCTCAACAACAACGGCGTGACCGACACGACGCCGGGCGACCAGGCCTACGGCGACGACTCGTGGGGCTTCGGCCAGTTCCCGGGTCAGTACGGCATGGTCGTCTACTCGAAGTTCCCGATCGACTACTCCGCCGTTCGCACCTTCCAGCTGTTCACGTGGAAGGACATGCCCGGCAACGCGATCCCGACCGACTTCTACTCGCCCGAGGAGCAGGCGGCGCTGCGCCTGTCGTCGAAGAGTCACTGGGACGTGCCGGTGAAAGTCGGCCGGAAGACCGTGCACTTCCTGGTGTCGCACCCGACGCCGCCGACCTTCGACGGTCCGGAGGACCGCAACGGCCGGCGCAACCACGACGAGATCCGGTTCTGGGCCGACTACGTCACGCCGAAGAAGGCGTCGTACATCTACGACGACAAGGGCCACCACGGTGGGTTGAAGCCGGGGCAGAACTTCGTGATCGCCGGGGACGAGAACGCCGACCCGAACGATGGCGACTCGTACCAGAACGCCGCCCGGCAGCTCACCGAGCACCCGCTGATCAACACCGGCACGTTCCCGTCCAGCGCGGGAGCCGTCGAAGCGTCGAAGGTTCAGGGCGGCGCGAACGCCACTCACACGAGTGATCCTCGATTCGACACGGCGGACTTCGCTGACACCGCGCCGGGCAACCTGCACGCTGACTACGTGCTGCCGAACAAGGGCACGAAAATCGTGCGCTCGGGTGTGTTCTGGCCGGGCAAGGCCGATCCGCTGTCACGTTTGACGGGTGTTTTCGACCCGGCGTGGTCGGCGGTCAACGGCTTCCCGACCTCCGACCACCGACTCGTGTGGGCGGATCTGGGACTGCGTTGACGCCCACGTTCACCGCCGGCGGCCCGGGCAGCTCCGGGCCGTCGGCCTCGTCGTTCCTGCAGGACGATCCGTACCGGCCGGTCGTCCGCATCGGCGACACCGTGCGCCGACCGCTGCACGCCTGGTCGGCGACAGTGCACGAAGTCCTGCAACACCTCGAAGCGGTCGGGTTCCCGTACTCGCCGCGTTTCCTCGGTATCGACGCCGACGGGCGCGAGGTACTGACGTATCTCGACGGTGAGTCCGGCGGCGCCGCGTGGCACCGGGTCGTCGGCGACGCGGGCCTGATCGCGATGGCAAGGCTGCTGCGCGAGTACCACGACGCCGTGCGCGGGTTCCGCCCCACGGCGGTGGCCGGCTGGGCCGCCCATGATGGCGCATTCGACGCCGAAGAACTGGTCTGCCACGGCGACTTCGGCCCGTGGAACCTGGTCTGGAACGGCACCCAGCCGATCGGGATCCTCGACTGGGACTACGCCTGGCCCGAGCGGCCCGTGCACGACGTCGCCTACGCCCTGGAGTACGTGGCGCCGTTCCGGGACGATCTGTACAGCCGCGACTCGCTGCACCACCCGGAGCCGCCGGACCGGCGCCGCCGCCTCGAGACGTTCGCCGCCGCGTACGGGTTGACGTCGATCGACGGGCTGGTCGACGAGGTCATCAACCAGCAGCGCGACGTCTTGCGGCGGGCCCGGCAGCTGGCGGCCGAGGGCAGGCAGCCCCAGGTGGCCTGGCAGGAAAACGGCGTACTCGACGCCGCCGACGCGCGGCTCGCGTGGAGCCGCGCGAACCGGCACCTGTTCGACTAGGACAGAAGCTCGCCCTTGAGGTAGTCGCCCGCGGTCTCGCAGACCTGCCGGAACGAACAGCTCACGGTCCAGTACGAGCCGACCACGACGCCGCGCTCCTTCTTGTCGGCGTCGGAAAGCTTCTCGAAGGCCCGCTCGGCCTCCTTGCGGGCCGTGCTCGCGTTCTCGAACGTCGACACGACCGCGTCCCCGCCACCGCCGGTCGCGCACTTCACCCGCTCCTGCGCCGGGGCGAGGCCGCTGGTGACCGGCGTCGTCTGCATGCAGTTCAGGCCTTTGCGGGCGAGTTCCGCGGCCGTGCGTCTCGAGCCCGGTGCCGGGGCTTCGGAACTCCCGTTGGCGCCGGTCGCGAAGAACACGGCAGCGCCGCCGGCGACGGCGACCAGGACGAGCACAGCAAGACCGATGAGCAAGGGCGTTGCACGCTTGCGTTGTACGGAGGAGCCGGATGACGGCGTCGACATCATGGCCGGGCAGCCTAAACGGTGTTCGCCGTGTTGCGCGACGGCTGAATGGCTATCCGTTGGCTGTGGTGAGATGTCGTCGTGGACAACGAGCGGGTCGTGAGTGTTGCGCGGGAGATCGCGGCGCCGGCTGAGGTGATCTTCGAGCTGATCGCGGATCCTTCCCGGCAGCCGTCGTGGGACGGCAACGACAACCTGGCGGTGGCGGCGGACGGGCAGCGGGTGCGGGCGGTCGGTGACGTGTTCGTCATGCGGCTCACCAAGGGCTCGGACCGGGAGAACCACATCGTGGAGTTCGTCGAGGGGCGGCGGATCGCGTGGAACCCGAGTGAGCCGGGTCAGCAGCCGCCGGGGCATCTGTGGCGGTGGATCCTCGAGCCGATCGACGACACCCGCACGCACGTCACCCACGTCTACGACTGGACCCAGCTGACTGACCCGAAACGCCTCCCGACGGCCCGGGCGACGACGCCGGCCAAGCTCGAAGCCTCACTGAACCGCCTGGCCGGTGTCGCCACGTCGTCATGACTGCATCGCGGGACGTGCGGTTGGAGGCGATGAGCGAGACGGAGTACGGGCCGTGGCGGGCCGAGGCGGAGGCGCACTACGCGCGGAGCGCGGCCGCGTCGGGGCGGTCGGCGCAGGACGCGGCGCGTGCGGCGGCTGACACCTACGCGCGGCTGCTCCCGGACGAGTTCGCCACCCCGGACAACCACTTCTGGTACGCCTACGACGGCGAGCGTCGGGTGGGCTTCCTGTGGATCGTGGTCACGGGCACCACCGCGACCGTGCACAACGTCGCCGTCGAATCCGACATGCGCCGCCAGGGCTACGGCCGCGCGATCATGCTCGCCGCCGAGCGCTGGTGCTCGGACAACGCGGTGACCCGGATCGGCCTGCACGTATTCGCCCACAACACCGGGGCCCGGGTGCTCTACGAGCAGCTCGGCTTCATCGAGACGGGCCGCAACCTGGCCAAAGACCTGTGACCGCGCGTCATCGCGGGAGGAGGACCGCGCCGGCGCGTTTGAGGGTGCGGATCACCGGGGCGGTCTCCAGGGAGCGGATCGCGTCCAGGGACGCGATCCGTTCGGTGAGGTAGCGGGCCAGGTCTCCTGAGTCGCGGCAGTTCACCGCGGCGAGCAGGTTGGTGGGGCCGGTGGTGAGGGCCACCAGGGAGACCTCGGGGTGGGTGGCGAGGGCGGTGGCCACGGCGTCGAGGCGGGACGGGCGGACCGAGATCCAGAGGCGGGCTTCGGCGGTGAAGCCGAGCACGTGCGGTGGTACGTCGACGAGGAACGTCAGCAGGCCGGAACGGCGCAGCGCGAGGAGACGACGGCGGACGGTCGGCTCGGACCAACCGGTGGCGGCGGCGAGTTCGGTGTGGGTGGCGCGCCCGTCGAGCGCGAGCCGGTCGAACAGTGCCGCATCGCTGGGCGCGACGGTGACCCGCTCGTCCGTGCCACCGTCCGGGGTGAGGCGGGCGACCTGGTCGGGGCTGAGCCGCGCCGGACCGGCCCAGTTGTTCGGCAGCGCGTAGCCGGAGAGCAGCAGATGGGCGGACACGGCCGTGATCCGCGCGGTGCGGGGCAGCTTGTGCAGCAGCAGCGCCTCGCTCTCCTCGGCGCTGCGGGTCTGGACGCTGCACGAGATCTCGGTTCCGCCCGACAGCAGATGGACGTACGAGGTGTCCGGCCGCGCGGCGAGTGCAGTCGCAATCGGCAGGGCGGCGTCGGGGATGCACTGCAGGCGGATCGTCCACGCCGAGTAACCCAGCGACGCTCCGTTCAACGCCCCGGCGACGCGGAGCAGGCCCGCCGTGCGCAGCCGGCGGTACCGGCGCGCCACGGTGTTCTCGGAGACACCGAGCACGTCGCCGATGAGCCGGAACGGGGCCCGGCCGTCGACCTGGAGGGCGTGAATCAGACCCTCGTCGACGTCGTCGAGGGTGACGGTTTCCGTCGGCATAGGCCTCAATCTGCCAGTTTCACTCGCCCATCGGCGCCTGGCTCGCAGAAGATGTTGGCCGGAACCGACCGTGTGCCCATGCGTAAATGGGTGCCGCTCACGGCGGTCTGTCTCGGCTCGTTCCTGTTCCTGCTCGACACGACCGTGTTGTCGGTCGCACTGCCTCGCATCGGCGCCGACCTGCACGCCCCGCTCGATTCGCTGCAGTGGGTCGCGAACGTCTACACGCTGGTGCTGGCCGTACTGATGTTGACGATGGGCTCGCTGGCCGATCGGTGGACCGCGCGAACCGTCTACCTCGGAGGGCTGGGGATCTTCGGGGTGGCGTCGTTCGCGTGTGCACTCGCGCCCGCGATCGAGGCCCTCGTCGCGGCCCGTGCCGTGCAGGGGGTGGGCGGCACGGCCCTGGCGGTCACCTCGTTCGCGCTGCTCGGCGCGGTGTACCGCGGTCCCGACCTGGGTCGTGCGATGGGCGTGTTCGGCGCGGTGACCGGGCTCGCCGCCGCGATCGGGCCCCTGCTCGGCGGTGTGCTCACGGAGTACCTGGGGTGGCGGGCGATCTTCCTGGTCAACGTGCCGCTCACAGCGCTCGCTCTGGCCGTCGGCAGGGCCGCGCTGCCTCGCACCGCGGGCGGTGGCGCGCGGCATGGCGTCGATATCGGCGGTGTCGTGACGTTCGGAGTGAGCGCCGGAAGCCTGACGTACGGGCTGACGGCCGGCAACGCCGGCTGGCTGGTGCTCGCGGCGGGCGCGCTGGGGATGTTCGTGCGGGTCGAGCTGCGGAGTGCTGCACCGTTGGTGGACGTCCGGCTGTTCACGGGGTTGCGGTTCACGGCGGTGATGGTGTACGTGGTGGCGTCGACGGGGGCGTTCGGGGCGCTGGTGTGGGTGTCGGTGTGGGTGCAGTCGGGGCTCGGGTATTCGCCGGTGCGGGCGGGATTGGCGCTGCTGCCGCTGGCGGGGGCGGCGTTCGTGACGTCCCTGGTCACGGGGCGGCGCCTGCACGGGCGGAGCGTGGTGGGTGTGGGGTTGCTGCTCACCGGGGTGGGTGCTGGGCTGTCGATTCTCTGGCTCGACGGCGGTCTCGCGATCACCGGCGTCGGGATCGGCGTGCTCGGGCCGGGGCTGGGCGCAGCGGTGTTCGCAGCGCTGCCACCGGAGCGGACCGGCCTCGCCGCCGGGCTGATGACCACGTTCCGGCAACTGGGTCAGACGCTCGGCGTCGTGTTGTTCGGGCTGCTGTTCCGGAGCGGCGGGCTCGAGCCGGTGCTGATCGCGGCCGCGGCCGTCGGTTTTGTCGGCGCGGGGTTCTACGGTGGGGCGCATGTTCGGGTACATCGGGTCGATGAAGGCCAAGCCGGGTCACCGTGACGAGGTCGTCGCCATTCTGCTGAGCGGTGTCGACGGTCTGCGGAAGGTCGGCTGCGAGCTGTACGTCGTGGGGGTGTCCGCGGCGGACGACGTCACGATCTGGGTGAGCGAGGTCTGGCAGACCAGGGAAGCGCACGACGCGTCGCTGCAGCTGCCGGAGACGCGGGCGGCGATCGGCACGGCCATGCCGCTGCTGACCGGCGAGTTCACCAGCCAGGAGACGGTGGTCGTGGGTGGGCTCGGGGTCGGTCAGGAATCAAGAAGCGACCCGAACGGGGTGGCGCCTAGCGTTTGAGGCACACCAACCGCGAGGGAGAAGACAATGACTTCCGACGGCTTCACCGACGAAGAGCGCGCCGCGATGAAGGAGCGCGCGGCCGAGCTGCGCGCCGAGGGCAGGAAGGGCGCCAAGAAGGCCGACGGCCTCCAGGCGCTGCTCGACCGCATCGAGACGATGGCACCCGACGACCGGGCGCTCGCCGAGCGGGTGCACGTGGTCGTCTCGGCCGAGGCGCCGTCGCTGCTGCCGAAGACCTGGTACGGCATGCCCGCGTGGGCCAACGAGGACGGCAAGATCGTGCTGTTCTTCCAGGACGCCGGCAAGTTCAACTACCGCTACGCGACGCTCGGCTTCCAGGACCAGGCCCACCTCGACGACGGTGACTTCTGGCCGACGTCGTACGCGCTGGCGACGTGGTCACCGACCGTCGAGAAGCAGATCGCCGAGCTCGTTCAGCGTGCGGTGACGCGGTAGATCGCGTCGGCCTTGTCGTCGCTGACGTACAGCGCGTCGTCGGGGCCCTGGACGGCCATGACCGGGCGGCCCCAGCGCCAGCCGTCGGGCTGCTGGAAGCCGGTCAGCAGGGTCTGCTGCGGGCCGAGAGTGTTGTTGCGCCAGGGGAAGAACGACACCTCGGGTGAGCGCGGGGGCTGGCGGTTCCACGAGCCGTGGAGGCCCAGCAGCGCGCCGGGGCCGAGGCTTCCGGCTCCCTTCGCGAAACTCAGGCCGAGCGGCGCGGAGTGCGCACCGACGCCCTGCTCGATCGGCGGGAGCGATCCGCAGTCGAGCTTCGAGCCGTCGCGGTTCGTCTGGAAGTCGCGGACGAACGGTCGGCGGGTGTAGCTCGTCGGGCGCTCGGCGGGGTCGGGGTTGCAGTACGGCCAGCCGAGGTCGCGGCCCTGCGTGAGGCGGGCCAGCGGCTCGAACGGGTGGTCGTTGACGTAGGCCTGGAGCACGGCGCCGAGGTCGGAGCGGCCGTCGGCGCTGATGTCCCGATCGTAGGGGTACGGGACCTGGTCGCGGCTGTTGACGGCGGTCCAGACGGCGCCGTCGGGGGCGATCGCGAGCCCCGTGCCGTTGCGGACGCCCCGGGCGTAGACGGTCGGCCGTCCGCCGGGCTGGACCCGGAGGATCGTGGCGCGTTCCGGGCGGGAGGTGCGGTCCTCGGCGGAGATGTTGCCGGTCGAGCCGACCGATACGTAGAGCACGCCGCCCTGGCCGACCGCGACGCTCTTGAGTTCGTGCGCGTATTGGCCACGGAGTTCAGGGCTGCGGTCGTCCGGGAGGTTGTCGACGACCACCCGCTTGCGGGTGAGGGCGCCGGCCCGGTAGGTGAAGGAGTCGACCTGGTCGGATTCGGCGACGTAGAGCGTGGAGCCGGCGAAGGCGAGCCCGTGCGGTTTGTTCAGGCCGCTGACGAGGGTGCGTGGGGTGGGGGCTTCCGTGCCCGGGGTCAGGGTGAGAATGTCGCCGTGCTCGGGGCGGGAGACCAGGAGGCGGTTGTCCGGCGTCCAGGCGAGGAGGCGCGCCTTGGGCACGCGTGCCCACACGGTGACGGTCCAGCCGGGCGGCGCGTCGAGCCGCCGGACGCGATCGAACGGCGCGGCGGTCGTCCCCGCCAGGGGGCGCACTGTGGTGGGAACGAGCCGGTCGGCGGCGCCGGCCAGCGCCGGACGCCTGGCCGCCTGACCCGCGGCGCGGCCTGCGCGCGCCGCAGTTCCGGCCGGTAGGTCGGCGGTCAGGCCCGCATCCGCTGCGGCTTCGGCCGGTAGGCCGCCGACTCTGGCCGCGTGCGCGGCGGGCGGGGCCGCTGGGGCTGGGTGGCCGGTGATCAGGGATGCTGCGACCCCTACTGCTAGGCCACCCGCCAGTGCCGCGCGCCCAATCGCATTCATTTTTCCGTTTTAGCCGCTTTGTCCAAAACTAAACGGTGCTATTTCGGCAGGGTGAGGATCTCCGCGCCGTCGTCCGTGATCGCGATCGTGTGCTCGCTGTGCGCGGTACGGCACCCCGTGACGCTGCGGAGCGTCCAGCCGTCGTCGTCGGTGACGAGCTTGTCGGTGTCGGCCATGATCCAGGGCTCGAGCGCCAGCAGCAGTCCTGGACGCAACTTGTACCCCCGGCCCGCCCGGCCGGTGTTCGAGATGTGCGGATCCTGGTGCATCGTCGATCCGACGCCGTGGCCGCCGAACTCCGTATTGACGGAGTAACCCGCGGCGTTCAGTACTGTGCCGATCGCGTGGGACAGATCGCCGATGCGGGCGCCGGGGCGAGCGGCGGCGATGCCCGCGCTCAGGGCGCGCTGGGTAGTGTCGATCATCTTCAGGTCTTCCGGGGAGGACTTCTCGCCCACGATGAAGCTGACCGCGGAGTCGGTGACGATCCCGCCCAGGGAGACCGCGAGGTCGAGCGTCAGCAGGTCGCCGTCCGCGAGCGTGTAGTCGTAGGGCTTGCCGTGGAGCACGGCGTCGTTGACCGAGGTGCAGATGTAATGCCCGAACGGTCCGCGCCCGAACGACGGCTCGTAGTCGACGTAGCAGGACTCCGCACCGGCCTCGACGATCATGGCCCGGGTCCATTCGTCGATCTCGAGGAGGTTGGTGCCGACCCCGCTGCGGCTCTTCGTCGTCTGCAGGATGTTCGCAACCAGGGCGCCCGCGGCCCTGGCCTTGGGCAGGTCGGTGAGGTTCAGGATCTCGATCATGCGACGCCTAACTCGCGCTTCCAATAACTATCCCGGCCATAGTATCCCGGTATTAGAATCGGTCTCATGGTCAGGTTGCCGCTCACTCCCGAAGAGGTCGAACGCGGTCAGCGCCTGGGTGCGCTGCTGCGCAGCGCCAGGGGAGAGAGGTCGATGCTGCACACCGCGTTGGACGCGGGGGTCTCGCCCGAGACGCTGCGCAAGATCGAGTCGGGCCGCGTCGCCACGCCGGCATTCCCCACGATCGCCGCGATCGCCGACGTGCTGGGTCTCTCCCTGGACGCCGTCTGGTCCGAGATCAACCACGCGTCCCGCGAACGCCTCGCGTCGTAGCCGCCGTGGGCGGTGCACACTTGTGCTCCTCCAGGGGCTCGAAACGTGCACCGTTTCGCGCGGCTGCTTGTCGCTCTACGCCGGGTGGGTGAGCACGCCACGGACGGTCTGGCCGTCCGCAGCGCGCCAGGGCACGCTTACCTCGCCGGGTCGTGGGGGTGCGTCGGAGGACGTCAGTAGGCGGAGGATGTCGACTCCGGTCGCCTCAAGGTGGAGACCTACGTGCACGGTCGGATCCTCTGTGTTGCTGGTGGACTGGGCCTGGGGGCGCACCTCGCCGCGAATCAGGGCGGTCAGGGCGGCGCGTAGTACCGGGTCGGTGGCGCCGTCGTAAGCGAACCGCGTACCGAGGACGCCGTGCTCCATCGTCCCGATGAGGTCGCCGTCGGTCTCCGCGCCGCGGTACGTCATCGGCACGAAGTAGGCGTCCGACGTTCCGGCGTCGACCACGACCATGAGCTCGATCCCGACCTCACCCGCCGGGTCGTCGAGCCGGAAACCACCCGCCTTGGTGAGCTCCGGCGCACCGGAGCCGCGGTACCACGGCTGCCGGGGGAGCCACACCGTCAGCAACTCGAGCTTCGTCGGCGTCAACGTGGTGTTGTGGACAGTAGCCATGTGCCTAGTGTGGCCGGGTGCATCTTCTGGTGGTGGGCGGTAGTGGTTTCCTGGGCAGGGAAGTGGTCCGACTGCGTACCGGCAGGCGGATTGGGTCACGACGGCGGACGGGGCGATGCACGTCGCGGCCGGTGCCGCCGCGGTGGGTGCGCGGCTGGTACACGTCTCCACCGACGTGGTTTTTTCGGGGGGTGCGGTGCGTTATGACGAGTCTTGCGTTCCGGACCCGATCACCCCGTACGGTGCTGCGAAAGCCGCTGCCGAGACCGCGGTGAGGGGGCTGGTGCCCGACGCCGTCATCGCGCGGACCTCGCTGATCCTCGGCAACGGGCCCCACGAGAAGTTCGTGCACGCTCTCGTCGATGGCAGGGCGACCGGCGGCCTGTACACCGACTCGATCCGGTGCCCCGTTCAGGTCGCCGATCTCGCGGCCGCGCTGCTCGAGTTCGCCGGCTCGACTGACGTCGGAATGATGCACGTAGCGGGCAGTGATGCACTCAGCCGTTACGAACTCGGGGTTCTGATCGCGCGGCGCGACGGCCTCGACGAGGCCGCGATCCCCACCGCACTGCAGACCACCGGCCCCCTGGACGTCCGCCTCGACTGCACCCGAACCCAGTCACACCTCCGCACCCGCCTCCGCGGAGCCCGTGAATTCCTAGGCGCCCTTCAGTAGTGCGGTCGCCTCCACCCTGCTCGACGATTCGTCCATCTAAAGTTGACCCGTCCACTAATGTGCGGCCCATGGCTTCGTTCAATGACACGGTGATCGAGAACTACCGGGCAAACGATGGTGAGCTCGGTGGTCACTGGGAGGGAAAGCAGGTCCTCCTCCTGCACACCCCCGGTCGTAAGTCCGGCAAGAACTTCGTGAACCCCCTCGTGGCGGCCCCGTACGAGGGTTCGTACATCGTCTGCGGCAGCGCCGGCGGTGCGCCGGAGGACCCGCAGTGGGTCGCCAACCTCGAAGCACTCGACGGTCCGACGACGATCGAGCTCAACGGCGACACCCTGCAGGCCGACGTCCGGGTGGTCCGCCCCGGCAGCGACGACTGGGAAAAGCTGTACGGCGTGTGGCGCGAGTACTGGCCGGACGCCGCCGACTACGAGACCAAGACCGACCGGAAGTTCCCCGTAGCGGTCGTCACCGCGCGCTGACGCGCAGCGCTGTCGACGCCACGCGCGCGCACTGTGGCGAGCGTGGCGTCGACGTCGTCCACCTCGAGGCAGACGTGGTTGAAGCCGCTCTCGCCGAGGGACTCGTCGACATCCCCGAAGACGGTCTGCGGCAGGCGGAGGAGTCCTCGCGGGCACGGGCCGAACACGGCGAGCCGATCCACGACATCATGCCCGCGTTCCGGTTCGCGATGGGCTCGGTCCGCGACGGACGTCGAAGGCCCTGGAGGACCTGAGCTGGCGCGCGGCCGCCGCTCACTCCGGGGAGGTCAACGCGATGCTCCGGCAGCGGTACCTGGAGCCGGTGGCCGCGCAGGGCACGTTCGGCGAGCTGATCCTCGAGGCCCTCGGGGAGGATCGGAACGTCGCCCGCGCGGCACGGGTGATCCCGGTACACGTCGCGCTGTCAGCGCTGAGCGGATGAGCGGAGCGCGCTTGCGCTGTACGAGGCACTAGAGCCTACCGAGGGGCGCCGAACCAGGTCGTGAGCGCCTCGGTGAGCTCGGATGGGTCGGTGCCGGCCCAGGCGATGTGGGCGTCGGGACGGATGAGGAGGGCGTCGGTGGTGGCCGCTCGACGGACGTCGACGCGGTCTTTCCACCGCTCGGCCGCGTTACGCAGATCGTCGCGGCCCGCGAGGAGCACCGGCCTGGCACCCAGCCCACCGGTCGGCAGGTCAGGCGCGAACCTACCGGTCAGCGGGTGCGAGCCGACCCCCGCATACCGCAGCTCCGCGCCCCCGATCATCGCCGCGAGCCGGCGCGCGGCTTCCTCGTCGACAAGAAGTTCTTCGACGACGGAGCGGAGCGCGTCGGCGGCGGGATCCAACCCGCGGCGCAACGCGACCTGAGCCTGCGTCTGACGCAACGCCCGGTCGGCGGCGTACCGACGCTCGGTCTCGTACGTGTCGAGCAGACCGCCGGGCGCCCACCCCCGCACCTCAGCGGCGAGCTTCCACGCGAGGTTGACCGCGTCGAGCATGCCGAGGTTGAGCGCGGCCCCGGTCGCGGGCAGCAGGTGGGCCGCGTCACCGGCCAGCAGCACCCGCCCCTCGCGGTACCGCGACGCCTGCCGCGCCTGGAACTGCCAGCGCGAAAGCCGCAGCGGTTCACCCAGCGGCAGGTCCACGCCGAGCACCCGGCGCACGCTGTCCTGGAACTCCGTCAGCGTCATCGGCTTGTCGTCGTCGTACTCGACGAGTTCCTCCTCGACGGTGCTCGCGAACAGCACTCCGTCCGAGATCCCGCCGTACCCGAAGACACCGCCGTCGGTGCGCGTGAACCCGACCCCGAGCCGGCCGACGCCGGGAACATCGAGGTCACCGTCGGGAAGCGACGGCACGGTGACGCGGATCAGCCGGTTGACCTCGGGATAGGTGGTGCCGGGAAACTCGATCCCGGCGAGGTCCCGGACCAGGCTGCGCGGGCCGTCACAGCCCACGACGTACCGGGCCACCATGGGCTGCCGACCGTCGACCTCGACGGTCACCGACTCGGAGTCCTGGGTCACCGATGTGACCCGGTGACCACGCCGGATGTCGGCGCCGAGTTCCCGCGCGCGCTCGTCGAGGACACGTTCGAGCCGCTGCTGCGGAACACCGATCGCGTGCATCGGCGGATCCGCCAACTGCGTGAGATCGACGTGCACCCCGCCGAACGGGAAACGCGGCGCGGGATGCGGGTTGTCGGCGACCGCACGGACCCGCTCGAGCAGACCCCGACACCGCAGCAGCTCCAGGATCTGACCGCCGAGGCCACCCGCTTTGGCGACGTCCCGCAAGCCCGGGTGACGTTCCAGCACCACCGGTCGGACACCGGCCGCGCACAGTTCGGCGGCCACCATCAGACCGGTCGGGCCGGCTCCGATGACAATGACGTCTTCGCTGGTCATAGGCACGGCTCAGGATTCTGCGCCACGACCGGGGTCTTGCCGCAAGCCCCGGGGTGCGCTATAGCTTCGAAGTGGAGAGAGCAGCGGCCTGGCTCAGACGCCGGCGTAGCGGAACTTCGTCCCCGCGCAGTACCTGCGCATCGTGTTGCCCATGACCGCTCCCGCGGACCGGTTCTGCCCCGATGGCACGAGTTCGACGTCGGCCCGCACGACCGCGCGGCCCGAGGCGGGCGGGTACTCGTCGCGGTCGTGACCGCGTTTGGTCTTGACGTCCTTGAGCAACTGGGCACGGCGCTTGGCCGCGCCGTTCGGGTTCCACACCATGACCGTCGGATAGCCGTGGGCGACCGCGCGCCGGGCGTGCGCGATGAGCGTCGAGTGCTTCGCCGTGGTCAGCGGAATCGTCACCGTGCTGGTCGGGCGGGTGCAAGTCGCGGCCTGTGCGGGCGTGGCCGCCCCGACGGTGAGGCCGGCGGCCAGGGTGAGGGCGATCGCCGCGGCGGTGGGGGTGCGCATGCCGGTCCATCGGCCGCGATCGGGCCGGAACCACTACTTTCGTCAGCCGCTCGCAGCGGGATCGGAGGCTCGGGCTCCAACGCCTACGCTGGGTGGGTGGCGGCTTCCGGCTTGCATCGCGTCGCGGTGCTCGTGCTCGAGGGCGCGAAGCCGATGGACGTCGGTATCCCCGCGCAGGTGTTCACGACCCGCGCGAGCATGCCCTACGAGGTGCGGGTTTGCGGCGTCGAGCCCGGTCTGGTCACCGGTGGTGACGGTCTCTCCTACCACGTCGCCGACGGCCTGGACGCGCTCGAGTGGGCCGACATCGTGTTCGTTCCCGGCTACCGGTTCCCCGACCGCGAGGAGCCGCCGCGCCCGGTCGTCGACGCGCTGATCACCGCGCACGACCGCGGCGCGCGCCTGGCGGCGATCTCCACCGGTGCGTTCGCGCTCGCCGCCACCGGCCTTCTCGACGGACGGCGGGCGACGACCCACTGGCACTACACCCGTGCGCTCGCCACGAAGTACCCGCGCGTCCGCGTCGATGAAAACGTTCTTTTTGTCGACGAGAAGAGTGTGCTGACCTCGGCCGGAGCAGCGTCGGGCATCGACCTGTGCCTGCACGTGCTGCGGAGCGACCTGGGCGTGGCGGCGTCGAACCACGCGGCCCGGCGCCTGGTCGCGGCGCCGTACCGCAGCGGCGGTCAGGCGCAGTACGTGCCGCGCAGCGTGCCCGAGCCGCTCGGCGAGCAGTTCGCGGCCACCCGCGAGTGGGCGCTGCACCGGCTCGGCGAGCCGCTCACCCTCGCCGTGCTCGCGAAGCACGCGGCGGTGTCGGCGCGGACGTTCTCGCGCCGGTTCGTCGAGGACACCGGCTACACGCCGATGCAGTGGGTGATGCGGGCACGCGTCGACATGGCCCGCGAGCTGCTGGAACGCTCCGAGCGGAGCGTCGAACAGATCGCGGCCGACGTCGGTCTCGGCACCGGCACGAACCTGCGCCTGCACTTCCAACGCATCCTCGGCACCACCCCGAGCGAATACCGCCGAACGTTCACGAGGGGCGAATAGCCGCGTGGCGTGATCCTTTTGAGCCGTGGCGCTCGCGCCACTGCTTTTTGTCGATGGGGTGGGCGAGCCTGGTGACATGACTCGGATTGCTATCAACGGCTTCGGTCGTATCGGCCGCAACGTGCTCCGCGCCATGCTCGAGCGCGACACGAAACTCGACGTCGTCGCCGTCAACGACCTCACCGAACCCGCCGCGCTCGCCCGGCTGCTCGCGTTCGACTCGACGGCGGGGCGCCTCGGCCGCCCGGTCACGGCCGAGGGCGACGACCTGGTGGTCGACGGCCGCCGCATCAACGTACTCGCCGAGCGTGACCCGGCGAACCTGCCCTGGGCCGCCCTCGGGGTCGACATCGTGCTCGAGGCCACCGGTCGCTTCACGTCCGCGAAGGCCGCCCGTGCCCATTTGGACGCCGGGGCGCGCAAGGTGCTGGTCGGCGCGCCGTCCGACGGTGCCGACGTCACGCTCGCGTACGGCGTGAACAGCGACGCCTACGACCCGGCCACGCACACGATCGTCTCCAACGCCTCGTGCACGACGAACGCGCTCGCGCCGCTGGCGAAGGTGCTCGACGACCTGGCCGGCATCGAGCACGGCTTCATGACCACAGTGCACGCCTATACGCAGGAGCAGAACCTGCAGGACGGCCCCCACCGCGACCCGCGTCGGGCCCGCGCCGCCGGCATCAACATCGTGCCGACCACCACCGGTGCCGCGAAGGCCATCGGTCTGGTGCTGCCGAACCTCGACGGCAAGCTCTCGGGTGACTCGATCCGCGTGCCGGTTCCGGTGGGCTCGATCGTCGAGCTCAACACCGTGGTCAGCCGGGACGTGAGCCGCGACGACGTTCTCGCCGCGTACCGCGCAGCGGCGGACGGCCCGCTCGCCGGCGTCCTCGAGTACTCCGAGGATGCGCTGGTGTCCTCGGACATCACCGGTAACCCGGCGTCGTCGATCTTCGACTCGGCACTGACCCGGGTCGATGGTCGGCACATCAAGGTCGTGGCCTGGTACGACAACGAGTGGGGCTTCTCCAACCGGGTGATCGACACCCTCGAGTTGCTCGCCGCGAGCTGACCCTCCCGCCTGGCGGCCGTCGCTATCGTGGAGGGCGGCTGCCAGGGAGGAACCCCGTGGATGCTGGGACCGAGTTCTGTCGGCTGGCGTGTCTCACGTATACGGGGGACGACGGGCCGCACCGGTGGGAAGCGGCTGCCCGTCTCCTCGACAGCGATCCCGAGCTGACGCGCGGGCACGTCTGGGCGGCGTCGGCGGCGGGGGATGCTGCCGCGGTCGGGGAGTTGCTCGGGGGCGAGCCGGGGTTGGCGCGGGCCGGCGGTGGGCCGTTCGGGTGGGAACCGTTGCTGTATCTCACGTACTCCCGGGCGGCGGGCGAGGGCGTACTTGCCGTTACGCGGTCACTTCTGGAAAACGGCGCCGACCCGAACTGTGGGTTCGTGCTCGGGCCGAACACGTTCAGTCCGCTCACCGGGGTGTTCGGGAGCGGAGTCCGACACCCCCAGTGGGAGGCGCTCGCCCGGTTGCTGCTCGACGCCGGTGCCGACCCGAACGACGGTCAGGCGCTCTACAACACCATGTTCGACGCCTCCAACGACCACCTCGAGCTGCTGTTCGAGTACGGGCTCGCGGACCAGGGGCAGCTGCGCGTCCAGCTGCGGTGGGCCGTCGAGCACGACCAGCGCGACCGGGTGCGGCTGCTCACCGAGCACGGCGTCGACATCTTCTCGCCGTACGAGGGCGACGGTCCCGCCTGGGCCGCCGGCGACGGCCGTACACCGGTCGAGCTCGCCCGGCTGTGCGGCAACACCGAGATCGTCGAGTACCTGCTCACCCACGGCGCAATGCCGCCGCGACCCGATCCGGTCGCGGACCTGATCGCGGCGACGTTCCGCGGCGAGGTGCCCGCGGCGTCGCCCGACGTCGTGGCGCAGGCCCGCGGGGAACGCCCCGGCCTCGTCGTCTGGGCCGCCGCGCAGGCGCCCGCCGGTGTCGTCGAGCTGCTCGTCGAACTCGGTTTCGACGTCAACGCGCTGGGCCGCGCGGACGCCCCCCTCGAGCAGGAGTGGGAGACCGCGCTGCACCACGCCGCGGGCAACGGGGACGTCGACCTCGCCCGGCGCCTGCTCGCGCTGGGCGCCGACCCCGATATCCGCGACCGCCGATTCGACGGCACCCCGCTCGACTGGGCCCGCCACCTGGGCCAACCGGCTACTGCGGAGCTGCTCGATTCGATCGGCCGGTAGCCACGTCGCCGACCTTTGACCCACGCGACGGACTCGCGGTCGAGTCCGAAGTCGACGTCGCCGTGCGGCCCCCGCTGCTCGATCACATGTGCTCGTTCCCGGCGATGCCTGCTCGGGTTTCCTCCTCGGTGTTCACGCAACGACCAGCGGGCGGCCCGGGCGAACCATCGACGGAATTGCGGCGAGGGCGGCGACGGAGCCCAGTTGCAGGGCGGTGGCGATCACCAGGCGGATCGGGATGCCGTCGGTGTCGGGCCAGGCGGCCAGCGCCAGTACGGCGAGCAGAACCGCGACCGTTGCCGCGCCGGCCGCCCACTGACGGCGGCGCAGGAAGTGCACGGCAAATCCGATGGCCGCCGCGGTCCAGCAGAGCGACGCGAGCACGAACCCGAGCTCGTGCAGGATCCCGTGCCAGCTCGTGCTCTCCGGCGCGCCGGCGGGCGCTCCCGCCGGGAAGCCCGCGCCTGCGTCGGTGACAAAGACACCTGCCACAACCATGCCGACGCCGAAGCCGGCGATCAGTGCACCGCCCCAGCGTGGGCGGAGTCCCGCGCCGGCGAGCACGAGCAGCGCGCCGGTGATCACGAAACTCGCGATCTGCACCCACCCGAACTCCCCGAGCGCCAGCAGGCTAACCGGGTGCCGCCCCACCTCGAATCCTTCCCGAGTGAGTGCCTGCACAGCCCAGACACCAACAAACAACGGTCCAGCCATGAATGCAGCAGCACGAGTCATGGTTCCCTCCGAGTCCGACGGCACATGCACCGAGACGTCGAAGCCACCCCACGCAACCGGACACCCGCGGGCGCGGGTCCGGGGCGCGTGGCGCTGCCTGCGAACCCGTGCCGTCGCGAGGGTCGGGGCGCGAGGGGCCGAGGCGGGCTGCGGAGCGGGGGCGGGCTAGCTGCGGAGGCGGGTGGCTTGGGTGCGTAGGTAGCGCTGTTGGGGCTGGCTGGCGGTGCGGGCGGCGGCTTCTTCGTAGGCGGCGCGGGCGGCGGCGGGGTCGCCGGCGCGTTCGAGGAGGTGGCCGCGAACGGCGGCCACTCGGTGATCCGCGGCCAGGCGTCCGTCGTCGACCAGGGAATCGACCAGCCGCAGACCGGCGTCGGGCCCGTGCACCATCGCCACCGCGACGGCGTGGTTCAGCGCGACGACCGGATTGTCGGCCATCCCCAACAACACCTCGTACAGCGCGAGGATCTGCGGCCAGTCGGTCTCCTCCGCGCTCGGCGCCTCGTCGTGCAACGCCGCGATCGCCGCCTGGACCTGATACGGCCCCACCTCGCCCCGAGGGAGCACGGCTTCCAGCAACGCGACCCCTTCGGCCACGCGTTCGGCGTCCCACAGCCGGCGGTTCTGCTCTGACATGGGCACCAACGAACCGTCCGACGCCGTGCGGGCAGGACGCCGCGCGTCGGTCAGCAGCATGAGGGCGAGCAGGCCGCAGACCTCGCTGTCGTCCGGCAGCACGCCGTGCACCAGGCGGGCCAGGCGGATGGCCTCCGCGGTGAGCTCGACGCGGTGCAGCGCGGGACCAGCGGTGCTGGCGTAACCCTCGGTGAAGATCAGGTAGAGCACGTGCAGCACCGCCGCGAGGCGCGACCGCTGGTCGGCGGGGAGCGCGAACGGCAGCCCGCTATCCTTGATCCGCTGCTTGGCGCGCGTGATACGGCGGGTCATCGTCGCTTCGGGGACGAGGAACGCGCGGGCGATCTCGGCGGTGGTGAGGCCGCCGACCGCACGCAGCGTGAGCGCGATCTGCGACGCGACCGGCAGCGACGGGTGACACGCCAGGAACAGCAGGATGAGCGTGTCGTCGGAGTTCCGGGTCTGCGCGGGCTCGTCGGGGAGCACGCGCGACTCACGAGCCTTGCGGGCCTGCTCGCTGCGGAGGATGTCGGTGAGGCGGCGGGCCGCGACCCGGATCAGCCAGGCCTTGGGATCGTCCGGCGTGCCGTCTCTCGGCCACTGCAGCGCCGCGGCGAGCAGGGCCTCCTGGGTGGCGTCCTCGGCGGCGTCGAAGTGCCCGTACCGGCGGACGACCGCGCCGAGGACCTGCGGCGCGAGGGTGCGCAGCAGGTCCTCGGGGCTTTGTGCGGTGTTCAGAGTTCGGGCTCCGGCGCGTGGTCGAGGATCGGGCGGACGTCGCAGTAGCCGTCGGCGAAGACGTCGTTCGGGCTCGGGCAGGACGCCAGCCGTCCGGCGATCTGGGTGGCGCGGTCGAAGCTCTCGCAGTCGACGACCCAGTAGCCGGCGAGCACCTCCTGCGTCTCGGCGTACGGGCCGTCGGTGACGACCGGGACACCGTTCTGCTGGCCGACGCGCCGCGTGTGGACGGGGGCGTCGAGGCCGCGGGTGTCGACGAACTCGCCGGACTCGACAAGGTCCTTGCTGAACTGCTCCATGAACGCGTGCATCGGCGCGAAGTCGTCGGGGCCGGCCGTCGTCATCAGGTCGTAGTCGCGCTGCGAGCCGTACATCAGGATGAGGTACTTCATCGGGTCCTCCTCGGGTGGTGCTTCGTCGTGGGGGACGTCGGAGCGGGTGGGAGCGTCCGGACAACGTCGCGTATTGCGGTCGAGAAGTGGCCGGAATGACTGTGACTCTTGAGGCATGACCATTCTCGTTGCTGCAGACGCCATTCCTGACCAGGGCGCCGTACTCAACCCGTTCGTGATCGTGGACGACGCCGCTGGGTTCGTCACGTTCGTGGCCGAGGTGTTCGGGGTGCCGGAGACGGTCGAGGCTCGGACACCGCTGCCGTCCGGGCAGTTGATTCATGCGCAGTTGCGGCTCGGCACCGTCGATCTGATGCTGGCCGATCGGCTCGACGGGTGGCCGGCGCGGCCGGGGCTGTTGCAGGTGTGGGTGTCGTCGGCTCGGACGGTGCTGGATCGGGCCGGCGCGCGCGGGGCCACGACGATCACGGAACCGACTCCGTTCTACGGGGAGACGACGTTGGCGCGGATGGCTGATTCGTGGGGGAACTTGTGGTGGTTGTACGAGCCGGCGCCGGGGCAGCCGGATCCGGTGCCGTCGTGGGAGGGCGGATCGAACGTGGTGTTCACGTCGCTGGATTCGGCGTTGCGGGAGCTCGGAGCCGGTTCCTCCGGCGCGTAGCGCTCCGGGCCGGGTCCCGTTCGGTGTTCGACGTCCGGTTGTCGATCTTCACTGCGACGTCACGCCCGACGACGATCTGCGTCGCCACGTCACGATTGGCGTAGCCAGGGACATCGGGCGGCCGGTGCACGGGCGGAAGCGTGAACCACGCCCTCCCGTAGGCTGCGCGGCGTGAGCGCCGTGACCCCCCGCCCCACCGCCGGCTCCGAGTTCCTCTGGGGGCTGCGTCTGCTCGGACGCGGCTTCGGGATGTACGCGAAGTACCCCGGGCTGTTGCTGCTCGGGCTGATCCCGGCGGTGATCGCGTTCTTCGTGCTGCTGGCCGCGTTCGTGACGCTGGTCGTGTTCATCGGCGACATCGGTGAGTGGATCGCCGGGTCGTTCGCCGGTAGCTGGTCGGAGGACGCGCGGAAGGCCGCCGAGTTCCTGATCGAGGCCGCGATCCTGATCGGGTCGCTGTGGCTGTCGGTCATCCTCTACACGGCGTTGACGCTGATCATCGGTGACCCGTTCTACGAGAAGATTTCCGAGCACATCGAGCATCGGCTCGGCGCGGTCGACCATCCCGACCTGCCGTGGCACAAGACGCTGCCGCGCAACGCCGCGGACTCGATCCGGGTGATCGGTACGCAGCTTCTGCTCGCGATCCCGGTGCTGCTGATCGGGTTGGTGCCGTTCGTGGGGCAGGTTCTGGCGCCGATCCTCGGTCTGCTCATCGGTGGTTGGCTGCTGAGCGTCGATCTGACTGGTATTCCGTTCAACCGGCGGGGCGTGTTCCTGAAGGAGCGCCGTCGTGTGCTCCGGCAGCACCGGGCGTTGGCGCTCGGGTTCGGCATTCCGGTGGCGGCGCTGGCGCTGGTGCCGTTTGCGAACATCGTGGTGGTTCCGGCCGCGATCGCGGGTGGGACGCTGCTGACGCGGCGCGTCCACGGCCAGACGATCGACTAGTTCCCGGCCCTACGACAGGTTCTCGGCCCTACCTCCGCGGATCGTAGGCCCGGCGACTCGTCGTAGGCCCGGGAACTCGTCGCGACGGGTGTCAGTCGTCGCCGCGCTGGGCGGAGGCGGCCGGTGCGCGCTTCGGCGTCGGGCGGCGGGCCTGGATGGCGGCGAAGGCGCCGCCGGCGGTGATCACGAGGCCGGCGACGACGATCAGGTACGCGCCGACGTCCGGGCGTACGCGCAGGAGCGCGGTGCAGAAGTAGTCGTGGGCGCAGGAACTGATGTCGCGGTTCCCACTGCGGAGATCGACGACGTACCAGATCCAGGCGAGCGACGTCAGGAACCCGGGGATGCCGGCGAAGGCCACCATCCACGGTTTCGTGAGGATCAGGCCGAGCACCGCGAGCATCCCGGCCACCACGACCGCGCCGAGCAGCAGCCCGCTCTCGGCCAGGTTCGGCCGGTCGGAACTCGCTCCGGTGATCGCGTCGACGGTGTGCGAACGGGGCAGGAACAGCGCCGCGACCAGCAGCGCCGCACCGACACCGACCACGTAGGCGGCCCGCGCGAGTGACTTCACCCGCGGGAGCCTACTAACCGAGGCAGGCTGAGGGCATGTCTCGAGTGTTCATCACCGGATCTGCTGACGGACTCGGAATGCTGGCCGCGCGGCGGCTCGTCGACGAAGGGCATCGGGTGACGCTGCACGCCCGTACCGAGCAGCGCGCCGAGGAGGCGCGGAAGGCGCTGCCCGCAGCCGACGCGGTCGTCGTCGGGGACGTCTCCGCGCTCGACGCGATGCGCTCGGTCGCCGAGCAGGTCAATGCGCTCGGCCGGCACGACGCCGTCATCCACAACGTCGCGGTGGGCTACCAGGAACCGCGCCGGATCGAGACGGCCGACGGGCTGGCCCACGTGTTCGCGGTCAACGTCCTCGCGCCGTACGTACTGACCGCGCTGATCACCCGGCCCGACCGGCTGGTGTACCTGAGTTCGGGCATGCACCAGAGCGGCCGCACCGACGTCGACGACCCGCAGTGGGTGGACCGGCGCTGGAACGGGTCGCGCGCGTACTCAGAGAGCAAGCTCTACGACCTCATGCTCAGCCGTGCGGTGGCACGCCGGTGGGCGGACGTGCCGTCGAACGCCGTCGACCCCGGCTGGGTGCCGACCCGCATGGGCGGCCGCGGTGCCCCTGACGACCTGCGGCAGGGCGCGGAGACCCAGGCCTGGCTCGCGGTCACCGACGACCCCGCGACCGGCGGTTACTGGTACCACCGCCAACCGCACGGTGCGACAGCCACGACCGCAGCCGCCGAGGACGCGCTCGTCGACTACTGCGCCACCCTGAGCGGCGTGGCGCTGCCGTGACCCGCGTCCGCGTCGTCACGTTCAACGTCCAGCACGACGCCGGCGACCCGCGCCGCACCGCGCGGATCAACGCCGAGCTGCGACGGCTCGTGCCGGACGTCGTCGTCTTCCAGGAGGTGCGCTACCCCGACGACACGCGTAACCAACTCGCGGAGCTGGTCGACGGCCTGGACCTGCACACGACGCACCAGGCCGACATCCTCGAGCGCATGCCGCCGGACGCCGACGTGTACGGCGGCACCGCGGTCGCCACCCGGTGGCCGCACCGGATCCTCGAGGTGGTCGACGGCCGCACCCCGGACGGCATCTACTGGTACACGCTCGCCGTGTCCATCGAGCTGCCCGACCTCGGCCCGGTACTTCTCCTCACCCCGACGACGTTCTGGAAGCTCGACGCGGAGGCCTGGCGGGAGCAGCAGATGCGCGAACTCGCCGCCCTCGACACGCACCACCGTACAAAGCTGCCCACGATCGTCGCCGGCGACTTCAACGCCGTTCCGGAAACGGCGAGCATCCGCTTCCTGACCGGACTCCAGTCCCTCGACGGCCACAGCGCCTGCTACCACGACGCCTGGGCGATCGCCGGGAACGGCCCCGGTTACACCTGGACCGTCGACAACCCGCTCGGCGCCGCGGAGATCGACCGGCTCGTCGGCCAGCCGGACGTCCGCTGCCGGATCGACTACGTGTTCGTCGGATCCGTGCCCGCGCACCCGGACGCCCGGGCGCGCGTCGTGGGCGCGGAGTTGATCGGCGAGAAGGCCCCGCTCAGCGACCACCACGGCGTGCTGGTCGATCTGGAGTATTCCGTCTAACCCTCGTTCAACGGCTGACCGGCGGGACCGCTGTCCTCCGGGTCCTCGGGCAGGTCGACGGCCTGACCCTCCCAGGTCAGCGCCTTCCACCCGTCGGCGGGCGAGCCTTCGAGCGTCACGATGCCGGTGTTGCTCAGCGCGCGCTCGCCCGCCCAGTCGACGTCGACGTTCACCGCGCGGGCAGCGACCCACGCCCGGATCGCCGCACCGTGGCTCACCAGGGCCACGGTGTCCGCGCCGGTCGCGGCAGCCTCGTCGATCACCGCGTCGTAGCGGCCGAGGAACTCGACGCCGTCCTCGCCACCGGGCATCCGGAGGTCCGTCTGGCCGGCCGACCAGCCGAACGACGTCGTCAGGTACGTCTTCACCGACTCGTTGTCGCTGGCCATCTCGAGGTCACCGGCGACGATCTCGCGCAGCCCGTCGCGGACGATCGGCTCCAGACCTCGCGCGGCAGCCAGTGGCGCCGCGGTGAGGTGGGTGCGCACCAGCGTGGAGACGAACAGCACCTCGATGTCCTCGTCGGCCAGCGCTTCGGGCAGTGCGGCTGCCTGTTCGTGGCCCAGGTCGGTCAGCCCGGGGCCCGGCAGGCCGGTGTCGAGCAGGTGAGCGACGTTCGACGGAGTCTGGCCGTGGCGGATCAGGATGAGGCGCACTTCTCGATTCTCTCAAACGGCCGAGCGGAGCAGTCCGGGGGCAAATGACTCAGCCCAGCTCCGGTCCGGCCGATGAGAACGGACAACTGGCGGTCGGCCGGCAACGGTCGCGTACACGAGGTCGAGGCAACGCATGACGAGTCTGCTGGAATCGACGTCCGGCACGGAAAGCGGCGGCAAGCTCTCCGGTCTCGGCGTGGGGCAGAAGATCCTGATGTCGGTGGCGGTCGTGGCCGTCGTCGCGCTGATCACCGGCGGGCTCGCCTGGCAGCGCCTCGGGTCGCTCGACAGCCGGATCCAGGATCTCAAGAGCCAGAACATCTCGCGGCTCAACGCTCTGGTCGACATCGAGGCAGGACTCGCGAAGATGTACCGCGGGATCCTGAACATCTACGTCGCACCGACAGACACCACGAGTCAGCAGCAGATCAAGGACGGCCAGGCCGCCGTCAGCTCGGCGTTCGACGAGTTCCAGAAGAACCCCAGCGACGCGGCCGAGTGGAAGAAGCAGGTGGCCGACTTCGACGAGGCGTTCACCACCTACGTCGCACTGGCCAACAACATCCTGTTCAAGGATCCGCTGCCCGCTGGCGTCACCGCGCCGGCGAACGCCGCCGCGCAGAACGCCGAGTTCGCCCGCACCGAAAAAGCGTTCACGACGACGATGTCCGCGCTGAACACCATCGAGGCCCAGGAGTCGGCGGATTCCGCGAACGCTGCCGACTCGGCGGCGACCAGCGCCCGCACGATGATCGCGATCGTGCTGGTCGTCGGGCTGCTCGTGGCGATCGCTCTGGCCATCGTCATCAGCCGCGGCATCATCGCCCGGCTCACCCACGTCCAGGAAGTGCTCGACGGCGTCTCGAACGGCGACCTGACCCGCCAGGCCCGCGTCGACTCCGGCGACGAGGTCGGCCGGATGGCCCAGTCGGTGAACCGGGCGATCGAATCGATCCGCCAGACGGTGTCGGCGCTCTCCAGTTCCGCCCGCACGCTCGCCGACTCCTCGCAGCAGCTCACGGCCTCCGCCGAGGCGATCTCCGGCACGGCCCAGGACACGTCCGCGCAGACCAGCGTGCTCGCGTCGGCCGCCGAGGACGTCTCCCGCAGCGTCCAGACGGTGTCGGCAGGTACCGAGGAGATGGGGTCCGCGATCCGCGAGATCTCGCAGTCGGCCAACGACGCCGCCGGTGTCGCGTCCCGCGCGGTGGACGCCGCCGCGCAGACCAACGCGACGGTGGCGAAGCTCGGTGAGTCGTCGGTGGAGATCGGCAACGTGGTCAAGGTCATCACGTCGATCGCGGAGCAGACGAACCTGCTGGCGTTGAACGCGACGATCGAGGCGGCCCGCGCGGGCGAGGCGGGTAAGGGGTTCGCTGTTGTCGCGAACGAGGTGAAGGACCTGGCGCAGGAGACGGCTCAGGCGACCGAGAACATCTCCAAGCGGGTCGAGGCGATCCAGGCCGACACGGATTCCGCGGTGGCGGCGATCGAGCAGATTTCCGGGATCATCGCGCAGATCAACGACTACCAGATGACGATCGCCTCGGCGGTCGAGGAGCAGACCGCCACCACGAACGAGATGAGCCGCTCGATCATGGAGGCCTCCACCGGGTCGACCAGCATCGCGGACAACATCGCCAGCGTCGCGGCCGCCGCGCAGACCACGTCGACCACGGTCGCCGAGACCCAGCGCTCCGCCGAGGAACTGTCCCGCATGTCGGGCGAGCTCCAGGCCCTGGTCGGCAGGTTCCGTGTCTGAGTTTCGAAGCAGGGCGTGACGATGGGCGTCGTCGAAGAGCTGGAAGCCCAGCGCGAAGCACT
The DNA here is from genome assembly GCF_043197895.1 of Cryptosporangium sp. NPDC048952. NCBI lineage: Bacteria > Bacillati > Actinomycetota > Actinomycetes > Cryptosporangiales > Cryptosporangiaceae > Cryptosporangium > Cryptosporangium sp. NPDC048952. Next base: position 144,048 of record NZ_JBICTY010000007.1, on the reverse strand, counting down.
CACCCAAGCCTGCGCGGTCGCGGACGCGGAAGACCGCGTCGCGCAGGCCCGGTGCGACCAGCTCCTCTCCGAGTTCGCCGGCTCGGCGCAGCGACTGGAGGCGCGCGCCGCCGAGTTCGCCGCGGTCGCTCAGGCCGGCGGTCCGCCGTCCGAGGTGTCGGCCGCCGCGGTCGCTGTCGACGCGGCCCGGGCCGACGCCATGCGCGCGCAGATCCGGGTGGTGGACGAGTGGGCCGCGATCAACAAGGCGCGCCTCGACCGTGCCCACGACCTGTCGCAGCAGGTCAGCCGCATCTGCGAATCGACGTCGGACCTGACCGACCCTGCCTGACCCGGTCCGGCCGCGCTCGGCGCCTCCCAGTCCTCGCTTGACTTGGAGCGCGCTCGGAGGGCTTAGCTGGATCCATGGAATACAACTACCTCGGACGATCCGGCACGACGGTCAGCGAGCTCTGCCTCGGAGCGATGACGTTCGGGCGCGAGGCCGACGAAGCCGACAGCCGCCGCATGCTCGACGCGTTCGCCGACGCCGGCGGCAACTTCATCGACACGGCCGACGTCTACGGTGACGGCGCGTCGGAGGAGGTCACCGGCCGCTGGCTGACGGGGCGCGACCGCGACCAGTGGGTCGTCGCCACCAAGGTGCGTTTCCCGTCCGGCGCGGGCGTCAACGACGTGGGGCTCGGCCGCAAGCACATCCTCGCTTCGATCGACGCCAGCCTGCGCCGACTGGGCACGGACTACGTCGACCTGTACCAGATCCACGGCTGGGACCGGGCCACGCCGCTGGAGGAGACGCTCTCCACGCTCGACGCGCTGGTCACGGCCGGCAAGGTGCGTTACCTGGGCGCGAGCAACGTCGTCGGATGGCAGTTGCAGAAGATGCTCGACGTCAGTCGTGCGCTCGGCTACGAGCGTTTCTTGACGCTGCAGCCGCAGTACAGCCTGCTGGCGCGGCCGACCGAGTGGGAGCTGATCCCGGTCTGCGAGGCCGAAGGGCTCGGTGTGCTGCCGTGGTCGCCCCTGCGCGGCGGATGGCTGTCGGGGCGCTACACCCGCGAAATGGGCGGGGCGCCCGACGGCTCGCGGGTGAAGACGGCCGAGGCCGAGGGGTGGAGCGAGACCTGGGCCGCGTACGACAACGAGACCACGTGGTCGATCCTCGACGCGTTGCGCGCGATCGCCGACGAGCGTGGGAAGAGCGTCGCTCAGGTGGCGATCCGGTGGGTGCTGCAGCGTCCCGGTGTGACCGCGCCGATCCTCGGAGCGTCCAAGTTTTCGCAGCTGGAGGACAACCTCGGAGTGGTGGGGTGGCGTCTTTCGGACGAGGAGATGGGGCGGCTGACGGCGGTGAGCGAGGTGACCGCGCCGTACCCGTACGACGCGTCGATGCGGGAAATCGCCACGAGCCGATAGGAAGCTGGCGCCGGGGCCGGTTCCTGGCCCCGGCGACCTGACTTCTCGCAGCCGATCGCCGTCGTGATGATCGCGATTCCGGCATTTGCGCCGCAGCAGGCATGGCCACGATGAATTGGTTAGCGTTCGAGTAGAAAAAGGCAGCAGAGCTATTAGGGAGTCGGTCCGGCTCCACCCTTTTCGTCGGAACATTGTGAGCATGCACAGCGTGCATCTTTCGCGTGCGTGATTCGCGGGCCGCGATCCGAACCGTGCGGAGCAGACCATTGTTACCGTCGCGGAACGACGACGGCGTGGCACGAGTCACGCGACCGAATTCGGGCGCTTACCCGCGGTCGGACAATTTCGTGCCGCATCGCCGCGATTTCTCACAATGACGAGAGGAATAGGTCGGATGACGATCAAGGGCCGGCTGCCCATGGCACGGATCGCCCTCGCGGGTTTAGCGCTGGCGCTGACGGCCGCGACCACGGGTTGCGGCGGCTCCTCGGCTGACGACGCGGCCGTGAGCAGCGGCAAGACGCCGTCGGCGGCGGACCCGGTGCGGCTCCGGATCGCCTACAACCTCAATCCGACCAACCTGACGATCCTGGTAGCGGACAAGCAGGGCTTCTTCACGAAGAACGGCCTGGACGTCGAGCTGACCACCAGCCAGGCTGCCGCCGGTCTGCTGCCGAGCGTCGGTAAGCAGTACGACCTCATCACCGCTACTCCGCCCACGCTGCTCCAGGCAGCGGCCCGAGGTATCGATCCGCTGCTGGTGTCCGCGCAGACGATCGAGAACAACGCGGACCTGCGGTCGACGTACTTCCTGGGGGCCAAGGGAATCAACTCGGTCAAGGACCTCAAGGGCAAGACGATCGCGGTCCCGAGCCAGAGCGGGAACCTCTACGAGGGCGCGGTCGTCGCGTTGCACGGAGCCGGTCTGAAAAAGTCCGACGTCAAGTTCCTGCAGATCCCGTTCGCCGACATGGCGGCCGGACTCCAGAAAGGCACGTTCCAAGCGGCCGTCACGATCTTCCCGTTCCAGGGCCAGATGCTCGGACAGGGCGCTCACGACCTCGGCAACTCCACGGTGGACATCAGTGACGGGACGGCCCTCGCGGCCGGGTGGGCCGCGTCCAAGAAGTGGGCCGAAGCGAACGGGCCGACGATCGCGGCGTTCCGGAAAGCGTCCGAGGATGCCGTGACGTGGCTGGAGCAGAACGTCGATGCGGGCCGGCAGCTGCTCGTGACCGAGCTCAAACTTCCGGAGCAGGTCGCCAAGACGTACCCGGTGACGAAGAGCTTCTCCTTCGACGTCAAGCCGGAGTACCTCGAGCCGTGGATCGAGCCGATGAAGGAAGTCGGAGACCTCCCGAACAGCTTCGACACCAAAGCCGAGGACCTGGTCCACGCACCGTGAGCGAAGGCTCGGAAGGAGACGACATGAGTGCTGTCCAGACCGACGAACTGCGGTCGGAGCCGGTCACACCCGAGCCGGCGTTCGAGCTGGTCGACGTCAGCGTCACGCTGCCTGCCGGCCCGTCGGGACGGCCGATCCTGGCGAACGTCGATCTGCAGGTCGCCGCGGGGGAGATCGTCGGCATCATCGGGCCCTCCGGCACGGGAAAGACCACGCTGCTGCGCGTGTTGGGCGGTTTGCAGCCGCCGACGACGGGATCGGTGCGCCTCGGCGGCCGAGCCGTCGCGGGGCCTTCACCGGACGCCGTCACGGTGTTCCAGGACTATGCCTCGGCGCTGCTGCCCTGGCGCAGCGTGGCACGTAACGTCGCATTGCCGCTGGAAGGAAGGGTGTCCCGGGCGGAACGCAAAGAGCGCGTCCACCGCGCCTTGGAGATCGTGGGCCTGGCCGAACGGGCGGACGAGTACCCCTGGCGCCTGTCCGGTGGGATGCAGCAGCGCGTCCAGATCGCTCGCGCGATCGTCTGCGAACCCCAGGTTCTGCTGCTGGACGAGCCCTTCGGTGCCCTCGACGCGATCACCAAGGGATCCCTGCACGACCAGCTTCTGGACGTCCACGCCAAGACCGGCCAGACCATCGTGTTCATCACCCATGACGTCGACGAGGCGGTGTACCTGTCCGACCGGGTCATGGTCATCCACTCCTCACCGGGGCGGATCGTCCACGAGGCGGCCATCGACTTGAGCCGGCCGAGGGATCAGATCGCCACCCGCGACGATGCCCGGTTCCAGGAGGTACGCCACGAGTTGGCCCAGGCGTTGCGAGACGGCCATGGCGGCTGAGAAGAAGCGCTGGGGAGTCAACTGGCTGGGGCTGGCCGTCGTCGTCCTGGTGCTCGTCGGGTGGCAGGTGCTGGCGAAGGCCGGCACCGTCGAAGGTGCGCTGCCGGCACCGACCGAGATCTGGGCCGGCTTGCGCTACCTGAGCGGCGAGGACGGCGGGCTCTGGCCCGCCCTGCAGCACACGATCGGCGTCGTACTGATCGCCTGGCTGATCGGCGCCGCGCTCGGGGCGGTGCTGGGAATCGTGTTGTCCTCGAACAAGATCCTGGCGTCGTGGTCGACGGCGACCGTCGACATGCTGCGATCGCTACCGGTCATCGCGCTGATCCCGATCGCCATCCTGCTGTGGGGCAACGGCGACGAGACCGAGATCGTCCTCGGCGCGTACGCCGCGCTGTGGCCGATGCTGATCAACACCGCGGGCGGTGTGCGTTCGGTCAACCCACGGCTGCGCGAAGTCGGTCGTACGCTCGGGTTGAGCCGCCTCCGCGTCGCGACGAGGGTCGTCATGCCGGCGGCCGGAGCGGCGATGCTGGTGGGCGCGCGGCTGTCGCTGGCCACCACGCTCGTGGTCTGCGTGGTGGCCGAGATGCTCGGGCTGCAGAGCGGCGTCGGCAATCAACTGGTGCTCCAACAGAGCGGCATGCAGCCGGCCCGGATGTGGGTCTACGTGCTCGTCACCGGCGCGCTCGGCCTGCTCGCAAACGCCGGGATGCTCCGTGCGTTCCGGCTCCTGTTCCCGGGAGTCGCCGCCGTGGCGGAGAGGAGCGAGCGATGAACCTCAAGGCTCTCCGGGGTCTGCTGCCCGTCGCGGTGGTCCTGATCCTCTGGCAGCTGGTGGGCGACAAGAACTCCGTCAACGCTCCGCCGCCGTCCGTCTGGTGGGAAGCCCTCCGGCAGATCGACGAGTCGGGAGAGCTGTGGCCGGCGATCGGCAAGACGCTCCGGCTCGGCGCGATCGGACTGCTGGCCGCGCTCGCGATCGGCGTCGCGGTGGGCACGGCGATCGGCGCGTCGCGCCGGCTCACGGCCGCTTGCGGACCACTGCTGGAGTTCGCCAGGGCCACCCCGGCCGCGGCCATCGTGCCGGCCGCGTTGCTGCTCTTCAGCGCCGACATGCCGACGCAGGCCGGTCTGGTGACGTTCGGCACGGTCTGGCCGATCCTGCTGAACACCGCGGCGGCCCGGGCGGCGGTGCCTCCGCTCCGGCTCGAGGTCGCCGCGTGTCTGCGGATGTCGCGGTGGGCCCGGTTGCGCAAGGTGGTGCTGCCGTCGCTCCTACCGGAGATCATGACCGGTCTGCGAGTGGCCGTGCCCATCTGCCTCATCGTCGCGCTCCTCGTCGATTTCCTGGTCGCGACCGGAGGGATCGGCTACTTGCTCGTCCAATATCAGCAGACGTTCCAGATCTCGGCGGCGTACGCCCTGCTCACCGTGATCGGCGTCGTCGGCATCCTGCTCAACGTGGGAATCGGTGCCGCCGAGCGGCTCATCCTTCGTCGCTGGCCCGGATGACCGTGGATGTACTGGTCGTCGATCACCACGACTCCTACACGTGGAATCTCGTCCACCTGATCGCGGACGTCACCGGGCGCTGGCCGGACGTCGCGCAGCACGACGAACTCGCCCCGGCGGACACGCGGTCCCGTTCGCACATCGTGCTGTCCCCGGGACCGGGCCGGCCGGACGATCCGGCCGACTTCCGGGCCGGGGCCGACATCCTCCGCTACGGGCGCATTCCTGTTCTCGGCGTGTGCCTGGGGCTCCAGGGATTGGTGACGGCCTACGGAGGGAAGGTGCGGCCGATCGAACCCGCTCACGGTGAAGTAGCGACCATCGCCCACGACGGACGTGGCGTGTTCCGCGGACTGCCGGCGGATTTCCAGGCCGTGCGCTATCACTCGCTCGCGGCCACCGTGATTCCGCTGTGCCTGATGGCGACGGCGTGGAGCGAGGACGGAACGGTGATGGGGGTCCGGCACCGCAGCCGGCCCCTCGAGGGCGTCCAGTTCCACCCCGAGTCAGCGCTGTCGGAGCACGGGCAGCTCCTGATCGCCAACTTCCTCGGGGTGAGTCGGTCGTGATCGAGCTCCGCGCGGGGTCAACCTCACCTACCGTCTTCGGGGTCCGGGCGGTCGCTCGCGGTCGACGTCCACCTCGACCTCCGGCGCCGGAGGGAGTACTTCCCGAGGCGCACGAGCGCGACCGGTTGACTGCCGCGTCCGCATGGCGCCGGAAAGCCGAGCGACGCTCAGGCTGACTCGCGGACCAGTACTCGGGCGGGGGCGCCGGCGAGATCGCTCTCGTCGAGGCCGAGCAGGCGACGCGCGGCTCGCCGGCCGTGCGCCTCGGCGTCGATGTACACAGTGGTCAGAGCGGGGGAGGAGAGCGCGGCGTAGGCAGTGGCGTCGTATCCGATGACGGCCAACTCGTCGGGAACGCCCAGCCCGAGCGTCGCCGCGCAGTGGAGGACGCGCAGCGCGATCTCGTCGGTGAAGCCCGCGACCGCGTCCACCGGGTCCGCACGCAGGAACTCCCGCACCGCGTCGACGCCCCCGGCCGCCGGTTCGGGAACGATGAGCGTCACCAGGGGCGGTAGCCCGAGGCGCTCCACGGTCTGACGCGCGAACTCCTCCCGGATGCGGGCGAAGACCGTCGGATTCTCGGGCAGCGCCATCGCGAGGCGCCGGTGTCCGCGATCGGCGAGGTAGCTCAGCTGCGTCGCGGTGTGCGCGGCCAACCCGTCGTGCCATCCACCGTCGGCGAGTTCCTTGCCCGAGGAGTAGTTGGCGGCGAATTCGACGATCGCCCTGGGCGACACCATGTGGGTCAGTCGAGCGGTCGAGTCCTCGGAGGGACGGCCGTGCTTGATCACGAGAACGTGCTCATGGGTGGCGAGCTCCTCGTCGAGACCCTGGATGTAGGAGCGCGAGTAGTTTCCTTCCAGACTGGCGTCGATGTTGAGGACGACGACCCGCGATGTGCCCTCGCGCATGGCCCGAGCGATTCCGTGCGGTACGTAGCCGAGCTCCTTGGCCGCCCGCAGAACCCGTTCCCGGGTGGCGGCGGAAATCGTCTGCGTGGGGGTGTTGCTGATCACGAAGCCGACGGTCGCGGGGGACACGCCGCTGGCGGATGCCACATCGCGCTGCGTGACGCGCCGCTCGGCCATGGGCCCTCCGCCGGTATGATGAACCCCCGAGACTAGTACGTTCTAGCAGCGAGGGGGTGCCGCGGCGATGGATCAGTTGCTCGTGATGAGAAGCCTCGTCGCTGTCGCCGACACCGAAAGTTTCGCGAGTGCCGCCGAGCAGATGCGGACGTCGGCGTCCTCCGTGTCCCGCCACGTGGCGAGCCTCGAGAAGCATCTCGGCGCCCGGCTGGTCAACCGCACCGCGCGCTCGGTCACGCTGACCGAGTTCGGCCTCCACTACAGCGTATTCGCGCGGCGCATCATCCGGGAGATCGAAGAAGAAGAGCAGAATCTGGCCGGCCTGAGTACGCAGATCACCGGCTCGCTGTCGGTGATCTGTCCGAAGTGGCTGGGTGCGCTCGACCTGGGTGACGCGATCGCTGCGTTCTCGGTCCGCTATCCGGAGATCGAACTCCGCCTCGAGCTCGGCGGCGTGCAGGATCGGGCCTACGCGTTCATCGACGAGGGCTACGACGTGTCGTTCCACACCCGACCGCTCCGCGACTCCCAGATGCGGCTGCGGCGGATCAGTACGTTCCCGTTCGTGCTGTGTGCGTCGCCCGCGTATCTGGACGACCACGGCCGGCCCAGGGAGATCGCCGGGCTGGCGGAGCTCGATTGCCTCTCGCACGAGCACGAGTCCTCGTGGCGCTTGGAACTCGGCGGCCAGTCGCACGTGCACAAGTTCTCGCGCCGCCCGTTCACGACGAATTCGTATCTCGCACTGGTGAAGGCCGCGAAACACGGGCGGGGGGTCGCGCTGCTGCCGCTTCGGCTGGCTCACGCCGGCATGGTGACCGGCGAACTGGAGGCGCTGTTCGGTGGTGCCCACGTGCAGGAGCGTTCGCTGTGCGCCGTGCACGGGCCGAGCCCGCAGGTCCCGAAGAAGGTGGGTGCGCTACTCGACTTCGTCACTCAGTGGTTCGCCGAGCACCCCATGCCCACATCGGGCCCGATCACCGACGAGTGACGTAGACCTGGGGCGGGTGCCACGCGTCCGTTCGGAGAACGTCGTCGGTCGTCGCGCGGTTGGACACCAGACGGCGGTTCAGGTGCTCGCCGTCGCGGCCGTGCTGCGCGTAGTGGTCGAGCAGCAGGTCGTGGCCGAGATCGTTGGTCAGGTCCCGCCACACCGTGTGCTTGTGCTGACCGGCGCCGACCGCGTTGTCGGCCTCGACCAGCAGGCTCTCGGTGGAGATCCGGTAGTAGTGCGCCGTGTCCGGCCGGGTGCCGCCGGCCCAGGCGAAGACCAGCTTTCCGGGATCGCCGCGGAGGATCTGCTCGCGGTACCGGGCACTGATCTCGTCGGACGCCGTTTCGACGTAGTGCAGGAGCAGCTCGCGAACCGCGGCGATCTCGCTCGCGCCGAGGTCGGCGCCACTGACGCCGGACGGGGCGTTCTTGACGAAGCGCAGTGCCGCCCGGTCGTCGTCGGTGATGGTGTAGCCGACGATGCCGAGGTCGACGTGGTCGGACCACTCCTCCTCGCCGACCAGCGGAACCTGCCGGGTGACGAAGTCCGCGGGAGCGACGTCGTGGATCACCGCGCGCCGGCGGAGGTCAGGGGAGAGCGAGTTCAGCACGTCGAAGGCCATCCGGCCGTGCGCGCCGAGCGGATCGAGGACTCCGGCCGGGATCGGGAGGGCGCCCATCGCCAGCGGGGTGACCGTGAGGTACCGCTGGGCGACGATCGTGAAGCTCAGCGAGAGGTGGTGGCCGATGACGCGCCATCCCCAGGTGTCCTCGAACCCGGGCCGGCCGAAGACCGTGAACCAGTAGCCGTCCGGGCTGCGGAAGTCTCCGGCGAAAACCCCGAACTGCCGGTCGATGACCTCCAGTTCACGCAGGATGTTCTCGGTCGCCATCACCGCCAGGACCTGGCTGTAACCACGCAGGCTGAGGCCCGAGGCGAGCAGCGTGTGCGCCAGGGTCTTCTGGTGGTTGTCGAGTTGGTGAGCGGCACGCCGGTGCGGTCGGGCTTCGGAATGAAGTCCCAGTCGTTGCGCCGCGGATCGTGCATGTCCGGGATGTGCATCTGGGCGCGGAGGTCGGGCGACAGGGAGTCCAGCAGCGCCCACGTCGAGAAGAGCATGCGCTTGATGGCTCGGGGCGCTTCGAAGTTCATCGCTTCCTCTTCGGTCACGAGCTGAGGATCGCCAGCAGATCGCAGTGCACCAGCGCGCCGCCGTCTAGTTGCGCGGCGAGCGCTTGCCGGGCCGGACGGCAGGTGGGATCCGGGAACATGGCCAGCCACTCCCGGTTGAGCGCTTCCCGGTCCTGCGGATCGGCCAGGTAGAACGTCATCTTGAGGATGTCGTCGGGGGTACCGCCGGTGACAGTCAGCAGCGTGCGGACGTGGCCGAACACGTTGGCGCACTGCCGATCCAGATCGCGGGGCATCTCCCTGGTCAGTGGATCCCGGCCAGTGAGCACTCCGGAGGCCAGGAACGGGCCGATTCTGCTCGCGGCGGGAATCGGGTTACCGTGCTGAAAGCCCGGCACTTGGATGCTGACCCGCTCCGGCACCGCTCAGGCCTCCCGGACGATGCGGTTCTCGAGAGCGCCCAGTCCCTCGATCTCGGCCCGGACGACGTCGCCGACCTTCAGGAAGTTCCGGGTCGGTGCGCCGATCCCCGAGGGCGTCCCGGTGGCGAGGACGTCGCCCGGCATGAGCGTGAAGACCTGCGACAGATACGCGATCTGGTGGTAGATGTCGTAGATCATGTCGCTCGTCGGCCAGTCCTGCCGGACCTCGCCGTTGACGGTGAGCGTCATCCGCAGATCGAGCGGATCGGCGATCTCGTCGGCGGTGGTGAGCCAGGGCCCGATCGGGCCGTGCGTGTCGAACGACTTGCCCAGCGTGAAGGTGGGGGACCGCTTCTGCAGCCAGTCCCGGACCGACACGTCGTTGGCGACCAGGTATCCGGCGATCACCGACCGGGCGTCGTCCACGGAGACGTGTTTGCATCGGCGTCCGATGACGACACCCAGCTCGATCTCGTAGTCGAGCTCGTCGGACAGGTCGGGCTTCACGACGTCCGCGAACGGGCCGACGATGCACGAAACCTGCTTGTTGAACCACATCTGGCTGGTGGGGATCGGGATGCCGGCCTGGCGGGCCTCCTCGGCGTGCTGCGCGTAGTTCATCCCGATGCCCAGGTACTTCTGGGGGTCGTCGATCGGTGCCTCGAGCACGACGTCGGCGACCCCGTACTGTGGGCCGTCCGCTGCCAGGATCCGCTCGGTCGACGTCGGGAGGTCCGGCAGGATGGCGCGGAGGGAGGTGCCGACCTCCGCGGAGATGTCGGTGACCCGGTCGCTGTCGACCCGGCCGAGCCGGACCGGGCCGTCCGCGACGCGGAACCGGCGATCTTCACTTCGCGGCGCCCTTCTGGGTGATCGCCGTGTCGGCGATGCTCGCCTGCTCGGCTGCGGTGGCGGGCCAGACGTGTTCCCCGTCCGGGGTCATCTGGAAGCTGACGAAACGCCAGGCGCCGTCCTCGCAGCGGCGCAGTACCTGGATGACCTGACCACCGAGGACCCGTTCGGTGCCGTCCGGGCTGCTCAGCCGGTTCCGGATGCGGCCGGTCACGATCGCGACGTCGCCGATCGTGCGGATGGTGAGCTCGCCGCGGGTGATGTCGAGGTACGCCTGACGCGTCGCGACGTGCTCCAGCAGCTGCGTCTTGTCGTGGGTCACGCCGGGGGCGTGCGTATGGATGAGCGTCTCGTCGTACAGGTCGTCCAGAACCTCCAGATCGACGTCGAGGAGCGCCGTGCGGCGCCGCTCCTCCACCGCGAGGATCTCGGCCCGGGTGGTGGCGTCGGCGTGGACCACGGGATCGGACATGTCAGTTCCCCGTCGCGGCGTGCTCGGTGCGATAGCCGGTGGTGTCGCCGGCTTCGAAACCCGGCCGGGGCTGGCCGACGAGCGCGTGGTACTTGCTGAAGATCGCGTCGGCCTCGGCCAGGGGCAGGACGTCCTCGATGTCGGTGAACCGCTCGCCCCCGGTGCGGTCTTCGACCATCCGGCGGATCACCTCGTAGCCTTCGCCGCGGTGGGCCATCACGATGCCGTTGACGGCCTTGAGTCGCTGTGCCTCGAAGGCTCGCAGTGCGGCGGGGACGTCGTCCATCGTGGCCAGCTTCTCGGCCAGGGCGCTGCCGTCGACGATCGCCTGGCAGGCCCCGTTGCCGCCGCGGGGGTACATGGCGTGCGCGGCGTCGCCGATGAGGATCATCCGGCCGTCGGTCCAGGTCTCGAGCGGCTCGTGCCGGATCAGCGGGAACAGGTAGACCTCGCGGGCGTTGCGCAGCATCGTCTGGACGTCGAGGTGGACGATGTCGCACTGGTCGTAGTAGTGCATGATCTCGTCGACGGTGCCGCGCTGGTTCCAGTCCTCGACGGACTCGTCCCTGGTGGCCTCGACCACCCAGTTAACCAGCACCTTCCCGGTGCCTTCGAAGTCGTTCGCGATCGGGTAGACGATCATGCTGGAGCTCTGCGGGGCGCCGATGTGGAGGATCGTGCCGCCGCTGCCGAACGGCTCCATCAGCGTCGTGCCGCGCCACATCGTGATGTCCGAGTACACCGGCTCGGCGTGGTCGGGGTGCATCTGCTGGCGGACGGCGGACTTGATCCCGTCGGCCGCGATGGCCAGGTCCGCGGTCACCCGGCTGCGTTCGCCGGCCTGGTCGACCAGGTCGAGAGTGACCCGGTCGTCGTGGTTCGTATAGCCGAGGCAGCGCACGCCGTGGACGACCGAGTCCGGGCCGAGCCGGTCGAGGACGGTGCGGTAGAGCAGCATCTGCAGGTAGCCGCGGTGTACGAATCGCTGCTCGTAGAGATAGCCCATGTGTACGCCGCAGAGCTCGGCGTAGATCTCCTGGCCGTATTTGTTGTAGAAGATCGACTCGCGGGCGTCGACGGAGATCGCCCGGAACTCCTGCAGCAGTCCGAGTTCGTCGAGTTCCTTGGTGCCGTAGACCTTGACGTCGATGCCGACGCCGAGCGGCTTGAGCTCGGCCACGGTCTCGTAGATCCGGGGCCGGAAACCGCGCTGGTGCAGTCGGAGAGCAGCGGCGAGGCCGGCCGGGCCAGCGCCGACGATGGCGATGTCGAACGAGCTGTCAGGCATGCCGAGGACCGTATGCCAAATCGTGTACGATTTCAAATACGAAATTGCTTGTGAAGCTGGTGACCCCGCACTAGATTCCGTATCAAATTTCGTACACGATGCGGGAGGTTTCCCTCCGATGACCGTTGTCGACATCAACATCCACCACCTGCCGGAAGACCTGTTCTCCAACCCGACGATGCTCAACGGCTTCCTCGACAGCGCTCCGCGCGGGTTCGGGGAGATCGCCCGGGTCGCCCAGCTCGACGACGGGCGGCAGCAGCTCATCCTGGAGAAGCCCGCCGGCTACCAGAACCTGAACTACGTCGAGGGCGACTACAGCGCCGAGGCCAAACTGGCCGCGATGGACGAGGCGGGTGTCGACTACGGCATCATGCGGGTCCCGGTGTGGCAGGAGTGGTTGCCGTTGGAGACCTGCAAGGCGGTCAACGACAACGCACACGAGATCGTGAAGCGCTCCAACGGGCGGCTGTTCAGTACCGCGTGCGTGCCGCCGTGGGGCGGCAAGGAAAACGTGTACGAGCTCGAGCGGTGCGTCAACGAACTCGGCGTCGTCGGGGTGCAGCTGGCCTGCCACTACGGCCAGCTCTACCTGGACGACCCGGTGTTCGAGCCCTACCTGAAGGTCATCGAGCGGCTGGACGTCCCGGTGATCGTGCACCACACCCCGCTACCGGTGGAGTGGAAGACCGTCATCGACTACACGAATCTGCGACGCGAGTTCGGCCGCATCACCGACCAGGCCACGGCGGTCGGGCGTGAGCTGTTCAGCGGCATGTTCGACCGGATGCCGGGGCTGCGCTTCATCCACACCATGCTCGGCGGCAACTGGTTCGCCAACACCGCGTTGCTCACCCCGCACGCGTCGAACAAGAAGGAAGCGATCACCCGCCTGGACCCGACCGGCGGCGAGAAGATCAAGAGCTACCTCGAGAACAACATCTTCTTCGACCTCACCCACCCGCACTCCTGGGGCAAGGCGCAGGTCGAGTGTGCGATCGAGGTCAACGGCGCCGACCACTACATGTTCGGCTCCTCGTTCCCGGTCTTCTACGGCTGGATGAGCCAGGGCGTCGAGTTCCTGAAGAACACCGTCGAGATCAGCGACGCCGAGCGCGAGATGGTGCTCGCGGGTAACGCGAAGCGCCTCTTCAACCTGCCGATCTGATGGATCAGGACATTGACGGCTTCTTCTCGACCGCCCGGGTGGCCGGGCGGGAGGAAGCGGTCGAGTTGCCGAGCGACAGTTACCGGGCCTACCTGCTCGACCTGGACGACGCGAAGCTCGCCAACGTGCGTGGGATGGACTACGAGGAGTTCACGCAGGACCGGTACCGGGCGCCGTTCCTGCGGGACCTGCTGGCCTACTGGCGTTCGCTCTACGACGAGCCGTTCGTCGGCATCACGTCGGACGGCGTGGTCCGGGACGGCCTCTACCACTTGCCGGAGCACCCTTCGGTGGACGATGCCCAACACACCGCGGCCGAGCGGCTGCTGGCGGGCCTGACCGACGCGGAGCGGGAGACAATCTCCTACCCGGCCACCGCCCCGGAATGGCGCGCGTGGAGCAACCCCGAGTTCGTCGTCCACCGGGTGGGCCTGCGTCTGGAGAACCTCTCGCCCGAGAAGATCGACGCCGTCCGTGACGTGCTGCGAGCCTCGCTCAGCCCGGAAGGCTACGACCGGGTGGCCGAAGCGATGGCCCTGAACGGATTCCTCGGCGAGTTGGTCGACCTGCCGACCGTGCTGAACGACCGGAGCTACTGGTTCTCGATCTTCGGCCGGCCGCATCCGCTCGAGCCGTGGGGCTGGCAGTTGTTCGGTCACCACGTGGCCGTCAACTTCGTGTCGGTCGGCGGACGGCACGTCGTCGCCCCGGTGTTCCTGGGCGCGGAACCCGCGCTCTCCGAGGAGCACCCGCCGCTGTTCGCCGCCCGGGAACAGCTCGCCCTCCGCCTCGCCGGCTCACTGACTCCCGAGCAGCGAGCCCAAGCCGTGGTGTACGACTCGGTCCTGGATCCCGCGATGCCCGAGGGCCGGTTGCATCCAGCGGACGAGCGCCACGTCGCGGGAGCGTTTCGCGACAACCGGATCGTCCCGTACGAAGGGATCCGTGTCTCCGCGCTCGACGCTTCGCAGCAGGCCCAGCTGCGCGACCTGGTGGCGGACTTCCACGCACTGATCGTCGACGCCCAGCGCGCGGCGGCGATGGCGGAGTACGACGCCCACCGGGACGAGACGTACTTCTCCTGGTACGGCGCCACCGACGGATCCCAGCCGTTCTACCTGCGTGTGCACAGCCCGGTCATCCTGGCCGAACTGGATCATCACGCCGGCGTCTGGCTGAACAATCGGCTCCCGGCGCGCTTTCACGTCCACACCACGCTGCGCCACCCGAACGGCAACGACTACGGTCGCGCGCTGATCGCCGAGTGGGGGACTCCGGCGTGACGCAGTCCGTCGTCGTACCTGGTCACGGCCTCGACGGTCCGGAGCTCGTGCTGTTTCGCCGCGGCCTCCACGGCATCGGGGTCGGCCCCGGTCTCGATCAGTTCGAGGATGTGGTCGTGCTCCGCCAACGACGCCTCCGCGCGGCCGGGCGCGTACCAGAACGCGGACTTCCGGATCACTTCGAGCCGGGCCCACTCGCTGTTGACCATCGCGACCAGGCGATCGTCCCCGGCCCGCGACGCCAGCAGCTCGTGGAACTCCCGGTTGAGACGTCCGAACTGACCGGGATCGAACGCGGCCAGGGCCTCACGCATCCGCCGGTTCAGGTCGCGCGCGGTGGCCAGGTCGTCCGCGGAAAGATGCGGAGCCGACAGCGCGGTGGCGTACCCACCGATCCGGGCCAGCAGACTGAGACCCTTCTGCCAGGCGTCGGTGTCGAAGGTCCGCACCAGGGCCCCGACGTTGGGGACGATCTCCACCCAGCCCTCGGCCTCCAGCCGACGCAGGGACTCCCTCCAGGGCACCGAGCTGATCGCGTGTTCCCGGACGAGCTGGTCGATCACCAAGCGGTGACCCGGACCGTACGTGCCGTCCATGATCCGTTCCTTCAGGATCTGGAACGACCGCTCGGCCTTGGTGGACATGACATGAACCTTACCGAGAGGAGCGCGTTCGACGCGGTCGAGCCGGGCGAGGTGCTGGTGATCGGGGCGCGAGGGGAGACCGGTGCGGCCACGTTCGGCGACGTCCTGGCTCTCCGCGCGCAAGCCCGGGGAGCGGAGGGCATCGTGACCGACGGTGGTGTCCGCGACGCGGACGCGGTCGCCGACGTGGGTCTGCCGATCCACTGCGCGGGCAACCACCCGGCGGTTCTCGGTCGCCGGCACGTTCCCTGGGATTCCGGCCTCACGATCGCGTGCGGCGGGGCGACCGTGCAGCCGGGCGACGTGATCGTCGCGGATACGGACGGGATCGTCGTGATCCCGCCGGGGCTGGCCGAAGAAGTCGCCGACGCGACTCTCGCCCAGGAGGACGAGGACGCCTGGATCGCGCGACAGGTGAAGGCCGGTCACGCGCTCGACGGACTGTTCCCGATGAACGCGGAGTGGCGTGCCCGGTATCAGGAGTGGCGGGCGCGCCGGTGAGTTCGTCAACAGAGGCCAGCAAGTCCCAAATCGCCTACCGCTGGATCCGGGAACGCATCGCGACCGGCGCGTTCGGTCCCGGCTACCGGTTGGTGCTCAGCGCGCTGGCCACCGAACTGTCGATGAGCGTCGTACCGATCCGCGAAGCCGTGCGCGCCCTGACCGCCGAAGGACTGGTCACGTTCGAGCGGAACGTCGGCGCGCACGTGGCGCGGGTGGACGGTTCCCAGTACCGCTTCGCCATGCAGGCGATCAGCCTGCTGGAAGGTGCTGCGACGGCACTGGCCGCCCCGCTGCTCACGCCCGACGACCTCGCGCGTGCGCGCGACCTCAACGACGTCGTCCGCCGCGGACTTCCCGACCTGGACCCGCGGATGTTCCGGGCGGTCAACCAGGAGCTCCACCGCACGCTCTACGCGCCGTGCCCCAACCCTCGGCTGCTGGAGCTCGTCCAGGCCGAGTGGATACGGCTCGGGAACCTGCCCGACACGCTCGGTGGCATCGTCGCAGGGCGGGCGTCCGCGGTGATGGAGGAGCACGACGCGCTCATCGACCTGATCGAGCGCGGTGCGCCCGCCGAGACGATCGAGCAGGCCGTGCGGCGTCACCGCAACGGCTCGGTCACCGCGGACCTGGCCGTCCGCCATCCCGAGTCCGGTCAGTGCGACCTGCCGACTCCCCGAGGAGCCTGAATGCTCGACGCCGACGTCATCGCCGACCTGGCCGCCGAGCTGTCGGACGCCCATCACCGCCGTGTCGTGGTGCCCCGGATCACCACGCGGTATCCGGACGCCACGGTCGAGGACTCGTACGCCATTCAGAGCGCGTGGCGGGAGCGGGAGCTGGCCGCCGGTCGTCGGGTGGTCGGGCGCAAGATCGGGTTGACGTCGAAGGCCATGCAGGCGGCCACCGGCATCACCGAGCCCGACTACGGCGTCATTCTCGACGACACGGTGTGGGAGAACGGATCGGTCCTCCCGTTCGACAACTTCTCCAACGTGCGGATCGAGGTCGAGCTGGCCTTCCTGCTGAAGAGCCCGCTGTCCGGCCCGCACTGCACGGTCTACGACGTGCTGGACGCGACGCGGTACGTCGTCCCCGCGCTGGAGGTCCTGAACTCCCACATCGAACTGCACGGTCGCACGATCGTGGACACGATCGCCGACAACGCCGCGTACGGCGGGACGGTGGTCGGTGGGAACCCCACCCGTCCCGGCGCGATCGACCTGCGGTGGATCTCCGCGCTGCTCTACCGCAACCAGACCATCGAGGAGAGCGGCGTCGCCGCCGCGGTCGGAAACCATCCGGCGAGCGGCGTCGCGTGGCTGGCCAACAAGCTGCACCAGCACGGCAGCCGACTCGAAGGCGGCGAGCTGGTCCTGGCCGGCTCGTTCACCCGGCCGATGTGGGTGTCGCGCGGCGACAGCGTCCTGTGTGACTACGGACCGATGGGGACGATCTCATGCCAGTTCAGTTGACTCTGCGTGACGCGCTGGCCGCGCGGACCCGGCCACTCGCGGGAATGTGGGTCTGCAGCGGGAGCCCGCTGGTCGCCGAGATCTGCGCCGGCGGCGGGCTCGACTGGCTGCTCATCGACATGGAGCACGCGCCGAACGGGCTGGAATCGGTGCTCGTCCAGTTGCAGGCCGTCGCGGCCTACCCGGTCACCCCGGTGGTGCGCGTCCCGTCCGCCGACCCGGTCGTCATCAAGCAGGTACTGGACCTCGGGGCCCGGACGATCCTGGTTCCGATGGTGTCGTCCGCGGCGGAGGCGGGGGAGGTCGTCGCCGCGGCCTTCTACCCGCCACGGGGCCGCCGGGGGGTGGGTTCGGCGCTGGCTCGTTCGGCGCGGTGGAACCGCATCCACGACTACCTGACCGACGCGGCTTCGCACGTGTCCGTCTTCGTGCAGATCGAGTCCGCCGACGCGGTCGGGGCGGCCGCTGAGATCGCCGCGGTCGACGGGATCGACGGTGTGTTCGTCGGCCCGTCCGACCTCGCTGCCTCGATGGGCTTGATCGGTCAGCAGACGCACCCGGAGGTGACCGCTGCCGTCCGCAGCGCCTTCGCCGACGTGCTCTCCACCGGCACTCCGGTGGGAGTCAACGCTTTCGATCCGGCGGTGGCCGACGGGTACGTGGCGGCGGGTGCCTCCTTTGTCCTCGTCGGCGCCGACGTCGCCGTCCTCGCCCGTGCGGCCGAGTCCTTTGCCGACCGATTCACCGAGGGGTGACAACGTAGGAAGCGCGTTCCGGCGGGAGCGAGTCGCCGATCTGCAGCGCCGAGGGGACGGGCAACCACACGGTGGTGTTTGGCTGAACCGGCATCCCGCGCCGTCCTGAATGATTACAGTGTTGCAAATGACAGAGACACCCTCGCTCTTCGAGTGGGCGGGTGGGTCAGCGGCGTTCGAGCGGCTGATCAACGCCTTCTACGACCGCGTCGAGAACGACGAGCTGATCTCCCCCCTGTTCCCCGGCGGGGTGTCCGACGAGCACCGCGCCCACGTGACCGCCTGGTGGATCGAGGTCTTCGGCGGCCCTGCCCGGTATTCGTCCGAGCTCGGTGGCTACCACCGGATGGTGAACAAGCACGTCAACCTCGGCATCACCCCCGAGCAGCGCTTCCGGTTCGCGTCGACGATGAGCCTCGCGGCCGACGACGCGGGCCTGCCGGACGATCCGGAGTTCCGCGCCGCGTTCGTCGGCTACGTCGAGTGGGGCACCCGGATCGCGTTCAGCAACTCGCAGCCCGGCGTCGACGTCGTGCAGCAGGCTCCGGTACCGCGCTGGGGCTGGGGTGTGGCACCCCCGTACGTTCCCGCGAAATAGTGGGGGCATGCTCACTGCCGAAGACCTCGAGTTTCTCGCCCGACCCCTGCACGGCTTCCTGACCGTGGCCGTCGGCCCGACGCCCGCGCAACCCCGACCGGTGTGGTTCGAAGCGACCGACGACGGCACGGTCTAGCTGTTCACCGGGCCGCACTCGGTCAAGGTGCGGCGCCTGAGCAAGGACCCCCGCGCCTCGATCGTCGTCGCGGCGCCGGTCAACGAGCGTGAGCGCTGGGTGTCGGTGGCCGGGCGGGTCACCGTGGAGACGGACGGAGCGCACGAGCTGGCCACCCGCCTCGCCGAGAAGTACTGGGATCTCGACGATCCGGCGCGCGCCGAGGACCTCAAGAACCTCCTCGCCGAGGAGCAGGTCCGCCTCGTGATCCACGCCGACAACGTGAGCCGTTTCTCGTACTAGGGCGCTTCGAAGAACTCACGGAGCAGCACAGGGTACGCCTGAAAGTCACGGTATTTGCCCGGAATGCCCCAGACGTAGACGATGACGACCATGGGGCCGCAGGAGAAGATGCCTATCGTCGCGATCGGGGTATCCGCCGCGACCGGTGTCGTCGCGTTGATCGCGCTGGTCACCGGGATGGTCGCGCTCGGACGATCCGACCAGGCGCAGCAGAGCGCGCAGGCAGCCGCCGAGCGCACGCTGCCCGCGCCGACGATCGTCGCCCAGCAGTCGATAGCCCCCGAGCCGACCGACACAGCGGAACCCACCGGCGCGGCCGGAAGCCCGAACCCAGTCGTCTACGAGAACCAACAGCTGAAACTCCAGAACGCCTGCGTCGGCTCCGGCCAGGCCGTCGACCTCGACGAACCCCGCGTAGCCCCACCCGACGGCGCCGACCTCACCTTCTTCGCCTGCACCGACACCCGCTTCACCTTCGAGGGCACGACCTCCTTCGCCGAGGTCACCGACCCCCAGGCAACCCCGGCCACCTGCCTCGACGCCCTCCGCACCAACCCGGGCGTCGAGAGCCTGCGGGTGGCACGCGGCCAGACCGTCTGCGTCCTCACGACCGGCAACGCACCGAAACTCGTCCGCGTGCACACGGACGCGGCGACCGACCGGGTCGCCCTCACCCTCACCGCGTGGACCGCCCCTTAGAGCCAGTTGCGCCGACGCAACAGCATCCACAGCCCGACGCTCAGCACGACGATCACCGCCGTGCTGAGAATCCACCCCCAGTGCTGCTCGAACCCCGGGTACGGCACGTTCTGGCCGTAGTAACCGGTCACCGCGGTCGGCACCGCGATGATCGCCGCCCACGCCGCGAGCTTCTTCGTCACCTCGTTGAGCTGCTGACCCTGGATGTTCTGCTCGCTCTCCAGGATGCTGGCGATCCGGTCCCGCGCGTTGTCAGTGGTCTCCGCCGCGCGCAGCACGTGATCGTGGACGTCCTCGTAGTACGGAAGCATGAAGTCGTGCGCCAGGTGGTGCTCGCCGGCGTTGCGCAGGATCCGCTCGACGACCTCCCGCATCGGCGCGACGATCCGCCGCAGCTGCAGCACGGCCCGGCGCAGCTCGAACGCCCTCCGTCGGATGTCGAGGTCGGAGCCCTGCCGGGGCTCGAACACCTGGTCCTCCAACGCGTCCAGGCAGTCGTCGAGCGTCTCGGTGACGTCGTACTGCCCATCGACCACTGCGTCGAGAAGGCCGTGGACGAGAAACCCGACGCCGGCGGACGCCAGATCGGAGTTTTCGTCCCAGCGCGCCTGCAGAGCGTCGACGTCGAACTCGTTCTTGCGGACGGTGATCAGCGCCCTCGGGGTGACGAACGCGCTGATCTCGCTGGTCGTGAGCGTGGCCGTGACGGCATCGAATCCCACCGCGTACATGTTCGCGAACAGGTGCGTCCGGTAGCGGTCGAGCTTGGGACGCTGCTCGTCCTGCAGCGCGTCCTCGACCGCCAGCGGGTGCAACCCGAACTCCTGCACGACGATGCCGAGGTCCGACTCGTCGGGATGGTGCAGGTCCAGCCAGATGAACGCATCGGAATCGCTCGCCAGGCGATCGCTGATCTCCTCCGCGGGGAAGCCCTCGGCGACGACCTCGCCGTCCCGGTACAGCCGGGTTCGGGTCGGACACCGCGGCGGGGTGGCCGTGGTCACGCTGTGGTCGGCCTCGCCGGCGGTCTGCGGGTCGCCCGGAGCGGGCCGGGGCTCGGGAGCGGAATCCTCGTTCACGGTCGCCAGCCTGCCACCACCGCACCGACAACCGACGCAGCGGTGCGTACCAGCAATGACGCCGGGTAGCTCGGGGGCACACCAGACAAGGAGTGAACATGCCCAAGCCGATCGCTGATCAGGTCGTCGTGATCACCGGAGCCTCGACCGGTATCGGGCGCGCCACCGCTGCCGCCCTCGCCGGGCAGGGCGCCAAGGTGGTGGCGGCCGCCCGCAACGTCGGCGCGCTGGACTCGTTGGTGGCCGACATCCGGAGCGCTGGTGGTGACGCGATCGCGGTGCCCACCGACGTGTCCGACGCCGCCCAGGTGCGCGCGCTCGCGGACGTCGCCGAAAACACGTACGGGCGCATCGACACCTGGGTGAACAACGCGGCGGTCGCCATCTGGGGCCGGATCGAGGACATCACCGACGAGGAGTTCGAGCGCGTCATCCGGGTCAACTACCTCGGGCAGGTGCACGGCGTCCACGCCGCACTGCCCGCGCTGCGCCGGGCCGGTGGTGGCGGCATCATCGGCGTGGCGTCGGTGGAGAGCATCCGCGCGGTGCCGCTGCAGGCGCCCTACAGCGCCAGCAAGTTCGCGCTGCTCGCGTTCTACGACTGCCTCCGCATCGAGCTGGCGCAGGACGGCTCGCCGATCTCGGTCAGCACGGTGCTGCCCGCGGCGATCGACACGCCGCTCTACGAGCACGGCCGCAGCAAGCTCGGCGCGCTGCCCAAGCCGCCGCCTCCGGTGTACGCCCCGGAGCTGGTCGCCGACGCGATCGTGCGTGCGGTCGAGCGGCCGCGCCGGGAGATCCCGGTGGGGGATTCGGCGCTGGGCTTCTACTTCGGCCAGCGCCTCAGCCCCGCGCTCACCGACGGGTTGATGGCGATCCGCCTGTTCGCGAAGAAGTCGCAGATGTACAAGCGCCCGGACAACGGCATCGACAACCTCGACAAGGCACTGGACGAACCGGGACGGGTACGCGGCAGCTACCCCGGGCGGGTCCTGCGGCACAGCCTGCTGACGCAGCTCGCCGCGCGGGTGGCCCGGCCCGGCGAGCTCCTGTCGTCGGCGGTCAACCGGGTGCACATGCTCACGCGCTGAAGGCCCTTGCTCACCGCGAAGGCTCTGTGGTTCATTGGTAGAGTAATGAACCACAGAGCCTAAGAGGCATCGTGTTCGATGACCGCAGCCCGATCTACCGGCAGATCGCCGAACAGATCAAAGCCGACGTCCTGCGCGGGGTCCTCCGCGCCGACGAGCAGGTCATGTCGACGAACCAGTACGCCGCGCACCACCGCATCAACCCGGCCACCGCGGCGAAAGCGTTCCAGCAGCTCGTCGACGAGGGCGTGGTCTACAAGCGCCGCGGCATCGGCATGTTCGTCAGTGTCGACGCCGCGGAGAAGCTGCGCGCCGAACGCCGGGAGCGGTTTTTCGCCGACGTCGTCGAACCGATGGTCACCGAGGCTCGCATGATCGGCATCCCGCTCGCGGAGATCGCCTCCCACCTGGAGGGCCTCGATGACCATCGCAGTCAGTGACCTCACGTGCCGCTACGGGCCCACCGAAGCGCTGAGCGACCTTCGCTTCTCGTTACCGGGCGGAAAGATCTACGGGCTGCTCGGCCGGAACGGCTCCGGCAAGACCACACTGCTGTCGACGCTGGCAGGCTTCCGTAAGCCGAGTGCAGGCACCGTGCACATCGACGACGAACCGGTCTTCGAGAACCCCCGGATCCTGCGCCAGATCTGCCTGATCGGCGAGCCCGGACACGTCGGCGACAAGAGCGACGCGCTCCGGGACATCTTCGACCTGGCGCGCCGCCTGCGCCCGAGCTGGGACGCCGCCTACGCGTCCACGCTCGCCGACCTGTTCGAACTGCCGATGAAGAGCAAACTCAGTGCGCTCTCGCGGGGGCAGCGGTCCGCGTTCAACGTGACGGTCGGCCTGGCCTCCCGCGCGCCGGTGACGATGTTCGACGAAGCGCACCTGGGCATGGACGCGCCGACCCGGCAGGCGTTCGCCGACGAACTGCTGCGCGACTACCTGGACCAGCCGCGCACGATCGTCATCTCCACGCACCTGATCGAGGAGCAGAGCCCGCTGTTCGAGCGGGTCCTGGTGCTGCACGAGGGTCGCCTCCTGCTCGAGGAGGACCTCGACGACCTGCGAGCCCGCGGGGTCTCGGTGACCGGTCCGATCTCGCTCGTCGACGACTTCGCCGTCGGGCTGACCGTCCTCGGACACCAGACGCTCGGGCCGACGAAGTCGGCAATGATCTATGGCGATTTCGACGACGAACGGCGGCGCGCCGCCCGCACGGCCGGGCTCGAACTGGGGCCGGTGGCCGTCCAGGACCTCTTCATCCACCTGACGGGAGGCACCCGATGAGCTCGCGCTGGCCGATCCTGCGGTACTTCCTCGCCACTCACCTGCTGTTCCTCTCGTTCTGCTTCGGACTGGTCGTCGTCGTGATCGCTGCGGTCGTGGGCGTCTACGCGATCTTCGGAACCGTCGACCTGAGCGCGCTCGACACGTTCGGCCCGGGGTGGTTCTGGCGGTGGGCGGCGCTGGGGTACGGCGCGTACCTCTACTTCACGCTCCTGCCGACGTTCCTCGTGCACGGGCGCACCCGCGGTGAGTACGTGCGGGAAGTGTCGGCGTACCAGGTGGTGGCCACCGCCGTGCTCGCTGCCCTGACCGCGCTGGCCTATGTCGGCGAAGCGCTGATCTACCGGGCCGCCGGCTGGTCGGAGACGTTCCAGCCGGGTCGCCTGTTCGAGTCGGGCACCGAATTCGGCCTGGTGTTCGTGACCTACTGGACCGGGATGCTGGTCTGGACGCTCGCCGGTTCGCTGCTCGGCGCCGCGGTCTACCGGTTCCACGGCGGCGGCCTGCTGCTCGTGCCCGTCGCCGTCGTGCTTCTGCTCCTCAACGGACTGAACTTCGGACGCGCGGAGCCGCTGTGGATCGGGCCGGAGGTCGGCGTGTGGGGCACGCTCGGGCTCGCCGCGGTGAGCAGCGCTGTGGCAGTGACGCTCATCTGGAGCCTCGCCCGGAACGTGTCGGTCCGGCTGCGGACAGCCTAGAGTTCGATCGCTGTCGCGGCGCGGTGCAGGGGCTGCATGACCTTCCCGAGCATCCACTCCTTGAAGGGCATGCGGTCCATCACCGCGAGCATCCGCATCGAGTTCCGCACCTGCCCCTGGGTGTGCAGCACCATCCGTTTGATGTTGGCCGGGCCGAGCGCCTGGTTGCGCTCGACGAACGGGCGCATGCGCCGTTCGTAGGCCTCGGGGGAGTCCTCGGTGCCGAGAACGTACGCGCCGACCAGCGCGAGGCTCGTTCCCTGGCCGGACGCCGGCGAGGCGCACCAGGCCGCGTCACCCACGAGCACGACCGGGCCGCGGTGCCAGCTGTCCATCTTCACCTGGCACATGTCGTCGGAGTAGAGGTCGGTTGCCGTGTCGACGCCGTCGAGCAGGCGCGGGACCTCCCAGCCCTGGTTTTCGTAGGCCGCGCGGAGGTCTTTCTCGTCGCCCTCGTACAGGAACATCGCCTTCGCGGTGGCCTCACCGGCGGTGCTGTAGACCAGCGTCGTGCGACCGGGGCCGACGTAGGTGACCTCTTCGCGGTCGAGGCCGAGGTGGTTGGGCACGGTGGCGATCGCGATGCGGTAGCCGAGGTCGTGCACGTAATCCTTCTCCGGCCCGAACGCGAGGGCGCGGGTCGCGGAGTGCAGGCCGTCCGCGCCGACGATCAGGTCGTAGCCACCGGGCAGTTCGGTGAGCGCCTCGCCGAAGCGGTACTCGACGTCGTTCTTGGTGTGGTCGTAGAGCAGGCGGGTCAGGTCACCGCGGAGCAGTTCCGCGTCGCCGTGGGTGCGTCCGCCGAACGTGTCACCGTCCATGCTGGCCACTCGGCGACCGGTGGCGTCGACCACAGTGCCGGATCGCACGTCCGTCCGTGCCTTCCGCACGTCCTCTAACAGCCCCATGCGGTCGACGACGTCGAGCGCGGCGCCGCGGATGTCGACCTTGTAGCCGCCGTCGCGCAGGGCGGGGGACCGCTCGATGACGGTCACGGTGTAGCCCGCGCGGTGCAGCCAGTAGGCGGAGGAGATGCCGGCGATGCTCGCGCCGACGACCAGAGCGGTTTTCGTCATGGCTCAAATGGTACGCACGTCTTAGACAGTTGTGCAAGACGGATGTGCAAGACTGGGGGTATGGGAAATCGAGAAGACCTCCTGGACTCTGCGAAGCGGTGCCTGGAGACCAAGGGGTACGCGCGGACGACAGCCCGGGACATCGCCGGCGGCGCGGGGGTGAGCCTCGCGGCGATCGGCTACCACTACGGCACGAAGGAAGCGTTGCTCCAGGCTGCGCTGGTGCAGGCGCTGGACGAGTGGGGGCAGGAGCTGGCGCGCTCGTTGGCGTCGTCGTCGGCTTCGGGATTCGCGGAGACGTGGGACCGGGTGATCGAGTCGTTCGCGGCCAACCGGGCACTGTGGGCGGTGCAGTTCGAGCTGCTGGCGCAGCGGGATCTGCCGCCGGAGGTGCGGGAGTTGTTCGCCGGTGCGCACCGGGAGGCGCGGCTCGGCCTCGTCGAGCTCTTCGGCGGAGCATCCGAGGGCGCCCCGGCCCAGGTAGGCGCCCTCTACCAGGCGCTCCTGGGCGGCCTGGCCGCAATCTGGCTAGCGGATCCGGCGGGTACGCCCTCCGGAGCGGACCTGCTAGCGGCGATGCGCGCGGTGGTCGGCTAAGCGGTGACGCGCGCGGTGGTCGGTTACGCGTCTACGCGGAAGCGGGGCTTGCCTTTTAGCGCGGCGACGAGCTCGATGGCGCCTTCGCGGCCGGCGGCTTCGCGGGCTTCGGCGGTCTGGCCGGCCATGTGGGAGTAGACAGTGATGCCGTCGATGCCACGCAGCACGCTGTCGGCGGGCAGCGGTTCCACGGCGGTGACGTCGAGCGCGGCCCCGGCGATCCGGCCCGCGCGCACCGCGTCGGCGAGCGCGGACTCGTCGACGATCGGACCCCGTGCGGTGTTCACCAGCAGGGCGGACGGCTTCATGAGGGCCAAGGTCCGGGCGCCGATCAACCCGCGGGTGGCGTCGTTCAGCGCACAGTGCAGCGACACGACGTCCGACCGCCCGAGCAGAACGTCGAGCTCCACGAACTCCACGCCGGGCACGTCGTCATCCACCGAGCTGAAGCACAGGATCGTCATCCCGAACGCCCGCGCGAGCGGCACGACGGCGCGCGCGGTCGCGCCGAACCCCACCAACCCGAGCGTCGACCCGCGCAGTTCGTGCCCGTCGGTCCGGGGCCACCGACCCTCCGCGACGCCGGAAGCCAGCGCGACCAGGTGGCGTGACGCATCGAGCATCAACCCGATCGTGTACTCCGCGACGGCGTTGGCGTTGATCCCCGGCAGATTGCTGACACTGATGCCGAGCCGATCAGCGGCCGCGACGTCGACCGAGTCGTACCCGACACCCGTACGCACGACAGCCCGAAGCGTCTCGGCCCGCGACAGCACCGCCGCAGTCATCGGCTCGTTCGCGATCAACGCGCCCTCGATGCCGTCGAGCAGAGCGACCAGCTCCTCCTCGGTGCGGCGCTTCGTCATCGGCTCGTGCACCGTCTCGTGACCGTGCTCACGCAGGTAGACGTCCACCGCGTCGCCGGGACGCAGATAATCGGTCGTGACGAGAATGCGAGCCATGACCGGACCGTAACGAGCCGAACTTCAGCGAATAAGCCCGCTCACGGAAAGGCCACCTTGCCCTCAGGGCAACGCTTCTTCACCTTCTCCCAGAACCGTTCGGCCACCGGTGCCTGCCGGGCCTTCGCCCGCCAGAGCCGGATCTCGATCGGAATGTCGTCCTCGGGAGTACCGGCGTGCACGAGGCGCCCGGACTCGAGGTCGTCCTCCACCAGACTGCGCGCCGTCCAGGTCGCCCCACGACCATCGCGCGCCATCTCGACCAGCACGCTCGCGAGGTGCGACGAGAAGATCGGCCGACGCGGCGGCCGCCGACCGGACGCCAGCCACGCCGCCTTCAAAATGCGCCCCATCCCGGACTCCTCGGTGAACGCCAGCTGCGGAGCGGCGTTGAGCGCGTACCGCTCGGCCAGCTCC
Organism: Cryptosporangium sp. NPDC048952; assembly: GCF_043197895.1. Lineage (NCBI taxonomy): Bacteria > Bacillati > Actinomycetota > Actinomycetes > Cryptosporangiales > Cryptosporangiaceae > Cryptosporangium > Cryptosporangium sp. NPDC048952. Next base: position 117,300 of record NZ_JBICTY010000007.1, on the reverse strand, counting down.
GGCGACAGCACGGGGATCAGCAAATCCTCACCGAGCCGGATCGACCGGAAGTCGGCATCCATCCGCGTGGCCGCCGCCGGGTGGTGGTGACACAGCAGGAACTGCGACTTCCCCTCCACCATGCGTTTCTCGCAGGCGACCATGTTGTCCGCGGTCAGCTCCATCGTGCCGTTCGTCGGCGACTCCAGATCCATCTGCCGCAGCCACGCCGGGAAGAACGTCATCGACAACACATGAGTCGACGCCAGGCGAAGCGTCTTCGAACTGGCCCGCGCGAGCAGCCGCACCTCGTTGCGCCCCACGCGGAGGCGGCGGAGCGTCTCCTCGGCGACGGTGCGGAACCGCTCACCGGCCGGAGTGAGCCGGAGGGTGTGGGTGGTGCGGTCGACGAGCGTCGTTCCGACCCACTTCTCCAGTGAGCGGATCCGGCGGCTGAACGTCGGCTGGCTCACCGACCGCGCCTCGGCCGCGCGCGAGAAGCTCCCGTGGTCGATCAGCGCGATGAAGTCTTCGAGCCATTCAATGTCCACGAGAGGCTCCCGGTGCTGTGTAACAGGCGATCGTAGGCCTCTCTCGGAGGACGCGGCAACAGTCACGATGTGCATGAAACGATGCCTCGCTCGTAGGTACCTCCGGCGCTTCCCGTGGTTAGGGTCGCGGTCATGTCGGGACGACTCACCGGGAAGACCGCGCTGATCACGGGTGCCGGCCGCGGGCTCGGCCGGTACTGCGCGCTGGGTTACGCGGCCGAGGGTGCGACAGTGATCGTGGCGGCCCGCTCGGCGTCGGATCTGGACGAAACGGTCGCGCTGATCGCGCACAGCGGCGGCACCGCACACGCGGCGCCCGTCGACGTCGCCGATCCGGACTCGATCGCCGCGCTCGTCCGACGGGCGCTCGCGGTGACCGGACGCCTCGACGTCGTCATGGCCAACGCGGCCCACTTCGCAGCGGGCGGCTTCTCCACGGTGACACCCGCGGACTGGGAGCAGCAGTTCCGCGTCAACGTGCACGGCGTGTTCCACCTCGTCCGGGCCGTCGTCCCGGTGCTGGCCGCGCAGGGCGGGGGACACGTCATCACGGTCTCGTCGGTCGCGGCGCACAGGAGCAGCCCGTACGGCGTCACCAAGCGGGTCGTCGAGGAGATGACGCTCGGATTCGCGGCCGAGCAGCGCGAGGCGGGGATCGCGGTGAACGCGCTGCGCCCGGTGGCCGCGATCGCGACGCCCGGGTGGCTCGCGAGCCGGAGCCCGCAGGCGCTGGCCGAGCGCGCCCACCGGGTCTCGCCGCCCGACAGCTACGTGGAGGCGGCGATCCTGCTCGCGACGCAGCCCGGGCACCGCACCGGCGCACTGCTCACCGACGCCGACGTCATCCGCGAGTACGGCGCACCGGGCGAGCTGGAGCGCTTCCGAGCACTGAACGCACCGATCTGGGCGAGCGAAGGGATCACCGCATGATCGCCGATGTCCTACTGGCCCAGCTGGGCGACGGGGTCGTGACCACCGACCCGGACGTCCTCGCGGCCTACGGGTCGGACTACGCCCCGTTCTGCCCGACCGGCACCGCGGCGGTGCTGGTCCGGGCGCGCTCCACCGACGACGTGGTCACCACGATGCGCGCGGCGCACGAGGCCCGGGTGCCGGTCGTGCCGCAGGGGGCACGCAGCGGCCTGTCCGGCGGCGCGAACGCCGTCGACGGATGTGTGCTGCTCAGCCTGGAACGCATGAACCGCATCCTCGACGTCGACGCCGGTGAGCAGCTCGCGGTGGTGCAGCCCGGTGTCGTCAACGCGGTGCTGTCGCGGACCGTCGCCGAACAGGGCCTGTTCTACCCACCGGACCCGGCGTCGTGGGAGTTCTCGACGATCGGCGGCAACGTCGCCACCAACGCCGGCGGCCTGTGCTGCGTGAAGTACGGCGTCACCGGCGACGCGGTCCGCGCGCTCGAAGTGGTGCTGGCCGACGGCTCGCTGCTCCACACCGGACGGCGTACCGCCAAGGGCGTCGCCGGCTACGACCTCACGCACCTCTTCGTCGGGTCCGAGGGCACGCTCGGCGTCGTCACCGAGGTCACGGTCGCGCTGCGGCCCGCTCCGGCGCCGTCGCTGACCGCCGCGGCGACGTTCGCCGACGTCACCGACGCCTGCCGGGCAGTCAACGACGTGATGGCCTCCGGGCTGCGGCCGTCCCTGCTCGAACTGATGGACGCAGCGTCGATCGAAGTGGTGTCCACCCATCGGGACCTGGGTTTCGGCGCCGACGTCGGCGCGCTCCTGATCATGCAGTCGGACGTCGCCGGTTCGGAGCTGGAAGCGTTTGCCGACGCCTGCCGTCGGCATCGGAGCATCGACGTCGTCGTGGCCGAGAGTCCCGAGGAGGGCGAACTGCTCGTGGAAGCGCGCCGGCTGATCGGACCGGCGCTCGAAGGACTGGGGCTGGGTCTGTTGGTCGAGGACGTGTGCGTCCCCCGGCGCCAACTGGCGCCCCTGGTGTCCGGTGTCGCTGACATCGCCCGCGAGCTGAACGTCCGCATTCCCGTCAACGGGCACGCCGGTGACGGCAACATGCACCCCGTCGTCGTTTTCGACGCCACCGACGTGGACGCCACCCGGCGCGGTCAGGCGGCGTTCGAAGCGATCCTGAAGCTGGGGCTCGACCTGGGCGGCACGATCACCGGCGAGCACGGCGTCGGTGTCCTCAAGCGCGCGTGGCTCGAGACCGAGCTGGGCGCGGTGTCGACCCGCGCCCAGCTGGCGGTCAAGAACGCCCTGGATCCCTTCGGGATCCTCAACCCCGGAAAGATGCTTCCGTTCTGAGTTCGGTCAGCCGCCGATGGTAGGCGTCGACGTTACGCAGCTTGACGTGTTCGTAGCCGCGGATCATGTCCGGGAGCGCGGCGATCTCCACGGCGGTGTCGAGGTCGTCGGCGCTCACGGTGCACGTGAGCTCAGTCAGGATCGAGCGGTACTCGGTGACCAGCGCCCGCTCGACGCGACGCACCGAGGCGTACCCGAACACGTCGAACGGCGTACCGCGGAGGCGTCGCATGGCTCGGAGCAGTACGAACGCCCCGCGGAACCAGCGGCCGAGCGTCAGCTTGTTCGTCATCCCGAGCGCGCGCAGCACCGGTGGATGCAGCCGGTAGGAGGCCCGGTACCCCGGGCCGAACTCGGCCCGGAGGGCAGCGTCGAGCGCCGGGTCGAGCGACAGCCGCGCGACCTCGTACTCGTCCTTGTAGGCCATGAGTTTGTGCAGGTTCCGCGCTGCGGTGAGCGCGAGCTCCTCCGAACCGGGCACGGCCGCGTCTTCGGCGGCGCGGACCTTCTCGATCAGTTCGACGTAACTCGTCGCGTAGCCGGGGCCCTGGTAGGCGATCAGATCGGCGACCCTGTTCACGACCAGTGCCGCGAGCTCACCGTCGTTCCGTGCGCGCACGGTTTCGGCTGTCCGGACCGCTTCGGGCGAGGGCTCGACCGTCGTGGGGGTCGACGGGGGCAGCGCGGCCAGGAGTGCGCTCGGATCGGAGACGAGCTGGCGGCCCCGGCGGAACGCCTGGACGTTGCGTTCGACCTGGACCCCGTTGAGGCCGATCGCTTCCTCCAGCGTGTCCGGCGGCAGCGGCAGCGCGCCGAGTTGGAACGCCACGCCGAGGAGAAAGAGGTTCGCGAACTGGTCGTCGTCGAACAGGTCTTTCGTCAGGCGGCGGGCGTCGACGAAGCGGCTGTGGTCGGCGCGGGACGCGGCCTGGATCTGATCGACGGTGCGGGTCGTCTCCGGGAACGCGACCGACGTGTCGGTCACCATCGCGCCGGTGGGTACCTCGGCGGTCGAGACCACCGCGACGGTCCGGGCCGGGTCGGCGACACCGAGGTAGGTCGGGCCGGCTGCGACCAGCAGGTCGCAGCCGAGGTACAGGTCGGCTTCGCCGCGCGCGACCTGGTTCGCCCGGTTGAGCGGCCGCGTCGCGATCTTGACGTCGGACACCACGGCGCCGCCCTTCTGGGCGAGTCCGGTCTGATCCAGCGTGCGCACGAACCGGCCGGAGCGGGCCGCCGCGGTCGCGACGATCTGCGCGGTCGTGACGACACCGGTGCCGCCGATGCCGGTGATCCGCATGCTGAACTCGTCGGCGTTCACCGTGGTGGCGGGCGCGGGAAGATCGCCGAGGTCCTCAGCGGTGGGTTTCGTCTTCTTCGTGCCGGGCGTGACGGTGAGGAACGACGGGCAGTCGCCGTCCAGGCACGAGAGGTCGACGTTGCACGACGCCTGGTGGATGCGGGTCTTGCGGCCGTGTTCGGTACTCACCGGCTGCACCGAGAGGCAGCTCGACTTCGCGCCGCAGTCGCCGCAGCCCTCGCAGACCCGTTCGTTGATGAACGCGCGCTCGGTCGGAACGTCGACGAGTTTGCGTTTGCGTTTGCGGCGCAGTTCGGTAGCGCACTCCTGGTCGTGGATCAGTACGGTGACGCCAGGGATCGTGGCGAGCTCCTCCTGGGTCGGGACCAGGGTGTCGCGGTGCCGGACGTCGATGCCTCTTATTCCTCGGTAGCGCGTGGGGTCCTCGGTGGTGACGACGATGCGCTTGACGCCCTCTGCCGTCAGCTCGCTGACGATCTCGGCGACGCTCATCCGGCCGACCGCCTGCTGGCCGCCGGTCATGGCGACGGCGGAGTTGTAGAGGAGCTTGAAGGTGATGTTGGCGCCGCTGGCGACGGCGGCTCGGACGGCGAGGCTGCCGGAGTGGTGGAACGTGCCGTCGCCGATGTTCTGGATCAGGTGCGGGGCGGTCACGAACCGGTGCATGCCGATCCACGGGGCGCCTTCGCCGCCCATCTGCGTCATGCCGACGACCTCGCCCACGCGGGTGCTGGGCATCAGGCCGACCATGGCGTGACAGCCGATTCCCGCGCCGACGAGCGATCCGTCGGGGGTCTCGGTGGACCGGTTGTGCGGGCACCCCGAACAGAAGTAGGGGGTGCGGGGGAGCAGCGGCAGCAGCGCCCGAGCGGGCTCCGCCCCTCGCGGCGTGGCCGCGCGCGGCCCGCTCGGCGGTGCGATGTGTTCGGAGAGGCGCGCCCGCAGGGCGGTGGCGATGAGTTCCGGGCCCAACGCCGCGTGGGCGGGGAGGAGTGGCTTGCGGTCCGGGGTGGTCTTGCCGGAGACAGCGGGGGCGCCAGGGCGTCCATAAAGAATGTCTTTGACGGCGGTCTCGATGAACGCGCGCTTCTCCTCGACGACGATGATCGCGGTGAGCCCGTCGGCGAACTCGATGATCTGGTCGTGGTCGAGCGGGAACACCAGGCTCAATTTGAGCAGCCGGATCCCGGGGAGCTCGCTGAGCCCGAGCGAGGCGAGCGCCTGCCGGGTATCGAGGTAGCTCGCCCCGGAGACGACGATGCCCACTGTCGCGTCGCGGGCCCCGAAGACCGAGTTCAAACCGTTCGCCACCGCATACCGGGAAGCCAGCACCGCGCGCTTCGACGCCACACTGCGCTCCAGCTCGGCGAGCAACGGCTGCACGAACCGAGCGGTGACCTCGTGCACGTACGCAGCTCCGTCGACACGGTTGTCCGGAATCACCGGCCGCACCCGATCCGGCCCCACCTCGATCGTGGCCGATCCGTCAGCGACGTTGGTCGCAACCTTCATCCCCACCCACAGCCCGCTGAAGCGCGACATCGCGATGCCGTGCACCCCGAGATCGAGGATGTCCTGCGGATCGCCGGGGCTGAGCACGGGTAATCCCAGCTCGGCCATCGCGATCTCCGAGCTGCTCGGCACCGTCGACGACTTGGCGGTGGCGTCGTCCCCGACCACGACCAGTGCGCCGCCCTCGGGATGCGCGCCGCCGAGGTTGGCGTGCCGGAGCGCGTCAGTGGCCCGGTCCAGGCCGGGCGCCTTCCCGTACCAGATCCCGATCACGCCGTCGTGCTTCTTCGTGGGCTGCGTGCCCACGAGCTGACTGCCCTGCACCGCGTTGGCAGCGAGCTCCTCGTTGAGCCCCGGCGTGAACACGACCCCGTGCTCGTCGAGCAGCGCGCTCTGCCGGGCGAGCTCGAGGTCGTACCCGGCCAGCGGTGAGCCCTCGTACCCGCTGATGAAGGCGGCGGTGTCGCGACCGGCGGCGACGTCGTGCCGGCGCAGGTCGAGCGGCAGCCGGACCAGCGCCTGCAGCCCGGACAGGTACACCGTGCCGCGCTCGCTGGTGTAGCGATCAGTGCTGAGCCGGGGGGACGTCACTGCCGCTCCTTCCGATCAGGAACTCCAGGTCGGCACCGTCGTGGGCCTGGTTCACGGTGTCGACGTAGAGCTTCGCGTAGCCCCGCGTCGCCTTGGGGTGCGGCGCTGTCCGCTCGGCGAGCCGCTGCTGCAACTCGTCGTCGGAGATCTTCAGATCGAGTCGGCGCTCCGCGACGTCGAGTTCGATGACGTCGCCGTTGCGGACGACGGCGAGAGCGCCGCCGACGGCGGCCTCGGGAGAGACGTGCAGGACGACAGCGCCGAACGACGTGCCGCTCATCCGGGCGTCGGAGATGCGCACCATGTCGGTGACGCCCCGGGCCAGCAGCTTCGCGGGAATCGGGATCATCCCCAGCTCCGGCATGCCGGGGAAGCCGCGGGGTCCGCAGTTCTTCAGCACGAGAACGCTGTCGTCGTCGACGTCCAGGTCCGGGTCGTCGATCCGCTGGTGGAGGTCGTCCTGGTTCTCGAAGACGACGGCCCGGCCGGTGTGTTTCAGCAGCTGCGGATCCGCGGCGGACGGCTTGATGACCGCGCCCTCGGGGCACAGGTTGCCGCGCAGGACCGCGATGCCCGAGTGCGCCTTGAACGGCTTGTCCACCGAGTAGATGACGTCGTCGTTGAGGCAGTGCGCGTGCGCGTTGTTCTCCGCCAGGGAGCGGCCGGTGACGGTCAGCGCGTCGCCGTTCAGGAGGCCCGCCTCGCACAGGTCCCGGATGATCACCGGTAGGCCACCGGCCTCGTGGAAGTCCTGCATGAGGTAGCTGCCCGAGGGCTGGATGTTGAGCAGCGTCGGGATGTCCCGGCCGATCTGGTGCCAGTCCTCGATGTCGAGCGGCACCTCCATCCGCCGTGCTACCGCGGTCAGATGGATGACCGCGTTAGTGGATCCACCGATGGCAGCGTTGACCTTGATCGCGTTCTCGAGTGCGGTCCGCGTGACGACTTTGTCCATCGTCAGGTCCTCGTGCACCATGCCGACGATGCGGCGCCCCACCATGCGGGCGAGCACTCGTCGGCGGGCATCGACGGCGGGGATCGCGGCGTTGTGCGGCAGGCCGATGCCCATCGCCTCGACCATCGCGGCCATCGTCGAGCCGGTGCCCATGACGTTGCAGACACCGACGGTACGGGCGAGGCACGACTCGGCCTCCTCGACGTCGGCCATCGTGGCCCGGCCCGCGCGGACGTCCGCCGAGAGGTGCCAGGCGTCCTTGACGCCGAACGGGGCGCCGCGGAAGCTGCCGTTGAGCATCGGGCCCGCCGAGATGCCGATGGTCGGCAGGTTAACGCTCGCCGCGCCCATCAGCAGGCCGGGGGTGGTCTTGTCGCACCCCATCATCAGCACGACGCCATCGAGCGGGTTGGCGCGCAGCGTCTCCTCGACGTCCATGCTGGCCAGGTTGCGCAGCAGCATCGCGGTGGGGCGGGTCAGCGTCTCGCCGGTGGAGATCACCGGGAACTCCATCGGGACGCCGCCGGCCTCGAGGATGCCCTCGCGCACGTGCTGCGCCAGCTCGCGGAAGTGCGAGTTGCAGGAGGTCAGGTCGGACCAGGTGTTGCAGATGCCGATGACGGGACGACCGTCGAAGTGGTCCTGCGGCACACCACGGCTGCGCACCCAGGCCCGGTGGGTGAAGTTCTTCGCGCCGGAGCCGCCGAACCATTCCTGGGAGCGCAAGTGCTTATCGGACATGCTGAAGGCTCCGGAATGCGTCGAGCTCGGGCAGGTAGCCCAGCGAACCGTCCTCGAGCGTCGTACCGAAGTTGCGGGCGACGCACGACTGCAGGACGTAGAGGCCGTAGACGAGGATCAGGTCCGTGACGCCTTCGGACCCGAATTCGTCGAACTTGTCCCAGTTCTCGTCGGAGAGCCGGTTGTTGTAGTACAGGTCGTCGACCGCGCTGACGATCGTCCGGTCGAAGCCCCGCAGGTTCGGGCTCGCCGGCCCCTCGGCGACGCCGAGCAGGTCCTGATCGGTGACGCCGATCTTCAGGCACGCTTTGCGGTGCTGCGACCACAGGTACTCGCTGTCGCACAGCCAGACCGTGCGCATGCAGGCCAGCTGCCAGACGCGGGTGGGGAGGCTGGTGTCGTCGATCGCGCGCTTCCCGAACGAACTCATCGAGCGGCCGAAGGCGGGGTAGTTGATCATCGCCTTCTGCAGCTTCGACGTGGTCGGCTTGCCACGTCGGCCCATGCGGTTGGTCTGCTCGATCTGTTCCGGGCTCAGGTCGGCGTAGTCGGCTTCGAAGACGCGTTTCAACAGAGTGCGTGGGGCTGCTTTCGTGGTGTCGGGGATGACGTGTTCGCGGTCCCAGCCGGTGAGACCGTCCTCGAGTTGGACGCCCATGCTGTTGCCGGCCGCGGCCAGGGTGACGACCACGGCGTAGGTCGACATGAGGTCGAGCAGGGCGTTCGGGCCCAGGCGGTCGATGCGGTACCACTTCTCGTCGGAGAGGTGGTGGGTGTGGTGGAGCTCGTCGATCGCCTCGATCGCGTGCCGCTCGATACCAGTGAGCCGCTCGCTAGCGCCACCGCTCGCGGGGCCGCTCGTGCCGCCGCTCGCGCCACCGGTCGTGGGGCCGCTCGTGCCGCCGCTCGCGCCACCGGTCGCGCCACCGCTCGCGCCACCGGTCGTGGGGCCGCTCGCGGCGCCGGTCGTGGGGCCGGTCGTGGCGTCGCTTGGGGCGTCGCTCGTTCCGGCGCGCGCGACCGCGTCGAGGAGGTGGTCGTTGAGGGCGGCGTCCTCGCGGAGGTGGGCCCACAGGTATTCGCTGTCGCACAGCCATGCCGCGCGCAGGGCGGCCAACCTGGCCAGCCGGGGCGGAAGGTCGCTGGTCAGGCTGACGCGCGTGGTCAGGCGGCCGAGGGAGCGTGAGAACTCCGGGTAGTTCAGGAACGTCTTGACCATGGCCGTCGAGTCGCCCTCGGCGAACGGGCCCATCTTGATGCGGACGGCCTCCTGGCGACCCTCGAGATGGCCCAGATCCACTGGCTTCACGCGCATCGGAAACGTCGTCGACACCGATTTCTCCCGTCGAATTCGCGGCTGGATCCCGTCGACGGTAGGCGTCGGAATGAGCGTGGGGCCAGTAGAAAGCGTTGACCAATTGATGCGTCTAACGCATAAGGGCGATCGTCGAGATCGGACGCTATTCATCTGCCGTATCGAAGGATGCGACTTTCGCACTGGTGAATCTCGGGCGCGATTCGTAACGTGACCGGCGCTGCACCGTCGCACGCACAGTCGGCCTCGTGGAGGCTGAGAGGAACGCCGATGATTGCTCTGCTGGGTCTCGCCACGATCGTGGTATTCACCGTGTTGATCATGACGAAGCGGGTGTCGGCGGTTGCCGGGCTCGTGCTCGTGCCGACCGTGTTCGGGCTGATCGGTGGGTTCGGTACGGAGCTGGGCGACATGATGGTCGGGGGGTTGGTCGAGACCGCGCCCACCGCGGTGTTCCTGGCCTTTGCGTTGCTGTATTTCCTGGTGATGATCGAGTGCGGTCTTTTTGAGCCGCTGGTTCGGCGGATCCTCGCGGTTGTGGGCGAGGATCCGGTGCGGATCGTGGTGGGCACTGCAGTTTTGATCATGGTCGTGGGATTCGATGGGGACGGTTCGACCGCCGCGTTCATCACGATCACCGCGATGTATCCGATTTACCGTCGGGTCGGGATCAATCCGTTGATCATCGCAATGCTGTTGGGGCTCATCAGCCCGATTTTGAACTGGATGCCTTGGGGTGGGCCGGCGGCGCGCATGTCTGTTGCGCTCAAGATCGACGTGGCCGACATCGTCGTGCCGATGCTGCCCACGTTCTTCGTCTGCCTGGCCGGTTGCCTGGCCTTCGCCTACGTCCTGGGCCGCACCGAACGCGCCCGCCTATCCAAACTGACCACCACTCTCGCTGCGGCCTCCCAATCAACCGGCGCATCCGGAGCCGGCGACGCGGCGGCCGCCACCCCCAATGCGCCCCGCGGCCCCATCCCGCCCAGCGCGCCCGGCGCCCCCATCCCGGCCAGCGCGTCCCGCGGCCCCATCGCGGCCAGCGCGCCCGGCGCCCCCACCCCGGCCAGCGCGACCCGCAGTCCCAGCGCGCCCGGCGGTCCCAGCGCGCCCGGCGCCCCCATCCCGGCCAGCGCGACCCGCAGTCCCAGCGCGCCCGGCGGTCCCAGCGCGCCCGGCGGCCCCAGCGCGGCCAGCGCGCCCGGCGGCTCCAGCGCGGCCAGCGCGCCCGGCGGCTCCAGCGCGGCCAGCGCGACTGGCGGTCCCAGCGCGGCCGGCAGGCCGAACGCAACGACCTCGGCCGGCGACCCCGGCCCGGATGGCGCCTCGAGTGGGGCCAGTGCACCCGGCGCGATCGGGGTGGAGCGCGAGGCGGGTAGCGTCGAGAGTGGGGGTGTGGGCGTTGAGCCCGTGGGCGCGGAGCCCGAGGGTGGGGTTGTGGCTTCGGGGCGGCAGGCGCGGCGCTTGGCGGCGAAGCCGAAGAACATCTGGTTCAACCTGGCGCTCACCATCCTGATGATCGTCAGCCTCGGCCTGGAGATCCTGTCACCCCCAGCGGTCGTGATGATCGCCTTCGCCATCGCGGTAACCGTCAACTTCCCGCACCTCAAAGACCAGGACGAACGACTCAAGCCCCACAGCGGCACGGTGATCAACCTGATCACGATCATCCTCGCCGCAGGCGCCTTCACCGGCATCCTCAACGACAGCGGCATGGTCGAAGCGATGTCCAACGCCCTCGTGAACCACGTCCCCGAAGGCTGGGGCGCAGGCTTCGCCTTCGTGGTGGCCGTCGTCTCGGTCCCACTCCTGTTCATCCTGTCCAACGACGCCTTCTACCTCGGCGTCGTCCCCGTCCTGGCCAAGACGGCAGCAGCCTTCGGCATCGCACCGGAAGTCATCGCCCACTCGGTGCTGCCCAGCATGTTCCTGCACTCACTGAGCCCACTCATCGCACCCATCTACCTGGTAGCGACCCTCCTCCGAACAGACATCGGATCGCTCCAGCGCTTCGCCCTGCCCTGGGCCATCGCGATGACACTGCTGGCCATCGCCGCCGGCGCGCTCACCGGCGCAATCACCTTCGCCTGACCGAAACACCGAAACACCGAAACACCGAAACACCGAAACACCCCACCCACAGGAGTGTCTGTGCGCTTCATCAGTTATGCCTCCGGCACCGACGAGGGAGTCGCGATCAAGTCCCCGGAGGGCTACCGCGGACGTCCCGTCGCCGAGCTCGGCGGTGACCTGAAGTCCCACCTCATGGACCTGCCCGGTCTAGCGAAAAACCTCGACGACGCACCCCTGCTGGCGGACTTCCGTTACCTGCCACCGATCCAGCGCCCGGACAAGATCCTCTGCATCGGCCTGAACTACGCGGCCCACTCCGCCGAAAGCGGCTTCGAGGTCCCCGGCTACCCCACCGTCTTCGCCCGGTTCGCCAACAGCCTCGTCGGACACGGCGCCCCGCTCGTCCGCCCGAACGCGTCGGACCTGCTCGACTACGAGTGCGAGCTCGCCGTCGTCATCGGTGCAGGTGGACGGCACATCGACGAGGCGGATGCCTTGGCGCACGTCGCGGGCTATTCGCTGTTCAACGACGGGTCGGTCCGCGACTTCCAGATGAAATCCCCGCAGTGGACGATGGGCAAGACGTTCGACGACACGGGTGCGTTCGGCCCGGAGCTCGTCACGCCGGACGAGCTCCCCGTGGGCTGCACCGGGCTGGGCATCCGCACCGTCCTCAACGGCGACGTCCTGCAGCAGGCCAACACCGCCGACCTCATCTTCGGTGTGGCGAACCTCGTCGCGACGCTGTCCGAGGCGATGACGCTGGAGCCCGGCGACGTGATCGTCACCGGCACCCCCGACGGCGTGGGAGCTCTGCGCGACCCGCAGATCTGGATGAAGCCCGGCGACGAGTGCCGGATCGAGATCGATCGGATCGGGGCGCTCGTCAACCCGGTCGTTCAGGAGTCGTGATGTCGGTAAAGGTGTACGTACCCCAGGGCTCGCTCGGCGTCGGGCTGTTCCCCGAGGAGATCGACCTCGCGTTGGAGCGCCGCCCCGACGTCATGGCGCTGGACGCGGGGTCGACGGACAGCGGCGCCGCGTACCTGGCCAAGGGCGTGTCGAAGAACGACCGCGGCTCGGTGAAGCGGGACCTCACGCTGATCATGGGTGCCCAGCAGAAGGCCGGTATCCCGATCTTGATCGGCACGGCGGGGCAGGCCGGCGGGGACCTGAACGTCGACTGGACCCGGGACGTCGTCGTGGAGGTCGCGCAGGAACTGGGGTACGCGCCGAAGATCGCGCTGCTCTACTCCGAGCAGACCCCGACGCTCGTCAAGCAGAAACTGGCCGACGGCAAGATCAGCGCGCTGCCTCCGCTGGGGGGTCTCGACGACGCCACGATCGACGCGTGCCTGCACATCGTCGCTCTGATGGGACCTGAGCCGTACTTCGCGGCACTGGACGCCGGAGCGGACATCATCATCGGCGGACGCTCCTCGGATCCGGCGGTGATCGGCGCGTTCCCGATCTGGAAGGGCGCGCCGAAGGCGGCGTGCTGGCACGCGGGGAAGATCGCCGAGTGCGCGGGCCAGGCGACGTCGGCGAACACGGGCCAGCGGGGCGTGTTCCTCGAGATCCACGACGACGGTTTCGACATCGAGCCGGTGCACCCGGACTTCGTCGCGACCACCGAGAGCATCTCGGCGCACCTGCTGTACGAGAACAAGAATCCGTGGAAGCTGACCGAGCCGGGCGGCGAGCTCGACGTGACGGGTTGCCGGTACACGCAGCTGACCGAGCGGAAGGTGCGCGTGACCGGGTCGGCGTGGTCGCCGCAGCCCTACACGATGAAGCTCGAGGGCGCCTCGGGGCGGCTGTACCAGACGATCATGCTGGTGGGGATCACCGATCCCGACGTCCTGGCCGACCCGCAGACGTTCCACGACAAGATGCTGCAGGTCCTCACCGACCGGGCGAAGTCGGCCACGGGCGTCGATGATTTCCACATCTCGCTCCGCCTGTACGGGTGGAACGCGGTCAGCGGGATGCCTCGCACCGACGGGGCGGTGCCGCTCGAGATCGGGCTGCTCGGGGTGTTCACGGCCGCGACGCAGGAGCTGGCGAACGAGGTCGCGAAGGCCTGCAACCCGTACTTCTTCCACATGCCGATCCGGGCGGGCATGGAGCTGCCGAGCTACGGCTGGCCGTTCTCGCCGGGCGACGTCCCCCGCGGCCCCGCCTATCAGTTCGAGCTGAACCACATCGTCAGCGTCGATGATCCGCTGGAGCTCGTCCGCATGCAGTTCGTGGAGGTGGGCGTGTATGCCTAGGGTCAGCGAGGTCTGCCGGCACGTGCGGTCGAAGGTCGCCGGGCCGTTCTGGGTGACGATCGACCTGATGTTCGACGGGCAGGAGAACTACGACCGGTACGCGACGGCTCTGAGCGCGGAGACCATCGGCGCGGTGTACGGCGTCGATCCGGGGTCGGTGCTGTTGTATCCGGTCGCGGATCTGCGGGTGCTGAAGATCTCTTACCCTCGACGATCGCCGCAGGGTGGCGTCGAGGAGCGCGACCTGCACTCCGGGCAGCAGTACACCTACCTGCTGAACCTCGAGCTCGCATGAGCTTCGCGGATTACCAGTTCGAGATCTACCTCGACGGGCTGAACGGTCGGGTGTCGGATTTCCCGATGGACTACGCGACGCTCGAGAGCCGGGCGGCGGAGGCGCTCCCGCCCTCGCTGCACTCGTACATCGCGGGCGGGGCGGGGGACGAGGCGACCCAGCGACGCAACGCCGAGGTGTTCGCGCAGTGGGGGCTGGTGCCGCGGATGCTGGTCGGGGCGGCGCAGCGGGACCTGTCGGTGACGGTGTGGGGGCAGACGTTCCCGAGTCCGATCTTCTTGGCGCCGGTGGGGGTGGTGGGGCTCGTGACGCACGACCACCACGGGGACGTCGCGGTTGCGCGTTCAGCTGCGGCAACCGGCGTGCCGGCGGTGTTCTCGACGCTCATGGAGGATCCGCTCGAGGAGGTGATCGGCCACGCCGGGTCGACGCCCAGCTTCTTCCAGCTGTACACGCCGACCGACCGTGACCTGGCCGCGAGCCTGGTCGAGCGGGCTGGGCGCGCGGGGTATCGGGGCATCGTCGTCACGTTGGACACGTGGGTGCCGGGGTGGCGGCCGCGTGACCTCTCGACCGGCAACTTCCCGCAGTTGCGGGGGCACGTGCTGGCGAACTACACCAGCGATCCCGTGTTCACGAAGCTCGCGGGTTCCGAGCCGGTCGTGCCGACCTGGGCGCGGATCTTCGGCAATCCGCTGACCTGGGACGACCTGACGTGGTTGCGGTCCCTGACGGACTTGCCGCTGATCCTGAAGGGGATCTCGCACCCCGACGACGCGCGCCGGGCGATCGACGGGGGAGTGGACGGGATCTACTGCTCGAACCACGGGGGTCGGCAGGCCAACGGTGGACTCGGTTCGCTCGAGTTGCTGCCGGAGGTCGTCGAGGCCTGCGACGGACAGGTGCCGGTGCTGTTCGACTCGGGTGTGCGGAGTGGGTCGGACGTGGTGACGGCGCTGGGCCTGGGCGCGACGATGGTGGGGATCGGGCGTCCGTACGTGTACGGGCTGGCGGTTGGTGGGGTCGCGGGGGTGACGCACGTGGTGCGGATGCTGCTCGCGGAGGCGGATCTGCTCATGGCCGTGAACGGTTATCCGGACGTCGCGGCGGTGCGGGCGAACCTCCGGCGCTCAGAGCGCTTCTAGGAGTACGTTCCACGCTTCCTCGGCCGCGCCGACGATCGGGCCGTCGTCACCGAGGGTCGCGGCCACGAGGGGTGGGGCGGCGGCGCGCCGAAAGCGCATGAGGCCTGCGAGGTAGGCGGTGTGGACCGTGTCGGGGGCGGCGGCCAGGATCTCCACACCAAGGCCCCCGACGGTGACGAGATCCGGGTCGAGCCCGTTCACCAGCCCAGCGATCCCCCGCCCCAAAGCCCCGGCCACCTCCTCCACCGCCACCCGCTCCGCGCCTGCGCCGGCCAAATCCGCGCCGGCCAAATCCGCGCCGGCCGAATCCGCGCCGGCCGAATCCGCGCCGGCCAGATCCGCGCCGGCCAGATCCGCGCTGGCCAGATCCGCGCCGGCCGAGCCGCCGCCGGCGGCGCGTGCAGCGGCGATCACGCGACGCGCATACGCAATGGGATCCGGGGGCCGTGGGGCGCCCAGGAGACGAGCCAAAGCCGTGCCATCGACCTCGTTCCCCCAACACCCCGACGCCCCGCACGAACACGAACGCCCGGGCTCCCCGAACGGCAGATGCCCGAACTCACCAGCCGCACCGATAGCCCCGGTAACCACCCGCCCATCAGCCACGATCGCCCCACCGATCCCAGCGGCCACCCGCACGTGCAACGCCACCGCAGCCCCCGCCGCGGCCCCGCGACGAGACTCCGCCGCCCCCGCGAGCATCGCGTCATTCCCCACCACGAACACCGCCGCCCCCGCCCGCAGCGGTGACAGATCCAACGCGTGCCACCCCAACCCGACCGCCTCGACCCGCTGATCCCGCGACACCGGCCCGGTCACCGCAACCCCGACCCCGCGCACCCGAGGCCCGAGCGCGTCGACGGCTCCCCGCACCGCACCGAGAACCACCGAAGGATCCCCGCCCCGGTGCGACCCCAGCGTGCTCGAAACCACTCGCCCCCCGAGCTCCACCGCGGCAACCTGCCACGCCTCGTGCGTGATCGACACCGCCGCCACCAGTGGCCCTTCCGGATGCGGCACCAGCGCGGTCGTAGGCCGCCCCCGAGCCCCACTCGGCGCCGCGGGTTGCTCGTGCACGAGTCCGGCCGCACCGAGCCGCCCCACCAACTCGGTAGCCGCCCCGGTGCCCACCCCGATGAGCCGCGCCGCCTCCGCCCGGGTCACGCCCGGACGAGCGTGCACAATCCGCAGCAACTGGGCTGAGCGCGTCGTCACAATCGCAGCTCCTTCTTTTTACTCCGCGACCGAGCTTATTCTGTCGCGGTGAACCATCGTGCCGCCCTGGCTGCCCTCGGCGCCTCCACGTTCGTGTATGTCACCGCCGAGACGATCCCGATCGGGCTCCTCCCGGAGATGGCCCGCGACCTGAACGTGACCGAGGCGTCCATCGGCCTGCTCGTCACGAGCTACGCGGTCGTGGCGGGGCTGACGTCGATCCCGCTGACCGCCGTCACGATGCGCTTCCCCCGGCGCGCGCTGATCGCCGGCACCGTCGCCGCGTTCGCGATCTCGCAGTTCGCGGCCGCGCTCGCCCCGACGTTCGCGCTGGTCGTCATCGCCCGACTCCTCTGCGCGCTCGCCCACGGGGTCTTCTGGGCGACGATCGCGCCGATCGCCGCACGCCTGGTGCCACCGGGCCAGGGAGGCCGCGCGATCGCACTCGTGTTCCTCGGCAACTCGCTGGCGATCGTGCTGGGGGTGCCGCTCGGCACGGCGCTGGGGCAGTGGCTCGGCTGGCGCGTAGTTCTCACGATCCTCGCGGTCGTGGGCGCGATCTGCGTCGCGGCGTTGTTCGCCACGCTCCCCGTGTTGTCGGGCGAGACCACGAAAGCCGGCATCAAGACCGCGTTCCTCGTCCTGCGCGACCGCTCCCTCTTCGCGATCTGCGCCACCACCGCAGTACTGATGATCGGACTGTTCGCCGCCTACACCTACCTCGCGCCCCTGGTCCGGCGCGACGCAGGCCTCGAAGGCACGGCGCTGAGCGCGTTGCTGCTCGGCTTCGGCGTCGCCGGACTCTTCGGCAACTGGATCATCGGCCGCTGGGTCGACCGGAGCCCCGGCCGCCTGCTCGCCACGTTGATCGCGGTCATGGTGGTCGCGCTGGCAGCACTCGTGCCGGTGCTCGGCCCCGTGCCGACCGTCGTCGCCGTGCTCGCCTGGGGCGCCGCGATGACCGCGACCCCCATCATCCTGCAAGCCGCCGTCCTGCGCGTCGCCCCCGCGACCGGCGACGCCGCCTCCGCCGTCTACGTCGTCGCGTTCCAGATCGGCATCGGCGGCGGCTCGCTTCTCGGCGAACGCTTCGTCAGCGCCGGGTGGCTGGGCTGGTTGCCGCTGCTAGCGGCGGTATTGGCCGGAGCCGCGTTGGTGATCGTCCGCGCCTCCCGCACCGCCTTCCCCGCGGTTCTTCCCATCGAGACCCGCGAACCCGTTCCCGCCCCTTGACCACGCCGCCCCCCGCACCACCGCCCGCGGGGAGGTCTCCGCCGGCTCCCGACGAGCGCCATCTCCCCGCCGGTCCCGCCTTCCCTCCGCACCACCCGCGCTTCCGCGCCCGCTCCGCGCCCGCTCCGCGCCAGCCCCACCCGCGCTTCCGCGCCCGCTCCGCGCCCGCTCCGCGCCCGCTCCGCGCCAGCCCCACCCGCGCTTCCGCGCCCGCTCCGCGCCCGCTCCGCGCCCGCCCCACCCGCGCTCCCGCGCCTGGGCGTCCGCGTCCGCGCCTGTGCTTCTGAGCCCGCGTCCGCGCCGCGTCCGCGCCTGCGCTTCTGAGCCTGCGTCCGCTTGCGCGCCTGCGCTTCTGCGCCTGGGCTTGCGCGCTTCCGCGCCCGCCGGCCGGCGCCGCCGACTCACCACGCCTCCGCCCACCGTCCCACGCAGCTCCTCCGCCGACCCGCACCCTCGGCTCATCCCACGCGTCTCCGCCCCCACGCGCGCCGCTCCCACGCGCGCCGTCTTTGCGCGCGCCGCCTTCGCGCTCCGCGCTGCGCCGCCTTCGCGCTCCGTGCTGCGCCGCCTTCGCGCTCCGCGCTGCGCCGCCTTCGCGCTCCGCGCTGCGCCGCCTTCGCGCTCCGCGCTGCGCCGCCTTCGCCCTCCGCGCTGCGCCGCCTTCGCCCTCCGCGCTGCGCGCTTCGCGATGTGCGGAGTTGTCGGGGTGCGGAGTTGTCGAGGTGCGGCACCGGTCGGGGTTCTGGCCCGAGTGGGCCGGTGAGCCTGCAGATGTTGCGTTGGTGGGTGGTGTTCGGGGGTGGCGGTGCTTAGGGTCGCGGGGTGTCCAACCGAACTACGGTGCCAATTGTTCGTGTCGCGGAGCTCGGTGACGCCGAGACGATCTATGCGCTGAGCCTGAGGGCGATTCGGGGCTCGGCGGCGGAGCACTACACGCCGGACCAGCTCGAGGCGTGGGTTTCGGCGCGGTCGGTGGACCAGCATCGCGCGCTGATCGAGCACACCCGCACGCTCATCGCGATGGTCGACGGCGAACCGGCCGGGTTCGTCGCCGTCGCGCTCGAACCGTGGAACACGCTCGAACGCGGCGAGGTCGACCAGCTCTTCGTCGACCCCGCATACGGCGGCCGCGGCGTCGCCCGCGCCCTCCTCGACGCCGTCGCCGACGTCGCCACCGTCACCCACGCCTCCTGGCGCGCCGCGCCGGTCTTCGAGCGCAACGGCTACCTCCCCGAGGAGACCGAAACCGTCCACCTCAACGACCAGACCCTGACCCGAGTCCGCATGAGACGAACCCCGCGACCGCCAAGCCGACCCCCGCCTCCGACGCTGTGAGCCCTGCGATCGAGAGCGCAGGGTCGGCGCCCGATGACCCGAGCCCCGCGCCCGGTCTCTCGAGCTCTGCGCCCGGCGGCGCGGACCCCCAGCCTGGTGGCGCGGACCCCCAGCCTGGTGGCGCGGACCCCCAGCCTGGTGGCACGGACCCCGCGCCTGGTGGCCCGGACCCCGCGCCTGGTGGCACGGACCCCGCGCCCGATGGCGCACGTCCCGCGTGTGGCGGTGGTGAGTCGGCACGTCCCGCGTGTGGCGGTGGTGAGTCGGCACGCGGCGCGTGTGGCGGCGGCGAGTCGGCGGGCGGTGCGAGTTCAGCGGTCTGGGAAAACTCCGCGGGCAGCGCGGGTCGCGACGGCGCCAGCGCCGGTGCGCACTCCGAGGAGGCATTCGGGCGGGTGGTGGAGGGAGTGCGGGGGGAGCTGCACGCTCACTGCTACCAACTGCTCGGCTCGGTGCACGACGCGGACGACGCCGTGCAGGAGACGCTCGTCCGGGCCTGGCGCGCCCTGGACAGCTTCGCCGATCAGGGACACGGCATCCGCCCCTGGCTGTACCGGATAGCCACCAACCGGTGCCTCACCCTGCTGGAGCGCCGCGCCCGCCGTGAGCTTCCGACCGACGTCAGCATGGCGTCGGACCCGCAGTGGATCGAACCGTACGCACAACCAGAGGGAACCGTGCTAGCACGCGAGCGCCTGGAACTGGCGTTCGTGGCCGCGCTGCAGCACCTGCCCGCACTCCAGCGGGCCGTGCTGTTGCTGCGCGAAGCGCAGGGATTCTCCGCGAGCGAAGTCGCGGACCTCCTCGACACCACAGTGCCCGCGGTGAACAGCGCGCTCCAGCGGGCCCGCGCCGCCCTGCCGGTCACCCCGAGATCCGAAGGCCCTGACGATCCGGGCGTCCGCGAGTTGGCGAAAAGGTACGCGCAAGCGTGGGAAGCCGGCGACGTCGACACGATCCTCGCCCTCCTCGCCGACGACGCCCGCTACTCGATGCCGCCGGAACTGGCCTGGTATGCGGGAACGGACGCGATCCGCGGCTTCCTGCTCGACGGCCCGCTGAACCTCCGATGGAAGTTCGCGGTCACGGTCGCGAACGGTCAGCTCGCGTTCGGTACGTACTTGCGGGAGAACGACGTCTACCGCCCAGGCGGCCTCGACGTACTGACCGTAAGGAACGGCCGTATCACCGAAGTCGTCTCCTTCCTCACCGCCGACCTCACACAATTCGGCCTGCCCGATGAGTTCGGCCCGTCCGCGGGGTTGTAAGGGTATGAACGAGATCAACGAACTCATCGAACGCTGGGTGCTGGCCGTCGGGGCCGGCGATCTGGACGCCGTGGTCGCCGACCACGCCGACGACATCGTGATGTTCGACGTCCCCCCGCCCGAGAACGGCGTGCGGGGCATCGACGAGTACCGCACGACGTGGCCGCCGTTCTTCGAATGGCTGCGGTCCGGGGCGGTGTTCGAGCTGGTGTCGGTGGAGGTCACCGCGGGGGAGGACGTCGCATTCGCGGTGGCATTGCTGCGCTGCGGCGAGCCTGGTGACGTCGCCGACAGGCGCCTGCGGCTGACGCTCGGCCTCCGCAGGGAGAACGGCCGCTGGATCGTGGCGCACGAACACCACTCGTTCACCGTCTCCGATTCGGAGAAAGACATCGCAGCCCTGCACCAGCGCTGGTTCGACGCCACGGCATCCAAGGATCTGGACGCGATGATGGCCGGTATCGCCGACGACGTCGTGTCGTACGAGCACGAAGCGCCGCTGCAGTACGTGGGCGTGGACGCGGTGCGCGAGGTGTGCGCCACCGGGCTGGAGTCCTCGACCGGCACCGTCACCTGGGACGTGCCGGATCTCACGATCCTGGTCCGCGACGACCTCGCCGTGTCCTGGGGCTTGAACAGGATGACGGACGGCGCGGCTGCCGAGAGCTGGTCCCGCGGCACGCGCGTGTTCCGCCGGACCCAGGGTGAGTGGCGCATGGTGCACCAGCACGTCTCCTGGCCCGAGTCCGACGGCCACGCACGCTTCGATCTCCGTCCCTGAGCTCAGCGCCGCAACACGGTCAGCGTGGTGACGCCCGTCTGTTCGGCGGAGACGAAACGGAGCTCGGCCGGCTCCGCGAACAGACGGTCACCCGCGCCGACCACTGCCGGGAACGTGATCAGCCGGTACTCGTCGACCAGATCGGCAGCAGCCAGCGCATGCACCAGACTCGTGCTCCCGATGACCACGACGTTCCGCTGCTCCTGCTTCAGCCACGCGAACGGATCCCCCTCGATCGCCGACGAATTCGACCAGCGCGACGCATCGATCCCGCCCCGCGTCGCCACGTACTTCGGCACCGAGTTCATCAACCGCGCGTACGACGTGTCCCGAGAGGGCCAGAGCTGGGCGAACTGCTCCCAGGTCCGCCGCCCGTACAGTTGAACTTCCATCCGTGCACCCAGCCGGAACTTGTCGTCGCTGACCGGCCCCGCGCCATACCGGAACGCCCAGTTCTCGGGGGCGGAAACCACCCCGTCGAGCGTCACGAACTGAATGACGATGACGTCGCCCATGTCTGAACTCCCTTCCTCATCCCCACGTACTTGCGGCGCGACGCAAACTCATCGGTGTGGATCACGAGGTGTATCGCAGCGATCTGCTCGCGCACTGCTACCGGATGCTCGGCTCGTTCGACGAAGCCGAGGACCTCGTGCAGGAGACGCTGCTCCGCGCCTGGAAAGCAGCCGACCGCTACGATCCGGACAAAGCATCGGTGCGCACCTGGCTGCACCGCATCGCCACCAACGTCTGCCTGACCGCGCTCGAAGGGCGGGCCCGGCGCCCGTTGCCGAGCGGCATCGGGGTGGCCGGTGACGACCCCCAGGTACCGCTGATCCCGAACCTCGACATCCCCTGGCTGCAGCCGTTCCCGTCCGATCCCGCGGACACCACCGAACAGCGCGCCGGACTGCGGCTGGCGCTGGTCGCGGCGCTGCAACTGCTACCCGCACGACAGCGGGCGGCGCTGGTGCTGCGTGAGGTGCTCCAACTGCCCGCCGCGGACGTCGCAAAAACCTTGGACACCAGCGTGGCGTCGGTGAACAGCAGTTTGCAGCGGGCGCGAGCCACCGTACGTGCCGCCGGGGTTTCGATCGAAGGGCTGCGTGAACCCGCCGATCCCGGCGAACGCGCGGTGGTCGAGAAGTATCTGGCGGCGTTCGAAGCCGCCGACGTGCCTGCGCTGACCCAACTGCTCGCCGACGACGTCGTCCTGGAAATGCCGCCGGTGGCGCTCTGGCTCGCCGGCCGGGACCACTACCGGGAATTCCTGGACCGCGTGTTCACGATGCGCGGCACCGGTTGGCGCGCGGTGCCGGTCGAGGCCAACGGCGGACCGGCGTTCGCGGCCTGGACCCCGGACGGTCGCCCGCACTCCGTGCAGGTCTTCGACGTGCGCGACGGCCTCGTCCAGCGGTGCGTCACGTTCGCGGATACGACGGTGCTCCGGGGTTTTGCCCTTCCCTGACCTGCACCCACGAGGCTTGGTGAGGATGTGCTCGACGGGTGTGAGGCATTCGCGGCCCGCGTCCTTCCCTGACGCGGGCCGACCGCTTCACCGGACGACTTCGGCGAGCCCGAGCATGTTGCCCTCGCTGTCGCGGAACCAGGCGGCCCGCTCGCCGCGCCCCTTGCTCGGGTAGTTGCCCTCGACGTCCATGATTCCGTTCACCGCGCCGTCGTACTCCTCGAACACGACACCGCGAGCGCGCAGCTCCGCGACCGCCGCCTCGACGTCGTCGACGTAGAAGCCCAGCTGCGTGAACGACCCGTCAGACGCTCCGGCGGACGCGTACAGGCAGAAGACGCCGGACGCACCCTCGTAGCGCAGCCCGCCTTCGCGTTCCTCGGTCGGCTCCAGGCCGAGTTTGTCGGCGTACCACCGCCGGGCACGAGCCAGGTCCTGCGTCGGTATCCGCGCCTCGATCCGAGCGTTTCGCAGCATTCGGAGAGCCTAAATCACGGCTCCCGATCGGAAACTTTCTCGCACCGGCTCCCGCACTGGGCCGTTCCGACATAGGTGGCATGCGTAACCTGCTGCCTCTCCGGTCCGCCCTCGCCCCGACCACCACGGTCGCCGCGTTCGCCGCCACCGCCGCGGTCACCGCAGGCTTCGTCACCGCCTTCGCCGCCCCGGTCGCGGTCACCGCCGCCCCGGCCGTCAAGCTGGTCGCGGCCGACGCCGAGACCAACGTCGCCGCTGTCGCCACCGACGGCACCACGATCCGCTACGAGGGCCTCTCGGTCCGCATCCCCGCCGCCGGCGAGGGTGTCCAGGCCGCCGCGCAGAGCACCTCCGGCGACCTGTCGATCACGGTCAGCCGCTCCGCCGACGGCTCGGTCGTCGTCAAGACCGACAAGCACGAGCACTCGGTGGCCCAGGCTGCCAGCGCCAGCACCAGCCGCGCGAACTCCGCCAAGACCTGCACCGACTCGGCCTACCAGCTCGCCGGCTGGAAGCTCCCCAGCTTCACCTGGTACTACAACCCGGCCGGTACCCCGGCTGCCCTCTCCGGTACCGCCTCCTCGGCGATCACCACCGCCACCAACGCGCTCAGCACGGCCTGTGGCCAGCGCGCCCTCGGCCTGGCGACGACCAACGGTGGCCAGACCACCGCCGTCCCGCAGGTCGGCACGACCGGCAACTGCATCGGCAACGACGGCCGCAACGTCATCGGCTGGGTCGCCGGCAACGGCAAGTGGCTCGGCATGACCTGCACCTACTACAAGACGGTCAACGGCAACAAGACCGTGACCGGCACCGACACCGCGCTCAACACCCAGTACAAGTTCTTCACCTCGACCGCGAACTGCAGCGGCGCCTACGACCTGCAGTCGGTCGTCCTGCACGAGCGTGGCCACTCGCTGGGCCTCAACCACGTCGACCAGACCGCGCACGCCAGCGCCGTCATGACCCCGGCCCTCTCGGCCTGCTCGGTCGGCAAGCGCACCCTCGGCCTCGGCGACTTCCAGGGCCTCGTCGCGATGTACGGCACGAAATAACCCACCACAGACTCGCGGCACCCCCTGCCGCGCCCCCACGGCGGTCCGCCGGCGCCCCTCGCGCCGACGGGCCGCCGTTGTTCTGAGACCTGCACACTTCGGGGGCCCATAGCCCGCCACAGTGTTCAAGCCCGGGTGTAGTGGGTGACCGTGGCGCCGCTGGCGAAGGGTTCGCGGTGGGTGGGGGTGAACGCGGTCGGGGAAAAGTTGTCGGCGAAAGCCGGAACTCCGTCGCCCACGACGAGTGGGTAGCTCTTGATGATCAGTTCGTCGATCTCCGGGAGCACGGAGCCGGCGAGCTTGCCGCCGCCGGCGAGCCAGACGTCGTGCTCGGAGTCCTCGGACTTCAGTGCGCGCACCAGGGCGAGCGGGCCGCTGCTCACCAGCTCGACGCCGGGGTCGGTGATCTCGCCCGACGTGGTCGAGACGACGTACTGGCGCAGGTGCCCGTGCGGGCTGGTGATGCCGACGTCCAGCGCCGGCCGGTACGTGCCGAGCCCCATGACGACCGTGTCGTACCGCTGGTTGACCGCGTTCTCGACCCCGAAGTGCGCCCGGGCGTGCGTCGGCAGCGTCTCGGGCACGGTCGAGGCGATCCACGCGGCGAGGTCCTCGCCCAGCGGGAAGAAGTCGAACGAGCCGTCGGGACCAGCGATGTAACCGTCGATGCTGACCCCGACGTAATACACCAGCTTGCGCATGCCGCTCCTAACCACTGCAATCGAAGTGGTTAGCCACGTTAGTACTGCACCTGCAGTGGTGTCAACGCAGAACGCTCTCGACGAGTTGCTGGATCAGCGCGTCGGTGTCGTAGCCCTCGACGATCGCGGGCATCGTGAGCGCGTCCACGACCAGGCCGAACATCGCGAAGTACAGCAGCGCGGCGCCCGCGCGGTCCCCGGGCAGCCCGGCCGACACGTGATAGTCGATGAGCTCCTTGTGCTCGGCGGCGAGGAAACCACTGAGCTCGGCGGAGAGGTCGGGGCGGCGGGTGGCCTCCAGCCGCAGCTCGAGCATCGCGAGGTTGCTCGACCGGTCGGCCCGCTGGCGCTCGAGGAGCTGGCGCATCAACTCGCCGGCCAGCGCGTGCGACGGCGTCTGCGTCATCGTCGCGGCGAGCACCTCGGGATCGGGCGTCAGGCGCTCGCGCGTGCGCCGCATGACCTGCGCGAGCAGCTCGTCGCGGTTGGCGAAGTAGTTCGTCGCCGTGCCGGGCGGAACGCCGGCCTCCTTGTCGATCGCACGGAGCGTCAGGCCACGCGACCCGTCCCGCGCCAGAACCTCGATGGCCGCGTCGAGCAGCGCGATGCGCCTAGCTGGGTTCTGCCGCACGGTGCCCCTTTCGCAGTGCGTTCCAGCGGGCGAGCCGCTCACTGACGTCGAATTCGTTGCCGTTGGCAGTGGGCTCGTAGAACCGCTCCCGCTCCATGCCGTCGGGGAAGTAGTTCGCGCCCGAGAAGCCGTCGGCGGTATCGGGGTCGTACTCGTAATCCTTGCCGTAGCCGAGATCGCGCATCAAACGGGTCGGCGCGTTGAGGATGTTGGCCGGCGGCATGAGCGACCCGGTGCGGCGGGCGGCGGCCCGGGCCTCGCCGAAACCGCGGTACACGCTGATGGACTTCGGGGCGGTGGCCAGGTAGACCGCGGCCTGGGCGATGGCCAGTTCACCCTCGGGGGAGCCGAGCCGCTCGTAGACGTCCCAGGCGGCGAGCGTCTGCTGCACGGCCTGCGGATCGGCCATGCCGACGTCCTCGGTGGCGAACCGGACGAGGCGGCGGGCGATGTACAGCGGATCCTCGCCGCCTTCGAGCATGCGGGCCAGCCAGTAGAGCGTCGCATCGGGGTCGGAGCCGCGCATCGACTTGTGCAGTGCCGAAATGAGGTTGTAGTGGCCTTCCTGCTTCTTGTCGTAGAGCGGTGCCCGCTTCTGCACCTGCGCGACGAGTTGGGCGACGTCGAGCGGCTCGGTGCTGGTGGGTAGTGCCTCGATCATGTTCAGGAGATAGCGGCCGTCGCCATCGGCCATCGCGATCAGTGCGTGGCGGGCATCCGGTGTGAGCGGCACGGCTCCGGCGCGCTCGATCAACGTCTCCAGAGCGTCGTCGTTGAGGCGTTTGAGGACGAACACCTGACAGCGCGACAGAAGCGCGCCGTTCAGTTCGAAGCTCGGGTTCTCGGTGGTGGCGCCGACGAGCACGACCGTGCCATCCTCGACGTAGGGCAGGAAGCTGTCTTGCTGGGCGCGGTTGAAGCGGTGGATCTCGTCGACGAACAGCAGTGTGCCCTGGCCGATCTCGCGGCGCTTGGTGGCGGCGGAGAAGACCTTTCGCAGGTCGGCAACGCCGGAGAACGTGGCGGACAGCGGTTCGAAGACGAGGTTGCTGCGTTCGGCGAGCAGGCGCGCGATCGTCGTCTTGCCACACCCCGGCGGACCCCACAGGATCATCGACACCAGCCGCTTCTCCGCGACCATGCGCCCGATCGGGGCGTCGGCAGCGAGCAGATGGTCCTGGCCGACCACCTCGTCGAGCGTCCTCGGACGCAGCCGATCGGCGAGCGGCCGCGCGGACCCCTCGGCTTCGAACAGCGGCAGCGCTTCGTCCATGTCCAGACCGTACGTCTAGGGTCCGACAAGTGGAGTTCGCCGAGGAGGTTCGGGCCGCGTTCCGGCGTGGTGACAGCGCAGGAGTGACCGTTCTGGCGCGGGCCGAAGTGGAGCGGGCGCGTGCCGCCGGGGACTCAGGCGGTGAGGTCGAGGCGCTGTACGCGCTGTCGCGGGTCGCGCTGCGCGAGGACGATCTGCCGCGGGCCGAGGAATTGGCGCAGGCAGCGCTGGCTGCGGCGATGGGTGAGCGGGTGCTCGAGGAGCGGCCCCGGCACGTGCTGGCGGCCGTGGCGCGCCTGTCGGGGAACTACCTGCTAGCGCGGGAGCGCTACCTGGCGAGCATCGCGCTGAACGAGGAGCTCGGGCGGCCGGACGTGGTGACATCGGAGTCGTACAACCTGGCGGTCACGGAGCTCCACCTCGGCAATCTGCAACGGGCCCGGGAGCTCTTCGCGGAAGTCGGCGAGCGGGGGTTCGAGGCTCGGTACCTGAGCATGGCCGGGGTCGCGATGGCGTCGGCGGACGGGGATCACGCGCTCGCCGCGCGTCTGCTCGGGCGCACCGATGCGGAGTTCGCGGCGGTTGGCCAGGTACCGGATCCGGATGACGCCCGTGACTTGTCCGCTGCCCGTGACCTGGCCGTCGCCGCGCTCGGCGAGGAGCGGTTCACCGCGGAGTACCAGGTCGGCGCCCCGAGCTGAGTTACCGTGCACGCATGGGACAGACGTTGCAGCTGACCGCGATCCTCGAACCCCGCGGCCCGGCCGGTGCGTTCGTGCTGACCGACGAGCAGGCCGCGGCGCTCGGGGAGGGCAAGAAGGCCTTCCCGGTGAAGGTCACGGTCAACGGCGTCACGCTTTCGCTGCGGCTGGCCCGCATGGGTGGCGAGAACATGATCGGCCTGGCCAAGGCTGCCCGCGCGCAGGCCGGGGTCGAACTCGGCGAGACCTATGACGTCGAGATCGCGGCCGACGCGGGGGAGCGCACGGTCGAGGTGCCGGACGATCTCGCGGCGGCGTTGGCTGCCGATCCCGGCGTCGAGAAAGCGTTCGGCGCGTTGGCGTACTCGCACCGCAAGGAGTTCGTGCGGTGGGTGACCGAGGCGAAGCGCGAGGCCACGCGGGCCGATCGGGTCGTCAAGACGGTCGAGATGGTGCGTGAGGGTCGGACCCACTGAAGACGATCTTGCCGCGGGCGTGGCGGGTTTCGCTGAGTTCGTGAGCCTTTGGCGCTTCGGTGAGTGGGAAGACCGCGGCGACGGGGATCGTGAGGCGGTCCTGTGCGGCCAGATCGACCGCCAGTGCGAGGGCGTGGACCGCTAGTGCGTCGGTGGCGCCGGAGGACAGGTGGACGCCGTGGGATGCGGCGGTGAAGTCGGAGATCGTGACTACTCGATCCGGGGTGCCGGTCAGCGCGATCAGGTCGGGGAGTGCGCCGCTTGCACAGTCGAAGGCCGCGTCCACCGCGCCGGGTACCCGTTCCGCCAGCCCCGCGCCGTAGGTGGTCGGCTGGGCACCGAGGGAACGAAGGAAGTCGTGGTTGTGCTCGCTCGCGGTGCCGAGCACTCGTGCGCCGCGGGCCACGGCCATCTGCACGGCGACCGTGCCCACGCCGCCGGCTGCCCCGTTGATCAGCACGGTCTGGCCTTCGCGGACGTCGAGCCGGTCGAGGACACGGGTCGCCGTTTCGACGGCGCCTGCCGCGCCACCGGCTTCCTCCCAGGTCCAGGCGGTGGGCTTGGGTGCCCAGGCCACCAGCACGGCGTAGTCGGCGTTGGCGCCCCGTCGGGCCATCGCGACCCAGCCGAACACCTCGTCGCCGACCTCCGCGCCGGTCACCCCCTCGCCGACCTCGTCGATCACACCGGCGGCGTCGAACCCGGTCCGCCAGGGGAACGTCGCGGGCACGGCGTCGCGCATCGCGCCGGAACGGATCAGCGTCTCGCCGACCGAGAGTCCGGACGCCCGGACGGCGATCCGGATCTCGCCGGGCCCGGCGTGCGGCTCGTCGACCTCGGCGAGTTCCAGCACGCCGGGCGGCCCGTACCGCGTGAACTGCACAGCTCTCATGTCCCGGACGCTAACGCGCCGCCGGGCGCGATCCTCCGAACTGAGAGTGCACGGGGTCCAACTGCCTCACCTGCCCGCCCGGCTCGTAGCCGAGTTGGCCGCGGGTCGCGACCACCAGCGCGATCGCTACCGCGCCGTAGCCGATCAGACTGGCCACCCTCACAGAATCCGAGCTCACCAGCGCCGGCAACAGCACCGGAGCCAACACGGAGAACGTGTTGTTGTTGCTCGCGTGGATCAGCATCGCCACCGGCAGACTCTCCCCGGTGCGGTTGAACGCCCACGTGATGATGATGCTGAACGCCACCGCCAGCACCGTGTACAGCGCGATCGAGCGAAGAGCGTTCTCGCCCCGGTACCACGTGGTCAGGAACAGCGGCAGATGCCACCAGGCCCACAGCGGTCCGAGGATCAGCGTGCCGACCAGCGGCCCGTACCGCGTCTGCAGGCGCGGCAGCGCGAAGTCCCGCCAGCCGGGCTCTTCAGCCAGCGACGACGTCAACATCTGCAGTACGAGCCCACCGAGGTACAGCGGGATCGTGGTGACCCGGGCCGCCCGTCGGCGACCGCGGTGACCACGAACGCCGACGCCAGCGGCCCGAGATAACCGCCGACCAGCAGACCGGTCAACTGCGTGTCCCCGAACACCGCGGGGAACCGGAAGTGCAGCACCCCGAGGCCGTCCTCGGAGAGCGTGCTGTACGCCGACGCTCGGCGGCTGGGGGGATGACCTCGCTGGGTGACTTTGGCCACTACCCAGCGTCGCCATAGCACAACATCGCTACCCCGCAGCGGACATCCGTTTCTTAAGTTCGCCGACTTACTGTCTGAGGCACGAACCGGGCGCTAGGGGGCGGCGTGGAAAAGACTCGGCGGAGCCGACACCTGCTGGCCTCGCTGGTGCTGTGCGGGCTCCTCGCCGGCGTGGTGCTGGCCGCGGCGGCCTTCCCGGCGGCCGGCTTCACCGGCCTCGCGGCCAAGTCGGCCTCCGACTCGTTCAGCGACCTGCCGGCCGACCTCGAACTCCCGCCCGCACCGCAGGCCTCGACGCTCTACGCCAGCGACGGCACCACCGAGATCGCCGAGTTCTACGACGAGAACCGGCGCAACGTCTCGCTCGACCAGATCTCACCCGTGATGCGCCAGGCGATGGTCGCAGCCGAGGACAATCGGTTCTACGAGCACCAGGGCGTCGATCTGAAAGGCATTGTCCGTGCGTTCGTGAACAACCAAAAAGTCGGCAGTTCGACGCAGGGCGCGTCGACCCTCACCCAGCAGTACGTGCGGGCGAGCCTGCGCTACGGCGCGACCACCCCCGAGGAGGAGCGCCTGGCCACCGAGGACACGGCCGGGCGCAAGCTGCGGGAGATCCGGTACGCGGTCGCGCTGGAACACGAGCTCGACAAGGACCAGATCCTCGAGAACTACCTCAACATCACCTACTTCGGGAACGGCGGGTACGGCATCTACGCCGCGTCCCAGGCGTACTTCAGCAAGCCGCCGTCGGAGCTGACGCTCGCCGAGGCGACGATGATCGCCGGGCTGGCGCAGAACCCCACGCAGTACAACCCGGTCGAGAACGACCACAAGTTCGCGATCGACCGGCGCGACTACGTGCTCAACCAGATGGTGAAGCTGAAGTACGTCACCCGGGCCCAGGCCGACGCCGTCAGCACCAGCGACCTCGGACTGAAGCCGAAGTCCAGCGCCCAGTCGTGCGAGAACGGCACCACGGCCTACGGCTTCTTCTGTGGCTGGTTCCTCGACTGGTGGAAGGCGAACCCGGTGTTCGGCTCCACCACCGCCGAGCGCGTCGACAACCTGCGCAAGGGCGGCTACTCGATCGTGTCGTCGCTCGACGTCGACATGCAGAAAGCTGCGCAGCAGCAGGTCGACGACACGCTCGGCGCGGAGAGCAGGTTTGCGACCGGGGTCGTGCTCGTGGAACCCGGCACGGGCCGGGTGAAGGCGATGGCGGTCAACCGGAAGTACGGCATCGCGAGCGGCGCGACGGTGGTTCCGCTGCTGTCCGGGTCGGCGATCTCACCGGGGTACCAGGCCGGTTCGACGTTCAAGATGTTCACCGCGATCGCCGCCCTGCAGAAGGGCATTCCGCTCAACCACGAGCTGTACTCGCCGGACCGGTACGTCTCGCAGTACCCGGGGGAGTGCGCGATCGGCGGTGACCGGTACTGCCCGAAGAACGCGTCGCCGAAGATGACCGGTGATCAGACGATGTCGAGCGCATTCGGCGAGTCCGCGAACACGTACTTCATTCAGCTCGAGCAAGAGGTGTCGGTGAAGTCGGCGATCGCGGCGGCCGAGTCCGCCGGGGTCGTTCTGCGCGGCAGCCAGGACAACCAGCTGAAAGAGGCAGCGCAGAAGAGTCCGACGGCGTGGGGATCGTTCACGCTCGGGACCGCGCAGGTCTCGCCGCTGGACATGGCGAATGCGTACGCGACGGTGGCCGCGCGTGGCACCTACTGCGAACCGCTGCCGCTGACGTCGATCAGCGACCAGGGCGGCAAGCAGGTCGCGTCGGTGGCCGACACGACCTGTCGTCAGGCGTTCAGCCCCGAGGTGGCCGACGCGGCCGCCGACATGGCGCGGTGCCCGGTCGGCGAACAGTCGCAGGTCGGTATCGCCTGCTCGCACCCCGGGGGTAATCCCACCGCGGCGAGCGTGGGTGCCGCGATCGACCGGCCGGTGGCCGGCAAGACCGGGACGACCGACGACAACAACGCCGCGTGGTTCATCGGCTTCACGCCGAACCTGGCCGCGGCGTCGTTCCTCGCGAACCCCGACAAGTACGACGACGAGGTGCCCGACACCAAGACGCCGATCAACGTCGCCCGCGACACGCTCGCCGCGGTCCTCCCGAGCCTGCCCACCGAGTCCTTCACCGCCCCGAGCCCGACCCTGGCGTTCGGCACGCGTTGACCACCGGTTCGCGGTCACGCCCGGGCGGGTGAACCGTCCGCCATCGACGGTATGAACGTTCCCGGCGGCACCGGGTGGCGACTGGCCTGGACCCAACTTCGTCGGCGATGAAGGCTCCTTTGCTGTTGATCTAACGTGAGCAGGACACCAGAGCGCCGCGGAGCTCGTAGCTCATGAGCGCGTCCGACCAGCTCATCGTCGGTTCCCGGGTGAGGCGCAGGCCGGGCACGCGGAACAGCCGGTCGAGGAACACACGGGTCTCGTTGAGCGCGACCTGCGCGCCGGGACAGCGGTGGCTGCCGTCGCCGAAGCTCATGTACGTGTTCGCCGGGCTCGCGCCGGGCCGGTCGAGGTCGATCGCGAACGGGCAGCCGCCGACCACCGACTCGTCGACGTTCGCGTCCCGGATGCTCACCGCGAGCAACTCGCCGTCGGCGTTCGACCGGCGGTGCAGCATCGCGGCCACCGGCTCCAACCGAAGGATCTCGATCAGGATCGCGAGCTGACCCTGCTCGTCGGCGGCGAGGTACCGCTCGCGCACCTCGTCTTTCTCGAACAGGTGCCACGCCGCCATCACGATGAACTCGCGCGTGGTGACCATCCCGGCCACGGCGTAGGTCATGCACTCGATCAGGATCGCCTTGTCGGGGTATCCCTCGTCGATCAGGTGCGAGATCACGTCCTCCCGGCGCTGCTTCCGCCGCGCCCGGATCGCGGGTTTCACGTCACTACGGAAGAACCTCAATCCATTGACGACGCTGACGAGCTGAGCAGCGCGTCGGAGCACGGCATTGCGATGCAGGAAGTACGTGCCGAAGAGCGTGCCCTGGATGCGTTTGGCCATCGCGGCCTGGTTGCTGTCGGTGAGGCCCACGATGTCCGCGGCGACCGTCACGGCGAGCTCGAAGCTGATCGTGTCCAGACGCCCGCCACCTGCCGCGCGCATGTCGGCGAGCAGCTGGTCCGACGTGTGCTCCATCACCGTGCGGTAGCGGGTGCCGATCGCCTTCGGCGTGAAAAACCGGGCGATCGCGGTGCGCTTGCGCTTGTGTTCCTCACCGTCGAGAAAGAACACCGACCGATGTTCGACGTCGACCCGCGGCGCCTGCTCGGCACCGGCGCCGGCCTGCCTCATCTCGGTGCTGCGCAGGATCTCGCGGGCCAGCCCGAACCGGGAGATCACCCGCGCACCCTGGTTCGGCTTGACGCGCTGCGCGGCGAGCGCCGCAGATTTGCGGTCGTCCTTGACTTCGGTAGCGGCCACGTTGCCTCCCGACTCCGAATCCTTCCACATATAGACATCTATGGTAGGGATTCGGAGGGGTGGGGTCAGCCGTGTTCGTCGATTCGGGGGATCGAGGCGGTGCGGATGGAGAACTGGCCGAGGTCGGGCAGTGACTCCTGATCGTCGCGGGCCTTCACCGGCTTGCCGAACGGCGACACCATCGGCCGCGGATACTCGTTGCGCAGCCACAGCCGCATCAGGTGACGTCGACGCTGCGGCTCGGGATGGTCGGTGAACGCCGTGCGCGAGTGGAGAGCTGCGTAGTTGGACACCCATTGGATGTCACCGGGCTGGAAGTCCATGTCCAGCGCCATGCCCTGTTCCTGGGTGATCTCGTCGAACATCCGCAGCACCGTGACCTGGTCGTCGGTCAGCGGCGGCACGATGTCCGGGTAGGACTGCGCCGCGGTGAAGATGTACGTCGTGCCGGCGTACATGCTGAACACGCCGTCGGCGATGCTGACGACCGGCGACTGGTACGTCGTCGTCGGCGAGTTCGGGTCCTGCCGACGCCAGTCGAAGTGGAACGGCTCGAGCAGCAGCGGCGCCAGGTCCGGACGGCGCTCGACGATCTCGTTGAAGATCTGCGCACCGGAGACGAGGCTGCTGGCACCGCCCTCCTTCGCGGGACGCAGGCACAGCAGCGCCACCGCGTCGGAGCTGTCGGAGTGGTACACGAGCTTGTCGCGCACCCGGGACGCGCGGGCGGTCGGGTCGTCCATCGTCTTGCTCGAGGTCGCGACGACGTGGTCGATCACGTCGCCGAGCGCACTCTGCTGCATGACGACGCCCATGTGCAGGCCGGTCAGGAAGAAGATCGCCGCGGAGACGGCGTCGGAGTACAGCTCGGTGTGCAGACCGCGGATGAGCACGAAACCGCGGCCGCGTTCCATCTCCCGGTTCCACGCGGTGACGGCCTCGGCGCAGGCCGGCAGCGGGTACTGCTCGCGGGTGACGCTGCGCAGGTCCGGGTCGTCGAGCACGAACCGCCGGCCGGCCGCTTCGAGCTCGGCGACCTGTTCGTCGGAGAGCTGGTAGATCCAGGATTTGTCGTCGACGAGTTGGTCTCCGCGCCAGGCGGCGGGACCGGTGACCGGAGAGATCGTGGACGTCGTCATGCGGTGTCTCCTTGATCTTTCTGTCTCGCATGGTGAGGCACTGACTCACAATGCGTAGTAGGACACTGCCTCCGGAGGTAGTGGGCTGTCAACAGTCCGGTCGCGCGGACACACGAACTTAATCGAGAGCGGGGCGGGGCTCTGCGCGGGAAATCCTGGCGCGACGGCTTCTGCCGGAACTCGCCTCTGTCCGGAGTTCACGGACGAGGCCCGGCGTCCGTATTATGCGCGCAGTACGGCCGAGTTTCCGGAGGCGCAGTGCCCATGCGCGACGTAGTGCCGGTACCCGGTCAGATCGGCCGGGCGTTACTTGCCGGGCTGGCGTGCGGGGTGCTGGCGCTGGCCTGCGGCGCGCCCTACTGGCGCCACCACCTCGCCGCCGCCCTCCTCACCTTCGTCGTGTCGGTCGCCTACGGCGCCGCAGGCGGCCTCTTCCTCGGCGCCGGCGACCAGCGCCGCCGCGCCGGCGAACTGCTCCTGCTCGGCGCGGTCGCCGCCTCGGTGGCCTGGGTCGCCGCCTGGAACACCGGTATCTGGCCGCTCGTCTCGCTCTACACGCAGATCGCGTCGTTCGTCGTCACCGGCGCCGGCGTGCTCTGCTACCCGTCGATGCGCCGGGCCGAGCGCTGGTGGGTGGCCACGGCCTGCGTCGCGCTGTTCGGCGGCGAGTTCGCGGTGGAGCTGGTCTCGCGTCCGGAGTGGAACGGGTTCGCGCCCGACGTGGTCTGGTCGGGATTCCTCGCGGACCGGGCGCTCTACGACCAGGTACTTCCCGTCGTCATCGGGGCGCAGTTGGCGATGGCCGGGTGGTATCTCGTGCTCCTGGTCCGGCGCGCCCGCCGGCTGTCCGCCCTCGACCGGCCCGCCGCCTGGCCGGTGCTGCTGGCGACCGGCGTCGCGGTGGGCAGCGCGGTGCTCGCCCTGCTCGACGGCGACGTCTGGACCGACCTCGAAGCCCTGCTCTCGTTCTACTTCTTCATCAACATCACGTCGCTCGCGATCCCCCTCGCCGTGCTCTCCGGTGGGCTGCGCGAGCGCTGGCGCGAGGTGGACGCCCCGCACCGGGTCGTGCGCATGACGTCGGCGACGTCGTCGGTGGCCACGGTGCGTGACGCGCTCGCGGCCGCGCTGCGTGACCCGCGGCTGCGGTTGCTCTTCTGGGTGCCCGCCGAGCGCGGTTACGTCGACCGGCGTGGGCAGGTGGTGGCCGACCCGTTCGCGGCCGACGGCCGCTGGCTGATCGAGGCACGCGTCGACGAGCGTCAGCCGCTCGCGCTCGTCGAGCTCGACGACAACCTGCAACTGCGAAAACCCATGGTCGACGCCGTACTGCGCGCCGGGTCGCAGGCGCTGCTCACCGCACAGCTGCAGGCGGTGGCCACCGCCCAGCTCAAGCAGGTGCTGGCGGCGCAGGCGCGGGTGGAGGAACGCGAGACCGCCGAGCGGCGACGCCTCGAACAGGACCTGCGTGACGGAGCGCAACGCCAGCTCGTGGCGCTGGCGTCGCGGCTGGACGGCCTCGAGGGCCTGCCCGAACCGGCCCGGTCGGTCGCGGCCTCGTGTCACGCGGAGGTGCTCGGCACGATCTCCGACCTGGAGGCGCTGGCCCGCGGACTGCATCCGTCGGTGCTGCGCACCGACGGTCTGGGTGCCGCGTTGGACGAAGTGGCGGCCCGGCTGGGGCTGGCCGTCCAGTTCTCGGTCGACGCCGGGCGCACGCCACCGGCAGTGGAAGCCGCCGCGTACTTCGCGCTCTGCGAGGGCCTGACCAACGTCGCCAAGTACGCCCCCGGGGCCCGGGTCCGGATCGAGGTGACCGAGGCCGACGGCTGGCTGCACGGCACGGTCGCCGACAACGGGTCGGGCGGCGCGCGCGTGGTCCCCGGGGGAGGTCTGGCGGGCATCGACGCCCGCATCCGGGCACTGCACGGCCGCACGGTCGTCGAGAGCGAGGCGGGCACCGGCACCCGCCTGCGCGTCAGCCTGCCGTGCGGCTGACGCGCGCTAGACGTGGTGCATACCTCGAGATGGCCGTCTCGACCGCGACGATCGGCCGCACCAGCTTCGCGCTCGACTTCGAGCACGTGCTCTGGGTGAGCCGGCGCCCCTGCGCTAGGAAGCGGTCTGCCAGTCGAGCGTGATCCGTCCGTCAGGCGTGCGGTAGATGCGGCCGGCGCCGTCGGCCTCGCGCACGTCGGGCGTCGCGCGGAGCTGGAAACCGGTCGCCGACGGTACGAGGAGAGCCAGGACCGGGACGTCCGACTCGAGCGATTCGGCTGCGGTCTCCCTGTTGCGGGTCATGGTTGTGCTCCCGAGACGCGACTCCAGTGACATTCGCGCCAGAAGATGACACCCGCCTCTACACATCTTCTACACACGGCGGATCTGAGGTAGAACGTGTTCTATGACGAGCTATGACATCGCCGGTCAGACCGTCACGATGCCCGTTCAGGTCCGAGATGCGTCGGCTGCGACGGTTCTCTACGAGGTCGACGCCGCCGCGGCCCAGTCCTTACTGCCGTCCGATGCGTTCCGGATCGTCGAGAACGAACCGGGGCGGGCCCACTTCGCGCTCGTCCTCGTGGACTACCGGGACAACGACCTCGGTGCCTACCACGAGGTCGGGTTCACGTTCTTCGTCCGGCCCGCGGCAGGCGGGGAGGACGGCACGTTCATCACCCGCCTGCCGGTCGACCAGGCGTTCACCTGCGAGGCCGGGCGCACAATCTGGGGCTTCCCCAAGACGATCGAGCGCATCGACGTCGAGAACACCGAAACGTCGACCACCTGGACGCTGATCGTCGACGGGCGGCAGGCGTTCACGGTCCGGGCGCCCCGCGGCGGCACCGACGACACTCCGGCCGCGCCGATGGCCGCCTATTCGCTCATCGGCGGCGAACCCCACCGGACGACGTTCACCCAGGGCGGCCGCGGTTCGCAGGTCGTGTTCGGCGGCGAGGGCGTCGAACTGACGCTCGGCGCCGGACCGATCGCGGACGAGCTCGCCGGTCTCGGCCTGCCGGGCGCGCCGGTCGTCCTCACGACCTGGACCGAACGCATGCAGGCGACGTTCGAGGACGCGGAGCCCGTCAAATAGGGAGCCGTCCGAGTAGCCTGCGCGGATGGACGTCCGCACGGCCGACGGCCGTACCCTGGAAGCCGTCGACGGTGGCGGCACCGGGCCGGTCGTGTTCTGGCACCACGGAACACCGCACACCGGCGCGCTTCTCGAACCGATGCTGGCCGCCGCGGGCGCGCGTGGACTCCGCCTGGTGTCCTACGCGCGCCCCGGTTACGGCGGCTCGACGCCGCTGCCCGGTCGCACCGTGGCCTCGGCGGCGTCCGATGTGGCGGCGATCGCCGACGCGCTCGGCATCGAACGGTTCGCGACGATGGGCGCGTCCGGCGGCGGGCCGCACGCGCTGGCCTGCGCGGCGCTGCTGCCGTCGCGGGTGACCGCCGTGGCGTCGATAGCGGGTCTGTCGCCGTACGACGGCGATCCGGGCTGGTTCGCGGGCATGGCCGACGACGCTGCGTTGAAGTCGGCTGCCGACGGCCGCGACGCCCGGGTCCGCTACGACGAGACCGCGGAGTTCGAACCGGCGTCGTTCACCGAGGCCGACTACGCGGCGCTCTCCGGCGACTGGGCCGCGGTCGGCAAGGACGCAGGCGCGGCGGCGGCGAGCGGCCCGGTCGGCGCGATCGACGACGACCTGGCGTACGTGGCGCCGTGGGGCTTCGCCCCGGCCACGATCACCGTTCCGGTGCTGGTCGTGCACGGCGTCGACGACCGGATGGTGCCGGTGCACCACGCCGAGCGGCTCCCGGCGTCGACCCGCTGGATCCGCCCCGGCGACGGCCACATCTCGGTACTGAACGCCTACGGCGACGCGCTCGACTGGCTCACCGCTGAGCACGGGAGTCCCTGATGTCCGAGATCGCAGTGCCCGGCTCGCCCTATGCGCTGACCGGCGACGCGGACGGCAACGTCTGGGCGACGCTGTTGGATCCGCCCGGGCTCGCGCGGGTCGCGGCCGGCGAGGTGTCGGTCGAGCCGCTGCCGGACCGCCCCATGCTGCTGACCGTCGCCCCTGACGACGCACTCTGGTACACCGCCGGTGACCGCCTGGGCAGGCGTGACCCGTCCGGAGCGCACAGCGTCACCGAACTGCCCGCGGGATCGGCCCCGTACGGCATCGCCGCCGCCCCGGACGGCACGATCTGGTTCACCGCCCCCGGCTCCAACCGGATCGGGAAACTCGGCGACGACCTTCGGTTTCTGGACATCCCGGTTCCCGACGCCTTCGCGGCGATGATCACCGTCGCCCCCGACGGTACGGTGTGGGCCGCACTCAACAAGGCCGGAGCGCTCGCCCGGGTCCGCGACGGCGCTGTCGACGTCGTCGACCTCCCGGAGGGCTTCGCGCCGGTCGGCGTCACCGCCTCCGAGGCCGGAGTCTGGTTCGCCGACATCGCCGGTGGCCGCGTCGGTCGTCTCGACCCTTCCGGCGAACTGCACACCTCCGTTTTCGACGTCACGAGCCGCCCGCACGCGGTCGCAGCCGACCACGACGGCGGCTGCTGGGCCACGCTCTGGGGCTCCGGGGAGCTGGCGCACGTCACGGCTCGTGGCGAAACCACGACGTATCCGCTCCCCGGTGAGGAGCCGCACGGACTGTGGGTGTCACCGACTGGCGTGTGGGTCGCGATGGAGAGTGGGTCGCTGGTCGCGGTGGAGTACTAGCCAGTCGTCCGCCGGGAACATGCGGCGGGCGATCGCCCAGGTCACGCGACCGTAGTAGGGCCGGGCGGCGGCCTCGCCGATCACCGCGGGCGCGCTGACGGGGTGGTCGAGGCCCTTCCACCGCACGACGCACCCGTCCGCTGCCAGCACGTTGCGCACCCAGTTCGTCCCGGCACCCCACGGCAGGTTGACGACGAATTCGTCCGGCGTGGCCACCAGCGCGATCGGCACGGTGAGCGCGCGCCCGGACCTGCGGCCGCGGTGGTGCACGACCGCCCAGCCCGGGAAGTAGCGGCGCCCGGCGAGGAACCGGGTCAGCGGAGCGGTGATGCGGGCGAACTTCCAGGAGGTGCTGCTCGGGGTCGTGGTCGTCATGCGTTCCATCGTGGGCTTTCCGGTGGCTGGGGGCGTCCCCGAATTCCGTCAGCGCGGATGACGGAAGACCGTCACGCCAGCCCGTGACGCAGCGCGTAGGCCGCCGCGTCCGTGCGGCCGCGGGCGCCGATCTTGCGGTACAGGTTGGCCGAGTGCCGCTCCACGGTGTGGACGGTGATGCCGAGCCGCTTCGCGATCTCGCCGTTGGACTCCCCGGCGGCGAGCAGCTTCAGCACATCGCGCTCGCGGGGCGTCAAAATGGTGCGGTTGCTCGTGCGTTGTGCTTTTCCCGTGGTGACGAAGTCGCTGACCAGCCGGAGGTCGCTCTCGGCGTCCTCGATGAACAGCGTCGGCGTGGTTCCGGGGAGTTCGAGCAGCTGGGCGTTCGGGAGGCCGGTCGCCAGGCGGCGGGCCACCTCGGCCGGGATCTGCTCCTCGGCCTGGCGATGCAGCACCAGCGTCGGCGCCCGCACGTCGCCGAGCATCGGCGTGACGTCGATCTGCTGAGCGGCGGCGAACCAGGCCTGCGCGATCGTCGCGGTGGTGGCGGTGCGGAACGCCTCGGCGACGCCGCGTCCCGACTCGGGATCGTCCCAGCCCAGCCAGGCCGCCGCGGCGGCGTTCGCGAAGAGTCCCCAGTCCTGCTCGACCAGCGAGAGGAGCGCCTGCGTCTGCTGCGGGCTGATCGCCTCCCGCAGTCGCGCAGCGCCGCCGAACAGCACCATCCGCTGCACCCGCTCCGGCTGCGCGGCCGCGAACGCGATCGCCGTCGACACCGAGTGGTAGTACCCGAGCAGCGACGTCGTCCGGATGCCCGCGCTCCCGAGGACGGCGGTCAGGTCGCGGACGTGCGCGTCGACGCCGAGGTCGGCGGTGTCGATGCGGCGGTCGGAGGCGCCGGTGCCGCGTCCGTCGTAGAGCACGAGCGTGACGTGGTTGGTGAGCTCCTGGTAGGCCCGGCGCAGGACCGGTACCCGCCACTGGGCGACGATGTTGCTGAGCGAGGGCATCCACACCAGGGGTGGTCCCTGCCCGACGACCTGGTAGGCGATCGTCACGCCGTCGTCGGTTCGCGCGAACCGGACTTCGGGCGCTGCCTCCACCGGGTCAGTATGGCTTGTCGGGCTTGCGTGCCGAGAAGCGCTCGACGACGCCGGCCTTGAAGCGCTCGTGCTTCTCGATCGGTAAGCCGAGCGCTTCGACGTGCCGGATCGGACGCCGACGCCAGTGCTCTCCGGCGCTCGGCACCGTGAAAACCTCCAGCGCGCGTTGCAGGATCCGTCCGGCCCACGGTGTGGCCTCGACGTGGTCGGCCAGCAGGAGCAGTCCGCCGGGGCGCAGGACGCGGACCATCTCGTCGATCGCGCGCTTTTCGTCGGGAATGGCGCAGAGGGAGAACGTGCAGACAACGGTGTCGAATTCGTCGTCGGCGAAGCGTAGTGCCTGTGCGTCGCCGACCGCGAGGTCGACCCGTCGGCCGAGGCTGGAGGCGCGCCTGCGCGCCTGTTCGAGCATTTGGGGGCTCCACTCGACGGCGGTCAGCCGGACGCCGGTGGGGTAGTGCGGCAGGTTGAGGCCGGTGCCGATCGCGACTTCGAGCGTGGCGCCGGATGCCTGGGAGCAAATCCAGGGGCGGGTGTCGGCGAAGACGCGCCGGTCCCAGAAGTCCATCTGCCGGTCGTAGGACCCGGCCTGGTTGTCCCAGAACTTTCGCCAGCGTTCGTCGCGCTTCACGAGCCCATTGTCGGGGCACGGGGGCCGGACCTCCAGTTGGGTGAGATTCAGGGTCGGGTCCGGGGTTACCCGCATGGCTCGGCGACTTTGCACCTGCAAATCTTGGTTTGCAGGTGGTCGCCGGATGCGGGGAGCGGAGTCGGATGCTGGAGCAGGCGTTGGAGCTGGCCGGGTCGCCGTGGATCTACGTGGTGGTGGCGCTGGTGGTGATGGCCGACGGAGTGTTCACGGCGTTGCCGTCGGATTCGTTGCTGATCTGTCTGAGTGCGCTGTCGGTGTCGGGGGAGCCGGGCGTGCTCGGTTTGATCGCCGGCGGGGCGGCCGGCGCGATAGCCGGCGACTTCCTCTCCTACGGCCTGGGCCGCCGAGCCGTCGGCCGGTTCGGGGTGCCGCGGCGGGGGACTGCCGGGGTGGCGTTTGCTGCGGCGCGGCAGGCGATCGTGCGGCGGGGTGGCGTCGCCATCGTGGTGGGGCATTTTCTTCCGGGCGGACGGACGGCGACGACGCTGGCGGCCGGGTGGATGCGGATGCCGGTGCGGCGGTTCGGGACGGCGAGTGCCGTGGCCGGCGTCCTGTGGGCGCTCTACATCAGTGGACTGGGGCGGCTCGGCGGGCTGGCGTTCGCCGACCGGCCGTTCCTCGGTGCGATCCCGGGAATCGTGTTCGGCGCGGCCACGGGGGTGTATCTCCGGGTGCGGAGCCGCCGCTCGAGCCAGGTCCTCGACGGTGAGCAGCCGCTGCGGTGGCGCTCCGCGCGCCGCGCAACGTGGTGACGCACAACCACGCCAGGTACACGACCCACGCGGTCACTGAACGGCGCGTTCAGTGCCTGTCCACTGGTCTTGGCTCGACTACCCGCATGCCCACGATCATTTT
The DNA here is from genome assembly GCF_043197895.1 of Cryptosporangium sp. NPDC048952. Lineage (NCBI taxonomy): Bacteria > Bacillati > Actinomycetota > Actinomycetes > Cryptosporangiales > Cryptosporangiaceae > Cryptosporangium > Cryptosporangium sp. NPDC048952. Next base: position 75,680 of record NZ_JBICTY010000007.1, on the reverse strand, counting down.
CGTCCACGGTCTCTGGATCCACGCATCCTCCTGGGCACCGTGGATCGAGTTCTACCGAGCCGCCGGCTACCGGCCGATCGCCCCCGGATGGCCGGGGGACCTCGAGACGGCCGGGTCCACCCGCACGGACCCGAGCGGTCTGGCCGGCCACGGCCTCGACGACATCGCCGCGCACTACGCCGAGATCATCGACGGTCTCGACGAACCGCCGATCGTCATCGGTCACTCCGTCGGTGGAGCCGTCGTGCAGAAGCTCAACAGCACGTGCTCGCTGCGCGCGGCCGTCGCGATCAGCCCCGCGCCGGTCAAGGGAGTCCGGGCGCTGCCGATCGCGCAGCTCCGCTCGTCGTTCCCGGTCCTGAAGGACCCGCGCAACGCGAGCCGCACCGTCGCGCTGACCGTCGAGCAGTTCCGGTACGGCTTCGGCAACACGTTGTCGCGCGCCGAGTCCGACGAGCTGTACGAGGCGTTCGCGATGCCGGGGCCCGGGCGGCCGATCTTCGAGGTGGCGACGGCGAACCTCCGACGTCGGTCCCCGGCGGCGGTGAACACCCGGTCCCGCACCCCGCTGCTGTTCGTGGCCGCCGAGCACGACCACACCGTTCCGGCTGTGACGACGCGCGGCGCCCACCGCTTGTACCGCGAGTCGCCCGCGGCCGTCGATCTCGTCGAAATCCCGGGGCGGGCCCACTCGTGCGTCTTCGATCGGGGCTGGGAGGACGTCGCGGGCCGCGTCGCGACGTGGTTGAAGCAGGCGTAGAGCCGGCGCGGGTGCTGTCTGCCGGAATTCCTGGACTTCGGGAACTTCTGGCCGATCGGGTTCGGGGTGAAGAAATTCGGGAGTGCGCTGTGGCGACGCCCACTGCGCCCGTCGGTGGTGGCCACGCGACGTGCGATGGCGGTGACCTCAGCGGTGGCGTGTGTCGTCGGTGGGGGCATCGGTCTCCTCGGGACGCTGCTGCCCTCCGCGAGCGACACCGACGGGCTCGTCCGGCTCAGCTCGCTGCTGTCGATCCTCGGCGGGGGAGCCCTCGCCGCCTGGGGTCACCGGCTCCCGCAGTGGGTGTTCTACGCGGTGGCCGAGGCGGCGGTGCTGCTCACCGCCGCCGGCGTGTGGCTGCAACGCGAGCGTCCGGACGCCTCCGCGGTCGCGGCCCTCCTCCTGATCGTCACCGTGTTCTTCTTCGCGTTCTTCGATCCGGTCGCTTCGCTGCCGGGGCTGGCGACCGTGCTGGCCGTCCTGGTCGTCGCCAACGTCTGGTGGGAAGCGTTGCCGTGGAGCGCCGTTCTGGCGCTGTGCGGTCTGAACGTTCTGGTGGCGGCAGTGGTGGGGTGGCTCGTCCGCGCGGCTGCCGACGCCGGCATCGACCCCGTCACGGGTCTGCTCAACTGGCGCGGGCTCGATCGGGTACTGCGCGCCGCGCTCGTCCGCGCCCGACGTCGTGGGCAGCCGTTGACCGTGGTGTTGCTCAACATCGACGGGTTCGCTCGGATCAACGAGACGAACGGCTCCACCGAGGGCGACCGGCTGCTCCGCGCGTGCGGGCGGGCCTGGGAGTCCGTGATCGTGCCGCCGGCCGTGTTGGGGCGGACGAGTGGCGACGACTTCTTCCTCGTCGTTCCCGACCCGCTCGTGTCGGTCAGCCCGCTGATGGAATCTCTCCGTGTCGTCGCTCCGCCGTTCGTCCGCTTCTCCGTGGGGGTAGCGGGTTACCTGCCCGGCGACACGGGCCGGATGCTCGTCGGTCGCGCCGACGCCGCACTGCGCACGGCCAAAGAAGAAGGCGGTGACCGAACCGTCTACGCACAGGACGACCACGCCGACGTGCGGGCGATGGCCGCCGGACTGGAGGCCGGGGAGTTCCGTGTCGTCTACCAACCCATCGTCGATGTCCGCTCGGGCCGGGTCGCCGGTGCCGAGGCGCTCGTTCGATGGACCCGGGCCGGCCACGGACCGGTCCCGCCGGACGAGTTCATCCCCGTGGCCGAGCGCTGCGGCTTCATCACGACGCTGGGCCAGTGGGTTCTGAGGACCGCGTGCCGGGACGCGGCGGCATGGACCCGCGCCGTACCCGCGAAGATCACGGTGAATGTCTCCGGCCCGCAGCTGCGACAGCCCGACTACGCGACCCAGGTGATGGCGGTCTTGGAGGAAACCGGGCTGCCCGCTGACCGGCTGGTTCTCGAGGTCACCGAAAGCACGCTGCAGGCCGACTCGCCGACCGCCGTCGACGCCCTCCACACCCTGCGCCGAGCCGGTGTCCGGATCGCCATCGACGACTTCGGAACCGGCTATTCCTCCCTGAGCCGCCTGCAACATCTCCCTGCTGACATCCTCAAGATCGATCAGTCCTTCGTCGCCGCCCTGCAACCCACCGATCAGGCAGCGCCGCTGATCGCCGCCATCACCGCTCTCGCGCACGCACTGCGGTTGCGGACGGTCGCCGAAGGAGTGGAGGAGCACTACCAGGCGGCGTTGCTGGCCCATCACGGCTGCGACGAAGCCCAAGGCTGGTTGCACGGACGCCCCAGCGAACCCGAACGCATCGCCGAGGTGTTGGAGGCGCAGGCTCGCGCCGGAACCACCGACGCATCCGTCCTGTCCGGGTTGTAGGACGGGAGTGGACGCGACACGCCCTCCGGTTCGGCAGCCGGTAGCCGATGGAGCACTGCTGACACGTTGACAGGGGGCGATCATGGCCAAGGGCACGTTCGTGCGCGGTGTTTCCTGGCCACTGGCCGCGGCCGGCGTTCTGGTCGTCGGCAATGCGCTGTGGCTGGCCGCAGGGCTCGTGCATGTCTGGAACCATCCGGTGATCGGATGGCTGGCTCTGCCGGTGACCGCACTGCTGGCCGGTCACGCCTGCTGGCGAGTGGTCCGTCACCCCGGTCTGGATTCCGGAACGCGACGATTCTGGCGCCATCTCACCGCGGCGTGCGGTCTGCTCACCGTGGGGACCATCGCCAACTCCGTCGATGCGCTCGGCGGTGCGCTGCCCTCGCAGCGTGTCGGCCCGGTCAGTCTCGCCTTCTACCTCGCGGTGCTCGGCGTCGTCCTCTGGGCGCTGCTCCGGCTGCCCTCCTGGGAGCGCACCCGCAGCGACTGGACACGGTTCTGGCTGGACACCTGCATGGTGCTCATCGCCGGCATCGGTCTGGTGTGGCACTTTTCGCTGCGCGAACACCAGCAGTGGATCGCTCAGACGGGCTCCGCCGGAGCCATGCTCTCGCTGGCCGTGGTCGGCTTCCTTTCGGTGGCCACCTTCGTCAAGGTGGCGTTCGCGGGCGCCGGCCGCCTGGATCGGCGCGCCATTCACCTGCTCGCTGCGGGGAGTGCGATCAGCGCCGCACTGGGCAGCCTGTCACCGTTCCTCGTCTCGCGCCCCTATCTGTCCTCCAGCATGCTCGCGGTGCCGGTGGCAGCCTTGAGCGTTCATCTCGCCGCCGCACGTCAGCTCCGCACGGGCGCCTCGGCACCGCAGGCGCGGCGCCGGTCCCGACGCGTGAGCATCGCTCCCTACGTCGCCGTCGCTGTCACCAGCGTGCTGCTGCTGGCCACCCCGACCGCAGACCCCCGCGAGACGGTGATCATGGAGGTCGCCGCAGTGCTGCTGATCGTCGTGGTCGTCATCCGGCAGATCATCGCGGTGCTGGAGAACAACCGGCTGCTGGGTACCGTCGACCGGCAGTTGTCGGACCTGCGCAGCTACCAGGATCGGCTGGAGCACCAGGCCACACACGACCGGCTGACCTCCGTCGCGAACCGGGCGCTCCTCGAACGCCACGTGGAGGAGTTGCTGACCGACCAGCAGGTCTTCCATCTCGTCCTGCTCGACGTCGACGACTTCAAGACCGTCAACGACCGCCTCGGTCACGGCACGGGCGACGCCTTGCTCACCCTGATCAGCGCGCGGCTGACCACGACCGTGGGTGACCTCGGCCTGGTGGCCCGGCTCGGCGGCGACGAGTTCGCCGTGGCCGTGCCCGCCCGAACCGACGAGGGGGGTGAGACCGACATCGAGGCACTGGCCGACCGCGTGTTGGCCGCCCTCCGCGAACCAGTCGATCTGATGGGGTCCACCCTGGTCACCGGCACGAGCGTCGGGCTGGCGACCAGCCGCGCCGGCGACACGTCCCAAGAGCTGCTGCGCCGTGCTGACGTAGCGATGTACGCCGCCAAGGCTGCGGGAGGTGGCTGCTGGCACTGGTTCGACCCGGCCCTGGACCGTATCGCCGACGACACCTCCCGGCTGTCCGCCGACCTGCGCCACGCGCTGGCCGACGGTCAGATCTTCGCGCTGTTCCAACCGATCGTCGACCTCGGTACCGGAGCGACGGTCGGCGCAGAGGTGTTGATGCGTTGGCGGCACCCGACCCGTGGACTAGTGCCTCCGGACGTGTTCATTCCGCTGGCCGAACGCAACGGCAGCATCATCGAACTCGGGTATTGGGTGCTCGAACTCGCCTGTTGGCAGGCCGCGACCTGGCAGCGCCGCTACGGCGAGAACGCGCCGGCCAAAATCAGCGTCAACGTCTCCGCCCGGCAGCTGGCCGAGGTGGACTTCGTCGACCAGGTCCAGGACATCCTGTGTCGGACCGGCGTGGACGCCTCGCGTCTCGTGCTCGAGGTCACCGAGACCGCTGTGCTCACCACCGACGTGGCGATCGAGCAACTCACCCGTCTCCGGGCGCTGCGGCTCCGGGTGGCTCTCGACGACTTCGGCACTGGGCATTCGTCGCTCAGCTTGTTGTTGGACTACCCCGTCGACGTGCTGAAGGTCGACAAGTCTTTTGTCAGTGGAGCATCCGCCGAGGGTGCCGGAGCCATCATCACGAAGAACCTCATCGGTTTCATCAACGACTTCGGCATGGAAGCCGTGACGGAAGGCGTCGAAACCGTCGACCAGGCAGCCCGCTTGCGCCTCGCCGGCTACCGGCTGGCCCAGGGGTATCTGTACGGGCGTCCGATGACCAGCGATGATTTCCAACAGCACTTCGAGTCGTCCGCGAAGGTCGCCCTCAGCGCGTGAACCCCGGCGCGTGCCCGTCCGTGTGCGGAGGGTAGTGACCATCCGGGGAGGTCTGTCGTGGCAGCGTCTGGGCGGGACCTCGGTGTCTTCCTCTACGACCTGCTCACGGCAGCGAAGAACCACCTTCCGGAGGTGAGCGGGCAGTACCGGCTGGCGGTCGGCGGCCTCGACCGCACCGACGACGGTCTGCGGGCGGCCTTCGCCCGTGCGCCGGAGCTGAAGGGCGGGCTCTACGGCGTCGCGTACCAGCCGTGGGTCGAGCTCCGCGACGAGCTGTCGAGCCTGCTCACGATGACCAGGAACGATATCGACGCCACCGCGGAGGCCCTCGTGCTGGCCACCGAGGTGTACGCGGCAGGCGACGACGAGGCGGCCGCGGAGTTCCGGAGACTGTTGACCCGACCGGGCTACGGAGAGCCCCGGCCGGGGTACCTGCCACCGGGCGCACGGGGCGGAACGACGTGAGCTACGAGCAGCTGATGCGGCACGCGGCGGACATCCGCGACCGGGCCGCGATCGAAGCGATCAGGGAACAGCGGCTGCCTCCCTACGACCGCACCGGCAACCCACGCACCGCCGACGAGCGGGCCGGCGCCCTGACCGCGTCACGCCAGAAGGTCCTCGCGCAAGGTCTCGCCGACATTCCGTCGCTGTTCCAGCCGTTCGCCGAGATGCCGTCACCGGACGCGTTCGCCGGGCCACGGAACCGCGCCGACGGTGCGGCCGCCGCGCTGGCCACCGGCACGCAGTCCACCAGCCCGCTGGACGGCACCGGCTATCCGGTGTCGCTGGCGTACTCGGAGATCCAGGACGTCCGGACGGTGCTCGCCCGGTGGCACGGTCCGGCCGCCAACGAGTTCCGCACCAACTTCCTGACGCCGTTCCCCGAGCGGCTGACCAACCAGTTCATGATCGGGCTGCTCCTGCGCGGAGCCCTGGACGCCGAACGTGAGATCTGGGCGCGGGCCAGGACCGACATCGACCAGATCGCCCACGGCACACTGCACGCACTCGACGCGCTCGGCGACTGCACCAAGTTCGAATGGACGATGACGTTCACCGTGCTGGCATCGGTCGCGACCGTCGCCGCGCTCCCACTCGGTGTCACGGCGTTCGGACTGACGATCACACTGGTGGGGGCCTCGAGCCAGGTGGTCGCGGCGGGTGCTCCGGACGATCCGCCGCGCACCGAGTACAGCGGCCGCACGGTGAACGGTGTCCTGGACAACATGCGGGACGCGATCGCCCGCGTCACGTCGGCGATCAACGACCAGGAGTCCCGGATCGCCGACGCGCTGAGCGCCGGCCTGGCCGCCGTGCGGGCCGAGCGGAACAAGTTCGTCGCGCCCCGCCCGCACCTGGTCGGTGCCGGCCGGACGGGCATCCGCGACGAGCTCGGCGGAGCGTTCTGATGGGTGAGTTCGCCGATCGGCTCGCCGGGCTCCACGTCCGGGCGGCCCTGCCCGACGACTCGCTGGCCGTCGAGCTGGTCGGGCGTGACGAGGTGACGCTCCGGATCCAGCAGTACGAGCGGCTGACATCGCCCGACCTCGAACGGCGACTCGCCCAGCTGGCACGGCTCCTCTGCGCCCGGCACACCGCCGAGTACTTCCGCATCCGCTCCGACGTCACCGAACAGACCCTCACCCACGAATCGCCCGCGCTCGGACGTCAGGAGCGGGAGTTCCGCGCCGCACGCGACGAATTGATCGCACGTGGACGGTCGGCCGATGGACGCATCGCTGTCGAAACCCGTGGAATGCGTGAGTGGACCGTCCGGATTCGGCCGGACACGCTGCGGACGTTGAGCGAGGCCGAGTTCGTCGCCGCGGTGCGGGAGGCTGCCGCCGAGCTGATCGCCGACCAGCGTGACCAGATCCGGGACATCGCGGTTCGTACCTACCGTTGAGAGGAATCCATGCGTCGCACCCGATGGCTGCTCTTCGCGGTCCTCGTCGTCGTTCTCGTGGGTGGGTCCGCCGCAGTGATCCGGGCCTGGTCCGGCGACGACACGGCGTCGTCCTGCGATGTGCCGGACACGGCACCGGACGCGCGCTCGGAACCGGCCGGGGATGACGTGCGGGTCGTCGAGAGCGGGTGGAGTCCTACCGCCGGCGGGGTCGCGCTGGCCGCCGTCGTGCAGAACACGAGTAAGGACCGGGTCGCTTACCGCACCCGGATCACCTTCACGCCGGCCGGGCCTGACTGGTTTCTCGAGATCCCGGTGCTCCTGCCGGGTCAGCGGGTCGGTGCGGCAACGTGGATCGAGGGTGCGGTCAGTCCGTCCCGGCCGGGTGTCGTGGTCGGCCAGACCCACTGGCTCGACGCTGGAAAGCAGGGGTTCCGATCGGTGACCGCCACCTATCGGGATGCCGGAGGCGTCACCGTCACCTCTCCGTACTGCCGGAACGTCGCGCGGCACGGGGTGTCGCTGCTGTTCCGCGATTCCACCGGCAAGCTCCTCGGCGGCGCGCGCATCGACGACGGCCCGGACGCGGTGTGCCGGCCCGGTGCCCGGACCGACTCGGAGAAGCAGGTCCAGGGGGTGCCCGCCGGGGCCGATCCGAGCCGGACCGAGGCATACGCGTACTGCGACCCGGCTCGGGTGGACCGCAGCCCCACCGGGCCGGCGGGAGTCAACTACAGCTACTGACGAAGCCGGGTTGGGGCTCAGGTCCCGGTGAGCAGCTCGGCGAGCGCCGGTTTGTCAAGCGCACGCGTCGTCGCGGACGTGGGGTACGTCTGCGTGGCGTGGCTGCCTGGTTACGCTGGTGCGGTGCAAGGGATCATCCACGCCGTTCTCGTGGAGTGGCACAGCGAGCCGCTCACCGCTTCGCGGCAGGCTGGTGAGCTCGTCGCCCGCCACCTCGTCCCGCTGCCGTTCGTGCAGAGCGCCGAGTGCGGGGGGAGCGTGAGTCCCGAGGGCCTGGAGGACGGGTTCGAGTGGGGACTCGTCATCCGGTTCGCGAGCCGGGATGGGCTGGAGGCGTACCTGCCTCATCCCGAGCATCTCGTCGTGGGGGAGTTCCTGCGGACTCGAGCGAAGCGGCTGGTCGTCTTCGACCTCCCGATGAGCGCGAGCGATTCGATCGAGGCCTGAACGACCGCGCCCGGCGAGGTTGTATCCCCCTGGAGAGCTACCCGTATTACGCCCAGACCCTGCTGCTGGCCATGGCCGCACACGGAATCTCCAGCTGCCCTCAAGCCCTGTTGAGCTACTACGCCGACACCTCGGCGCCCAGGTGTACAGCCGACGGGGCTCGGGGCGTGGCGGTTGCTGCTCCCTGGCGACCCACGACGCGTCGCTCTGCCCGACCTGGTGTGCCTTCCCGCGCGGGCGGATACCGGCCCGGATCTTCCAGCCACGATCGACCTCCTGTCGAGCGAGCTCTCCGCACGAACACCTGGCCGGGATCTGGTGCTTCCGGCGATGCTCGACGTGCTGTTCGTGCAGCTGATCCGTGCCTGGTTCACCGAACGCGCGACGCGGCAGAGCACCGGCTGGTGTGTCGCGCTCGGGGACAAGGAGATCGGGCAGTCGCTGCGTGCCATGCACGATGACCCCGCTCATCCGTGGACCGTAGCGTCGCTGGGAAAGGAAGTGGGTCTTTCCCGCGCGACGTTCGCCCGTAGGTTCGCCGCCCTGGTCGGACTGCCGCCGCTCTCCTATCTGACGTGGTGGCGGCTCACGACCGCGGCGCGCCTGCTCCAGACGACTGATGCTCCGTTGTCCGCCGTCGCGCAACGGAGCGGTTACGGCTCCTCCTATGCGTTCGCGAACGCCTTCAAACGTGAGTACGGCATACCTGCCGGCCAGTATCGACAGCGCCATCGTGCGAATGACTCGTTCGTGGACACCTCGATCGGCCGTTGACCGACTCCAAGTCATCTCTAAGCCGTGCGAAGGGAATCGACATGCGATCGATAGCCGAGACGTATTTCGAGGCATTGCAGACAAAATCGCTGGAGCTCGTCGAGCCGCTGCTCGCGGACGACGTCGTCGAAGCTGTTCGAATGTCGCTCGACGGCAGTCTCGAGCCGTGGGACGTGTTCGACGGCAAGCAAGCAGTGCTCGGTTACATGACCAGCATCATTACTACTTTCTCGACGGTCCGGATGACGGGCATGACGTTCTACGCCGATGAACGAGCAGGCGTGGTGTTCGCCGAGGGGCGCGGCGAACTGGTGAACGCGCAGACCGGTGAGCCGTATCGAAACATCTACGTCTTCAAGTTCGTCATCGTCGACGGCAAGATCGGTCGGATCGATGCGTACGGGAATCCGGTCGCTTACGCCAAGGCGGTCGGTGCAGAGGCGGTCGCCTGACGGTCGCGTGCGGCGAGCGGGCGCTGCCCCCGGAGCAGTTGAGTTCCCGGCCAGGCTCGGCCTTGGGCTCGGCCGCGGTCAGCTGCGGTTGGTCGCCTCGGGCTCGCTCGCCGGCACCGCAGTCGCCGGCCGCCCGTTCGCCCGCATGACCAGCAGTGTGGCGAGGGGCCCGGGCATCGTCCAGTTGGCCTGACCCAGGACGGCGACCAGGGCCGGCGCCAGCAGCGCGCGGACGATGACTGCGTCTATCGCGATTCCCAACGCCAAGGCGGTGGCGAGGATCTTCACGTCGATCGTCGGGACGGTGGACAACGCCACGAACGAAAGAAACAGGATCAGCGCCGCCGAGGTGACCAGCCGACCAGTGCTCCCGATGCTGCGACCGGCACCCAGATCACGATCGCGCCGCTGGCGTCCGCGCCGAACACCGCTTCGGGTCCCCAGCCCTTCCTGCCAGATCAGCACCGTGAGCCCATAGGCCGCGCCGATCGATACGACGTTGAGCAACAGCGCCTTCACCGGGAGCCAGAACGACCGGAGCGCCCTGGCCAGCGGGAGGAACGTGGCGATCACTATCGCCGCCAACACGATCGGCGCGTTGCCGTACACGCTGCCCCGGCGATGACCACCAGAAGAGCACGACGAGGAGCCGATGAGTCCCGGGGGCGTGCGGGCGGTCTGTCCCGCTAGTTGATGGCGATCACGACCGCACCCAAGCGCTGCTCGGTCTCGACTCGGCGATGGGCGTCGGCCGCCTCCGCCATCGGATACACCCGGTCGACGATTGACTGGATCTCTCCCGCGTCGATCATCCGCGTGAGGGCGGCGAGGTCCTGCCTCGTTTCCGAGGCGAAGGCCACGGTGACGGTCTTGTGCAGCACCGAGCGCAGCAGCACCGACAGGCGGGGATTGCCGTGGAGATAGCGCCCGCCCGGTCGGAGCATGCCGATCAAACCGCGATACGAGCTCCCGGCGACCATGTCGAAGATGACGTCGAAGCTCCGGCCCAGGGCCGTCACATCGTCGGTGGTGTAGTCCACGAAGTCGCCGGCACCGAGGCGTCGGACTAGATCTTCTTTGATCCTGTGGTCGACCGCGGTGACCTGCCCGCCCATCGAGCGGGCGATCTGGACGGCATGGGCGCCGATACTGCCGCCCGCCCCGTTGATCAGCACCTGCTCTCCCGGTTCGATCCCCGCGCGCCGCAGAAAGTGCAGGGCGTTGAGCCCGCCGAGCGGGACAGCGGCCGCCTCAGTGAAGTTCATAGTGCGTGGCTTGGGCCCGATGGCGGCGCGTTCGGGGAGCACGAGGTACTCACCGTAGGCGCCCAGACGGAGGCCGGTGCAGCCGTAGACCTCGTCACCCGGGGCGAAGGAGGTGACCCGCCCGCCCACCGAGACCACCTCACCGGCGAAATACATACCCAGGATGCGACGCCTCGGCCTGAGGACTCCGAGCGCGACGCGTAACGGAAGCCAGGTCCACTTCACCGAGCTCCGAAAGCTCCTCAACTCGCAGTCTGACTTGGTCGCCTCGGCCGCGCGCACCCTGATCAGGACTTCCCGGTCGCCCGGAGCCGGCGTGGACACGTCCGCCAGCTGCAGGACGTCCGGCCCCCCGTAACGGGTGTAGGTGACGGCCTTCACGCAGCCATCGGACCGGGTCGCCTGCGCGCTGTCAACCCTGCCGAAAGCCCTGCGTCCGACGGTGCGGGCAGAATGGTGAGCGCGCCGGCCGCTCCCACTGCGAAAAGAGAAGCCACATGCCTGTCGTCCCCGACAGCCACCGCCCCCTCCTCGAGGAACCGCTGATCGGCCACCTCGCGACGATCCGGCCTGACAACACCGCGCAGGTCACTCCGATGTGGTTCGAGTACGACGGCACGCACGTGCGCTTCACCCACACGTCCGCCCGGCAGAAGTTCCGCAACCTGCAGCACAACCCGTCGATGGCGCTGTCGGTGACCGATCCCGCGGACCCGGAACGCTACATCGAGGTCGCCGGCACTCTCACCGACGTCGTCCCCGACCCCGACGGCGCCTACTTCGTGCAGCTGTCCCACCGTTACGGCAATGCCGACGCCACCCCACCCGCCGACAAGGCGAACCGGGTCGTCCTCGTCATGACGATCGATCGGACGTCGACGAAGTAAGCGCGCGGGCAAGGAAGTCGAGTTCGGCTTCCACCGCTGCCTCGTGCTGGTCGAGAAACGGCGCGTAGTGGGCGCCCGTCAGGCGGACCAGCGCGCCGCGAGGAGCGCGCTGCGCCGCCGCGACCGCCGGGGCCGCGAGAGCTGACTGGTCGTCGTCGCAGACCACGACCAACAGCGGGCAGCGCACCGCGGCCGCGTCCCGACCGGGGCGATAGGTGGCGAGGCTCAGCGTGGAGCGGGCGGCCACCGTCCGCGTCCACTCGGAGTACTCGTCGTCGGGGTCGAGGGCGCGATCCCCGTCAGCGGCGTCGGGCGTCGTGAGCACGGCGACCGTGCCCCGGGCCCCGGCCGTCGGCACCGTCAGCGGTGCGCGACCGAGAAGACCGCCGAGCGCGTCGACGACACCGCGGCCGACGAGCCCGAGCAGCGCGCCGACGCTCTGGTACCGGGCCGCGTTCCGGGTGGCGGCGAGGCCGTCGGCGTTCGGGGTTTGCGCGATGGCGGCGGCGAGGCCGGGGTGCTGGGCGGCGACGGTGAAGAGGTGCCCGCCGGACATCGAGAACGCCCAGGCGGCGATCCTCGTCGGATCCACGTCGGGAAGCGTCGCGGCGTGGGTCAGCGCGGCGTGCCAGTCGGCGACGGCGTCGCTGACCGGGAGTACCAGCCGGGGTTCGCCGGTGCTGTCGCCGAGGCGCCGGTAGTCGAAGGCCAGGACGCTGTAGCCGGCCGCGTGGAAGCGGGCGGCGAACCGGTCCGTGCCCGGGCCTCTCGGCACCGCGAACCCACCGGCCATGACGACGCACGCCCCGTTGGTGCCGGGGTAGTGCCAAGCCGCGCACTCGTCGCGACCGCTGCGGAAGCTGACCTGCTGGCGTGTCTCCATACCTAAAAGAGAACCACCTGGTTCGCAGACTGTCTACAGCCCGTCGGCTTCTTCTCGTTCCAAAGCCCGGAACAGCGCCTTGAACCCGGCCTCGACACCGACGGTGTCCCCACCGGTCAGCCAGGCGACGAGGAACCCGCGCAGGGTGGCCAGGATGAGCTCGGACACCTCCCGTTTCCGCTCCTCGGACCAGGCTTCGGGACAGAGCGCCAGGAGGGTGGGGAGGTAGTCCCGGGACGCGCTGCGGCCCAGCTCGGCGTAGCGGACCGGGTCGTACATCACGAGCCCGATCGCCTGGTCCAGGACCCGCGACTGCTCCCCGGCCAGGGTCGTCCACAGGGCCCCGACCCTTGCGGCCAGGGTGGGGAGCCGGGCGGCAGCGGCGAACGCCGACTCGATGCGCTGTCCGCGCAGCCGGAGGATGGCCTGGGCGAGCAGGTCGTCGACGCTCTCGAAGTGGTAGAGCAGCACCTTGTGGGTGGTTCCGGCGGCGCGGGCCGCACGCCGGAGCGAGAAGTCGACCAGCCCGTTGACGGCCAGGTCGTCGGCCACCCGTTCCAGGAGCTCCTGCTGCCGAGCTTGCCCTCGTGCCGACCCTGCCGAACGTCGATATCCCGCTTCCGCCATGGCTCAACTATGAACCATGCGGCTCGCACAACTGTCCGTGCGCGGCCACCCCGGACGGCCGTTCCCGACTAGCGGGCCCCGATCACCAGGTGGACGGCGCCGGCCCGCACCACTCCCACACGACGGCGTCGAACTCGAACTCCACCGCCCCGACCCTAATTGACTGGTCCGACAGTGCACGATGATCGTTACGACAGCCCGTCGAAGAGGAAGGTGTATCGGTGACCGATTCAGCAGCCGCTCCGGAAAGGCCCTCGCTCGAGGGTCTGGAGGAGAAGTGGTCCGATGCCTGGGAGGCATCCGGTCTCTATCGCTTCGAGCGGGCTGTATCGCGTTCCGACGTATTCTCGATCGACACGCCGCCGCCCACGGTCAGCGGATCACTGCACGTGGGGCACGTGTTCAGCTACACCCACACCGACATCGTCGCCCGCTACCAGCGGATGCGCGGCAAGTCGGTGTTCTACCCGATGGGCTGGGACGACAACGGCCTGCCCACCGAGCGCCGGGTGCAGAACTACTACGGCGTCCGCTGTGATCCGTCGTTGCCGTACGACCCGGCGTTCAAGCCGCCCGCACCCGGTGGGAAACGCCAACAGCCCATCTCCCGCCGCAACTTCATCGAGCTCTGCGAGCTGCTCACCGGCGACGACGAGAAGCAGTTCGAGCACATGTGGCGCCGGCTCGGATTGTCGGTGGATTGGTCTATGACTTACACGACGATCGGTGCGGCGGCGCAGCGGGCGTCGCAGACCGCCTTCCTGCGCCTGGCGCAGCGCGGCGAGGCGTACCAGTCCGAGGCGCCGACGATGTGGGACGTCACGTTCGGCACGGCGGTGGCGAACGCTGAGGTGGTGGACAAGGAGGTCAGTGGCAACTTCTACACACTCGCCTTCGGCGACGTCCTCATCGAGACCACCCGCCCGGAACTGCTTCCCGCCTGCGTGGCTCTCGTCGCTCATCCCGACGACGAGCGCTACGCGCCGCTCGTGGGCACCGAGGTCGAGACCCCGCTGTTCAAGGTCAAGATTCCGGTGATCGCGCACCCGCTCGCCGCCCCCGACAAGGGCACGGGCATCGCGATGGTGTGCACGTTCGGCGACGTCACCGACGTGCAGTGGTGGCGCGATGCGTCGCTGCCGACCCGCACGATCGTCGGCCGCGACGGACGCGTGCTGCCGCTGGACTTCGCGACCCTGCCCACTGCAGAACCGCAAACTGCCCAGAAGCTCATGGACGAACTCGTCGGCAAGACGATGCATTCCGCCCGCGAGCTCCTCCTCGAACGCCTCACCGAAGCCGGGGCGCTCCGGGGCGAGCCGCGGCCCACCACCCGGCCGGTGAAGTTCTACGAGAAAGGGGACCGTCCGCTCGAGGTCGTCAGCAGCAGGCAGTGGTTCATCCGCACGCTGGATCACCGCACCGAGCTGCTGGAACGCGGCGAGGAACTGCGCTGGACCCCGTCGTACATGAAAGCCCGGTACGACGACTGGGTGCGCGGCCTGAACGCCGACTGGCTGATCAGCCGTCAGCGTTTCTTCGGCGTGCCGTTCCCGGTCTGGTACCCGGTGTCGGCCGAGCGCGAGCCCGACTACGACAGTCCGATCTTCGCCGACGAGGCCACGCTGCCGATCGACCCGTCCGACGCGTGCCCGCCCGGCTACCCGGAGGAGCAGCGCGGTAAGCCGAACGGCTTCGTCGGTGACAAGGACGTGATGGACACCTGGGCCACGTCGTCGCTCACCCCGCAGCTGGTCACCGGCTGGCTCACCGACCCGGAGCTGTTCGCGCAGACCTTCCCGATGGACCTGCGTCCCCAGGCGCACGACATCATCCGCACCTGGCTGTTCGCCACGGTCGTGCGCTCGCACCTCGAGCACGGCGTGTTGCCGTGGAAGAGCACCGCCCTCTCCGGCTGGATCCTCGACCCCGATCGCAAGAAGATGTCGAAGTCGCAGGGCAACGTCGTCACGCCCACCCATCTGCTCGACGACTTCGGCGCCGACGCGGTGCGGTACTGGGCCGCCAACGGCCGCCCGGGCACCGACACCGCGTTCGACACCAAGCAGATGAAGATCGGCCGCCGGTTGGCCACAAAACTGCTCAATGCGACGCGCTTCGTGCTGGGCTTCGAGCCGGGTGGCGCCGTGACCGCGCCCTACGACTGCGCGCTCCTGACGTCGATCGCAGGCGTTGTGAGCGAGTGCACGACGGCGCTGGACGCGCTGGACTACACGACCGCGCTCAACCGGGCGGAGCGGTTCTTCTGGCTTTTCTGCGACGACTACCTGGAGCTGGTGAAGGCGCGCGCGTACGCGGGCGACGCGTCGGCGCAGGCGACGCTGCGGCAGGCGCTGGACGTGCTCACCCGGCTGCTCGCGCCGTTCCTGCCGTTCGTCACCGAGGAGGTGTGGTCGTGGAGCCACGAGGGGTCGGTGCACCGGGCTCCGTGGCCCGCTGATCTGGCGACGGACGGCGACGCGGAGCTGGTTCCGGCCGCGTCGGCAGCGATCGCTGCCATCCGGAAGGCCAAGTCCGCGGCGCGGCTGTCGCCCCGCACGGAGGTCGCGCGTATCACGGTGACCGGTCCGTCCGTGGCCGCCTTCCGAGCCGTTGCCGACGATCTGCGCGACGCGTCGCACGCAGCGGAGCTGAGCTTCGCGGAGTCCGACGAGATCGTGGCCACCGTCGAGGAATGAGGGTGTGGCGGGACCTCCGGGAAGGGGGTCCCGCCATTGACCCGTGATGGGGGTGACGCACGGGACACGGCATCGGTGTAATCTGATGGCGTCGTCATTGCATCGCCGCGCTCGTCGCGGGAATCATGTGGCCTCGCGCGTGTTGACACCAGCGAGGCACCAGCTACCCGAACCACGCGTCCGTAAGACGCCTGCCGAGGCCAGATCCACGCCGTAGTCGCAGGTCGTCGCCATATTCGGCGCCACGAGGCCCGCCGGTGCACCCGACGCCCTGTAGCCGCGGCGAATTCGCCCGGCGTCCGAAGGAGGAATCTGTGGCTCGACCTGGCCAGCGTCGCACCGGCGCTCGCCGTCCCGCCCCGCGTAATCCGCAGCGGGGTAGAAATCGCGGGGACGTCATCGCGTTGCTCGCCGGCACCGCCCGGGAAATCGAGACGGCTGCCCAGCGCGGGCGCGTGACGCCTGCCGTGCGCACCAAATTTCATGCCGTCTTCCTGCTGCTGCGCGACGAGCGCGCCCGTCTCCGGACGGCCGCCAACAGCACTGAACAGCTGAAACGACTGGACGGGATCGCGCAGATCCTGGCCACCACCGCCGTCCGGGACACCGGGCTGATGGAACTGCTCGCCGAGGACGCCGTCGTCTCCGACGCGACCCGCTCGCTCAAGCGCGAGATGCTGCAGACCGTCGGCATCGAGACGGCCCCGGAGGAGGCCCCGCCGCCTCCGCCGACACCGACCACGCCCGAACGCCGGGTCGTACCCCAGTCGGTGGTCACCCGGCAGCTCGCCAACCCGTTCCTGGCCCCCGACTTCGACGCGTACGCGCAGCGCCCCGCCGTCCGCTCGCGCCGCCTGACCAGCTGGGAACTGATCAATCCGCTGCTCAACTCGTTCGAGCGCGCCGGCAGCGGCGACGCGGCCTGCATGGCGCTGCCCGCGCCGTGGGAGCTGCGCCGTACCAGCGGCAAAGAACTCATGCCCCACCAGGCACGAATGGTCGCCGCGGCCGCCGACGGCCACCGCACGTTCCTGCTCGCCGACGAGCCCGGCCTCGGCAAGACCGCCCAGGCGCTGCTCGCCGCCGAGGCCGCGAACGCGTATCCGCTGCTCGTCGTCGTGCCGAACGTCGTCAAAATCAACTGGGCACGCGAAGCGAACCTGTGGACGCCGCACCGCCCGGCCACCGTCGTGCAGGGTGACGGCGACACGGTCGACGGGTTCGCCGACATCGTCGTCATCAACTACGAGGTGCTCGACCGGCACGTGGGCTGGCTCGGCAACTTCGGGTTCCGCGGGATGGTCGTCGACGAGGCGCATTTCATCAAGAACAAGTCCTCGCAGCGCTCGCAGCACGTGCTCGAGATCGCCGACCGCATCCGCTCGCGCAATCCCGGGCCGCTGCTGATGGCTCTGACCGGTACGCCACTGATCAACGACATCGACGACTTCCGCGCCATCTGGCAGTTCCTCGGCTGGATCGACGACTCGAAGCCGCTCGGCGCGCTGATGGCCGCCTTGGAGGACACCGGTCTGACGCCCGCCGACCCCGGCTTCTACGCCGCGGCCAGGCAGTGCGTCATCGACATGGGCATCGTGCGACGCCGCAAGGTCGACGTCGCGGCCGACATCCCGGGCCGTCGCGTCGCTGACCTGCCGGTGGAGCTGGACGGTTCGGCCGGTCGCTCGATCCGGGCGGCGGAGAAGGAGCTCGTGCGCCGGATGGTGGAGCAGTACCAGCGGGCCTCCTCCTCGGACGCTGTCGATGACGAACTCGTGCGCCGGATCGCTCGCGCCGAACTCAAGGACACGGCCAAGCAGACCGGCGAGAACGTGTTCAGCATGATGCGCCGCATCGGTCAGGCCAAGTCCGGCCTCGCCGCCGACTACGCCGTTCAGCTGGCCCGGAGCGCCGGCAAGGTCGTGTTCTTCGCGAAGCACGTCGACGTCATGGACGCGGCTTCGGCGCTGTTCGAGAAGCAAGGCGTGCAGTTCGCGTCGATCCGCGGTGACCAGACGCCACGCACCCGCCAGAAGAACATCGACGCGTTCGTGAACGACCCCTCGGTGTCGATCGCGGTGTGTTCGCTGACCGCGGCGGGGGTGGGGCTGAACCTGCAGGTGGCGTCCAACATCGTGCTGGCCGAGTTGTCCTGGACCGACGCCGAGCAGACGCAGGCCATCGACCGCAGCCACCGCATCGGCCAGACCGAGCCGGTCACCGCGTGGCGCATCATCGCCGCGCAGACCATCGACGCGCGGATCGCCGAGCTGATCGATAGCAAGGCGGGGCTGGCCGCGCGGGCGCTGGACGGTTCCGACGAGGAGGTCGTGCCGTCGGCGGACGTGCAGTTGGAGGCGCTGGTCGCGCTGCTGACGGACGCGCTCGCGTGATTTCTCAGGTAGAGGCGCTGCTCGCGGCGCCGCGGCCGTGGAACGTGACCCAGGTCGGTTCGTCCGTCCTCCGGCAGCCTGCCGCGCGGTACGACGGTCAGCTTCCTGCCGACCTTCTGGCAGCGCTGCTGGACGCCATGCGCGCGCACTTGCCGGGCGTGGGTGTGGGGCTTGCCGCGCCGCAGGTGGGGATACCGCTGGCACTGGCGGTGATCGACGATCCGGCGCGGATCGCGTCGGACATCGCTGTGGCCCGGGAGCGGTCGCCGCAGGCGCCGCTGGACCTGATCAACCCGGTGGTGACACCGGTGGGGTCGGAGAAGGTCGCGTTCTACGAGGGGTGTCTGAGCGTTCGCGGGTTCACCGCTGTGGTGGCCCGGCACCGCCGGGTGCTGCTGTCGGCCTCGGACCGGAGCGGTGCTGATTACTCCGTGGAGCTCTCGGGCTGGCCGGCGCGGATCGCTCAGCACGAGACCGACCACCTCAACGGCGTGCTGTACCTGGACCGCGCTTCGCTGCGTTCGCTCTCGACCAGCGAGGTGTACGAGGAGCACTGGTCGGCGCCGACGCCGGAGCGGGCAGCAGCCGCGTTGGGGTTCTAGGACCGCTTCACTTCGACGCTGATCTCGACCGCCAGCATGTAGATGACCGTCACGAGCGCGAGCACCTGACGCGGCGCCGGCGCCGATGCGAGGCTGAAGCCGCCCACGATCCACAGGGCCGGGAGCAGCCCGCCGAACGGGAGCACGATCACGGCGAGCGTCCGTACGCCAAGCTTCAGCCTCTCCTCCGTGGTCGCCGGCCACCGGTACGGAGCCGGAACTCCGCGGTACAGCGCGTACGTGGTGCACGACGACGAGGCACACATCCGTGACGCCGAAGACGACGCACTGCGCCGCGGGCGAACCGTCGACGCGGTGGGCCGGCACCATCACCGCGGCAGCCCACACGGCCAGCGCCGCGCCCGGCATGGCGATCAGCGAGTCCGGCGTGACACAGCACCGTGCGCCCAGCGCCTACATGCCTTCTAGACAGACGCGAACCGCTCGATGCGGCCCCGGCCGCCGCGCTTGGCCTCGTAGAGGGCGAGGTCGGCGTTGTGGATCAGAGTGTCGGCGCTGTCCGTGTGCTGGGTCCGCGTGGCGATGCCGATCGACACCCCGATGCGCACGGTGTGCCCGTCGACGTCGAAGGGCTGCGACAGTTCGTGCCGGATCCGCTCGGCGACGGCGTCCGCGTCCCCCCGACACAACACCAGGAACTCGTCGCCGCCGAATCGACTGACGAGATCCTGCTGCCTCGTCGCCGCCTTCAGGCGCCTGCCCACCTGCACCAGCAGCTCGTCGCCGGCGGCATGTCCATAGGTGTCGTTGACCGGCTTGAACCCGTCCAGGTCGAGGAACAGGGCCGCGACCGGCTGCTTCTGCGCCATCGCCACCTCCGCGCGCTCGAGAAAGAGCGCCCGGTTCGGCAGCCCGGTGAGCGTGTCGTGCAGGCGGGCGTGCGCCAGCCGCGCAGAGCTCCTCAGGGTGACGGTGCCGATCGCGATGATGAGCGTGACCGCCGCGGCGAACCCGGCGAAGATCAGCCAAGATACCCGGGTGGTTTCCTTGACCGGAGCCAGCAGCTCCGCTCGAGGCGTGGCGATGACGACCCGCCAGGTGGTGCTCCTGACGTTGAGGGAGAGGTAGTAGTCGCCGCGCGCGGTGACCCCACGTTTCGTGGTCCGGGCCGCGGCGGCCAACTGCGGGTCGAGCTTCGTGCTCGGGGCGACGATCGTCGCGCCGGCGCTGTCGACCATGTAGGCGCGGCTACCGGTCACGTCCAGGGCGCTGCGCAGAACCGCGGCGATCTCCGACGCCGCGGACGGCACGACCGGCACCCGCGTCTCGTCGCCGGCCGTGTACGGCTGGAACGCGTACAGCATCGCGACGCCGTCGACCGTGGTGACGTCACCGTAGACCAATGTGCGGGTGCTGATCGCCAGCCGGAACCCGCGGGTGGTGAGCAGTGAGGCCGCCGTTGTTTTCGCTTCCCGCGGCGAGGCGCCGAGCACCGTTCCGTCCGCGCCCAGCACCGCCAGCCAGTCGACGCCGGCCACCTGAGCGTCGAGTGCGGCCTTCAGGCTGGGTACTGGGCCGGAGAAACTCTCGGTCGCCCACGCACGGGTCTTCCCCTCACTGGCGACGACCGTGTCACCGCTGACGTCCGCCGCCAGCCGCGCCCCGGGCGTCGAACTCGCCGAGGATGCTCTGGCGTGAGTGTTTCTGCACATCGGCGAGGTAGAGACCGAGCCCGCCCACCATGGCGAGGGCCAGCACGTCCACGCACGCCATCGCGAGACGGCGTCGCCACGCTGGTGTCATGCCAGTCATCTCGGCAGGCCGGAACGGCAGCTGAGCCGGTTCTCTGACGTGGGATGGGGCCGACTTGGGAGTTCGTCGGAGCATTGGGTAAGGTTCTCCCAGCGGTCGCCGAGAGGCGAACTCGCGTCCGGGTGGCGGAATGGCAGACGCGCTAGCTTGAGGTGCTAGTGCCCGAAAGGGCGTGGGGGTTCAAGTCCCCCCTCGGACACTCCAGCATTGCATTCTTGCAATACTTTACGCCTGTACGGTTGATCCCGCTTCGCCGTACTTCCCTCCTCTGTTGGTCGCTCCACGCCGGTGCCTCGCATCCGGGCAGGTGGGGCCGATGAGCGCTCCGAAGTCAGTGCCGGGGCTCGTCCCGCCCACAGATCGGTTATCGCGTGGGCGGCAGCAGCTACCGGCCGCCGAGATCGTGCCCGCGGTGCGCCGTCCACCGGTGCGCCGGCTTCCGCTGCCGCAGTTGCCGCCGCCGCTGTCTCCGGGCCGGACGGTCTACGGGTTGTCCACGGTCACCCGGTTCGGGCGGCTGAATGAGCGCAGGATCCCGCGCCGGCTGGGCTGGGTCGCGGGCACGCGGCTGGACGTCCAGGTCGATCAGGGCCTGATCGTGCTCGCCGCTGATCCGCGTGGCCTGTTCACGATCAGTGCTCAGGGCTTCGTGCTGTTGCCGGCGGCGGCGCGTCGCTGGTGCGGCCTGGGCGCGACGGATCGGGTGTTTCTGGTCGCTGATCCGGAGGACGGCTGGATGGTGCTGCATCCTCCGGCAGCGGTGGACACGATGGTCGCCGCCGCGCACCGCGCGATCTGGGGCGGTGAGGCTGGGTGAGCGCCGAGACGCCGGCCTCGCCGAGCAGCGGGGAGCTGGATGCCGCTCGGCTTTTGCTGGCGCGGTTGGGGGTCCGTCCGGAGGATCTGCTCGCGCCGGTGGCGTCGGAGCGGCCTGCGGCGCCGTCGTTCGCGGAGTATGTGCCGGTGGTGTCGGGGGCGGTGAGCGACGGTACGCGCAGGGTGTACGGCTCGTACTGGAATCGGCTGGTGGAGCAGTGGGGTGATCGGCGGTTGGATGAGCCGACGCCGACGGAGATCGAGGCGTTGTCCCGGCGAGTGCGTGCGGGCAGGGTGATTAGGCGGAATGGGCGGGGTGGGTCGCTGTCTGCGGAGCATTTCATCGCGGCGTTGCGGTGTTTGTATCGGCATGCGGTCGACGACGAGCTGGTCGCCGATAATCCGGCGAAGCGGGTGGCCAAGCCGCGGCGGGTGGCCTCGACCCGGCATGCGCTGGTCGGGGAGCGGCTGGCGGAGATCAATGAGGTGGCCGCGTCGACGGGTGATGATCCGGTGCTGGACACGTTGTTGTTGCGGTTGCACACCGAGACCGCGTGCCGCAGGGGTGGCGCGCTGGCGCTGCGGCCGTGTGACCTGGACGCGGAGCAGTGTCTGATCTTGTTGCGGGAGAAGGGTGGTACCAGCCGCCTGCAGCCGGTGTCCCCGACGCTGATGGCGCACCTTCTCGCGCACGCGGCCGAACGGGGTGCTCCCCGGGAGGGGCAGTTG
The DNA here is from genome assembly GCF_043197895.1 of Cryptosporangium sp. NPDC048952. Classification (NCBI taxonomy): domain Bacteria; kingdom Bacillati; phylum Actinomycetota; class Actinomycetes; order Cryptosporangiales; family Cryptosporangiaceae; genus Cryptosporangium; species Cryptosporangium sp. NPDC048952. The sequence continues at coordinate 53,650 of NZ_JBICTY010000007.1, read as the reverse complement.
TTGCGGCGGATGGACGGGACACCGATCACGCGGCGCCGGTACAACAGCCTGTTCGCGCGGATCGGCCGGCATCTGCCGTGGGCGGCGGCGCAGGGGGTGAGTGCGCATTGGTTGCGGCACACGACGTTGACGTGGGTGGAGCGGGTGTACGGGTATGCGGTGGCGCAGGCGTACGCCGGTCACGCGGAAGGTACCGGTGGTGAGGACACGACCCTCACCTATGCGCGGGCAAAGTTGCCGGAGGTCGCGGCCGCGCTGGCCGGTCTGGTCGGAGAGGACCATCCACTGGCCGAAGCCCATCCCTCGGCCGGATCCGAGATGGGCCGGTCAGAGTAGGCGGCCGGGTCAGAGTAGGGCGGTGCGGGCTGGTTCGGTGCCGGTCGCGAGGGGGTGCGGTTCGCCGGTGAGGGCAGCCAGGGCGGCGGCGACTTCATGCAGGTGCGCCCGCACGTAGGTGGCGGTGGTACCCGCGTCTGCGCGGCCTTCGTGGCCGGCGTAGGCGCGGGCCACCGCGTAACTGATACGCCGTTCGACCCAGGTTAGGGTGGTGTGACGGAACCAGTGAATGCTGATCTGCTGCGCGGTCACCCACGGCAGCCGCCGACCGACACGGTCGAAGATGTGGTCGTAGCGGCGTGCGGTGATCGGGCGCTGGTGACGGTAGCGCAGCAACTGGCCGATGGGATCGCCGACGCCGCGGGTGTCGCGGTGGTGCACCAGGCCACGCATGAGGGTTGGCGACACCGGCTGCAGCCGAACGGTCTCGCCCTTCTCGTGCAGCCGGACGGCGCATTGGTCGGGGTCGAGATCGATGGGGCGCACCGCGAGCGCTCCGCCGCGGCGGCAGGCGGTCTCGAGATGGATCCGCAGGATCAGTCCGTCGAGTTCGGGATCGTTGCCGGTCGTGGTGGCGACGCGCACGATGTCGGCGACTTGGGTGTCGGAGAGCGCGTGCCGGGTGCTGGCAAGGCGGCGCGGTGGCTTGACGCGTACGGCGGGGTTGCGGTTCTCAGTGATCAAGCCGTCTTCGACGGCATACCGGTAGATGCATCGGAGACTGGCGATGAGGTGCTCGGCGGCGGATCGCCCGCCCCGGGTGTTGCGGCGGACCATGGCGTTGGAGCGGATGTCGTCGGCGAGCTGGCGGATTTCGAGTGGGGTAGGTTCGTCCAGCTTCCGGTGGCCCCACGCCGCGCGGATCTTGTTCCAGTAGGGCGTGTAGACCTTGCGGGTGCCGGGCGTGACGACGGTGCTCACACGATCGATGTACTCGGCGAAATCGGGGATGGCGGCGCCGGGGACAGCGGGGGCGCCGAGCAGCTGCTCGGCGCTGATACCCATCCGACTCATCAGCGACCGGAGCATTTCCAGGTCGGCGCCGGACTGCTCGGCGAGGGCGTCAGCCACTGTGGTCGTCCGTGGGGCCGGGACGGACGAGGCCGGAGAGGATCGGAGCCAGCCGCGCCGGAGTCCAGGCGACGAGTATGTCCCGGGGTGGATCGGCGACGAGAAGGAGGCGTTCGCCGGCCAACACTCGCGCGGCATGGCGTTGTTCGGCCCGCAACCGCAGGTGCCCGCTCGGGTCGATCCGCAGTGGCCCGTCGGCAGAGCGTTCGACGAAGAGCGTTCCTGGCGCGGCCGTGATCAGGACTCGTTCGCCGGCCGACCACCGGAGCACGTCGAGAGTAGATCGGGCGGCGATGCGTCCATTGGTTCCCATCGGCGAGACCGCCCAGAACCACGGGCGGATCGCGTCCGAGGCCGTCTGAAGTACGGGCAACGGGAGGCCGGTTTGGTGCAGCTCGCTGTCGCCGCTCGGTATAGGCGAGGGGGCGTTCACGATGCTGCCGATCCCCGGCGGGTCGCCCACGCGCGGAGCGCATCCGGCTCGTATCGGCGAAAGTGTCCGAGCTTCAAGGACGGCGGCGGATCGTCACCGGCCTTCCGGCCAACCCACGTGTACAACGTCTCGGGAGTGACGCCGAGGTAGCGCGCGGCCTCCCGATGAGTCCACAATCCCTGATCCATGACCCGGCTCCTTATTTGTCTATAAGACAAGACGGTTCGACAGTGTCGAATCGACAAATAGAATGAGTCAGAGGCTTGCTCCAGTCAACAAGCTGGCTTAGCTTGTCTATATGGCAAGATCTCCGCGCTTGAGCTTGGCGTCAACGGACGGACCCCTCCCGGTCGGGACGGTGGTCGCGCTGCGGCTGAAAGAACTGCGTCAACGCAGCGGCTACACGGCGCAGGCGTTCGTCCAGCGCTGCGCAGAGCTGGAGGCCACCGGGCTGACGACGTACGTCCTCGCGAACATCGAGACCGGGCGCCGGCAAGCCACGGTGGGGGAGTTGGTGCTGTTCGCGCTAGCCCTTGAGGTCTCTCCGACGGAACTGCTCTGTCCAGCGGCAGGCCAGTCCCAGGCCGTCCGGGTGGCCGGGGAGACGGTGGCGGATGCCGCGGCGTTCCGCGACTGGGTGCAGAACCGGACGGAGAAGCTCGGCGGGGAGCATCTGCCGTCCGCTTCGGAGGCAGCGGACGAGCGGGCGGTGTTTCAGCAGGCGCTCGGCCGGGTTGTCGCGCAGTTCGACGCCGACGCCGAAGAGATGATCAACGGGATGCGCGATGAGTACTCGGGCATCCTCGCCGAGGTCGCTGCCCGTGTCGGCGACGGTGCCAGCGCGACCGAGATCGTCGAGGCCCTCGACGCGGCCCGGGTCCGGACCGCTCGCCGTACGAGGGCGCCTGGTGAGGCGTAGCGAATGGTGCGCAGCCCCGGATTAGTGACGATCCACGCCTCGGCGGCCGAGCGCAGAGCCGGTGTGGCGTGCAGAATTGAGGTGAACGCGTGAGCCGGGAGCCGTATGAAAACGCGGGCGCGATCCGCGTGTGCATGGACGGAGACCAGTGGCAAACCTGGGTGTGGGACGGGCGCACCGTGTGCCCGGATGGGCATCCCTGGATGGAGGAGGTTGACGGCGACGGCACCTTCTGGTGCGCACAGTACGTCGTCGACTCCTACGGGCCAGTGATGTGGTTCCGCTTGGAACCGTGCGAGGCGCCGACTCCGGAGGCCGGGCTCGCGCCGTGAGATGCTCGCGGCTTGGTTGACGCTCACTTCCGCCTGCGTATCGATCGTGGCGGTGTCGAGGGCGCGACAGGCGTGAGGTCGAAGTACTGCTCGTTGACGTCGTCGGTGAGGCCAGTGCGTTTTAGGGGAACCCGGCAATTCGTGTTTCACACCGAAGAGGTCACTGGTTCGATCCCAGTATCGCCCACAGTGTTTTTGCAGTTCAGAGGCCGGTTTCCCGAGCGGAAGATCGGCCTCTTCGTCACGATGTTAGTGATTTGTTAGCGGACCTCGCCGGATGCAGGCGAACGAAGCTGGACCCGCCCGGAATGTGAGGCGGGTCACAGTCCGCCTGTGAGGCTGTGGTAGCCCGCCTGCGGCGCTGGCCATCAGCGATTGCAGGAGTGGTACGTGTCGATCGGGCTTCGTCCCGCGTCGGCTTGTCGTCGGCCGAGGGTTCCGACCACCTAGCAGTAGGCAGAACAACCCGGCCATCCACGCTGGCTTGCGACTCGTTCTCTCTAGACGATGGGGACTGAGTAAGTGAATTCCTTGCCGCCGCGTTCGGCCACGCGGAGCTCTCGAAGGAGTGTTCGGGCGGCGACGAGACGTTTTAGTCGGTTGTTCGCGTTCGGCGCGGTGATTTTGAGGTGCTCCGCGATGTTCATCGCTGTGAACGTCCTCAGCTCCTGAGCGAGGGCGAACGTCTGGTTCAGGACCTCGGAGGCGGCAAGCAGGCCGAGTTCCTGTCCTTGGACCTCGAGCGCTATCAGGTCCCGGCGTTCGAAGCACACTGTGAGGGTTTCGCGGAGTTCGTCGTTGAGCTCCGTCACGAACACGGTGGTGGGGTTGCCGTCCTGGGTGGCGAGGGCGGAGTAGTACTGCCCAAGGAACTCATCGGCGAAGCTGTGAGTCATGGCGACGACACCGGTGAAGTTGATGATCACGGTCGCCGTGTCAGCCGGGGTTTGATCCTCCAGATCGCGCAGGACGGTCTTGCCGAGATCGCGCGTGGAGAGGAAGTCGTTGTGCGACCCGACGGTGAAGAGGAATGGCGCAGCGGATTCCGGTTTCACTCGACAGATTGAAACACAGTGCGTTGCGTCATGGAACACGGACGCGCAGCCACGCCCACGTTCCGTTCGTCGGGGTTGCTACCGGCCGTGCGGTGACAAGGCGCCGAGCGCGAAGAACTACACTGGCGACTGCGGAGCCGCTGCGGAGCAGCATGCGCCCCCCTCCTTCGCGGGTCACCTGATCCCCGAGGTCACCTAGGCCGTGACCGCGTCCGGGGGATGGTGTGCTGCTGACACCGTTCTGTAGCGCGTGTTCGAGCGCGGCACGATCGTCCTCAAGATCCTGGTGGTGAACGCTCGCGCGAAGGCTTTCGAAGATGCTCATGCCGGCGTCGCAGACGGCGAACTCGAATCCCGGCAGGCCGCTCGATGCTCCTGTGTAGAGCTGAGCGGCGGTGAACGCTCCGATGTCGCTGCGTCCGTGGTTGGTGGCGTTGTCAAGGAGTTCCCCAAGGGCTTTGAACGCCAGCACCCCGATCTTGCTGCCGAGCCGACTGGTGGTCATCCGCCCGAGCTTGGCCGCGACCGCACTGGCGTCCGTCCTCGTCACGCCCGTCACTTCCAGCAGCTTGCTCGAGTGGTCCCTGCGAGTTTGAGTCGGGATCGTGCCGTCGATCTCCGCGATCGGCTCAAGGAGATCGACGACGTTCATCCGAGCCAGGTAGGCCGCCACGTCACGGTCCTCCGGTAGCACCAACGCGACTTTCCGGCCACGTGTATGCGCGTCGTTCGCGAGGGTGACGATCGCGGCCAGCTCCAGCGGGCTAGCCCAGCGCAGGGCTCGCGCGTCGAGGGCCAGCGCGTGCTCGTCCTCGTGAAAGTCGATCACCAACTCCGCGCGCTGCAACGGGCGGCGGTCAGCCAGCAGGATTCGCACGACGACAAGCATGACAGCGGCCGGGCCGTCCGTCCTCCCAGCGCGACTCCTCGAAGGAGAGTTGCGGGCTTAGCGATCATCTGTTTAAATTTTTCCAGTGAAGCCGACTCTGCCGGAGGTGGGGCAGGGACGGTGACCGTGATGAGAAATGAGGAAAGCCCGATGGCTCTGCCTGCACAGACCGACGCGAACCGGCACGACGGCCCGCGTCGAAACATCACCTTCAAGGTCGACGACGAACGGGTCACGACCCGCGACGACCGGATGACCCCGAACGAGATCCTCACGCTCGTGCATCTCGACCCCGCTAGCCACTACCTGGTTGAGCTCAAGGGCCGGGAGCAGGTCTCCTATCGGAACCACGGAAACGACGAGATCCGCGTCCACGACGGTTCTGTGTTCGTGTCGGTCTCGACCGGCCCGACTCCGGTTTCGTGACGGCCGTACACCTGGAGGTCGGTGCGGCGGCGCTCGTCGCCGCACTCACCGCCTCCGGTTACGAGGTCCTCCAGCAGGGCGAGTTCGTGACCTTCGCCTACCGCATCGAGGTCGGCACCCGGGCAGGCGAGGAGATCAGGATCGGCTTGCAGATCCCCGGCGACTGGCCGATGTCGCCACCACCGGGCCCGCACATCAGCCCCCCGTTCGGCCACCCAGGTGGTGCCGTTCACCCGTCGCCGCTCGGGACCGACTGGGAGTACTGGAGCCGACCGGCTCAGAACTGGCCGGCCGATCGCACCGTCCGCTCCTACCTCCGCCACCTCCGCACCCTCTTCTCGCAGATCTGAGGCACCGCGATGTTGACCGAGACCGCGGCTGGAACAGCCGCCGCTGCTCTTCTCGGTCGGGACGGCACGAGGTCGGTGGTCATGACCACCGACCTTGCCGCTCGCCTGACCGCACACCTGCACCGCGACGATGGACAGGAAGATCTGTGCTTCGTGGCCTGGCGCCCCAGTGTCGGCGCTACCCGCACCACCGCGATTCTCGCCGAGCTGATCCTCCCCGCAGACGGCGAACGTGATGTGCACGGCAACGTCTCGTTCACCTCGGCGTACTTCCTCCGCGCAGCGGCCCGCGCCGCCGCGGCTGGATGCGGGCTCGCTCTGATCCACAGCCATCCGACTGGCCGCGGCTGGCAGAGCCTGAGCCGCGACGATCAGGCAGCCGAAGCAGGCCACGCCGGACAGGCGACAGCCATCACCGGTCTGCCGCTACTGGGACTGACCTTCGCCGGAATCGATCGCGCCCACAGCGCCCGGTTTTGGCACCGCGTCGGCGCCCGCCGTCATGAGCCGATGTGGTGCGAGAGCGTGCGCGAAGTCGGTGATCGCATCGCTGTCACCTGGAACAACAGCCTGCGACCAGCGCCGGCCTCCCGCTCCAGCCAAGCTCGTACGGTCTCAGCGTGGGGCGAGGAGAAGCAGTCCTCCTTGGCGAGGCTGCACGTCGGCGTCGTCGGCGCCGGAAGCGTCGGGGCCCTCGTAGCGGAGGCGCTCGCACGCGTCGGGATCGAATACATCACGCTTTTCGACTTCGACACGGTCGAGATTGTCAACCTCGACCGCCTCCTTCACGCCCGCCTACGCGATGCCCAACTGCGACGGGCCAAGGTTGACGTACTGGCCCGCGCGCTGCGCTACTCCGCCACCGCCCGGCGCCCTCGCATCCGGGGGTTGGACTATTCCGTCACCGAGCCTGCAGGCTTCGCGCATGCCCTGGACTGCGACGTGATCTTCAGCTGCGTCGATCGACCATGGCCCCGGGCTGCTCTCAACCTCGCGGCCTACGCCCACCTCATCCCCGTCGTCGATGGAGGCATCCTGGTCCGAGCCAGCCCCCGCGGCCTACGCGGTGCAGAATGGCGTTCACACCTCGCGGCACCGGGCCGCGCGTGTCTCGAATGCCTCGGCCAGTACGACCCCGGGCTCGTCTCTCTCGAACGCACCGGGATGCTGGACGACGCCACCTATATCGTCGGCCTCGACGCCGACCACCCGCTCCGCCGCAACGAGAACGTGTTCCCGTTCTCTGCCGCCACGGCCGCCAACGAGGTCCTCCAGTTGTTGACGGCCACCATCGCGCCGAACGGCATCGGCGATCTAGGGGGCAACCTCTACCATTTTGCAACTGGAACTCTCGACAACGTCCTGGACGGCTGCAAGCCAAGCTGCGTCTACAGCACCGTGCTGCAGGGCGCCGGTGTCGGGCATGGCGTCGACGTCACGGGGTCGCATCCAGCGGCTGAGCGTGCCCGCGCACACCGTCGCCGGTTCGGACAGCGTCCCGGCGTCCGACTCCGCCGGACGATCGACGATCTCCTCGCGGCACTGATTTGAGAGCCGAGCGACTCAGGCGACGATCAGTCCCGACGCGACCGGCTGAACTACAGTCGCGGCTGCTGTCGGCCCTGCTGATGAGTGGGATGGCGTAGCCGCTCAAGCTGTGCAGGCGTAGCTGATGGCTGCGCTTGGCCTCCCCGTGTCAGCCGTTGCGACGCCGCGCTCCTGTGCGGGCCAATCGTGCGTCGCCGAGACTCCGACTCTTGCGCGCTGGGCGCACGGGCCGGATCTGGACCGGCTTTGCCGAGGTGCCCGGCTTGCGTGAGCGTGTCCTGGAGCTGACGCGCATAGGCAGGCTGGGTGATGCCTGCGTCAAGGTCGGTGGCGGTACCCTGCCAGAGATTTCCGAGACGGGCGACCATGGTGCTGGCGATCACCTCGCGTCCGGCAGCGTCTAGGCCGAGATAGGTGTCGACAGCGATTCGGTGGGCGGTGCTGACCTCGCTGGGGTCGGTGGGGCGGCGGGGCTGGAGGCTGAGCCCGGTGGTGGCGAGCTGCCGGGCGGTTACCAGAGCGGCCGCTGCGTGCCAGTAGGCGCCGTGGCCCGCGCGTCCCTCCTCGATGTAGGGACCTAGCGGGTGGGCTCGATCGTCGTCGGTGACATGTTGCTGGTCGCGGTAGGCGGCGACGACGCCAAGCGCTTCGTTCCAGCGGCGGCAGACCCCGTAGTCGACGGGCGGCTGCCCGAGCGCGGTCAGCCATTCTGGTGTGTCCGCTCTGGCGAGGGCAGCGATGTGCTCGACGCGCTGAGTGATTTCGTCGCGAGCCTGGCGAAGGTAGGCGGTGAGCGCGCTGTCGGGCTCGTGGTGGGCGACCGGGGGGATCCAGGGCAGCATCCCGTCCGAGGAGGTGCGCGCTGCGCGGCTGCGGGCCGCGTTGTCTTGGGCGCGCCGGCTGAGGTTGCTGAGCGTTAGGTCGGCGAGTTCGGTCGAAAGGAGGTCCGCAGCGTGGCCACCTGTGTGTTCGTGGGCCGCGAGTGCCCACGCGAGGTTGCGCCATTCCCCGCCGCTAGGACTGGGCGCCGTCGTGGTGAGGTAGAGGATGCACTGCGCGAGGTGTTGGGATAGCTGCACGCGCAGTGGCAGCGGCTCGGCGGCGGCTTTGCGGAGGAGTTGCTCAGGGTCGTGTCCTATGCGGGCAGCGCGACTCAGGGCAGAGCGGAGCGCAGGCCAGGGCGTCTCGGCGCGGACTCGGTCGGCGATGTCCTCGCCGAGGACACGGTTTGCCAGGTCGGAGGCGGCGAGCGCGCGCGGGATCCGGATCTCGTCGGCGGGGAGGCGGAGGCGTCGTGTGATCTGCTTGGCGGCGTTGGTGAGGTCAGCGACATCCTCCGGCTTCGATTCTGGTCGAACGGCATCGTCGAGCATGGCTATCGGATCGTGACCGTGGCGGCGCGCTGCGGCCAGTGTGGCAGCGAGGCGCGGCCACGCGTGGTGGGCCTCGATCTGCCGGGACTCGCTCCCGAGGAGAGTGGCGGCGTGGGTGGCGTAGTCGGCCAGGTGGTCGATGGGGACGCTGGCGTAGTGCTCGGGTCGTGCGACTACCGGTGCGGCTTCGAGCGCATGCGGAAGAAGAAGCGCATCTGCCCGGTCGGGCCGGACACCGGTCGCCTGGTGGACGAGTTCCGCGTACCGCTCGGCTTGTTCCGAGGTTGGCTGAATGAGCCAGGCGCCAGGGTGCTGCTCCTTGACGATCCGTTCGCAGCGCCACGCGATGACCTTTGCGAGGGACTCGGCGTCGTCGAGTGGCCGGTACGTGAGGGCGGCAGCGAGCAGTTGTTCGGGTTGCCAGCCGGCGGCTTCGGCGCGGTGGACCGCTCGAACGAGGGCGGGCCACGCCGGGTCGTCGAGGAGCCCGTCGGCCTGGTCGGCGAAGAGCGAGCGGATGATCGGCTTATAGCGCCTTTCAGCGAGCAGGTCGGCGACGTAGAGATACCGCGGGACGAGCGTGGCCAACGACGCGGCGCGTTCCTGGTTGTCGCGGATGGTCTCGGTCGCGGACAGTTCAGCGTTTTCGCGGCCGAGGACGGTGTCGAGGACTTCGCGGGCGGCGCGGACTCGCGGGTCGTAGCGGGTGCGGTCGAGGCGTTCGTCTTCGTCGAGGGGGAGGAGTTCATGGGTGGGGACGTAGAGGTGGGTGGACCGGCGGGCACGGGTAGCCGCGACGTAGAGGTGCTCTCGGCCCATCTCGGGAGTGACCAGGGCGTGGGCGGTGTCGACCGTGGAGCCTTGGGCTCGGTGCACTGTGGTGGCGTACAGCAGTTCGACATGTTCGGCGACGTAGCGAGCCGGGAGTCGGACGCGGCCGCCGTGGGTGAGGTGCTGGGCGGTGAGCGACCCGTCGCGGTGGCGGTGCAGCACGCGCCAGGGGTCTCCGTTGCGAACGAAGTCGTGGCCGCCGTGGCTGGTGAGTCGTCGGTTGTTGCGGCGGGTGACGACCCAGTCGCCCCGGCCGGCGTGATTACCGTCGTGCAATAACAATCCCTGATGCTCGACCTGGCCGAGTGCGATCCGATCGGTGCGGGCCCGCGCGGCGAGCGCGGTCACGTCGGCGTTGGTTGCTGCGGACATAAGGCTGACCGCTCCGGCGCGGATGTCGGTGAGCCAGCCGGTGTAGACGGCGTCGAGCATGGCCTGCTCGGATCCGCCGCGGATCCGGCCGTGGGTTTCGTAGAAGTCCAGGGATTGGGTCCGGCCTTCGCGGAGCCCGAGGGTGGCGGTGGCTTCGGCCGGGTCGGTGAAGCGGTGCAGGGTCGAGAGTTCGACAGCGCCGGCTTCGGTGGCGAGCAGGCGCAGGGCGCCGCCGGACTCCACGGCGCCGAGTTGCCGGTAGTCGCCGAGGAGCCGGACACGTGCGCCGCGCTGGCGGGCGAGGGTGACGAGCCGGTAGAGGTTGGGGGTTCCGGCCATGCCGGCTTCGTCGACGAGAACGACATCGCCGGGCCGCAGTGCGAACTGCTGGTAGGCGGCCGGTACCGGGGCGCCGGCTCGGAGTTGGTCGGCGCAGAGTCCGTTGGTGTACTCGTAGAGGAACTTGTGCAGGTTTTCTGCGGGGACGTTGAGCTCGGTGGCGAGGATGGCGGCTGCGGCGGCGGAGGTGGCCAGCGGCACGAGGCGTTGCCCTCCGGCGCGCAGGGTGTGGAGGTAGGCGCGCATCGCGGTGGTCTTGCCGGTGCCGGCCGCGCCGAGTCCGACGACGAGTAGCCGGGGGTTGGTGGCGAATGCGGTGACCAGCCGCTGCTGCCCGGCATCGAGCGGCCGGCCGTGGGTGTGGCTGAATTCGGTGAGGGCTGCGTCGACCAGCACGGCCGGGAGCGCGCCGTCGGTGATGGTCGCGGCAGCGTCGACGAGGCGTTGTTCGGCGTCGAGCACTGTGGTGCTGGTGTAGCGGGCGGCGGCGTGTTCGACGAAGAGGGATTCGCCGTCGGCGCGGCGGAGTTCGGCGGGTTCGTCGACGAGGGCGGGGGCTTCGACGGTGATCGATCGTTCCGGTGCGACGGCGTGGTCGACAGCCGCGTCGACCAGCGCGCGGTGCACGGCCGGGTCGGTGGCCAGGCCGATGGCGCGCAGGAGCCGTTCGGCTTCGGCGTGCAGGTTCCATCTTGTCCAGGTGGAACGGACCTCGCCGACGGCGGCGACGACCTGGTCGGCCAGCTCGGCGGCGAGCGCGTCAATGTCAGGGGGTGCCGATGTGCCATTGCCTGAAGGAGCCGGCACAGCCGTGGCCAGTTGCGACAACATTGAGTGACCAAAGACCGTCTCTACGGATGCGCGCCACTCGGCACGCATCGCCGGAAGCGACCGCGGCGGCTTCTTACCGTGTCGCGTGTCGAGCGTGGCCTGTCGGGCCAGGCGCTGGCAGACGCCGATCGGCGGGTCGTGACCGTGCGCGGAGCGGTACTCGGCAAGCAGCTGGTCGTAACGGGTTTCGATCGCGGCGCGCCGCTGGGAGAAGTGCCGCGCGACCGCGTCGGGAATGCCGTCGATCTCGTAGACCGGTTCGCGTCCGCGCTTCTTCACCTCCCGCCACGACACCCCGAGACGCGCAGTCAATGACGCCTGAAAGGCGGTGTTGTACCGCTCGGACGCGGCCACCGTGATCCGGTACAAGGCGCGCGCGTCCAGGGATCGCCACTTCCCGTCGACGCCTCGGACCTTGTTCACGATGGCCACGTGGGTGTGCAGGTTGGGGTCGCCGTCGCGGGAGTCGTAGTGGTCGAACGCCGCCGCGATCAGCCCGTCGGTGGCGATCTGCGCGATACCACCTGTGCCAGTGCGGGTGAACGCGGCGTGTTCCTCGAGCATCGCCAGCGCCGCCGACTTGGCCTCGTCGTGGGCGGCGCGGACCGCGTCGCGCACCCACGCGCGGCCGTCGAGCGCCCACAGCAGCGCGGCGGATTTCACGGGCGCGAACACGACGTCGAAGCCGGCCACTGCGGCGCGCTGACGGCGGGATTCCTCCCGCTGGATCTTCGCAGCCTCCGCCGGTGTGGGCGCGCGGCCGGTCTGCTCGGTGACGTCGTCGAGGCGCTTCCGGACGCGGTCGGCGAACGGCGCCAGCGGCTTGTACGCGGGAAACCCCAAGCCCAGCGTCGCGGCCTTCCTCGCGTCCGCTTGGACCTGCTGAACCTGCACGTCGCTCATCCCGGCTTGGAGATGTCCGTCCTGATAGCTCGTGATGATCGCGGTGGCGTTCGGGTGCTGCCCGTGCCCGAACAACGCCTTCATCTGCTCCTCGGTGACTTGCTGGCCATCGAGCCCGAGCAGCGGAACGCCCCGGCCGATCCAGCGCCCCGGTGGGTTGCCCGCTGCGGTGTAGTAGTCGCCGGCCGACTGGTCACGGGCTCGTGGGGTGTCGCCGCCGGCGATGTGCCGGGTCAGGTAGGTGTATCCGTCGCCGACCGTCAGTTTATGAATAGTCATTACCACGATCGGGTGGCGCCGTTCTCCGACTTCTTTCGTGGCTCCATGAGTGGTCCTCGATTGCTGTGTGAAGCGCTGTCGTGTGCACCACCTTGGGCCATGTTCACGACACGTGCAAGAGGTGTCCTGTCGACTTCTACCTTGATTGGTTCGCTGGATTATCCGGCTTCTGAGCTGGTGTGATGTTGGCTCGTGTCCTATTTCATGGATGAATCGTCAATGATGATTTACGTTTTCTCATTGTCTTTCCCTGTCTTTTCGGCAACTGTTCCGGAGTGCCAATATCACGCTTAGCGTGGAGTGCATGAGAAAACGAAGCACACGAGTTCGGGCCCAGGCTTTACGCCGGGCGCAGGAGGCCGGTAGTGCGCGGCACGCGCAGCGCCGGGTACGCGAATTGGAGGTGGAGAACGCCCTCGCGGTCTATTTCGAATGCGCGGGGGACGCCGAGCGGATCCGGCGGCAGGCAGAGGCTCGGGCGGCGCGGATCCTTGCTGACGCCGAGCAGGCAGCGGCCGACAGCAAGGGCTTGAGCGTGGTGGCGCTGCATCAGCTGTTCTGGCTGGGGGAGACCCGCGCCTCGATCGTGAAGCTCACCGGGTTGAGCGTCGCGGAAGTGCGCACCGCGCTGGCGGGTGTGCGGCGGGCGGAACCGCGAGCCCGCGCGGTCCTCGGCGCTGCGGACGCCGAGCAGGAGACGGACGAGGAAATGCCGGGCGGCGTCACCCGAGTGCGCAGCGGCGGAGACGACGAGGAGCCGGTCGGTGCTGAGTCGCGCCGGCACGACGGGGAGGGCGGTGGGGTTCGGTGAGCGGCAGCACGGCACGGCAACGCGCGGAGCGGCGGTCGCGGGCGCACGAGATCTATCGCCGCAGCCTGGAGACCGGTGCGCCGCTGAGCGCCGGGGCGCTGGCGGAGACGCTGGGAATGTCTGAGCGGTGGGCCCGCGCGCAGATCGCCGCGGTTCGTGCCGCGGCCCCGCCGCTCGACGCCAGCGCGTTGCGTCCGATCATCGCGGTGAGGCCGGCCGCGAAGGCCGAGGCTGCGCGGCCGGAAGAATCGTCCGGGGCGGAACCGGGCGCCGTCGCCGGCCCTGTGCGGGAGGCGTCGAGGGAAATCGGCGGGCCGGTCGTGCCGGATCCGGCAATTCCGAACGTTGCGCGGCACGGGCGTTCACCCGGGTACTGGGCTGCGCTGGCCGCGTTCCTGGGTGGGGTGGTGCTGTCGGTGAGCGCGAACGTTGCGCACACGTTCCATCCCAGTGAGGCGCTGCGGCAGGCGGGAGTGCCGGCGGCGTTCGGGGTGCCGGGGACGTTCGTGCCCGATCCGGGGGCGGTGGTGGCCGCGGCGTGTTGGCCGTTGCTGCTGCTCGGCGCGGTGGAGGTCGTGGTCCGTGTGCCGTGGCCGCCTGGTGTCTGGTGGGGGCTGGCACGGTACGGCGGGGCGGTGCTGGTGGCGCTGATCGCGGCTTACATGTCTTACCGGCACATGAGCGGCCTGCTGCGCGTGTACGGGGAGGATCGGCTCGGCGCGGGGCTGGGGCCGCTGGCTGTGGATGGGTTGATGGTGGTGAGCGGATTCGCGTTGCTCGCGATCGGCTTGCGGTCTCGCAGCGGCGCGGCTTCGGTCAGATAGTGCTGCCGGCGCCGGCCGCCAGAGGTCGAGGGCGACAGGATGGGAGGCCCGGCGTCTACCGGGCCTCCCATCCTGTGGGGACTTCTAAACGTCGTCGGGTCGGGTGGTCACGTCGGTCCAGCCGTTGTCGGTGGTCCAGACCTGCCACCATTGGTCGCTCTCCGGCGCGGGGAGAAGACCTGCGAGACCGGTCCGGTGACGGCGGGCGGCGTCCGAAGGGACCGTTCTGAGACTGGAGACGTCGAAGACGGTGGTGTTCGGGCTGAGATCGATGGTGCGCTTGACGAGGCGGCGGACCGCGAGCTGGTTGCTCGTCGCGGCCCGGTCTATGTGCCGGTCGCCTTCGTACTCGGTGATTAGCTCCTCGAGGACCCATTCGGTGGTGACTAGCGCTCCGCGAGAGGTGCGGCTCGCCTGGACGTACTCGTCGAGTTCAGCGCGACCGAAGGCGGCGCGGTCGAGGGGCGCGAAGACGGTGGCGCCGCCGTGGCCGCTGTTGTGGATCGCGCCGACGGGTCGGCCGTCGAGGGTGACGCCGGCGGTGAAGGCGACGCCTCGGGGCGTGCTGAGCTGACCGAGTTTGACGACCCGGAGTCGAGCGTGCGGGACCAGCAGCCAGCTGTGCCGGAGCGGTTGGAGTTCGGCGAGCGGTTCGCCGGAGTCGGGGGTGGACATGGTGGACCTCCGGTTGCTGCAGGGAGTGGCCCGGCGCCGGTCGAGGGCGCCGGGCTGGACGGGCGAGCGGGCGGCGTGTCAGCGGCGGATCGTGACCTCGTAGGCGATTGCGTGCATGGCGTCGGCGACGCGCGTGCCGTCGCGGTAGGTCGAGCCGCGAACGCCGACGATGACGCGGAGCATCCGCGGCGTTTCGGTGCGCGGGTCCGCGGCATGCGGGCAGGAGCGGTGGTGGCCGCGCACGAGTTCCGCGGTGGCGAACAACGACAGACGCCATTGGCGCTGCCGGCGTCGGACGGTGGCCCGTACGGCGGTGGCGCGGCTGGGGGCCGCGTTGGGCGTGACGAGCTGCAGGGGTGGACGGGTGCCGGTCGGGGTTGATCGATCGGCATGAGTGGTGCGGTGGATCAGGACGACGCGATGCACTGCTTCCTCCGGGGATCAGGTGGGGTGCGGCCCGCCGGCGGCGGTTGCGCCGGGGAGCCGCGGTGACGCGCCCGGCCGGGCCGGCGGCGGCGCCGTGGCGCAAGGGGTGAGCGTCGGCGAGGCCGTCCGTGCGACGCGAAGCCGGAGAGCCGGGCTCGCCGACGCCCCTTGCCGCGCGGCCCGGCGTCGGCCAGAACACCGGGCGTCGACCGCAGCTCCCGGCTAGCGCGACAGGCCGACTGCAACGGTGGCTCGCTGGTCGGTGACGGCGTACGAGCTCGTGGTCCGTTCAGTCGCTATGGCCACCTCGGCGTGACGCGCAGGCAGCGGGATAGGTGATGCCCGGCCCCGGGGGTGCAGGACCGGGCATCAGCGGTGTCAGCTGACGACCTCCAGATCCGTGCTGGCCCAGGCCTCGCCGCTGGACGAGGCGGCGAAGACCTCGCCGTCGGGGGTTTGCACGGTGTGGGCGGCCGCAGCCTCGGCGCGCGGGGTGCGCCGGCTGGTGGCCGGGTTGAAGCGGAGGGAGACCGCGAGGGTGTCGACGGTCGCGTGGAGGTAGGCCCGGCCGTTGTAGGTCTCGACGTGGAAGTCGTCGCGGAGGCCCACCACGACGGTGTCGCCCTTGCGGAGTTCGGCGGCGCGCTCGGCGAGGCCCCGCCAGGCGGTCAGGTTGAGGAAGAGGCCGTCGCCGTCCTCCCACTTGCCCTCGGCGTTGCGGCGGCGGGGGTTGCGCACGAGGGTGAAGCGGCAGACCGGGATGCCGCTCTGCAGGACGGTGAGCTTCGGCTCGCCGGTGAGGTTGCCCTCGATGGTGAAGTTGAACAGCGTCATGAGGTGCCTCCTGGGGCTCGTGTCGGTCGCGGCGCCGGGCCGGTGGTGGCCCGGGGCAGCGCCGCGGTGACGAGCCCGTTCGGACCGGCCATCGCTCCGGCGGGCAAGGGAGACAAGCCGGGAAACTGCGGTCGAGCGCAGCGGCCCGCAGGGACGACCGCCGTTTGTCGGCGCCTTGCCCGCCGGGGTGGGGTCGGTCAGGACATGGGGGCTCTCACCTGCGGCCGCAGTCCTCCGGGTCCTGCTGGTTGTAGCTGCGGGGGACGGGGCCGGGGTGGCAGCGACCGCTGAGTCGACGGCCGGCGAGGAACTCGCCATGTGACGGGCGTCGCTCGGATGCCAAGCGCAGGCCGTGCGTGTGGGAGCTCGGCGCCTCGGCCGGAAGAGGATGGTGCGGGCGGCGTATGACCCCTGAACGGCCGGTAGCTGATCGGCGGCGTTACACCGCGAACGGACACACCTCGGTCGCCGCCCGGGCGTGAGTTCGCTGCTCCCGGCTGAGACCGCGCCGCCAGGGAGCCGGCGGACGCGGTGTCGTACTTAGTGTCGCGAGGTGACCATCCCGCACGGTTACGACCGCCACGAGACTTACCCGCCGCGCACGAGCGGCACCGTCTATGGGCGGCCGCAGCCGCAGTACACGCCCGAGCCGATCAGCGACGAGGCGCAGCCCTATCCCGTTCAGCCCTACCGCGAAACGGCGTCCGTCGAGCAGACGTACCCGCCGACGAGCTGGCAGCCGCAGCCCGCCCCGGCCTATCAGCCGCCGCCGCGCCGCGACCCGATCGAGGACTCCGACGAATATCGGCAGGCCTTCGCCCACTACCGGGCGCAGGGCGCCCCGGCCGATCACGCCCACGACGAGGCGTACCGGTGGGCGGCGCAGCAGCTGGCCGCGCGGCTGCAGCAGCCGGCGCAGCCGTCGGTGGTGATCAACAACCAGGTCGGGGCGTATGCGGCGGCAACGGTCGCGCCCGGCTATGGGATGCCGCGCAAGATCGGTCTGTCCGGCGGCGCGCACACGCTGCACCTGGTCGCCACGGTCCTGACGTGCGGGTTGTGGGCGCCGGTCTGGATCATTCACGCGGTACTGGCGGGGCGAACAGTCCGCTAGGGGACAGGGCCGGCTCGGCCAGTCGAGGTGACCGTGGCCGGCAGCACCTCCTCGCGACCCGGGCGGGAAACCGTTGGCTGGTGTCGTCGGCCGGCGCCGGGCTCTCGCGCTCGGCTGGTGGCCCACCGATGTGGTGGGCCACCAACCGGTGCATCAGGCGGAGAGTGCCACGTCCTCGCTGGGGCTCTCCTCGTCCGTGGCGTCCTCGGACTCGGGGGTCAGCTCGACGTCGGAGTGCAGAGCCGTGACGGTGGCGTCCACGTCAGGATGAATAGGTTCGCGCTCCTCCTCGTCCTCCGGCTCCTCGGTCACGGTGTCGTCGCCGATCGAGGTAGCCGCCTCGGCAGGACCGGCGGTTTCCTCGTCGGTCGCCTGCTCGGCGGGCTCGTCCTGCTCCTTCTCGGGCTGCAGTGACGCGTGCAGCTCGCCATAGAGACGCTGCTCGGCGTCCGAGAGCGTGTAGCCATCGGCGACCAGGGTGTCGAAGAAGGGCACCGCGACCTCCGGACGGACCTGCCACCCGTACGCGTCGAGGTTGGACTCGTGTCCGGCGGCCCACCGGGCGACCAGCACCCGGGTGAGGCGATCGGTGCCGGCGCGGGCGAACTTCTCCCGGACGCCGTCGCGTACCAGGTGCCGCGGAATCTGGCCCGCGCAGAGCTCCGAACCGATCGTGATGCCGGCCATCGCGCTGACCAAGTCGCTCAGCTCCTTGCTGTAGGTGAGGATCCCAGGAGTGGTAGCGACCTCACGAAGCACGCGCAGGTAAATCTTCTTCGCTCCGCGCGGCGTTCCGTAGGTCTCCTTGAGAAACTCGCGCCGCACGCCCTGTGCCAGCCGCAGCGCCTCGGTGTGGGCCTCTTCGGCGGCCTTCTTCCGCGCCCGCTCCTCCCGTTCCTCCGAGCTCAAGTGACGATCGGCGCTGGTAGTCCGGGTGTAACCAAGGAACTCCGGGTCCTTACAGACGATCAGGGGCTTCGGCGTGTTGTAGTCGGTCTGGATGATGGCCGCGAAGCCGGGCTTGCCCTTGACCGCTTCGGGGTCGAGGAGTTCGCCGTTCTTGTCCAGCAATGTGCGGGCGTCGACGATCTTGGCCGTCGAACTGCCCCAGTCGGCGGGCTGGCTGACGATGTCGACGCCGTCGAGGACCAGCGTCGCGCGCAGCTCGTCCTTGGCCTTGCGGAGTTCGGACTTGCGGGTCTCTTCGGTCAGCGCGTGCCGGAACCCCCAGCGGTCACCGTTCTTGAGGATCCGGGCGAGCGCGTCGGGGTCGTCGGTGAACTTGTCGAGTTCGGCGGCGTTGTCCAGCGTGAGCGTTCCGGCGTCCGCGGCGTCGCGGGCCTGCTGCGGCAGGCGCTGCAGGGTCAGGGACTGCCGGACCCGCTCGAGGGGCCGGGCCAGGGTCTCGGCGATCTTCTCGGCGCTCCACCCTTCGAGCTCGAGCTGCCGGAAACCGTCGGCCTCTTCGGTGACGGTCAGGTTCTCCCGATGGAGATTCTCGATCATGGCCATGGCGAGCTGGCGTGCGGCGTCCTCGTCGTCGGAGACCAGGCACGGCACGGTCGGAAGCTCCAAGCGGAGCGCGGCGCGACGGCGCCGGTGTCCGAAGACGACCATGTACCAGTTCGGGTCGTCGTCGCCTTCCGCGGCGTAGATCTCGGCCGCGTCGGCGGGCGGCGCGACCTCCACGATGTGGAGCGGCTCCATGATGCCGACCACCTGGATGGTGTCGCAGAGCGAGTCGATGTTGCTCTCGTCGTTGCGACGGGCGTTGCGTGGATTGGGCACGAGCCGTCGCGTCTTGATGTCGCGAAGCTGAGGCATCGCTGCGGTTCCTTCCGCACTCGGAGTAGCCCCGGCGGACGCGGGCGGCGTCGGCCGGGGTGCTGGCCGAGCCGGACACGGGCCGCGCCGACGAGGTCCGGCAAGGAAGAAAGCGCAGCGCCTTGCCGGAACCGGCGGCGTGGCTACCGTGGACGGCCAGCACCCCGGCGCCGTCTGCGCGCCGCGGAAACCCGACGCGGAGCTGCGGGAACGCACGTCGGCTGTCGCGAGGCCTCCTGCGCCGGTGAGTGCAATCCGGCATCGGCGTCGAGCTCGCTACTCGTTCCACGGATGCACGACGCGTCAACGTTTTCGCGGACTGCAACGAGTGATCAGCGTGACGATCAACGGAACATGGTCGAGCTGGCTTGATTGGGTCTCGGGTGCGACGCCGCACCTGGATTCTTGGCCGGCCCTGGCCATCACGCTCGCCCCGTGGCTGTTCGCTTCGGGGCTCCGGCTCTTGAAAGCCCGCCAGCGTCGGGCGACGCTCATCGCGATGGTGCACCGCGCTCCCGAAGGAACCGTCGTCGTACACGAAGAATTCATCGGAGGACCTGCGATGTGGATCTGGGTAGGACGAGGACCTCACATGGACGAGGTCCCGGCAGCGTCACCGGCGAGGTCGGTCCGCCCGGACCGGCACCATGGTTGACGGTGAAGAGCACGAAGTCGTGGCCATCTATCGCACCTGGTCACGACCGCTGGTCGCTTACGCGCTCACGTGGTCCGGTAACGATCAGCGGTTGGCCGAGGGATATGTCGACCACGCCTTCCACGAGTTGTATCTGGGCTGGTCGGAGCTCGGCGCCCGCAGTCAGTCGGAGCTTTACAGCTGGTTACGGCTGGTCGTGAGGAACAAAGCTGTCGACGACTACCGCAGACGAAGCCGAGTCGGTCTCGTTGATCCGCTGGAGGACGGTGATCTGCTAGACCGACCAGCAGTCGACGGCGGTGCCGCTGATCTCTGCCGGAGTGTCCTGGCGCGCGATCTGTACGACCAGTGTCTCCGGGTGATCCGGCGGATGCCCGAAGCTCAACGCATCGCGATACTGCTTCGCGGAGAAGGCCAGAACAGCCGGCAGATCGCCGAACACATGGGTGTCGACGCATCCACGGTGCGTGGTCACTGGAAGAAAGTCCGCGAGGACCTGACGATCTATGTCGGGCACGTTATCCGGATCCTCGATAGCGAGAGCGACGAGCTCAACACGACTGGCCCGGGAAGGGGGTCCGCATGACGTCCGGAGGCGAAGGCGATAACGAGGCTGTGAGCGCGATGCACTTTCCCGACCTCATCGCCGAGATGCACGACCACGCTGGCCAAACAGTCGAACATGACGTCGACGCTGGCGCCGCACGGCTCAACGCGTGGATCGGCAAGCGATCGAAGCGTTCCGCCGGCGGCGAGCCGAGTCCGCCGCCGGACTCGGAGAAGTTCGCCGTCTTCTACCAGCGCATGATCATCAGGATTCGCACGCATCTGGTGAGGCTGGGCGCACCCCCCGAACTGGCGCAGGATCTGGCTCAAGAGGCTGTCATGGAGGCCTACGTTCGATGGTCCACCCTCAAGAATCCGCATCGATGGGTGGTTCGACAGGCTGTGTCGCAGTTTCGAGCGCACCAGAAAGCGCTGCGTGAAGCCACCTCACCGTCGCCTTCGGCAGCGCCGGAGCCGAGGCGGCCGCGAAGGGTGACCTGCGGGAGCCTCGTAGCAGAAATCCGGTTCGACCAGGACGTGACGGTCTGCACTCTCACCGGTGAACTCGACATGCTCGCCAGCCCTCGGCTGCGGGACGAACTGCTGAGTCTGGTCGATGCCGGTCGGAAGTACATCGTCCTCGAGGTCTCCGCGGTCCGGTTCTTCGACTCAACCGGCCTCGGTGTCCTACTTCTCGTCCGCCGCAGACTCCAAGACAAGGGGGGCGCGATCGCCCTCGCAGGCGCGCAACC
This sequence comes from Cryptosporangium sp. NPDC048952, assembly GCF_043197895.1. Lineage (NCBI taxonomy): Bacteria > Bacillati > Actinomycetota > Actinomycetes > Cryptosporangiales > Cryptosporangiaceae > Cryptosporangium > Cryptosporangium sp. NPDC048952. The sequence goes on along the minus strand of NZ_JBICTY010000007.1, from coordinate 32,902 downwards.
GTTACTCATCCGGCTGCTGACCCTACTGAATCTGCTTCGTGAACTGCCGGCTTATCCGTCGCTTGCCACGGCCACCAGTGCGGTCCTCGAGGCAGCAGCGGTACACAGCACCTCAGACACGGACAAGGAGAGAAGGTGACGGTGCCCCCGAGCCTGCGCATCTCGGGGGCACCGCACCCAACTTGGAGACGTATGGACGGGTCGGCGCACCTCCAGCGGCTCGGACGATCGCTGAGGGTCAGACAGCGTCTCCAGCGGACCTTGCCTCCTCAAGGGTGAGGACGCCTTGCGTGAGCGTCTGGGCGACGATCACTGCGGCTGCTTGAGCCTCGGTGGTGATACCCGCCTGCTCGGCACTGATCGGCAGGTCATCATCGTCTTCCGGGCCGATGTAGAAGTCGTCGATCCGTGCCCGGCCGTAGGCCCAGTGGGTTCCGGTTTCGGGTTCCGGAAGGAACCAGCCGGGTCCGGCGCAGGCGGTCCAGCGCTCGTCGCCGTGCTCGTCCGGGCGTTGTTCACCGGCGTAGATCGCTGCTCCGCCTCCGCCGGAGTTCAGGACGACGGCGTAGACGTCGCCGGTGCGGATGAGGCGGACGATCTCGTCCAGGTCCAGCACCCGCGGGTCCGAGGACGGTAGCGGCGTGGTCATCGCGACCCCGCTGCGGGAACGACGCGAACGCGGTGGACAGACGAACCGCCCGGACGAATTCGCTCCGCGTTCGGGGGTGACGAGCGGTCCGGGGTCGGGTCGGTGGAGATGCTCAGGTGTCCCTGTGCGATCAGGGATCCGAGGACGGTCAGCGGCCGCGCCGGATCGGAGGTCGTGACCTGGGTCGTGAGGGTCGTGTGCTGGACGGGGAGCAGCCAGCCGATGTCGTCGCGGATGGCGTTCCTGGTCGAGGAGGGAAGGTTGCCGCCGAATGCGCGGTAGACCGTGACGCCGATCGTCTGGTCGTCGCGAACGGTCCACGAGACCGCGTCGAGGAGACCGTGGTGGCCGGTGACGAGCGGCTTGGCCCAGAGCAGCAATCCGTGCGGCGTCGGCAGGGCAGGACAGCTCAAGGGCGCTGGATCGCTGCTCATCGTGCGGCGGATGAGGATCGACGCTTTGAGGTCGGCCCAGTACAGCGTCGCCTGTTGCAGGGACATCGCCAGTTCCGCGCGGATCCCCGGCTGCTCGAGTGACGTGGGAAGGCGGTAGCGGGATCCCATCAGCTCCACCAGGTGGTCGCGCGTTGCCGGAAGTTCGCCGGGCCGGTAGAGCGCACGGGGCCAACGAACTCCGGTGATCAGGGCGCGGCCCGGTCGTAGACCGGCCCCGACGCCGGCGTGCAATGCCCGGAGCAGGAAGGCCTCGCGGCTATCGCGTGAAAAGCGCAGGCGCCGCAGCGCGCGACCGGTGAGCTGCGTCAGCCGGTTGTTGTCGAGGTCGAGTGCGCACGCCGCGCAGGCCGCCCAGGTGGTGCCGAAATTGTGGATGTCGCCACCGGGGATCGCGGAGGTGATGCGTTCGGTGCCTACGACCACGAGGGGGTAGCGGTCGCTGCAGAAGTCGCAGGAGATGGTGACGTCGTCGAGCTCGATCATTGGGACCGGGTCGGGCTGGTGGTCCCAGGCGGTAGACCGGTGCGGGTGGCGGTAGCTCGCCGGCTCTATGCCGTCTGTGTCCTGGTAGGTGTTGAGCGGAGTGCGGCAGATGCGGCAGGCCATGACCTGGCCGGGCATCTCCTGCCGCGCGGATGAAGACATGGGTTTCTCCGTGTTCGATGATGGGACGGGAAGGCGGCCCGTCCGGCGTGTCAGCACCGGACGGGCCGCGCGAGTGGTTCAGCCGCGGAGGCGGATAGCGCGCTCTTCGGCCGGGGTGAGCTGCCGGGACGGCAGGATGGTGATGCCGTCGGCGAACGCACGGTGGATGCGATGCCAGCCGTCGATGACCAGCAGGCCCGCGTGCGGGATCGGTGCGATCAGCAGTGGACGACTGAGATCAGCGGATGCCACGCCCTGCGAGGTGACGTGGACGAGCGCGGCGAACTCGCGGCACGGGCTGATGTCGACCGGCTCCGGCTCGCGGTCGGCGACGAGCGCGAGGCCGGCGGTGACGTCCCACGCCCAGGTACCGAACCGGAAGATCTCCCGGTCGGCGAAGCTTTTGGTCACGCCGGAGGCGCCGGGACTGTTCATGCGCTGATCACCGGATCGGTGGTGAGGCCCGCGAAGTCGGCGTCGTCGCCGCGGACGACACCGGGCGGCGTGGGGCAGGAGGCGATGAGCGCGGCCACGAGGTGTGGCTGCGTTCCGAGGAGCCGGAAACCGCGCGGGTCGCATCCGGATCCGGTCACCGGCTGACGGGCACTGCCCGGTGGTCGCACGGCGACCAGGTGCGTGCGGTGGAGGTCCGGGGTCTGGGTGATCCAGTAGACGGTGCGGTCGGCACCGACGGCGGTCAGCTGGGCGTCGCCGCGCCAGCCGCCGTGTGCTGCGTCGATCCGGACCGATCCGGTCGTGAGCGCATCGAGGAGCCGGATGCGCAGAGGGTGCGACGCGGAGATCCTCATGGCCGGATCTCGCCGGCCGGTGTTGCGAGACGCTCGCGGTGCTGGTGGATCACCGCGGTCCGGATGGCGCGCGCGATCTGCCACGGCAGCTGGTGGTGGCTGGTCGGGTCGAACGTCACGGGCCGGTGGTCAAGGCTGAGGCCGTAGCCGGGCATCGTCGTGTTCACGAGCGGGTCGTAGACGTCGAACAGGGTGGCCCGGGTCGCGTGCTGGTGATCGCGGCCGCAGATGAATTCGGCGTCGTAGGCCCAGATGCGCGGGCAGGGACGGCGGTCGTACGGGTTCTCGCGTTCGGTCAGGCGCGTGACGCGACAAGGCAGGATCAGCACCAGCACGAACGCGATGTCTCGGGCGAACTTCCAGGACCCCGGTTCACCAGGCTGTGGGTCGCCGGTGATTTCGTGGACGGTGGCGTCGGGCTCCAGCTCCGGCGCCGGGATGACGGTCATGGTGAAACTCCTTGAGGACAAGAGAGCCCGGGGACGGCCGTGCCCGGGCCACCGGGAGAGGCGGCCCGGGCACGGGGCGAGTTGGCTAGGCGGCGGCCAGGCGCATCGCCTGGATCGCGGTGAGCTCCATCTCGTGCGCGGCGTCGGCGTCGGGCAGTGTCTGCGCGACGGAGGTGACGGCGTGCAGGATGCCGCCGGCCGAGCGGTCGCCGCCGGCGATGAAGTGGTTGAGGATGTCCTTTTGCTGGTCCTCGCTGTAGCGCAGCTGCTGGCCGAGGGTCTTGATCGTGGTGTCCGGATCGGTGACCGTCGCGTCGGCCTGCTCCTCGAGTTCGCGCAGGGAGCGGGTGACGAAGTCCGCGTCGAGGTAGGCGCGCACGGCGTCGGTGGTGCGGGTCGTGATCAGCTCGAGCGTCGCGCGGGTGGAGGCGGCGGACCATTCGATGACGCCGTCGTCGGTGAGCTGCGCGCCGAGGTGCGTGCGGGACTTGGCGCTGTGCGGGAGGACCAGGCCGTTGCGGCACACCTGGACCATCAGCCGCGGAGTGAGGGTGAACTTGCCGCAGCCGGTCTCGGAGTTGGTCACGACGAAGCCGCCCCACACCGTCGGAAGGTCCTTGCCGCTGCGCCCGTCGAACGGGGACTTGTAGCCGCCGAGCAGTGCGGCTGCGTTGGCCTGTACCTCGGGGGAGTAGATCCGCAGGTACATGCGCCGATCGGTCAGGTCGCAGCCGTCGACGTTGACGGCGACGCCCGCGCCGCGGATGCCTTCGAGCACGGAGTAGAGGACGTCGAGGTTGTCGATCCGCCCGTACCGGTCGGAGAGAACGGCCCGGGCGACCCCGTGGCCACTACCGTCACCGTCGTCGGAGCGCAGGCATCGGACGAGGAATCGGCGGTTGGTGCGGTCGAGCCAGCCGTTGACGTTGGCGTCGAACAGCGTCGGGTGCTCGGTGGCGAGCCGCCGGAGGTAGGCCTGTGGGATCTTGAGCTTCTCGGCTAGGCCAGAGATGGCGATGCTGTTGAGCTGGTAGACCCCGGCGGTGTTGGTGACGCCATCCGGGCCGATCTGCGGTTCGGTGTTGTCCAGGACCAGGCGGCCGTCGATCGAGTGCATCGCGCCAGCACCGGCGACGACGTCCAAGCGGCGGGTGGACTGGTCCTTGAGGAGGTCGACGAGCTGCTGCAGCTCGACGTTGCGGACGCCGGAGTCCGCCGAGTCGGCGGAGGGAAGGGCGTTGAGGGACACGGAAGGACTCCCGTCGGAGGAAGGAGCCCGCGGCGCGGGGCGTTCGCCGAGGACCGGCTGCCGGGAAACGGCGGTGGTCCGGGCGCCCGCGGCGAGGGCTGGAACGAGGACAGCCCCCGCCGGACCGCGCCGACGGCGTCACAGCCCCCGGCCGCGATCTGGCCCCGCGCCGGTCGGGCCGGGAGCGGCGGCCGAGCGGGCTTGACGCTGGCCAGCGGTGGCGGGAGCGTCAGTCCTCGTCCAGCACTCGCCCGGCTCGCGCCTTCGCCTCACGCCCGAGCAGGCGAGGGTGAGCCTGCCGTCTGACGGGACCTGTGACGGCGGGCCGCCCTCAACGCCGATCCGCTCGCTGGGCAGGCAGGAAGGAGCGCGTGCAGCGATGGCGATCGAATGGGCGTCCACCGCAGTGACCGGCTATCTGCACACCCGGTATCCGCACCGGGCGAGGTTGATCGCGGAGTGGACGGCGCAGCTGTCGGCTGAACCCGCCGACGTCAGTGCGCTGCCGGCGACATGGCGTCCGCTGCTGGGCACGGTGGTCGAGCGCCTGATCGGATTGGACCTGTCTTCGACGCCGCCGTACGCCGATGAGCTCGGCTGGCTACCCATGGTGGTCACGGATCAGGTGCTGGCCGGTGCCGGCTTCGCCGGAACAGGCGACGATTGGCGGACGTGGACGCGCGACCCGGCGACGCCGATTCAGGCTGACAACGACTGGTTCTGGGTCTGCTGGCGAGCATTGGAGGTCATCGACCTGGTGAATCAGATGACCGCGCCTTCACCTGACGTACAGCGTGGAATGTGGGATTGGGTGTCCGGGCAGCGGACGACACCGGACGAGGGCGTCCTGGCAGCACTGGCGGCGTTGTGGCGACGCTACCTGGACTCCGGCCGGGCCAGGCTTCGCGCGCTCGGGAATCTGCGTGGCGCAGCCCCGGTCGTCGAGGACCCGTTCACGGCGGACCTCGTCGTCGGGACGACGCTGGTGGAGGTGAAGGTCTACGCCCAACCGACGTCGGGAGATCTGAGTAGTTGGATCGACCAGCTGCTGCGCTACGTCCTGCTGGATCGCGACGATCGCTGGAACCTCGATCGGGTCGCGATCTACAGCGGCTGGCACGGTGATCTCGTTGAGCTTGAATTCTCCGAGTTGTTCGCTCGGCTCACGGGTGCCAAGACGGTCTCATTCCGCGTCGAACGGGACAACTTCGCCATCGTCGCCACGGAGTACCTGGAGCGCGCGTACTTCAAGCGCCATGGCCGGACCCGCTCCGGCTAGCGGCCGCAGCACCGATCACGTTCACCCCACCGCGGCTCGCTCAGCCGCTCGGCGGAATCTCACGGTCCGTCTGGGGGTCACGCACCCATGCGGTTGTGCGCTGCAATGCTGCGGTGGCTGACCAAGTGGACGATGCTGTCGAGCAACCGAGCGGCGAGCGAAAGCTCGGCATGACCCCCGAAACTCGGCGCCGTGCGTGGCGCATGTTGGGTGCCGGCTTAGCCATCGGCGCGTTCTACGCGCTCGTGTCAGGTCAGTTCATCGATGCGTGGCAGATATGGCTATCTGGCAAGGAGGTCGCCGACGCCCCGTTGTGGGGTAAGACGGTGCTGTTTTGGGCACGGGCCGGAAAGCTGCTGCAGTTCATCGCCGGACTCGTTGTCATTATCGACCTTATCGGGCCGGAAGCGCTGCGCGCACATGCTGACAGGATGAAGAGTAGACGTCTCGTTTGGTTGACCAGATTCCGCGCCGGCGTAGCCGGTCTACGGGAATCTTTCGCAGAGATTGCTTTGCTCATCTTTCTGGCAGCCGGAATGTCTGCAGGGTGGTGGGTACTTGGACACACCCTCATTGATAATCCCGAGACGCTCAAGGTGGTCAATGCTGCTGCGGTAGCATTTTTCCTCATCTCGCTACCCGCCTTAGTATTCCTCGTTTATGTCTTTGGGACCGCTATCTATTCCGGATCGGTTGGCGGATTAGCATGGGCACTCGACACTAAGAATCCCGGCCATCGTGTTCGATGGACGGGATTTTGGCTGTTCGTGCTCGGCTTCGTGCTGGACCTGGTCGGGTCGTGAGCTACGCCGACCATGTCGAAGGTTACGCCGAATTGGGTACGCCAACTCCCTTCATGCTCGGTCTCGAGGTCGCTCTTCGTCCATTGCGCTGGGGGAGTGTGCTTGTCTGGCCGTGAGGGCTCACCGCCCGATTCGGTCTCACCACTGAGCCCGGAGATACCCGAACGGATGAGCCCGGCGACTACTGTCATATCTGGCGCTCACCGTTATAAGTGGCGTCACGCTTGGTCAACTCGACAGCGGACGGAAGCGGCGGGCTTGGCCCGGGGAGCACTACGCTTCCCGCCACAGGACCTTGGCCTGTGGCTGGTGCATTACCGCGTGCGTCTGCGCGCGGTGAGCGAGCTCGCCCACGAACTCCTCCGTCCGGCGGCCGCTTCGTCCGTCAGGCCGTCTCCAGGTCCTCGACGATTAGCCTCGCCCACGGCGCTGTATAACTGCGGGAAAACCGGCCGTCGTAGCGGCGTTCCCAGCGGCGTCACCACCGCTGGGGACTGCGGGCCCGAGATAGCGAGCCCACCGGCCAGACCTACTCGTACGCCGAGGGGCGCGACGGGTGAGACCCGTCCACACCTTGCGAGCCCACGCCGTCGATGGGCTTCCTCTCGGTCGGCCTGGCCTTCTCCGGTTCTGAGGCCGACGGCGAGGTTTCAGAGCTCAGGGCGTCGGCCAACTCGGCTATCTCGACCGGGCTCGTACATGGCGCGCATCGCGGGATCGTCGCGGTCGCACGGTCCGGATGGACTCGCCACGCCGTCCATCATCCCGCAGCTGCTGCCCCGCCGTGCTCGTCAATGACCTCGAGGTCCGCCCACGGCAGGCCGGCGCTTTCCGCTTCACTTTGCGCGCGGGCGAGGTCCGGTCCGGTGTACACGACGTAGCCGCGGTCCTTCACCCGGACGTGCTGCTGCATACGCCCGTCGACGGTGTCGCTGTGCAGGTGTACCTCGACGGTCAGTCCGCCTGCTCGCATCATCACCATGGTCGGCTCCCGGATAGCCAGGATCCGAGTGTTGCCGCTGGTGAGCGACATTAGGCCGAACCACAGAGCTGTAGTTCGGAGGTGCTCGCCACAGACGGTGACGACCAATTCGGTCGCAACGGAGGTGGCCGTCGGCGCCGAGCAGTCAGGTCCAGCGGGTATTCGGCTCCATGCCCGCCCGAACCAACAACGGGGGACGTGGCGCCGACGGTAACGGGAACAGCGTCAACGATGCTGCTCACGCGATCAATGGCAGGCTCGGCCAGTTGCCGCAGCCACGCATCCCAACCGGGCGCATGGAGGCGGTCCGATGCTTGTTCGCAGACGACGCCGCACCGTCGCCGGTTGCGCGCGACCGGCGTAGTCGCCAACTGCCCCTGGCAGATGCGTTCCGGGTCGACGCCGAGCACGAACGCGTTGTGCGTCTGGCCTGGTTTGACAGTCCATCGCTATTCGTTGTGATGTTCAGTCAGCGGGCCGACCGGCGTCGGCGCGGTGCTTGCGGGCGTTTGATGCCGAGAATGCGTTTGCGGAACGACTCGGTGGTGTCCTTATCGCGCCAGCGGGTCGCGTCCGCGACGCGGGCACCGTAGGCGGCCAGCGCCGCGCGGTGGGCGCCGTCCAGGTCGCCGCGCGTCTTCCGCGCGACGCTGATGGCCTTCCACAATTCGACGATGTCCGCGGTGGTGATCGGGCCGCGGCCGGAGGCCTTCATCGGCGTCAGCCATTCGGGCACGGCGTCCCTCGTGGAGGCCCCCGCGTCGGCCTTCTCGGCCGTCAAGGCGATGAGCCGGTTCAGGTTCACCCGGTAGTAGTATTGCGGAGCGGGTGACCAGTCGCCGGCGTCGAGCGTCGCTAGCAGGGTGGTCAGTTCCAAGGGCGGGTCGGGGAGGCCGTGGGGGCCGACTCCGGGACCGGAGGAGACGCGGAACAGGCGGCCGGTGAGGGTGTCGACGCTGAACTTCCAGGCGTCCAACGTGATCAGGTGCGCTCCGAGCTTGTTGTCGATGACCGCGATGTGCTCGGGCCGGTCGCTCATCAGCGCGTCACCGGCCCGCATCCGGCCGGTACGCGTCGGCGCTGCCCGGATCGCGACGGCCGGCGCGGGGGCCCGGCCGTTCAGAGCCGATCTCGAGCTCGGGACCGCCGGCGCCAGGGCCGTGGCGATCGGATGGTTCGTCGCTGCGGACCGCGCCGCCGGGCGGGCCGGTCAGTTGCGCGTCGTCGCAAAAGCCTGCGCCGGGGAGCCCACCGTAGAGCGTGATCGAGAAGGTGTCGAAGGCTTGCGGGTCGGCGTCGTACTGCCCGCAGTGCTTGAGCCAGGTGGCGCGCGCGGCGGTCATCGCGTCGGTGTCGCTCGTGCCGAGTGCGAGGAACGAGAAGTGCCGGGTCGTGAAGACCGCGACGACGATCATGTCGCTCATCGGTTGAAGCGGTCCGTGTGAGGGTCCTGCGTGGGAGTGGCCGGCCGGTGATCGAGGGCGGCGACGAGCGCGCGGAGATCATGAACGGGAGCGACGGTCATTCCCGGTGTCGCGGAGGCTTCGTCGAGGGCCGCGGCCGGAACGAAGGCGCGGGCAATGCGGTCACGGGCGGCGACGACGAGGCGCATCCGGACGTCGCACGGGGGTGACGATGCGACCGTCGAGCCCCAGTTCGCCGATGCAGACGACCTCGGGGGTCGCCTCGGACACGAGTTGCCCGGTGGCGACTAGGACGCCCAGCGCCAGGGTGAGGTCCAGTCCGGTGTCCGATCGCCTGGAGCGCGGATCGATGGCGAGCTGGACGCGGTCCGGCCAGCGGAAGCCGGAGTTGATCACCGCGGCGCGGACTCGATCGCGGGTGTGACGGGCATCGGGGGCAGGCAGGCCGGTAAGGCCGAATCGTGGGGTGCCGGAGCTGGTGTGGGCGGTGACTCGGGCGAGTTCGAGTTGACCGCACACGGCGGCGCGCAACGTGGCGGGGTCAGGAATGAGCACGGGGGCTCCCTTCGCGGGCGAGCGGATGGGCTGCCCGGGGCGGCGCCAGGCCGCGGGCTGGGCAGGAGGCCGTCGCCCGGCAGCGGCGCGGACGGTGTCAAGCCCACCCGGCACAAGATGGATCCGCTGGTCGGAGGCGGCCGGGTGTGGCTTGACGATGGCGAGCCGCCGCCGGGAGGCTGGGCCTCGCCCAGACCGCCGGTGGCGACGTCGACAGGCTCTGCGCGCACGGAGAATGGGGCCGGGCGTGGACGCCGACCCGGGTCCTCATGGTCCGGTTGGGCTGCGGGGTCAGCTGTTCGTCGCGGCGAGCGACGGTGTCCCCGTTGGCGCAGTTGCCGGGCTCATCGATGCCGGTCTGGTCGCTGCGGATCGATACGAGCACGCCCCGCGGTTTCCCGGTCGTGGATGCCGGCGCGCCCGGCCCGGGCGGCCTCGAACGCTCGTCAGACCGGCCGCCGACGACGCTCGCTCAGCGGGGAAGCGCCGCAGTTGAAGTGCGCGTGAACGGTATACCGTCGAACATGCGTTCGTCATACTGCCCACATGGATGACGGTGATGACGGGTTCCGGCCTTTCCTGGTGTGGGTGCGCATCGACGGCGTCGCCCACCGCATCCGCCTCGACGCGCGCACCGCCGACGACGCCAAGAAACGACCGGCGGGATCTGCACAACGGCCGGCGCCAGACCTACACCACCGTCGAAGGAGACGAGGACGGGGAGGTCACGGTCATGTGGCTGAACGTCGCGACGTTGGAAGTCGGAGACGCGCAGGCCGATGGCGTGCCGGCCACGCGGCGACCGTCACACGGACCGGTCAGGTAGCTGACCGTCCGACTACAGCCGCCCATGTTCGGTGACGATGGGACGAGGCCTTGCCGCATTCGGCGCAACTTCCGGCGACCGCGCCACGGATTTCAGCGGCCCGCGAGCAGTTCCTGGGCCTTTCCCGCCGCTGCCTGCTGGGCCTGCGCCGGGCTTCTCGCTGAGACCCACACCGTGACGACACCCGGTTCCGGGCCGCGCTCGACCTCGACGAGGGGCGCGGTGAGGTCGCCGTGCAGATAGTCGAAGACGTGGGCGATCGTGGCATGGTGGCGCGTCGCGCCGGTCTCGTCGATCACGACCCGGACGCCGTGCACCTCGACCATCGCAGGTCGCTCGCCCGGTCCGTAGAGGGCAATTCGTCGCACCTCGAGCGGCTGAATCGACAACTCGCCGCCATGGGCGACGGCATCCGCGTCGACGGGGTTTTCGAACACCGCGAGCAGGTCGTCGGCGTCATCCGTCAGTCCGAACACCGTCCTCATCCCGCGATCGTCCCTCACGCAGTAACGACGGCGTGCCGACGCTGGTGTTTCCGCGCGCCGCGCCGCCGCGTGTGGCCGGAGGCCTCACCCGGGTTCGGAGGTCAGATGCCGCAGCCAGCGGTCCGGGGCGCGCAGGAAGTCGCGCCACGATTCGACCAGTTCCAGTTCTTCCCAGGGCGTCTGTCGGAGGCCCCAGTCGCCGAGTTCGAGGATCGTCGCGCCGGGCAGGCTGGCGAGCACCGGCGAGTGGGTGGCCAGCACGATCTGTGACCCTTCGGCTCGCATAGCGTCTAGGAGTGCCAGCAGGGTCAGGCTCGACTGGAACGACAGCGCCGACTCGGGTTCGTCGAGGAAGTAGACGCCCTGATCGACGAATCGATGCCGCAGCACGGCCAGGAACGATTCCCCGTGTGATCGTTCGGTGAGTTTCTCGCCGCCCCAGGCCCGGCGCTCGGTGGGCGTCGCGTCGATGGCGCGCAGGTAGGTGTGCATCGCTTCGGCGCGCAGGAAGAAGCCGCCGGTGGCGGCGAGTCGGTGCGTTCGTGCTTTGAAGAAGCGGTGCAGGTTCGATTCGTCGCCGACGAGGCCGGGGCCGAGGACCGACATCCCGGACGGCTCCGAATCGTGGGTAAGCGGCGGCGAAGGCCTCGACGAGGGTGGATTTGCCGGTGCCGTTCTCGCCGACGAGGACCGTCACGCCGGGCGGGATGTCGAGGCCGCCGGTGTCGATGATCTGGCGGACCGCGGGCAGGGCGAACGGCCACTGGTCGAGGTCGACGCTGCTGTTGCGCGGGGGAGCCCACTCGTACCGCTCAAGATGCCTGGTCATGCGTGTCACGGTCGAAGCGTCACACATGGCGAACTCGCTGAAGCGACCGCCACTCGGGCTGTGGCCTCGGCGACCCGTCCGGTCGGCTGACCGGACCGGGTCGCCGAGACCACGTGCGTGCGAGCGCGGCCAGCATCCGTTCCGCTGGCCGCGCTTCCGCTCCCGCCACCAATAGTGTTCTGGGCGGGCCCCGCGTATCGCCGAGGGCAGTGTCAGGGGTGGCTGGCGTCCGAACGTCGGCGACGCAGCACCTCGGCAAGCTGATCGGGGCTGATCCCGTTCCAGACCATGGCGCTCAACAGTCGGGTGAGGCGATGCCCCGGCTCGGCGTCGCGGGCGCGGTCGAGAGCGGCCCACGCCAGTGGCGCCCGGCGGGCCAGCCAGGCAGCCACGAAGAGGATGCAGGCGGGCTCGGCGACCAGGCTCGCGTCTGCGCGACGGGTGACGTCGGTCCACAACGCGATCGAGGCGTCGTCGTCCTCGTCGCGGGCCAGGACGGCATCGCGGGCCTGCTCGTCGGTCAGCAGCAGAGTGAGTCGGGCGACGTCGTCGTCGGTGAGCCGGTCTCCGGTCCGGTAGCTGCCGAGGGCGTCGGTGACGGCTGCGTCCGCGGCCTGCACGGCTGCTTCCCCGGTCACGGGCGCTCCGGCGGAGCGGGCTCGCGCGACGGCCGAGCGCATCGCGGCTTGCTCCGCAGGGCCGGTGGGCGCGACGAGGGTGTGGATCGCGTCGCGGCTGGGCAGAGCCACCATTCCCTCGACGACGGCCCGCGCGGCGGCGGCCGTGTGAGGATCGACGCGGACGCCCTCATCGGCGTGGCTCGACGCGAGATCGCCGGGACCAGCGCCGGTGCCGGTGGCGTAGATGCGACCGTGCTCGACGCGGACCGGAGCTGAGCTGGCGATGTCGTTGAGCGTGAGGGCGGCGTGCGCGGTGTCGATGTGGGGACCGACGCGTGCGGCCGATCCGTAGCCGACGAGATGCCCGGTGATCACGCCGCTGCGGGCCAGGTTCGGCACGATCTGCGCCCATGCGTTGGTGGGGTCGCCGAGGCCCAGGCGGACGGTGACGATGACCTTGGTGGCATCGCAGCCGAGCAGGACGAGGGAGTCGGCGGGGTGGTGGCCGATCAGGTAGGGGATGAGGGATACCAGTTCGTTGGGGGTGGTGATCCGGATCGGCGGTTGGTCGTTTGCCGAGGGCTGAGCAGTCATGAGGCGCTCCTGAAGGCGGTCCGCCTCCGGCGGAGGTGCCCGCTCCAGAGGAATGGGCGGGCAGGCCGGAGGTGCGCCCACGCCAGGCCGGGTGGGCGTGCGGACCGCTGCCTGCCGTCCACGACGGGGTCGTCAAGCCGGTGCCGCTTCGCGTGCGGCACTGCGTGGCGGAGGGGCTTGACGACCGTCGTGGACGGCGGGAGCGTCGGTCCGAGCCCACCCGCGCGTCCGGGTACCGCCGGGCGCGGCGGCCGATGCGCGGATCGACGCGCGCGCCGTCGTACAGGGCGGTGCATGGCTCAGACCGGACTGCACCGTCCGGGTGGCCACTGATTAGCTGAATACACTGCCCTTTCGCATCACGGAGACGAGAACCGAGGAAAGATGGCGCGCAAGGTCGAGGTACTGCTGGTCGACGACATCGACGGGAGCGCCGCGCAGGAAACGGTGGCCTTCGACCTCGACGGAACCAGCTACGAGATCGACCTGTCCGAGGCCAACGCGGGCGTGCTGCGGGCCGAGCTGGCGCGCTACGTGGAGGCCGCGCGGAAGGCGGGCAAGGCACCTCGCGCGTCCCGGACCGTCCGTGGATCGATCCAGGCGAAGACGCCGGCGGCCAGCCGCGAGCGGAGCCAGGCGGTACGGGAGTGGGCCAAGCAGAACGGCTTCGCCGTGAGCGAGCGCGGGCGCATCCCTGCGGACCTCGTCGAGAAGTACCGGGCGGCCGCGGGGTCGTAGCCGACCCGACGAATGGGAGCGTGCCGTCGGGACGGCCTAGGCGCCGAGGTCGGCCACGCCGAAGAGCGCCAGGCGCTGGCGGACGGAAGCCGGGATGTCGGAGCTGAGCCAGACGGTGGCCAGCGCCGCCGGAGAGCAGGCTCTTGTCGCGCGGCGGTTTCGATCTCGGCCAGGAGCTCGCTGTCGGTTGCCGCCTGCCGGATGAGGTCCTCCAGCGGTTCAGCCCCGATCTCGGCGCGGATGTCGTTCCTCGCATCATCACCCGAGCGGCCGAGGAGGCCTCTGCCGCCCGCCTCGTCCTCGACCACGATAACTACGCGCCGCCCACCCCATGCAGCAGCAAACCAGCGACAGAGCGGAGGCCGCCGCCGGGGTGATGAGTGTCGTCGGCATGGCGGCTGTCACGATCGGGGCGCTGCGCTATCGGTATCGCGACCTGCAGTAGTCATCGGAGGCGAATAGTTGACTGAGCGTCCCGTTAGCCGATGAAACATCTGTGATGAGCGGCGCGCGTCATCGGCGCAGTGTGTGGTGGCCATTGCTCGTCACCGGCGCATTGACCGGTTTGAACGGGGTCTGGGTCGCGGCCGGGCTCATGGTCCATTGGCGTCATCCGGTCGTCGGGTGGGTAGCCCTGCCGCTGACCGCCTCCCTCGCCGGCTACGCCTGCTGGCAGGTAGCCCGGGACGGTGCGCTGGACGTCTCCACCCGCCGCTTCTGGCGCCTCTTGGTGGGCGGATGTGGCCTGTTCGTGGCGGGGACGGTGTCCAACGCCGTGGACGCGGTGGGTGGAGCGGGCCCGTCCCAGCGCGTGGGTCCGGTCACGCTGCTGCTCTATCTGGGCATGCTCGGCGTGGTGTTGTGGGCGTTGCTGCGGCTGCCGTCGTGGCAGCGCAGCCGTAGTGACTGGATACGGTTCGGCCTGGACACCTGCATGGTTCTGATCACCGTCGCCGCCATGGTCTGGCATTTCTCGCTACGGGAGCATCAACAGTGGGTCGCTCAGACCGGCTCGGCCGGGGCGATGCTCTCCCTCGCGGTGGTCGGATTCCTGTCGATGGCGACGTTCGTCAAAGTGGCGTTCGCCGGCGCCGGCCGCCTGGATCGGCGTGCGCTGCACATCCTCGCGGTCGGTAGCGCGATCAGCGCCGCGTTCGGCAGCCTCTCGCCGTTCCTGGTGACGCGGCCGTACTTGTCCTCCAGCCTGATCGCTGTGCCGGTGGCCGCACTGAGTCTTCATCTCGCCGCCGTGCAGCAGCTGCGCGCGGGAGCCCGCCCACCGGCGCCGCGGCGCCGGTCTCGCCGGATCAGCCTGATCCCGTACCTGGCGGTCGTCGTCACCGACGCGTTGCTGCTGGCCACCGGCACCAGTGACCCCGTCGAGACGGCGATCATGGAGATCGCCGCGGTGACGCTGACGTTCCTCGTCATCGTTCGGCAGATCATCGCCCTACGGGACAACCACCGGCTGCTGGCCACCGTCGACGCTCAGCTGGCAGATCTGCGCGGCTTTCAGGAGCGGCTGGAGTACCAGGCCACCCACGACAGCCTGACCACGGCCGCCAACCGGGCGCTGCTCGAGCGGCACGTCGAGCAGCTGCTCGCCGACAACCAGCTTTGCCACCTGGTCCTGCTCGATGTCGACGACTTCAAGACGGTCAACGACCGCCTCGGCCACGGCGTCGGCGACGCCCTGCTGACGTTGCTGAGCGACCGGCTGACCGCCGTCGTCGGGGATCTGGGCCTGGTGGCCCGGCTCGGCGGCGACGAGTTCGCCGTTGCCCTGTGCACGGACGCCGCCGGTGTCGAGATTCTGGTCGACGACGTGCTCGCGGCGATCCGGGAGCCGGCGGAGCTGGCCGGACACACCGTCGTGGCCGCTACCAGCATCGGAGTGGCCACCAGCTGGGTGGGTGATACGCCGAAGGAGTTGCTGCGCCGCGCCGACGTCGCCATGTACACGGCGAAAGCCGCAGGCGGCGATCGCCGCCACTGGTTCGATCCGGCCATGGATCGCGCCGCCGACGAGAGCGCCCGCCTCGCTGCCGACCTCCGACAGGCGTTGCCGGCCGGCCAGATCTTCGCGTTGTACCAGCCGATCGTCGACCTCGAAACCGGGACGACGATCGGCGGTGAGGTGCTGATGCGCTGGCGGCACCCGGAACGGGGGCTGGTGCCGCCCGACGTTTTCATTCCGCTCGCCGAGCAGAACGGGTGCATCCTCGAGCTGGGCACCTGGGTGCTCCAGCAGGCGTGCCGGCAGGCCGCCGCGTGGCAGCACGACCACCGGGATCGGGCGCCGAGCAAGGTCAGCATCAACGTCTCCGCCCGCCAGCTGGCCGAACGCGACTTTGTCGAGCACGTCGCGGCCGTAATCCGGGACACCGGGGTCGACGCGTCCCGGCTCGTGCTCGAGGTCACCGAGACCGCGGTGCTCACTACCGACGTCGCCGTCGAGCGGCTTCATCGGCTCAAGAGCCTCGGGCTGCGCGTCGCGCTGGACGACTTCGGTACCGGCCACTCGTCGCTCAGCCTGCTGCTCAACTGCCCGGTCGACGTGCTGAAGGTCGACAAGTCGTTCGTCAGCGGCGCCACCGCGGACGGCGCCGGCGCGATCATCACGAAGAACCTCGTCGGCTTCATCGAGGACTTCGGTATCGAGGCGGTGGCCGAGGGTGTCGAAACCGCTGAGCAAGCCGACCGGCTCCGGCGGGCCGGCTACCGCCTCGCGCAGGGCTATCTGTACGGGCGCCCGATGAGCGCCGACGATTTTGAGCGACGTTTCGCGTCGACGAACGCCGTCGTGAACACGTGAGCCGCCAAAAGGCAGCATTTCATGTACCGGATAATGAGCTCATGGCGACGCCCCGCTCCGACGCACCATACGACGTGCTGATCGTCGACGACGACGCCGGTGACGTGCTCCTGATCGACGAGGCGCTCACCGACCGGCGTATCCCGCATCGTCTGCACACCGCCTCCAACGGCGTCGAAGCGCTCGAGTACCTCCGCGACGACAGCCGGCCGCGCCCTGACCTCATCCTGCTCGATCTCAACATGCCGCGGATGAACGGTCGGGAGGTCCTCGATCAGGTGAAGAACGACCCGGCTCTTCGACAGATCCCGATCGTGGTGCTCTCCACTTCGACCATCGACCAGGACGTCGTCGCCAGCTACGACCTGCACGCCAACGCGTACGTCACCAAGCCGGTCGACTTCGACGAGTTCCTTCGCGCTGTTCAGCGCATCGACGACTTCTACCTCGGGATAGTGCGCCTCCCGAACCGGACCGTCTGACGTGAGTACCGTTTACGCGGGTTTCGTCGGTGGTTCGTCGGTGGGCGGTTCGATGGCCGCGACGCGGGCGGCCGGGTCGAATGATGTATCCGGGTGAGCTGACCACGCGATCTCTTTCACGCCGAACGCAGCGGCTGCGATCCTGATTTGATCTCCGGCGATACCGATCGCGCGGACCACGGTCGGGTCTTGATTTGCCGACGGCGCGGGGGAATCGGAGATTGGTGGAGGTCGTCGGTCGTCCGTAGGTGTCTCTGGCGTGTCGGGCACAGCGCGGCGTGGCCGCGACCTCCTTCGCGCGCGCAGCGTCGTCAGTCGGCGCGTTAATCCCGCCATGGGCCGGCCGCCTTCCCTCGTCTAGTCCCGTCAAGGGATTCGTCGCGGTGGCGGCCGAGGATTGGTCCGGTCTCGGTTCGGCCGGCCGTTCACGTCAAGGCCATCACTGCCAAGAGGTCGGCGGGCTGCGGAGATCCGCCGGTGGTCTCCACGCTCATCGCGAGTTGGTCTCTGCCGTCGAGGTGGTCGACCGGCAGTGCGCCCATGGTCTGTCCGGTCGGTAGGACCCGCAGCGACGACGGCGCGCCGTTAGTGATGCGCCACAGTTGTCACGTCTTTGCCGAGGGCACGCCACCGAGTCCGGTGAAGCCAAACAACGCGACACATCGCGATGCCGAGTAGACGGCGGTGACCCGCGGCCGGCCGGGATGTCGAGGGCGGTCCGGATGGTGGTGTTCGGTGCGGTGAGGCAGGGGTGTTGGCGCTCTTTGAGTCTCCCCATGGCTGCTTACTGAATTTTTCACCTGAGCGACTCGCCGGCGGTTACCCGACCGTCGGTCAGTTCGTCGCTTCTGGTTCGTGACTGTTGGTGGTCGCGAGGCTGGGGGGACCGGAGTGCTCTCATGGGAGGAAGCCGTGGAGGCGCATGCGTTGCGCCAGCAGGGCTGGTCGATCTAGCCCAGCGCGGTGGCGGTGATCAGCGCGATGACCGCGGTCAGGGGCACCGGCGACGACGAACGTGACGACACCATGCTCGCTACTCGGGGACAGCACAGCCACCGAACTTCGCTAACTGGATCGCCGGTCGCGGGAATGGTTCGCTTTTCGCCTAGTCACTGGCGGTCACCGACGGGCATCCTGTGCGTATCGGATGTTGGCGACCACTTCGGAACGGGGCGACGGACGAGGTGACGGCGACGGCCTCCACGATCGACCTGCGACCCCACCCCTCCCTGGGCAGGTCGGTGGCGGGGTCCTACGGGCGCAACGGGGTTCCCACCCGCCCCGGCGCCTTAGGACCCCCTCGCCCGGGTCCCACTGGCGGCATCCGCCTGTTCGCGGCGTCACGATCCGCTGGCTGAGGTCCGCGCGGCACGCGCAAGAGCGTGACCGAGGTGCGATGACATCCTGAACCGTGAGGCGTTTATGCCCGTCAACGTCGTTGAACTGTCTACCGCCGATCCCGAGCGCGCCCATCAGGCGATCAACGACATCTACGCGCCGAGCAGGCCGGTGCGCGTGTCCGGTCGGCCCGAGAACTTCGCGTTCAGCCTGCGGTCGTCCACGGCGGGCGAGATGGGCGGCGAAGTGCTCCGCCACTCCATGGCGGCCCGCTCGCTGTCCGGACCCCTCGGAATGTTCGCGGCCTGCACGGTCGCGGGCGGCCGAATCAGCTTCTGCTCCGGTGGTGAGGAAGCAACGCTGGGGCGCGGGGGAGTGGCGCGCTATCCCACCGAGGCCGACCTGCTGTGTTCCTGGGAGGACATTCGGCTCACGATCGTCCGCGTCCCGTGGGGTGCGCTCGAGGGCGCTGCGGGGAGCCGGTCCGGGGGATGGCGGTTCACCGGCCTGGCCCCCGTGTCCGACTCTGCGGCCGCGCAGTGGCGCACGGTCACCGACTACGCGCATCGGACCCTCCACCCGGCCGGACTGGCCGGGGACAATCCCCTGATCTGTGCCGCGTTGGTCGACCTGGTCGCGACGACTGCGCTGTCGGTGTTCCCGAACACGCTCGAGGACGTCGGCCACGTGACGGCCGGGGGCCGTGGTGCGCTGCGCCGTGCGGTGTCCTACATCGAGGCCCACGCCCCCGAGCCCATCGGTCTCGCGGACATCGTCGGTGCCAGTGGTGCGTCCGGCCCGGCCCTTCGTGCGGCCTTCCGGAGCCATTACTCCACTACGCCGACCGGCTACCTTCGGCGGGTCCGCGTCGAAGGCGTTCATCGTGATCTTCGTGCGAGTGATCCCGGGCGGACCACGGTGGACGAGGTCGCTGCCCGGTGGGGTTTCCGCAACAGCGCGCGGTTCGCGGCGTACTACCACCGGCAGTATGGCGCGCCGCCCAGCCACACACTCGAGACCGAAGGCCGTTGACACCCCCACCACCGCAAGGACTTCCATGCTCGAACCGTCGTCCACCTGCCTGCCGCAGCGCTCTCAGCGCGTCGCCTCCGATCCGGACGAGGCCCGCGACGTGCTGACGGAGGCTTTCGGTGCTCGACTACGGGTCGGTGGTGCCGTCGAGAGCGATTGGGCAGTGAGTATCCGGAGCGTGCTGGCCGGTGGCTATTCGTTGAGTGAGGTGCGGGCGCCGGCCGACCTGGGGTACCGGGTGGAGGGCCTGGACGGTCAGATCCTGATCAGCGCCGTGACCGCCGGTTGGGCGAGCTACGAGCGGGGCAAGTCCACCACCCGCTACCGGCCGGGTGACGTCTACGTCGGTAACTGCCCCCGCGTCGCGTGGGATTGCCGCTCGGCGGACTTCGTCGTGCAGATCGTCGGGTTGCCCGTCGGTCTGCTGGATGAGGCGGCCGGCGCACCGCGTGACCAGCCTGGACCGTCCACGAGGCCGCTGACGTTCGACCCGCTGCCCGGTAGTACCGGGCAATGGCGTCAGGCCGTCCGATTCGTCGGCGACATGCTCGCCAACCCGGCGGCCCCTGCGTCACCGCTGATGATCGGCGCTGCCGGCCGCCTGCTGGCCGCGACGATGCTCGCGATCTTCCCCGCCCCTGGGCAGGCCGGTTCCGCCGCCAGGGACCGGCACGACGCCCATCCGGACACGTTGCGTCGCGCTGTCGCCTACATCGAGGCGAACCCCGACGTCGACGTGACCGTCGCCGACATCGCGCAGGCCGCGCACGTGACTCCGCGGACCGTCCAGATCGCCTTCCGACGTCACCTGGACACCACGCCGATGGCCTACCTGCGGCGGGTGCGTCTGGACAGGGCTCACGCGGACCTGCAGGCTGCCGTTCCCGGCGATGGAGCAACTGTTGCCTCCGTGGCAGCCCGCTGGGGTTATGCCCAGCCGGGTCGGTTCGCCGGTGACTATCGCGCCCTCTACGGCCGACATCCGTCGCGGACCCTGCGGGACTGACCGCGACATTCCCTGCGATCGAGCCGTCCAATACGGGGCTTTTGGCCGAAGGGCGTCTAGCGTACCCGGATGCCGGTCAACGTCATCGAGGTGTCCACCTCGGATCCCGAAGAGGCGCATCACACCATCAACCAGATCTATGCGCCCGGCGCGCCGGTGGTGCTCTCGGGCCGAACGCAGGACTTCGCCTTCCGATTGCGGTCGTCATCGACCGGTGAGCTGAGCGGCGAACTGATCAGCCACACCATGTCGGTCCGGTCGCGTACCGGAGCGACCCCGACGTTCTCGGCGGGCGCTCTGCTGAGCGGTGGGATCACGTTCCCCGCGCGGACCGGGGAGACGTCGTTGCGGCGCGGCGGGGTCGTGCGGTACCCGGCCGAGGCCGATCTGGAATGCTGCTGGGACGACGTGGAGCTCGCAACCGTCCGCATTCCGCTGGTGGCCCTGGAGACCGTTGCCGAGAGCTCAGGCGGATTCACGCCGGGGGAGTGGTGTTTCACCGACGTCACGCCGGTGTCTGCGGATGCGACCGCCCGCTGGCAGAGCTTGAACCGCTATGTCCACCGCAGTCTGAACTCGGCCGACCCCACGATCGACAGTCCGCTGGTACGGGCAGCGATGGTGGAGCTGATCGCGACGACCGCGCTGGACGTGTTCCCGAACACCATCCTGACGGCGCCGTATCGTCCCGGGCCGGGAGGAATCGCGCCCGCGGCTCTGCGTCGCGCTGCCGCGTTCATCGACACCCACGCCAGGGAGCCGATCAGCCTCGCGCAGATCGCCGCTGCTGCCGGCGCCACCGGCCGCGCGGTGCGAGCGGCTTTTCACCGCCAGTACGGTACGACGCCGCTGGGCTACCTGCGGCGGGTGCGTCTGGAGGGCGCCCACCGAGATCTGCAGGCGGCCGATCCGACCGCGGAGGAGACCGTCGCGGTCATCGCGGCGCGCTGGGGATTCGGACATCGCGCCTGGTTCGTGCAGTCCTACCGACGCCAGTACGGCGTGCTTCCCAGCCAGACGCTGCACGCGTGAGTGCCCGCACCGATCTCCCTGGATCAAGGACCTCCATGGCCTTCATGGCACCCTCCGAATTCGTGCCCCGGCGCAGTCTCAGCCTGATCTCCAGTCCGGATGAGGCACGTGAGATCCTCGCGGCGTCCTTCGGTGCCGGGCTGCGGGTCGGTAGGGGCCTCACTCGCGACTGGCTGGTGAGCGTTCGGCAGGTGGCGGTCGGTGGTTTCGTCTCGAGTCAGGTTCGGCTACCCGCCGAAATGAACTTCACGGTCGAAGGCCTCGAGGACGCGGTCATGCTCAGCACGGTCCTCGCCGGCCGGGGAAGCTACGAGCGCGGCCGGACCGTCACCCGGTACGTGCCCGGCGACGTGCTGGTGGGTAGCTATCCGGGTGTGGAGTGGGACTGCCGGTCGCATGAGTCCGACGTGCTGGCCGTCGTCCTGCGGCTCCCGCTGCTCCGCGCCATGTCGGGTGACTCCACGGACGAGCCCGCCAGACCGTGGAAGTCGCTCGCGTACGAACCGTCGCCCGGCCGCGCCGGGCAATGGCGTCAGGCTGTGCGGTTCGTCAACGAGCTGCTCCTCACACCCCAGGTGCCGGCGTCGCCGCTCGTCATCGGCGCCGCCGGCCGACTGCTGGCTGCCACCGCGCTCGCTGTCTTCCCGAACACCATGACCACGGAGCCCACCAGCCAGGATCGACGCGACGCCCACCCGGACGCGCTGCGCCGCGCCGTCGCCTCCATCGAGGCCAACCCCGATCAGGACCTGACCCTCTCGGATGTCGCCCGCGCCGCCCACGTGACGCCCAGGGCGATCCAGATCGCCTTCCGTCGGCACCTGGACACCACTCCCATGGCGTACCTGCGGCGGGTGCGTCTCGACCGGGCTCACGCTGATCTGTGCGCCGCCGGTCCGGGCGAGGGCGTCACCGTCACCGCGGTCGCCGCTCGCTGGGGATTCGCGCAGCCCGGCCGGTTCGCGGCGGACTACCGTGCCGCGTACGGCCGGGCGCCGTCTCGCACGCTGCGAGAGCACTTCGGTTGACTCGCGTTCGTTCACCGCCTTACGTTTCGCGAAGATTGTTCGTTTCTTGTCTAGTTCGCATGCTCTCCGGTGGTCACGCTGAAGGGATGGGAACCACGGTGAGGAGCGCGTTCTGCGAATACGAGGCGGCTCGGGCGACGCTGATCAACGCCATGGTGTGTCACGAGGCGGAGGCCGAAACCAATCTGGCCGCCGCCCGGGAACTCGTCCTCCGATTGGCCGCGCACGTCGCACGTCTGCGCGCGGCGTGCGCAGCCTGCGCGGAGCAGTCCGCTGATCGTCACCGGCGGCCCGGCGGGACGATGCTTCTCGAGTTGTACGACGAACACTCGCACGTCGTCGACGTCGCGGTCGGAATCGCCACCGCGCTGGAGTCCCTCAGTGCGGCCGGTCGGCGACGTCGCGACGATCTCGAGACGAAAATCGCCGAACTCCGAGGCAGCGCCTACCGACTCAGCGCATGTCTGAGCGACCCCGGACGTGACGTGTGAACCCTCGTCGATCAGGCGTCTCGGGTCCCGACGTCGTCCCGGTCGCAGAGCACCGGCCACAACCGGGAGATCACCAGGACCCGAGCGGCGATCCCGGACGCGTTGATCACCCGCAGCACGCATTGCTGCTCCGCGGCGCGGTGCGCGCCGTGAGCAAGCGCGCCGGCGACCGCTGCGGACAGGAAGCTGGCTGCTCCGAGGTCGACTTCGATGCGGCGCAGACCGCTCCGAGCAGCCACCTCGGTGAGAGCCCGCTGTACAGCAGCGGAGACCTGCCGATGGACGGATGCGTCGAGCGCACCGGTCGCCCGCAGGCGGAGGACGGCGTCATCCGTCCCGCCGGGCACCGTCGCAACCCGTCCGGGTCGCTCGTCGACCACCGTTGCCCGCTCTCTCACCAGTATCTCGCTTCAGCATGACGCCGACGAAGTGCGGCGGCTAGGCGAGAAACGTGCGTTTCTGCCCGGAACGGTGCACGTAAAACGAAAGGGAGATCCTTCGACCGATGGACGCGACCGGTGATCAGTGGGTGCTCTACGAGAGCGCCCGTACCCGCGTCGTCCGGCAGCCCGCGGGTGATCCGCACGGCAGCGTGATCCGCAAGGACGTAGCGGGAACCGATGCCTCGCAGCGTCTGCGACACGAGCGCACGATACTGGAGCGGCTGAAGGGGGTTCCGGGGGTCTCTCAACTCCTCGGGGCGAGCGGCAACTCGCTTTTCCTCCGGGACGACGGTGGTCAGCCACCGGGTGCTGGTCCACTTCCCCTCGACCAGCTTCTCGACCTGGCGCCCGCGCTCGCCGGAGTGACGGCGCGCGTACACGCGCACGGCGTGATCCACCACGACATCTGTCCGGCCAACGTGATCCTGTGCCGCGGCGGGCCGCTGCTCGTCGACTTCGACCTCGCGACCGTCTGCACCGGAACACCGGCCGCCTTCCCGCACCCCGGTCAGGTCCTCGGGACGCCGGCGTATCTGGCTCCCGAATGCACGGGCCGGACCGGCCGGCCGATCGACCATCGCGCGGACCTGTACAGCCTGGGCGCGACGCTCTACTGCCTCGCCACCGGCCGGCCGCCGTTCGGCGACGGCACGAACCTGATGCCGCTCGTGCACGACCACTTCGCCAGACTGCCGCGCCCGCCGCTCGAGCACGACTCGCAACTCCCGCCGATGTTGTCCGCGGCCATCCTGCGTCTGCTGGCGAAGGATCCCGACCAGCGGTACCAGAGTGCGCACGGGCTCGCCTTCGATCTGCAGCAGATCCACGACGATCCGCACACGCCGTTCCGGCTCGGTCTGCGCGACTTTCCGCAGCGGCTAACGGCGCCGGCCCGGCTGATCGGGCGCGACCGGGAAGTAGCGGCCCTGACCGAAGCGTTCGCCGCAGTCCGGAACGCCACCCCGGGCGCGCCTCGATCGCGGCCGGGCAGCGCCCCCGCGGTCCTGATCAGCGGCGCACCGGGCATCGGTAAGTCACGGCTGATCGACGAGTTGCGCCCACTCGTGGCCGCCGCGGGTGGATGGTTGATCTCCGGCACGTTTGACCGGCACCGCCACGACGCCGTCGGCGACGCCGTTGTCCAGGCCATCCGTCTGCTCGGCCGGTTCGTCCTGGCCGATTCCGAGGCCGAGGTGGCATTGGCGTGCGACCGGCTCCGGGCCGTTCTCGGCGACCGCATCGGCCTGCTGACCGCCGTGGCTCCCGAGTTCGCCGTCCTCCTCGGTGCGACGACCGACCCTCCGGGTGAGGACGCCCGAACCGCGCAGTCCCAGCGGGTGCAGGTCGGTCTCGACGTGCTCCGAACCCTGGCCCGCCCGGACCGGCCGATCGTACTCGCCATCGACGATCTGCAGTGGGCCGACAGCACCCCGCTCGCGCTCGTCGACACGCTGATCAGCGGCGGAAACCCTCCGTCGACGCTCCTCGTCGCCACCTACCGCGACAGCGAAGTGGGTCCCTCCCATCCCCTCGCGGCGGCGCGCGACCGCTGGCGCCAACTGGCCTCTCCACCCACGGAGCTCACGGTTTCGGGTCTGACGCCGGAAGGATGCGCACAACTGGTGGCTGCGATGCTGCGGATGCCGGTCGACTCGGCCGCCGTGCTCGCCGCCACCGTCTGCGGCCACACGGGCGGCAATCCGTTCGACGTCGTCGAGTTGGTCAACGAGGTCCGACGCGGAGGCGGCGTCGTCCTCGGCGTGGACGGGTGGAGCTGGGACACCGCATCGATTCGCCGGATCGCCGGCAGACACGACGTGAGCGAAGTCCTGACCGCGCGCCTCGAAGGACTCCCGGAGCTGACCTGTGAGCTGCTCTCCACCGTGGCCGTCCTGGGCGGTGGAGAAGTACCTACCGATCTGCTCCAGCATGCCAGCGCCTCGTCCGGAGCGGAACTGGAGAACGCGCTCTGGCCCGCCGTGGAGGAGGGCCTCGTGATGTGGTCGGGACCTCCGGAGCGCGCGGTCGGCTTCGACCACGAGCGCGTCCGGGAGGCGGTGCTCCACCGGCTCGAGCCCGACCGGGCGAGTGAGATCCGGCTCGGCGTCGCCCGACGGCTGGCCCTCGTACCCGACGAAGTGGTCAGCGCCGCGACCCACTACCTGTCCGTGCTCGACCTGATCGACGATCCGCAGGAACGCGCATCCGTCGCGGTGCTCTGCCGCGAAGCGGCGGCCCGGTCGCGGCTGCTGAGCAACTACACAGCCGTCGACAAGTTCCTGGCCGTCGCCGAATCCGTCCTCGGCCGCGACTCGGCGCTGGCAACCGAACGGCACGCGGCCCTGTTCGGACAGGGACGACTCGAGGAGGCGGACGAACTCTACGGGTGGATCGACGCCCGGATCAGCGATCCGATCGATCGCGCGCCGGCTACCGCGTTGCAGGTCACCAGCCTGATCGGCCGCGGCGACCCCGGAGCGGGAGTAGCCCTCGGCGTCGCGGCACTCCGGGAACTAGGCGTCGTCGAACCGCCGCCCGAGGCCCTCGGCGCCGCGGTGGACCGTGGTCTGGCGCGGGTGCGGGAGTGGCTGGTCAACGGAAGCACCCTCGCCGATCTCGCGCGCGCGCCGGTCACCGAACCTCGGCTGTCGGCCATCGCCGCCATCTGCAACAGCACCATGCCGGCGGCCTTCTTCAGCGACCCGACGACCATGGGCTGGCTGGTGGGGGAGTGCGTCGGACTCTGGCTGGAATACGGACCCGTAGCCGAACTCCTCGGGCCGGTCAGCCACCTCGGCTTCGTGGCCAGTGTCCTTCGCGACGACTACCGTACCGGCCGGGACGCGCTCTCCCGTCTCCTCCAGATCGGCGAGGCGCGGCTCTTCGAGCCCGGCACCTCGCAGGCGCGGTTCCTCTACGCGTTGGGAAGCGCGCACTGGTTCCTCCGGCCGGAACAGACGCTGGAGCACGCCCGGCAGGCACGCGACGGCCTGATCCAGGGCGGAGATCTCAGCAACGCCTGCTACACCTATTACGCGCTGCTGCCGCTGCTCCTTGAGTGCGCGCCGCGGGTGGAGGACATCCGCGCCGAAGCCGAGGCTGCCATCGCGTTCTGTGGTCGGACCAGCAACGGGCACGCTGCTCAGGCCTTCGCGGCCTACCGGGACCTCGCCCTCGAGCTCCTGTGCGAGGCGACGGGCCCGTCCCGGCAGCACCGTGGCGACATCGAGGGCAATCCCACTGCGGCTGCCAACGCCCACAGCACCACTGCGATCCTCGCCGCGCTGTTCGACCGTCCAGCGGCACTGGCCGCGCACACCGCCGCGCTGATGGAACTCCTGCCGTTCGTCCACGCGACACCTGTGACGATGACAGCCCATCTGCTCCGAGCGATCGCGCTGGCGGGATCGCATGACGGCGCCGCGGAACGAACGGCCTGTCTGAACTGGATGGCCGGGCGTGTGGCCGACGCACCGCACAATTTCGCGCACCTGCACGACCTCGCCGACGCCGAACACCACCGCGTCACCGGCCGCTACGGTGCGGCCCTCCGCGCCTACGACGCCGCGCTGCGAGCCGTCGCCGGGCGGCCCGGTTGGCACCATCCGTACATCGCCGAGCGTGCGGGCCGCTTCCATCTGGCCCGCGGAATGGGGCACACCGGCGGACTGCTGATCGCGGAAGCGCACGACCGCTACGCGAACTGGGGAGCCGTGGCCAAGGTCGCACAGCTGGAACGGGAGTTCTCCGGGCTCGGACGCTCTTCGACGATCAGTGGCGGCTCGGCGGGTGCCACGATGAACTTCACAGCGGACGCGATCGATCTGCACGGGATCCTCGCGGCCTCCCAGGCACTTAGCTCCGAGGTCAGTGCCGTGAGACTGCACGAGCGGGTCACCGCGGTGCTCAGTGCCATGACCGGTGCGACCAGCGTCAACGTTCTCGTCTGGTCCGACAGGTCCGGTAAGTGGGTCGTACCGGTCCGCGGCGGCGACCCGAGTGCGACGCTCGAGGACGTCGGCGCCGACGGGTCGCTGCCCCTTTCGGCCATCCGCTACGCGGAGCGCAGCGGACAGCCGCTGCTCGTCGAGGACGCGTGCGTCGACGAACGCTTCAGCGCCGACCCGTACGTCTCGGGCCTCGCGCACTGCTCGCTACTCGTGCTGCCGATCCTGTACCGCGGAGCGCGGCAGGCGCTCGTGGTCCTCGCCAACACCCTGAGCCGGGGTGCCTTCACAGCGGACCGCATGGGGGGAGTTCGCCTGGTCGCCGGTCAGCTGGCGGTCTCCATCGCCAACGTCCGCCTCTATGCGTCGCTCGAGGACAAGGTGGCCGAGCGTACCGCGCAGCTCACCGAGGCCAATCGCCAGCTGGAGCAGCTGAGCCGCACCGATGGGCTGACCGGTCTGGCCAATCGCCGCAGCCTCGATGACGTGCTCGAGGCGGAGTGGCGCCGCGGCATCCGCGCCGGGACACCGCTGGCGCTCGCGATGCTCGACGTGGATCACTTCAAGCAGTACAACGACCACTACGGACACGCGCTCGGCGACGCCTGCCTCCGGGAGGTCGCCGCTGCCGTCCGCGGCTCGGTCCGGATCACCGACGTCCCGGCGCGTTACGGCGGCGAGGAGTTCGCCGTCATCCTGCCCGACACCGACAACGACGGTGCCCGCCTGGTCGCCGAACGTACCCGCGTCGCGATCGAAGCGCTAAGACTGCCCCATGCCGGCACTCCGACCGGATTCGTCACCGCGAGCGTCGGCGTCGCGGCGCTGGCGCCGTCGCGCGACCGGACCGTCCGGCAGCTCGTCGAGGCAGCCGACGCTCAGCTCTACGCGGCCAAACGGTCCGGCCGGAACCGGGTCGGTGGTTAGCCGAATGACGCGGAAGCGAGCAACCGGACGTAAGGGAGGGCGCGCCGTGAGCGACTCGGAGCCTGTCGGCGCTCGACGCAACCGCCGGGGCTGGCTCCGACGCGTGTCCGAGCGGAAGAAGCTCACCGCGATCTCCGTCGTCCTCGCCTTGCCGTTGCTGGTGGTCAGCACCGCCTACGTCGGGGTGGAGCACGACCGACTCGTGTCCGGGCGCCTGGAGCGGGCGGGGGCCGCGTATCTGGTCCCGCTGACGCGGCTGGCGACGGAGACGACCCTGGCCCGGCACACCGTCGCGCTGGGCGGCCGACCGGACCGTGCGGTGGTCGTCGCGGCGGTCCGCGCCGTGACCGTCGTCGACGACGAGCACGGCCGGGCCCTGGGCATGGTCGGCCAGTGGTCGCGGGTGCGGGCCGTCGTGAACCGCGCGGTGACCACCGAGGGTGCCCGCGCGGCGGTACCGGCCTACAACGCGGCCGTCGACGGACTCCTGGCACTGATCGCGCGCGTCCGGGAACCGAGCACCGCGCTCGATGCGGACGTCGACACCTACTACGTGATGAACGCGGTGATCCTCCAGCTCCCGGCGCTGCTCGACACCCCATTGCGCGCGATCGACCTCGCCCTGACCCGGTCGCCGGGCGGCGCGGTGTCCGGAGGCGCCGGCCTGGCCGCGATGGCCGCCATGGCGGGCAAGACGACGGTACTCACCAACTCGTTGAACACCGGAATGGCGAAGGCGTTCGCCGCCACCCGCAGCCCCGCGCTTCTGGCCCTGGAACCCCTCACCGAGAGTACGGTGGCGGTCCACCGCGCGGGAGCCGCCTACGTGCCCCGGACCGCCGCGTCCGGAACCGCCCTCGAACCGGCACCCGGGATGCTCGACCCGATGATCGACCGGACGACCGCGCTGGGCACCGCACTGCTCCCGGTGGTCGGCACCCTGATCGACGCGAGGATCGAAGCGCTCGAGCACCGGATCTACGGTGTCGGGACGGCCACCGGCCTGGCGATCCTCCTCGCCGCCTACGTGCTGCTGACCTCGCTGCGCGGCATCCGTAAGGACCGCGACCAGGCGGTGGCCGCGGCCGAGGCGAAGTCGGCGTTCCTGGCCACCATGAGCCACGAGATCAGGACTCCGCTCAATGCGGTCATCGGCATGACCGGGGTGCTGATGGAGACCGACCTCGACGAGGACCAACGCGAATACGTGACCACGATCCGCGACAGCGGCGAAGCTCTGCTGAGCACGATCAACGACATTCTCGACTTCTCCAAGATCGAGTCGGGCCAGCTCGAACTCGACGTGGAGCCTTTCGACGTCCGGGAATGCGTCGACAGCGCTCTCGTCCTGCTGGCGCTGGAAGCCGATCGGAAGGGCCTGGAGCTGGTCGGCAGCGTCGACCCGGAGTGCCCGCCGATGCTTCGCGGAGACGTCACGCGTCTCCGCCAGATCATCGTCAACCTGGTGTCCAACGCGGTGAAGTTCACCGACCACGGCGAGGTCGTCGTCACCACGGCCGCACGGCATCTGACTGCTGATCCCGCCGGACCGGTCGAGCTGCGGGTCGCGGTCCGCGACACCGGGCCGGGCATTCCCGCCGATCGGATGGATCGGGTGTTCCGGTCCTTCTCGCAGGTCGATTCGTCCACCACCCGCCTGCACGGCGGTACCGGGCTCGGACTGGCGATCAGTCGCAACCTTGCCCGGGCCATGGACGGCGAGATCGACCTGATCAGCGCCGTCGGGGTCGGCTCGACGTTCACTCTGACCGCCCGGCTGTCGGGCTGCCCCACGTCGGCGGGTACTGCCACCGACAGTCCCCGGCTCGCCGGCGCCACCGCGCTGATCGTGGACGACAACGCGACGAATCGCCGCGTGCTGATACTGCAGCTGACCGGGTGGGGGCTTCGCTGCGTCGAAGCGGACTCCGCCGCGCAGGCCGTGCGGCTGGCCGACGCGGGCCACCGCTTCGACCTCGCCATCCTCGATCTGCAGATGCCCGACCAGAACGGTCTCGAGCTAGCCCGGACCCTTCGGGGCCGGGCCGACACCGCGAGCCTGCCCCTGCTGCTGCTCAGCAGCCTCCAATGGCGCCCGGGGCCGGACGACCAAGGGCTGTTCGCGGCCGTGCTGACCAAGCCTGCCCGCGCCGCGCTGCTCCACGACCGACTCGCACGTGTCCTTGCCCCGAGTCGACCCGGCCCCCGGCAGGCCACGATCCGGCGCCGCGCTGTTCGCGTGGCCGCCGAGGGCGACCCGCCGCTGCGCATCCTGCTCGTCGAGGACAATCCGGTCAACCAGCGCGTGGCCCAACTTCTCCTGGGCCAACTCGGCTACCGCGCGGACACCGTGGAGAACGGCGCGGAGGCCCTGCGCGCCGTGCACCGGACGCCCTACGACCTCGTTCTCATGGATGTGCAGATGCCGGTCATGGACGGGCTCGAAGCAACCCGCCGGATCCGTGCGGAGCTTTTCGACGCGCGACAGCCCCAGATCGTCGCCATGACCGCGAGCGTGCTGGTCGAGGACCGCAACGCCTGCCGCGCCGCCGGGATGGACGACTACCTGGCCAAGCCCGTCCGCGTGCACGCGCTCCGGGACACGATCGTCGCACTCGCGGAAACACATCCGTCGCGGGAAGTGCCGTCGACGCCCCCTGCCGAACTCGGGCTCGACGAGACCATCCGCGAGCGACTTACCGAGCTGATCGGACCCGACGCGCAACTCGAGGACCGGCAACTCGTCGCAGGTCTGGTGCGCTCCTACACCGCCGCCGCACCGCAGCTTCTCGACCAGCTCGCCGAGGCCGTCCGTGCCGCTGACAACGACACCGCGGAGGCACGCGCCCATCGGCTGCGCGGAGCATCCGCCAACCTCGGTCTGGACGCGCTGGCCCGTCACTGCGGCCAACTGGAGGACGTCGCTCGAGCCGGTCAACTCACCCGCACCGGCGCGTTCGACGACGCGCTCGACGCCGCGGCCGCGGAGCTCCAGGAAGGGCTGACCGCTTTGAACCGGCTTGCTGCGGACCTGGCCGAGTTGTAGGACGGGAGCGGACGCGACATGCCCTCCAATTTCGCAGCCGGTAGCCAATGGAGCACTGCTGACGAATTGACAGGGGCGGCCATGGCCCAGGGGCACGTTCGTGCACGGTGCTTCTGGCCACGGGCCGTGGCCGGCGTCGTCGGCAACACGCTGTGGCTAGCGGCAGGGCTCGTGCGGGTTTGAAGTCATCCGGTGATCGGGCCTCCAGATGTGTTCATTCCGCTGGCCAAACGCAGCAGCAGCGCCGCTACGGCGAGAACGCGCCGGCCAAGATCAGCGTGAACGTCTCCGCCCGGCAGCTGGCCGACTTGGGCTTCGTCGACCAGGTCCAGGACATCCTGCGAAGGACCGGCGCGGATGCTTTTCGGCTGGTGCTCGAGGTCACCGAGACCGCCGTGCTCACCACCGACGTGGCGATCGAGCAACTCACCCGTCTCCGGGCGCTGCGGCTCCGGGTGGCTCTCGACGACTTCGGCACCGGGCATTCGTCGCTCAGCTTGTTGCTGGACTACCCCGTCGACGTGCTGAAGGTCGACAATTCCATCGTCGGTGGAGCATCCGCCGAGGGCGCCGGAGCCATCATCACAAAGAACCTCATCGGATTCATCAACGACTTCGGCATGGAAGGCGTCAAGACCGCCGCGCGGCGTTGGCCAGGGCAGGGCCATCGAGATCAAGTCCTGCGGTATCTAATCCTTGGCGATGCCCAAATGCGGCGTAGATGTCGGTCAGCGGTCTGTCCATCGGTGGCAGATCCGCGTCGGAGGAGTTCAACGTCATGTAGAGCTGTCCCAGTAGGGATCCGAACCTTCGGGGAGTGATTTCGCGGGGGACATGCTGGTCGGTGCACTCCCAGCGACACTTCAAGGCCCTCGGCCGTGAATGGCCAGCGTCGCTCGCGGGTGCCACGACCGGCGCTCCCGAGTCGGCGAGAAACTGTGTCACCGCGATCTCGCGCTTCAGCCAGGGCATTGGGTCGCCGCGCAGGATCCGTCCGAGGGCTATTACGCGAGTCACGACCGGAGCGGGTCGGAGCTGTACACGCACGCTGTAGCCCTCCGAGCTGACCTCCGGGCCATCGGTAAGCAACCCTATAATCGAGCGCACGCAATCGATGCTGCGATTGCATGAGCCGTCGTGGGGTCTACGCTTTGCGTCCTCACCCAGCGACACGCGAGCTACCAACTCGAGCCTGACCGATCTCGAACGTCCCTCGATCACGCACTTTGAGCCAGAACCGTTTCTGGCTCTGGCTCGGATCGTGTGATCGGCCCGTCGTCACTGGTCAGTGTGGCTGCCGGTGGCAGCCGGCGGCATTACCAGGCCGCCGGCTGTGTCGGAACGTTCAAGGGGCGGCACGTTCGGTGGGCGGATCAGTTCGTCCCTCGTTGCCGTGGCCCGGTTGCGGGCGTGTGGCCCAGGAGAGGCGCAGCGGCGTGAATGGTTTGCCGTGTTGGGCCGCGATCGCTTCGGCGGGTAGGCAGACGTGGTCGCCTCCCTCGTCGAGCAGCGCGCTGCGGCGGGCGACCAGCCAGTTCTGGCAGTCGGCGAGCAGTGGTACCCGCCGGCGCCGGTTGCGGTCGCCAGGTCGGCGAACTTGTCGATCGTGTCCCCGCTTTGCGTGCCGAAATGCGCGGCAAGCGGGAGGTCGTCCTCGGCGAGGAAGCGCAGCGCGAGATAGTCGGAGCGTCGGGCGACGCTGTAGGTGTGGTTGGCCCTGGACAGCCAGACGCAGTACCGCTGCGGTGTGATGCTGGACTGGGCGTACCGAGCTGCCCGCGAGCAGTCAGCGCGATTCATCACCACGACTACGCGACGTTCGGCAGGAAGGGGCTGCTGCACGGATCTGTGACATCTGAGATGGCTTGGCCACCGGCCGGGCTGGAAGGATGTTGCTGTGCCGAAGCCGTATCCGCGTGAGTTC
>NZ_JBICTY010000006.1:661129-661946 GCF_043197895.1 Cryptosporangium sp. NPDC048952 | reverse complement strand
GTGATGGTGACGCTGCCGTCTGCGTTCTCCGAGAAGTTGACGTCGTCGTAGGTGCCGTCGCCGTCGACGTCGACGTTGGTCTCGTACTCGCTCATCGGGTTCGCGTCCTTCCGCGTCTGTTTGGCCTGCTCGAAGTCGACGTTAGGCCTCGGCGACCTCGTTGGTATCCCCAGAATGTGCCACCCCGTCGGCCTCTTTCGTGGCCAGTGTCAGCTGACCGACGCTGACCCCGTGACACCCGTTTGCCCGACCATCGGATCGAAGGTTCGGCCGACTACCGCAAGGTGAACGTGCGGTTACGCCACGCTTCTGAATTCGAAAGCACGAAAGCCTTGCCTTCGGTTGTGGCCGGGGGTACAAATTCCTGGCGGGCCCCGCCTTTCACAACGTCGCAACGCGGCGGAGAGAACAGGGCCCGTCCAAACTTCCCGGCCGCCCCGCAGCACACGCTGCGGGGCGGCCGTCGTCATACGCCCCGCTCGCACCGCCCCCGCGGGCACCGCCCGCGCGAGGGTGGCCGTTCGGCGGCACATGCGGCCGGGAGGCACCGGCCGCACCGGTCCATCGGCCGCACCGGCGGCACGGCCCCCGTGCGGCGGCACGGGCGGGGCGGCGGCACCGGCGGTGCGGCGGCACTGGCGGTGCGGCGGCACTGGCACCGGCGGCACCGGCGGCACCGGCGGTGCGAGGGGCACCGGCGGTGCGAGGGGCACCGGCGGTGCGAGGGACACCGGCGGTGCGGCCCTCGTGCGGCGGCGCGGGTGGTGCGAGGGGCACCGGCGGTGCGGCCTCGTGCGGCGGCACGGGTGGTGCGGCG